>JBLXCF010000007.1:0-178570 GCA_048265145.1 Aequorivita sp.
CCGGGATGGGACGGCACCTACAACGGCAGCCCCATGCCCTCGAGCGACTACTGGTTCCGGGTGGAGTACACCGAGGACGGGAACGCAAAGGAATTCAAAGGACATTTTACCCTAAAACGATAAATAGAAATTATGAACATTAAACAAATCCCCATTATCCTATTTTTGCTAACGTCGCTATATGGATTTTCTCAAGATGGCGTACCAATCTATTCGGAGTATTTGGCTGATAATTTGTATTTGCTGCATCCATCTATGGCGGGTGCGGCAACGCACAATCAACTTCGGCTAACTGCCCGGCAACAATGGTTCGATCAGGAGGAGGCCCCAAATTTGCAGACTATAAGTTTTAATGCGAGATTGGGAGAGCAATCAGGAATAGGGGCTATTTTCTATAATGATAAAAACGGGTACCATTCGCAAACTGGTGGTTATATTACTTATGCCCACCATTTGATGTTTTCGAGGAGCGAGGCCGATCTGAACCAATTATCGTTTGGTCTCAGCGCCGGTTTGACCCAACAGCGATTGGATGAAACCAAATTCCCTTTAGATGATTATGATCCGGTGATTGCGGGAATTGTGCAGAGTACGTCGTATTTTAACGTAGATGCTGGCTTATCCTATAACTTTTTGAATTTTTCGGGGCACTTCACCGTAAAAAATATCATTTTTCAGAACAGATCTATTTACACCGAAAAATATGAACCCAATAACCAACGTAAGTATTTATTGTCCATGGGCTATGCCATCGGTAAATATGGGCAGGATTGGAGCTACGAACCCTCTTTTTTGTTTCAATGGAACGAGGGAACAGGCGAAAAGGCCATAGATGCAAATTTTAAAGCTTACCGGGAAATGGATTTCGGACAGCTTTGGGGCGGTTTGTCGTACCGAAGGGGATTTGACGGGGCGGATTATTTAGACGGAAGCTCTGTGAAGGGACAAAAACCACAGTATTTTTCTCCTGTTTTAGGTATCAATTTTAAGAACTTCCTTTTTGCTTATACCTATACCTACCAATCAGGAAATGTGCGATTTGATGGTGGATCCTATCATCAAATCACGTTGGGTTATGACTTTTTGGGTGGAAGGCCCGAGCCCTATGACTGTAATTGTCCGGCCATTAATTAGGAGAAATTTCATTTGATAAAAATTGCCTGATCCTTCTAAATTGGTCAGGCAATTTTTTATTTTCAAAAAGCTATTGCCAGCTATGCACTTTTTTTGAGCTTGCCTGATTATGGCTTGAGGCCTGGCGTTCTCCAAATTATGTTATAGGTTTGGTTTTTTATTCGAAAGGTATTTTCTTCGGGCTTCACTCTGTTGTTGTATTTCCACAGTTGCGGTTATTTCTCGCTTTTTTTGTGGGTACTTCATGATTTCTTGTTGGGGATTTTTTTCTATAATTCCTGCATTTTTTTCATAAAAAAATATATTTGAGCCAATATGCCATTCGGATTAGTAAAGTGTTGTCGGCATTAAGGGAAATGGTGGTTTTTTAATCTCGCGAAACCCATGCCGGGAAAAATGTGGTTTTAAGTGTTGCTGCAAAACGCGTATGTTTGTTCCTTTACTTTTAATATGAAGCAAGTAGCTTTTCTTTCTATCCTTATTTTCCTATTGTTCGGGGCCGAAGGATTTTCACAATCCAAACGAATGACGGATAACCCATCCTTTATTTTGAAAGGTGAAGTAATGGAGGCAGAAACGAATAAACCCATTTCAAAGGTAAATATTGAAATAGTGGGCGGAAATTATACCACAACGAACTTGGCCGGACAATTTGCAATTTCGGCCAAGGTGGGTGACGAGTTGGTAATAAAAAGTGATGATTTTGTAACCGTGTACCATACCGTCAGCAAAAATGATTATATCATTATTAGGGTTGAAAAACTATTGGATAAAACCACTGTTCCAATTTCCAAGGCCGCGCCCATGGCCAAGCAGGCCAGTTTTAATTCCTATATAGATTCCGCGCGTTTTTATTTAAAAAGGGACGCAAAAAAGAGTATTGATTTTTTAACCAAGGCACTGGAACCCAAGCGCGGAAACACAGTTTCAAAAAAGGAGACCGCTTTGGCTCTTGAAACCTTGGGCGATGTCAATATATATTGGGGCCAACCTGATTTGGCGGTAGACAATTATAAACAAAGCCAGCAAAATCGTCCAAATGTGGAAGTAGACATTAAGTTGGCACAGGCGTTTTCAAAAAATAAAAACTATCAGGAAAGCATCTCGACTTTCGAAAAACTATTGAAAGGAAACTTAACGCCCCGCCAAAAAGTGGAAGTTTACGAAGGCCTTGGAGATACCTATAAGGCTATTGACGATGGCGTTAAAAGCGTTTTCAATTATCAGAAGGCACTGGATATAGCAAAGGAAAACCAAATTAAACCTAAAATAACCAATCTAAATTCTAAAATCGGGGAGGCCTATGCGCAAAGTGGGGCACTTAATGAAGCCGAGGAATATTTTGACAATTCCTTAAAACTCGCCAAAAAAGAGAACAAACAACGGGCGGTAGCCGAAAAAAACAAAGTTGCGGACTTCTACAACCAAAACCGCGAGTATGAAAAAGAAATTCAGCTGCGGGAAGAAACCCTGGACGAACTGGACGCGATGGACAAAAACGCAGCGGCGGACGACGAGGCCCTTACCCCGCAGCGCCAAAATTATAAAATCGCCAATGCCTTTGTGGCACAGGAAAAATATAAACAGGCAATTCCATATCTTAAAAAAAGCATTGAACTGGCAGATAAAAAGGAAGATTTGGTAGTGCAAAAAGATGCGGTGCGCAAGCTTTCCGAAATATATCGCGACATTGGGGAGTATGACAAGGCCACGGAAAGCTATCAAAAATATGTTGAAGTCGTGGACGAGCTTTATATAAAAAAGGAACAGGAAATTAGCCAAGCAGCGCGTTTCAACAGGGAAATTACGCAGAAACAAAACCGCATTATAAGCCTTGAAAACGAAAGAAAACTCAACGAAAGCCGATACAAGCTCGCATTTGAAAATCAAGAACTGGTTGGTAGAAATGCCACCATCCAAAAGTGGGTCATCATTTCGCTTGCAGTTATTGTGCTTTTGTTGATTTTTGCGGCTTTCACGCAGTATAAAAACATAAAACAGCAAAAATTTGCCAACAATCTTTTGGCGTTGAAGTCGCTTCGGTCACAAATGAATCCGCACTTTATCTTTAACGCCCTAAACTCGGTAAACAGTTTTATTGCGGTGAATGACGAGCGTGCGGCCAATAAATACCTTACGGAGTTTTCACTGCTTATGCGCTCGGTCCTGGAGAATAGCGAAGAGGATTTTATTCCCCTCGAAAAGGAAATTGAATTGCTAAAACTTTATGTGAAGTTGGAACATTTCAGATTTAAGGATAAATTCGACTATACATTTTCGGTAGATGAAACTATTCATTTAAATGAATTTGTTATTCCGCCCATGCTGCTTCAACCTTATGTGGAAAATGCCGTGTGGCACGGACTTCGATATAAGGAAGAAAAAGGATTGCTGGAGATTGATTTCAAAAAAATTGATGCAAAAACCGTTAAAATAAGTGTAGTGGATAATGGAATTGGCCGTAAAAAATCAAAAGCATTCAAAACAGAAAACCAAAAAAAGCAAAAGTCCAAAGGAATGGGCAACACCCAAAAAAGAATTGCTATTTTAAACGAAATGTACAAAGACAAAGTGGACGTGACGATAGCGAATGTTTTTGAGAATAGTGAAGGGACCCGCGTGGAACTTATTTTAAAGAAAGATTGATGAAACTTAACGCAATAATAGTAGAAGACGAGGAAACCAGTCGGGAAATCCTTAAAAATTATCTGGCAAAGTATTGTCCCAGCATCGATTTAAAAGGCGAGGCCGGAAATGTGGATGAGGCCCTTTTGCTGATTCGAAATAATGATTTGGACGTGGTTTTTCTCGATGTGGAAATGCCCTTTGGCAATGCGTTCGACTTACTCGATAGGGTAGGCGACCGCCAGTTTGAAACTGTTTTCGTAACGGCATACAACCATTATGCTATTGATGCCCTGAATGCACACGCTTCCTATTATTTGCTGAAGCCCATTTCCATAGATAAGTTGATTGAGGCCGTGGATTATGTTTCAGAAATAAAAGCTAAGGAAAACAGTCTTCAAAATTCAATTTTAACACCACGGCAAACCCAAGTGGCGGGCAAAATAACCATTCCGTTGCAAAACGGGTTTGAGGTGCTTCAAATGGAAGATATACTCTATTGCCAGGCCGACGATAACTATACGCAGATATATTTGAAGAAAGGAAAACGGCTGGTAAGCAAGACGCTAAAATATTTTGAAGATTCCCTTGCGGAAAATGGCTTTGCCCGCATCCATAAATCGTATTTAGTAAACGTGAACGAAATAACCGAATATAAAAAAGGAAAGGGCGGGAGCGTGGTTCTCTCAAGTGGAAAGGAAATAATGGTAAGTCCTTCACGGAAGAAAGAGTTGTTGGCTTTTTTTGGGTAAAAATTTATTTGGAAAAGCAAGTGTGATGATGTATATTTAGGACTCCCTTTCCAAGAGATTTAAGATTGAATTTCTTCAACTCTAAGCCGACCCTATGCCGTCTATATGCCGACCCTATGCCGTCTCTAAGCCGACTTCATGCCGACTCTACCGTATAGATACTCCATAAATACCCTATTAAAACGTCACAACTAAGTTATTCTACTTTTACAAAGAAATACAAACCACAACCGATGATATTAAAATCCGTAAACGGAAAACATCCCCAAATCCCCGAAGATTGCTTCATTGCCGAAAATGCCACGATTGTGGGCGATGTGGTCATGGGCAATGAGTGCAGTGTTTGGTTCAATGCGGTTATTCGCGGCGATGTCCATTTTATAAAAATGGGCAATAAGGTAAACGTGCAGGACGGTGCGGTAATCCATGCTACCTATAAAACTTCTCCCACCACCATTGGCAATAATGTTTCCATTGGCCATAATGCCATTGTGCACGGTTGTACCATTCATGATAACGTATTAATTGGGATGGGGAGCATTGTGATGGACGATTGCGTGGTGGAAAGCAACACCATAATTGCAGCCGGGGCAGTGGTTTCAAAAAACACAAGGGTTGAAAGCGGAAGCATTTACGCGGGCATTCCGGCAAGAAAAATTAAGGACATCAGCCCAGAGCTTACCAAAGGCGAAATCGAAAGGATCGCGAATAATTATGTGATGTATTCTTCTTGGTTTAAGGAATGAATTAGAACTCTTTTTTCTCCACCGAAATTTTTTCAGAATAATTTTTCAAAAGAAATTTTAAAGTATCGGTTTTAGCATTTGTAAAAAACTGAAGTTGGGGAGCGCTCGCTTCCTCGCGAAGCAGATTGAAACTTTGAAGCACGGTTTTCGTCTGTCGGGCCACGGCTTCTCCAGAATCAATGATGGTAACATGCGCTGGAAGCAATTTTTTCAATTGTGGAATAATATAGGGATAGTGGCTGCAGCCCAAAACCACATAATCTACATTTGCTGCAATCATAGGTTCGGTGTGCTTTTTCAATAGCGAAAGCATTTCGGGGCCGTTAAGGTTTCCTGCTTCAATCAAGGGCACCAAGCCTTCGCCAATAATTTCCACAACATTTATATCTTTTGTAAACTCTTTGGCGGTCTTGCTGAACAGTGCACTGCTCAACGTGCCTTTGGTAGCCAAAATGCCGATGCTTTTTGAAGCGGTTTGAAGCGCCGCAGGTTTAATGGCGGGCTCAATTCCAATTATGGGAATTTTGAAATTTTCTCGGAGCGCGATGATGGCGTTGGTGGTGGCGGTATTGCATGCAACCACCACTATCTTGGATCCCATAGCCAATAATTTTTCAACATTTTTGTGGCTTAAGGCCGAAATCTCTTCCGCCGAACGATTTCCGTATGGTGCATTGCGGCTGTCGGCCAAATAGATGGTGTGCTCCCTCGGCATCAGCTTGTGGATTTCCTGCCAAATGGAGGTGCCGCCAACACCCGAATCAAAAATTCCTATGGGACTATTTTTATCCATTTCGTAAAAATAGCCAAATAGTTGCGACTTGGGCATAAAAAAAACTGCCCGTAGCTACGGACAGTTTTAAAAAGTTCGGTCGGGAATCGGAATTACATTCCCAATTCCTTTTTTACGTCTGCCATCAGGTCCTTACCATCGGCAAGAATAACACCACTGCCCACAGTTGAATCCAATACATATTGATAGCCTTGTGCCTTAGCTACCTTTTGGATGGTAGATTGTGCTTTTTCAAGGATTGGTTTAAAGATGTCGGTTCTTTTCTTGTCCAAGTCCTGAAGGGCCTGTTGTCTGTAGGCCTGAATATTGTCTTGCATTCCCTGAACTTCTTGGAATCTTTTTTGGTTTTCCTCGTCCGTTTTTGAGGTAGCTTCAGAATCGTACTGTTTCATTTTGGTTTCCAATTCCTTTGCCATCGCCTTTATTTCGGTGTCATAGGTTTTCTGCACTTTTTCAAGCTGGCTTTGTGCGGCTTTATATTCCGGCATGGCCTCTATTAATTCCTGTGCGTTGATATGTGCAATTTTTGATTGGGCATTTACAAAACTTGTAGCCCCCACGAAAAGTGCAATTGCAACTAGTAACGTTTTCATTTTTTTCATTGTAAGTGTATTAAATTTAAGTGTTATTTATTTGAAAGAATTGTTTTAGAGTGTCTTATTGGCCATTTTCGCCTTCTTCGTCTTCCTTACCTCCGGCGGGCTGTATGTTCCTGTTTTGACGGGCGTTCATAATGGAATCCCTTCGCTGTTCCCTTTCTTGAATTAAGCGTTGTCTGCGCTCCTCGAATTCGGCTTTTTTAGCTGCCCTGATGGAGTCGCGTTCCTTTTGCCGTTGTGCCATCATTTCCTCGCGCTCGGTCTTTTTGGCTTCTACTATTTTTTCGCGTTCCTCTTGTTTTTCTTGAATGGCCTTTTCGCGTTCGGTCACGGCCCCTTCTTCTTCCAGAGAGAGTTTTTCACGTTGTTCAATTTCGCGTTTTTCCTTTTTGTCTGCGGCTTGAACCCTTCTGCCCGCACGTTCTATGCTGCGCAATACCAAATCGCTGATATCGTTTCTTTTGGCTGCAAACAGCATTACCACGTCCGCCGATTTGTCAAAGATAAAATCATATTTCTTGTTCTCTGCTATTTCCTGAACAATATTGAAAACTTGGTCCTGTATAGGCTGTACCAGTTGACGGCGCTGGATCATCAAATCGCCATTGGGGCCGAATCGGTCTTGCTGATATTTTAGCATTTCGTCTTCCTTGATTTTTATTTCCTCTTCGCGCTCGTCTATCAATTCCTTGGTAAGCAGGACTCTTTCATTGGCAAGGTTCAATTTCATTTGGTCAATTTCCTTTTGCTTCTTTTCAATATCCTGTTTCCAGCGTTGTACTTTACCTTCCAGTTGAATGGAAGCTTCTTTGTACTCGGGGACACTCTCCAGAATATATTCCATATCAATATATCCGATTCTCACCCCTCTTTGGGCTTGTGCCGAAAAGGTGAAGCAAAAAACGACAAGTGTAAAAAAGAGTATTTTTTTTGTCTTCATAGTAGTTGGTTGTTGTTTAAGAAAATATCGTGCCAGTTTTTAAAATTGTTGTCCAATGATGAAATGGGTTTGCCAGCCGTTGGGTTCATTTCCGTTCAATATAGGGTCAAATCCATATCCAAAATCAATCCCCAAAAGTCCGAATGCGGGCATAAATATACGCAATCCTGCGCCAGCGGAGCGCTTCAACTGGAATGGATTATAGTCCTTGAACCCGTTAAAGGAGGCACCGCCCTCTGCGAAACCTAGCACGTAGATGGAGGCCATCTGCGCTAAAGTTACGGGATACCTCACCTCTAACGAAAATTTATCATAAATCGTATTTCCATCAACATCGGAAAGTGATTGGTTTGGATAGCCCCTTAATTGAATGACTTCTCGGCCATCAAGGCTGTAGGCCCCTAGCCCATCGCCTCCCACGAAAAATCGCTCAAACGGTGGAACGCCCCTATCTTGGTTATATGCTCCCAAGAACCCAAATTCGGTACTGGTGCGCAAGACCAACTTTTCATACAACCGGGTGTACCAAGTTCCCTTAAATTTAATTTTGTAGTACTCCAACCATTTAAAGCGTTCCTGATCTATGGCAGAAATGCGCTGGGTGGCATTTACATATTCCTTATCATCTGGTCCCACGAGGTCCAGTTGATCCCTTTCCTGTTTCAATCCCTTGTAATCCACATTGTTGAATGCCGAATATGGGATGGTCAATTTGGCGGTAATGCTAAAATCAGAACCTTGGACGGGGTAAATAGGGTTGGTAGCGGTATTGTTTCTGCTAATTCCAATGGTATAGGCAAGGTTGTTGGAATATCCATCGCCGAAGGTAAACAAGCCTGTGTTGTAATTGTTCAGGTTGTAATGCTGAAAACTGATGGCGTTGGACCAAACAAAATAGTCGTCGGGCCATGTTACTTTTTTGGCCAAACCTACCGATCCGCCGGTAATGGTGAAACTACGCGATTTATCGGCCCGTCTGTTGTTGTAATCATAGAAATTTTGAATGGTGTGCGAAAAAGAAGTTGAAAGCTGTACTGGCTTTTTTCCGCCCAGCCATGGCTCTGTTAGCGAGAGGCTGTAGGTCTGGTAATAACTACTGGCTTGGGCCCGTAGCGATAATTTCTGACCGTCGCCCATGGGTAGTGGCTTATAGGCCTTAAAATTGAAAAGGTTTCGCAGCGAAAAGTTGTTGAAAGAGAGCCCTAAGGTCCCCACAAAACCTCCTCCGCCATAGCCGCCTTGAAGCTCCACTTGGCTGGAACCTTTTTCTACTACAGAATATTCCAAATCTACAAGGCCGTTGTTTTCATCAATTTTTTTGAAGTTTGGCGAAAGTTGCTCTGGGTCAAAAAATCCTAATTGGCCCAATTCGCGTATGGTCCTGATGATGTCCCGTTTGCTGTATTTTTGGTCCGGACGGGTCCTTAATTCGCGATAAATAACGTGGTCGTTGGTACGGTCGTTTCCTACTACCGTAACGTGATCAAAATAGAAAAGACTGCGTTCCATTATTCGAATCTCGAAATCAATGGTGTCATTCCTTACGGCTACTTCAACAGGATTTATGCGGGCAGCGAGGTATCCGTTGTTTTGGTATAAATTGGTGATGTCCTCCGCATCCGGCGTGGAATCATCCTGGATCCGTTCCTGCAATAACACCCCGTTGTACACTTCGCCTTTTTTGATACCCAGGAGCTGCCGCAACTGGTTATCGGTAAACACACTGTTTCCGATGAATTTTATATCGCCAAAGTAATATTTATCACCTTCTTCCAATTTTATATCCAAGGCAATATTCTTTTTGTCCAGCACCCGCAGCGTATCGCTCAGGATTCTTGCATCGCGGTAGCCGTTTGCCTTATATTTTTTTAGAATGGATTCTTTGTCTTCCTCAAAACCTTCTTCGGTAAATTTGGATCTTTTCCAAAGGCGCACAAAATTTTTGCGTTTCGTTTTTTTCATTGCGCGGCGCAATTTTCCATCGGTAAAGTGTTCATTGCCTTCAAAATTGATCTTTTTAACCTTGACGCGTTTTCCCTTGTCCACGTTTATGATCATGTTCTTTGAGGTCTCTGCCCCTGTGGAATCCAGCACTGGTGTAGTGGTAATAGTTACCGCCGTGTTATAAAATCCTTCTTTTTTGTATTTATTTTGAATGTAATTTTTGGTGGTGTTGATAAGGTTCTTGGTAATTTTAGTTCCGGCTTTTAGATCGTTGTCCTTTTTTATTTCCTTCTTCTTTGCCTTTCGAACGCCTTTTCCTTGGATCACTACCTCGTTGAGTTTGGGCAATTCAACGATGAACAATTCCAGATCTACGCTGTCGCCATCCATTCTGGTAACATAAAAGGCAATATCGCTGAAAAGGTTCTGCTCCCAAAGTTTTTTGGTTACTTGGCTCAGTTTTTCACCGGGAATGTAGATACGGTCTCCCTTTTTTAGTCCGGTAAAGGCTATAACCGTTTGTTCGTTGAAACTTTGGGCGCCGGTAACGGTAATCTGGTTGATAGTGTATTTCTTGCCGCTATCAAGTTCTTTTTGCTGCGCCTGAAGCGTAAAAACCGAAAATATTGTAAGGAATAGAATACAATAGGATTTTCTAAATATATGCAATAAGGAACTATTGTTTAAGTTGTTCACTGGTTTTTCCAAATCTTCTTTCTCTGTTTTGATAATTTAATATTGCCTCAAAAAGATGGTTCTTTGTGTAATCTGGCCAAAGTGTTTCCGTAAAATACAGTTCGGCATATGCTATTTGCCATAGCAGAAAGTTGCTGATTCGCTGTTCTCCGCTGGTGCGGATCAATAAATCTACATCTGGTAAATTTTGCGTGTAAAGATGATTATTTATTACGGTTTCATCAATTTCATGCGGCGAAATTAGGTTATTTTTAACTTTAAGACTAATCTCTTTTATTGTTTTTGTAATTTCTTCGCGCGAACCGTAACTCAGGGCCAATGTCAGCGTCATGCGACTATTGTTTTTGGTCTTTTCCATAACCCCCATCAATTCGTTGTAAGCCTTTTTTGGAAGTGCTTCCAGATTGCCTATGGCGTTCAGCTTAATTTGGTTGTCGGAAAGGGTTTTGATTTCCTTTTTAAGGGAAGAAACCAATAATTTCATCAATAATTCAACCTCCAATTTTGGGCGGTTCCAGTTTTCTGTGGAAAACGCGTACAGCGTTAAAAACGGAATTCCAATCTCTGCGCTGCCTTCCACGATTTCGCGGACTGCCTTGGTCCCGTTTTCATGACCCATAGAGCGGAATAGCCCTTTTTGTTTGGCCCAGCGACCGTTGCCATCCATAATTATGGCAAGGTGCGAGGGCAATTTTCGGGTGTCTATTTGGTCTTTTAGGTTCATTTTTGTTTTAGAAATTGCAATAGCAAGGCTTTCTTCCGAACGCAAAAGTAACGGTTATTCCAGTAAATACGTACCAATCATCGCTGTTTGTATTTCCGAACTTGAGCCCTTCGGAGTCCGAGAGACCTTTTACTGGATTGCTGCCGTCCAGATCATCGGTAAAAGTGTAGCGGGCGCCAATTTCAAAACCCATCATGGCGTTTTGGCTAATATTCGCTTTGTAGCCCACAACTATTGGAATGGCTACGCTAAGAGCATTGTCGTATTCCACAATTTTGTTTGATGCCCTTTTATAGAGTGCCGTATAGCTGAAGCCCGTTAGTCCGGTATATAAATAAGGAGTAGATATGGCCTTTTGGCTATGCACATCAAAGTCCCAAAAGGTGTATTCCAGTCCGATGGAAAGCTCCTTCACCGTATTTTCAAAAGAATAGCCGCGTTCCTTTCTGCGCGAATTGGAACTTTTGGCATCTTCACCTTTAATCTTTGCGACCATAATTGACCCCCTGAAAGCGTGCCGCGCGCTGCGGTTCCATTTAAATATTCCGCCCACCGCAAAACTATTCGGGTTTATATAATTTGTGCTCCCAACATCGCCAATATAGTTGGCCCCGCCGATCATCCCACCTATTTCGTAGGTCTGTGATTGGGCGAAAAACACAGTGGAGAGAGTGAATATAACGGCAGTGAAATACTTCATATATTTTAAAAGTTTGCAAATATAAAAATAAAGTTGGCTTGGCATTGCTGGAAGCCAATTTGTCTCAGTTGATTAACAAATTTTGCGGGTATTTATTGTTTAGTTGCGCTTGTCCTCACCCCACAAAAGTTTTTTGCGGAGGGTTTTTAGGAAACTGTCATCGTGTAGTTGCAACAATTTTATTGCGAAAGGAGCTTTGCGGATTATTAGCGTGGTCTGGTTGTCCAAAGTGGCAATACGGGAATCCATGGAAACCAAAAAACTGTTCTCCCGGCCGGATACTTTTAAGGTAATGGTGCTGGAATCCGGCAACACCAATGGCCTGGCGTTCAGATTGTGAGGGGCAATGGGAGTGAGCACAATATTGTTGGCCTCTGGATCGATCACGGGCCCTCCACAACTCAGCGAATAGCCCGTGGATCCTGTTGGGGTCGCAACAATTAGCCCGTCCGACCAATAAGAGGTAAGATAGTTGTCGTTTACAAACGTTTCTACTTTTATCATCGAGGTAGTATTCTTTCGGTTTACGGCCACTTCGTTCAGTGCGAAATTTAAGGGTTGGATTTCGCGATTGGCGGGAATGGTTTCAACCCTAAGCAGGCTTCTTTTTGATATGGAATAGGAACCGTTCAATATTTGGTTTAGGCTTTCCGTCATTTCTTCTTTTTGGATGGTTGCCAGAAAGCCGAGCCTACCGGTATTGATTCCAACAATAGGAATGTCCAGATCGCCAACAAAGGTCACCGCTTTCAAAATGGTACCATCGCCACCAATACTGAAAAATAGGTCAAAACTGGAGTCAAGTTTGGTGAAGGTCGCGAAGCCCGAAAAGTTTTTGGTAATGTCCTGGTTTTGGTGAATGATCGCCAAAAACTGTTTTTCTATAAGAACCTCGGCTTCTTTCTTCTGAAGCGCGTCCAACAACATCTGAATATAAATTTCAGAATTTTCGTGATAGAACTGACCGTAAATTCCAATTTTCATTTACTTGTTTTTGAAATGTTGAAAAACCAAAAATAATCCGCCTCGATTGCCGTACATAGTTGCTCCTAAATATTTAGGTATTTGTCCAGATACTGCGACCGTTCTTTCAGATCTTCCAAAAATTTGTCTTCTTCGTGCTGGCTTATCACGGCGTAATTATATCTTCTAAAGGATTGCACAATACTGTTCAGCGCGGTATGACCTACTTTTAGGGTAATCTGCACCATGTTGTTGTCTATTTTTGAAATGAAGGCCCCAAAAATACGGGTTCCGTTGGACTCCACGATCTGGCAAACTTCACTGAAGGAATACTCCTGGATTCCCTTCTCTACAACAATGATTCCCCCAGTTTCGTTCAGAAACGGCGTATTGTTGAAAAGGCTCATGATATCGCCCAATTCATAATAGCCCAAATAGCGGTTGTCCGCACCAAGGACAGGCATTATGTTGCTTTTGTTAATAGCAAAGGCTTCCAAAATATCCAACCAATTGGTGTCCTCCAGAACGTGGAAGGGCTCTAAGGCATATTGAAAATCGCTCAAGGATTTTTGATTGTTAAAACAATAGGCGTCATTCTCGGAAACGCACCCAATATAGTGGCCCTCCTTTTCAACCGGAACGTGGGAATAGGTCAATTGGTTAAAAACGGTCTGTACATCCCTTATCTTCGCCGAAATATCAAAGGGTTCAATATCGTTGATGATGTAGTTCAGGGTTTCCATGACAATAAATTTTTCACGCAAATTACTAAAATAAAGGTTCGCCAAGCGCCGCAAGGTTTGTATTTTTGTTTATTATAACATTATGAAATGACAAAATTAAGCGTAAACATTAACAAAATAGCCACCTTGCGAAATGCCCGGGGCGGTAACATGCCTGATTTGCTTCAAGTTGCAAAAGATGTTGAAAAATTTGGAGCCCAGGGAATTACCGTGCATCCAAGACCGGATGAGCGCCATATTCGGTATCAGGATGCCTACGATCTAAAATCGGTGGTGTCCACGGAATATAACATAGAGGGAAATCCAATGGATAATTTCACCAAAATGGTTTTGGAAATAAAACCGACCCAAGTAACCTTGGTGCCCGATGCGGTAGATGCCATTACTTCCAACGCCGGGTGGGATACCCTTAAAAATAAAGACTATTTAAAGGAAATTATTGCCGAATTTAAACGGAATGGAATCCGAACTTCCATATTTGTGGACCCTACCCTTAAAATGATAGAAGGTGCTGCAGCAACGGGAACGGACCGCATCGAGCTTTATACCGAGGAGTATGCAAAACAATATGCACTTGGAAACAAGGAAGCCATCAAACCCTATGTGGAATGTGCCGCACTGGCGAGCAAATTGAACTTGGGCATCAACGCCGGACACGATCTTTCCTTGGATAATATTCAGTTTTTCAGGGAAAACATCCCCAATCTTTTAGAAGTCAGTATCGGCCATGCCCTAATTTGCGAGTCGCTGTATGATGGTTTGGAAAGGGTTATCACATCCTATTTACAAAAGCTCAACCAATGATATTACATTCCCAAATTCTCGGCAGCGGCCAGCCATTTGTGATCCTTCACGGTTTTCTGGGGATGGGCGACAACTGGAAAACCCTTGGCACACGATGGGCAGAAGAAGGCTATGAGGTGCACTTGTTGGACCAACGAAACCACGGCCGCAGTTTCCATAGCGAGGAATTTTCCTATGCGGCTATGGCAGACGATCTACAACAATATTGCACTGAAAAAAACCTTAAAAATTGTATTTTGCTCGGTCATTCCATGGGCGGAAAGGTGGCGATGCAATTTGCGGTAACCTACCCCACCCTGGTCTCAAAATTGATAATTGCCGACATTGGCCCGAAAGCCTATCCGCAGCACCATCAAGATATTTTGAAGGCGCTATCCGCATTAGATTTTACCAAAATTGCCAGTCGCGGCGAGGCAGAGGAGGTCCTTTCGGAATATATAAAAGACGAAGGCACCAAACTTTTTCTTTTAAAAAACCTTTATCGAAAGGGAAAAACGGAGTTTGGGCTTCGTATAAATCTTCCCGTTCTAACTGCAAATATCTCGGAAGTAGGTGCCGCCTTGCCAGATAACAGCATTTACAAGGGCGAAACGCTCTTTGTGGGCGGTGAAAGAAGCGGTTACATTGAACCGTTGGACGAATTGTTGATCAAAAAACATTTTCCCAATGCTTCTATTGAAAGGGTTCCCAATGCAGGCCATTGGCTACACGCCGATAATCCCGATGCGTTTTATGCCGTATGTGATGGGTTTATAAATCAAAAGTAATATTCGGATCCAACTTTTTTCCGTTGTGAAGCTTTCAATATTTAGAAAAAGAGACCAATTTGTTGTAAAATTTTTTTAATATTGTAAGAACATTTCCTATGCGCGCATAGGAAATGTATATAATCTAGCATCGAACCTATTAGTAAATCTCAGAATTAATACTTAAACAAAAAATTATGAAGAAAATATTACTACTTGCCGTTTTTGCTCTCGCAGGAGCGGCCACCTACGCGGGGGGCTACCGCGTGAGTCTGCAGGGAAACAAATCCTTGGCCATGGGCCATACTGGAGTGGCCGTAATCAACAGCAGTGAACTGGTGTTTTTTAACCCTGCCGGTTTGGTTTACCTCGAGGACAAATTCAACGTTACTGCCGGAATGCACGGCGTTTTCTCGAACATTGCCTACCAAGATGCCGAAACGGGAGCCAATGCCCGAACCGACAGTCCGATGGGAACTCCGCTCTATTTGTATGCGTCCTATAAGGCAACCGACTGGTTGGCCTTTGGTCTGGGAGTTTACACGCCTTATGGTAGCGAGGTAAAGTATGACGATGATTGGGCAGGATCGCATCTGGTAAATAACATTGATCTAAAAGCCATTTACATACAACCTACCGTCTCGTTCAAAATTAATGACAAATTGAGTTTTGGCGGCGGGCCTATATATGTTACCGGCTCAGTTAATTTTAATCGAAACCTGAACCGGACCTTGACGGATCTTGAGGGCAACCGGGCCAATGTTACCATTGATGCTTCGGGCGTAAACAATTGGGGATGGGTGGCCAGCGCTATGTTCAATCCAACGGAAAATCTTCATATCGGAGCCACGTACCGCTCCGAAATAATTTTGGAGGCCGAGGACGGTACTGCTGAATTTGCGAATGTTCCCAATTCTCCGTTAACACCCTTTGAGAATACTTCCATTAAAGCCTCGTTGCCGATGCCGGCAGAAATGACCGTGGGGATGTCCTACGACTTCTGCGAAAATTGGACGGTAGCGTTCGATTTCAACAGAACCTATTGGGATGTTTATAAATCTTTGGATATTGATTTTGCAAATCCAGAGATCCCCGATTCAAAAAATGCACGCAACTATAAAAATGCTTCCATCTATCGTTTTGGAATGCAATATGAGGCCACCAAAATGTTTACGTTGCGAGCTGGTTACTACTTTGATGAATCTCCAGTGCGGGAAGGGTATTTTGCACCCGAAACCCCACGGAACGACAGCAACAATTTTACTGCGGGACTTACCGTAAACTTGGGTGAGCATCTGCAGATTGATGCCTCCTTCCTGTATTCACATTTCAAGGAAGTGGATGCCTCCTATAATTACTATTTTGAGAATGGCGTTGCAGTGCCTTTCAAGGGTACCTATAAAACCAATGCTTTCGTTCCGGGCTTAGGATTAACTTATAAACTATAATCTAAAAATTTTGCGACAGATGAAAAATATATATACCTATACATTCGCACTTTTGGCCTTGGGCTTTGCAAGCTGCGAACCAGAATTTGACAGTCCGGTAACCGATGATGGTTTTTACAGCAGTGGCACGGCAGATCTTTCAAAATATGTTTCGGTGGGTAATTCACTTACCGCAGGCTATGCCGATGGCGCTTTATACATTACTGGCCAAAAGAACAGCTATCCAAACATTATGGCCCAGCAATTTGCCTTTGCCGGAGGCGGAGAATTTTATCAACCTTTAATGAGCGATAATTTGGGGGGAATGCTTCTTAATGGAACGCCAATTACCGAAAATAGATTTGTACTGTCGGTGGACGCCAACGGAAATCCCGGACCGGTGCGATTGGAAGGCACCCCAACTACCGATATTGCCAACCATCTTCCGAGCACCTATAATAATTTGGGCGTACCCGGTGCAAAAAGTTTTCATCTAATTGCTCCGGGCTACGGAAATATAGCCGGAGTTCCGGTGGGAGCGGCAAACCCTTATTTTGTTCGTTTTGCAAGCAGCGAAAATGCTACCGTTATTGGCGATGCGGTTGCCCAAAACCCAACATTTTTCAGTCTTTGGATTGGCAATAATGACATTTTGAGTTATGCCACTTCTGGCGGCGCAGGAATGGACCAAACCGGAAATTTTGATCCAACCACCTACGGGCCCAATGATATTACCGATCCGAACGTGTTCGCGATGGTGTATAGCCAACAAGTGGATGCGCTGACGGCCAATGGGGCCAAAGGGGCCTTGATCAATATTCCAGAAGTTACCTCCATTCCATATTTCACCACCGTTCCCAAAAATGCCATTCCACTTGATGCTGCCACTGCAGCACAGTTGAATGCACAGTTTGGGGCATATAACACGCAAATTTTGCCAGGCTTGGTGGGAGTGGGCGTGCTCACTCCAGAGGAAGCCGCAATGCGGATGATCAATTTTTCCGCCGGTCAAAATTATCCTATTATGACCGATGATGATCTAACCGATGTAACCGCAATTTTACAGGGCCCTCCTTTTAGTTTGCCAGCACCTTTGGCTACGCTTTTGGGCCAATTGCGCCAAGTTAAATCGGACGATCTGATTGTGCTTACGGCTTCCGGAGTGTTGGGAACGACGCCAGACCCAAATAATCCACAAGGGGTAATCGGTGTTTCCATTCCCCTAAGCGATCAATATGTGTTGGCGGCTACCGAGCAGGCCCGCATCACTGCTGCAAGCACTGCTTATAACGCAACCATTCAGGCACTTGCAGGTTCCAAAAACTTGGCCTACGTTGATGCCAAAGCTGCGTTGGCAAGGGTTGCAAATGGCGGGGTTGGTTATGATGGCGGCGTGTTGACTTCACAATTTGTTACGGGTGGTGCCTTTTCATTGGACGGTGTTCACCCCACCCCAAGAGGGTATGCCTACACTGCCAACTTGATCATCCAAGCTATCAATGAAACCTATGATGCTACCATTCCGAAGGTGCATATAGGCAACTATGGCACCATTACTTTGGCAAACAACCCATAATTCTATATATCAAAAATGGAGAAACCGCCTTTTTTAAGGGCGGTTTTTTTATCTTTATAAAAATTAACAACCCTTAATTATGAAACTAATTATCAAGCTATTGCTAACGGCATTGGCCGTGGTCGTGCTGGCAAAAATCCTTCCCGGCGTTGCGGTCGAAGGATACGGTTCGGCCATAATTGTGGCCATTGTTATCGCGCTTTTGCGATTTTTGGTAAAACCCATTTTGGTGTTATTAACCTTGCCGATAACTATAGTAACCTTTGGGCTGTTTCTTCTCATAATCAACGCAATCATCATTTTGATGGCAGATTATTTTGTAGCCGGTTTTGAGGTGGCTTCCCTTTGGTGGGCATTACTTTTCAGTCTGTTGCTCTCCCTTTTCCAGTCCCTGCTTTTTTCTCTTTTAAAAGAAGACCAATAATTCGCTGGACAACAGTTTGTAAATGTTTGTTGGGTTTTGCAAAAAGCCGTACTTTTGCGTCCCGAAATTCAGAAGAGAAAAAATGAACATTACAAAAACAGACATTGATAAACTGAACGCTGTGCTAACAGTGGAAGTTTCAAAAGAGGATTATTCCGGAAAAGTTGAAAAAGTTTTGAACGACTATCGGAAAAACGCCAATATTCCAGGATTCCGCAAGGGCCATGTGCCTATGGGCATGGTTAAAAAACAATATGGAAAGGCCGCGCTCGTGGAAGAGGTGAACAAACTTTTGCAAGACGCGCTTCACAAATTTCTAACCGAGGAAAAACTTGATGTGTTGGGCAACCCCCTTCCAAAAAATGAGGCAGATATCAATTGGGATGCCGATAATTATTCATTTGAATTTGAATTGGGGCTGGCTCCGGATTTCAAAATAGATTTAAAAGGAAATGAAGTTGTTCAATATAAAATCGTTGCAGACGAGGAAATGCTGAACAACCAAGTAAAAACCATCCGCAAGCAGTACGGAAAACTGATTTCTAAAAAGGAAGTTGAAAAAGGCGACGAAATTACCGGCACTTTTACTTCAACTGAAAAGGAAATTGAAAAGAAAACAACGCTTTCCACAGAAGTAATTGCGGGCAAAAAACAATTGGCAAGTTTAATTGGCGCAAAAGTGGGCGACACCGTTTTGTTACAAACCAAAGGAATGTTCGCCGACGATCACGACAACCAGAAATATTTGGGCGTTTCACACGACGATGCACACGGGTTGGATATTGAAGTTTCCTTCACCATTGACGAAGTAAACAAGCGCGAAATGGCAACATTGAACCAAGAATTGTTCGACAAATTGTTCGGGGAAGGCGTGGTTACTTCCGAAGAAGAATTGAAAGCAAAAATAAAGGAAGATGCCGAAGGCCAATTTGCACAACAGAGCGACCAAAAATTGCTGAACGATGTGGTGGATTCGCTAATAGAAAATACAAAATTTGAACTTCCAAAGGAATTTTTGCAGCGGTGGATAGCCATGAGTGGGGAAAAAAGGCTTTCCGAAGAAGACGCAAAAGCAGAATACGAACGCAGCGAGAAAGGGCTTCGCTATCAATTGATTGAGGGAAAGCTCCGCGCTGAGAACAATCTTCAGGTTACTTTTGAAGAGCTAAAGGATTATGCCAAAAATATGATCAAAGCGCAAATGGCCCAGTTCGGGCAGACCAATCCTTCGGACGAGGAACTGGAATCCATCGCCGCCCGAATTCTTTCAAACAAAGAAGAAGTGCAGCGTTTGAGCGAGCAATTAAACACCAACAAATTGTTGCAGTTTTTTAAGGAGCACGCAAAATTGAAGACAAAGGAGGTTACCTACGACAAATTCATTAAAGAAGCCTACGCATAATTCAGCGAAGAAATAGTTATCTTTAGGCGTTGGATTTTTATTAAAAATTTAACGCCTTTTTGATTTCTGAAAACACAGAAATCCCCTTTTTAAGAAATAGAAATTAAAAAATCAGGATTGTATCATTTATGAACTACAGTAACGAATTCAGAAAATTTGCAATAAAGGACCAAGGGATCAGCAATATGTATTATGACCAGATCATAAGCAGTATGTATCCCGTAAACCTTACCCCAAATATCATCGAGGAACGCCAGATGAACGCGGTGGCCATGGACGTTTTTTCGCGTTTAATGATGGACCGCATCATTTTTCTCGGCACGGGAATCAACGATCAGGTTGCCAACATCGTGCAGGCACAATTGCTGTTTTTGGCAAGTACCGATGCCTCTCGCGATATCCAAATTTACATCAATTCCCCCGGCGGGAGCGTGTATGCAGGCTTGGGAATTTATGACACCATGCAATTCATAAAACCAGACGTGGCAACCATTTGCACCGGAATGGCTGCCTCTATGGCCGCCGTACTTCTATGTGCCGGTGAAAAGGGAAAACGCAGCGGCTTAACACATTCTCGCGTAATGATCCACCAACCTTTGGGCGGAGCGCAAGGACAGGCCAGCGATATTGAAAT
Source organism: Aequorivita sp. (assembly GCA_048265145.1). Lineage (GTDB taxonomy): Bacteria > Bacteroidota > Bacteroidia > Flavobacteriales > Flavobacteriaceae > Aequorivita. The sequence continues at coordinate 20,373 of JBLXCF010000007.1, forward strand.
TACCGCCCGGGAAATTATTACCTTAAAAGAAGAACTCTATAAAATTATAGCAAAACATACCGGCCAAACCTATGAAAAGGTTTATGAAGATAGCGACCGCGACTATTGGATGAAAGCGGATAAAGCTTTGGAATACGGCATGATAGATGAAATATTGACCCGAAATTAAAAAGAAAGCCAATTTTTGAAAAAGAAAACTATGTCGAAAGAAGATTTGGAATGTTCCTTTTGTGGTAGAAAAAAGTCGGAAACCAACCTGCTAATTGCCGGTTTGGATGCCCATATTTGCGACCGCTGTATTGAACAAGCCCATGGAATAGTTGTTGAAGAAGCCTTGCACACCGGGAATACCGAATTGTCCAAAGATTTAATGCTGAAAAAACCAAAGCTCATCAAAGCTTTCTTGGACGAATACGTCATTGGGCAGGAATTTACCAAAAAAGTAATGTCCGTAGCGGTTTACAATCACTACAAACGATTGCTGCAGCCCAAGAGCGACGACGATATTGAAATACAAAAGAGCAACATCATTATTGTTGGGCAAACCGGAACCGGAAAAACCTTGATAGCCAAAACAATCGCCAGAATGTTGAACGTTCCGTTGGCGATTGTCGATGCAACGGTTTTAACTGAAGCCGGCTACGTGGGCGAGGACGTTGAAAGCATTTTAACCCGGTTGTTGCAGGCCGCTGATTACAATCTCGAAAAAGCCGAAAACGGAATCGTTTTTATTGACGAAATTGATAAAATAGCCAGAAAAAGCGACAATCCATCCATTACGCGCGATGTTAGTGGCGAAGGCGTGCAGCAAGCTTTGCTGAAACTTTTGGAAGGCACCACCGTAAACGTGCCGCCAAAAGGAGGCAGGAAACACCCCGACCAAAAATTTATCGAGGTCAATACTGAAAACATTCTTTTCATCGCCGGCGGTGCCTTTGATGGTATTGAACGTCATATTTCCAAACGGTTGAATATGCAGGCGGTTGGTTTCACAGCTTCCGCAAAGGAAAACCAAATGGAAAAGGACAGTATGCTAAGGTATATTATTCCGAAGGACTTAAAAGACTTCGGATTGATCCCTGAAATTATTGGCCGTCTTCCGGTATTGACCTATATGAACCCGCTGGACAAGGAAACCCTCCGCGCCATTCTTACCGATCCAAAGAATGCCATTATCAAACAGTACAAAAAACTTTTTGAAATGGATGGAATCGAGTTTGAAATTACCGAGGAAGCCTTAGATTTTATTGTGGAACAGGCCGTTGAATACAAACTTGGGGCAAGAGGATTGCGCTCCCTTTGCGAAGCCATTTTGACCGACGCCATGTATACTATGCCGGGCACTGACGAAAAAACAATCCACGTTACCAAAGAGTATGCGGAAGAAAAATTGAACAAATCAACGCTGCAGAAATTAAAGGCGGTGTCTTAAATGTTTAATTTTTAAAAATTAAAAACCCCCGTTGTTTTGGGGGGTTTTTATAGTGGTTCAAGTTTTAATTTTCTTAGGGCATCGCAAGTAAGGTTCTGTTTTTGCTGTGAAGAATTTTTTGCTCCATCTGTTCTTTTTTGCTTTTTAGGTTGTAGCCGGTAACCTCTTGGTCTTTTGCCGTATGCGTTGTAGCGCACGACGTAACCATAACCGAAAAAGCGAAAAAACCTGCTAAAAAAAAGATTCGTTTCATTTTTTAAATGCCAAAATTTATAGGCCAAAAGTACTTTGGAAGAAATGTACCCACAAAAATTTTAGTTGAAGGTGTGCGAAAATTCGTTGAAATACAATCGCAAAAAAAAGCTGCCGATAAAGTGCCGAAATGCTCGATTTGCAACACGTTCAGAAAGTTGGATTTTTTTAGATACGGCTATTTATTACTGTTCAACCGCAGAAGTTCTTCCAAATATTCACGTGTGTTGGAAAGGCGCGGAACTTTGTGTTGCCCGCCCAATTTATCGTTTTTCTTTAACCAGTCATAAAAAAGGCGTTCGCGTGCGTGGTGGACTTTCGGGGCGTTCAAAGTGGTATTGTTAAACCGTTTTGCCTCATAGTCGCTGTTTACCTCTTGCAAGGCGGAATCCAAAAGTTGCGTAAACGATTGTAAATCCTCGGGCGGCGATTTAAATTCGATAATCCACTCGTGCGCTCCTTTTTCCTTTCCATTCATAAAAATTGGGGCGGCGGTATAATCCACAATTTCCGCATTGGTGAGCTGTGAAACCTTTCGCAGCGCGGTTTCTGCGTTTTCAATAATTAATTCTTCGCCAAACACATTAATGTGGTGTTTGGTGCGGCCGGTAACTTTAATTCGGTACGGCTCCGTAGAGGTGAACCGAACGGTATCGCCAACTTTGTAGCGCCAAAGACCCGCATTGGTCGTAATCACGACGGCATAATTTTTTCCGGCTTCCACCTCGCTCAAGGGAATTATTTTTTCCTCGGAAGTCCCGTAGGCATCCATCGGGATAAATTCATAAAATATTCCGTAGTCCAACATCAACAGCAGTTCCTTGTTTTCATTGCGGTCCTGAATTGCAAAAAAACCTTCTGAGGCGTTGTAAATTTCGTAATATCTGAAACTGCTTTTCGGCAACAGTTTGTTGTATTGGTCTATGTAGGGATCAAAATTTACCCCGCCGTGGAAATAAACTTCCAAATTGGGCCACACCTCAAACAAATTTTCCCTGCCTGTGGTTTCCATAACGTTATTCAGCAAAACCAGCATCCACGAGGGAACTCCGGCTAGGCTGGTTACATTTTCCTTTATCGTTTCGTTCACGATGGCCTGCATCTTTATTTCCCAATCGCCCAAAAGGGAAATTTCATTGCTGGGCGTACTGCTGAACTCGGCCCAAAACGGCATATTGTCAATCAAAATGGCTGAGAGGTCGCCGAAAACAGTCCCGTTTTCCTGGTACAATTGTTTGCTTCCGCCCAGACGCAAACTTTTCCCCAAGAACAATTGTGCATCCGGATTGTTGTTTAAATACATACACAACAAATCCTTGCTGGCCGCGTAATGACAATCCTCCAATGAGTCGTTGGTAACGGGAATAAATTTGCTTTTGGAGTTTGTAGTGCCGCTGGATTTTGCGAACCACTTAATAGGGGTTGGCCAAAAAATATTGCTCTCGCCCTTGCGCGCACGTTCAATGCGGCTTTCGTTTTCTTCGTAGGTAGTAATGGGGATGCGGGCTGCAAATTCATCATAGGTTCTTATGGAAGAAAAGTCATACTGACGACCGATTTCGGTATTTTTCGCTTTTTGCAATAAATTGAAGAGCAGTTCTTCCTGAACCTCAATGGGATATTTCAAAAATAGGTCTATCTGGTGGAACCGTTTCTTCAAAAACCATGAAGCAATGGAATTTACAATGGGGATTGGCATACTTTTCCGCTATCTTTATGCTATAAAAATAACGATTTTCTAATTACGGTTTTTCCTTTTTTTAAGAGCGGAAGTTTTATAATTGGAACTGCCTCTAATTTGAATCACAATTAATTTTGAATAAATGAATTACGAAGGAGTACTTACCAAAATGCAGACTGAAAATGGTTCGCCCATCCAGTATTATCTGGTTTTTGAAACCGATTTTCTGCACGTAAACCAGCTTTTGGACAAGAAGATTTCCATCAATTTTTTGCGCTATCAATGTTTAAATTGCGGTCTTCAAAAAAAAGTGTTCCGCCACGGGTTTTGCTATGATTGTTTTTATACCGTGCCACAAGCGGCCGCCTGGATCATCAGCCCGGAACTCAGCACGGCCCATCTGGGTATTGAGGATCGCGACCTGGCCTATGAACAAAAAGTGCAGCTGCAACCGCACGTGGTCTATTTGGCCAATAGCAGCAGCGTTAAGGTGGGCGTAACGCGGAAAACCCAAATCCCTACACGCTGGATAGACCAAGGTGCCCACGAGGCCATTGAAATTGTGGAGGTTCCCAATAGATATTTGGCGGGAATCACCGAAATGGCACTAAAAGAACACGTGAGCGATAAGACCAATTGGCGCGCTATGGTTACCAACAGCATAAAAGACGAAAATTTGGTGGAATGGCGGGACCGACTTCGGGAGTTCATTCCGGCAGAGGCAATGGAATATTATCTGGAAAACAATGCCGAAACCAATTTGGAATTTCCCGTTTTGAAATATCCGCAGAAACCCAGGTCGCTCAATTTGGAAAAATCGCCCTTTTTTGAGGGAATTCTGAAGGGCATAAAAGGACAATATCTTATTTTTGACGACGACACTATTTTTAACGTTCGCAGCAACGAAGGTTGTGTTGTTTCAATAGGCGTAAATTAAAAAACCAGATTCCATCAACCCACCATCTAACATCCAGCTTTCCCTTGGAAGCAACATGGGCAATCGTTTTGAGCATCTTCAAAATGCCGTAAATCTCCTTTTCGAGCGGGTTGGCACCATTGTTAAAATTTCTTCGGTTTATGAAAGTCCCGCCATGGGGTTCCAGGGAGATGCCTTTTTAAATTGTGCGGTTTGGCTGCAAACGGAAATGAAACCTTCCAAAGTTTTAAAGACCGTTTTGGAAATCGAAAAAACGATGGGCCGCAAGCGAACAGCTTCCAACAGCTATACTTCCCGGCCGATTGATATCGATATTGTTTTTGTGGAAGAAGAAGTTATAGAATCCGAAAAGTTAACGGTTCCGCACCCCCAAATGGAAAAGCGGAGATTCGTGCTGCAGCCCATTTCGGAACTAAATCCGCAACTAATCCATCCAATCTCCAAAAAAACAATTGTTGAACTGTTGGCCGAAACCACAGATCGCACCAAATTACACAAACAATCAAAATGGTTGTCCAACCCCATAAAATCGCTACCACTTTCCAACTATAGTTATATGGCCATTGAAGGCAATATAGGCGCCGGAAAAACGAGCCTCGCTACAAAAATTGCGAATGATTTCAACAGTAAATTGATTTTGGAGCGGTTTAAGGACAACCCCTTTCTTCCAAAATTCTATGAAGATGCCGCACGCTACGCCTTCCCGCTGGAAATGTCCTTTCTGGCAGATCGGTATCAACAATTGGTGGACGATATTACACAATTAGATCTTTTTAAGGAGGCGGTTGTCGCAGACTATGACGTGAACAAGTCCTTGATTTTTGCAAGCATAACCCTTCCCGAAGAGGAATATGCTCTCTATAAAAAACTTTTTCAGATGATGCACAAAGAGTTGCCGAAACCTGATATTTATATTTATCTCTATCAAAACACCGAACGTCTTTTGGAAAATATTAAAAAACGGGGCCGAAAATATGAACAGAGCATTCAGGCCTCCTATCTGCAGAAATTAAATACCGGATATTTGGAGTTCATAAAAAACCAACACGCCGGCAACATTAAAATCATTGATGTATCAGAAATGGATTTTGTAAAAAACAGGGCCGATTATTTAAGCATTTTACGCGCCATGGTTTTATGACCTCTGCCCAATTTTATATGCTATTTACAGCTTATTCATCAAAAACCAAAACCTGCCCCGGCGAACTTAAAATAATTACCTTTGCAAAAAACAAACCATGAGCACCAACGATAATTACGATAGGGGAAGAGGTTCCAACAAACCGGGCAAAAATGCACGAAAGAAAAGTTTGGCTCGTGGCAACGCGCCTTTGAAATCGGAAGGCTTGCACAAAAAAACAGGCCGACCGCAGGATCCGGCCAAGCCAAAGCTGCGGTTCGACAAAAGCGGAAAGGAAATTGGCCGCCGCGAAAAGCCCGTACAACCTGTAAAGAAAAGTGATCCGGCGGACGGGATCCGACTGAACAAATATATTGCCAACAGCGGGGTTTGCTCGCGCCGGGAAGCAGACACCTATATTGCAACGGGTTTGGTAACGGTAAACGGAAAAATTATCAATGAAATGGGATACAAAGTCCAAATAACGGACGATGTGCGTTTTGACGGCCGGCGTTTAAATCCGGAGCCAAATACCTATGTTTTGCTAAATAAGCCCAAAGGCTTTGCCACCACCGATAGCAACGCCAAGGGAATGACGGTTATGGATTTGGTAGCCAACGCCACTACGGCTAAAATAAAACCCTTCGGACGTTTGGGAAGAAACGCGACGGGCCTTCTTCTTTTTACCAATGATGATGAATTCGTTCAAAAATTCAACAAAAAGGGATTGGTGCGATTGTTCCATATTGAATTGGACAAAAACCTAAAGGCCGAACACCTTAAAAAGATAAAAGACGGCTTTGTGGTTGAAGGAAAGGAAATAGCCGTTGAGGAAATAAGTTATGTAGAAAACGCATCAAAAAATGAAATAGGCCTAAAAATTAAGCACACCGGAAATAGCATTATCAGGACCATTTTTGATCACTTTGGGTATGATGTGGTGCGGGTAGATTGTGTAACCCTTGGGCCCTTGACAAAAAAGGACCTGCCCCGGGGCCGTTGGCGAATGCTTTCCGAGAAGGAACTCAATCTGTTCAGCATGTTGTAGTGGCCCTTGAAAATTGAGCGCCTTCAATAAAAAATTAAATTTTTTTTGGCACATTTGTATCCATAAAATGTTTTTTTAAAATGGTTGGGTTTTTTTATATTTGGAAAGATAGCTTCTAAATGAACAACACATTTTTACTTCCAGCGGCTTTGCTAAAGCAGGTTTCGGGCAAAGGTTTCACTAAAATCGGTTGGCCTATTCGCATTTAATCTTCAAGTTAATTTTTTGTTATACTTCCTATTTATTGGGTAATACGCAGCAAGAATTTTTAATTTACACCAAACAACGAGTACGAAAGAATGAACACCAAATACATAGATTTAATTGACCAAACCTATTATTTCCCACAGGAAGAATTCAAATTGGGGAAAAACGGGCTCGAGTTCCACGGCATAGACCTGATGGGGTTGGTAGAGCAATACGGCGCCCCACTAAAGTTTACCTACCTTCCGAAAATTTCGGAAAATATAAAATTGGCCAAAAAATGGTTTGAAAAAGGAATTAAAAAAAACGATTACAAAGGAAGCTATAACTATTGCTACTGTACAAAAAGTTCCCATTTCAAACACGTTCTGAACGAAGCGCTTAAAAACGATATCCACATAGAAACGTCTTCTGCCTTTGATATCGATATCGTTGAAAGTCTGAAGGCAGCCGGCAAGGTAACCGATAAAACCTATGTAATCTGCAATGGCTTTAAACGCGACCAGTATATTGAAAACATTGCACGGCTGATCAATAATGGCCACGACAACTGCATTCCGATTATTGACAATTATGAGGAAATAGAACTGCTTTCCGATAGTATAAAAAATCATTTCAACGTTGGAATCCGGATTGCTTCCGAAGAGGAACCGAAGTTTGAATTCTATACCTCACGATTGGGAATTGGCTACAAAAACATCATTCCCTTTTACGAAGAGCAAATAAAGAACAACGAGCGGGTGGATCTAAAAATGCTCCACTTCTTCATCAATACCGGCATTCGCGATACCGCCTATTACTGGAACGAGTTGGTGAAATGTTTAAAAGTGTACGTTCGGCTGAAAAAAATCTGTCCATCTTTGGATAGTTTGAACATAGGCGGGGGTTTTCCCATAAAAAACTCCCTGGCCTTTGAGTATGACTATCAATATATGGTTGACGAAATCCTAAACCAAATAAACATTACCTGCGCCGAGGCCGAGGTGCCCGTTCCGCATATTTTTACCGAATTTGGAAGTTTTACCGTTGGGGAAAGCGGGGGCGCCATCTATGAAATTTTGTATCAAAAACAACAGAACGACCGCGAAAAGTGGAATATGATAAATTCGTCATTTATTACAACGCTTCCCGATACTTGGGCCATCAGCAAACGTTTTATTATGCTCGCCATCAATCGCTGGAACGATGAGTATGAAAGAGTGCTATTGGGAGGGTTGACCTGTGATAGCGACGACTATTACAACAGTGAACAAAACATGGCGGCCATCTATCTGCCAAAATTCCGAAAGGAAAAACCGTTGTATATTGGCTTTTTCAATACCGGGGCCTATCAGGAAACCATTGGCGGGTTTGGAGGCTTGCAGCACTGCTTGGTGCCATCGCCCAAACACATCTTGATAGACCGGGACAAAAACAATAAAATAACGAGCAAACTTTTTTCAGAACAACAAACAAGCGAGCAATTGCTAAACATTTTAGGCTATGAGTAAAGCAGGCGTGCACCGCACCGACCGGCAATTTTATGGGTAAAAATTTATTATAAATCAAAAAATGAAAACAACCACCTACGCAGGCATCCCGCATAAATACGCGGCCCTCGAAACCTCAAAAATAGTATTGATCCCCGTTCCCTACGATGGAACCAGCACTTGGCAAAAAGGAGCCGATAAAGGCCCCGAGGCATTTCTGGACGCCTCGGAAAACATGGAACTCTATGATATCGAGACCCAAACCGAAGTTTACAAACAAGGGGTGTACCTTGCCGATGCCATTACCGAAAATTCCTCTCCGGAAGCGATGGTAGCAGAAGTCCATAAAATCACCAAGGATTATATAAAACGAAATAAATTCGTGACCATTTTTGGTGGCGAGCACAGTATTTCCATCGGTACGATCAGGGCCTTCAATGAATGTTTTGATGATCTAACGGTGCTGCATATTGATGCCCACGCCGATCTTCGCAAAGAATACCACGGCACAAAATGCAACCACGCCTGTGCCGTTTACGAAGCCAGCCAGACCACAAATTTGGTACAAGTAGGTATTAGAAGTATGGATGTTGCAGAGACTACCGTAATGGATGAAGAAAAAGTATTCTTTGCCCACGATATGGCAAAGGATGAATACTGGATAGATAAAGTTATTGAAGCTTTGGGCGACAACGTTTTCATCACATTTGATTTGGACGCGCTGGACCCTTCTATTCTGCCATCAACCGGAACCCCGGAGCCGGGCGGACTGTTTTGGTACGAAACACTGGATTTTCTAAAGCAGGTTTTTGAAGAAAGAAATGTGGTAGGTTTTGACATTGTAGAACTTTGCCCAAATCCAGATGAAAGAGCCTCCGATTTTGTAGCTGCAAAACTTTACTACAAAATGTTGACCTACAAATTTGCAGGCACGGACGAAGAAGACGAATACGAAAGCAATTTTAACGAAACCAAAAAAGGCGTTTCAAAATTTAATACAGAAGAAGATGAGTACTAACAAAGGATCCATTTCCCAATTTATTGAAAAATATTATTTACATTTTAACGCCGCCGCCCTCGTGGATGCCGCAAAAGGTTATGAAGCACAGTTGAACCAAGGTTCAAAAATGCTCGTTTCCCTTGCCGGTGCTATGAGTACTGCTGAATTGGGAAAGATTTTTGCCGAAATGATCCGGCAGGATAAAGTGCATATCATTTCCTGCACCGGTGCAAATCTTGAAGAAGACATTATGAATCTCGTGGCACATTCCCACTACGAGCGCGTTCCAAATTATCGCGATTTAACGCCACAAGATGAATGGGAATTGCTCGAAAAAGGAATGAACCGCGTAACGGATACGTGTATCCCCGAAGAAGAAGCCTTCCGCCGGATCCAAAAGCATATTGTGAAACTTTGGAAAGAAGCCGAAGCAAAAGGCGAGCGCTACCTTCCGCACGAATATATGTACAAGTTGCTTTTAAGCGGGGTAATGGAAGAACATTACGAAATAGATTTAAAGGATTCGTGGATGTATGCGGCCGCTGAAAAAAACCTTCCAATCGTTTGCCCAGGCTGGGAAGACAGTACCATGGGGAATATTTTCGCCAGCTACGTTTTGAAAGGCGAATTGAAAGCGTCCACCATGAAAAGCGGAATAGAATATATGACCTTTCTGGCCGATTGGTACACCGCTAATTCAGAAAAGGGAATAGGCTTTTTCCAAATTGGCGGAGGAATTGCCGGCGATTTTCCCATTTGCGTAGTGCCCATGCTCTATCAGGATTTGGAACGCACAGACACCCCGTTTTGGAGCTATTTCTGCCAGATTAGCGATTCAACCACCAGTTTCGGAAGCTATTCCGGCGCAGTTCCCAATGAAAAGATTACGTGGGGAAAACTGGATATAGATACACCAAAATTCATCATTGAAAGTGACGCAACCATTGTTGCACCCTTGATTTTTGCGTATCTTTTAGGAATGTAAAGCACAGACAGCCTAACCAAGATTTTTTGATTTCAAATCCCTTTATGGAACCATAGCGGGATTTTTAACCTATTGATAAAAATTTGATGGATATTCCGAAAATTGAAAATATCGAGCTAAAGTTTTTAACGCTAAAAGACTATGAAGCTTTAAAAAAGGCAACCATCCAATCCTATGGTGGTATGCCCAATAGCTATTGGAAATTGGAGGAAATTGGCAAGTTGATAGATATTTTTCCGGAAGGCCAAGTATTGATAATGGCCGATGGCAATATAGCGGGTTGTGCCCTTTCCCTTATAGTAGATTTTGAAGCATTGGGCGAAAAGCATACCTATAATGACGTTACCGGCGACCCCAATTTCAAAATACATGACCCGGACGGCGATGTTTTGTACGGAATAGACGTTTTCATCCGCCCCGATTACCGCGGTCTTCGTTTGGGCAGGCGCTTGTACGATTACAGAAAGGAACTTTGCGAAAACCTGAATTTGAAGAGTATCATCTTTGGCGGGCGCATGCCGAATTATCACTTGCATGCCGATAAACTTACTCCGAAACAATACATTGAAAAGGTAAAGCGCAAACAGATTGATGATCCCGTGCTTAATTTTCAAATCTCCAATGATTTTCATCCCGTTCGTGTGCTAAAGGGATATTTGGAAGGGGATAAAGCCAGCGGTGAATTTGCTGTTTTGATGGAATGGGACAATATTTACTATACCAAACCGATTAAAAAGCCGAAACCTGCAGCCGTAAAAACCGTGGTGCGGCTGGGCCTGATACAATGGCAGATGCGCACCTATGCCGGAATGGTGGACCTAATGCACCAAGCCGAATATTTTATAGACAGCCTGGCGGGCTACCATTGTGATTTTGCGCTCTTTCCCGAATTTTTTAATGCGCCGTTGATGGCCGACTATAACCATTTGAGCGAGCCCGAGGCCATTCGTCAATTAGCCGAGCATACCCAGGAAATTACCGAGCGGATGTCGCAGTTCGCCATTTCATACAACATCAATATCATTTCCGGGAGTATGCCCGAGATTGTGCGCGGAAAACTTTATAATGTAGGCTACTTGTGCCATCGAGACGGTCGTGTGGACCGTTATGAAAAAATACACGTAACGCCGGATGAGGAAAGGGTTTGGGGCCTTTCAAAAGGAAATACCATCAAAACCTTCGATACCGATTGCGGCAAAGTGGGTATCCTGATTTGTTACGATTCAGAATTTCCGGAACTTTCCCGCCTTTTGGCCGATGATGGAATGGACATCCTATTTGTTCCCTTTTTGACAGATACCCAAAACGGCTATTCCCGCGTGCGTATCTGCGCCCAGGCCCGAGCGGTGGAGAACGAATGTTACGTGGCCATTGCCGGCAGTGTGGGTAACCTGCCCAAGGTGCACAATATGGATATCCAATATGCCCAGAGTGCCGTGTTTACACCATCCGATTTTTCTTTTCCCAACAATGGGGTGAAAGCCGAAACCACCCCAAATACCGAAATGATCCTAATTGTTGATGTGGATATCGACCTGTTGCGCGAACTTCACCATTACGGGGCGGTGCGTAATTTGAAAGATAGAAGAAAGGAATTGTATAGAGTGGAAAAGGTGAAAAAATAAGAGATAAAAAAGTAATTCTATTTAGATGCTTTTAATCCGAAGATCATAAACAAAGTCATAAGTTTCTACCAGTTCGTAACCGAGTTTTTTGGAGAAAGGGTTTAATAGATAGTTGAACTCTTGGGGGATTATAATCGATGGAATTTTTAAAATACCTTTTCGTTCCCGTAACCACTGCGTGCCAAAATCTTTAGTTGCTTTGGGGGCTGGGGTCTCTGTCCAGTTTCCGGGCAGGTTTTCAATTGGGGCCAATTCAATCTGGGTTTCATCAATTTCAAAAACGCAAAGGCTCAGCGCCCGCGGGATAAAATCAATTCCAATATTGGCCGAATACTCCAAAACTGCCAGGGCCCGGCTTTCGGAGGTGTAAATACAGGGCGTGTCAATATGGTTCCACCGCCCACCAAAAAGCTTGGAGCCCGTTCCCTGCAAATCGTTTGCATATTGTGTTTTGCTAATCCGATAAACCCGCATCTTTAAGAATAAACCCCGTAGGCAATCCGGCCGATGAGGTTTCTAATTTCATCGCGCCCAAATTGGTTGTCCATAAGATCGAAAGGTGCTGCCCCAGACAATGCCTGACTTGGAGCGAACATCCAGCGGTTGAATTTTTCCTTGTCATCAAAAACCTCATAACCAAAAGAATATACCTCTGCTACAGCAATAATGCCCTCGCTGATATGGTCGTTGAACTTTTGTTCGCCCTTTTTGTTTATAAGGGTTGCGCGCGTAACGGACAGGGCCCGCGCCAACGCATCGTAATCTAACGAAGTTTCTTCCTTTAGTTGGGTAAGGTAGTCCTTGGTAACACCGCCCCTGACAATTTGCATTTTTTGGTAGGAAGTCATATCTACTAAGGGTATGGCAAGGTTGCCATCGTAAAAGTAGGTAGGTGCTTCCTTTGCATAATTGATGTTTTCGGTAATATTATATGGCTTTTCCATGTTGGTATAAATTTATTCTTTCTACAGTATAAAATTACATTTTTTTCTCTGTGCTTCCAAATTTTATTTATAAAAAAAGTAGCAGGAATGGAAATTTTCAATATTGTTTGACAAACCAACTACTTCTTATTGGGCATGTCAAATTACGGTAAACTCCTGAATCTTATGCTTTTCTTAAAGAATGACTATAATTAGCAATTTCCCAAGCAGCAACTCCGAGTACTATGCTATATTCCAAGGCCACCAACCACAATTTTTCATTAAAACTTTCTTTTCCGTATGCCGAATAACTAAGAAATATCATCAAACTCCAAACAACTGGAAACCTATATTTTGTGAAAACCGAAAGCAAAAGTGGAGTGGCAAGGTACCACGGATGTACGGTCGTTGAAAGCAACAAGTAAAATGAAACCGCAAAAACCATGGCCGGTATCAATTGTTGTGGTTTTTTGTTTTTTCTAAAGAGAGCGAGTACCAAAACAAATAGAAGCACAACAATTGGAAGAATTTTCCCAACCGACCCAATAACATTCCAACCCACTATTTGAAATCCAATCCAGCGGATTATATAATAAACACTCGCGTTAAACTCAAAATTCTGGAACCAAAGGAAAATGGTAGCGGAAAAATTTCGGATAAATTCTGAAGAAATAAATGGCAGAAAAGTAAATAAAACAGAAATGCCAATTATACTATAAAATTTTAACAGCGGGGTCCTTATTAGCGAATTCCCGATTTGCTTCGAAATAAAATATATAAGGAACAAGGGTAAGAACAATAGCGGAATCAATTTTACGGAAATGGAAATTCCAATCAAAACCGCCGACCAAAACCAATTGCCCTTGAAGAGAAGAAACAATGCCCAGATAAAAAAGAAAAGCATTACCCCTTCAAAATGAAGATTTCCAGTAAGCTCGATTATGATAAAAGGATTTAGAAAATACCAAAAGATGTTTTTAATTGGAAGGTTCAACCTTTCCAAAAGTTTCTTTCCGAAATAAAGAATCCCAACATCAGCCAAAATAATCAGTACGCGCAGCACAATTACTGAACCCATAATACTTTTCCCCAAAAACTGCGCGGCAATTGCAAAAAATAGTTGATTAACGGGCGGATAATTACTGAAATGGCTGGCATTGAGTGTACCCATTCCGTGAATTAGTTGTTGCGATTGCGCCATGCTTACTCCCAGCGCGGTTGAGGAGGTTGGCGTAAACAGATACGGGCTGATTCCCTTGACAAGCAATCTTCCGTCCCATATAAATCTATAAAAATCCTGCGAAAGATTTGGGACGGCAGATATAAATGCCAGTCGAAAAACGAGCCCCAGAAGTGCCAAGGCCCAAAAAGAAAGCCTATATTTTTCAATCAAAATATAGGCTGAAAGGAATAAACCTAAGTAAAGTGAGATGAGTTTAATAAAATCACTCCGCTCCAGATCATAGCCAAAACAAATATAAAGTGCAATGGAAACGAATGACGCAATAAAAGGGACGGTATGTGGTTTAAAGGAATTCACGCATTACCCTTCCGGTGTAAAACATTCATGCATCTCACGTCTAAAGTCTAAAGTTTCAAGTCTCAAGTCTCAAGTCTAATTGTTGCTAGTCCTGCCATTCGGCAATGAAAAGATTGGTGTCGTGACCGCCGCCATTGTTTCTATTGGACGAAAACACAAGTTTCTTTCCGTCATTAGAAAAGACCGGAAACGCGTCAAAGGTTTTGCCGTGGGTAACACGCTCTAAATTTTTCCCGTCAATATCAATTAGGTAGAGATTGAAGGGAAAACCTCTTTCCGCTTCAAAATTGCTGGAAAAAAGCACCTTTTCCCCCGAAGGGTGAAAGAAAGGCGCCCAATTGGCATTGCCCAAATGCGTCAATTGGCGGAGTTCGCTGCCGTCTGCATTGCAGATGAACAGCTCCATTTCTGTAGGTTGTACCAAACCTTGGGCAAGCAAATCCTTATATTCTTTTATCTCAGCTTCGGTTTTTGGGCGGGAAGCACGGAAAATCAATTTTGAACCATCCGGCGAAAAGAATGCACCGCCGTCATAGCCCAATTCATTGGTGATCTGTTTCACATTTTTCCCGTCAATGTCCATCGTGTACAGTTCCAAATCGCCACTGCGAATGGAAGTGAAAACAATTTTATCTCCTTTGGGCGAAACGGTTGCTTCGGCATCGTAGCCGGGCTCATTGGTGAGTTGGGCGGTTATATTTCCTTCCAAATCCGCTACAAATATGTCAAAACTGTCATATATGGGCCAAACATATTTGCCGTCTTTTTTTAAGGGGGCATCAGGACAATTTTCGTCCTTCAGGTGGGTGCTGCCATAAACAATATGTTTTCCGTCCGGTAGAAAATAGCTGCAAGTAGTTCGGCCTTTTCCAGTGCTTATCATCGGGGGTTGTTTTTCCTTAAAAGTTTCATCAGCGTTCATCAAAAACATTTGGTCGCAGTTTACGCCCCAATTTTTATTGTTGCTTTGAAAGATGAGTTTGCTGTCGTCAAAGCTCCAATAAGCCTCGGCATTATCACCGCCAAAAGTAATTTGGCGAATATTTTTGAAATGTTTTTCCTCTGGATAGATCAGGGTGTCCTTTGTTTGCTCGTCCAACAAAAACGAAGTTTGGATTTCGGTTTTCGGTTCCGCCGGTTTTTCATCATTTTTGGGCTTGTTGTTGCAGCTTAACAGAAGGGAAATAAAGATAAAAGTGTATAGAAATTTCATTATTAATGTATTTTTGTACAAAAGTAATGATATGCGATTAATTTTAGTGTTATTTCTGGCCACGCTTGTGTTTTCCTGTAAGGAAACAACCGTAAAAAAGGCCGTCAGTATGAAAGAGGATGTTTCCATTTTGGCCAACGATAGCCTCAACGGAAGAAAAACAGGTTCTGACGGTGAAAAAAAAGCCGCAAGGTATATTGCGAAAAGATTTGCAGATTTAGGATTGCAAGCCAAAGGGACCGATGGCCTTTTTCAAAAATTTACGTTTAAGGCTAGCAAAAATCCACACCAGGAAGCCGAATTTACTACTGTGGAAAACGACAGTACCCAAACGGCTGAAAACGTGATTGCCTATCTTGACAACAATGCCGAAAATACCGTAATAATTGGTGCCCACTACGACCATCTGGGGATGGGCGGCGAAGGCTCTTTATACCGTGAAGGCGAAGCAATACACAACGGTGCGGACGATAACGCGAGTGGGGTGGCAATGATGCTCCACTTGGCGGATTCGCTACTAACGAAAGGCGCTCCTAAAAACAATAATTATCTTTTCATCGCCTTTTCCGGAGAGGAAGAGGGATTGTTGGGTTCAAATTACTTTGTGAAAAATCCTACCATCGATACCAAAAAAGTTTCGTACATGCTCAATATGGATATGGTGGGAAGGCTCAACGCTGAAAAGACCTTGGCGGTTTATGGCGTGGGAACTTCGCCTGTTTTAAAGCAAGCTGTTAATGCAAATGCCGGCGAATTGAAAATTTCTGAAAACGAAAGCGGGGTTGGGCCAAGCGATCATACTTCGTTTTATTTAGCCGATATCCCCGTGTTGCATTTTTTCACCGGCCAGCACGAAGATTACCACAAACCGAGCGACGATACCGAGAAAGTGAATTTTGAGGGAATGAAAATGGTTTCAAATTATATTTTCAGTATTATAAAGGATTTGGATTCGCAACCCAAGCTACCCTTTAGAAAAACAAAAAATGAAAGTGAAGTGGTGCCCGATTTTAAGGTCACTTTAGGGGTCGTGCCCGATTATCTTTTCAGTGGAAAGGGAATGCGGATTGATGGTGTAAGTGAAGATAAACCTGCCCAAAAAGCGGGAATACAAAAAGGCGACATCGTGGTGAAAATGGGCGATTACGATGTAACCGATATGATGAGCTATATGAAAAGCCTTTCGAAATTTGAGAAGGGACAGACCGTGACGGTAACCGTAGAGCGGAATGGCGAACCGATGAAGGTAGAGGTTACTTTTTAAAAAATAATTATCAAAGAAATAGCAAACCCCAAAGATTTCTTAAATCTTTGGGGTTTTTCAATTTTAAATAAGGCCTTGGTTCAACGATATTACATCATCCCTGGCATTCCGCCGCCCATACCGCCTGGCATTCCGCCACCGGCATTTTCTTCTTTAATATCCACCAAAGCACATTCCGTAGTAAGGATCATTCCTGCTACCGAGGCTGCGTTTTCAAGGGCAATACGGGTAACTTTTTTAGGATCAATAATTCCTGCTTTAAGCATATCAACATACGTTTCACTTTTGGCATCGTAACCGAAGTTTTTCTTGCCCTCCAAAACCTTGTTGATCACTACGGAACCTTCACCACCTGCGTTTTCAACGATAGTGCGAAGTGGAGATTCTATGGCGCGAGCCACAATTTGAACTCCCGTTGTTTCGTCCAAAGTTTCGGTAGTAAGCTTTTTAAGCACTTCAATAGCGCGAACCAAAGCTACGCCGCCACCGGCAACAATACCTTCTTCAACAGCCGCACGGGTTGCGTGAAGTGCATCGTCAACACGGTCTTTTTTCTCCTTCATTTCAACCTCAGAAGCGGCACCTACGTAAAGAACAGCAACACCACCGGCCAATTTGGCCAAACGCTCCTGCAATTTTTCTTTGTCATAATCGCTGGTTGTGGTTTCAATTTGCGCTTTAATTTGATTCACACGTCCTTTGATGTCGTTTTTGTTTCCGGCGCCATTCACGATGGTTGTATTGTCTTTGTCGATGGTGATGGTTTCCGCAGAACCCAACATATCTATGGTTGCATTTTCCAACGTAAAACCACGCTCTTCAGCAATAACGGTTCCTCCGGTTAGAACAGCGATGTCTTCCAGCATTGCCTTTCTTCTGTCGCCAAAACCGGGAGCTTTTACGGCAGCAATTTTCAACGAACCGCGAAGTTTGTTTACTACCAAAGTAGCCAAAGCCTCGCCGTCAACATCTTCTGCAATAATCAATAAAGATTTTCCTTGTTGTGCCACTGGCTCAAGTACTGGAAGCAAATCTTTCATGGAAGAGATTTTCTTGTCGTAAAGCAAAATCATTGGGTTGTCCAATTCAGTTTGCATTTTTTCGGTATCGGTTACGAAATAGGGTGAAAGATACCCACGGTCAAACTGCATACCTTCAACTACATCTACGTAGGTTTCGGTTCCTTTGGCTTCTTCAACAGTGATTACGCCTTCTTTGCCCACTTTTCCGAAAGCTTTCGCAATCAATTCACCAATAACATCGTCGTTGTTTGCTGAAATGGAAGCCACCTGCTTTATCATTTCAGAAGAATTGCCAACTTTGGTCGCTTGTTTTTCAAGGTTGCTAACGATGGCTTCCACAGCCTTGTCAATTCCACGTTTCAAATCCATCGGGTTTGCACCGGCGGCAACGTTTTTCAAACCTTCTTTTACGATTGCCTGTGCAAGAACGGTAGCGGTGGTTGTACCGTCACCGGCAAGGTCGTTAGTTTTGGAGGCTACTTCCTTCACCATCTGCGCACCCATATTTTCAAGGGCATCTTCCAATTCAATTTCCTTTGCAACGGTTACACCATCTTTGGTTACTTGCGGTGCGCCGAAGGATTTGCTGATAATCACGTTACGACCCTTTGGGCCCAGGGTTACTTTTACTGCGTTTGCCAATGCGTCAACGCCGCGTTTTATACTGTCGCGGGCTTCAACATCAAATTTTATATCTTTTGCCATAATTTTTTTGTTTTGTGATTCCTTTAAAATTTGGAATCTTCAGGTTAATATTTATATTTTTTTTATCTATTCAATAAATTCCAAATTACAAGCAGCAAATTCCAAGTAAATTTTTAAAAACAATTTTCAAAAAAGTTTCGTATTGGAATTTGTTTTTTTGAGATTTGGATTTTGCAAAAATTGTTAAATTATTGCGAGAATATCATCCTCACGCATAATGAGGTAATCCTTACCATCAAATTTCAATTCGCTGCCGGAATATTTTCCGTACAGCACAGTGTCGCCAACCTTTACGGTCATTTTGTGGTCTTCTTTTCCTTTGCCCACGGCAACTACCTTGCCCTGTTGTGGTTTTTCTTTTGCAGAATCTGGAATGTAAATGCCAGAAGCGGTCTTGGTCTCTGCCTCTTGCGGCTGCACCAAAACACGGTCTGAAAGTGGTTGAATTTTTAATGCCATTTTCAATGTATGTTTTTAAAGTTAAACTTTGGTTTTTAATGTTTGGATGCTAATTGGCAGAAACTGTGCCACTGCCCATAAACTGACAGTTTCCCAAAACAAAAATGCCAGCTTGTCAGAAGCTGGCATTTTTAAATATTTTTTAAAGTAATTATTCTGCTGGGTCTGTTGTAGTGGGAGCAGGAGTTTCTGTGGTTGGAACCGCAGGAACCGCACTTTCATCAAATGTTTTTGATTGCAGGCTGTTGCCGCCCATTATAAAAACGTTTGAAAACAAAATTAACGCCAGCATAATGGTTGCAAGGGTCCAAGTACTTTTATCAAGGAAGTCACTTGTCTTCTGAACCCCACCAATCTGTGCGCCACCGCCACCGCCGAAAGACGATGAAAGTCCGCCACCTTTTGGGTTTTGAACCATAATTACTACGACCAACAAAAAGGCCACTATCATTATTAAAACTAAAAATATTGTAAACGTACTCATGATTGTTCTGAATTAATCAATTTTTCTATCGCCCGAATTTGGTCTGCAAAGAAACCACTTTTTTCGGGATTTTTCAAAATTAAAATTTTATATGCCTGAATTGCTTTTTTATAATTCTTTTGTTGCAGATAAACTTTTGCCAAAGTCTCCGTCATTAGTGAATCTGTGGGTTGTGCGGGAGGATTGGATAGCTTGTTTTTTTCTTCTTTCGTAATATTGGACTCTCCCTCTGATGGAACTATTTTGGGCCGTTGCTGGATGAACCTGTCGATTAATTCAAGTTTTCGGTCCCTATCATCCTTTTGTATTGAATTGTCTTTACCTGCTTCATCCGTTTCGGGACGTTCGATGGGTTTTGCCTTAGTAAGTTTTAGCCATTCCGAAAATGAATGGGTGTCGCTTTTGGTAAATTCCAAAGGTTTTTCGGGCTTTAGGATTTCTTCGGGTTTTTTCTCTTTGGCTTCAACCAAATTTGATACAGATTCAATTTTTCGTTGGAACAGTTCCGGATTCAGAATGTCCTCTGCCTTTTTCATTTCGGCTTTAAGTTGCCTGTCTATTTCAAGGCTAATTTGCTCCGAAAGATTTTCGGCAATTACTTTAATTTCATCCACAGAAGCATCGTGTTGCAAGATGGTTTGCGAAATTTCATTCTGGATGAATTTTTCCGAAGTAATGTATTCAAACAACATATCTCGGTCTGTTGTATGGGCGGCGGTGATTTTCAGGGCATCGTTATATAGAAAACTCTCACTGTTTTTCAAGCCCTTCAGTTGCAGGGCCCGCGCACTTTGAAAATAAGGATAGGTGTTGACCAGCGCATTTAATTGCGGAAGGTCCGCAGCAGTTATTTTCTGCGGATTTGCCAATAGATATGTAAATTGTCCAAGTTTCACGGATTACCAGTTTGCAAGCGATTTGTTGAAGATATCCTGCGTTAAGCGTTCAAAAATGGTGTCCACCGCTGCATCTAGGGCAGCTCCCGTCAATTGGGTTGTTCCGGGATAGTCAAAATAAAAACTGAACGCCTGCTCAAAATCCTTCAGCGGATCTTTGGTATTGTAAAACCGAACATTGATGGCGATAGTCAACCGGTTTTGCGCCGCGGTGCTGTTGGAAGTCGCGGTTATCGGCGCAATGTAATACTGGGTTATTTCGCCTTCATAAACCAAATCGCCATTGTTGTTTACCAAATCAAGACTGGTCTGGTTTAAAAGCAGATCCTGCAATTTTTGGGTAAAATCTCGCGCAATTCCGGGCTCGACAATAGGCGCATTGTTCTGAAAATAATTGACCTGCACGGTTTTCGTTGTGGAATAATTTATATCGGCACCCGTAAACGAATAGGGTCCGCAACCCTGGAGAAAAAAGGCCGAAACAAATAGCAGAACCCAGAATTTTTTTTGAAGCATTTAAATCAATTTAATTTTTAAAAAACCATCAACCAACAACCAACAACCAACTTACAAATCGTATTGTTTAATTTTTCGGTAGAGCGTTCTTTCCGAAATTCCCAGCTCGTCCGCTGCATCCTTGCGTTTTCCGTTGTATTTTTCGAGTGATTTTTTGATCAGTTCCAGTTCTTTTTGCTGCAGCGAAAGATTTTCCTCTTCCTGAATTTCCTCTGCATATTCATATTTGTCCTTTCCGTGCTCGGTAGCGCTTTCGGGAATACTGAAAACCTCAACGGCCGCTTCCTCATTGGGCGTGCCGTCTTCAATTATGGATGCCAGTGCTTCTTCAGCCTCATTTTCATCGGAATAAATTTTATTGATAAGCGAGGAGTTTTCTTCCTTAACCTTTGCGGCATTGCCGGTTTTCATCAATTCCAGCGTAAGTTTTTTTAGGTCGTTCACGTCGCGTTTCATATCAAAAAGAACTTTATAAAGAATTTCGCGCTCACTGCTGAAATCGCTTTCGGCCTTTTTCGAGTTCACGATTGCGGGCAGGTTGCTGCCCATATCGGGCAGGTAATGTTTCAGCGTTTCGTATGAAATTTCACGGTGCTGTTCCAATACTGAAATCTGCTCGGCCACGTTTCGCAATTGCCGAATGTTTCCGCTCCAGCGATATTTCAGCAAAAGATCGGTGGCGTGGTCGTCCAAACGGATGGTGGGCATTTTATATTTCTGGGCAAAATCTGCCGCAAATTTCCGGAATAGTAAATGGATATCCTCCTTCCGTTCGCGCAGTGGCGGCAAATTGATTTCCACGGTGCTCAAGCGGTAATAAAGATCTTCACGGAATTTCCCTTTTTCAATTGCTTCGGCCATTTTTACGTTGGTGGCCGCCACAATGCGCACATTGGTCTTCTGAATTTGGGAAGACCCTACTTTCATAAATTCACCGTTTTCCAAAACGCGAAGCAGGCGCACTTGGGTGGGAAGCGGCAGTTCGCCTACTTCATCCAAAAAAATGGTGCCGCCGTCCGCCACTTCAAAATAGCCGCTTCTCGTTGCAGTGGCTCCGGTAAAGGCTCCTTTTTCATGACCGAAAAGTTCGCTGTCGATAGTACCTTCGGGAATGGCGCCACAGTTTACGGCTATGTATTTTCCGTGTTTTCTGTGGGAAAGCGAATGTATTATTTTCGGAATACTTTCCTTTCCAACGCCGCTTTCGCCCGTCACCAAAACCGAAATATCCGTGGGCGCAACCTGTATTGCTTTTTCCACGGCACGGTTCAGTTTGGGGTCGTTGCCTATTATTCCGAAACGTTGTTTTGTTGCTTGAATGTTTTCCATAGCTTATTCCCGAAAAGGCGGGAATCTCATTTTTTGTATTTCTTAATAATATTCGTAGGTCGCTCGTGAAACCAACACGCCGTCTTTTCTGGTTTCTGAGCTTATGGGATAATTGGAATCGTTATACTGATATGATATTTCCATAACATAATTTTCAGCAGTATCCGTTCCCGTACGGATTATTTTTGTTGCATTGTTGGGCGACATCATTAGGGAATGATCGAAAAGGTAGCCATAGTAATAAGTGTTAAAGGGAAAGTTGTGGAACTCTTCGTAAAATGGATTTGTTTTTGCGTCATATTCATACGCGTGGTTTATTTCCGAATTGAAATAATCCGTAGTAAGGTTCAGGTTGGTGATATTCATAGAACCGTCATAAGTAAGGATTTCATCACTAACTATTCCCATATCTCCTATGTGTTTTACCGCCGTCAGTACTTCCGAAGTATTATAGTAAAATTCAGTACGTTCCTGACCTGGCGTAAACCATTGCACGTTGATCTGTTGCGGTTGATAGGAAAAGCTAATGGAATCCATATCCACCCCGTCAGCATCCCAATCCCGGAATACTACCCAGGGTTTATTGTTTTGGTTATAATAATAGTTCTCTACAAAATCAACTGGTAAATTCACGTGGTTATGCGCTTTTTCAGTTACTTGCCCTAATTCGTTATAGGTATATTCCCAAAAATAAGCAGCGGAGGAATTAATGAAATGGTCTTTCGTTTTCTTGCCGTTTTCATCAAAATAGTACTCAAGCATTTCCCCGTTTGGATTGCCGTTGGCGTCTAATGACAAACTGGTGTATCTCTTGATTTTTAATTCCCGTGGGCTGTCGGGTTCGGTGTTGTCATCGTTGGAACAGCCAATCAGAAAGATGCTTGCGGCTGCAAAAAGGATTAATTTTGTTTTCATAATCTATTGGTTTTCTGAATACCCTACTGCTTCCCCAAGTAGGGTGGCGGTAGTGCAATCGGTTATTTTCACCATAACGAAATCGCCGGGCTGGTAATGCTCTTTTGGGAAAACCGCCACCGTATTCTGCGGGGTACGGCCGCTCCAGTGCTGGTCGCTTTTGCGCGATTCCTTTTCAATCAAAACCTCCACCGTTTTGCCCACCATCTTTTCGGTATGGAAA
Source organism: Aequorivita sp. (assembly GCA_048265145.1). Lineage (GTDB taxonomy): Bacteria > Bacteroidota > Bacteroidia > Flavobacteriales > Flavobacteriaceae > Aequorivita. Next base: position 43,615 of record JBLXCF010000007.1, read on the forward strand.
GCACTGTGCTTTTGCTGTAAGTCCACGATTTCGGTCAATCTTCTTTTCTTAACTTCTTCAGGAATGTCGTCCTCAAGTTTTCTTGCAGCCAATGTACCCGGCCTTTCGGAATACATAAACATAAACCCGAAGTCGTATTTTACATATTCCATCAGGCTCAGCGTTTGTTGGTGGTCTTCCTCAGTCTCGGTGGGAAAGCCGGTTATCATATCCTGCGAGATACCGCAATCGGGCAAGATCTCGCGCACCTTGTCGATAAGCGCCATATATTCCTCGCGGGTGTGCTGGCGGTTCATTTCTTTCAAAATTCGTGTACTTCCGCTTTGCACCGGTAAATGGATATAATTGCAGATGTTTTTATACTTGGCCATGGTGTGCAGCACGTCCTCGGTCATATCCTGCGGATTGCTGGTGGAGAAGCGGATGCGCATCTTGGGCTGCGCCTCGGCTACCAGCGACAAAAGCTGTGCAAAATTGGTTGCCGTAGCTTTTTGCATTTCCGAGGCATTTTTGAAATCTTTTTTCAGGCCGCCGCCGTACCAAAGGTAGCTATCCACGTTTTGGCCGAGCAGCGTTATTTCCTTGTATCCTTTTTCGGCCAGATCGTTTATTTCCGCAATAATACTGTGTGGGTCTCGGCTACGCTCCCGCCCACGGGTAAAGGGCACCACGCAAAAGGTACACATATTGTCGCAGCCACGCGTAATGCTAACAAAGGCGGTAATGCCATTGCCGCCCAGCCGCACCGGCGAGATATCGCCATAGGTTTCGTCTTTTGAAAGGATAACATTAACGGCATCGCGGCCTTCTTCCACTTCTCTCAACAGATTGGGGATGTCCTTATAGGCATCGGGCCCCACTACCAGATCAACAATTTTTTCTTCCTCCAAAAATTTTTCTTTCAGCCGCTCCGCCATACAGCCCAGCACGCCTACTTTCATATCGGGGTTTTGGTTGCGCTTAACGGCGTTGTACTTTTCAAGCCGTTTTCTTATGGTCTGTTCCGCTTTATCGCGGATGGAGCAGGTGTTTACCAAAACCAGGTCGGCATCTTCCAGCAAATTGGTAGTGTTGTAGCCCTGATCTGCTAAAATTGAGGCCACAACTTCACTGTCGCTAAAATTCATTTGGCAGCCGTAGCTTTCAATATATAGTTTTTTGGTATTCTCCGTTTTTGCTTCGAGTACCAGCGTATTTCCTTGAGTGTTTTCGTCGATTATTTTTTCCATAAAATTTAAAAACCTCGGTGCAATTTTTCCACACGAAGCTATAGGGGGCAAATATACAATAATTGCAAGCGGTGACAAAGTGGCAGATTTCTTTTTAAAAATGGATTTAAAATCGAACGCTTTTTTTGGCGGGTAGCTATTCAACTATCTCGCGATCCGCTTTTTCTTAAAGGAAACATGCCGGCGCCATTTTTCGAATTTTATACCTTAAATCATTCGTATTAAAAAATTCATATACTTTTGTACGCATAACATTACAATTTATGGCAAAGAATTTAGTGATCGTAGAGTCCCCGGCAAAAGCGAAAACCATTGAAAAATTTCTTGGGAAGGATTTTACCGTGTCCTCCAGTTTTGGGCATATTGCAGATCTGCCGTCGAAGGAATTGGGCGTGGATGTGGATGGCGATTTTACACCTAAATATATAGTAAGCAGTGATAAGAAAAAGTTGGTGTCTGAGCTAAGGTCTCTTTCAAAATCCGCAGATACGGTTTGGCTTGCCAGTGATGAGGACCGCGAGGGAGAAGCCATTGCCTGGCATTTGGCAGAAGAACTGCAGCTTGACAAAAAGAAAACCAAACGGATTGTTTTTCACGAAATCACCAAATCGGCAATCCTAAAGGCCATTGCAAATCCGCGACAGATAGATTATAATTTAGTGAACGCCCAGCAGGCCCGCAGGGTTCTGGACCGTTTGGTTGGCTATGAACTTTCACCCGTTCTATGGAAAAAAGTGAAGGGAGGCCTATCGGCGGGCCGAGTACAATCGGTTGCCGTGCGCCTGATCGTGGAGCGCGAACGGGAAATTGAGGCTTTTACCCCCGTGGGTTCCTATCGGGTTGACGCCGAATTCACCACGGCCGAAGGCAGCAAGTTTAAGGCGAAGCTCCCCAAGAATTTCGATACCGAAGAAGAAGCACGTGAGTTTTTAAGAAAGAATATTGGGGCGAGCTACAAAATTTCAGACCTCACCACAAAGCCGGCGAGCAAATCGCCTGCTGCGCCTTTTACCACTTCAACCTTACAGCAGGAAGCTTCGCGAAAATTGTATTTCTCCGTTGGAAAAACTATGACCATCGCACAGCGTTTGTATGAAGCAGGGCTTATTACCTATATGCGGACCGATTCGGTAAATCTTTCGAATGAGGCGAAAAACGCAGTACAAAAGGAAATCATCTCTTCATACGGCGAAAAATATAGCAAACCACGCGATTACAAAGCCAAGGGCAAAGGCGCGCAGGAGGCCCACGAAGCCATCAGGCCTACCGATATGGGACTTCACGAAATAACTGGTGAACGCGACCAGGCCCGTTTGTACGACCTGATCTGGAAACGTACCCTGGCTTCCCAAATGAGCGATGCCCAACTGGAACGCACCAATGTAAAGATCGATGTGCTTTCAAAAGAAAAGGTTTCGGAAAGTTTTACTGCCAATGGCGAAATGATAAAGTTTGACGGGTTTCTAAAGGTTTATTTGGAAGGTACCGACCTTGAAGACGAGGAGCAGGAAGGCATGCTGCCCACTATGAAAACCGGCGATACCCTTAAAAATAAGTATATAACCGCAACCCAACGGTTTACCCGGCCGCCCTACCGCTACACTGAGGCGTCTTTGGTGAAACAGTTGGAGGAATTGGGTATTGGGCGACCCTCTACTTATGCCCCCACAATTTCAACAATAATTAATAGAAATTATGTGGAGAAGGGAACCGTTGAAGGCGTGGAGCGCAAGTACATTCAGCTTACGCTTCAAAAGGAAATCATTAAGGATAAAACCTTGACCGAAACCGTAGGATCCGATAAAGGGAAATTGGTGCCAACGGATATCGGAATGATCGTGAACGATTTTTTGGTAGAGCATTTTGAAAATATCATGGACTACAACTTCACTGCAAAGGTGGAACAGGATTTTGACGACATTGCAGAAGGGAAGGAGGAATGGACAAAAATGATGAAGGATTTCTACGGAAAATTCCATCCGAGGGTGGCGCATGTTGAGGAAAATGCTGACCGCGAAAGTGGCGAACGTGTTTTGGGAGAAGACCCCCAAACCGGAAAAACCGTTTTGGTACGTCTCGGAAAATACGGCCCTATGGCCCAAATTGGTGCGCCGGAAGATGACGAGAAAAAATTCGCGAGTCTCCGTCCGGACCAACAGCTGCATCTGGTGACTTTTGAAGAGGTTATGGATCTTTTTAAACTTCCCAAGGTCTTGGGGATTTATGAAAAGGAAGAAGTTGAAGTAAACAACGGCCGGTTTGGACCATACGTACGCTTCGGAAAAACCTTTATTTCCCTGCCAAAGGGAATGGACCCGCTGGATGTGGATATGGCCTTTGCGAGGCAATTGATAGAGGAAAAGAAAAAGGCAGACGCACCTATATATATGTATGAAAATTTACCCGTTCAAAAAGGGGTAGGCAGATTTGGTCCATTTATAAAGTGGAATAACATTTTCATCAACGTTAACAAAAAATACGATTTCGACAATCTTTCCGAAAAGGATGTAAAAGAACTCATTGAGGACAAAAAACAAAAGGAAAAGGAGAAGTTGATCAACGAATGGCCGGAAGAAAAGATACGGATTGAAAAGGCTCGGTGGGGACGATTCAACCTGATTAAGGGGAAAACGAAAGTGGAATTGCCAAAAGGTACAAAAGCCGAAAAAATAACCTTGGAAGAAGCGAAGGAACTATTGGAAAAAAAATCTCCCAAAAAAAAGACGGCAACAAAGAAGAAACCTGCCGCCAAGAAAAAAACTACCGCCAAGAAAAAAACTACCGCCAATAAAAAATAATGATAGAGTTTTTAGCGCCAATCTCCAAACAAACGTTGGCCCACCGAGAAATCCTGCCCGTAGGTACTCTGGGCAAACAAATTGAAGTTCATGCAGAAAAAGGGGAACTGCCAAATTTAAAAAACGTCCAATTTGCCCTTTTGGGAATCAAGGAAAATCGAGGCGATGAAAACTTCATCGGCGGGGATATTTCCTTTGATTTATATAGAAAAGCCCTATATTCCTTATATCCCGGAAACTGGAACCACAACATAATAGATTTAGGCGACATTGATAAAGGCGAAACCGCAAATGACACCCGTTTTGCCGCCAAAGAAGTAATTGCCGCCCTTCTGAAAAAGGGAATAACCCCGCTAATTTTGGCCGCGGGCCAAGATCTTGCCTACGCCCAATATCGCGCTTTTGATGGTATTGCGGACATGGTAAATGTTGTTAACGTAGATTCCCGATTCGACCTTGGCAATGCCGAATTGCCGCTTTCCAACAAATCCTATGTTGGAAAAATGGTGGTAGACAAGCCTTATAATCTTTTTAATTACAGTGTTTTGGGGTATCAATCTTTCTATAATGCCCCACAGGAAATCGCTTTGTTGGACAAACTGTTTTTTGAAGCCTATAGATTGGGGGAAGTCTGTTCAGATTTGACTTCCGTTGAGCCAATTATGCGCGATGCCGATATGGTAACCATAGATGTTACGGCAATAAAAAATGCAGATTTAAGTTATAAAAGCCACGAGAGCCCGAACGGATTTGATGGCCGTGAAATTTGTGCCATCGCTCGCTATGCAGGAATCAGCAATAAAGTAAAGTCGTTTGGCGTTTATGAACTGAGCGATACCGTAAGGAGCCAGAGTGGGCCTATGTTGGTAGCGCAGTTGCTCTGGTATTTTATTGAGGGATATAACTTTCGGGTAAATGATGGCGATTTTGAGGACGACCAGCTCTTTACCACCTATAAGGTTCCTATCGAAGACGTACTGCTTGAATTTAAAAAAAGTAATAAAACGGAGCGCTGGTGGATAGTTTTGCCATTTCTTTCTAATGTTAATAATAAATTAAAACGAGGAACGTTATTACCTTGCACTTATGGCGAATATTTGGGTGCGTGCAATCAGGAAATTCCTGACAGGTGGCTAAAAGCCCGCCAAAAAAATGAAGTATAAATCAAACAAATCAAGTAAAATCGGGGATCAATGGTTTTTCAAAAAAAAATTGTTTTTTTGGAATTTTATAAATAGGTTTACGCCCTTGAATCTCGAAATTTAACCTAAATACCTATGAAGAAGTATATTGCATTGACTGCGATCGTTGCCTTTTTGTTCAGTTGTAACTCCGGAGACAGAGGCGAACTGGTTGGCGCAAAAGGTAAGAAATGGTATCCTCAAAAACCTTATGGAATGACCCTGATCCCCGGTGGTTCCTTCATCATGGGTAAAAGTGACGACGATTTTGTGGCTGTGAACGACGCGCCTACCAAAACCGTTACAGTGCGCTCCTTCTATATGGACGAAACCGAAATTACAAATTCAGAGTACCGCCAATTTGTTAATTGGGTGCGAGATTCCACCGTGCGCCTAAGATTGGCCATCATGGCTGATGAGGTTGGCGCCACCCCCGGTGATGGCGGTATTGGTGAATTTGCTTTTGTAGATCAGGAAAATGAGGAAATGACTCCCTATCAACAATATATGTACGACAATTATTTCGGGATGGGTGAAGATTATTATGCCGGAAGAAAACTCAACGACAAAATTGATTTGATTTGGGACACTGCAGACTATCCTGACGAATATTATTCTGAGGTGATGGACACCATGTATATCCCAACCGAGGAAGCCTACAACGGGCAGCGCACCATTGATGTAAGCAAGCTCAATTTCCAATATACCTATATGGATATCGAGGCCGCGGCGCGGGATAAATCAAAAAGAAGAAAAGATTTTATTAAAAAAGAAGAAATCAATATTTACCCAGATACCACTGTTTGGATCAAGGATTTTAACTATTCCTATAATGAGCCCATGCACAATGATTACTTTTGGCATGAGGCCTATGGTGATTATCCTGTGGTCGGGGTTACCTGGAAACAGGCCAAGGCCTTCTGTGCGTGGAGAACATTGTATAAAAATGCCTACCAAAAATCGCGAAAGCAAAATTTTGTAAACTCCTTCCGTCTTCCGGGTGAAGCTGAATGGGAATACGCGGCCCGTGGCGGTCTGGAATCTGCAACCTATCCTTGGGGAGGTCCCTACGCCAAGAATGACCGAGGCTGCTTTATGGCGAATTTTAAGCCGCTACGTGGCGATTATGCGGCAGACCAAGCGCTGTATACTGTTGAGGCAAAATCGTATGAGCCTAATGATTTCAATCTATACAACATGGCAGGGAACGTTTCCGAATGGGTCGCTTCCTCCTATGATCCCGCCTCTTATGACTATACATCCACCATGAACCCAAATGTGAACGACCCCAACAACATGCGAAAAGTGGTCCGAGGGGGTTCTTGGAAAGATGTGGCCTATTTTCTGCAAGTAAGCACCCGCGATTATGAATATGCGGATTCTGCAAGAAGCTATATCGGTTTCAGAACCGTGCAAGATTACATGGGAACCGATGTTGTGCTCAACCAAAACTTTGGCGACGCGCGCTGATTCCTGAAAACTGAACCCATTCAATACTAAATATTTAACCTTAACTAAAAACACCTCAATTAAAAAACTAATTAATTATGGCACAATCAAGATCATCCAAAAAACTGTTTAACATGGCCTACGGCCTTGGAGCCTCTATCGTAATCTTAGGGGCGCTTTTTAAAATTCTTCACTGGGAAATAGGTCCGTTGAATGGAGGTATTCTCCTGGCAGTGGGACTTATCACCGAGGCAATTATTTTCGCTATTTCGGCTTTCGAACCTGTAGATGACGATTTGGATTGGTCTTTGGTCTATCCAGAACTTGCAGGCGGTACTGCCCGGGAAAGAAAGAAAGTAGAAGAAGTTAAGGATGCCGAAGGAATGCTTTCCAAAAAATTGGATGAAATGCTTAAGGAAGCCCGCATCGACTCTGAATTGATGGCCAGCCTTAGCACCAGCATCCGCTCTTTTGAGGGCGCTGCGAAGGGCATCGCCCCAACTGCCGAAGCAATGAATTCCACCAAAAAATACAGCGAGGAAATGGCCCTTGCGGCCGCCCAAATGGATTCCTTGAACAGCCTTTACAAAGTTCAAATTGAATCTACCAGCCGTCAGGCAGAAGCAAATCAGGCAGTGGCAGAAAATGCCGAACAGTTAAAACAACAAATGCAGCACCTTGCTACCAACCTTTCTTCCTTGAACGGGGTGTACGGAGGCATGCTTTCTGCAATGAGCAATAGAAACTAACGATAGGTTTTCACCTTAATTATTAATCTTTAAAAAAGAATAAAAATGGCAGGAGGAAAACTATCCCCAAGGCAGAAGATGATTAACCTGATGTATCTGGTTTTCATCGCGATGCTTGCACTGAATATGTCCAAAGAGGTCCTTTCCGCTTTCGGACTCCTGAATGAAAAAATAGCCGATGCCAATGCGGCAACAACCCAGCGCAACCAAGCCTTTATGGACGGGTTGGCCGTGAAGGCTTCTGACGAGCCTGCACAGTATGCTGCCGTAAAAGCAAAGGCAGACCAGATTTCCCAGATTTCTGATGAATATGATGCCTATTTAACTTCGCTTAAATCTGCTTCTATTGAAAATATAGAAGATCCGAAGGATTATGAGGTGATGGACAAACCGGATTATTTCAACAATCTGTTCTTCTCAGGTGAAAAATACAAAGAAGGAGGACAGGAATTTTTGAACCGAATGGATAAATACCGTACTGAAATGATGGCGGTGCTGTCAGACACAGCCTTGGCAAAGGTTGCCGGCATACAGGACATTAAAAAATCCATTGAAGCAAATTTTTCTACAGCACCCGTGAAAAATAGGGACGGCAAGGAAGTCGCTTGGTTGAATTATAATTACGAAGGATTTCCATTGATCGCGTCCTTGACCAAACTAACCCAGATACAAGCCGATATTAAAACTACCAAAAGTGAGGTGTTACAACGTATGTTAGCTGGCCAACAGGCTGCTGCACTTTCTTTTAGCAATTACTCCACATTATTGGAAACCTCAAAATCTGCTTATTATTCAGGAGAAATGTTTGATGGCGCCATTGTTTTGGGCCGCACCGATGAAAGCACAAAGCCAAAAAGAGCCGAGCTAACATTAGACGGCAGAAAATTGGTTGAGGGCACAGATTATACCTTCGAAGGTGGAAAAGTTAAATTGAACGTAAGCGCCGGGTCCCCGGGCGACCACAAAATTGAGGGAATTTTGTATTATGGCGAAGGTGGAGACGAAACGGAAGTTGAAGTAAACCGTTCGTTCGCTACCATTTCCCTTCCAAATTCTGCCGTAATCGCTGCCGACAAAATGAACGTGGTGTACCGCGGCGTGGATAACCCCATCACCGTATCTATTCCTGGAATTCCAGATAACAAAGTGAACGCTTCTGCGCCTGGGCTCTCCAGAGTTTCCGGTAGCAAATACGTAATGCGACCTGGCGCTGGTCGGTCTGTAACCATTTCAGCTACGGGTACTTTGCCTGACGGAAAACCCGTAGGTTCAAAATCCGAATTCCGTATCAAGGACATCCCGCCACCAGTAGGCGCTATCCGCGGAGAAACAGGAATTGTTCGGATGGAGCGCGGCGGTCTTGAAATTTCATCGGTTTCTGCCGTATTACCAGACTTTGACTTCGATGTTAATCTAAACGTAACCGGTTTCAGCTTTAAAGTGTCCGGCCAACCGACCGTTCGGGTAAACGGAACTAAACTTGATGCTGCGGCAAAAGGAGCTTTGCGAAGAGCAGGAAGAGGGGAAACCGTTCAAATTTTTGATATCAATGCAAACGTTTCAGGCAGCGGTGTTATGCTGAAGAAAACTGCTCCCGTAATTATTGAATTAACAAACTAAAATATTTGTTTTTAAAACCCCTATCGGTATGAATTTGAAAAATGTTGTTTTATGTGTTTTAGGTTTTGGGATGGCCACTGGCGCAAGTGCCCAGGTGAACATCCTGAACGCCAAAACACCAGAGGATATAGGCAAGAAGACAGAAGCACAGATTGCTTATGACAATGATACACCATTGCCTTATGGCTATACAGATGAGCGCGACGTGTTGTGGTCCAAAACAACTTGGGAGATTATCGATCTTGACGAAAGAGTAAACTTCCCGTTGTATTACCCTATTGATACTAACAACATTGGTGCGGACAGACGTTCTCTTTATGATGTCTTGGTAAAAAACATCAAAAATGGAAAGATTGAAAGCGTATATGCAGATTCCTATTTCACCGAAAAAAGAACCTTGCGCGATATTGAAGCATCGTTGGTCTATAGCGACACCACGGATCTAGGTATTGAACAATTTAATGCCGAGGGAATTGTGGATCCGCAGTATGTACGCCGTTTTTCCCTGGATGCGGGCGATATTGAAGAGTGGCACATCCGCGGGTATTGGTATTTGGACAAGCGCCAAGGCGAACTAAAATACCGGTTGTTGGGCATCTGCCCGGTTGCGAACGAAGCGCGTTCCAAAGCCTTTCCCGAAGATGGTATCGATTCAAAAGTCGAATTATTCTGGGTTTGGTTTCCCGGGGCCCGCGAGGTGCTTCATGAGGCAAAAGCTTTCAACCGAAAGAATACCTCACAGCCAATCTCGTATGACCATTTGTTGAATTCTCGCAGGTTCCATGCTGTTATTTACAAAGAAGATAATGTGCAGGGCGATAGAGGTGTGAAAGAATACATTAACGACAATGCGTTAATGCAACTTCTTGAATCTGATAGAATCAAAGAACAAATTCGAAATATCGAAATCGATTTGTGGAATTATTAATCAAAGTATAATTCAAGGAAAACCCTTCAATATCCTATTTGGAAATTGAAGGGTTTTTCATTTTTTAGCATGTATGATTGAAAAGGATTATATCGTAGTGGGTCTTGGCATTGCAGGAATTAGCCTGTGCGAACAGCTCCAATCCCACGGAAAGACCTTTGTTGTAATCGACCGGGGAGCTGAAGGCGCTACCGCAAAGTCTGGGGGCGTGTTTAACCCAACGGTGTTGAAGCGGTTCACAGCCGCTTGGAACGCCAACGCTTTTTTTCCAGTGGCGGTACATTTTTATCAGCAACTTTCTGAGAAACTGCAGGCAAAACTTTTTTCAGAAACCCCTATTCTTCGCATTTTCAATACTGTTGAAGAGCAAAACAATTGGACCGTTGCGAGCGACAAAAAAGATTTGAAGGATTTTCTATCTTCAAAATTTCTAAAAAATGAAAATCCAAGCATCCATGCCCCTTTTGGTTTTGGGGAAGTTTTGGGTGCTGCCCGCATCCAAACGCAAGTATTGCTTTCGGAATATAGAAACCATTTGATGTCAAAGGGCGATTTGCTGTCCGAGGAATTTCAATATGAATTGCTACAACATGCTTCCGAGCAATTTGTTTACAAAAATATAAAGTCGAAAAAAATCATTTTTGCCGAAGGTTCCACGGCTGTTGAAAATCCTTTTTTTCCAAAACAAACCCTCATCGGCAATAAAGGGGAATACCTCACTATCTGCGCGCCTGAGCTACAGTTGAATGCACTTTTAAAGGGTCCGCTATATGTGATTCCGGAGGGAAACAACAGCTATAAGATCGGCGCCACCTATAGTCGGGATGATTTTAGTCTGAACCCCACAGCAACGGCAAGGGAGGAAATCCTTTTAAAGGCGAAGAAGTTCATCAGATGCTCGTTTGAGGTTACGGGTCAAACTGTGGGGGTCCGTCCCACCACCAAAGATCACCGGCCGCTATTGGGCAGTACCCCACAAAATCCAAATATCTTTTTTTTCAACGGGCTGGGTTCGCGCGGATTTTTGATGGCTCCCTTATTGGCCGAAATCCTTTTCCAACATTTGGAACATGGAGCGCAAATTCCTATTGAAATGAACATTGCTAGACTGTTGTAGTCACCTGCAATTCAGGTATTGGATTTTTCCTTATTGAAATTGCGAAAGAGGTTGATCCAAATATTTCGGGAAACTCTGACGATAATGGGTAGCATAAGCGCCAAAATTATGATTATTGCAGCAAATGTATAGTTGCGATCAAGGCCGATAAAAAAATAGGCAACAATAAAAGTAGCAACGGCAATGGCAACCCCTACGGCATAGCTAACATACATCGCCCCATAAAAAAAACTGGGTTCCATTTTAAACTTGGTGTTGCAATGGCTGCAACGATCGTGCATGGTCAGCGTTTTGGAAAAATTGTAGGGATTCCGGTTCACATACATTTTTCCGTTTTGGCAAACAGGACACGTTCCCGTTAAAATACTGTAGAGTTTGGTGCCTTTAAGGAATTGCATTCTTGGTTTTTTTTCACCGCAAAAATAAGCATCTTTGCAGAAATTTCAGTACTAAATAACACTTTAGCCTGCAGACCGGTGGGGCTGAATTCATAAACCGCAAGAGCAAAAAATGATAAATATCCACAATCTTTCAGTATCCTTTCAAGGCGACTATTTGTTCGAAAAAATAACGTTTCAGCTAAAGGCGGGCGATCGGGTTGGTTTGGTTGGAAAAAATGGCGCCGGAAAATCTACCTTGCTTAAGATTATAGCGGGCGAGCAGGAATATGATTCAGGCCAGATAGCCACGGACAAGGAAATTTCCATTGGGTTTTTAAAACAAGACATCGATTTTGAAAAGGGGCGTAGCGTTCTGGAAGAATCCTACGAAGCTTTTACTGAAATCAAGAAACTCGAAAAACAGCTTTCAGCAATAAACAAACAACTGGCCGAACGCACCGATTACGAAAGTGATGGCTACCATCAATTAATGGTCGATCTCAACGAGGTGCAGCACCAATATGAAATTCATGGTGGTTATAATTACCAAGGGGAAACAGAGCGTATTTTACAAGGGTTGGGATTTCGGCGTGAAGATTTCGGCAAGCTTACCGAAACCTTTTCGGGCGGCTGGCGCATGCGCATTGAATTGGCCAAGCTCCTGCTGCAAAACAACGATATTCTGCTGCTGGACGAGCCTACGAACCATTTGGATATTGAATCCATCCTTTGGCTTGAGGAATTTTTGAAAAGTTATGCCGGGGCAGTTGTAATTGTTTCGCACGATAAAATGTTTCTTGACAACGTCACCAACCGGACCATAGAGATCTCCTTGGGGAAAATTTACGATTTCAACAAGCCTTATACCCAATATCTGGTACTTCGGAATGAATTGCGGGAGCAACAACTGGCTTCACAAAAAAACCAGCAAAAACAGATTGAGCATACCGAAAAACTCATTGATAAATTTAGAGCCAAGGCCAGCAAGGCCACCATGGCGCAATCGCTGATAAAGAAGCTTGACAAAATTGAGCGAATAGAAGTTGATGAGGACGACAACAGTGTAATGACACTACAATTTCCGGTTTCCATCACGCCTGGAAAAGTGGTGGTTGAAGCTGAAAATATTTCAAAAAGTTATGGCGACAACCGCGTGCTGACCAACGTGGACCTTATGGTTGAGCGCGATAGCAAGATCGCTTTTGTGGGGCAAAATGGGCAAGGAAAATCTACTTTGGCCAAAATTATTAATGGGGAAATCCAGCACAGTGGAAAATTGGCTTTGGGGCATAACGTGCAGATTGGATACTTTGCCCAAAACCAGGCCGATTATCTCGATGGAAGCAAAACTGTGCTCGACACGATGATTGATGCCGCAAACGAAAAAAACCGAAGTCGCGTGCGCGATATTTTGGGGTCGTTTTTGTTCCGCGGGGACGAGGTTGAAAAATATGTGCGCGTTTTAAGCGGCGGCGAACGAAACCGGTTGGCATTGGCCAAGTTGTTGTTGCAGCCCTTTAACGTTTTGGTAATGGACGAGCCCACGAACCACTTGGACATAAAGTCTAAAAATGTACTGAAAGAAGCCTTAAAAAATTTCCAGGGCACTTTGATTTTGGTTTCGCATGACCGCGATTTCCTTCAGGGTCTGACCAACAAGGTCTATGAGTTTAAGGACCACCAGATAAAAGAGTATTTGGGCGATATTGACTATTTTCTTGAACAGCGAAACCTGCAGAACCTAAGGGAGGCCGAAAAGAAAACAGTTGTAACGGAAATAAAGGAAAAAAGAAGCGCAGGGGAGGAGTATGAAATTCAGAAAAAGCAGAAATCGTTAAAAAATAAATTAAGCAGCGTGGAATCTGCCATTGCTTCATTGGAAAAGGAAATTGCCGCAATTGACACCGAATTGCTCATTAACTACGAAGAAACCATTGCAAAGCCCCATTTCTTCGATACCTACCAAAACAAAAAGAAACTATTGAAAAAACGGATGGATGAATGGGAACTGCTTCAGGAAAGTTTAGAGCTTCTTTCCTAAACGTGCCGCTTTCATCGCCTACCAAAATTTTTTTTCTGGGGAAGGAAGTGTTACTTTTAAAATGACTCAATTCAAAACCAATCGCTATGTTCGAGCATTTTTTTCAATGCCCCCATTGTTGGGAAGAAATTTCAATGTTGTTGGATGTTTCGGTCCCCCGTCAAAAATATATAGAGGACTGCGAAATTTGTTGCAACCCCATTGAACTTCATGTTTCTTTTGAAAATGGTGAACTTGTTGGTTTTGTAGCAGAGAGTATTGGACAGTAATTAAAAATTTTATAATTTTAACAGAACCGTAAAAATTCCTCCCCACTATGCTCTCCACTTTCAGTTTAGCAGATAACAATATTGGTTTTATAGTTGATGGTCCGTTTGACGAGCGCGCTGTTGAAAAAATGCAATCTGAGATAAATCAAAAATTGGAGCTTTTTGATAGGGTCAATCTCTATCTTGAAGATACAGCGAATGCAGAGATTTCCTTTAAAGCCATCCTAAAAAATTTGCCGTTTAAATTGAAAACGGCCAACAGGTTTGACAGGGTAGCGGTGGTGACGGACCGCAAATGGCTCCAAATAATCAGTGTACTTGAAAAATTGTTCTTCAATGCTGAAATCCGCCTTTTTTCTACCCAGCAAAGGCTGGAGGCCATTCAATGGATCAGCCATTGATTTTTAGAGCATGGCCTTTACCAAAGCACTTTTAACGCTTATCCATAAAAAATTGAAAACCGATTTTGTTTGGTCGCGTGTGGCCTCTGCCGTTCCTTCTTTATAGTTTTCGCCCTGCTTTTTGCTATCCTTTGAAATAAACAAATCTGTTACCGCCGTTAAAATTTTGTTTTTTTTCTGTCCATCTTTTTGCAAAACGGTCACTTTAAAATCGGTATAACTAATTTTTAATGCGGTTGTGGATGATTCATGATTCCCATCAATAGTGAAAAAAGCCTGGTTGGTGCTGCCCTCCAGCAATACGTTTAAATTCGGCTCGGTAAAGCTGTTCATCTGGTCCGCTTCCAAAGCCCCAACTTTAGCCTTAAAAAGAAAGGAGTCGCTCTCGTTCTGCACATCGAAGTTCCAGTCAACGCTCATTGGGGTATTCTCCATAAAATCGGCCGTTATTTTTAGGGTTGTCTTTTCCGGCTTTTTATAGGTGTTGCTGACATTGGAAATAGCGGCATCCAGATTTTTGAATTTTATGGATCCGCCCATGTTTTCGGCCTTTTGCCTTTCTTCATATTGAATGAATGCATCGGCAATTTTAATGGAATCTACCGTCAAATCAAACGGCAACTCCCGAAGCATTTTGCTGTAGAGCGGTTTTGACTTTAAATCATCTGCAACCAATTTATCGCGGAAAATTTCCAAAACGGGCTTGTTTAGGAATACTATTTTGCTACGAGCGAAAAACCTATTGTTCGCAAAGCCAAAATCAAAATCCTTTATAGCCATTGAGTCCAAGGTTAGATCGAAATGATCACGTTCTTTGAAAATTATTTTCGAAAGTTCCTTTTTTGAATATTTGGTTTTTAATTTTAAATGCTTAAAGAAGGCAGTGTTGTTTTTTATTGAAAAATCTTCCACGCTCAAGTTTTCATATGGACTGATTTTCACAAAAACAGTATCGCTCGTGGCCTCAAATTCTGTATAATTAAATGGAATTTTTCGTTTCACCGATTGATTGTCTGCCCTAATATCCCGAAGATCCAGAGAAAGCCCGGTAACATAGACTTTTGTTGAATCTTCCGTCCCATCGAAGAGGACAAATTTAGAATTTTTCAACTCCACCCGGCCCACGCTAATTGGTTTGTATATCGTTGCCACGGCCTTCGGAACGGTATCTTTTCGGTCTTCCATTCGGGTTTGGTAGTATATAATTTTTGGATTTTCAAGTTCAATTTTGTCCACGGAAATTTCATTATTGATTAAATAATCCCAATAACTGACATTTGAAATTTTCAATTTTTCAACATTGATGAAAGTGTGCGCAACTCCATTGCCGGGGTTTTTAATAATAAGGGATGCATTGGAGACTGCTAACGACCCGCCAAAAGTTTCCACGGTAATAGCATCATAGGCGCGGTCCATATTGTCTGGCAGTCTTTGTTTGATGAAGTTTTCAAGTTTATTCTTTACTATGGAATTTAGGATAACCGTGCCGGCAAGAAAGATGGCACCCATAACGAGTATAATTATGGTTAGATTACGAAAGGTTTTGCTCATAGTTTAAAGATAGTGAAAGAAAGTAATTTGAATGCCGACTTGGGATGCCCTTCACAAAAATTTATGCATTCTAACTTGTGGAGTTCAAAATCCTTTGTATCTTTGCAGTCCAATATTTCCGTCGGCATTATGGGCCGAAAGTTAAAAGCTAAAGAGGAACTATTGAATGTAACCATATCGCGGGATAGAGCAGTAGGTAGCTCGTCGGGCTCATAACCCGAAGGTCACAGGTTCGAGTCCTGTTCCCGCTACTTCTTAAAAAGCCAGAACATTGCGTTTTGGCTTTTTTTATGGTTTTTTTCGTTCCCTAAATAGCTATCCTTCCACTTTTTAAGAAACGAGAAATCTGCGCTGGTTTTAGTTTAAGTATATACTTTGCATTTTATCGATACTTTTATTCCATTGGACTAAAAGTGAATTATTTTGAACTTTTAATAAAAATAGCTTTCTATATTTGAAGTGTCATTAGCGTTAATAGCCTTAATGATATGAGTTAAAAATTCTCCCAATTAGTTCTTTTTTACAATCCCCTAAAAGAGAACCGTTGCAGCCCCAAGCAATGTTTTTATAAAAATCCTACACTTTTTGGTTGATCAAAACAAACCTATGAGTAAGCTTGGCTATTCGCCGGGTTTTAGGAGTTTTAAAATTTATGTGATGGAATACATATCTTTTCTTTTGAATGATATTTACTATTTGGGGATTATCGCGGTACTAATTTCCTATGTGCTGGCCACAAAAATGTTTCCGGCCATAATTTGTTTGGCCAACGAAAAAGACCTCATGGCGGCTCCGGGGGAGCGCAGCATGCATACCAAAAAAACCCCGAATCTTGGCGGAGTCGGCATTTTTATTGCCTTTTCGCTATCTATAATGATTTTGGGCGGAATCAAAAGTTTTGAAACCTTGCAAGCAAACCATCTTCTGTTGCTCTTGGCTTCGGTAACCATTATGTTCTTTTTGGGTGTCAAGGACGACTTGATTGGTATATCGCCGCGTAAAAAGTTGGTGGGACAGGCCATGGCGGCCGCTCTAATAATCTTATGTACGGATGTCCGAATTTTTAGTCTTGAGGGTCTGTTCGGTATTTGGGAGCTTCCCTATTTTGTTTCGGTATTGGTTTCACTATTTGTGTTCGTTTTCATTATAAATGCTTTCAACCTAATTGATGGTATAGATGGTTTGGCGGGAACAACAGCTATTTTAGCGAGTTTAACATTCGGGTTTTTCTTTATGCTATACGGCAATTTCTTTTTGATGCTTGTTTCCTTTATTTTGGTCGGAGCCCTTTTGGCGTTTTTAAGGTTTAATTTCTCAGAAGAGAACAAATTGTTTATGGGCGATTCCGGATCGTTATTTATTGGATTTTTATTGATCTTTCAAAGCATAGAATTTTTGGCGATTCAACCGGCCGGTTACGTTTGGTTCACAGTGCCGAATAAAATTGTGTTGGTGTTGTCCATTCTATCCTTTCCCATTTTGGATACCATCCGGGTTTTTATAATAAGGATTAGCCAAAGACGAAGCCCCTTTAGCGCCGATAAAAACCACATACACCATAGATTGATGGATTTGGGACTTTCCCAAAAACAAGGTACATTCATAGTTGCACTTGCCAATACTTTTGTAATAACAATTGCCTTTGTTATAGGCAGTTTGAACATTCATCTGCAGTTGTTGATAATAGGGGTTGTCGTCCCGATCTTAGGGCTTCTTCCTTGCGTACTTGCACGCGAACAAGGTAGGATTATATTTCATGCGCCAAAACTAAGCAGGATATAGGTTTCTCTATTTCTGTTTTGGAACGGGTACATATAGTTCAATTTCTATGTATACTATAGGCGCCAATTTTATCCTAAAATTGTCTCCCTCATTTTATTAAATTTAATCTATACATTTAAGCAATAATTTATACTATAAAATTTTGAAAGGTAAAATAGCATTTATAACGGGAGTTACCGGTCAGGATGGCGCTTATTTGAGCGAGCTTCTGTTAAAAAAGGGATATATCGTCCATGGCTTAAAACGCAGATCCTCTCTTTTAAATACCGACAGAGTGGACCATCTATATCAAGATCCGCACGTGGAGCATCGAAATTTCATTCTTCACTATGGAGATATGACCGATAGCACAAATTTAATACGCCTGATTCAATCCATTCAACCAGACGAGATATATAATCTTGCCGCAATGAGCCACGTACAGGTTTCCTTTGAAGTGCCAGAATATACTGCCAATGCGGATGGAATAGGAACCCTGAGGATTTTGGACGCCGTTCGCCTATTGGGAATGGAAAAGAAAACAAAAATTTATCAGGCCTCCTCCTCGGAATTGTATGGAAAGGTGCAGGAGGTACCCCAATCAGAAACAACGCCATTTTATCCTCGAAGTCCATATGCGGTTGCAAAAATGTATGCGTATTGGATTACAGTTAATTATCGGGAGGCATACGGAATGTTTGCTTGCAATGGAATATTGTTTAATCACGAATCCCCTATCCGCGGCGAAACCTTCGTGACCAGAAAAATTACAAGAGCTGTTGCCCGAATCGGGTTGGGACTACAGGACGTTTTATATTTAGGAAATCTGGACGCCCAAAGAGATTGGGGGCACGCCAAAGATTATGTGAAGATGATGTGGATGATTCTTCAAGCAGACCAGCCGGAAGATTGGGTAATCGCTACCGGAAAGACTACCTCGGTGCGTGATTTTGTTAAAATGGCTTTTGAAGAAATTGGAATTGTCCTCCATTTTAAAGGAACCGGAAAAGATGAAGTGGCCTATATTGAAAAATGCACACATCCAGACTATCAATTGCCCATTGGAAAATTAGTCCTTCAGGTAGACCCAAAATATTTTAGGCCCACCGAAGTAGACCTATTAATAGGCGATCCCACCAAGGCCAGAACAAAATTAGGGTGGGAAGCGAGCTATGATTTGCCTTCTTTGATAAAGGAAATGATGGAGAGCGACCTGAAATTGATGAAAAAGGATCAATATTTAAAAAAGGGTGGATTCACGACCTTAAATTATTATGAATAGCATACATAAGAATGCAAAAATATATATCGCAGGGCACGCGGGAATGGTCGGATCTGCCATTTGGCGTGAATTGGAGTACAATGGTTATACCAATCTAATCGGGAGAGGTAGCAAAGAACTCGATTTGAGAAACCAAAAGGCCGTCGATTTATTTTTTGAAATTGAAAAGCCCAAAGTCGTTATTGATGCCGCAGCGCGGGTAGGGGGTATTCTGGCGAACAATTCCTTTCCCTATCAATTTTTAATGGAAAACCTGCAGATCCAAAATAATATTATAGACGCAGCGCACCGAAATAAGGTTGATAAATTTATATTTTTAGGCAGTTCTTGCATTTATCCAAAATTGGCGCCCCAACCTTTGGTTGAAGAAGATCTGCTAACGGGCCCATTGGAACCTACCAATGAATGGTACGCAATAGCCAAAATAGCCGGTGTAAAAGCTTGTCAGGCCATAAGAAATCAATATCAAAAGGATTTTGTGAGCCTTATGCCCACCAACTTATATGGCCCCAGGGATAATTTTGATTTAAGTACCTCTCACGTGCTGCCAGCCATGCTTCGCAAGTTTCACGATGCCAAACAACTTAAGCACGCCACGGTACACTTGTGGGGTAGTGGCCGGCCGATGCGCGAATTTCTTCACGTAAACGATCTTGCAAGGGCGGTCGTGTTCGCCATGGAGAGGCAGCTGCCAGACTATCTGTATAACGTAGGTTCAGGAACCGATGTTACCATTGAACAATTAGCCAGAACCATTCAAGAAATTGTTGGCCACAGGGGGGACATTTGTTGGGACTCTTCCAAACCTGATGGAACGCCAAGAAAATTAATGGATAGCAGTAAATTGAAATCCTTAGGTTGGAAAAACACTATTACATTAACCGAAGGAATTTCCAATACCTATCAATGGTTTTTGGAAAATGAGAAAACACTTAAGAAAATTAACCTTTGAAAATGTTGGCTACTGCCATTCCAATGCATAATTAAAGAGCAAATAATGGAAAAACTCTATATAAACTTACAGTTGCCGTAAATCTTCTTAGCCCTAAAAAAATGGAAAATTATAAGACAGGCCTCTCGATTTTTTTTCAATATACATCCATTGTCTTTAAGGAAACATCAATAAAGGAAATTGGAGCCATTTTTTCGGTCGCCCTATTTATTTTAATGGCGATAGTTGGAATAGGAAGCGAGTTTAACATTCCTATGGACCACCTGACCGGCGACCCTACTGCCGTGGCGGGCATTCATCCGCTAACGGGGGTGCTTTCCAATCTGGGGATCGTTTTGTGGTGTGCGGCTGCAACCGCTTGTGGTTTGGGCGCTCGATTGGTTTTCAGAAAGTTGGAAAAGGAAATATTTTTGTTTCTCTTTTGCTCTTTTTTGCTTACATCCTTTTTAATGCTGGACGATTTGTTCCAATTTCACGAGGATCTTAGTTCAACCATAGGGCTAAACCAAAAAGTTGTTTACTTGGTTTTGGGAGCATCGGTTGCGGCATATCTTGTAAGGTTTCGAAATGTTTTGCTGCAAACCCAAATTTTTCCATTGCTGCTCGCATTTAATTTCTTGGTTATATCCATAATTTCGGACACGATTGTTTACAAACTCTTCAGTGATGAAATGGGCCAATGGCTTTACTTTATTGAAGATGGGGCCAAATGGATTGGAATTGTTTTTTGGTGCTATTATTTTGTTATAACCTCCTATCAATTGATTTGTGCAATAAACGAAAGTGCCATTGACATTTAGAAGCGCAATACGAAGGTCATAAATTTATTTTAGTGTTCATTCTGGATGCAAAAACTATAGTGAAAACATTCATACAGAAAATACAGACCAGCCTGGGCATTAAAAGCAGCCGTTCCAAAAATATTTCCAAACATGTTTTTTGGTCATTTGTTTATAAGGGAGGTAGCATTCTTGCAAATTTTTTATTGGTGCCCCTCACCATACAATTTTTGGATAACGAAAATTATGGCATTTGGCTAACCATTACTTCTTTTATAGCTTGGTTCACGTTTTTTGACATTGGTTTGGGCCACGGACTTCGCAATAAATTTGCCGAAGCAAGGGCAAACAACAATGTGCCCGCCGCCAATGGATATATAAGTACTGCCTATTTTACCATTGGAGCGATCAGCCTGGTGTTTTTGGCCAGCACATTTCTCATAAGTTATTATATGGATTGGGCCTCGGTTTTCAATACCTCGCCTTCACTCAATGGTGCTTTGCAATTGCTTATGCCCGTGGTTTTTGCCTGTTTCGGACTACGGTTGCCGCTAACGCTCATAACCTCAATTTATACGGCAGACCAGCATCATTCCATGCAGGGGAGAATTAGTTTCATCATCGCCGTTGGATCCCTTTTTCTGATTTATATATTAACAAAAAAGGTGGAGAGCTCCCTTCTAATATTTGGATGTGTGTTTTCCGTTTTCCCAATACTTGTTCTCTTGCTGTTAAATTTGTATGCATTCACGAAAAACTATAAGGTGTTCAGACCCAGCTGGCAACACGTTAAAAAACAATATTTTAATGATATCTTTGGATTGGGGATTTCTTTTTTCATCATCCAAATTTCAGTGATAGTAATGTTTTCTACCGATAACCTGATCATTACCCAATTGTTCAGTCCCGAAGCCGTTGTTCCCTATAATATAGCTTATAAATATATGGGCATTTCTTCTATGGTTTTTACTATTATTTTGGTTCCCTATTGGTCCAGTATTACTGTGGCCTACGTAAAGGAAGAATTTGAATGGATTCAGAATGCCATGGGCAATCTCATTAAATTCGCAACCGCATCGGTAATTGTTATTTTTTTAATGGTCTTGGCCGCACCCGCGATATATCATATTTGGATTGGCGACCTGGTTGCCATTCCCCCTATCCTAACCATTTGGATGGCGGTATATTTCGCCATTACAGCCCTCTACGCACCCTTTAATTATTTCATCAATGGGGTGGGTAAAATTAAATTGCATATGTATTCCTTTGCCTTGGGCGCAATTGTGAACGTTCCACTGTCCATAGTTCTCGTGAAATATACATCTTTGGGAGTGGAAGGGGTTATCATTGCTACCATCCTTTGCATCATCCCCAATTTAATTCTTTTTCCGGTTCAGTACATCAAATTAATTTCCGGGAAAGCTACAGGAATATGGAATAAATAAGAAACAAGAGGCCAAAAAAATGAATTTTCCCATTAAGAAAATAACCGTATATCTCTACACCTTTCTGTTGACCGCAATGAGTGGGAATCCTCTTTTTAGCCCCGTGGACGATACGGCAAAATATATTTTTGTAGCCTTCGTACTAATGTTGGCCGTGAGGCACCACCAATTTTTTGATCTCAATAAAGGAATTGTGTATTATCGGTTTTTCGCGTTTTTTGCTTTCATCTTCCTTTTTCAAAAACTGGTTCTTGGCTTTGTTTCCGTTCCGAGCGTCATTGCCTTTCTGGCTAGGATTACCCTGGGCTATATTATCATTCGGTACGTTGGCCACAACTTTAAATATGCTTTTTTCCAAATAATATTCGCGGTCAGCCTTGTTAGCCTTTTCGGATATGCGTGGAATGCCCTCGGCATGGACATTCCGGCAGTATATGTTATGGAGAGAACAGCGGAGTGGTCAGACAATTCTGCACGTAATATTATTTTATTTAACCAACATTCTGAAGGCCAGCGCAATTCGGGCATGTTTTGGGAGCCCGGAGCCTTTGCCTGTTATATCTGCCTGGCATTTCTGTTCTATTTGGGAAACATTCGTACCCTAATAAAATTCCACAAATGGAAAGTTTTGATCATCTTGGCAGCACTCATAACCACTTATAGCACAACAGGCTACATCGTACTTTTTTTGTTGGGAATTGCCACTATTTATTTGGAATATAAACGAAAATATGGACCCTTCGTTTTGCCCATCCTTCTAACCTTTGGTCTTCTTGCGTACGGTATCTATGAAAATACAGATTTTTTGAAGGAGAAAATGAACCAGCAGGCTACCGCCGCTTCCCAAAGAGATAAGGGCGAATTTGCGCCGGACCGAATGAGCGCGCTTCTTTTTGATCTCCATTATATTGGAAAACATCCCTTCATTGGCAACGGCTTTCACGTTTCAACTCGATTTGCGGACCATCCGGCCCTTCAAAAAGAAGTCTTGGGGCACGGTAATGGGTTTAGCGACTTTCTGGCCTCTATGGGGGTTTTGAGCCTACTGTTCTACCTCTACTACATTGTTCGCTATAACAAAGGCCATCCCGCAATATTCATAATTGGAATAATCTTTTTGCTGCAAGGCGAACCCTTGTTGAACTATCCATTATTTTTAAGTTTACCCTTCGTGTTTATTTTTGATGAAAACAATCGCCGTACTAATAACCTGCCACAATAGAAAGGAAAAAACCCTCAGGTGTCTCCAATCGCTGTTCGCGGCATACAAACCGCCAACAATGGCATTGGACGTTTTTTTGGTGGATGACGGCTGCAGCGATGGAACCCCGCAACACGTTGCCAAGACCTTTCCTGAGGTAAAAGTTGTTTCAGGAACCGGCCATTTGTTCTGGGCGGGAGGAATGAGGTATGCATATCAGCAAGCCAAAACAACCGCAAATTATGAAGGATATCTTTTATTGAACGACGATGTGGAACTGGCCCCAGATTTCCTAAAGAGTATAGAGCACACGAGGGCCTATTGCCACGAGAAATACAACAAAGGCGGACTATATACAGGCGCCACACAAGATAAGGGATCAGGCAAAATTTCATATGGCGGAAATGTGCTCGTTAAGGGAATGGACCACCCCGCATACCAATTGGTCCAGCCGTCGAATTTGCCACAACCCTGCCATTTAACAAACGCAAATGTGCTTTTTGTAGAAAAAGAGGTTATTGACGCCATAGGTTTTTTCGACGCCCGCTTTATCCATGCCTTTGCAGATTACGATTTTTCCCTGCGGGCCTATAAAGCCGGATTCCCGGTTTATCTCGCCCCTGGAATATCCGGCTATTGCACCGATGATCACGGAAACAATTGGAGCAGTTCAAAAAATTTAAAAGACAGAATTACATATCTAAAAAGCCCCACAGGATTAGCCTATAAAGAATATTTATATTACGCGAAAACCCATTTTCCAAAACAACTCCCCATAATATTTGTAAAACTATGGGCTAAAACCCTTTTCCCCAGCCTTTGGAAATTAAAACAATAGATCCTTATGAAATTGATAGTCAATGCGGATGATTTCGGTTTTTCAGAAGCGGTAACGCAAAGCATAATTAAATGCCACCAAGAGGGGATCGTTACCAGTACTACTATTTTGGCGGGGGCGCCATATTTTGAGGAAGCAATACAGCTCGTTAGGGAGAATCCGAAATTGGGTACTGGGGTGCATTTAGCGCTCGATGGACCACTAAATATTAGAAAGGGCCCTTCTTCATTAATTGATCCTAAAACCCAAACATTTTTTGAAGATATGGTGGTTGAAAGGAAAATTAAAACAGGAGCTTTAAAATATGATGAACTCGTGGCGGAATATGCTGCACAGATTGAAAAGGTGAAAAACACAGGCATTACAATTACCCATTTGGACCACCACCATCATTTCCACCTGTATTTTCCAATTTTGAAAGCTATGATCACGGTAGCCAAGAAATACGGAATCCCTTTTATACGGTCACAAAAAATTTTGCTGGCCAAAAAACAAAGTTTGCCAAAAAAGGTCTATCGGAGCTACCATCAATATTACCTGTCAAAACGGCTGGGAACAACCGCTGGATACACCAGTCTGATAGGTTGTTCACCAACGGAAATGCACGCCAAATTTCAAGCTATTTTGAGTTCCCCTAAAACAACCATTGAATTGATGGTACATCCATTACCTTCCAACGGAGAAATTGATTTTTTGACAAATCCGGAAATTTTGTGGCAGGCCAAAAACCATTTGATTAACTATGCAGATTTGGCCAGAAAATGAAACAAAAGCAAGTAATAGTGGTTTTCCATCCTGCCCTGGCACCGTACAGGGTAGATTTTTTCAATGCCTTGCACCGGTCCTTTTCAGCCCATTTCTACTTTAATTGTAAAAATGTGGGCGATCAAAAATTCGATCAGGAATCCCTACGGACCAAAAGTGAATTTAACATGAATTTTCTTGAAAAAGGTTTTGAATATAGAGGGAAATCCTTTCGATCGGGTATTATTTCAGCCCTAAAAAAGCATCGGCCAAATATTATCCTGTGCAGTGAATATGGACCGCTTACCCTTTGGATATTTTTATATGTAAAACTTTTTCAGCCTACCATTCGGGTTTACACGATTAGCGATGATAGTGTTTCCAACGCCGCAGAGCGCAAGGGCCTCCGAAAATTTTTAAGAAACTTTATCGCCAAGCATAGCAATGGCGTTCTTTTTACCAGCCAGGAAGTGTGCCAATGGCATAGAAATAAGGTTTCAAAAAATATAAATGCATTGGAACTGCCCATAATCCATAACGACTCGTTGCTTCGTGAACAATATTCTCAGAGCCTTGCCACAGCGAATGAGTCAATTGAAAAATATGGCTTGGCCGGTAAAAAAATCACTCTTTTCGTGGGCCGGTTGGTGGATGTAAAAAACCTTCCATTTTTACTGCATGGTTTTTCGAAAATTGAAAATGCCAATTGCAAACTTATTTTAGTAGGTGAAGGTCCATTGCGGGCGGAATTGGAGAGCCTCGCCCACCGTTTGAATATTGCCGATAAAGTGATTTTTGCTGGAAGAAGGGAAGGTACGGCACTCTATAATTTCTATACCTTTGCCCAAATATTTGCCTTTCCGAGCACCAATGAACGCTACGGCGCGGTAGTAAATGAAGCCCTGTTAGGAGGTTGCTACACACTGTGTTCGGAAGCCGCGGGAGCTTCCAGCCTTATTGACCTTAACAATGGGAGGGTTTTCAACCCTTTTGATGAAGATGATTTTGTGGCAAAACTAAATATCGCCGTGCGCAACGCAACGCCACTTCCAAGTGCGATACACGGGCTTCGGCCTTCAACAATGCCTTTTACTTTTAAGGATAAAATTAGCACGTTAATTGCCCAGCTATGAAAAAAAAGGTTTTGTTTCTGCTCCATCTTCCGCCCCCGGTGCACGGCTCCGCAATTATGGGAGAATATATTCGCAAAAGTGTGAGTATAAATGAAGCCTTTCGTGCAAAATATATCAATTTGGGAACCTCAAGGACTATGGATGAAATTGGCAAAAACCCTTTCCAAAAAAGTGGTCGTTATCTTGCCATACTTGCAGCCACATTTTGGCAGCTCCTTGTTTTCAGGCCCAACTTGGTTTACATTGGTTTTACCGCTAAGGGCAAAGCCTTCTATAAAGATTCGCTCGTGGTGCTCCTAACCAAACTTTTCGGCAAAAAAATAGTGTACCATCTTCATAATAGAACCCTCCGTGAAAGACAAAAAAAATGGACGGATATCCTGTTGTGCCGGGTGCTTTTCAAAAATACGGATGTTATCCTTCTATCCAACTATTTGGATGCGGATGTTGAAAAATATGTGCCCAAAAAAAGAAGACATTATTGCCCCAACGGTGTGCCTCCGGTTGCTTTTTCAACTCCTTTGGAAAAGCCGTGGCCCCGAACCGTGGCCCTACTTTTTTTATCGAATTTACTGGAAGCGAAGGGTGTTTTTGTGCTGCTGGAAGCGTGTAAACTTCTCCAAAAGAAAAATCTTCCCTTTACCTGTACTTTTGTTGGCGGTGAAGGCGACATTTCCACGGAAAGGTTTAATGGGAAAATCCGTGAACTTGGATTGGAACAGCCCGTTCGGTATATCGGGAAAAAATTTGGCGATGAAAAAACCCAGATATTTAAAGAAGCAGATATTTTTGTTTTTCCCACCTTGAACGAATCTTTCGGCCTTGTGGCCGTAGAGGCCATGCAATTTTCCTTGCCCATAGTTGCCAGCGCTGAAGGTGGTATTCCGGAAATCGTGGCGCACGGGAGCAGTGGCTATTTGGTTCAAAAGGGAGATAGCGCCGCACTTGCCGACGCGCTTGAAGTATTGATCCTTGACGGGAATTTACGGGAAAAAATGGGCAAGGCCGGCAAGCTAAAATATGAGGCGGAATTCACATTAAAAGCCTTTGAAATTCGCTTTTTGAAGATTTTAAAACAACTGACAGCATAACGAAAATGGAGCGTTACTTTATTGATAAAATTGGAATTTCACATGTCAATCTTCAAACTGCAATCAGCTTTTTAAGAAACGCTGTGGCGGATAAAAAAATGGGATATGTATGTGTAACCAATTCGCGCACGGTTTATATTGCAAATCATGATGCGGCTTATTGCGACATTCAGAATAATTCCCTATTAACTGTTCCGGATGGAATGCCCCTTGTTTGGATCGCCCACAACCAGGGCCTGAAAAAGGTAGGGAAAACCTCGGGAAAGGATTTAATGGATGCTATATTTCAGATATCCGTCGCCCAGGGCTATACCCATTATTTTTATGGAAGTTCACAAGCTTCTTTGGAAGCCTTAGAAAAAAACATACTGGAGACCTATCCGGGACTAAAAATTGTGGCGTTGATTTCTCCGCCGTTCCAGCCCATTGAGGCATTTAATGTGGAAGCTTTGGCAAAACATGTTAACGAATTGGCGCCAACCTTTTTCTGGTGCGGACTCGGGGCTCCTAAGCAGGAACGCCTCTTGGCGTTGCTGCAGCCACATTTGGAGCATTCAATTTCCGTAGGCGTGGGTTTGGCTTTTGAATATTTTGCCGGTACCGTTAAAAGGGCGCCGCAATGGATGCACAAAAACGGGCTTGAGTGGATCTACAGGCTAAGTAAGCAACCCGAACGTATAACCTATAGGGCAATGAAAAATTTGTTCAGCATTTTAATTCCCCTTGCCCAGTCCTATTTTCAACCTAAAAAGTATTAACTTTCTGAATCACATTTAAAACTTTAAAAAAGTTGCATGCAAACGATGCACAAAAAGGAGCCCATATTAAAAGTAGGATTGCTGGATGGACAGACCATACAGGCCGTAATTTTTGCCAAACAATTAAAAAAGGCGGGCTACTATGTTGTTCTTTTTTGCGAAAGCAAGACCTCTTATGGATATTGTACGCGCTATGCCCACAAAAGGATCGTAAGTCCATCCACCCAAAGGGAAACCCAAAAATTTCATTCCTTTTTCGTGGAATATCTTGAAAAAAATGGATTGGACGTGGTAGTTCCTATGAATGATTATTCCGCTAAGTATTTGAGTGCCCATAAAGATTTACTTCGGCAAAAGGTAAAATTCGTGATCCCGAATTTGGAGGTATTCACGAGAGGATACAACAAAAACCAATTGATGCAGGTATGTGCCGAAAATGGTTTGCCGCATCCAAAGAGTTTGGATATTTCAAAATTGAAAAAAGGGCAAGACCCCCCAGATTTTAAATTTCCCGCGTTAATAAAGCCCAATGAAACAACCGGAGCAAGAGGGTTTAAAAAAGTTGGGGACTATTCTGAAATGTGGCAATACTATCGAGAAATTTTTGATGAATATGGCCATTGCCATCTTCAGGAATTCATTCCCCCCGGTGGTATGCAGTACAAAGTTCAAATATTGATGGAAAGGGAAAAGGTGTTGCTCAGCACCGTGATTGAAAAACATCGGTATTATCCGGTGGAGGGAGGAAGCAGCTGTTTTAACCGCACTGTGGTGAATCCCGACTTGGTCCAAATCTGTGCCACGGCCCTTAAAAAAATTGGGTGGAACGGATTTGCTGATTTTGATTTGATAACAGACCCACGAGACGGGAGCATTAAAATAATGGAAATAAACCCGCGGGTACCAGCCTGCATAAAAGCCTCGGTGGTTTCAGGTATTGATTTTCCCAATGCAATCGTGTCACTTTCACTGGGCCGATCTGTTGAAAATTATAGCTATCGTCCCGATAGATATCTCCGCTATTTCAGTATGGACCTTCTTTGGTTGCTTTCCAATAAAAACAAAAGAGAAGCCTTCGGGCGTTGGTGCAAACATTTTTTTTCTTCAAATCATTATCTCCAAGATGGAGAAATCGCGGATCCGCTCCCATTCATTATGGGTACCTTTTCAGGTTTGGCCAAACAACTGAATCCAAAATTTCGAAAGCAAAAAAAAGGAATGAGCCCATGAATATTTTAACGTTTGATATAGAGGAATGGTTTCATATTTTAGACAATGCGTCTACCAGAACGGAACGCGAATGGTCCAGCTATGAATCAAGAATTCATAGCAATATGGAGACCATTTTTGAGATCTTGGAACGAGCAGGGGTAAAGGCTTCGTTTTTCGTGGTGGGATGGATAGCGGAAAAATATCCAGAAATAGTCAGGCAAATCGCCGATTATGGGTATGAAATAGGCAGCCATACCCATTTGCACCAACTCGTTTTTGAACAAACGCCACTTGAATTTAAAAATGACGTGGCCCGATCCATCAAGACCTTGGAGGATATTTGCGGAAAAAAAGTGCGAATATTTAGGGCCCCCGGCTTTTCCATTACCGAAAGCAACAAATGGGCCTTCGAGGTGCTTATCGAATTAGGTATTGAAACGGATTCCTCAGTATTTCCTGCTGAAAGGGCCCACGGGGGCTTCCCCAATTATGGCTCTTCGCAGCCTTCCCTTCTTAGCTATAATGGCAGCTTCCTGAGGGAATTCCCTATTAACACCCATCGGGCGCTGGGCAAAACTTTTATCTATTCCGGTGGCGGTTACTTTCGGCTTACGCCCTATGCATTATTGAAAAAATGGACAAAGGAACATCCCTATGTTATGAGCTATATACATCCGCGCGACTTGGACCCAGAGCAGCCTGTTATAAAAGAACTTTCCCTGCCCAGAAAATTTAAAAGTTACGTTGGCTTGAAAAATTCAAAGCGCAAACTTGAAAAATGGCTGAACGATTTTGATTTCATCGATATCGAAACGGCCGAAAATAGCATAGATTGGGGAACTGTGAAGAAAATTGAGTTATGATCTGTTTAGACAAAAACTTTATTCCTGAAACCTCCATCCGCGAACAGTATCTCAAATTTTATAAGTACATTCGTTCCATTATTAAATTAGAATCCAGCTAACTAACCCCTGCAAATCGCTGAGAACAATGAAAATTAAATTTCAATTCCTCTGTTTCCTGCTCGCCATCGGGCTACAGTCCTGCGTGAGCAAAAAGGAAATTCTATATCTTCAAGATGCCGATCAGTATGCCTATCAAAATATTGAGTATGAATCTTCAAAAATTCAACCTAATGATATTTTGAGCATCACCGTTAGTGCGCTGGTGCCGGAAACGGCTATACCGTATAACGTCCAAACCAATGCCACCACCACCAGTCCCAGTCTTGACATCCTTAAATTACAGGGATATCTGGTCTCAAAGGAGGGAACCATTGTTTTTCCGGTTTTGGGCAAAATAGAAGTTGGGGGCAATACCACTTCGCAGATTGGGAAAATTTTAGAAAATTTGCTTGAGCAGGGCGGCCATTTAAAGGAACCAATCGTGAGTGTTCGGCTGTTGAACGCCAAAGTCACTATTTTGGGAGAAGTGAAAAATCCCGGAACCTATTCTTTTACCGAACAGAACATAACCCTCCCTCAGGCCCTGGGCTATGCCGGCGACTTGACTATAAATGGAAAGCGCGATGACATCCTGTTAATAACCGAGGAAAATGGAATTCGCAAAGTCGTCCACATAGATTTGACCAGTGCCGAATGGTTCAATAGTCCCAATTATTATATTAAACCCAACGATTTTATTGTAGTAAACCCCAATACCGCAAAGGTAAAGAGCGCCGGAATAATAGGCGATGCCGGTATAGTGCTCACCATCGTGTCCATTGCCCTTACCGCAGTTGTACTAATAGTGAAATAAAAAATGAAAGGAACGGCACCATATTCTTTGGATATTCAAGAAGAACAATTCGACATTAAAAAGGCCTTGGGCAAATACCTGCGCTACTGGCCGTGGTTTTTGGGCGCCATCGCAATGTGTTTGGTCCTGGCCTTTTTCTATCTGCGCTACGCCCCCGTGGTTTTTGAATCTGTTGCTAAAATAAAAATCCTTGACGACTCCAAACAGCTCAATATTTCCGTGGACCCTTTATCCATTCTAAACGGGAACTCGAAAATAAATATGGACAATGAAATTGAGGTTATTGAATCCTACCGAATATTAAGTCAGGTTGTGGGCGAAATGGATCTGGACGTAACCTATTCAGTAGTGGGAACGTTAAAAACCACCGAAATATGGAACGCTCCTTTTTTTGTGGCCAAGGAATTTCCTAAAGATAGCCTTAAAAAACCCCTAACTTATATAGTATCCGTAAATGAAAATGAATTCGTTTTTGAAGATGCAGAAGGCCACACCAAAACAGTTTCGCCAAACCAGATTGGCGGGCCCGATATCCATTTTCCAATAAACATAACACTTCTCGACGCTGAAAACATAGCGGCCTACCGCGATAAGACCTATCGTGTGGATATTCATCCGGTAAAAGATGTTGTCCTGCACCTCATTGAAGAAATGAAGGTGGAGGCTACTAACAAAAACAGCGAAATACTTACTCTTTCCTTGCGCGGTGAAAATCCGGAACGCAACGAACGTATTCTGAACAAAATAATTGAAACGTTCAATGAAGACGGAATACTGGACAGACAGCTGGTTTCAAAACGAACGGTAGATTTTACGGACGAGCGCATTGTAGCCCTATCGGGTGAACTTAGCAATATTGAAGGAAAAAAGGAGGCTTTTCAAAGAAACAACGATTTGTCCTATATTGAAGCAGATGCAGGAATGAGCATTCAGAAAAAATCCATTGCAGAAGATGAGGTCAACAAATTGCAAACCCAAATTGAACTCTCCAAACTTCTAAATGAATCGCTGTCTGACCAAGGTGACTACGGATTGCTCCCCGCGGACATAGGACTTGAAAACAACGGCATCAATTCCCTCGTATCAAATTATAACCGCATAGCCCTGGAGCGGCAAAAATTGGCGGCCAGTGCCGGGGAAAATAACCCTGCCCTTCAGGAATTGTCCACTCAGTTAAGTCGGGTGAAACAGAACATTATAAACACCTTGAATGTTTATCAAAAGCAGCAGAACATCTCCTTGGCAAAACTGAACCAGCAAAAAAACCGTGCGGGTGCCCAATTCTCCCAAATTCCCGAAAAACAGAACATTCTTCGTTCCATAGAACGACAACAAAGTATTAAGGAAAGTTTATACCTGCTACTCCTCCAAAAAAGAGAAGAAGCTGCAATCAATTACGCAGTAACGGCACCTTCTGTTAAAATTGTTGATTTCGGGCTCAGCGATAGCAAACCGGTTTCCCCAAAGAAAAAAGTAGTGTATGCCATAGCTTTTCTTTTGGGAATATTACTTCCTTTTGGAATCTTGTACCTGAAATTCATCACCGATACAAAAATCCATGAACGCGCCGACGTGGAGCGACTCCACATGGAACTTCCCATTGCTGCCGAAATTCCCTATTTTGAAAATATTAAAAACTTTACCAAGGCCAATGATAGGTCCATGCTTGCCGAGTCTTTCAGGATTTTGGCTACCAACGTTAACTACCTTCTGGGTAAAACCAAGGGCGTAGGAAAAGTTGTGTATGTAACCTCCTCGGTAAAGGAAGAAGGAAAAACCCTGATTGCACTTAACTTATCGTTGGCCTATGCCAGCATAAAAAAGAGGGTCTTGCTGGTTGGTGCCGATTTAAGAAACCCACAATTGCACATTTATTTCAATAAGGATAAAAATGTCGTGGGCCTTTCCAACTATTTGGATAATCCTGAAATTGGTTTAGGCCCTTGTATCCACGAAGGTCTCGGAATGAATGATTTTCACAAGGTGTGCTTCGCCGGGGCCATTCCACCCAATGCGCCCGAACTATTATCAGGTTCTGCCTTTGAAAAATTCCTGAATGAAGCCAAAATGGAATTTGATTATATTATAGTAGATAGTGCTCCAACGCTTTTGGTTACAGATACTTTACTTATTTCCGAATATGCCGATGCCACCCTATATGTGGTCCGTGCCGAATTTACTGATAAACGACTCTTCGATTACATTAAAGGCCTTCACAAAAACCACCGTCTGAAAAATATGGCGTTTGTGGTAAATGATGTAAAAATGGATAAATTAAACGGAATAAATTACGGGTATGGATACGGTTATAGCGAAAGGATCCCGAAAAAGCGGTGGTATAGAAAAATCTTCCCGAAAACCTTAAGGAATAGTTGATTTTTTTTTGGGGAGTCTAATTGCAGTCATTTTTTGGATTTAACAACAATTTCACAACTGGTTTAGTACCTTCGCATCACTTCTTTTCAAATTAAAATTACAATCCATGAATTTTTTCAAAAGCAGCGTATTCCTCATTCTTGGGCTCTCGTTTTTTTCTGTAGCTACCGCACAAGAGCCCGGCAACGACAATCAACACCTTTTCGATAATTTTTCATACAGACAGGGCAATGTGTACCGGACGGCCTCAGGAAAACCCGGGCCAGAATATTGGCAAAATTCAGCCGATTATGATCTTAATGCAACGCTGGACCCTTCAAGCCATTCGGTTTCAGGTAGCGTCGCTATTCAATATACCAACAATAGCCCGGAAACTTTAGATTTTATTTGGTTATATCTTGAACAAAACCGTTTCACTGAAAACTCCCGTGGCACTTTGACCACACCTGTTCAGGGCAATCGTTACAGTGGCGACGTGGAGGGTGGTTTTGAGTTGAAAAATGTTTCGGCAAAAACCAAGACCGGAACTTCTTCAAAACATATAATTACCGATACGCGTATGCAGCTTTGGCTGGACAAGCCTTTGGAAGCTAAAGGAGGTAAAGTTGAAATAAAAATGGATTTCAAATTTAAGGTTCCCGTAGAGGGAATGGACCGCATGGGCAGGCTGGAAGTAAAAGATGGAACTATTTACGCCCTCGCACAATGGTATCCGCGAGTGGCGGTTTTTGACGATGTAGTGGGGTGGAATATTGACCCATATTTAGGAGCAGGTGAGTTCTATTGCGAATACGGAACTTACGACGTGAAAATTACCGCACCGGCTAATCAAACGGTAGTGTGTTCCGGGGTTTTACAAAATCCCAATGAGGTACTTACAAAAGAACAGCAAACCCGCTGGGCACAAGCTGAGAAAAGCGATAAAACCGTTTACATCATAAAGCCGGAAGAAGTTGGTAAGCCTGTTGCTTCTGTGAAGACCGATGGCATGCTCACCTGGCATTTTAAAATGGAAAACACCCGCGATGTGGCCTGGGCGGCTTCCGAAGCATTTATTTGGGACGCAGCGCGCATGAATCTTGGCGATGGCAAAATAGGATTGGCACAATCAGTTTACCCAAAGGAAAGCGACGGTAAAAACGCCTGGTCGCGCTCAACGGAATTCACAAAAGCTTCGGTTGAGTTTTACTCAAAAACATATTTTACTTATCCTTATCACAATGCAATAAATGTAGCGGCGAACGTTGGCGGTATGGAATATCCCGGCGTTAGTTTTTGTCACTTCCAAAGTAAGGGCGAGGATCTTTGGGGCGTTACCGACCACGAATTCGGCCACAACTGGTTCCCGATGATCGTGGGCAGCAACGAGAGGCGCTATCCGTGGATGGACGAGGGTTTCAATACTTTTATAAACCATTACAGCACCAAGGCCTTTAACAATGGCGAATATTTTTCTGACCAGGAAACACCCAAGAAAATAGTTCCCTATTTAATGTATGAAAACCGTGAAGGGATTGATACCTATCCAGACGTAGCCCAATCCATGAACCTCGCCTTTACGGCCTATTATAAACCTGCGGCCGGGCTTATTCTACTTCGCGAATATATTTTGGGACCCGAGCGTTTTGACCTTGCGTTCAATAGCTATATTAAAACTTGGGCCTACAAACATCCGCAGCCAAACGACTTCTTCAACCATATGGAAAATGTGGCGGGCGAAGATCTTTCCTGGTTTTGGAAAGGGTGGTTTTACGGTAATGGCAATATCGATTTGGGTATTTCGGAAGTAAAACCCTATTTGGGGAATTATCTGATTACCGTTGAAAACGATGGACAAATACCGATGCCGGTGCAACTTGAAGTGATTTATGATGACAATTCAAAAGAAGAAATTTTACTTCCCGTTGAAATCTGGCAGCGTGGCAATAGCTGGACGCACCTTTTAAAAACGACCAAACAAGTACAGCGCGTGGTTTTGGATCCCAATAAAATGCTGCCCGATGTAAATGTTTTGAACGACACTTGGAATAAACTTTAAAAATTCCAACAAAGAAAAATGCTTCCAAACTATAAATTTTGGAAGCATTTTTTTTAACTAATATTTGGTAATTAATTTAGCATCCGCCTAAATGAACTATCGGGTATTGGCTTACATCTATAGTAACATCGTTCGTGCTTTTTTTCACCATTTCAATCGCTTCGTCTGTACTGTATTTATGTGGGCCTATGTAAAAAGTAGCTCCCCGTTTCCCCAATTCCTTTACATATTCTACTGGGTCTGCAATTGGCGCTGGCGGAGCTTCGGGAGCCATATATAAGTTTCCGTTTTCTGCTGAAGGCATTCTCTGGTTATCTTTTATTGCAATCTTTTTTTTGTCAAAAGGCTCTTGGTACAAATGAACTGTATTTTCCTCTTTGCTGATATAGATTCCTATATTATTGTTTTTATCAAGTAACTCATTGGCTTTTTCAAAAGTGACTCGCTCTCCTTTATAGTAATAATTCGCTTCACTGAACTTTTTATTGTCTTCTTCTCTAGAATAATTTTGCGTCTGATTGCATTCCGGAAAAGGTTGGGCTTTTGCTCGCTGCGCAAGTGTCATTTTTCTGTAAATGGTTTCCAAACGTTCCAAATCCTTCTCTTCGATGATTCGTTTTTCAATATCAATCGCGTTGTATTTTTTCGCCAGTTCGTTGTACTCGGCTATTTCTGCTTCGGTTGCTTTTTGTTGAATAAGCTCTGAATGAACTTCCTTCTTTAAAACTTCCTTCGTGCTAAACCCATAAATCAATACGGAAAGCAAGGGCAAAATTAAAAGGCTTCGAAACCAGATGGCTCTTTTGGAGGTGCGTGTTTTCATAAGTGTAAATCGTTTTTTGATTGATGAATAATTCAGTGAATGCGCCAGTGAAGGCGTAGCTGCATTTGATGAGAATGCAAGTAATATTTTTTGATAGTCAGAAGTTTTGGCACCTGCGTTCAAAACGGCACGGTCCGCCAAAAATTCGTGGTTCAGTTTGATGCTTTTTTTGATGAAATGGAACAGCGGATTGAACCAAAACACAATCTGCAATAGTTCAACAAAAATGATGTCCAAACTGTGTTTTTGGCGCGCGTGGGTTTCTTCGTGAAAAATAACTTCCTGCGGAATTTCACGGTTTTCGAATTGCTTTTTGTTCAGAAATATATAGTTGAAAAAAGTATGTGGAATGACGGTTTCCCTTAAAAGTACATTTATAAAAGGGGTGTTTTTAAATTTTGGATTTTTTCGAATTTGTTGGATTAATCCAAAAAGATTTCTAAAAAATTTAATGCTAAAAAACAGCACACCCAATCCATAAATCGCCCAAAGCACGATCGGCCAGAAATTTAAGGTTTGTTCAACTTCAGGATAATTTAATTGCTGAGATACTTCGGAATAAATGGGCACGATGGGCGAAACTTCCACATAACTGGTAAAAGTGATAAGCG
Source organism: Aequorivita sp. (assembly GCA_048265145.1). Classification (GTDB taxonomy): domain Bacteria; phylum Bacteroidota; class Bacteroidia; order Flavobacteriales; family Flavobacteriaceae; genus Aequorivita. The sequence continues at coordinate 80,130 of JBLXCF010000007.1, forward strand.
GAATTAGGAAAGCGGCAAATAAACTTCCAAATAAATAAAAACGCTTAAAAGTGTGCATGGAGGTGTTTTCCAAAACCACTTTGTAAAAAATAAAAAGGACGGCAAGAATGGCTGCGGATTTCAGTAAATATAGTTCCATAACTACTTCTTTTTGATTTCAGAATCTATCAATGTTTTTAGGGCTTCCAATTCTTTTTTGGTAAGATTGGTCTCTTCGGTAAAGAAAGAGGCAAATTGCGATGGACTGTTGTTGAAAAAGTTTTTGATCAAACTATTGACGTGTTTGGAGAAATAGTCTTTCTTTTTTACCAGGGGAAAGTATTCCCGCGAACGTCCAACTTGTTCGTAGTCCACAAAATTTTTGTCCTGCATCCGTTTCAAAAGCGTGGCAACGGTTGTGGTTGCGGGTTTTGGCTCGGGGTATGCCTCTATTAAATCCTTCATAAAGGCGCGTTCCTGTTTCCACAAAATCTGCATTAATTGTTCTTCTGAATTTGATAAAGCCATCATTGAAATCTATTTGTATTCTACAAACGTAGAACAAAAATTTTAATTCTACAAATGTAGAGGTAGAAAATTTTACAAACAGCAAATCCCAAATTCCAAAAGATTAATCTAAACCTTATTATTAGTGCTCTGTTTCGATTTCTGTTTCAATTTCGATTTCAAAAAGAATATCTTTGACCCAAATTATTTTAAGATGCGTTTAGAAAAAGAATTGCAGCACCGAAGTGACAACAAATGCGAGCTTTGCGGTTCCGAAGAAAATCTTAGTGTTTTTGAAGTGCCAAATTCCCCAACTGATGTTGCCGATACAAGTATTTTAATTTGTCGAACTTGCAAAGGGCAAATTGAAGATCCCGAAAAAGTAGATCCCAATCATTGGCGCTGCTTAAACGATAGTATGTGGAGCACCGTGCCAGCCGTGCAGGTTATGGCGTGGCGTATGCTCAATAGACTTAAAGCCGAAGGCTGGCCACAGGATTTGCTGGATATAATGTATTTGGAGGACGAAACCAAGGAGTGGGCAAAAGCTGGGCTTGCCGAAAAAACAGGAAAAGCAATTGTGCATCGCGATAGCAACGGTGCTATTTTGGAAGCAGGAGATTCTGTGGTTTTGATTAAGGACTTAAAAGTGAAGGGCAGCAGTATGGTTGCCAAACAGGGCACGGCCGTGCGCAGAATTTCCCTCGATCACGAAAATGAAAAATACATTGAGGGAAAAGTGGATGGACAACAGATTGTAATCATTACTGATTTTGTGAAGAAAATATAAGTCCTTCCCAGCCTCCCCATTGGGGAGGAGGAATGGGAAAAATTACTTATTCATTTCAGTAAAAAAATGATAAAACTTTGCTCTGACTACGCTCACTCTGAAACTTATTTGCTCATTTCTGTGAAATAGTGGTAGAATTGCGGAATGGTTTCAATCCCTTTTAAATAGTTCCAAATCCCAAAATGTTCGTTTGGCGAGTGGATGGCGTCACTGTCCAGCCCGAAGCCCATTAAAATAGTCTTGCTTTTCAGTTCTTTTTCAAACAGCGCTACAATTGGAATACTGCCGCCACTTCGTTGTGGGATTGGCGTTTTTCCAAAAGTTTCCTCATAGGCCTTTTCCGCAGCTTTATAGCCTACACTGTCAATTGGGGTTACATATGCTTGTCCGCCGTGGTGTGGTTTCACTTTTACCCGAACACCTTCGGGGGCGATGCTTTCAAAGTGTTTTTTGAAAAGCTCCGTAATCTTTTTCCAGTCTTGGTTAGGCACCAAACGCATACTTATTTTTGCATAGGCCTTGCTGGCGATAACAGTTTTGGCACCCTCACCGATGTAGCCGCCCCAAATGCCGTTTACGTCCAAAGTTGGGCGGATACTATTTCGCTCGTTGGTGGAAAATCCTTTTTCGCCATAAACCGCGTCAATGTCCAGCGCTTTTTCGTAATTTTTTAAATTGAAAGGTGCCTCGGCCATTTTCTCCCTTTCCTTTTTGGAAAGCTTTTCAACTTCATCGTAAAACCCGGGAATGGTAATGTGGTTATTTTTATCGTGAAGCGAGGCAATCATTTTACAAAGAATGTTGATTGGGTTTGCAACGGCGCCGCCGTACAACCCGCTGTGAAGATCGCGGTTGGGGCCGGTAACCTCCACTTCCACATAACTCAGGCCGCGAAGCCCCGTGGTTATTGATGGAACGTCTTTCGCAATCATTCCCGTGTCGCTAATCAAGATAACGTCGTTGGCCAATTTCTTTTTGTTTTTGGTAACGAACCATTCCAGACTGCTGCTGCCCACTTCTTCTTCGCCTTCAATCATAAATTTTACGTTGCAGGGCAGTTGGTCGGTTTTGGTCATATATTCCAAAGCCTTTACGTGCATATACATTTGGCCTTTGTCGTCACAGCTTCCACGTGCAAAAATGGCGCCTTCGGGATGCAATTTTGTTTTTTTGATGACCGGCTCAAACGGCGGACTGTCCCATAAATCCAACGGATCTGGCGGTTGCACGTCGTAATGGCCGTAAACCAAAATGGTCGGCAGTTTTTTATCAATTATCTTTTCGCCGTAAACAATTGGGTAACCGGGCGTTTCGCAGATTTCAACCGAATCGCAGCCAGCTTTTTGAGTTGTTTTTACGGCTTCGGCAGTTTTTAGTACGTCTTTTTATAGGCTGAATCGGCGCTGATGGAAGGTATTTTCAACAGTTCGATCAATTCATCCAAAACGTTCTTTGTTTTTTTCAATATAAGTTTTTGCACTTTTCATTCGATATATTATTTTTTCTAAAAGTACTAAAAATGCCGTAATTTGGCGAAACCAATGCGTTATTTTATGGTACTTTTTTGAAATTGCCTTTTCACTTTTCGGAAGATAAACTTTTAACAGTTTGGCGTCTGCGAACAGTATAATTTTTCGGCCCATTTCAATAAAAATGATTATTCGGAGCATGGACCCTATCGCCCTTCGATCGCAAAACGGACAGATGCACAATATTTTTGCGCTCCGCAACAAAGTGAAATATAGGGACACCGAACTACTTGCGAATGTGCTTATTTTAGGAAATGATAGATTCTTTTAATTGTGAAAAGGAATCCATTCGCTCTAAATCTAAAACTGGTAGTTTTATTAAGGAACATATTGATGCCAATTTGGGCTATGAAGATGGGGTGTTCGAATCCACATTCCTATTAAAACTGTAAAGTGTACGTTTTGTTATCCATTCCAAGGAAGTGAAAATGCTTCCCAGGAATGTTGGTATGGAAATTTCAATTTGCCCCACAGTGTGCGCAATGACGGAAGCTCAGAATCCATTTAGTGATGGACTGTTTGCGCAATGATTGGTCGGATGCTTTATTTGCGGAAATTGGGTATATTTACTTTGACGCCAACCTTTAATATTCCAGTGAAACCAAACGGCAAATGATAGCACAGTTAGATTGATGGACACTGAAACTTCCAAAAGATTGCTATCAGAGTTAGAAAAAGAGTTGTAATTTTTTTGTGATATATTGGCGATCATTTGATGGATTATTTATATTTGCACTCCTTTATTATGTCTGGTGTTGTAAAGGTTTTGATGCAGGCGTGGTGGAATTGGTGACACGCTAGACTTAGGATCTAGTGCCGTGAGGAGAGTTCGAGTCTCTCCGCCTGTACAAATAAAAGCTTCAGAGTAATCTGGAACTTTTGTTTATCCTGATTATGGTATCCAAGTGCGGAGAGGGAGAAGTTTATCTGAGCGCAGCCGAAGAAGTCTCTCCACCTGTACAAATAACTCCAGAGTAATCTGGAGCTTTTTGTTTATCCTGATTATGAAAATTTATCAAGTGCGGAGAGGTGAAGTTTATCCTGAGCGCAGCCGGAAGTCTCTCCGCCTGTACAAATAAAAGCTTCAGAGTAATCTGGAGCTTTTTTGTTTTATCCTGATTATGAAAATTTATCCAAGTGCGGAGAGGTGAGAAGTTTATCCTGAGCGCAGCCGAAGGTTTTCTGCTTTTTATATTTATACGATGAATGTACGGTTGATTGTTTTTTAACCTCAACTGCGCATTAATTTCAATTTCAAAAACGATTTAAAAATTCCGTGCCATTGATGCTGTTTACACGTTGCTTGTGTAATGATGTTAACAACAAAGTGAGGGGTTTCCGCAATGGTCGCCCTCTTTTTATTTTCATACGTTTTTTTTTTTTGAGTGTATTAAATCATACCCCTAAGACAATAGAAGCATCAATCCTAAGTTTTTTGCTTATATCTCTTGCTACATTTAGAGGTGGCTCACTTTTCCCCGTAAGATATTCGCTTACTCTCGATGTGCTTACTCCTAAAAGTTCCGATAGACGTTTTTGATTCAATCCCATTTCAGCCATACGTAATTTGATAACTTCAACAAGGGAGGGTTTTTTAATAGGGTAATTGCGCTCCTCATAATCCGCAACAAGGTCGGATAATAGGTTTAGTTCTACATAACCCTTTGCATCTTGGTTTTCGATGTTATCCGGGTTTTGCAAAAGTTCTTCGATGCGTTCCACGATGGCGTTGTATTCTTTTTCAGTATGTATCATTGCTAAATATTTTTAATGTCCTTAATCTTGTCATACTCGGCGTGCGTACCTATAAACCTTATGTAAACTTTTTTGGCATTGAACGAAATAATGGCAACCAATCTGTAATCATTTCCTTTGATGTTGAAAACAAAACGGTGGTTTCCCACATAGTCAACGCTATTAAAATCCTGCTTTAACTCGTTGAGGTTAACCCATTCCTTTGCTGTTACGGTATGATACCAAAAGCTTAAAGAGTTTTCTGCATCTGCGTGCTTTTCTGAAAACTCTTGAATTCTTTTATAGGTAACTATGCGCATTTGAAATAGTTTACTGCAAAGTTAACGCAATGTTCCGTTTTGCACAATAAAATTTTGTTTTTCAAAATATTTATGGATGCGATTTTAAATTTGAGAAAATGCGTAAGTTATATTCGCGGAATGTTAAGCTTATTCCATTCAAATGAAGGGCTTTTTTTATTCTAATTTTATTTCCTGCCTTCTTCGATAGTTTCCTCCACTTCTTTTTTCTCATCCCCGTTCATTTTCGGATTCTTGGGAGTAGGTTTATTTTTTTTGTGATGAATTTCATAATACATCGCAAAATGGTCACTACCAAAATTTTTTGAACGTTCCATTCGCCCTACGTACAAGTCTTTGGTATGGAAAAGATGGTCCAGCGGAAAACGTAGAAAAAAATAATTGGCGTGATAGGTACAGAAAAATCCCCGCCCCACGCGCGGGTCGATCATTCCAGTCATTTTTTTGAAAAGCCGGGTGGTGCGGCTCCAAACCACATCATTCATATCGCCGCAAACCACCGTCGGGAAATCCTGCTGCCTAATGCGCTTTCCTGTCAATAGGAGTTCGGCATCGGCCTCTTTCGAGCTTTCGTTTTCCGTGGGGCTGGGGGGCGCTGGATGAAGACAGTAAAATCGAATTTCTTTGTCTCCCAACGAATAGTTGAAAAACAGGGAAGGTTTGTCTTTTTCTATTTGATATTTCACCTCCACATTTTGCAGCTCCGTTTTTGAATAGAGATGCATTCCGTACAGATTTTCCAAGGGTACCTTTATCGAATGCGGATACCGATTTTCTATTTCTGAAAGGCCCTGCTCCCAAGCCCTGTTGGATTCCATGGTTAGGACCAAATCGGGATCAAAACGTTTAATTTCCTTTAAAAAATCCGAATAACGGTCATTGGGCTGCAGCACATTGCCCGCCAAAATGGAAACACAGCCATCAGATTGCGATGTTTCATTTTTTTTGGAATAAAGAGAGCTATAAGGGAAAACCTTCTCAATTTGATAAACCATCGAGCCGACCAATGCCAAAAGAAGCGCCCAATCGAACACCTCGAATTCTGCTACCAACGCAATAAAAAGAACCAAAAGCACCAATTGGATGAAAAGCGATTGGAGCCTCACGAAATCTGCTGTTCTGAAAAACCAATGCTTCCAGTCGGTTGCCGGGAAAAAGGGACTTACGGTAAAAAAAATGATCAGAATATACAATGCCATTTTTCAAAGTTAGTTTTTTCGAAACAATAGAAAGCTCCAATTTCCTTTTTTGCCAATTGGCTAATTGCTAATTTTGGCATCATAAAAAAAATAACACCATGAAAAAAATTATCCTCAGTTCTCTTTTATTTTTAATGACCGTGGCCGCCATTGCTCAGGACTACACCACTCCCAACACCGGCGTGGTTTGGACGTTAGCTGATATTGCCGCGGCAAGCCCTGCCACCATTACCATTTCCGGAAATGAATATACACTACTGGGAAATCTTACGGTTTCTGAAAACGATACGGTACTGATTGATTCCGATTTGACCCTTTTTATAGACGATGCGAAATTGATAACCGTGTTCGGTACGTTCACCGTAAATTCCACGTCGGTCATTATTACTGCTTTGGATGTTTCTAAACCGTACGAAGGTTTCCGATTTGAGGAGTTTTCGGACATAAACATTCAAAATGCCACCATTACATACGGTGGGGGGCTTCGCGTTTTAACGGAGTCGTTTGTCATCAACAACTGTACACTTTCAAACAATGTGTCGGGAGCGACCACCAGTGCCGTGCTCCAACTTTCGCGCGGAATGGTACAGATTACCAACAATACCATTGCTTTCAACGAGAATCCCGCCATTGGTTCTGCCGCAAATTCCAACGTGTCCGGGGTTATTTCCAACAATATTATTGAGGGAAACAATACCGCCAATGGCAATCGACCCCAAATAAATATGGGTCCAACTTTTGAAAATGAGACACTTCAAATTATTCAAAACAGCATCCTTGGCGATGCGGCCAATACCAAAGCGGGCGGAATCGCAATCGCAAATTTTGTGAACGGAACTGTCAATGTATTGATTGACGGAAACATCATTCAAAACAACCGCTACGGCATCACTATTTTGGGCAATGTGGATAGCGCATGGATTTCAAATAATATAATCGAGGACAACAATATAGAGGGCGACCCAATGTTGGGCGGCAGTGGCATTAACCTGAATGCATCAAACCTTGGCACCGCGGTGGAAATAACCGCCAATGAAATCAGGCGAAACCTTTGGGGAGTAACCCTGCAAGGTTCTGCATCCGCAAATCTTGGCGACGACGCCAACAATCCCGGGCAAAATATTTTTGCTGAAAACGAAAATGGCGGCCAAGTGTATGCGCTTTACAACAATACGGCAAACACGATTTCAGCGAAGCACAATTGCTGGATTGAAAATCAACAAAGCACGGAACAACAAGTGGAAGATGTTATTTTTCACATAGTTGATGATCCAGTTTTGGGAGAAGTTGTTTTTGATCCATTTGAATGTGGCGTTTTAAGTATTGCGGATACTGCTTTTGAAAACTTCAGTTTTTATCCAAATCCTGTGAAAAACCAAATCAATTTCAACAATATTTTTTCTTTTTCAACAGTTGAAATCTATGGCGTACAGGGCAATTTGATTGTTTCCAAAACCATTTCCGAAGGGCAAAATTCATTACCTATAAACCTTTCTTCAGGATTGTATTTTGTGAATTTCAGTAACGATGCGCAAACGGTTACAAAGAAAATGATTGTGGAATAAGCTATTAGTGGAAAGATAATTGGCCCCAAAGATTTAAAAAAAATCTTTGGGGTTTTTTAGGATTTTTTTATCGCAAATCGGTAAATCCTTTCCTAAAACCGTAATTTTGCACCCGCCTGCCTCTTTTCGGTAGGCTTTCAAGAAATTCAAAAAACAAATACGTGAAAATTCAGAATATAGCGACGCTGGAATTAAGCAAAGAGGAAATGAAAACTTATGGTTATGAGGTGGTTGACGCCATTGTGGAACACTTCGCAACCCAGAACGAAAAGCTGCCCGTGGTTTCAGGATCCCGTGTAGAAATGGAGAAATTGTTTCTAGAGGAAGCGCCCGAAAAACCGAGCAATCCACGAAAGGTGCTAAATTTTGTTTTGGAAGAAGTTATGACCAAAAGCAACATTGTTTCGCACCCAAAATCGTATTCCTTCGTGCCGGGCCCCAGCAATTATATCAGCGCGATGGCAGACAGTCTGGCTTCGGGTTTCAACATATTTTCCGGGGGTTGGGCGGCCTCACCCGCGGCTGCCGAAATGGAAATCGTGGCAATGAACTGGCTCCTGAAAATGTTCGGCTTTCCGCAGAAAAAGGGCGGCGGCATTTTCACCAGCGGCGGCTCCATGGCCAATTTAACTGCCTTGGTTACCGCGCGAAACATTAAATGTGGCGATGATTTCAGCAAGGCCGTGATCTACCTTTCAGACCAGGCGCACTCTTCAAATATAAAAGCAATCCGCGTGTTGGGTTTCAGAAAGGAGCAGATCCGCGTGATCCCAACAGATAGCGAATTTAAGTTTTCACTGAATAAATTGAAAAACGCAATCGCAAAGGACCGATTGGAAGGCCTACAGCCTTTTTGTTTGATTGCTACAGCCGGAACCACAAATACTGGAACGGTAGATCCGCTTTCCGACATTGCAAAAATCTGTAAAAAGGAAGACATTTGGTTCCACATTGACGGCGCTTATGGCGGGTTTGCAATTCTTTCCGAGAACGGGAAACAACTTTTAAAGGGAATTGAAAAGGCAGATTCACTAACGGTGGACCCGCACAAATGGTTTTTTCAGCCTTATGAAATCGGTTGTCTTTTGATTAAAAACCACAAATGGTTGAAAGGCACTTTCACCGAAAAGCCCGAATATCTGCGCGATATTGAAGGCAATACTTCCGAAATAAATTTTTACGACCACGGCATTGAACTTACGCGCCGTTTCCGGGCACTGAAATTTTATATGTCCGTAAAAACATTCGGAATGGGCGAGTTCCGCAAGGCAATTTCGTATAATGTGAAATTGGCCGAGGCTACGGAAGCATTTCTTCGAAAAAGCCCCAACTGGGAAGTGATTTCACCCGCCACTTTGGCCGTGATCAACTTTAGATATAACCCAATTGGCAACAAACTTTCCGAGAAAAAACTGGACGCACTCAACCAACGGATTTCCAAAAATGTGGTAGATTCTAAACAAGCCTTGCTCGTAACTACTGTGTTGAACGGCCAAGTAGTTTTGCGAATGTGTTTAATAAATCCGCGCACCACGCTGGATGACGTAAAGGAAACTATCGCGCTCTGCGAAAGTTTTGCGGAAGAAAAAGTTTTGGCTTGAAACAGGCTGATGTCATAATAATCGGCGGCGGTGCGGCCGGGTTTTTTACAGCTATCAATGCGGCGGAAAAGAATCCGAAACTTAAAATAATCATTCTCGAACGTGGAAAAGAAGTGCTCACCAAAGTGAAAGTTTCTGGCGGCGGGCGTTGCAATGTTACACACGCCGAATTTCTTCCAAAGGAACTGTCTCAAAATTATCCGCGCGGCGCAAAGGAACTTTTGGGCCCGTTCCACACATTTATGACCGGCGATACCATTGCCTGGTTTGAGAAAAGGGGAGTGGCACTTAAAATTGAAGAAGACGGCAGGATGTTTCCAGTCTCGGATTCTTCCCAAACCATAATCAACTGTTTTCTTTATGAGGCGAAAAAATTGGGTGTCGAAATTCTTTTGAACCAATCCGTAAAGGAAATCCAAAAGGAAGAAGATATCTTCAAAATAAATACCGCCACGGCTACTTTTTCCGCCGAAAAAATAGCAGTCGCCACCGGCAGCAATCCAAAAATCTGGCAATTGTTGGAAGGATTAGGGCATACCATAGTGCCGCCCGTACCGTCCCTTTTCACTTTTAATATTAAGGATGAACGGATAAAAAACCTTCAAGGAATTTCAACAAACGCGACCGTAAGAATACTTTCCGACACAATAATTCCCCCTTCGGGGGCCAGGGGGCTTTTGATCACACATTGGGGAATGAGCGGCCCCGCTATTTTAAGACTTTCGGCTTGGGGAGCACGTGTTTTGGAACCTTTGAAATATCATTTCAAAATTGAGGTGAATTGGTTGGCTACCCTTTCGGAAGAAGAAGCTTTGGATGCTTTTAGGGAAATGAAAAACATCCAAGGAAAACAGACCATTCATAAATATTCGCAGTTTGATTTACCGAAACGGCTTTGGCAAAATCTTGTAAAAGCTGCCGGAATTTCAGAAACGCTCACTTGGGCCGATGCCACGCGCGAAAATCTTCAGAATTTGGCAAACCAATTGACCGCGGGCATTTTTGAGGTTGACGGGAAAAGTACTTTTAAGGAAGAATTCGTTACCGCGGGCGGCGTGGATTTAAAAGAGGTAAACTTCAAAACCTTTGAAAGCCGAAAGATTGACGGGCTCTATTTCGCGGGCGAAGTTTTAAATATAGACGCCATTACCGGCGGCTTCAATTTTCAGAATGCCTGGACGGGCGGGTTTATCGTTTCGCAAAACCTGACCTCCCCCTGCCCCTCCAAAGGAGGGGAGAAATAGGAGATAGTAATACTGTTTCCATCTATTTGTTATATAAAATCTATATACCATGGGAAAGACAAAAAAATTGATCGAATTGGATGATAAGGCAATTGCTATTCTGGAAAAATAGGCAAAACTCCAAAAGCGATCCTTAAAGAATTATCTTGAATTTATGATTGAGGATACTGCGTTGAACTTTAGTGAACCTTCTGAAGAATACAAAGCGATGATGGATGATATGCTGGAAAGACAGAAAAATGGGACATTGGAAACCATTCCATATTCTGAAATCCGAAAAAAGTATGGATTATAATTTAGAATTTTCGCGGGAGGCAGATATTGAATTTAGTACCATTGATTGTTTTTTTTAGTGCCATAGGGGTGGGTGCAAAATTTCATAAGGATTTTCATTTGCAGATGATGCGGATACAATCCAATCCATTCCGGTTTCAAGTGTGTTATGGAGATATCCGGATTGTTCAATTAAACGATTTTAACTATTCGATACACTATAATGTTGTGAATAAAACAATAACTGTATTGAGAATTTTGAATCAACATCAATCCTATTGATATGCAAACATACATCACTCCGCTCCGCAGAATAAACATGGGTAACAAAAAATGAAAATGGCTGACCTAAAGCTTCTTTTTGAGGAATTGGGCTCTTCTGCCGGAGCATGCCGGCTAAACCTAAACCTGCCGCTAAACTTTTGACAGGGCCGAGCCTTTGTGGGCTGCAACGTGGTCTGTCTTGTCGCTTTTAATTTCGTACTGCGGGTCGTCCTTGCTGGCGTGGTGGGTGTGGCCCTTGTACTGAAAATCTGAGTGGTGTACTTTAATAATCTTACCGGAAACCTCTCCTGCTTCCGAATTCCATTTTACGTGGTCGCCTACTTTATACGTTGCCATAATCACAATTTTTTTGTTTGAAAATAGGCAATCGGGAAGTGGATCTATTATAAAGGAAACTTAAAATTTCCATTTTATCGCAATTCTAATCAAAAAACAGAAACATTCCACGGGCATCGGTGTGGATTATAGGCTCCAGCCGATAGGCAGCTTTCATATATTCGACGGTCAGCACATCTTCTTTCGTGCCTGCTACCAGTAATTTTCCGTGGTTCAGCAAAACCAAGTAATCTGCAAACTTTGCGGCGAGGTTTAAATCGTGCACCACGCCCACAATCACAATGTCTTGTTGTTTCAGCAATTCCTTTAACTTATTCATAAAATGGAATTGGTAATGCACGTCCAAAAAAGTAAGGGGCTCGTCCAAAACCAAATACCTGCAGCAATTTTCCAGAGTATACCAAATTTGTGAAACCACCCGAGCAAAATGCACACGCTGTTTTTCGCCGCCGCTCAAAGTAAGGTAATCGCGGTCTGCCATTGTTTCTACATCAAAAAAGCGCATCGCTTCCTGCGCCGCTTGTTCGTCTTTTGAAGTTGGATTTACGGAAAAATGCGGATAACGCCCCATCATTACCACCTCCCTCACTTTTAATGGAAAAGCAAGCTCTGTATTTTGGGAAAGTACCGCGCGCACTTTTGCCAGTTCGGCAACGGTTTTATCTTTAATGTTTAGGCCTTCATAAAATACATTTCCTTCCTGCGGTTTCAGCTGGTTGCAGATTATTTTTACCAAGGTTGATTTTCCGGCACCATTCGGCCCGAGGATGAGGTTTATTTTCCCGGGAGCAAAATTCACCGAAATATTTTTCAGTATTGTTTTGCTTCCAATTTTATAAGTTATGTTGTTGGCCTGGATCATACTATCTCAATACTCAATTCTAATATCTCATATCTATTTTCAAAAAAAATAATTTTTACGTTGCAACAAAAAGATGAAAATGGGAACGCCCACTACTGAAGTTACAATCCCAATGGGAAGCTCTGCCGGGCGCAATAACATTTTTGAAAGCAGATCGGCTACGCAAAGCAAAATTCCACCCAACAAGGCGCTATTCCGAATTAAAAACCGGTTGTCGCTGCCGTTGATAAGCCGCAACAAATGCGGAACAATCAACCCCACAAAGCTGATGACGCCCACAAATGCCGTGGCAACCGCAACCATAATTACATTGATGAGCAGAATTTTCCATTTTAGACTTTTGATATTCACGCCCAAAAATTGTGCTTCTTCCTCACCAATCATCAATGCGTTCAAATGTTTTGCATACCGAAGGGAAATTAAAATAGTTCCCACGGTTGAAATTCCAACAATTAAAACCGAAGTCCAATTGGCACCGCTCAACGTGCCCAAATTCCAGAAAACGATGGAACGCGCCTGCGGGTCGCGGGCTATGTAGCTCAAAAAGCCAACCCCACTTAAAAATAGCGCGTTTATGGCTATGCCGGTGAGCAATAACGCCACGATGGAGCTTTTGCCTGTACTTCGCGATTGGGATAGAAAAAACACCATCCCCGTGGAAACCATTGCCCCCAAACAGGCTGCCAATGGTAAGGTCCATTTGCCCACATTAAAATTGAAAGTCGCTCCCAAAGCAAAATAAAGTGCCGCCCCAAATGCCGCTCCACAGGAAGTGCCTATAAGTCCGGGTTCCACAATCGGATTTCTGAACAATGCTTGCAGTAAAGTTCCGCCAACGGCCAAACTTGCGCCCACAAAAATGCAGAGTATCGCCCGTGGCAAACGTATTTCCAAAAAAATCCGCTCGGTAAGGTTCATTCTTTCCGAATTGGAAAAATATTTCTGAAAAGAAGAAATTATTGCTTCCAACGATATGGATACCGCCCCATATCGAATAGAGAAGAAAGCAATCACTATTAAAAGAACTAATAGTATCGGGAAAGTCCCACGGTATTTGTTGTTATTATTTTTCAAAACTTTTTCCTAATTCCTAATACCAAATCCCAAATTCCTATTGATGAATCATCTTCTGCAGCACAATAATATTCTCTCCTGTGCGCGGCCCCAAATACACCATATCGTGCTCTTCAACACGATACACTTTCCCTTCCTGAAAAGCGCGGGTGCTGGAGATGCCGGGCAGGGTTCCCACTTCTTCGGTGGAACCCAAACGGTCGTATCCAAAATCGGTCAATAGAATTACGTCCGGATCGCTTTTTGCAACCACTTCGGGGGAAAATTGCGTCATTCCGCGTTCGCCGTCCACGGCCATTTCGCCACCGGCCCAGGCAATCATTTTGCCGGCGGTGCTGTTTTTGGTCATTACCAAATAAATATTATTAGCCTGCCCAAAATGGATGGTTAAAACTTTTGGTTTTTTTTCGTAACGAAGGGCTTCTTTTTTGGCCAATTGCATATCGGCATCTAATTTTTTGCAGAGTTCCTCAGCTTTTTCTTCTTTGTGAAAATAGCTGCCCATTTCGCGAATGAGCGAGTCCGTGCCGGCAATGGTATTTTCATACTTCCCAAAATGTTTCATCGGTATTTGCAACTGTTTGAGCTGGGTCACCACGTGTTCTGGGCCAATGTTGTTGTCTTCCAAAATCAGGGTAGGTTCCATGGAAAGTATGGGCTCTGCGGCAAGGGCACGGTGGTATCCGATGGTGGGCAATTGTTTGATTTCAGGCGGATAGGTGCTGGAAACATCGACCGCCACAATGTTTTCCTCAGTGCCCAGGGCATAGATTATTTCGCTGTATTGTTTTGAAATACAAACGATTCGTTCCTGGTGGTCCTTCTTTTTGTCTTCATTTCCAAACCTTCCGCAGGAGGAAAGACTTATTGCTGCCAATAGCAGCAGGATTCTGTTTTTCATTGATTCCTTTTTAAATGTTATAGTTATTGTATTGCCCGTTCGAGCGCAGTTGAGAATTCTTTATAATTTTTTCAACCGCACTCTAGCGGACAAAATCAACACTAAACAAACTAAAATTAAAAGTTGTATTTCAAATTAAGACCGCCATAAAAAACGGTATCCAATGGAGCCGGAATATAAGCGTCATCAAGCTGGTTCAAAAAAAGCATAATGTAATATTTCTCTCCCGTAATGTTATCTGCTCCTGCATAAGCATCAAGATTAAAGTGTCCAAAACTCATTCTGTAACCAAGTTTTGCATTTAACAAATTATAGCTATCTGCCACATTCAAACCATCAGAAGTAAATGGAACCGGATCACGGTAGGCATAGTTAAGCGTTCCATAGAGACTCAGGTTTGTGTTGAAATCCACCCCGGCATTAACTACCCATGGGGCAACCCCAGCAACGGCTTTTCCGTCGTAATTGGATTCCGTTAATGAGCCATCTCTTCCTACGGCGGCATAGCTGAAATCCTCATACTTAAAATCTGAATAAGCCAAATTTACATAGGGGCCCACATTTTGGAAGAAACCTGTTTCAGACTCATAAGCGGTGTATTTTACTAATGCTTCCACGCCTTTATTGTTCAATTCTCCACCATTCGCTATGTATGAATAAAGCGTTGTGCCGTCACCTGCTGGAACAGCAACAGATGTAAATTTATTCTTGAACTTCGCTTGAAAGAAAGCGACTTCATAATGCAATCTGCTGTTTAACAGATTTCCTTTTGAACCAATTTCAAACTGGTCGCCCTCTTCGGGTTCAAGCACAGTGTTCAACTGGCCGGTGTAGCCAACGATCACATTTCCACTGACCGGGGCTTTAAATCCTTTGCTGTAGGCCGCATATACCGATATTGATTTATTGAAAATTTTGTTCAATGCAAAATGGGGTGAAAATAAGTCTTCGTAATTGGCGGAAACGATCTGTGGTTTGCCGCTCGTGGGATCAAAGGCCCTATCCTCAAGATCAAGGTTCATGGAGCTTTTACCAATTCCCGCGGTGAAGGAAAGATCATAGGGCATTTTCAAAATCCATTCTGAGAAAATCGATTTGTTTTTTGATTTTGAATATTGGTTGCTGCGCACGGCGCCAATAATATTATAGCCATCGGGGTCATTGGGGTTTTCCACCATTCCATAGCTAATGGATTGTGCGCGCTGTTCCTGAAATTCAAGTCCTGCTATTCCGGAAAGGCTGAAATTTTCGTTTAAATTGAAATTCAGATCGAAGGTTACTCGGGTGCCATAGTTGATGGGATCCTTGTCTGTCCATCCGCCGGCAGAACTGGCATTTGTATTCAGACCGGAACCATAAACTGTGGTGGTGTTGGAGAGCCATTTTGTGAAATCGTATTTATGGCTCAGACCGGCTCGGAAGCTGATTACCTCACTATGGGCATTGTTTTTAATATACCGTTGGTTTCCGCTGTAATCCAAGGTGTCATATTGTCCAATGGTAAGTTCTCCGGCCCGCTCGTCATAGCTATTGCTGAACCCAAAATAGGTGCTTACCGTCTGTTTTTCGCTAGGCCGGAAATCCAAAACCGCATTTAGAAAATCTTTTCGTGACGCATTGTGGTCCATATAGCCATCGGAAATTTGATGGCCATAGTTCAACATTACGGACGATTTTTCCAATCCCATCTGTAATTGGGTTGTAAACCTGGCCAAGCCGTAACTGCCTACCGTAACGTTCTCGCTCAAGGAAGCCTCGCCTTTTTTGGGGCGAATGGTAGTGAGGTTTACAACCCCCGAAATGGCAAATCCGTAAAGCGAACCGGCGGGGCCTTTGATAACATCAACCGATCCCACAGACCCAAAATCGATGTCGTCCAACAGCGTAATTCCTTCCGCATCGGTTAGGGGAATGTTGTTGTAATAGACTTTGTAGCCCTGGCCGTCAAAATTGTTGGTGGCCCCCTTAAAACCTACTCCATTCCCATAACCGCGTATGTTAAACTGCTGGCCCGAGGAAACGGCCCGACGGGTCATAATTACCCCCGGCACGTTGGCATTGATGGCATCGTCTAAATAGAGTCCGGTCCCTCGTTCCAGCTCCCGGGTTTCCAAATGGGTCACCGCCAAGGGTTTTTCCAACACTTTTTGGTTATTGTCCAGAGTTCCGCTCAGTTGCACTTCGTCCAAGGCGCTCACCGAGGGTTTCAGTGCAATGGTTAAAAATTTGGTACAGTCGGTTATTTTTTGTGAATACGTTTCGTATCCAATATAACTTATGCGCAAGCTTTGGTTTTCTACACACGCAATTGTGAAATTGCCATCAGCATCGGTGCTGGATATTTCCGAGCCGTTTGTTTCTATTTTTGCTCCCGCAAGTGGGGCGTTGGTTGCCGAATCCATTATTTTTCCAGAGAGTTCATTCTGGCCAAACAGGGAAACAGTAAGAAGAAGCCCCAAAAGGGACAGATAAAGTTTTGTCATTTTTTTTAATCAATTAATAGTTAGAACGAACTGCACAAAGACCCCGACGGGCTTTGCCAACAGATAAAGGGAAGCGGGTTTGCTTCAAAAAAAACTAGAATTGATTTTTGGGCGGCGGACTGGAAATTTCGGGCGCAAGCGGGGAATAATGATTTTCATAGACCGAGCGCGCGTGTTGTGTTTTTTCGGCCAGGGTTTCATTGGACTTCTGTGGAAGTCGATCGGTTTTTTCAATAAATTTCAACGTTTTTATACTGTGGTAGCGGTGGTTTTTATCTTTTCGCCGTTTGCGAAGATCCTTGTAGTATTTTGCTAATAATTTGGATTCCTTGCCATCGGGAATACAATGGTACACCTTTGTGTTCGGACCAACGCTGTCCACCTGCACCACATCATACATATTTCCTTTATAGCTAAATTCATTTCGTTCCTTCCACAGCAGTTCCTTTTCATTTTCGGCGGAAACCGTAATCTGGGTAAGTTCGTTGATGGTAATTCCTTTTTTTTTGATTTGGTTCAGTATTTCTTTTTTAATTTGATGCTGTTGGATTTTAAATATAACAAAAGGACCTCCAATATGGAAGACAAACACGGTAAGCAGGACTATGACGAATGCATTTTTCAATGCCAATAATTTTTTAAAAAAAGCTAATTTAAATAAAATATAACAAGTAGAAACGGGGTAAAGGATTTATTGCAGTTTCGCCGAACCATGGAATTTCGATATCTTGTTAATGGCTTGTTAAACAAAATCTGATTGGGGCTATCGCCATATTAATTCCGTAATTTTAAGGGTCGAAAAATACTTTCAATCATGCAGCAAGATATTTACAACCTAAAAAAAACCTTGGAGAGCTCCAATGAAAAACACACGTACTACAGCCTTCCCGAACTTGAAAAACAAGGCCACTCCATAAAAAAAATGCCCTTCTCCATCCGCATCCTTCTGGAGAATGCCCTGCGCAATTACGATGATTTTTCTGTTACCAAAAAACATTTGGATGCAATATTAAACTGGCAGCCAAAGCAATCTGATGAGGATATTGCCTTTAAGCCTGCCCGCGTTTTGATGCAGGATTTTACGGGGGTTCCGGCAGTGGTGGATATTGCCTCCCTGCGCTCGGAAATGGCGCGCAAAGGCGGAGATGCCTCAAAGATTAATCCGTTGATTCCTGTGGATTTGGTAATAGACCACAGCGTGCAGGTGGACTATTTTGCGGCCCAATATGCATACCAACAGAATATGGAGGAAGAGTACAAGCGCAACAACGAACGCTATACTTTTTTGAAATGGGCACAGAAATCCTTCAATAATTTTAGTGTAGTACCGCCCGGAATGGGTATTTGTCACCAAGTAAACCTTGAATATTTTTCAAAAGGCGCCATTGCCCGCGACGGCATGGTTTTTCCAGATACACTCGTGGGTACCGATAGCCATACCCCAATGGTCAATGGCATTGGCGTAGTAGCTTGGGGCGTGGGCGGTATTGAAGCCGAGGCCGCTATCCTCGGTCAACCCATTTATTTTATAAGCCCCGAAGTAGTTGGATTGAAACTTACCGGAAAACTCCCCGTTGGAACAACTGCCACAGATTTGGTGCTGACCATTGCCAATTTGCTCCGTAAATATGGGGTTGTGGGTAAATTCGTTGAGGTATTCGGTCCTGGCTTGGACCATCTTTCGGTGCCTGATAGGGCCACTATTGGAAATATGTCGCCAGAATTTGGCTGCACAATAACCTATTTCCCAATTGACGATAAAACCCTGGAATATATGCGAAGCAGCAACCGAAGCGAGGAGCAGATACAACTGGTTGAAGATTATTGCAAGGCCAATATGCTGTGGAGAAAGGATGAAGATGAAATAGTTTATACAGATGTCCTGGAATTGGATATTTCCACTGTCCAGCCCAGCGTTGCAGGCCCAAAACGCCCCCAAGACAAAATTTTGCTCAAGGATTTAAAACAAAAATTCATTGAACTGGAGCACAGCGCCTTTGGAAGAAAATACATCGAGCCAGCCGAAAGGGAAGAAGCACTGGTGCGCTGGAAGGAAGAAGGTGGGAGCCAACCAGCAAAACAACCGCACAATCCCGCTCCCGATGTAGAAATTGAGGCAAAAATGAAAAACGGTTTTAAAACGGTCTGGATATCGCACGGACATGAAAAGTTTATGGTCTCCGATGGAGCGATTGCCATAGCCGCCATAACTTCCTGTACCAACACTTCAAATCCCTTTGTAATGCTGGGCGCGGGTCTGGTGGCAAGAAAGGCCCGTGAACATGGAATTGACGTAAAACCCTGGGTGAAAACATCTTTGGCTCCCGGTTCCAAAGTGGTAACGGACTATCTGGAAAAAGCCGATTTGCTGAAGGATCTCGAGGCCTTGCAATTTCATTTGGTGGGCTATGGCTGTACCTCCTGTATAGGAAATTCAGGTCCGCTTCCCCCTGAAATTTCAAAAGCGGTGGAGGAAAATGATTTAATTGTAACCTCCGTACTCTCCGGCAACCGGAATTTTGAAGCCCGCATCCATCCGCAGGTGAAAATGAATTTCCTGATGTCGCCCATGCTGGTTGTGGCCTTTGCCATTGCGGGCAGGGTGGATATAGACCTTACCTCGGAACCCCTGAGCCATGACAGAAATGGAAAACCCGTTTATTTAAAGGAAATTTGGCCCAGCGATGATGAAATACACGCCGTAATGAAAAATGTTTTGACCCCAAGGGATTTCAAAAAGAATTATGATGAGATTTTTGATGGCAACGAAATTTGGCGCAATCTGCAAGTGCCGGACGACAAAATATACCAATGGGATGACACTTCAACCTACATTAAGGAAGCTCCCTTTTTTAGAGATTTGCCGAACGAGCCCCACGCCTTGAAAAATATAGAGAATGCCCGTGCACTTTTGGTTTTGGGCGATAGCATAACCACCGATCATATTTCACCGGCAGGTGCATTTTCTGAAAATTCCGCAGCGGGGCAATATTTAAAATCGAGAGGGGTTGAAAAGAAAGATTTCAACAGTTATGGCTCCCGCCGTGGCAATGACGAGGTTATGGTCCGCGGTACTTTTGCCAATGTGCGCATCAAAAACCAATTGGTAGCTAAGGAAGGTGGCTATACCACCCACCTCCCCTCTGGCGCGGAAATGACGGTGTTTGATGCCGCCCAAAAATATATTCAGCAGAAAACGCCGCTCATTGTGCTCGCCGGAAAGGAATACGGCAGTGGGTCATCCCGCGATTGGGCCGCGAAGGGAACATTTTTGTTGGGGGTAAAAGCGGTTTTGGCCGAAAGCTATGAGCGCATCCACCGCAGCAACCTCATAATGATGGGCGTGCTGCCCCTGCAATATTTGGATGGCGAAAGTGCCAAGTCGCACGGTCTGTCCGGGAAGGAACATTTCACCATAACTGGCATCGAAAACGATTTGACACCCTCCAAAAAGCTCCAAGTAATTGCTACTAATGACATTGGAAATAAAATTGAATTCCAAGCCATTGCCCGATTGGACAGCCCCATTGAGGTGGCCTATTATCAAAACGAAGGGATCCTGCAATATGTGCTGCGCCAGTTCTTAAAAAAATAGGGTAGAAAATAGTTTAGCAAAAAGCGGGTAGCTTGAAGGAATAAATTTTTAGAGTCAACCCTCTAATACAAAAAACCAAGACAAAAGAACTGGAAACCGAAAACCGGTAACAACAACCCTCATTTAAACCAATGAACATTTGATTTTAATTGTCCGCCCAAAATTGCTGCGAAAGAAGTTTTCGGGAATGGCAGTTTGGCCCTTTATTGTCTTAAGCCATTCCGAACTAAGGCAGGATGCTGTTTTTATAAACCACGAAAAAATCCACCTGCGTCAACAAGTAGAATTGCTGCTGGTTTTTTTCTATCTGTGGTATGGCTTGGAATTCCTTCTGCGTTGGTTGCAATATGGCAACCGCAGAAAAGCCTACCTTAACATTTCCTTTGAGCGCGAAGCCTATCAGCACGAAGGCCATTTCGATTATTTAAAATACAGGCGTATTTTCGGATTTTTGAAATTTATTTAAAATCCTTGTCCCGAAAGGAAAAAATGTGAGTTTTTCCACTCCTTAATAAAAAATAACAATAAATAATATAAGATGAGCCTCCTCTTTTCCCCCTTAAAAATAAAATCCAAAACCTTTAAAAACCGAATGGTCGTTTCGCCTATGTGCATGTATAGCAGCGTGGACGGCTTTGCCAACGATTTTCACCTTGTGCATTTGGGAAGCCGCGCCGTTGGCGGTTCGGCATTGATAATTCAGGAAGCAACAGCCGTTTCACCAGAAGGAAGAATTACCCATGGCGATATGGGCCTTTGGAAAGACGCACATATTGAAAAATTGAAACAGATTGTGGATTTCGTCCACTCTCAAAATGCTTTAATGGGAATACAGTTGGCGCATGCCGGTAGAAAAGCCAGTTACCAATTGCCGAAGGATGGTGCGAGAAAAATAGTGCCCGAAGGTAAAAATGGTTGGCAGACGGTCTCATCTTCTGCTCTGCCATTTCGGGAAGGCGAACCTGCTCCTGTTTCAATGGATTTAAAAGCAATTGAAAAAGTGAAAAGTGACTACGCTGCAGCCACGCGCCGTGCCGAACAAGCCGGATATGATGTGGTTGAAATCCACGCTGCCCATGGCTATCTTTTTCATCAGTTTTATTCGCCTTTGGCAAATGAAAGGACCGACGAATATGGCGGCAATTTTGATAATAGAATTCGTTTTTTAGTGGAAGTTACCGAAGCAGTTCGAAAAGAATGGCCAGAAGAAAAGCCTTTATTTGTCAGAATTTCAGCAACAGATTGGACCGATGGCGGCTGGACTATTGAAGATTCTGTAAAACTTTCCATTGAACTGAAAAAGCTTGGTGTTGATTTAATCGATACTTCTTCCGGAGGAAATGTGCCAACAGCTACCATTCCCAGTGAACCCAGCTATCAAGTTCCCTTCGCCGCCCAGATTAAAAAACAAGCGAATATTTTGACTGGAGCTGTGGGCCAAATAACAACCGCCCAACAATCCGAAATAATTTTAAAGGATGGAAAGGCAGATTTAATTCTCTTCGCTAGGGAAAGCCTCCGTCAGCCATATTTTCCGCTTCACGCCGCTCGAGAATTAAAAGTAGATTTGGAATGGCCGTTGCAATATAGACGTGCCAAAATTTAATATCCTACCTTCCAATAATCTAATAATCCACCAATCTATGCTACCTTCGCAAAAAAAATAGAAAAATGCTTAAAGCCGTACTCTTTGATATGGACGGGGTTATTGTAGACACTGAACCATTACACCGAAAAGCGTACTTCAAAATGTTTGAGGATGTGAATATTGATGTGGACGATGCATTGTATGATTCGTTTACAGGACAGGCTACCCTTCCCATTTGCAGAACGCTTTGTCAGCATTTCAATCTTTCCGAAACTCCAGAACATCTGGTTTCAACAAAAAGAAAACACTTTAAATATCTTTTTGAAAATGATACTGATCTGGCCATGTTAGAAGGGGTCCACGAGCTAATAAAGGATTATTATGAAAATGGCCTGACCTTGGTGCTGGCCTCTTCGGCTTCCATGCCCAACATCAATCGGATTTTTGAACGTTTTGACCTCGATAGGTTTTTTAAGGCGAAAATTAGCGGTGCCGATTTAAAAGCCTCAAAACCACATCCCGAAATTTTTATAAAGGCCGCCCAATTGGCTGGGGAAGCGCCCGAAAATTGTATGGTAATTGAAGATTCCACCAACGGCATTGCGGCTGCCAAAGCTGCCAATATTTATTGTGTGGGCTTTAAGAGTCCCCATTCTGCAAATCAAGATTATAGCAAGGCAGACCGAGTAATTACAAGTTTTGGGGAGATTCTGTTTTCAAAACTATAAGCTGATAAAAAACTAAAAACTATCTTCCCTTTCGAAGGGGAGGCTAGAAGGGGATATTATCTCCATTCAGAGAAAATATTGTCTTTGGTGGAAGTCTTCTTGATTACTTTTATTCTGTTTGCTGCATGCCGCAGCGGTTCATTAAAGTATACCACATTCCGTTCTCCATTTTTTTTAAGATGACTGCGAATGATGGCGTGGGTGTGATAACTGGCCTGTTGCAACTTCAAAAAAGGTTCATAATCTTCAATATTGCAGATGGCTTCGCTTCTGTCAAAAAAACCAAAACCTTTGTATTCTCCCTCGGCTACCAAGACAAAGGCAATTTCGTCCTTCGTTCTTCCTTTTCCCTGTATTGCAAAGCTGGGTTTGTTTTCTTTCAGGGCTTCAATGGCAGCCTGCACTTTTAGGTTATATTCCGTTACGCTTTCATTACCTTCACAAATGCCTTCGCAGTTTTTTATACGGTAGTGGGAGCATTTTTCGGAAGAACTTTGCAACGTACAAAAACGTGGACACAATTTAAAAGTTTCGCAGATCTCTTCCAGTTTTTCCGTGGCTTCGGTACGGTTGTAAAAAGTGCTGACCGAATCGTGCAACACTTTTGTTTTAGCCAACGCAAGCTGAAAAATGCCGCGTTGGTTTTCATAGCTGATAATTTGATAGGTAGTAGCAGGCCATTTCTGTGCACGGTTGAACTTTGGATAATGCTTCCGAATGTGTTCCGATTCTATCAAAAGTGCCAAAAGTTCGTTGCCGGTAAGTTCGTAATCTATAAAATGCGTTTCCTGCCCAAGTTGGTATTCCTTTGTCTTTTTATCATAAAAATGGCTCAAAACCCGCTTTTTGATATTCTTTGCCTTTCCGGCATAAATCACTTGGTGTTTTTGGTTTTTGAACAGATAGATGCCAGCTTCCTCGGGCAATTCGTTGATCTGTTCCGATGGGATATGGGGCGGGAGCGTGGCCTGTTTGGAACGTGGATTCAAAAAAGAATTGATTGTTTCAAAATTTTCATCCAACGAAAGCAATCTTTGGAATAAAATCGTTGTGGCATCCACATCACCTTCAGCACGGTGGCGGTTGAGGTGCGGAATGTTTATGGTGCTGCAAAGCCTTCCCAAACTATAGGACAAATGTCCGGGAATCAATTTGCGCGAAAGCCGGACGGTGCAGAGTTTTTTTCGGTTGTAGTGTTGCCCCAAAAGCCGAAACTCCCCACGGATAACGTTGTAGTCAAAACTTACATTGTGCGCCACAAACACGGCATCTTTAGTGAATTCATCTATCGTTTCAGCAACTTCAAAAAACCGTGGCGCATTGGCAACCATTTCATTGTCAATGCCAGTTAAGGCGGTAATGTGTTGCGGAATGTCCCGCTCCGGATTGACGAGGGTAGTAAACTTATCGACCACTTCGCCCTCCCTTAAAAGCGCGATGCAGATTTCGGTAATCCGGTTGCCGGCTATACCGCCGCCGGTGGTTTCAACATCAATTATGGCAAAGAGTTGGGAGTGCATTTAAAAATGGTTTGCTGGGAAAACAAAAGTAGCAAAAATCCATACAATACTTTGGATTATTTCCTGTTAAATGGAAATTTTCCAAAGAAAAACAAGAAAAAGCCAGCAGTTTAGTTCCCTAATTGTTTGATTTTTTTCTGAAAGAATATCCGGCTTGTGAAGATTTTCCGCTACTCCGGACATTCCCCACTGGCCCAGGAAGTGAGTCCTGCACGATCTGCCATACAAGGATTGCCGTATGTTTTTCCGTCACAGCCGCACACGGGATTATATTCCATCGTGCACGGACCATCGCTAATTTTTGAAGGGTCTATGCAGGAAACAGTTTTGCCTGCGCCACAAGCCGAAAGGAGACTCAGCAATATCAGGATCAGGAAAGGGGTGTATATATACTTTTTAACGATTGTCATAGCCACTGGTTTAATTTTCTACTAATTTACATCAAACCTGCATAAAATAGGAAGTGAACCTCACGATTTTTCCATTTTTAAAAGTGTTATTCGTTTCTGATTTTTGGATTGCTGGATGTTTGGATTTTTTTATTGGTCTACAGCCTACAGCCTAAGTATACTGTTGCTTTGAAAAATTAATCATCCAATTTATTCCGAATCGGTCCCGGAACGATCCAAAATAATCTCCCCAGAACATGTCCTCCAATGGCATTTCAATTTCACCACCTTCGGACAGCTCCTTAAATAGCCAGTCTGCTTCGGCTTTGGTGTCGGGGTGAATGCTAATGTAGGATGCGTCGCCAAATTGGAACGGACCGTTTCCAAATCCTGGCATGATATCGGAACCCATTAAAATTTCATTTCCAATAGGAAGACTAACGTGCATGATCCGGCTTTTGTGTTCCTCGGCCAACGCGGGCATTTCATCGCACCCTGGCATGTCTCCAAAACGCATAAGGCCCTGCCCGGCAAATTCGCCGCCGAATACCGTCTTGTAGTGGTTAAAAGCTTCCTCGCAGGTTCCATCGAAGTTTAAATAAGGATTTAATTTTGTTGCCATAATTTATATTTTAAAGGTTTAAGGCCAAAGCCAGGTTTTTGGATGGACAAGGGAACTTGAAAACACGAAATTTTCATTTGTCCATTCGATAGTAAAAGTAAATAGATATCTGGGGATTTATATGGTGTATTTGTGCCAATGCAAGGGGCCGATTGCGACCGATTTTTGCACTATCTTTCGGTTGCGTTAATTGCCGATACCATTATTCTGAAGGGGCCTAAATTAAAAAACCTCCCCGAAGGAAGGTTTTAAAGGTGTTATTTAGTTAGGTTACAAGCCCAAAAGGAGCTGTAACAAGAGTTGGATGGTGATTTCAGTATTGGCCATAACGGAAATTTCCATTAGATCTATGCCTATTTGCCCTTCGGCCTCTATCATTCCTGCAAATTCATAAACGCCGTCGTTTTCCGGATCTTCGTAGGAAGCAAAATGAACCTCATAGTCGCCTTCATTCAGAAAATAAAGTCCGAAACTATTGTTGCTGCCTACAACGGCACTACTCGTAACTGCGTTGGCAAACCGGATCCCGGAGGCGTTTTCCTCTTTTTCCGATGCATTAAAAGTTCCCTTTTTATAGGCATAGGCTACGGTTTTATTCTCTTCATTTCCTGTATTGTTGGTTGCCGTTCCAATGATGGCACCGGTTTCGAGCGTATTGACCACCCTGATGCTATTTTGCAACTGGGCCTGTCCGGCAAATTGGTAGCCACTGTTTCCGCTATCGGCCACAATGGACTTGCGCAGGTCAAAATCTATCACAATTTCGTTGGAATCTGAGGCGGTGATTTCATAATCAGTAGTTACTGATACGGTATTGTTCTCAGCGGTCAGCTCTATTTTGGTATTGTTCGTAGTAAGAACATAATTTGCGGGTGAATTTCCCGAAGCATCGCTCTGGTCGTCCAATACCAGGGTAAGTTGGCTGTAGTTGTTGGCAGCCAGGTCGATATCACCCAGCATTTGGGTATCGCCGTTTTGAAGGGCATACAAATTTACCGTAGTTTTTGTAAACCCATTAACGCTTTTGCCGTCAAGTTTAACGTCTGCGATGGTCACAAACACACCCTGTATGTCTGCATTGTCAATAGGACCATCCGTAATGTAAACCTTCGTGTTGTAGGTTACGGCATCCGGGTTTGGGTCTGTACTGTCATCATCGCTACAGGAGGCAAAGCCTACTATAAACATCAATGCCAAAATTGATTTGAAAATTACGTTTGTTTTCATAGTTTGATTTTATTATTAGGGTTTGTTATTGGTGGAAATATTTTTTCCGTCCAGCAATGATAGCGCATCATCGTGGGCATTATTGCCGCTCTTAACGAAACTTAACTCTTTTTGTGAATTTGAAGGAAACGGTCTGTTTTGGATTTTTGAAATTATATTACGGATAAAAAATCACTGGCGGTCAAGAAGTTGGGGTCCAAAGTCGAAAATTGCTTTGGGAACGGATTGCTATTTCGCCATAACGAATATTTAACAACTTGAAATCCTCCGGTTTTAACAGGAATTTCATTTCAAAAGATGAAGATGCCATGGGCACTATATATCAATATTTGTCCGAGAACTTCCTTTTTCATTCTTTTGAAAAGCAGTATTTTTGCCCTCCAAAAAAGGATGAAATTTTTCAAATCCAATTACTGTAATCCCCTATTTTAAATTAGATGGACAAGACTTTTGATGTGCTGATAGAAATTCCGAAAGGAAGCCGGAACAAATATGAATATGATTTTAAACTCCGAAAAATCCGGTTTGACAGAATGTTGTTCAGCAGCATGATGTACCCGGCAGATTACGGTTTTATACCGGAAACCTTGGCCTTGGACGGCGATCCGCTGGATGTGCTCGTACTTGGTGGAGAACCCACTTTCCCAATGTGCGTAATGGAGGTGAAGCCCATAGGCGTTTTCCACATGGCCGATGAGAAAGGGCCCGATGAAAAAGTAATCTGCGTACCCATTTCCGATCCTATCTGGAACAGCCTCAACAACCTTTCTGATATCAACCCCCACTTGGTAAGGGAGATTGAACATTTCTTTCAGGTATATAAAGATCTTGAAAGGAAGAAAGTGGACGTTGGTGGTTGGGGTGACGCCGGAGAGGCTGTTGAAATTTACAACCAATGCGTAAAGCGCTACAAAGAAACGCCGGAGGTGCAGGGACATTTCAGTATATAATTAGTATGACATAAGAGGGTATGGCGTAAAAGGTAGGGCTGATCTAAAATTGTTTTATTGGTCTTATATCCTAAGTCTTATCGTCTTACGTCTATTCTTGAGCTACGTCATTTTCATGTTTCGAATCCCAAACCAATTCCTTATTTTTGCAGTCGCAAATTTGAAACCAATCTAAAATTAATTAAATAATGGAACAGAACATTATATTTATTCCAATTGCACTTGCCGTTCTCGGGCTTTTGTTTATGCTCGTGAAAATGAGTTGGGTAAAAAAACAACCTGCCGGCAGCGACCGGATGCAGTTTATATCCAAAAGTATCAAAGAGGGTGCTTTGGCCTTCCTTAATGCAGAATACCGTCTTTTGGTGATTTTCGCGGTTATTGCTGCAGCTTTGCTTTATTTCATTTCCACAGTGGTGGAATCCACCAGCTGGATGATCGTGCCAGCTTTTATCTGTGGGGCCATATTTTCCGCCCTTGCGGGAAATATTGGAATGCGCATTGCTACCGAAGCGAACGCTAGAACTGCCGAAGCGGCCAAAACCAGTCTGCCACAAGCGTTGAAAGTTTCTTTCGGCGGAGGAACGGTAATGGGTCTGGGCGTTGCCGGGCTTGCAGTTTTGGGACTAAGTTTGTTTTTCCTATTTTTTATCGGCCAGTTTATTGGCACCGACCCCATAAATTTTTACGATGAAATGACCATCGTGTTGGAGGCTCTTGCCGGTTTTTCGCTGGGTGCTGAAAGTATCGCGCTGTTTGCCCGCGTGGGTGGTGGAATTTACACCAAGGCTGCCGACGTAGGTGCCGATCTTGTTGGAAAGGTAGAAGCTGGAATTCCTGAAGACGATCCGCGAAACCCCGCGACCATTGCCGACAATGTGGGCGATAACGTGGGCGATGTTGCTGGAATGGGCGCCGACCTTTTTGGAAGTTATGTGGCTACCGTGCTCGCTGCAATGGTGTTGGGTAACTACGTAATCCGCGATATGTCTTTGGAAGTTCCGTTTGTGGATAATTTTAATAATATGGGCCCCATCCTATTGCCAATCGTTATTGCAGGGGTGGGAATTTTGGCCTCGATTATTGGTACTTTCTTCGTAAAAATAAAAAATAATGAAGCCCGGGAAAGCCAAGTCCAAAAAGCCTTGGATACCGGAAACTGGACCGCAATTATCATTACCCTAATAGCCAGTTATTTCTTGATAGATTGGATGCTTCCTGAAACAATGAACATGAAGTTTTTTGGCGAGGGCTATAAAACCATCGCTTCCATTAACGTGTTTTGGTCAGCCTGTATCGGTCTGGCCGTGGGTGCTTTGATTTCCTTCGTGACTGCTTATTATACCAGCCTTGGGAAAACTCCGGTGCTGGACATTGTAAAAAACTCATCCACCGGGGCTGCTACCAATATTATCGCCGGATTGGCAGTAGGTATGAAATCTACCTTTGCTTCTGTGTTGCTTTTTGCCGCTGCTATCTACGGCTCGTATGAGCTTGCCGGTTTTTATGGAGTGGCCTTGGCCGCTTCTGCAATGATGGCCACCACCGCCATGCAATTGGCCATTGATGCTTTCGGACCTATCGCAGACAACGCAGGAGGTGTAGCCGAGATGAGCGAATTGGAGCCACAAGTCCGCGAACGCACCGACGTGCTGGATTCAGTTGGAAATACTACGGCAGCAGTGGGTAAAGGGTTTGCGATCGCTTCCGCGGCCCTGACCGCCTTGGCACTGTTTGCCGCCTATGTTACCTTTACGGGTATCGACGGTATTAATATTTTCCGTGCCGATGTACTGGCAATGCTTTTCGTGGGCGGAATGATTCCCGTTGTGTTTTCTGCAATGGCGATGAAATCCGTCGGAAAGGCAGCCATGGAAATGGTTCAGGAAGTGCGCAGACAGTTCCGTGAAATTCCCGGAATTATGGAAGGCACCGGTACCCCACAATATGCAAAGTGTGTTGATATTTCAACCAAAGCGGCGTTGAAGGAAATGTTGCTGCCCGGTCTGATTACCATTATTACACCCATAATTATAGGTTTGCTTTTCGGGGCTGAACCCCTTGGCGGTTATATGGCTGGAGTATGTGTTAGTGGCGTAATGTGGGCCATTTTCCAAAACAATGCCGGCGGCGCTTGGGACAATGCCAAAAAATCCTTTGAAGCAGGCGTAATGATAAATGGAGCAATGACCTATAAAGGTAGCGATGCACATAAAGCTGCCGTTACGGGCGATACCGTTGGCGATCCGTTCAAGGATACATCCGGTCCCTCTATGAACATTCTAATAAAACTTACCTGTTTGGTAGGTTTGGTAATCGCGCCGATCCTCGGCAACCACGGCGACGTAAACATCGCTCCAGAAGATGCTTCTACAGAAATGAATTATTTTATTGATTCCAAAGGAAACAAAATTATCCTAACGGAAAAACAAGTTCAATATATTGAAACCGGAACCACTATTGAAGAAGGCGAAGGGTTGAGCAACAAAACCGAAACTATGGTTGAAATGTTAAAAAACAACAACAATGATCAGGTAACCGCCAATGTAACCATTATCCGCACCGTGGATGGTGTTGAAACCACTGAAACAAAATCCTTCACCGGAACTGAAGCCGAAGTGCGCGCGCAATTGAAAGATGTGGACGGTATGAAAATAAAAGTAAAGGATAAGGAATAACCAATTTCTGAGTCCCAAAATCCCAGCCTGTCAGGTTTTCAAAAATCGGACAGGTTTTTTTTATTCTTAAGAAGCATCCAAATCGTGAAATCTGGTTTTGATAACCCAGACTGGAATCCAGAGCGCGTCCCCCGCTATGAAAACCAAGGCTGAAAATAAAAATTTCCTATCTTAGCCTTGCTATGGAAAATCCAGATTTAATAACATTGGGCATCGCGTTCGGGCTTGGACTTCTCGTTGGCCTTCAGCGCGAAAAGGCGGATCACGAGATGGCCGGCGTCCGAACCTTTACCTTGATTTCGGTGTTGGGTACCATTGCAGGTTTCCTGACACGCGACTTTGAAAATCCTTTTATTCTTCCCGCTTTGGGGCTATCCGTAACCGCCTTTATGGTTGCTGCTAATCTTATCAAGGCAAAGCGCGACAAGAACCCAAACGTGGGCCAAACCACTGAAGTGGCCATTCTATTAATGTTTGCCATTGGCGCCTACTTGGTTTTGGGAAGTCAGATCATCGGAGTGATTGTAGGCGCAATTTTGGCAATTTTGCTATATGTAAAGGAAACGCTACATAATTTTATCGATAAGTTAAAGGAAAAGGATTTGGCGGCCATAATGACCTTTGCCGGCATCTCCTTGGTGATTCTCCCTTTGCTTCCCAATAAAACCTATGGACCTTTCAACGTCCTAAATCCGCGAAATATCTGGTTGATGGTTACTTTGATAGTGGGAATCAGTATTTTGGGGTATTTCATCTATAAATGGCTTGGAAAAAAAGCGGGAATGATTTCCAACGGTATTTTGGGCGGAATTATCAGCAGTACTGCCACCACGGTGAGCTATGCCCGACAAGCCAAGGGAAGCGGCATTGCCGGAAAAATGTCGGCTTTCGTGATTTTAGTGGCCGTAACGGTTTCCTTAGTGCGTGTGGTTATTGAAATTGGCGTTGTGGTTCCCGAAAAACTGCCCCAACTAATTCTTCCTTTTGCGGTATTGTTTCTTTTTATGGCCTTGCTATCTGCGGCGCTGTTCTACACCATCAACAAGGATAAAAAAGGGTCAGAAATGCCCGAGCCTAAAAACCCGGCGCAATTCAAAAGTGCCCTGTTTTTTGGAATTCTTTACGGGTTGATTTTGTTGGCAGTGGCATTCACAAAGGAAAAATTTGGAAATAGCGGGCTGTATGTGGTATCAATTATTGGAGGGCTGGCAAATAAAGATGCCATCACCCTTTCGTTGTCCCAGCTTATCAAAGGTGGACTTGAAGCCTCTCTTGGCTGGAAATTGATAATGACGGCCGTAATATCAAATATGGTCTTTAAAGTTGTTCTGGCCTCGGTATTGGGAAATATGCAATTGTCAAAATATTTGGGTGTGGCCATGTTGATTTCCGTGGCGGCGGGACTGATATTAATATGGTTGTGGCCCGAAGGCTGGTATTTTCAGAAAATAGCAAATTAGTAAAACAGTCGGTATATTACTTTTCCGAGAATTGCCCCCAAATTTTGTGTAGAAAATTAAAACAGTCCGTGCAGTTCCGCATCAATTCTGTTGATTACTTGGCCCAAATGCTCCGGATCGTCCACAAAATTAATGTTGTCCACATCAAAAATAATAAGGTTGCCCTTGTCGTAGCCGTGGATCCACGCTTCGTACCTTTCGTTTAAACGGCTTAGGTAGTCAATGCTGATGGAGTTTTCATAATCGCGGCCGCGCTTGTGGATCTGGTTCACCAAATTCGGAATGCTGCTTCGTAAATAGATAAGTAAGTCGGGTCCTTCGGTAACGCTCTCCATCAAATCGAAAAGCGAGCGGTAATTTTCAAAATCGCGGTTGGTCATCAGACCCATGGCGTGCAGGTTTGGCGCAAAGATATAGGCGTCTTCGTAAATGGTTCTATCCTGGATTACGTTCTTTCCCTTTTCGCGAATTTCAAGAATCTGGCGGAAGCGGCTGTTCAAAAAGTAGATCTGAAGGTTAAAGGACCAACGCTCCATTTGGTTGTAGAAATCGTCCAGATAGGGGTTGTCCTCCACGTCCTCATAATGGGCGTGCCATTTGTAATGTTTTGAAAGTAAGCGGGTGAGTGTAGTCTTTCCGGAACCTATATTTCCTGCAATTGCAACGTGCATAGTTAATCTTGGGTTGGAAGGGTTAGTTTAAAAGTGTGCAAATTTTCGCCGTCATAAATATACAGGAAATCATTTGTAAGCTGCAAGTCTTTCATAGTTAATTCGGGCAGCTGCAGCCGCACGGTTTCATGGGCGGCCGTCGGATCTTTTCGCGCGAAATCCGGAAGGTAATAGAGCGTGTTTTTCTTCAGTGCTATCAGGTTTTCGTTCTGCTGAATAATTTTTTCATAACCTTCCGAGGGAGCTTCATTCAGCATGCTTCCGTAGCTGTTGAAGGCGCGCAATTTTTTTTCGGTTAAAGTGAAGCAATAATTGAAATTGCTGGCCTGCGAAAGCAGTTTCCCGGGAAAGGGTTGCGAGACTACCGTTTGCATTTTGGCGCTGTAATTATAGCGTTCCAACTGCTGGGTATCCACGTTAAAAAGCCACAGACTATTGCTACCGGCATTGGTGGCAGTGCTCACGTTCAAAAATTGTGGCAGGTTGTTGAAGTTGATACGCTGGATCTCGCTCAGTTTATTGTCCAGCAAAACCACGGTGTTTGTATCCTGAAAAAATACCACTACTTTTAAAGGATTGATTATGTCAACAGAAGTTATTCGCCCCAATTGCAGGTCGTTGAAAAGAAAGTTGCCGTCCGGGCCTTGTTTGTGTACTTCCCGATCTTTTATGAAATAACTGTTTTTGTAATTATCAATACCGATAAAACGGTCTGCTGTAAATGGAATTTTGCTCTCAAAAGCAACACTTTGGGCAAGACAGGTTTGGCAAAGGAGCAGAAAGTAAAAGATGAGCTGTTTCATAAGGGGAACAAGTTACAAAAATGGGGTTTTATTTAAACGAAAAAGAATGTAACAGATTATGCGATGGATCGTCTTAGGGTTGTGGAGTGTATTTGTTCAAACAAATTAAATTAATTTTAAACATTTAGGTCAAAGTAGATTACATTTGACCTGAACATACTAACTATTTATGAAAAGATATATTTTGATTTTAATCCTGCTTTCTGCCTTCGGCGTTAGTGCCCAAAACATCAGCGGACAAGCCTTTTATGAATCGAAAACCACGGTAGATCTGGACGCCTTTGACACCAACCAGCAACTTACCGAGGAAATGAAAAAGATGATCGCGCAACAAATGAAGGGTATGCTGGAAAAAACCTATGTGCTAACCTTCAATAAAGATGAATCCATCTATAAAGAACAAGAAGTGCTGGATGCCGCGCCGATGAATCCCGGTTTTAAGATGATGATGAGCAGCTACACCCCCGGGCCCCAATACAAAAATCTTAAAACCGGCCAACTGATTGAGGAAAACGAATTTTTCGGCAAGCAGTTTTTGATCGTGGACACCATTCCGCAGTTGGAATGGACCATAACCAAGGAATCCAAGACCATTGGGCAGTATGTAGCGTTTAAGGCAACGGCAATAAAAAAAATTGACCCCAACGATTTCAGTATGGCGCGCCCAAAAAAGAAGGAGGAAGATGAAAAAGCTGAACAAACAAAGGACTCTACGGCCACGGAGGATCCCTTGGATATGATAGAAATACCAAAAGAGCTGGAAGTTACCGCTTGGTTTACACCACAGATTCCGGTAAGCAATGGGCCCGGGGAATTTGGCGGGCTGCCCGGACTTATTTTGGAATTGAACGTTTACAGAACCACGCTTTTATGTTCCAAAATAGTGATGAACCCAAAAGAGGCCGAAAAGATTGAACCGCCCAAAAAAGGTACCAAGGTAAGCCGTGAGGAATACACCAAAATCGTAAAGGAAAAAACGGAAGAGCTTCGAGAGAATTTTCAGAATAGGGGCGGCAATGGCCGTCGCGGTGGATTTGGAGGATAATATTAAAACTTCATCGCTTCCTCTGTGCCTCTGCGGTGTAAATTTTACCGCAAAGACGCAGAGGACGCAGCGTTTAAATTAGTTTAAAACATTAAATGAATAGAACACTAATTATCATCTCCTGCATTTTTTGCTGTTCCCTTTCCGCCCAAAGCATCAAGGTAAAAGGCACCATCAAGGACAGCATTGGCAATCCGCTCGAATTTGCCAATGTAATAGCATCCATAAAATCCTCCGGCGCCACGGAATCCTACGGAATTACCAATCACCAAGGCCGGTACCAATTAGACCTTCCCAAAGGCAATACCTACATTTTGCGAGCAAGTTTTCTGGGTTACGAAACCAAGGAACAAACCGTAAATGTGCCCGCCGATGCCGAAAATATCGATTTGGATTTCATCTTAAATCCGCAGGAAAACCAACTGGACGATGTGGAAATTGTGTATGAAATGCCCGTAACCGTAAAGGGCGATACCATAGTTTACAACGCGGACAGCTTTACAAATGGTGACGAAAGAAAGCTGGGCGACGTGATGAAAAAGCTTCCCGGCGTTGAGGTAAACGACGAAGGCGAAATACAGGTGGAGGGAAAGACCGTTTCAAAAGTAATGGTGGAAGGCAAGGATTTCTTTGATGGCGACAGCAAACTGGCCACCAAAAATATTCCCGCAGATGCCGTGGATAAAGTAGAAGTGCTTCGAAATTATAACGAAGTGGACCAAATGCGCGGCCTCGGAAACGACCGCGACAACGTGGCCATAAACATAAAACTGAAGGAAGGAAAGAAAAATTTTTGGTTCGGGGAAGTTACGGCGGGCGCGGGACTTGCGGACGAATATGGGGAAGAAAACGGCAGGTATTTGGCACACCCAAAACTTTTCTATTACAGCCCAAAATACAGTATAAACGTGATAACCGATTTCAACAATATTGGCGAAGTGCCTTTTACGTTTCGCGATTATTTCAACTTTACGGGCGGGTTTAAAAATTTCAACAAGGGCGGTGGCACCAGTTTCCGGATTAGCGATAGCGACCTCGGCTTTGCGGTTTCGCAGAACGACCGCGCAAAAAATATCGACGCAAAGTTCTTGGCCGCAAATTTCAGTTATGCGGTGAATGACAAGCTGGACATTAGCGGTTTTGGCATTTTGAGCGATAATAAAACGAACATCGTAAACAATTCCATTCGGCAGTTTATTGAAGAAGGAATCACCGAAAACACTAGTACGAATAACGACCAGCGCAACAAATTGGCCATGTTGAAATTGAGCAGTACGTATAAACCCAATGTGAATTTTCAGCTGGATTATGACGCACTCATCAAAACTTCAAAGCAAACCGAGGACGACGCTACCATTTCCATTGTTGAAGGCAACCAAAACGATATTGCGGAAGTGAAGGAAAACGAGCCTTTTTCCATCAATCATACGGCGAATGTGTATTATACTTTAAACGATAAAAATATTTTTGCGGCGGAAATACAGCATTTGTACCAAAACGAGGACCCGTTTTATCAAGCCGTGCAGGATGATGTTCCTTTTCGCGGCGTTTTCACGGAAATAGACGAAATGGATCCCTTCAATAGCGATGCCGATACGTTTGCCCCTTTGGAGCAATCGGACCGATATAACATCAACCAAAACAAAATCGTGAAAAGCAACAAGCTGGATGCAAAGGTTGATTATTACTATGTGCTCAACAATGTGAGCAATTTGAATTTCACCCTTGGAACTTCCTTCAGTAGCCAAAATTTCAATTCCGGGATATTTCAGATTTTGAACAACGGCAGCCAAAATGATTTCACTGAGTCCGATTTCAACAATGATGTAACTTACACATTTACCGATGCTTTTTTAGGGCTTCACTATAAACTGAAAAGTGGGAAATTCATCTTTAATCCCGGGGTAACGCTTCACAATTATAATCTGAAAAACGAGCAATTGGGCGCCACTTCCACCCAAAACGATTGGAGGGTTTTGCCCGACGTAAACGTGGTTTGGGAATTGAAGAAAAGTGAAAATCTGCGGTTCAATTATGGCATTACATCAGAATATAGCGATGTGAACAATTATGCCGAAGCCTACGTTTTCAATAATTACAACCGTCTTTTCCGGGGAAATCGGGAGCTGGAAAATTCGCTTTCGCACAGTTATAATTTAACCTATTTCAGTTTTAATCTTTTCAACTACACCAACATTGGCGGAAATTTAAGCTATACCCGACGCATCGATGCCATCAAGACCGATACGGATTTGGTGGGCATTAGCCAGGTGAGCACGGCGATTAATTTTGACAGCGATTTTCCCGACGAAACGTTTTCGGCCGTGGGACGGTTCAGCAAAACAATCAAAAAGGTACAGTTCAAACTGGATGCGGCCGTTTTCCTGAGCAAGACCAACAACATTATAAACGGAGAAATCCGCGCGAGTGAAAGTTTTACGCAGAATTACAACGCCAGTGTTTTGAGCAATTTCAAAAATTTCCCAAATTTTGAGGTAGGCTACAGATTTATGAAAAACGATTACGACAACGGCGGTTCCACCCAACTATTTTTTACGAACCGGCCCTATGCCAACGTGAATATTCGGTTTTTGAAAAACTTCAATCTTTTTGCCGAGTGGGATTATTACAATTATACGAACGATGCCAAAACGATAGAGAACAGCTACTCTTTCTTCAACGCAAATCTTTATTACCAAAACGGCGACAGCCCTTGGGAATTTTCGGTGCGCGCCACCAATATACTCGATTCCGAATCTATCAATAACGATAGTTTCAACGACCAATTTAACACCACTTCGCAGTATTTCGTGATGCCGCGGATTGTGATGTTTGTAATAAAATATGAACTGTAAAAAAAGCACTTCTTCCTTTGAAAAGAGGGGTTGGGGGAGGGATGTTTTTTTTATATCTTTCCCATAAAAATTGCTCCCATGCGAAATATATTTCTCGGAATCATCATTGCGTTTGTAATCGTTTTCGGCCTGCGGTATTGTGAAAACCAAAAGGAAAACCGCGAAATTCTTGAAGCCAACACGGCCCTCATCCAAAAGGAACTGAAAAACGTTGGGAAACTGATCGTTACCGAAGGAAGTTATGCGCAAGTTTTTACCTATAACGACAGCCGGGACTTGATGTATGGCCTTTTCGACGCACGTAAAAAAGCATTGATCGTCGTGAACGCTACCGCGAATATTTCATACGATTTGAGCAAGGTGGAAACCCAAATAGACCAGGCCACAAAAACAGTGACCATTACGAATATTCCCGAGCCCGAACTGTCCATAAACCCAAATATTCAATATTACGATGTTACGCAGGACTATCTCAACCAGTTCACTGCTGCGGATTACAACAAAATAAAAAGCCGGATCGAAAAATCGTTACGAAAGAAAATTGAAGCATCCGAACTGCGAACGAACGCTGAAAACAGGCTAATTTCCGAGCTTCAAAAGATTTACATTCTCACCAATTCCCTGGGCTGGACGCTTCAATACAACTCGAAGGTAGTTAAAAGTGAAGACGAACTGCAGCAACTTAGGTTATAGCATATATTCTTCTGCGTGTCCGTTTTGAACCAACCATTGGTTTAGGTCCAGATCGCCAATAATAATATTTGCGAGATAGCGGCCATATTTTTCCTGCCTGTCCTTATAGGAATTTATGATAACTTCCTTGTCCAGAATCATGGCGCGAACAATATCGCGAACGGCAATGCCGCGGTCCCGGTCCTCGCCGCGAATTTCGGGGGTGTTGATTCCGTAAAGTCGAAATTTCATTTGCTGGTAATGGTAAAATCCCAAATCTACCATCGCGGTAATGGTATCGCCGTCATAAACGTCTATAACCTTTGCTTTGTATTGATACATAAATTCAAATATTTATTAGTCATTATAAAACTACAAAAAACTGAAATTCAATACTTTAAAATATAGGTAAATTTCCCCCTCCCTTCGGGAGGGTCGGGTGGGCTTATAATTTCTTACTCAAACCAAACCAGCCACCGCCGTTCATGGCCTCTACGCCGTTGCTCTTTAGGATTCCAGCCGCGCTGGCACTGCGCATCCCGCTGGCGCAACAGCAGATTACCGGCTTGTTCCATTTTTTTATTTCGCCAATTTTTGAGGAAATATTTTGCAGCGGAATATTTTTAGAGCCCGGAATGGCTCCGCCCTCATATTCGCCTTTGGTGCGCACATCCAGAATGATGGCCCCGCGGCTTTTAAAATCCTGTATTTTCTGTGTCTTGTTTCCGAATAAAAAATCAAATAGTCCCATGTTTACTGCCCGAGAAATCGGGTAACTTTTTAATTAATTTGTCGATGCGGATTTATTCCGCATCTGCTTGAATGTTTAGCTCCGCTTTATCGATAAGCTCCAATCCAGCTTCAATCAAATGGGCCACTTTTGGCCTTTCTTTTTTCAAATTTAATAGATAGCGCAAAACCTCGTCAGAAAATGCGGAGTTGTTTTCTGCGACCAGTTCAAATATTTCCAGCGGAAGAAGCCAATCTTCAACGTGGCTTTCTCTTAAGGGTATAAAGATTTGTTGAAGGCTTTGTAAGTCAATTTTCTTAGAACTGCGAATGTTCCTTACCGATTGATAGAGCGCGTTCAATTTCTTTTCTTTTTCCGAAAGGGAAACCCTGATGGTTTCGGAAGTAGATTTGTGGTGTTCAATGGGGAATGAATTAAAATCGGCCGCGCCCGCAAAAGCAGAAATAATTTCCTTGCCCACGGCCATATCAAAATCGCCCATTTCTGGGGAAAACAAAATTTCATCTTTATAGGCTACCGTACAATTGGTAAACTGGATCAGCATAAGCTCGCCGCGCAGATTCCGCATACCGGTAATGTTCAAGCCTTTTACGGTTATTCCGCTTTCAAATTCAAATTCAATAGGCTTGCCATCGTAAAAATTATAGGCCTGCAAATCGCGTGGCCCCATATTTTCAATAGCGAGATTGATTCCCTTCAATTTCCCCAAAGGAGATCTAAAACCACTCTTGTGGCGTGTGATTCCATGGCCAATCAATTCCTTTTCGCGATAGGAAAGGGCGGTTTCGCCCTCGGTCTCAAAATACACCACCTCGTTATCTTCACTTTTGATCATCCTGTTGAAACGGCCGCTAATTTGAAGTCCCGTACTAATTTCAATAGTCCCGAGCTGTTTGGATTTTATAAGTTTTTTTAAACCGCGCCACCCGCCTTTCCGGACTGCCATGGTATTTGCAAATTCCTCCAGAACTTCCTGCAAATAGGCAAAATCGGGCGTAACATATAGTTGCGGTTGCGGTTTCGTAATGTCGAAATCTTGATAAGCGGCATCAATTGAGTAAGGAATTTTTTTCACTTCCTCTTTCATACACCAAACACTTTCGCCAATGGAGGAAAGGAGTCCGGCTCCGTAAATCTTTGGATTTTCAACGGTACCGACCAAGCCGTATTCCACGGTCCACCAATGCAAATTTCGAATCAGTGAAATTTCTGAAGGTTTCACTTTTTTATTTTGAAGTTCCTCCACACGGGCCTCTGCCGCTTCAATTTTTTGTAAATATTCCTGTTGTTGAGGAGTTAAAACTCCCCCTCCCTTCGGGAGGGGGCTGGGGGGTGGGCTTTCCTTTAAAATTGATAGCTCCCGAACAGCTTCATACATTTCAATATCATGCGCGCTGGAAATTGCTTTGGCACCAATCTCGCCGAAACGCCTTAAATATTCCGCGTAATCGGGACTGGCAATAATGGGGGCGTGGCCGGCACCTTCGTGGATGATATCGGGGGCCGGGGTGTATTCAATGTTTTCCAATTGGCGGATGTCGCTGGCAATAACAAGCACTTTGTACGCCTGAAATTCCATAAAGGCATTGGGCGGAATAAAGCCATCAACCGCCACCGCGGCCCAGCCAATTTCCTTCAAAATGCGGTTCATACCGTACATGGAAGGAATTTCATTAATGGAAATCCCCGTTTTTTTGAGGCCTTCCACATAACTTTCGTGGGCAACTTTTGAAAGATAGTCCACGTTTTTGCGCATTACGTAGCGCCACACCGCTTGGTTTATGGGCGTGTACTGCTCATAATTCTGTGGTTTAATGTACTGTTTTAAATGCGGAGGCAGCCGGTCCAACAATTCGTTGGTTTCAATGTTTATTTCCATTGGTCAAAAGTAGCTTGGACCCGGCAGGTTTCCAAAGCGATAGAGGCCTATTTTTTGTATCTTGCGGCTAAAAGCAAAAGCAGTAGTTTTGTGTTTCATTTTAATTCCAGTTTGTGGCGAAATTCCATAAAATAAAAGTAAAGGACGTTTACAAAGAAACCGACACCTGTTCGGTAATTACCTTTGATATTCCACCTACATTAGCGGCCAATTTTAATTTTCGACAAGGCCAGCATCTAACCCTAAAGGCCGATATAGATGGCGAGGACACCCGCCGTTCCTACAGCTTGTGCTCCAGCCCTATTGATAAGCAATGGCAAGTGGCTGTAAAAACCATTCCGGGCGGCAAGTTTTCAACTTTTGTAAATTCAAGGTTACAGGCTGGCGATACGCTGGAGATTATGGAGCCAAGCGGAATGTTTGGCGTGGAAGTTGAGCCTGAAAAAGCCAAAAACTATTTGTTTTTTGCGGCCGGAAGCGGTATTACACCCGTGCTTTCAATGATCAAAACTCATTTAGCATTGGAGCCAAAGGCAACTTGCAAGCTGTTTTATGTGAATAGAACGGCGAAATCCATTATCTTTAAGGAAGCTTTGGAACAGTTGCGGAACCAATATTTTGGCAGATTGGAAATCTATTATTTCCTTACAAAGGAACGCCGCGACATCGAACTTTTCAACGGGCGATTTGATGATGAAAAGATGCGGGTTTTGACCAAAACCTTTATCGACATTCCAGATACCAGTGAAGTATTCCTCTGCGGGCCCGAAGAAATGGTGAGCTACGTGAGCAATTATTTGGTAGAAGCAGGTTTGCCAAAAGAGTTGATTCATTTTGAACTGTTCGTAACCGGATTGACCGAAGAAGATAAAAAACGTGCCGAACGCTTGGCGCAACAAAATGTTGAAGGTGTGGAGGTGACCATTGTGGATGCAGGAAAGGAATTTCAATTTACAATGACAAAGGATTTTGACAACATTCTCGATGCCGCCCTGGCCGCTGGTGCCGATTTGCCCTTCGCCTGTAAAGGTGGAGTTTGCAGCACTTGCAAATGCGAAGTTTTGGAAGGCAGTGTGGAGATGAAAATAAATTACGCTTTGGAAAAAAAAGAAGTGGCGCAAAATTTTGTATTGAGTTGCCAAGCAGTTCCAACTTCCGAAAAAGTGAAAGTAGATTTTGATGTATAACAGCTTTAAGCTTTAAGCTTACAGCCTTAAGCTAAAGATATGAGTGAAAAAGAAGTGAAAAACCTAGAAGAAATTTTCGAAGCCCGCATTGCGCGCGATGAAAAAATAGAGCCAAAGGATTGGATGCCGGAGAAATACCGACAGACCCACATTCGGCAGATTAGTCAGCACGCCCATTCCGAAATTATTGGGATGCTTCCTGAAGGCAACTGGATTACCCGGGCCCCCTCATTACGAAGAAAAGCTGCGTTGCTTGCAAAAGTACAGGATGAAGCTGGACACGGATTATATCTATATTCTGCTTGTGAAACCTTGGGAGTTTCCCGCGATGAACTATACGAACAATTACATTCCGGGAAGGCAAAATACTCTTCCATTTTCAATTATCCAACAATCACTTGGGCCGATATGGGCGCCATTGGTTGGTTGGTTGACGGTGCCGCGATCATCAATCAGGTACCGCTTTGCAATACGTCTTTTGGCCCGTATGCAAGAGCGATGGTACGTGTTTGCAAGGAAGAAAGTTTTCATCAAAGACAAGGTTTTGAAATTATGTTAACGCTTTGTCGCGGTACTGAAGAACAAAAAGCCATGGCGCAAGATGCGCTGAACCGTTGGTGGTGGCCAAGTTTGATGATGTTGGGCCCAACCGATGCGGAATCGGTTCACACCGAGCAATCCATGAAATGGAAATTGAAACGTAAAAGTAACGACGAGCTTCGTCAGCAATTTATAGACCAGACCGTGCCGCAAGCAGATTTGCTGGGACTTACAATTCCGGATCCGGACTTGAAATTTAATGAAGAAACCGGACATTATGATTTCGGTGAAATTGATTGGGATGAATTCTGGCAAGTGGTAAAAGGCCACGGCCCGTGCAATAAAGAACGGATGAGCGCCCGGGTGAACGCATGGAACAATGGCGAATGGGTTCGCGATGCCGCAATGGCTTATGCGGAAAAGAACGCAAATAGAAAAGTAGCGAAAGCAAGTTAAATAGACGTGAGACGTGAGATATGAGACGTGAGAAAAGCGTCTAAATCTCACTTCTCACATCTCAAATACAATATCTCATGTCCGAAAAGAAAAACTGGCCCCTTTGGGAAATATTTGTCCGCAGTAAAAACGGATTGGAGCACCGCCACTTCGGGAGCCTCCACGCCGCCGATGCAGAAATGGCATTGGAAAATGCCCGCGATGTTTACACGCGCCGAAACGAAGGCGTGAGCATTTGGGTGGTAGAAAGCAAACATATTACAGCCTCCAATCCCGCTGATAATGGCGAACTTTTTGAGCCTGCGCAGGACAAAGTATATCGCCACCCCACTTTTTATGATTTGCCGGATGAGGTGAAGCATATGTAAAATTGAACTTGAACTTGAATTTGAATCTGAAAATGGAATTAACGTCGATGGGGGAAAATGATTTTTTAAGTGCAAAAAAATACGATTTGAGCGAAAGGCTGGAAGATTTTGCCGCTGAAATAATTAAAATTTACAATAAACAACCTTTAAGTTTTGCCGCAGACTATTTGGCAAAGCAATTAATCCGTTCTGCTTGCTCAACAGCTTTGAATTATGGAGAAGTGTTAGGCGCAGTAACTTCAAAAGACAAATCTTTCAAACTTTCAATTTGTTTAAAATAACTCAGGGAATGCAACAGAAATTTGAATATTCAAAGGAAAGCCGGACTGTTGGCTTCTGAGATTATAAAACCATTGATTGACGAAAACGATCAATTAATTAGAATTGTGGTTACACTTATAAAAAATAATCAGTAATAATGTCGCTAAACTCAAGTTCAAGTTCAAATTCAAGTTCAAATTCAAGTTCAAGTTCAAGTTCAATGAAATTATACCACTACATCCTCATAATAGCAGACAACTCCTTAATCCTAGCCCAGCGCTTGGGCGAGCTCTGCGGCCATGGCCCAAATTTGGAAACGGATATTGCCCTAACCAATATTGCTCTGGATTTGCTAGGCCAGACCCGAAGCTATTACCAATATGCC
Organism: Aequorivita sp.; assembly: GCA_048265145.1. Classification (GTDB taxonomy): domain Bacteria; phylum Bacteroidota; class Bacteroidia; order Flavobacteriales; family Flavobacteriaceae; genus Aequorivita. The sequence goes on from JBLXCF010000007.1 coordinate 123,442, forward strand.
GCAAAGATTTCCGATGAAAATAAAACTGAAGATGATATTGCCTTCCTAAGAATTGAAAGGGAATACAAAAACTGTCTGTTGGTGGAACAGCCAAACACACACTTCGGCTATGTTATCGGGCGTCAGTTTCTCTTCGATGTTTACCATTTTATGTTGATAGAGAAGTTACAAAATAGTCCCGATGAAACGCTGGCCGCCATTGCCAAAAAAGGAATTAAAGAAGTGAGTTACCACAAACGATTTTCTTCCGATTGGGTAAAACGTTTAGGCGACGGCACCGAGGAAAGTAACGCAAAAATGCAGGAAGCAATTGATGACCTCTGGCGATTTACGGATGAACTTTTCTATATGACTGAAGCTGAAAAGCAGGCTGTAAAAGAAGGAATTGGCATTGATGTTTCAACTTTTAAAGAAAAATATTACGAGGAAGTTTCCGAAGTTTTAAAGGAAGCAACCCTAACAGTTCCCGAAAATAAATATTTCACCAAAGGTGGAAAGGAGGGCGTTCACACGGAGCATATGGGCTATTTGTTGGCAGATTTGCAATATATGCAGCGAACGTACCCGAATATGCAATGGTAAAAAATTAGTGATTGTTGATTTCTGATATTTGATTGATGAAAGAATAATACCTTCAAAAATCTGCAATCAAAAATCGACAATCTTCAATAATGATGACACTTACAGAAAAACCGAACATACAAGAAAATTTGATTCCTGTTCTGAAAACCGTTTCAGATCCTGAGATTCCCGTGCTTTCGGTTTTGGATTTGGGTGTAATTCGCGAAGCGATTGAAGTAGACGGCGTAGTAAAAATAAAACTCACACCAACCTATTCCGGTTGCCCGGCAATGGACGTAATTGCCGACGATTTAAAAGCTGCTTTTTCAGAAATGGGAAAAAAAGTAGAAGTTGAGTTGGTTCTATCTCCTGCTTGGTCCACAGATTGGATTTCGGAAGAAGGTCTTCAAAAAATGGAGGAATACGGCATTGCCCGTCCGCTTTCGGAATCGCACGATAAAGATGTTTTATTGGGTAATAAGAAACTGGTAAAATGTCCCCAATGTGGAAGCAAGAATACACATTTGGTAAGCCAGTTTGGTTCCACGGCCTGCAAAGCTTTGTTTAAATGTGATGATTGCCAAGAGCCGTTTGACTACTTTAAATGTCTAAAATGAATTAACGATTGTCGATTAATGATTGCAGATTGCAGAAGGGAAATAAACTTCAAAAATCATAAATCAACAATCGACAATCAACTATAAATGAAATATGATTTTAAAAAATATTAAGAATAAAGTCGCAACCCTAACCCTCAACCGCCCCGAAGTTTTCAACAGTTTCAATCGCGAAATGGCGTTGTTGTTACAAGACGAATTGGATGCCTGCGAAAAAAATCCAGAAGTTCGCGCAATCGTACTCACCGGAAGGGGAAAGGCTTTCTGTGCCGGTCAGGATTTAAAGGAAGTCACTTCCCCGGAATTAAACCCCGGTTTCAAAAAAATTCTTGAGGAACACTACAATCCTATTATATCCCGAATCCGAAAAATTGAAAAACCAATCATCGGCGCTATCAATGGCGTGGCCGCAGGCGCCGGAGCAAATATTGCCTTGGCCTGCGATGTGGTCGTCGCTTCCGAAAATGCCAGTTTTATTCAGGCTTTCAGTAAAATCGGGTTGGTGCCCGATAGCGCCGGGACTTTCTTTTTGCCGCGGTTGATTGGGTTCCAAAAGGCTTCGGCGTTGATGATGTTGGGCGATAAGGTTTCTGCCGTGGAAGCTGAAAAACTGGGAATGGTTTACAAAGTAGTTACGCCGGAAAATTTTATGGAAGAGGTGAACAACATTGCTTCCATTTTGGCAAATATGCCCACCAAAGCCTTAGGATTGACAAAGCGATTGCTGAACAATTCAATGCAGAATTCTTTGGAAGAACAACTCAATCTGGAAAGCAAACTTCAAATAGAATCGGCCCAAAGCGAAGATTATGCCGAGGGTGTTGATGCGTTTATAAACAAACGGAAACCGAACTTTAAAGGAAAATGATTGTTGATTGCTGATTGCTGATTGTTGATTTTGAAATAGGAAGGTACATTATAATCCTAAAAATTATGAAACCAAACCAACTTGAGGAAAGACTGATTCGGTTTGCGATTGATGCAATTTTGGTTTGCAAAACTGTTGATAATTCATTTGGATCTGAACATTTGGCAAAACAATTAATTCGATCTGCAACATCGGTAGTGCTGAATTACGCTGAGGCAAAGAGTGGAGAATCTATGAGGGATTTTCTTCATAAATTAAAAATATGTTTGAAAGAGTTACGGGAATGTTTGGTAAATATGAGAATACAAAAAGGAGCGTCTCTGATTCAAGATAATAATAAACTTGATATTTTGTTGAAAGAAAACAATGAACTGATTTCGATTTTTGTTGCAAGTATTAAAACGGCTTCTTTAAAATTAAAAAGTTAAATTTATGACACTTCAAAAATCAAAAATCAAAAATCAAAAATCAACAATAAACGTTGGAATAATAGGCGCAGGAACGATGGGAAGCGGCATAGCACAAGTAGCCGCCACGGCAGGTTGCTCAGTAAAATTGTACGATACAAAAACCGAAGCGTTGCAAAAAGCCAAAGCAGATTTGGAAAAAATAATGGACCGTTTGTTGGAAAAAGGAAAAATCAATTCCGAAGAAAAACAGCGCATCCAAAACAATATAAAATATGTCAATTCCCTAAAGGAATTAAAGGATTCCGACTTGACCATCGAAGCGATAGTTGAAAATCTCGACATTAAAAAGAATGTGTTTTCGACCCTCGAAAAATTTGTGAGCGACGATTGCATCATTGCCTCAAATACTTCTTCTTTATCGATAGCATCAATCGCTTCATCCCTTCAGAAACCAGAGCGCTGCATCGGGATTCACTTTTTCAATCCAGCACCTTTAATGAAATTGGTTGAGGTTATCCCAGCCGTCCAAACTTCCGAAGAAACCTTAAAAATTTCAGTAAAAACAATTACCGATTGGGGAAAAATTGTTGCCGTTGCAAAAGATACCCCCGGCTTTATTGTGAACCGCGTAGCCCGTCCATTTTACGGCGAAGCCCTTCGCATTTATGAAGAAGGAATCGCATCATTTGCTGAAATTGACACCGCAATGAAGGAAATCGGCGGTTTCAGAATGGGTCCCTTTGAACTGATGGATTTTATTGGAAACGACGTAAATTACACCGTAACCGAAACGGTTTTTCAGGCATTCTATTACGATCCGCGCTACAAACCTTCCTTCACCCAAAAACGTTTTGCCGAAGCTGGTTATTTGGGAAGAAAGAGCGGAAAGGGGTATTATAATTATTCAGACGGTGTCATCCTGAGCGCAGGGGAAGGCGATTTTGATTCCGAAAAGGCAGAGCAAATTTTTAATCGAATCCTCGTAATGCTAATAAACGAAGCCGCAGACGCCCTGTTTTGGAACATCGCTTCGGCAGAGGATATCGACAACGCAATGACAAAAGGCGTAAACTATCCCAAAGGCCTATTGGCTTGGGCCGATGAAAAGGGAATGGATTGGTGTGTAAAAAAAATGGACGAACTTTACGATGAATATCACGAGGACAGGTATCGTTGTTCGCCTTTGTTGCGGAAAATGAACCGAGAAAACAAAACCTTCTTTTAAATGCTCGAAGCTGAAAAAATACCAATAAAAATGCTTAGTCAGGATGCTTTCAGCCAATGGCTCGGCATCGAAATATTGGAAGTTGAAAAAGGTAGATGCAAGGTGGCGATGACAGTACGAAAGGAAATGCTAAACAGTATGAACAAAGCCCACGGCGGGATAAGTTATAGTTTGGCGGATACTGCATTCGGCTTTGCAGCGAATACCCACGGAAAATATGCGGTTTCTATTGAAACTTCAATCAATCACATTGAAGCGTTGAACGAGGGCGATTATTTAACAGCAGAATCTGTGATTGAAAAAGTAGGGAATAAATTGGGGTTCAATATTGTTGAAGTAAAGCGTGGCGATGAGCTAGTAGCTCTTTTCAAAGGCGTAGTGTATCGAACCAGTAAAGACTGGGAATAATTTCAAATTCAAAATTAATTAACTAAAACATAGAAATTATGAAATGGCAAGGTAGAAGACAAAGCGGAAACTTGGACGATCGCCGGGGAATGAGCAAAGGCAAACTGGCCGCAGGTGGCGGAATTGTAGTAACAATAATCGTTCTAGCTCTAAATTTTTTCGGTGGCGAAACCGGGCAACAACTTGCCCCTATCGTTGAACAATTAGGAAACAGCCAGACTGTCCAGCAAACCGAACAACGGGAACTTACCGCCCAGGAAAAAGAAATGGGCAATTTTATGGCTACCGTTTTGGCCGATACAGAAGATGTTTGGAACCAGATTTTTGCCCAAAATAATATTGGCGATTATAAAGAACCCACAATGGTTTTATTTACAGATGCTGTAAGTACTGCCTGTGGAAATGCAAGCTCAGCTTCAGGCCCGTTTTACTGCCCTGCCGATCAAAAAGTATATATGGACTTGGCATTTTTTGACGAATTGAAAACTCGATTTGGCGCTAAGGGCGGAGATTTCGCCATAGCCTACGTTACCGCCCACGAGATAGGGCATCACGTGCAGACGTTGTTGGGAACATCGCAAAAAGTAACCCAATTGCAACGCCAAAACAGAAGTGAAGCCAACAGATTATCGGTGGCTTTGGAACTGCAGGCCGATTTTTACGCAGGACTTTGGGCACATTACAACCAAGAATATTTGGAAGAAGGTGATATTGAAGAGGCATTGAGTGCAGCCAACGCAGTGGGTGATGACGCTATTCAAAAGAGGACCCAAGGCGATGTGGTGCCCGATAGTTTTACCCACGGAAGCTCAGAACAACGTATGAAATGGTTTATGAAAGGCTATAAAACTGGTGATATAAAGCAAGGCGATACCTTTTCGGAAATTTTAAATTAGAATAAAACTTAGAATGAAAGACGCATATATAATAGACGGAATACGAACACCAATTGGCAGCTACCAAGGCACGTTAAGCACTATAAGAACTGATGATTTGGCGGCATTGGTAATTGCTGAAATCGTAAAAAGAAATCCAAACATCCCTAAAGAAGCGTACGATGATGTAATCTTAGGCTGCGCAAATCAAGCTGGGGAAGACAATCGGAATGTGGCGCGAATGGCATCGCTTTTAGCGGGATTGCCAGTTACGGTTCCAGGGGAAACCGTAAACAGGCTTTGCAGCAGCGGGCTTTCGGCGATCATCCACGCCAATCGCGCAATAAAAGCTGGCGACGGCGATTTATTTATTTCCGGTGGAGTAGAAAATATGACGCGTGGCCCATACGTAATTGCAAAACCATCCTCTGCTTTTGGGACAGATGCCAAAATGTATGATTCCAGTTTCGGATGGCGGTTCATAAACCCCAAAATGGAGGAAATGTATGGAACTGACGGAATGGGCAACACTGCCGAAAATTTAGTTGAAAAGTATAATATTTCAAGGGAAGACCAAGATGTCTTTGCTTACAATTCACAAATGAAGGCCGCAAAAGCCCGACAAAATGGACGGTTGGCAAAGGAAATCGTATCTGTGGAAATTCCGCAGCGCAAAAAAGACCCCATTATTTTTTCCGAAGATGAATTTATCCGTCCCGAGACCACCAAAGAAGTATTGGCCAAACTGCGCCCAGCGTTCAAAAAAGATGGAAGTGTTACGGCGGGAAATTCCTCGGGGTTGAATGATGGGGCTGCCGCAACGATAATTGCTTCCGAAGATGCCGCAAAAAAATACAATTTGAAGCCAATGGCAAGAATTGTTTCTTCCGCAGTAGTTGGCGTGGAGCCACGCATTATGGGCATCGGTCCGGTGGAAGCCTCCAACAAAGCATTGAAAAAAGCCGGTTTGAAAATGGAAGATATGGACGTGATTGAATTAAACGAAGCCTTCGCCTCACAGGTCCTGGCCTGCATACGCGAATGGGGTTTGAAAGATGACGACCCGCGCATCAACCCAAACGGTGGTTCCATCGCCATTGGCCATCCGCTGGGCGTTACGGGAACGCGGATTGCTTATTCTGCGGCATTGGAGCTTCAACTTCAAAAGAAAAAATATGCGCTAATTACAATGTGCGTAGGGGTGGGGCAGGGATATGCGGCTGTTATTGAAAATGTGTCAAATTGATCAGCGCAATAGGAATTACGATTGTTGATTGCAAATTGCTGATTGCTGATTGCGGATTGCCGAATGCTGAGATTGATAATTGAATGTTTTTTATTATTCCTTCCCTTCAAATTTGCAGAATTTTTGAAATTCGATTTCGATTTCTTTTTTGATTTCGATTTCTTTTTTGATTTCGATTTCTTTTTTGATTTCGATTTCTTTTTTGATTTCGATTTCTTTTTTTCCTTCGTATATTTACAAAAAATAAATATAAAATGGCAACATTCACTTCATCGCTACCGGACGAGCTCCTCGAAAATCTCTCCCAAATGGCCAAGCAACTAAAAATGCCCAAAAACAGGATCATTGAAAAGGCATTGCAGCTGTACCTTGACGAGCTTAAAAAGGCGCAATACATTAAATCCTTTAAACGCGCCTCGCAGGATAGGGAGGTTATGGCAATGGCCGAGGAGGGCATGGCCGATTATTTCAGGATGCTTGAGGAATTCGACGAAAAATGAAACAAGGAGAAATCTGGAATGTATATTTCGACCCCGTAAAAGGTAGCGAGCAGGCTGGCAACAGACCTGCACTTATTGTTAGCGGAAATGCCCTGAACAAACATCTCGATGTGATTATTGTTTGCCCTTTGTCATCCTCAATCCATCATTTTATGGGAAATCCGATCCTTCGGCCAGACGCCCAAAACGGTCTTTCTTCCATTTCGGAAGTAATGGTTTTTCATATTCGTTCCATTTCAAAGGAGCGGTTTAAAAAGAAAATTGGCGATGTGGACGAAACTTGTATCTCCGAAATTAAAAATACGCTCAACGATTTATTAAAATATTAGTTTCCTATTCAAATGAAATTACAAAACTACATTCTCGGAAATTGGACTACGGGCACCGGCCAGGGCGTACCCATGTATGACGCCGTAACGGGCGAGGTCATTGCCCTGTCCGATACCGAAGGTCTCGATTTTGCCGAAATTCTGCAATACGGGCGCCAAAAAGGCGAGGCACTGCGCAAGATGACCTTCCAAGAGCGCGGCAATATGCTCAAGGCGCTCGCACTCCATTTGGTGAAAAGGAAGGATGCTTTTTATGAAATAAGCTACCGCACCGGCGCGACCAAACGCGACAGCTGGATTGATATTGAGGGTGGTTTCGGCAACCTGTTTGCCAATGCTTCGCTGCGCAAATTGTTTCCCAACCAACCCTACCACGTGGAAGGGGAGCCAATTGATCTTTCACGGGGCGGCCGGTTTATGGGCCATCATATTATGGTTCCCAAAAAAGGCGTGGCAATCCACATTAATGCATTCAACTTTCCAGTATGGGGAATGCTGGAAAAGTGTGCGGTAAACTGGATGGCCGGAGTGCCCTCAGTCGTGAAGCCTGCCACGAACACCTCTTTTTTAACGGAAGCCGTAGTTCGTGAAATTATCGCTTCAAAAATATTACCTGAAGGGGCTTTGCAACTTATTACAGGTTCGGCACGAACTATTCTCGATAGCGTGGAATCCCAAGATGTGGTTACATTCACCGGGTCTGCAACAACAGGAAGAATGCTGAAAGCGCATAAAAGAATTATAGAGGAGGCGGTGCCATTTACGATGGAAGCAGATAGTTTGAACGCCTCTGTTTTGGGAGAAGATGCCGTTCCAGGAACGCCTGAATTCGACCTTTTTATTAAAGAAGTGCGAAATGAAATGACAGTGAAGTGCGGACAAAAATGTACCGCGATCCGTCGGGTGATTGTTCCTGAAAATTTAGTTGAAGATGTGCAAATTGCACTTGGAAATGCTCTTTCAAAAGTAACCATTGGCGATCCTCGTTTAAAGGAAGTGCGGATGGGCTCTTTGGTGAGCTTGGATCAAGTACAGGAAGTTCGGGAACGTGTTCAACAATTATCCAAAACCGCAAGTATTGTTTACGGCGATTTAGATAAAATTAACGTAATTGGCGCTGATGCCAACAAGGGTGCTTTCTTGGCTCCAATTTTACTTCGCGAAGACAATCCGTTTAAAAATTTGGCCGTTCACGAAACCGAAGCTTTTGGTCCTGTCAGTACTATTATGCCCTACAAAAATTTAGACGAAGCTATCACGTTGGCCCAAATGGGGAAAGGGTCCTTGGTTTCCTCAATCGCCACGAACGACGATAAAATTGCGAAGGAATATGTAGTAAACGCAGCCTCGCACCACGGAAGAATCTTGGTGCTGAACCGCGAAAGTGCCGAGCAGAGTACCGGCCATGGTTCGCCATTGCCAACCTTGGTCCACGGAGGCCCGGGCCGTGCCGGTGGCGGCGAGGAAATGGGCGGATTGCGCGGTATTAAACATTATTTGCAGCGAACCGCCATTCAAGGTTCGCCCACCACACTTACCGAAATCACAGGCATTTATCAGCCAAACGCTAAATATAAAGAGGCGGAAGAACATCCTTTTAAGTATCACTGGGAAGACATCCAGCCGGGTATGTCGCTTAAAACCCATAAACGAACGCTGACGGATACGGACATCATCAATTTTGCAAATGTAACCTGGGATCATTTTTATGCGCATACCGATATTACATCCTTAGACGGAAGTATTTTTGAAAAGCGCACTGCCCACGGCTACTTTATCATTTCGGCGGCAGCGGGACTTTTTGTGTACCCGAACAAAGGTCCGGTGGCGGCAAATTACGGGTTGGAAGACTGCCGGTTTTTGCGTCCGCTCTATCATAACGACACCATTTACGTGCGGTTGACGTGCAAACAAAAAGTAGATCGCGATGTGGCCGGAGCCGAACACCCCAGCGGAATCGTAAAATGGTTTGTCGAGGTTTTTGATGCCGAAGATGAATTGGTGGCCGTTGCAACCATTCTCACAATGGTCCAAAAAAAGCAGGAGACTTTTGTGGAAATGACCGATGAAAAAATTGGGGAATGTTTGAATAGATTAATGGAAGATACCAAGCCAAAATGGGGCATCATGACGCCGCAGCATATGTTGGAACATTTGGAATACACCTATAAAATAGCTTCGGGAAAAGTTCAGGATTTTGAGGTGGCTACCCCCGAAAAGATTTTGGAAAAAGTACACGCCAGCCTTTATAATTATGACAAATTTCCTCGAAATACAAATTTTCCCCAATTGGTAAAAGATACTTTGGACACATTGAAACATCCAGATTTAGCAACGGCTAAGGAGAAATTTTTAGAGGAAAGGGAAGCATATAAAAACTATTTCAAAGAAAATCCAGACGCCCGATTGAACAATTTGGTTTTTGGTGAAATGAACCGGTATGAGTGGTATTTGCTGGAGCGGAAACATTTGAACCATCATTTTGAGCAGTTTAATTTGCTTTAGCAAATTAAACTGTCCCTGCGCACTTGTTGCGCAGTCGCTAAAACTCAATCCAACTATTGATTGTATGCCGCGCGAACACAAATATTACACTTACATCCTAACTCACGAAAGGAACCATATTTTTTACGTAGGCGTGACAAATAATATTGAAAGAAGGATTTTTGAACACAAAAACGCAACCCATAAAACGCACGTTGGTTATTACAATATTAAAAAATTGGTTTATTTTGAAGAACATCAATGGATTCAGGAGGCTATAAGAAGGGAGAAGACTATAAAAAAATGGAAACGGGATTGGAAGATAAATATAATTTCTGAAAGCAATCCTGACTGGTTGGATTTGAGCGATGGGTGGGATTTTTCTAAGTTTGAGAAGAATAAAGAGTAAGACGAATGGGGAATGAATCCATTGACACGAATGCGGAATAAATCCGCAAAGAAAATCAGGAATTAACATTAAAGCGAATGCGGAATAAATCCGCAAAGAAAATCAGGAATTAACATTAAAGCGCATGCGGAATAAATCCGCAAAGAAAATCAGGAATTAACATTAAAGCGAATGCGGAATAAATCCGCATTGACATATGACAGAACCATACGTAAAACAAGCAAAAGAAAACGCAATCGCCACCATCGAATTCTTTCATCCAGCGCACAATAGCCTGCCGGGAGATTTGTTGGCAAAACTTGCAAAAACAATCACCGAAGCTGGAAATAACGATGAGGTAAAAGTAATTATTCTGAAAAGTGGCGGCGACAGAACGTTCTGTGCGGGTGCGAGTTTTAACGAATTGATAAACATAAACGACCCAGAAACGGGAAAGGTTTTTTTCAGCGGGTTTGCAAACGTGATAAACGCGATGCGGAAATGTCCAAAATTCATTATCGGACGAATCCAGGGGAAAGCCGTTGGCGGCGGCGTGGGCGTTGCCGCGGCAACCGATTTTTGTATGGCGACAAAGTTCGCCGCTATTAAATTAAGCGAATTAAATGTGGGAATCGGCCCGTTTGTGGTCGGCCCCGCCGTGGAGCGCAAACTTGGGTTAAGTGGAATGAGCCAAATAGCCATTGATGCGAATTCGTTCTACGAAGCCGAATGGGCGCGCCAAAAAGGGCTGTACAATCAGGTTTTTGATTCGGTGGAAGCCATGGACGAAGCCGTCCAAAAATTCGCCGAAAACCTTTGCAGCTACAATCCCGAGGCGATGAAGGAAATGAAAAAAATATTTTGGAGCGGCACCGAGGATTGGGATGAACTTTTGGCCGAAAGAGCTATGATTTCAGGGAGGTTGGTGCTTAGTGATTTTACAAAGGAAACTTTGAAGCGGTTTGAATAGGCCCACCCCAGCCCTCCCAAAGGGACGGGGTTAGTATAGGTTTAACAAAAATTAATAAAAAAAATTCCCCCTTTGGGGGTTACCGGGCATATGATCTACTCATTCAAAGGCCACATCCCGATAATCCACGAATCCAGTTTCGTCCACCCTTTGGCGGCCGTTACTGGCAATGTGATTATTGGAAAAAACTGCTACATCGGTCCAGGTGCGGCAATTCGTGGCGATTGGGGCGAGATTATTTTGGAAGATGGCGTGAATGTGCAGGAAAACTGTACGGTGCATATGTTTCCGGGGAAAAGTATTATTTTAAAAGAAAGCGCACACATTGGTCACGGCGCAATAATCCACGGAGCGAATTTGGGCCGAAATTGCTTGATTGGAATGAACAGCGTGATTATGGACGATGCCGAAATTGGTGATGAGTGCATCGTGGGCGCAATGAGTTTTGTAAAAGCCGAGGAAAAATTCCCGAAACGAAAATTGATTGTCGGCAATCCCGCAAAAGCAATAAAAGATATTTCCGATGAAATGATCGCGTGGAAAACCGCCGGAACGCGATTGTATCAACAATTACCAACGGATTGCCACGATAGTTTGAGAGAGGTTGAACCGTTGCGGGAAATTCCAGCAAATCGTCCCAAACAAGAAGATTTTTATAAAACGTTGGAAGAATATAGAAAAAATAAATAAAACTCTGCGTTCTCTGCGCCTCTGCGGTAATTCATACACCGCAAAGCCGCAAAGTTCGCAAGGGAATAATACAGGATGAATAAAACAGAATTCAAAATGCCCAAAATGGGCGAGAGCATAACCGAGGGAATCATCATTAATTGGATGGTTGCCGAAGGGGATTCTTTTGAAGAAGGCGATATATTGCTGGAAGTAGCCACCGACAAAGTGGACAACGAAGTACCCGCACCGGCTTCGGGAAAAATGGTGGCGCATAAATTCAAAAATGGAGACGTTGTTCCCGTGGGAGAAGTAATTGCTATTTTGGAACTTTTGGGAGAAAAAGAAACTTCAAAATCTACGAGCAAAACTTCAGAAAAAACGGTTTCTAAAACCGAAATTTCCGAAAAACCGAAAGCACCAAAACAAATTTCAACACCAGCTTCCTTTAAAGTAAACGAAAATGTTTTTATTTCGCCATTGGTCGATAGTATTGCTCGCAAAAATCACATCAGTTACGAAGAGTTGGCAAGAATTTCCGGAACCGGAAAAGACGGTCGGCTGCGTAAAAGCGATGTTACGAATTATCTTGAAAATGGACGCCCATTTCAGTTTGCGCAAGCCGTTCCAGAAGTATCGGGATTTCAGGTTCCCGATTTGAAATTCGATAAAGGAAAAGGCAAAATCGTGGAAATGGACCGTATGCGCCAAATGATTGCGGACCATATGGTTTTCAGCAAGCATACTTCGCCACACGTAACGGCTTATGTGGAGGCAGATTTGACCGAAATGGTTAACTGGCGCACTAAAAACAAAGATGCTTTTCAAAAAAAACACAACGAAAAACTCACGTTCACGCCATTATTTATTGAATGTATCGCGAAAGCGATTACAGATTTTCCCATGATCAATTCCACACTTGATGGAACAAATATTATTGTAAAAGATGAAATAAATATTGGGATGGCAACCGCGCTTCCGTCGGGAAATTTGATAGTTCCCGTGGTGAAAAATGCCGATAAAAAGAACTTAAAAGAATTGGCCGAAACCACAAACGAGCTCGTCGGAAAAGCGCGCGACAACAAATTAAAACCGGACGAAACAAAGGGCAGTACTTTTACAATAAGCAATGTGGGGACCTTTGGAAGTTTGATGGGAACGCCAATAATCAACCAACCCGAAGCCGCAATTTTGGCAACTGGAATTATAAAAAAGCGCGCTGAAGTAATGGAGCGGAAAGAGGGTGATAGTATAGAAATTAGACAGATGATGTACCTTTCCCTATCCTTTGACCACAGGATTGTGGACGGTTATTTGGCGGGCTCTTTTTTGAGAAGAATTGCCGATTATATGGAACAGTTTGATGCCGATCGGAGTTTTTAGTTTTTAATTTTAAGTTTTTAGTTATGAAAACAAGTTTGATTAAGGACAAAAGTTTTGAATTTGCGCTTTCTATTATCCAACTTTATAAATTCTTACAGGAGAAAAAGGAATTTGTGATTTCTAAACAAATACTTCGATGCGGTACCAGCATTGGCGCAAATGTTTCTGAAGCATTAGCTGGGGAAAGCAGGGCCGATTTTTTACATAAAATGGCAATTGCAAGCAAAGAAGCACGAGAAACAATGTATTGGTTGGAATTGCTTCATAAAAGTAATTTAGTTAACTATGATTATCAAAATCATATGGAAGATTGTGTTTCGATCATTAAAATTCTTACTGCTATCGTCCATACCACAAAATCCAACTTAAAACCAAAAACCAAAAATTAAAAACTTTATTTTGAAAAAAAATATTTCAAAAGACATACTAAAAAAAGCCTTCAAAAACCTCGTTACCGCAAAGGCGATGACCGAGATTTATGAGGAAAACTTCAAGATTGTTTCAAAATACGTACACGCAACTTCGCGTGGACATGAAGTAATACAAACCGCTGTGGGAATGCAGCTTTTACCGCAGGATTATGCTTTTCCGTATTATCGTGACGACTCAATGTTGCTGGCAATCGGGATGAATCCGTATGAACTGATGCTACAGGTTTTAGCGAAAAAAGACGATCCATTTTCTGGGGGAAGAACCTATTATTCACACCCTAGTTTAAAGGATGATGACAAACCGAAAATTCCACACCAAAGTTCCGCTACAGGAATGCAGGCGATTCCCGCAACGGGAGTGGCAATGGGGTTTTGGTATAAAGAATCGTTTAAGGCAGAATTTAAAAATGAAACTTCTGAATCTCCAATTGTAGTTTGCAGTTTAGGAGATGCTTCCGTTACCGAGGGCGAAGTAGCTGAAGCCTTCCAAATGGCGGCTTTAAAACAATTGCCAATTCTATATTTGGTGCAGGACAATGGTTGGGACATTTCAGCAAATGCGGCCGAAACACGTGCCCAGAACGCAGCGGAATATGCCAAAGGATTCCACGGTTTGGAAGCCATTTCCATTGACGGGACCGACTTTGAGGAAAGTTACAATACCATAAAAGATGTGTTTTCAAAAATTAGGAAAGAACGCAGACCGTTTTTGGTCCACGCAAAAGTTCCGCTTTTAAATCATCATACTTCCGGAGTTCGGATGGAATTTTATCGCGATGATTTGGAGGAAGCGAGAAGTCGTGACCCCTATCCAAAATTGAAGAAACTGCTTTTGGAGAATGATTTTTCTGAAAAGGAGCTTCAAGAAATCGAAATCGAAATCAAAATCGAAATCGAAAAATCACTTGAAAAAGCTTTGAAAGCCGAAGACCCAAAACCGGAAGATTTATATACCCACGATTTTGCACCAACCGAAATTACCGAGGAAGTTGGAGAGCGTTCCCCAAAAGGTGGCGAAAAAGTTGTGATGGTAGATTGTGCGCTTTTCGCAATTGAAGAATTAATGGCAAAACATCCTGAGTGCTTGCTTTATGGCCAAGATGTGGGGGGACGTTTGGGCGGTGTTTTCCGCGAAGCGGCTACGCTAGCACAGAAGTTTGGCGACAACCGTGTTTTTAATACGCCAATTCAAGAAGCATTTATCGTTGGTAGTACCGTGGGGATGAGCGCCGTAGGCCTGAAACCTATTGTTGAGGTTCAGTTTGCGGATTATATTTGGCCGGGACTCAATCAACTTTTTACCGAAGTTTCGCGAAGCTGCTATCTTTCAAACGGAAAATGGCCGGTCTCCATGATTTTGCGTGTGCCGATTGGCGCTTATGGAAGCGGCGGGCCGTACCATTCCTCTTCCGTGGAAAGTGTGGTTACAAATATTCGCGGGTTGAAAATAGCATACCCCAGCAACGGAGCCGATTTAAAAGGTTTGATGAAAGCTGCATATTACGATCCTAATCCGGTTGTGATTTTTGAACATAAAGGTTTATACTGGAGTAAGGTGAAAGGAACCAAAGGTGCAACCTCTATAATGCCTGCGGAAGATTATATTTTACCTTTCGGAAAAGCTTGGGTCTTACAGGAAATCTGGAAGCAGGAAGAGGAAGAAACGCTTTCCATAATTACGTATGGAATGGGCGTGCATTGGGCGATGAACGCTTCCGAAGAACTCGGAATGCAGGATAAAATTGAGATTGTCGATCTACGAACACTGCATCCGTTGGATTATGATACCGTTTTCAAAAGCGTAAAAAAATGCGGAAAATGTTTGGTGGTAACCGAAGAACCTTCAGAAAATGGCTTCTCACGCGGTTTGCAAGGAAAAATCCAAGAAGAATGTTTTCAACAATTGGATGCGCCGGTCATGCTCATTGGTTCTGAAAATATGCCCGCGATTCCGCTGAATTCCACATTGGAGGAAACGATGATTCCTTCCACCGAAAAAGTAAAGAAGAAGATTTTGGAAGTTATGATTTATTGAACGTACCGAACAGTTTCACCATATTAAAATAGAAATTATGAAGACTATTTTTACAACACTTTGTTTTTTGACTTTTTTTATTGCCTCCGCCCAATGGACAACCGATACCGATGCCAATACCTTAGTAGCCGAATCTGGCGAGCTTGATGTACTGGCGCGTGGAACCAGTGACGGACAAACTTATGTTGTATTTTGGAAAAACGTAGCGCCGCCCGTAAACATTGAACTGCGCTTGCAAATTTTGGATGCCGACGGCAACCGAAAATTCGGCAACGACGGTATGTTGGTGAGCGACCAAATACCGATGAGCACCTTTACCGTAATCATGAACGCCGTAGTGGACGCCCAAGACAACCTTTACATCGGCGTAACCGGGACAGATGATTTTTCGGCCTACGCATTTAAATTTGATGTAGATGGCAATCCGCTTTGGGGCGCCAATGGAATCAGTTTGGGAACCGGGGTTCCGGTATCAATTTTGCCCTTGTCATCGGGTGGGGCAATCGTTTCTTGGCGCGATTCCGGCCCGGCCCTTATGCAAAAGTTTGATAGTAATGGCAACGCGGTGTGGCCCACAACCAAACCTATCGGTTCTTCAAATACCCAGGCAGCCAATTTGTTTGAACTCTCCAATGGAGACTTTGAGGTGATTTTTCATAAAATTTTAAGCGGCATCAGCTCCAACCTCTATGCACAACGTTTCGACGCGAATGGAGATCCCCTTTGGGCCAACGAAATTCAGATTGCCAATGGAACTACGGCGTTCAACCGCGATTATTCGGGTGTTCAGGACGGCGATGTGGTATTTATGGGTTATTTTTCTGCTACCGGAAACCGTTTCGACTCCTATTTACAGCGCATAAACCCGGATGGAACGCTTCCGTGGGGCATCAATGGTGCCGACTTCGATACAAATCAGACCGATTATGAAATGGAGACGGAAATTGCCTTCCAGCCCGGTTCGCAATACGTTTGGTCCATTGCCACCTATAGGGACGGCAACCAAAACGAACGCGGTGAATATGTTCAGAAACTTGATAAGGACACGGGAGCTCGCGAGTTTACTGAAAATGCCAAGGTTGTGTTTCCTATAGGAAGTGATAAATCGCACGCGGGGGCACTCCGACTGCGCAACGATAGCCCTCTTTTTATAATAGAGGACGGTGATAACAATGGCGTTTCGCCCACTACCTTGAATGCCGTATATCTTGATGGGAATGGCGATTTTGCGTGGCCCGAGGAAACGCGACCCGTGGCAACCTTTGCAGCGGCAAAATTGCGAGTGAATTTTACCAGGGAAGGAAATGGACAAAATGTTGCCGTTTTTGCTGAAGACAAAGGAAATGGCCTGAACATATACGCCCAGAATGTAGAGGATGAAACTGTGGGCATCAACTCGGTCAACCAACTTAAACTATTTTTTGTGAATCCCATAAAAGATGAAATGATGCTTGAGAGCAGTTCGGCCATCCAAAATGTTTTTATCTATAATGTTTCCGGCCAGCACATTTTCAAAAAGGAATACGAGGGGGAAAGGGAAATCCGTATCAATACCCAAAACTGGAAATCGGGGATTTATTTTGTCGATATTTCAAGCAGTGCAGGATTTAAAAAGGGCATTAAGTTGATAAAAAACTAACCCCATTTCTTTTTAAAACAATGAAGGCTTCCCGTGGTTTGTCCGGGAAGCCTTTTCTACTTAGAAATATAAATAAAGTCCGGTATTGATGTAATGTGAATCGATAATCAAGGGAATTATCTCCTCGCCGCTCCTAAAGGTAAGGTCGTTTTCATATTCGGGAATAAAACTTACAATAACGCCAAGGGATTTTTTGGAATCCAAAGGGAACAATACGCCAACTTTGGGCATAAGGAACGCACTGCCTTCGGTTTGGTCCAATCCATAAATATCATAGCTGCCTTTGTAGTGGTCGCGCACCAAGCCTACGGAAATTCCAATCAAAGGTTGGAACGATCCGTTTTTGTTGAAGTGGTATTCCCCGCCCAGGCTCGCTCTAAAAGAATTCTTTTTGAAAAGGGTTGCAAAAGGCGAATTTTCAAAATCTTTATCGCCCGAAAATGCCGCGCTCCCTTCCAAGGTAAAGTAGAGATTGCCCTGCAACGAACCCAAAAATCCGGGTGTGGCGGCAATTCCAAAACTCGCCTGGGCCTGCATCATGTTTTCATAATCGTCAAAGTTGAAAAAACTGATACGATTCAAAGAGCCGCCCAGACTTGCAAACAATTTCAATTGGTCTTCTTGAAAGTTGGCGGCTGTTTCCAACTCCTTTTCAGTGGGTTGATAGGGTGCGTAATTGCAATTGTTGTAGGCTTTTACCCATTGCACGAGTTCAGTTTCGGATATTCCCACTTCTTTGGCAACTTCGGTTCTAACGTTTTCACAATCCTTGAATAATACGGCCAAAATGCCCCTTGTCTGTGAATCTTCATTTGGGCGGATATTTATCTTTTTTGAGGTGCCGTCCGTTTTGCCAATTTCATAAATGCCGGTTCCTTTGCGAATGAGTGTTGCTTTGCCAGTAACAAGTTCTTGGGCCTGTATTCCAAAGCTAATAAGGAACACGAGCAGCGTTAAATGTATTGATTTCATACCTTTTTCTTTTTAATGTGAATAAATCGTATTGGAGGTCGATTTTCTATCGGCTTTATGAAAAGCGCTTTCAAATTGCCATTTCAGAAGAAGGTTATGTTAGTTGAAGGATATTATTTTTTCGTGCCTGGGGGATATTGGGTTAAAATTTCAGCTACAATTTCGCGTATGCGCGCTTCTTTTTTCTCCATATCGCCGGTCACTAAATCTGCCGTACCCATTCCTTGCCAGATTAGATTATTGGTTTTGGCATCAATCAAATCTATAAAAAGGGTGCCTTCTGTGGAACGGGAAACACTGCTATTGGCATAGCCGCCGTACCACCATGGATTCCAGTACCAACCATAACCAAAGTTATTGTTATACACATCCACCCTTTGGCGCTCTTTGGTAAAGATGCTCACCAAAAGGTCGGGTTGTTCCGATTTTGCCATTCCCTTGGCGATAAGTTCCGCCTCAATGGCTCGAAGGATTCGTTTTTTGTCGAGGTCGCTGATTTCAGCCTTGTCGATGCCCGGTTTGAAAAAAGCGAAGGAGCTGTAGTTGTTGAAATTGGCTTCTTTGTCAAAATCTGTCGCTACCCGAACGGTGGAGCAGGAGCTAAACACAAAAAGCAAGAATAGGGGTAACAATTTAAGTGCTTTCATAGGTAATTTATTTTATTTGAATAACATATCGTCCACGAAATTGGGAAGCGTAACCTTCAATTGCGGATTGTTTTGCATCGCGCGTTTTATTGCGAAAACAGCTTCGTCATTCCGCGCCCAACTGCGTCTGGCTATTCCGTTATTTACATCCCAGAAAAGCATATTTTCAAGTCGCCGTTGTGCATCGCTACTACCATCAAGAACCATTCCGAAACCGCCGTTAATCACTTCGCCCCAACCTACGCCGCCGCCGTTGTGGATGCTCACCCATGTGGCACCACGGAAGCTATCGCCGATTACATTTTGGATGGCCATATCGGCCGTAAAGCGGCTGCCGTCATAAATATTTGAAGTTTCGCGATACGGCGAATCGGTTCCCGAAACATCGTGATGGTCACGCCCCAAAACCACCGGGCCAATTTTTCCATCGGAAATTGCTTTGTTGAAAGCCGAAGCAATCTGCACACGCCCGTCAGAATCTGCATATAGGATACGCGCCTGCGATCCGACCACCAATTTGTTTTCCTGCGCGCCTTTAATCCAAGTGATGTTATCCTGCATTTGTTTCTGGATTTCCTTTGGCGAATTTTTCATCAATTCCTCCAAAACAATACAAGCTATTTCATCGGTCTTTTGAAGATCTTCGGGTTTTCCCGAAGCGCATACCCAACGGAACGGCCCAAATCCGTAATCAAAACACATGGGGCCCATAATATCCTGCACGTAAGAGGGATATTTGAATTCCTTATTTTTGTCTTCGGAAAGCACATCGGCACCTGCGCGTGAGGCTTCCAAAAGAAATGCATTTCCATAGTCGAAGAAATAGGTGCCTTTTGCAGTGTGCTTATTGATGGCTTCCACTTGGCGGCGCAGACTTTTTTGCACTTCCTTTTTGAATTCCTCGGGATTGTTTGCCATCATTTCGTTCGCCTCTTCATACGTCAATCCAACGGGATAATAACCGCCCGCCCACGGATTGTGAAGCGAGGTTTGATCACTTCCCAAATCAATTTTAATGTTTTCTTTATGAAACTTTTCCCAAACTTCCACCACGTTTCCGTCGTAGGCAATCGAAACGGTTTCCTTATTCGCCAATGCTTCTTTTACGCGTTTTGAAAGTTTTTCCAAATCTGAAATTACTTCATCCACCCACCCTTGGGAATGTCTAATTTCCGTAGCTTTTTTGTTCACTTCGGCGCAGACCGTAACGCAGCCTGCAATATTCCCGGCTTTGGGTTGCGCGCCGCTCATTCCGCCGAGACCGGAGGTAACAAACAAACCGCCTTTGGGTTCTTTTTCAATTTTTCTGAAACCGTTCAAAACCGTGATCGTGGTTCCGTGAACAATTCCCTGCGGCCCGATGTACATATAGCTGCCCGCGGTCATTTGTCCGTATTGCGTAACGCCAAGCGCATTGAATTTTTCCCAATCGTCGGATTTTGAATAATTCGGGATCATCATACCGTTGGTAACCACCACCCGTGGCGCGTCTTTATGGGAAGGAAACAGCCCCAACGGATGTCCTGAATACATAACCAAAGTCTGCTCATCGGTCATTTCAGAAAGGTATTTCATCACCAAAAGATACTGCGCCCAGTTCTGGAAAACCGCGCCATTTCCGCCATAGGTAATCAATTCGTGAGGGTGTTGTGCCACGGCATAATCCAAGTTGTTTTGAATCATCAGCATAATGGCTTTTGCCTGCTCGCATTTTCCGGGATATTCGGCAATGGGCCGGGCGTACATTTTATAATCTGGACGAAATCGATACATATAAATGCGCCCGTATTTTTCCAGTTCCTCCCGAAATTCGGGTAGGAGCGTGGCGTGGTGTTTTGGCTCAAAATAGCGAAGGGCGTTGCGCAGGGCAAGTTCCTTTTCTTCCTTTGAAAGAATTTCCTTCCGCTTTGGCGCGTGGTTTATGGATGGATCGTAAGGCTTTTTTTTAGGTAAAATTGATGGAATGCCTTGCTGTATTTGTTCTTTAAAAGTCATGTTGTATGTCGATGGGCCGATGATTTTATGAGTTGATATTTTAAGTTTAAAAGTTTAAATGTTTATGAGTTTAATTGTTTATACATTAAAAATACTTTTACCTACAGCCTACAGCCTACAGCCTACAGCCTTTTCTTGCCTGTCCTGAGCGAAGTCGAAGGGTTAAACCCATAAGGGCAATGCCTGCAACCGCTTTCGCAGCAATAACCGCGCTTTAAATGGTATTGCTCCGTAAAACACTTGTAGCCTTCGGGCGTGAGGTAATAATCACCTTCTTCTAACTCGATTTTTTTCTTAGGAAAAAGCATTCCACAAAAATAAGTATTTCGATCCTGAAAGTCTTAAAATTCAACCAAATCAAATGTTTCGGTATTTAAGCCTTAAATTTGCAAAACAATTTCACAGAAAATGACAAAACACAAAGCCGGCTTCGTGAACATAATCGGAAATCCAAATGTGGGCAAAAGTACGCTGATGAATGCTTTTGTGGGCGAGCGGCTTTCCATCATCACTTCCAAAGCACAAACCACTCGCCATAGAATTTTGGGAATTGTGAACGGTGATGATTTTCAAGTGCTTTTGAGCGATACACCCGGAATTATAAAACCTGCGTACCAACTGCAGGAAAGCATGATGGATTTTGTGAAATCAGCTTTTGAGGATGCCGATATTCTTTTGTATTTGGTAGAATTGGGCGAAAAGGAGTTGAAGGACGAAGCGTTTTTCAACAAAATAACCAATTCAAAAATTCCAGTTTTATTGTTAATAAATAAAATTGACAAAGGCAACGAGGAACTGCTTTCCGAAGCCTTAAGGCTCTGGCAGGAAAAAGTTCCGAACGCTGAAATTTTTGCGATTTCTGCACTGCAAAATTTTGGCGTTCCGGAAGTTTTTAATCGAATTATTGAATTGTTGCCGGAGTCGCCGCCATTTTATCCCAAGGACCAATTGACTGACAAACCCGAGCGCTTTTTCGTCAACGAAGCCATTCGCGAAAAAATATTGATGCACTACAAAAAGGAGATTCCCTATTCCGTTGAAATTGATACCGAGGAATTTTTTGAGGACGAAAACATCATCCGCATCCGCAGTATAATTATGGTGGAGCGCGAAACACAAAAGGGAATCATAATTGGCCACAAAGGTTCGGCTTTAAAACGTGTTGGAACGGAAGCGCGGAAGGATTTGGAGAAATTCTTCGGAAAACAGATCCATCTTGAACTTTATGTGAAGGTGAACAAGGATTGGCGCAGCAATGAAAAACAATTGCGCAGATTTGGATACAACCAGAAATAAGCTCCGATTTTCAAGCGGCAAATTCCTAAGAAATTTCAATAATTGGAAAATTCATTTTAAAACTTGTGCTTCCGAATTTTCAATAATTCCGTCCATAAAATCATAAAGCGCGCGCATTCCGGGTTTTCCTTTTTTCTTTCCCATCGCTCCTGCAAAATAGAGCAGAATCCAAGCCAATACCAAAACAACTGCAATAATGATTTGAATGGTTATCGGGTTTCCCAAATTGTAATTGGAGTACAACCAAGTCAAATCTACCATAAACAGGATTCCAACGGCAACATGCAGGAACATAAACATGGTCCAAACGGTTGGGTTCGGCCCAAAAAAACCGCTGATTTGGCAGGAATCTTCTGTGCTTTCTGAAATTTCCAAATGCAGTTGGGGCGACCAAAAATGCTGTTCTTGTTTTGGTAATTTTATAAAAATATGGTCGTCCACACAAGAAATAACAAAACGCTCCTGGGTTTGTTTTGCGTTGCAAAACAGCGTAGTTATTTGGTTTCCGTTTTTGTTTAGCACCAATTTAAAACGGGGCCGCAAAACTATATCATTCGAAAGCATTTCCCTGGGAATTAATTTTAAAGCGGTTAAAATACTGTTTTTTCTGCCAACTAAAAGCTATTTTTGCAGCTGCCAGCCAATTTTTTGCCGGCCTAAAAATAAAGATTATGAGCATTGTGGCCGTAGTAGGAAGACCAAATGTGGGTAAATCCACTTTTTTCAACAGATTAATTCAGCGCCGGGAGGCCATTGTAGATGCAGTGAGCGGGGTTACGCGCGATCGCCACTACGGAAAAAGCGACTGGAACGGCAAGGAATTTTCGTTGATTGACACCGGCGGCTATGTAAAGGGCAGCGATGATATTTTTGAAGCCGAAATTGATAAGCAAGTAGAATTGGCCATTGACGAAGCAGATGCCATAATTTTTATGGTAGATGT
The DNA here is from genome assembly GCA_048265145.1 of Aequorivita sp. GTDB lineage: Bacteria > Bacteroidota > Bacteroidia > Flavobacteriales > Flavobacteriaceae > Aequorivita. Next base: position 146,333 of record JBLXCF010000007.1, read on the forward strand.
AGAAAGTGGTGTTACCGGAATGGACCAGGAAGTTGCCAAATTGCTGCGCCGTTCCAAAAAGCCCATTTTTTTGGCAATCAACAAAGTGGATGCAGCCTCCCGGGTGAACGATGCCTTGGAATTTTATTCCCTCGGTTTTGAAAACCAATACAACATTTCGAGCATAAACGGAAGCGGAACCGGCGATTTGCTGGACGATTTGGTAAAAATATTGCCCGACCGGGAAGAAAACAATGATGATGAATTGCCGCGATTTGCCGTGGTGGGCCGCCCCAATGCCGGAAAATCATCCTTCATCAATGCGCTCATCGGCGAAGACCGCTATATTGTTACAGACATTGCCGGCACCACTCGCGACAGTATTGATACCAAATACAACCGCTTCGGTTTTGAATTTAATTTGGTGGATACCGCCGGAATCCGAAAAAAGAGCAAGGTAAAGGAAGATCTGGAGTTTTATTCTGTGATGCGCAGCGTGCGCGCCATTGAACATTGCGATGTAATCATTCTGGTTTTTGACGCCACGCGCGGCTTTGACGGCCAAGTGGAGAACATTTTTTGGTTGGCCCAGCGCAACAATAAGGGCATCGTTATTTTGGCAAACAAGTGGGATTTGGTGGAAGATAAGGAAAGCACCAGCGTAAAGGATTATGAAAAATACATCCGCCAGCAATGCGAGCCGTTTGTGGACGTGCCCATCGTGTTCGTTTCGGCATTGACCAAACAACGAATTTACAAGGCCATTGAAACCGCGGTAGAAGTTTATGAAAACCGAAGCAAAAAAATTAAGACCAGCGAACTCAACGAAGTAATGCTTCCGATTATACAAGCCTATCCGCCGCCTGCCTATAAAGCCAAGTACGTGAAAATAAAATTCTGCACCCAATTGCCAACGCCCTATCCGAGCTTTGCGTTTTTCTGTAATCTTCCGCAATATGTAAAGGATCCGTACAAGCGTTTTATTGAAAACAAATTGCGCGAAAATTTTGATTTTTCCGGCGTACCCATCACCGTTTATTTTAGGAAAAAATAAGTTTTTCCTGCCGTTAACCAAGGAAGGACAGAGTGGTATTTGTCTTGGGCATTTAGTATATTTAGCATAGCGTTTCATTGAAGCGATTATGCCGTATATTCCAAATTCAACATATCGGCCCAGTCCCATTTTCCACAATGGGCACATTTCCACCATTTATTCGGGAATTCTCCGAAAATTTGGTCCGCCCCATTATGAAAGCCAAAAATTGCCCTTGCCCGATGGGGATTTCCTGTTAGTGGACAGCCAAATACGGAACCCAAAAAAGGCGGTTCTTCTTTGCCACGGTCTGGAAGGAAATTCACGAAAGAATTATATGAACGTTTGCGCAAACTTTTTTTTGGACAAGGAATATTCGGTGTTTGCGTGGAATAACCGCAGTTGTGGCGGACAGATGAATTTGTTGCCGCTTTTATACCATCACGCTTCCATAGAAGATTTGGAGTATGTTATTTCGCATGTCATCCAAAAAGGGTTTACTGAGATTTTTTTGATTGGATTTTCACTGGGCGGCGATCAAATCATGAACTATTTGGGCACCAAAAAAACGCCAGAAGCAATAAAGGCTGGGGTGGCGATTTCAGCACCGTTTCAGTTGCGGTCCAGTGCCGAAAAACTGCAAACGGGATTCAGCAAGATTTACCAACGCCGATTTATTGGGAAGGTTCGCGCCAAAATTGCCGCTAAGACCCTCCAATTTCCGGAAGCCGTTCCTGCCGATGCCGCGGCCCACATCAAAAATTTTGATGATGTGGTGTCCCGCTTCATCATTCCAGTGCACGGTGGCTATTCGGATTTGGATGATTATTATAGGAACGCCTCTCCCGGAAACTCAGTGGCGGGCATCAAATTGCCATTGTTGGTAATCAATGCTTGGGACGACCCCATTTTGGGAACCATGGACCATCCCGTAGAAATGGCAAAGGCCCATGCCTATTTATTTTTGGAAACGCCAGAGCACGGCGGTCATTGCGCTTTTCCGCCCAAGGATGCAAGTCATCCCTATTCCATTGTCAGAGCGTATGATTTTTTTCGTGAAATGGCCTAATTAAAAACAAAGCTACCAACCCCCGCTGGCACCACCTCCGCCAAAGCCGCCTCCGCCAAAACCACCACCGAAGCCACCTCCGCCGCCGAAACTGCCGCCGCCGCCGAAACTGCCACCGCCCCCGCCAAAGCCGCCCCGGCCCAAACTGCTTAGCACTATAATGTCTAGCAAACTACCGCTCCCACCGCCCTTGCCGCCACGACCACCTTTGCGAATGAGCGCAATAATTATAATGATAAAGATAAAAATGATAAAAAAGGGGATGGGCGTGCCATTTTTATTCCCAAAGTCGCGGTCTTCTTTGAATTCACCTTTTAGGGCGGCAAAAATGGCGTCGCTTCCTTTGTCGAGTCCCAAGTAATAATTTCCTTCCTTAAATTCAGGAATCATTATCCGATTGATGATCCGCTCGGCCATTAAATCTGTAATTCTGTATTCAATGCCATAGCCGGTATTGATATCCACCTTGCGGTCGTTTGTCGCCAGGGTGATCACTATGCCGTTGTCTTCACCACTTTGGCCGATGCCCCATTTCTGGCCCCATTCGGCGCCAAGCATGGAAATATCCTCGCCATTGGTAGAGCTGATTATGAAACACACAATCTGTGTGGAGGTGGAATCTGCATAACGGATCAATTTATTTTCCAATGCTGATTTTTCCGCTGAAGTCAGCAAATTTACATAATCATAAAGCGAGGTTTGAACGGAAGGCTTGGGCGGAATTTCAAATTGAGCCGAAACAGTTTCCGTGGTAAAAACAATCGCAATCAACGAAAGTATGAATGTATATTTTATCGAAAAGTTGATGGGATTGTGTGTTAAGTGTTTATGTGTCTATACTTTTTGAACCTGAAACTAGGAACTTGCAACCATTTTTCAACCTACCGAAATAGTATCGGGCAGTTCGTTTTTATCGTTCTTATTATACGGAAAATGTTCTTTTAACTGTTCTCCGGCTTTAAGAATTCCTTCTACAAGGCCTTGTTTCATATTTCCGTTTTTGAAATGGCCAATAATTACATCTTTTGTGCTCTCCCAAAAATGTTGGCCCACCACGTCGTTTATGCCTTTATCGCCCATAATAACGAGCATCCTGTCTTCAACGGCAACATAGATCAGAACGCCGTTTCGCTGGGCCGTGTTGTGCATGTGCAACATATCGAACACTTCGGCGGCACGGTCAAAAGCATCTATTGGTTCTTTCTTTTCCGCCGAGAGGGAAGAGGCTTCCAAATGGACCCGGATCTCGCCCGAAGTGTTTTTTTCGGCAGTGCGGATGGCCGCTACAATTGCGCTTTCTTCTTCGGAGGTAAGAAAATTTTCAACTTTGGACATTATTTTTCGTCTTTTCCGAGGTCAAAATCAACTTTTGGTGCGTTTTCGCTACCGGCATCTGCTTTAAAATAAGCTTTTTCATGGAAACCGAGCAATCCCGCGAAAAGCTTGGTTGGAAACTTATTTACCTTAGTGTTGAATTCACGGGCCGTATCGTTAAATCGGTTGCGCTCAACGTTGATGCGGTTCTCGGTGCGCTCCAGTTCGTTTATCAGTTCCTTAAAGTTTTCGTTCGCCTTTAAATCTGGATATCTTTCAAAAACCGCCAACAATCGCGAGAGAGCTGAAGTAACCCCAGCCTGTGCTTGTTGGTACTGGGCAAGTTGCTCGGGGGTAATGTTGGAAGGGTCAATAGTGACGGATGTGGCCTTGCTTCTTGCTTCGGTAACGGCAATGAGCGTTTCCTGTTCGAATTCGGCATAGCCCTTGGCAGTGCTAACAATATTCGGGATGAGGTCCGCGCGCCGTTGATAGGCACTTTCTACATTGGCCCATTGTGCGGTGGCATTTTCGTCCAGCACCACTAGTTTATTGTTTAGACTGGCCATATAGGCGCCGACTAAAAGGATAATGCCTAAAATAATAATAATTGGTAACCATTTTTTCATGATGTGGCTGTGTTTAAAGTTGTTCTTTTATTTTTAATAATTCGGCTTTTACGCCATTTAATTTTCGGATTATTTCAAAGGTGTCAAGGGTTTTCTGTTTGTTTTCCTTTAGATGGGTTTTGGCGCCTTCCAATGTAAACCCCCGCTCTTTCACCAAATGATAGATCAATTCTAAATTTTTGATGTCCTGTGGGGTAAATTTTCTATTGCCCTTGGCGTTTTTTTTTGGTTTTAGCACATCAAATTCCTTTTCCCAAAACCGAATTAAGGAAGTGTTCACGCCAAAAGCGTCCGCCACTTCGCCAATTCCATAATATAATTTTTCGGGTAGATCTATGTGCATTTATTTTTAATTATGAATTCTGAATTAATCCAGCGATTGGTTTTCCTGTTGGGCACGTTGGAGCATTTCCGAAAATTCCTCAGCGGTTAAACTTCCGTAATAGAAATTAATCGGATTGATTCGTTCGCCATCCTTAAAAACTTCATAATGGCAATGGGGCGCCTCGCTTCGGCCAGTGCTTCCCACGAAACCAACAATATCGCCGCGCTGAACCGTCTGGCCAGGGCGTACGTTGTATTTATAAAGGTGTGCGTACAGACTTTCATATCCATAGCCATGGTCAATAACCACATGGTTGCCGTAACCGGTCGCGGTGTTGTCCGCACGGGTAACCTTTCCGTCACCGGTGGCATATACGGGAGTTCCGCGCGGGGCGGTGAAATCCATTCCGTAATGAAATTTCCGCGCTTTGGTGAAGGGATCTGTGCGGTATCCATAACCTGAGGCGATACGGGTTAAATCTTCATTTTTTACGGGTTGGATGGCCGGAATCGCAGCCAGGAGTTTCTCTTTTTCCTCTGCCAGTTTTGCAATTTCATCCAACGATTTTGATTGCACCACAATCTGTTTAGTCAGAATATCAAGGTTTCGGGTGGTGTTTATTATCAGTTTCGAGTTGTCAAAACCTTCTAAATCCTTGTAGCGGTTTATCCCTCCAAAACCCGCTCTGCGCTGCTCTTCCGGAATGGGATTGGTCTCAAAATAAACGCGGTACAGATTGTTGTCCCTATCTTCCACCTCCGCAAGCACTGCCTGGGCCTGGGCCATTTTTTTGTTCAGCAGCTCAAATTGCAACTGCATATTGTTCAGTTCACGTTGCAGGGCCAGTTCCTTGGGAGTCTGTACCGAAGGAAGGTTTATGTACACCAAAAGCAGCAAAAAACCGCTCAGAAACATTCCCAAAAGACTCAAGGCGAAAATCTTGAGTTTTCTGCCTTTTTTTCTTTCTATTTTTCGGTACGAGAGCGTTTCGCTATCGTAGTAATATTTAACCTTAGACATGCGTCAAAAAATTGCTATTTTTGCGCGTTGTTTTTCGCGCGAAGTAAAGGTAACGTTTTTACAAATATAGAAATTGTTCGCCACTGCGCCCAACCTGTAATTTTAGCATAAATTTATAAAAATGAAATCGAAGGAAATCCGTTCCCAGTTTTTAGAATTTTTTAAATCCAAACAGCATCTCATTGTGCCCTCGGCGCCCATGGTGGTAAAAAATGATCCTACCCTGATGTTTACCAACAGTGGAATGGCGCCTTTTAAGGAATTTTTCCTCGGAAACGGAAAGCCAAAAAACAACCGGATTGCAGACACCCAAAAATGCCTGCGCGTAAGCGGAAAGCACAACGATTTGGAAGAAGTGGGAATGGACACCTACCACCACACTATGTTCGAAATGTTAGGAAACTGGAGCTTCGGCGATTATTTCAAAAAGGAAGCCATCGAGTGGGCTTGGGAGCTGTTGACCGAAGTGTATAAAATTGATAAAAACATCCTCTATGTAACTATTTTTGAGGGCGACGAAACTGAAGGCTTGGAGCGTGATACCGAAGCTTATGAACTTTGGAAACGATTCGTGCCCGAAGACCGCATTTTAAACGGAAACAAAAAGGACAATTTCTGGGAAATGGGCGACCAAGGCCCCTGCGGCCCGTGTAGCGAAATACACGTGGATATTCGTTCTGCCGAAGAAAAAGCTAAGATTCCAGGAAAAGATTTGGTGAATAATGACCATCCGCAGGTTGTAGAAATCTGGAATTTGGTTTTTATGCAATTCAACAGAAAAGCAAATGGCAGCCTTGAAAAATTGCCCGCCCAGCACGTTGATACCGGAATGGGTTTCGAGCGTCTGTGTATGGCACTTCAAAATAAAACCAGTAATTATGACACCGATGTTTTCACGCCGCTGATTCGTGAAATTGGCGTAATTACAAATACAACCTACGGCAACGACGAGAAAAAGGACATTGCCACCCGTGTAATCGCCGATCACGTTCGCGCCGTGGCTTTTTCAATTGCAGACGGACAGCTTCCGAGCAATACGGGCGCAGGTTATGTAATCAGGAGAATATTAAGAAGGGCCATCCGCTATGGCTTTACGTTTTTGGACAAAAAGGAACCTTTCATCTATAAATTGGTAGAAACGCTCAGCGCGCAAATGGGCGACGCTTTTCCAGAATTAATTACTGAAAAGAACTTAATCACGAATGTTATTCGCGAAGAGGAACAATCATTTTTGCGAACGCTGGACCAAGGTTTGGTGTTGCTTGAAAACGTAATCGAAACCGCAGATTCAAAGGAAATTTCCGGTAAAAAAGCGTTTGAATTGTACGATACCTTCGGCTTTCCGATAGATTTAACGGCATTGATTCTTCGTGAGCGCGGCTATTCGTTGAATGAAAAGGAGTTTGACGCCGAACTTCAGCAACAGAAAGACCGCTCCCGCGCCGCAACAAAAGTGGAAACGGGCGACTGGATTGTTCTGGAAAAAGATGATGTGGAGGAATTTGTGGGCTACGATACCTTGGACACCCAAGTGCGGATTGCAAAATACCGCAAGGTGGAAAGCAAAAAGGAGGGCGAAATGTACCAGCTTGTTTTCAACCTAACTCCGTTCTATCCCGAAGGCGGTGGCCAAGTGGGCGATAAAGGCTATTTAAAAGCTGCCGATGGCGGCATTACTTATATCGTTGACACCAAAAAGGAGAACAATCTAATAATCCATATCACAAAAACGCTTCCGAGAAATTTGGAGGGTACGTTCGTGGCTGTAGTGGATGAAAAACAGCGAAACCGTACCGCGGCCAACCATACCGCAACCCACTTGCTGCACCAAGGCCTGCGCAACATTTTGGGCGAACACGTTACCCAAAAAGGGAGTATGGTCCACAGCCGGAATTTGCGGTTCGACTTTTCACATTTCGCAAAAGTGACCGACGAGGAACTGAAACAGGTGGAAGATTTTGTAAACGCCCGAATCCGCGAGGGAATTGCTTTGGAAGAACGACGAAATATTCCATACCAGCAGGCCATTGACGAAGGTGCTATAGCTCTTTTCGGTGAAAAATATGGCGATAGCGTGCGCGCGATAAAATTTGGAAAATCGATGGAACTTTGCGGGGGAACACACGTGCCGAATACAAACGATATTTGGCATTTCATCATTACTTCCGAAGGCGCGGTTGCCTCGGGAATCAGAAGGATTGAAGCGATTACGGGCGATGCTGCCAAACAATATTTTATTGATAGAAGTGAATCATTTGCCGCCCTCCAAAAAGCGCTGAACAATGCGCAGGATCCGGTAAAAGCTGTGGAAAGTCTGCAGGAAGAAAACAGTGCCTTGCAAAAACAGATTCAGCAATTGTTGAAGGATAAAGCCAAGAATCTAAAAGGCGAATTAAAAGCTGAAATTGAAGTAATAAACGGCATCAATTTCCTTGCAAAAAAAATAGACCTCGATGCTGGCGGAATGAAGGATTTGGCGTTTGAAATGGGCAGCGAAACCGAGAATCTATTTTTGGTTTTTGGCGCCGAACACGACGGAAAAGCGTTGCTTGCCTGTTATATTTCAAAAGAATTGGCTGCCGATAGAAATCTGGATGCGGGAAAAATCGTCCGCGAACTTGGAAAATACATCCAGGGCGGCGGCGGCGGACAGCCTTTCTTTGCCACTGCGGGAGGGAAGAATCCAGCGGGAATTAAGGAGGCCTTGGAAAAAGCGAAAGATTTTCTTAGGTAACAGTTTCTTTGTTCTTTGCCCCCTCTGCGCCTCTGCGGTAAAAATTACACCGCAAAGTTGCAGAGAACGCAGAGATTTTAAAACTTAATATGAAGCTCCAAACCGAAATATCTTTAAAACCCGAAGAAAATCAAATAGATTATTCCTCCAAAATCCTTTTGATGGGAAGCTGTTTTTCAGAAAATATTGGAGGGAAGTTTGATTTTTATAAATTCCAAAATCTACAAAATCCGTTTGGGGTAATTTTCAACCCGGTTTCCATTGAAAAATTGCTTGTTCGTGCAATTGATAACGATTCCTTTTCCAAGGAAGATATTTTTCAGCACAACGAAGTTTGGAAATGTTTTGACGTGCATTCCGAGCTTTCTTCGTTGGATAAAAATGAATTATTAAAAAGTCTTAATGCTGCGCTTGGCAATTTGCGGGAAGCGCTTTTATCCGCAACCCATATTATTTTTACGTTTGGTACGGCCTGGGTCTATAGAAAGTTGGTCGGTTCAGCTCCGCTTAGGGACCCTGCTCGGGCCCCGTTTTCAAAAGATAAAATCGTTGCCAATTGCCATAAACTTCCGCATCAACATTTTCAAAAGGAATTGCTTTCCATCGAAACCATTTCAAAAAGCCTTCAAACTATTTTCGATAAAATTTCGACCATAAACCCGGCCGCGACAATTATAAACACAGTTTCACCCGTGCGGCATATTAAAGATGGTTTCGCGGAAAATTCACTCAGCAAAGCGCATTTACTTTCCGCAATTCACCAAACAATCTGTCACCCTGGGCTTGTCGAAGGGCAGCAATCAAGAATCAGCAATCAACAATCATATTATTTTCCTTCTTTTGAAATTATGATGGACGAGCTGCGCGACTACCGGTTTTATGCCGAAGACCTGCTCCACCCAAACAAAACGGCCATTGAAATTATTTGGCAAAAATTTTCAAAAGTGTGGATTGCTCCGGGAACGCAAACATTGCAAAGGGAAATAGCCGCCATTCAAAACGGGTTGGTCCACAGACCGTTCCATCCAAACAGTACGGAGCATCTTCGGTCTTTGGAAAATCTTCAGCAAAAAATCGATTCCGTTGCCAAACAAATTCCCCATTTAAATTTTAATTCAGAACTCTGAATTTATAATACGTCAATTGCCTTATTGTGAAAATTTATGGTTTGCGCCAATTTTGCTTCAACAATAATAACATCCGCAACGACGGATCACTAAAAACCAAACAAAATGAAAACACTTAAAAAATCGATTTTAGTTTTAATGGCCGTATTGGCCGTAAGTTTAACTTCTTGCAAAAAAGATGACGATGGTGGCGGCGGCGGCGGCGGAGCGGGCGAAGGACAAGTGGTGGCAAAAGTTAATGGCAGTTCCTTTAGTTCGCTTGAAATGGCTTCAACTGCCAGTATCACTACCGCGGGTGGCCAAACTACGGTAACCATGCAAGGTTCTGATGTAAATGGAAAGGGAATTTATTTGATCATCAATGCCTTTGATGGCCCAGGGACCTATGAGCTGAACGATAACAATGTGTTCGTAGTTGCTACCTATGTTGAGGCAAACGTGCAAAACCCAATGGAAAGCCAAACTTGGACTGCGCCCTACGAAAACAGCGGTGCCATAGGGGAAATTAAAGTAAGCGAGCGCACCGATGAACGGATTAAAGGAACCTTTAATTTTAAGGCGAAGAACACCGAGGATAATTCCATTAAAACCATTACTGAAGGTTCGTTCAATTTAAAATTCCAATAATAGCATAGATGAAAATCTCAGGTGTTGGGGTTTTTACGTGGGCCGGGGGCGAAACCTAAGTTTTTCCTCCGGTTTTTTTAAGAAGTTTATAAGTTTAAGAATTGAGCGGATTATGGATTTAAATATTTTCGAAAAATATTTCCCACTACAAGTTTTAGGAAATACGGCAAATGCCTTATTGAACCCTCCCGCCTAAAGTAACAACTTTGTTGAAGAGTACATGATGCAATGAAAAGGAAGACGGGCACCAAACCTTGTGGGGATAGGGTAAAGGTACCGTCTGAATTTTCAAGCTAGGATTTTGTCTGACTAACCAAAAAACTGTTGATGAAGTGAGGAGCATCGGCAGTTTTTTAAAAACCCTTGGACTTTCCGGGGTTTATTTTTTTTTACGGCAATTGCCCTATATGGGCGTATGCAAAGAAAATGTATCTTTATTTTTTTAAAAGGCTCAACCAATGGAGTTAACCACCGTTTTTCTTGGAGTGTTCGCCCTAACTTTTTTTGGCTTGCTTTGGTGGCATAGTAGGTGGCGCGGTATTGCCAGCAAGTTGCACGCCCACCAAATGGGCAAATTGCAATATGCACTGCAAACAAACCAGCAACAAATCAACAAACGTGATGGGGCGCTCTCCCAATATCAATTTCTGAAATACAATCTATCGGCTGCCTTATTGGAACAGCCTGAAATTCGGCTTTAGTTTTTATGTGCACCAAACTCCTCCCACTTTTGTTGCTTCTCTATTTCGGGAAGTTCTATTCGCAAAATAACGAACTCCAAAAATCAAAAATTGATTCCATAAACAAGTTGTATGTCCAGGGGCTTAATATTCCACAGGACTCCATAATTTCCTTATTTCAGCAAAACCTTAAAAATGCCGAAAAAATAGGCTACCCTTTGGGAATGGCCGACGCATATTCGCAGCTCTCGCTGGTTTATGGCTATCAAGGAAAATATAAGGAAAGCACCCAAAATGCGATTGAAGGCATTAAGATATATGAAAAATTGGGACAGTTGGACCGCGTGGCCGATCATTATGCCGAAATGGGCTATGGTATGAAATACCGAAATCTTCCCCAGGCCCTTTATTATATGCAAAAGGGGAAAAACATTGCCGAGGCCAATAATTTTGAAAACGAATTAAAGGATATTTACAACAATTATGGCGTTCTAAAGGAAATCGAGGGCCAATTGGACAGCGCGCTCTATTATTTCAACAAAGGATTGGACATTAAAATCAAGTTTAATGACACCATTGGTATTCCGTATAGCTGGAGCAATTTGGCCGGGGCATATGGCCTTCAGGAAAATTATTCGAAAGCTCGGGAATTTTTCAACAAGTCCCTTCAGCAACGCCTTATATGGGCAGATTCCTTGGGGATTGCTGAAAACTATACCCAATTGGGCGAGGTGTTTATGGCCGAAGGAAAATGGAAGGATGCCATTCCGTTTATGCACAAATCATTGCCCATTTCGGTGAAAAAGCAATATCAAAACCTTGCCCAGTACAACTATAAAATGCTTTCAGATATATACAAAAAACTGAACAATACAGATTCGGCATTGTTCTATTTTGAGCAATATTCCGCGGTAAAGGACAGTGTTCATAGTTTAAAGGTGCAGCAAAGCATTGCCGCCCTGAATATTGAATTTGAAACCGAAAAAAAGCAAAACGAAATCCTGAAACAACGTGCCCAACTGGCCGAAAAGGACCTGGAAGTGCGCCGGAAGAATACCTGGATTTTCGGTAGTTTGGGACTGGCCTTTTTGTTGGGAATGTTGGGCTACCTGCTCTATAACCAGCAAAAACTGAAAAACCGCCAATTGCAAAAGGAAAGCGAACTGAAAACCGCGCTTGCAAAGATCGAGACCCAAAACAAACTGCAGGAACAGCGTTTGCGCATTTCACGAGATCTGCACGACAATATTGGGGCGCAACTTACTTTCATTATTTCCAGCATTGATAACCTAAAGTATGGGTTTAGCGACATTGGCGAAAAACTGGCCGCCAAGCTCAGCGGCATCAGCACCTTTACCCAACAGACCATTTATGAACTGCGTGATACCATTTGGGCCATGAACAAAGAGCGCATTACTTTTGAGGACCTGCAGGCACGGATCGCCAATTTTATTGAACACGCAAAAAGTGCTTCGGAAAACACCGAATTCTCCTTTAATATTGACAAAAATGTGGACGAACACCACGTGTTTTCATCGGTAGAGGGAATGAACATTTACCGAATAATTCAAGAAGCGGTCAACAACGCCCTGAAATATGCCGCTGCCGAAACCATAGAGGTCAACATAGAACGGACCGGGAAAAAACTGAAAATCGAAATTGCAGACAACGGGCTCGGTTTTGATGAAAACACTGTGCAGTTGGGCAATGGCCTGAACAACATGAAAAAGCGCGCCAAGGAAATCGGGGGGCAACTCCAAGTGGTTTCTGTTCCCAACAAGGCGACGCGGGTTTCGCTGTTTTTGCCAATAAAAAAAGCCATCACCGGTTTTGATGATGGCTTAATTTAAATCATAATATATTTATTGACGGGCGTAGGTTTCTACATAAATATCGTTTCCGTCCACATTTGTTAATTCCAAGGTGGTGTCGGTCAATTTTGTAATTTCTACAGTTTCTGCGTCCGAGCCCGTACCCACTATTAGTGTATTCCCATTTCGGGTGTAGGCCTGAGAATAGCCGTAATTACTTTGGCAGTTTTCACCGTAATATTCGTTAAAGCTAACATTGGTCTCGGTAAACGCAATGGTAAATTTAAGCTCGCAAGCATCGAGTTCTTTTGGAAGGTTGTTGTACTTGGCGCCAGTAATTTTCCAAGAGCCTATTAATGTAGGTTCGTTATTGTTGTTGTCATCATCTTTATTACAACCAATAAAAACAGCGGTCAACAAAAATAAAAGAGTGAGTTGTTTTAAAACTTACATAAAAAATGGTTTATGTTAAAATTGGCGCGAAAATATCTCATTTTTACAATACCTGAAAAATTATATTTGAAAATTTCGATATACGGCAATTGCCCTATTTTCATAACGTAATTTTTAGGGTATTTTCAATACCTTTAAAAATCTAACCAACTAAGAGATGCTCAAAATTGCAATAGTTGACGACAATCACTTTCTCATAAAGGCCATTCAGGAAAAACTCTCCTTTTTTGAGGATGTAAAAGTGAAGCACACGGCACTGAACGGAAGCGACCTGCTCACAAAACTTCAGGAAAACCACAATCTGGATTTAATTTTGATGGATATTGAAATGCCCGTGCTAAACGGCATTGAAACCACGCAAATAGTAAAACAGAAATATCCGCACATCAAAATAATCATGCTGACCGCCTTCGATAACGACGAACATATTTTTAACGCGATCAAAGCGGGCGCAGATGGTTATTTGCTGAAGGAAACCAATCCGAAGGAACTATACGAAGGCATTTGCGAAACACTTAACGGCGGCGCGGCAATGAATCCTTCCATCGCGCTGAAAACCTTAAAATTGTTGCGCAACCCAACAAGTATTGAAAATTTAAACGATAAAGAAGAAATCTCTCTCTCCGACCGCGAAGTGGAAGTTTTGGAGCAACTCAGCAAGGGCCTAAGCTATACCGTTATTGCCGACCATCTGTTTCTCTCGCCCAGCACCGTTCGCAAACATATTGAAAACATCTACAAAAAACTGCAGGTGCACAGCAAGATTGAAGCCGTGCAAAAGGCAAAAAACCACAATATTATTTGATTATAAATAGTATAGGCCACACACGTGTCAAAAACCTGTGAAGTCTTTGGGTGAGCTTTCTGATACCGCTGCGGCGCCATTAATGCACAATGCTAAAAATAATCGTAGTTTTAGGGTTTTATTTATTTAATCTCAAAATATCCCTAAATGAAAAAAATTTTATCCTCAGTTTTTTGGTTGTTTTTGACCTTTTCTGCTTTCGCGCAGACCCAAAGTGCGGTAGTGGAAGCCATTCAAAAAGAAGCCTATCAAAATTCACAACTTAAAAATCTTGCCCATGAGTTGTTGGACGATATTGGTCCGCGATTGGTGGGAACGCCCCAAATGCAACAGGCCCACGATTGGGCCGTGGCGAAATACAAAAGTTGGAGCATTGCCGCAGAAAACCAGCATTGGGGCGAATGGAGAGGCTGGGAGCGGGGCATAACCCATATAGACCTGGTTTATCCACGCGTGCAGACTTTGGATGGAACCCAGTTGGCTTGGAATCCGGGCACGTCGTCAAAAGGCGTAACTGCGGAATGTGTAGTGCTTCCTACTATAAAAGATTCGATTTCTTTTCAAAAATGGTTGCCCAATGTAAAGGGGAAATTCGTTTTGGTGGCAATGAACCAACCTACCGGAAGACCCGACGATAATTGGAAGGAATGGGCCACCCCAGAATCTTTTGAAAAGATGAAAAAAGAAAGGGAGGAACAGACGCAGGCTTGGGACGAAAATATAAAACGAAGCGGTTACGACAGGCGAAGCATCATTCCCGCTTTAGAAGAAGCCGGCGCCGCTGGAATTGTGGATTCATATTGGTCCAAAGGGTTTGGGGTGAACAAAATCTTCGGTGCGCGCACCAAGAAAATCCCTTCCGTAGATATTGAATTGGAAGATTATGCCATGCTTTACCGAATGGTGGAACACGGCGACAAACCAAAACTTCACGTGGTGGCCACTTCAAAAGATTTGGGAACCGTTCCAACCTTTAACACCATTGCCGAAATAAAGGGAACTGAAAAGCCCGAGGAATACGTAATACTTTCTGCGCATTTCGATTCGTGGGATGGTGGCACGGGAGCCACCGATAACGGCACCGGAACATTGGTAATGATGGAAGCCATGCGAATTCTAAAAAAAGTATATCCAAATCCAAAACGAACCATTCTTGTTGGGCATTGGGGAAGCGAAGAGCAGGGATTGAATGGCTCTTCTTCCTTCGTTGCAGACCATCCCGAAATCGTGAAAAACATTCAAGCGGTTTTTAATCAGGATAACGGAACGGGCAGGGTTACCAGCATAAATGGCGCCGGATTTTTGCAGTCGTATGATTTTATTTCAAGATGGTTAAAGCCCGTTCCGGATACCATCCGCAAGCACATAGAAACTACCTTTCCCGGTTGGCCGGCACGCGGCGGTTCGGACAATGCGAGTTTCGTGGCTGCCGGCGCTCCCGCCTTTAGTTTGAGTTCGCTGAGCTGGAGCTATTGGAACTACACTTGGCATACCAACCGCGACACCTATGACAAGATTGTTTTTGACGATGTAAAAAGCAACGTAATATTGACTGCAATTCTGGCCTATATGGCTTCGGAAGATGATTCAAAAACCTCGCGCGAACAAGTAATCTTGCCGATTGATGATAAAACTGGCGAACGCCAAACTTGGCCAACGCCGAGAGTGCCGGAACGGAATGGAGGAATGTAAACTTTTAAAATCACAAAAAAATAGAATCCCAAATTCGGAAGATTGCCACGCTTTGCGCGCAATTTGAAGTTTGGGATTTGTATTTTGAATTTTTTTGAGAAATCCTTTAATTTACTGGAATCCGTTTTGAAAAATAAGAGGCCCCCAGTTGCAGTAACAAAAACGGCAGCGCAATGAGTACCGAGCCCCAAAGGTTTTCAGGGGTAAAAATTTTCGGAAAATTCTTCACAATAAAAAACATCACAATTCCTCCCAAGATTATGGACACGTGCAGTATGATCATATTGGGCGTGAACCCTCCGAAACTCACCAGTTGCGATTTATGGGTTTCATGAATCCATATTCTTTCAACAATCAAAAAAACAAGGTTGGCGTTGAAAAACCAATTTTGAAAAAATAGCACTTTCATATTTACCATTACCAGGGCTGTATTGTCCACAGCGGCGATAAATCCAAAAAACACCACTATGAATACGAAATAGATTCCCATTAAAAAGAAGGAAGAAAGGATACTCTCCGCCGGATTGCTGGCCAGCTGGGCGTTTGGATTCTTTTTGTATAACAATCGGTCAATTATAATCCGCAAGAGCTCGTTCCACCAAAAAAAATAAATGAGATAAAAAACGGTCACTTGCCCATTTAACAGCGAAAATATGGTAAGTGTGGTGAAGACCAAAAAGTCCCATTTGTCATAGTGGATCAAAGAATTTTTCAAAATGATTGCTTTAATTTTTTTGATAAAAATGGCGGCTGAAAAATTTGACAGAAAAGCCGAAATTTTTGCAATAAAGGAAATTGTAAAACTGTATTATTTGAGTACCACTTCATATTTGTTTTCAAATTTTTCCTTGGCAACCACACCCGCTTCAACGCCCGTTGCCGTTTTTTTAATGATTTTCGCCTTGCCTTTTTTGGAGTTCCACAACCCGTAATAGTAGTTGCCATCCACCGTGCCTTCCAGAAAATGATAATCCGGAAACTTTGCGCCATACTGAAGCAGTTGTTTGTTTTTCGTGGAGAAATAAGGTCCCACTTCCTGCCCGTTTTCAAAAAAGGAATAAGTAAGGGTTTCGCCATCCTTTTTAATTCCGAAGCCTTCCTGGCAGTTGCCTTCACAAGTCATCGTGGCTTTTTTGGCCAAAAGATCCTTCGCCAAATCCTTGGTTAGTTTGCCATTGCTATAGATGCCAGCCTCCGTTACCTTAGGACCGAGAAGGGGATCCATTTCCACCACAAAGCCGTGGCCGTTCAAAACGCCATCCTTGAACATTCCGAAGGTAATTTGTTGTTTTCCTAAAGCGAAAAGCAACTGCCCAAACCCATTCAGTTTTCCGTCCTTAAAATCGCCTTTGTAGCCCATTCCGTTTTGCTGCATAAATCCGGGGCCATTGAGCTTTCCTTTTTCAAAAAAACCTTCCTGGGCAGAAAAATCCGTGGTGGCTTTGGTGTAAACGTTATTGGTTTTTTGTGGATCCACAAACTGGAGGGCGCTGTTGTCCGGGCCCTCCACCGTGCCATCATTATATGTAATGATATAACGATTGGCTTTGTTGTCTGTGGGTATGGTTGAGGTTACCTTGTCCTGTATCAATAATCCATTTTGGTTGTACTCCTTAGTATATTCGGTTACTTTGGTACCGTAAAGAAAATAGCTGTATTTGGTCAAGATTCCATTTTTATCATAAATGGATTCGGACATTTTTTCTCCGTTTTCTTTTGTGCCGGTAATAATCAATTGGTCGTTGGCTACTTTATAATCAAAATTGTATCGGTAATTATCGCCAATAGTGGCTGTTTTTCGATTTTTATCGTCAAATTCATACACCGTTATATATTTCGATTTGAGGTCAAATTTTCCCTTGCCCACTTGGGTTTGTTTGAAAAATTCAACTTTCACCAAATTTCCCTTTTCATCATAGGTGTTTTCGGTTTTCTTGTGAATCGTATTATAATTGTCCTGCTCATAAAATTTCAGAACATTCCCTTTTTCGTCCAGATTGTAATATAAAAGGTTGTTGACAATCACCTTGCGCCCATCTGGCGAATAACTGTATGTATTTGTTTGTGATGGCGATAAATAGGCAATTGGCCTTCCTTGTTTGTCATAATCAATTTTTTGGAGTGGTTGGCCCATACTATTTATGGCCATAATGCTGGCTACGTTTTTTGTGCGCAAGGGAGCTATATAGTAACTGTCGCTCTGTTCCGGATTGATGGGCGCATAGGTGGCCAAATCCTGAAATATGGGCTTTTCTGTCTGTGCATTTAGGGCGCTGAAGGCGATGGCAAAAAGTAAAAAATAGAAGTTTTTCATACGGTGGTTTTTAGAGGAATTTTATTTCTGAATAATTGCTTTCTGTTAATTTTAATTTATTTGATTTTTTTCCTTTTTATATTCAACAGCCATTGCCCGCAATGCATCCCTCATATCCTTGGGCATATTTTTTAAGGCGTAGTTGGTTGCTTCCTTTGTTGCAACCAACAACATTTTAAAAGCTGCAAATCTATCCACTTGGTAGACTTCGATAATTATTTCCAAAAATTTGGGATAAGGTTCTACGCCCATTTTTGTGATTGAACGGCCAACTTCGGTTACATGGTCAGCCACTTTTTCGGGGTCGCTGTTGAAGGATTCCAGAAATGTTCGTGCTTCGGTGGAAAGGGTTATAGCATTGAGGTCTATTTTCTTTTGTTTGTTTTCGGTTTCTGGTGCGGGGGTTATTGAAGGTTGTTTTTTATAATTGTCGCGGTGTATAAAACTGTCCTGGGTGGCATTAAAAATTCTGCCGGGATTAAAATCGAGCTCGACCGCACCTTCAAAATCGGGAAGTACATACTTTTCGTTTTCAACCGTTACCACCAAATCAAGGGTTTTTGATTGGTCAATATAACCAATTAGATCACGGTTTCCTTTGATGTAAGCTCCGTTGTGGAAGAGATGCACATCTGACTTTTCTTTGGTAGGCAAATAGGAAATACCCGCTATGTTTTTTCCAGCCACTGCAATTGTGCTTTTTTCACTTATGGTGGGAATATTTCCAAAACCGTACATTTTTTTTTCTTTTTCATTGGTGGCAACGAAACATTTTAGGGCATCGTAATAATTTATGCCCTTCCAATCAGTGACTGTGCCGCCAACGCCATTTTCCACAACCCTGAATTTGGCCCCGTCAAAAAGAAGGATGTTTTTGTGGCCTGCCAACAATTTTTCCACAGTAATTTTTTGTCCATCACTATGGGTTTTTGAATAAGCATTGCGTGCTATATAATAGGTTTGCAACAGTGGGTCATAAAATATATAGTCCTCCAAAAATCGGGTGAACAATTGCCGTTTTAATTCGGTTCCTGAAATGTATATGCGCGGAACCAGCAGTGTGCCTAAGGTATTTTCTTTGTTGATATTATCGAGTATAACCTCCAGCGAGGTCAGTCCCTTGCTATAATCGCTATGATAAATGATGTCGCGCTTAAATGGCGGGATCGGCTTGCCATCATAAGAGCTTAAGGCCGGTTTTTGGGTGGCGGCATCTTTTTGAATTCGGGATATCCAATTTCCCTTCTTGTCATATTCATATTTATAAACAATAGCGGGATATCCTTTGGAATGACTATAGGTTTCAAGCCCCTTCTCAAAGTGCTTTTCCCGCTCTTGTAGGGTTCCATCCCTATAGGTTACAAGCTCCTTCACAATACAAAGTGATCCATTCTGGGAGTAGCTATTTACAATTTTTTCGATGCTGCTTTTTTCGTTTTCATATTTGGTCAGCGCCAATCTATTTTCCGCATCATAACCATAGGTGAAATCGGGCTTTCCATTCAGCTTTTGATGTATCAGGTTGCCCTTTGGGTCATATTCATATTCGTAATGATTTTTAGAGTCTTTTAAGGAAATGACCCGCCCTTTCGAATCCTTATTTAAAGTTTGTTCCCCATCAAATGAAAACCATTGACCCGAAGCCGTATAATAATCCAGAATATTTGCTTGCAATACATCGCTTTTCAGGAGTTCCTTTTTTAGATCCATTCCGCGCGGTGCCGGATTCATTGGGGCGGTTTCCCAATTGATGTTTTGGGCCCAAAGACCGCAGGTTAGACTTTGTATTAAAAGGATTGGAAAGATATTCTTCACTTTTTTGGTTTTTGGTTATTCGAAATATGTGCTAAAAATCGTTCGGAATAACAATGATAACCGTAAAAAGAAAGACAGTAAATAGGGCAATTGCCCTAAATTCTTAGGCGATGAAACTTGTGTATCATTAATAGGAAGTGCAACCTTTTCAAAAAAAATCCCAAATTCCAAATGCGAGCGGAGGGCAGCAATCTGAATTTGGGATTTATATTTTGGAATTTATTAGATCGTGTCCGTTCGATCGCAATTGAGAACTATTTTAGTTGAAACGCTTCCTTTACTTTATCCACATAATCCAACTTTTCCCAAGTAAAAAGCTCCACTTCCTTCTCAATTTTTCCGTTGTACGGGCTTTCAAAGGTCTTGATAATCATTTCCGGACTTCTGCCCATATGGCCATAAGAAGCGGTTTCAGAATAAATGGGATTTCTCAGTTTCAGCCTTTTTTCAATCGCCGCCGGGCGCATATTGAAAATTTCCGAAACCTTTTTGGCAATGTCGCCGTCGGATAAGGAAACATTTTTGGAATTGTACGTATTCACCAAAATGGAAGTGGGTTCCACTACTCCAATAGCGTAGCTCACCTGCACCAAAATTTCATCGGCAACCCCTGCCGCCACAAGGTTTTTGGCAATATGTCGCGAGGCATACGCCGCACTTCTATCAACTTTACTCGGGTCTTTTCCACTAAAAGCACCGCCACCGTGCGCGCCTTTTCCGCCGTAGGTGTCAACGATTATTTTCCGTCCCGTAAGGCCGGTATCGCCGTGTGGGCCGCCGATTACAAACTTTCCAGTCGGGTTTATGTGGTACACAATTTCGTCATTGAACAACTTTTGCACATATTCCGGCAGTTGTTTTTTCACCCTCGGAATCAAGATTTCCTTAATGTCCTTTTTGATTTTTTCAAGCATTTTTCCATCTTCATCAAAATCGTCGTGCTGTGTTGAAACTACGATTGCCACAATTTTCTGCGGAATATTATCGTCGCTGTACTCAATGGTAACCTGGCTTTTTGCATCGGGGCGCAGGTATTTTATTTCAGCATTTTCCCGGCGTAGCGCGGCAAGTTCAATCAAGATTTTATGCGAAATGTCCAGCGCCAATGGCATATAATTTTCGGTTTCCTTTGTGGCATACCCGAACATCATCCCTTGATCGCCGGCGCCCTGTTCCTCTTTGTTTTCGCGGTCAACCCCTTGGTTTATGTCCTGCGATTGTTCGTGGATAAGCGAAATGACCCCGCAACTGTCGCCGCTGAATTTGTATTCGCCCTTGGTATAACCAATTTTATTGATCACGTCGCGCGCAATATTTTGTACGTCGAGGTAAGTATTGCTTTTCACCTCGCCTGCCAAAACCACCTGTCCGGTGGTTACGAGCGTTTCACAGGCAACTTTGCTTTCGGGGTCGAAAGCCAAAAAATTGTCCAAAAGCGCATCGCTGATCTGATCCGCAACTTTATCGGGGTGTCCTTCGGAAACGCTTTCCGAGGTAAATAAATAGGCCATAAATTGTATTTAAAATTTAATAAAAACTTAAAACGACATAGGACAAAAGGACGTAAGACTTATGACTAAAATTTGTTTTTTGACTAATTTGAACAAAATGGTCCTAAGTCCTATGTCCAAAAGTCTTAAGTCATATTTCCAGAAGATTTGACGAAAGCGCCGAAGGTAAGTTTTCACTGCCTTTAGCATTTTTTATTGAGGTTGCAATCAGTCAAATCTTTCCTCCAAAATTTGTCTTGGCAAAAGTAAAAAATTAAAGCGAATGAAAAATTTATTTAAACTTTTTTGCAAAAAGATTTGGTAATTCAAAAAAACCGCCCGTATATTTGCCGCCACAAAGTTCAAGTCTTTATTGAAATGTTATCAAGAAAGGTGGAGGGAATAGACCCTGCGAAGCCTTAGCAACCCTTGTCATTCCGAATTTATTTCGGAACCAAGAAGGTGCTACATTCTACACCAATTTTTTTTGAATTGGGGATAGATAACGAAAAAACAATTTCTTTTCCTGAAATTGCTTTTCAGATTTTCTTTTTAACATTTTTCTATTGTCCGTCCCGATAGCTATCGGGAGCGAATGAATTTTTGTTTTAATCTTTTTATTAACTCAAAAAATTTAGAAAAATGAGTACCAAAAACAATTTCGCAACCCAGTTGTTGCACGAAGGGCACGACGCTGCCAACACCTCCGGAACCCGCGCAGTTCCTATTTACCAAACCTCCAGCTATGTGTTTAGGGACAGCGCTCACGCGGCCAACCTCTTTAATCTCTCAGAGCCGGGCTTTATCTATTCACGGTTGAACAACCCAACCTGCGACATCCTTGAAAAGAGGCTTGCCGCCATTGAAGGTGGTATTGGTGCCGTAACCACTGCTTCGGGAGCATCGGCCATCGCAACAACCCTGTTGACATTGCTGCGCAGCGGCGATCACCTGGTAGCTTCCAGCAGCTTGTACGGCGGCACCTTTAATCTTTTGAATGTTACCCTCCGCCGCTTGGGCATTGAAACCACTTTTGTGGATCCTTCAAAACCTGAAAACTTCGGAAAAGCAGTGCAGGAGAACACCCGCGCCGTCTTTATTGAATCCCTTGGCAATCCAAAATTGGACGTGCTGGACATTGAGGCCATTTCGGCCGTGGCCAAACAGCACCGTGTTCCGTTGATCGTAGATAACACGGTAACTTCGCCAGCCTTGCTGAATCCCATCGCTTTTGGGGCCAATATTGTAATCCATTCGCTTACCAAATACATCAATGGCAACGGAACAACCCTTGGCGGCGCCATAATTGACGCCGGAACTTTTGATTGGACAAATGGCAAATTCCCCGAGTTTACGGAACCTTCCGCAGGGTATCACGGTTTAATTTATTCCGAAGTTTTAAAGGAAGCCGCCTTTATCGCCAAAGTGCGCATTGAAGGCCTTCGCGATTTTGGCGCGGCGCTGAGCCCGTTCAGTGCCTTCCAAATTTTGCAAGGTCTGGAAACCCTGGAAATCAGGTTGAAAAAGCACAGCGAAAATGCCCTGAAATTTGCCAAATGGCTACAGACCCGGTCCGAAGTGGCGTGGGTAAACTATCCCGGATTGGAAAACAGCCCCCACTATGTGCTTGCGCAAAAATATCTGCCGAAGGGGCAAAGCGGACTGGTAACCTTCGGACTGAAAGGGGGTTTTGAAGCTGCGAAAAAAGTGGTGGACCAAGTGAAGCTATTTTCGCTTTTGGCCAACATAGGCGATACAAAATCGTTGATTATCCATCCTGCAAGCACCACCCATCAGCAATTGGGCGCGGCAGACCAAGCGGCCACGGGCGTTACCCCAGATTTGATCCGTCTTTCCATAGGCCTTGAAAATATTGAGGACCTAAAAGCCGATCTGCAACAGGCATTTAAAGCAGTGCACCTGGAAACCTTGGTTTAATTTTTCCAAAAAACGGATCATGGCAACTGTATCAAGGCTTTTCTTGAAAACTTGTGTTACCCAAAGCGGGCTGCAAATCCCGTCCCTTCCAATTTCCTACCAGGTTTTTGGAAGGGCGCTGGGAACCGCCCCGCTGGTCCTGGTTACCCATGCCCTCACCGGCAACAGTAACGTGGCTGGCAACGATGGTTGGTGGCGGGCTTTGGTGGGCGAAGGCCAAACCATAGACCTGAACCAGTATTCGGTGTTGTGCTTTAACGTGCCGGGCAATGGCTTTGATGGATTTACCATTTCCGACTATGAAGCGGTTTCCGTGGCAGATGTGGCCCATTGGTTTACGCTGGGTCTCGAAGCATTAAAAATCAAGACGGTCTTTGCCGGGATTGGCGGCTCGTTGGGCGGAGCCATTCTTTGGCAAATGGCGGTTTTAAGGCCGACACTTTTTCAAAATTTGGTGCCTATCGCGAGCGACTGGAAGGCCACCGATTGGATAATTGCCCAATGCAGGGTGCAAAAGCAAATGCTGGAAAATTCCAGCAAACCACTTCACGACGCCCGAATACACGCCATGACATTTTACAGAACGCCCCAATCGTTTCGGCAGAAATTCAACCGCAGCCAAAATGAGGCGTCACAGCTATTTAACGTGGAAAGTTGGTTGTTGCACCACGGCCAAAAACTGGAAGAGCGCTTCCAATTGGCTTCCTATAAATTGATGAACCATTTGTTGGCCACGGCAAATGCGGAGACAGCAACATCCACTTTTGAAGATTTGGCGTCAAAAATTGAAGGCGCCATCCATTTAGTGGGCATAGACAGCGACGGCTTTTATACCTATGAAGAAATTCAGAAAACTTATTTTCAATTGAAACCCTTAAAAAACAATGTGCATTTAGCCCAAATAGAATCCATTCATGGCCACGACGCATTTTTGATTGAATACGAACAATTATCAAAAATCCTGGAACCAATTTTCAATCCAGAAAAATACCTATTAAACGAACAGCATTATGAGCACGCAACTATTGGATAATCCGGTTTTGGACCGCATTGACCTTAACCATATCAAAAAGAAAAAGATAAACATCGCCATTTTTGGCCACGGAAATGTGGGCGGCCATTTGGTAAACCAAATAATTTCATCGAAGGAGGAAATCTCAAGACGTCGTGATTTGGAACTGAATATTTTCGCCGTCGCCAATTCAAAAACGGTTTTACTCCAGCAAAATGGATTGACCAAAAATTGGCTTGAGGAAAAAATAGAATCGGGAAAGAAATATAATCCTGAAGAAGTGATTTCCTTCGCAAAGAACAACAATCTTCAAAACCTTATTTTGGTAGATAATACGGCGGATTCTGGCTTCGTTCAAAATTATTCGGCCTTTGTTGAAAATGGTTTCCATTTGGTTTCCTCGAACAAAATCGCCAATACGTTGGATTTGGGTTTTTACAAGGAATTGCGTCAAAAACTCACTTCTAAAAAGCGTCAGTATTTATACGAAACCAATGTTGGTGCTGGGCTTCCGTTGATTGATACAATTAAACTCTTGCATCTTTCGGGAGAAAACATTACACGGATTCGCGGTGTTTTTTCGGGTTCGTTGAGCTATATTTTCAATACGTTTTCTGAAGAGGACAAGTCGTTCAGTTCAGTTTTGAAATCAGCAATCGACAAAGGTTTTACCGAGCCGGACCCGCGCGAGGATCTGTGCGGGAACGACGTTGGCCGCAAATTGCTTATCTTGGCGAGGGAATTGGATTTGCACAATGAATTTGCCGATATTTCAATCCAAAATCTAATCCCGAAAGATTTGCGAAGCATTTCAAAAGAAGAATTTCTGGCGCGATTACAGGAATTGGACGTTCCGTTTCAAATTAAAAAGAAAAATCAATCGAAAGATTCCGTTTTGCGCTATGTGGCCGATTTGCACGGCGATCTGTCAAAGGAAACGGGCGCGCTTTTGGACGTGAATTTGGTATCGGTTCCCAAAAACAGTATGTTGGGAGCGTTGAGAGGCAGCGATTCCATTTTTGAAATTTATACCGAAAGTTATGGCGACAACCCAATTGTAATCCAAGGTGCGGGCGCGGGAGCGGCAGTTACGGCACGCGGCGTTTTTGGGGATATTTTGCGGATTAGCGACAAAGACTAAAGACTTAAGACCGCTGCGCTAAAAGACGTAAGACATAAGACAAAAAAGTGTTGATTGATTTAAACCTACGTCCTACGTCTTACCGTCATAAGTCATTTCTAATTAAACAATAAACAAAATTTAAAATATGAAAGTTTCACTAAACCGAATAAACGACAACTACCTTTTTGAAGGAAAAGGCAGCTCGGGCGTTCCAGTTTTGATCGACAACAAAACTGATGAACCTTCAAAAGGCGCAAGCCCGATGGAACTTTTGTTGATGGGCGTGGGAGGTTGCAGCGCGATAGATGTGGTTTCCATCCTTAAAAAACAGCGACAGGAAATCACTTCTTATAAAATGGAAGTGGAAGGCCGGCGAAAGGAAGTACGCGAGGCAAAACCATTTGAAGCAATACACGTAACAATATATTTGGAAGGCAAGATTGACGAGGCAAAGGCTCTCCGCGCGGCACAATTGAGTTTTGAAAAATACTGTTCGGTGTCCATTACGCTGGAGGCATCGGTGGAAGTTACATACAGTATTGTTCTCAACGGAAAACATTTGAATGACATAGGACGGTAGGACGTAGGACATAAGACCAAAATATATTTTTCATAACTCATAACTGTAATAAGTCTTAAAGCGAAGCGGTCTTATTTCTTAGGTCTTATAATGCAGCGGTCATTCGTCTTTTTCCCAACATAATTTTGTATTGTAATGTTTATGCCGTTACTTTGTTCACGTTGAAATTCAAATTCAATTTCAAGTTCATATCCATAGTTAAAAGTTATCAAGAAAGGCCGAGGGAATAGACCCTTTGACGCCTTAGCAACCCTTTCGCCAGAATGAAGGTGCTACATTCTATCCGTCCCGAGACTTCGGGATTCGGAATAGATAACAACAAATAGGTTTTTCCTTCACCTTTTCTTGATATATTTTTCCCCCTTCGAAGGGGGTTAGGGGGATGTTTATGGCGTGCCCCTTCGGGTCGGGCTTTCCGCTGCAATCTTTTTTTCGTGCCTCAAAAAAGGATTTCCGCTACAATCCCTCACGCAAATTTGAACTTAAAAAAAAATCAAGAAATGAATAAAATACAACAAGCACTCCAAAACCGAATATTGATCCTCGACGGCGCAATGGGCACAATGTTGCAGCGCTATAAATTTTCCGAAGAGGATTTCCGTGGCGAACGTTTCAAAAATTTCCACAAATCGGTAAAGGGAAATAACGATCTGCTGTCGCTCACCCAGCCGCAGGCAATTGCTGAAATCCATTCAAAATATTTCGCCGCGGGAGCAGATATTGTGGAAACCAACACCTTTTCCAGCACCACCATCGCCATGGCCGATTACGATATGCAGGATTTGGTGTATGAATTGAATTACGAATCCGCGAAAATCGCAAAAAAAGTCGCCGATGAATTCACCGCAAAAGAACCGCACAAACCCCGTTTTGTAGCGGGAGCAATCGGTCCCACAAACAAAACAGCAAGTATGAGCCCCGATGTGAACGATCCGGGTTTTCGGGCAATTTCCTTTGAGGAACTTCGCGTAGCCTACAAACAACAATGCGAAGCGTTGATCGACGGCGGCGTGGACATTCTTTTGGTGGAAACCATTTTCGACACTTTGAACGCAAAAGCAGCCCTTTTCGCAATCGATGAAATAAAGGAAGAGCGAAATTTAGACATTCCAATTATGATAAGTGGAACGATTACCGATGCTTCCGGGCGGACACTTTCCGGCCAAACTGCAGAAGCATTTTTGATTTCCATTTCGCATATTCCACTGTTGAGCGTGGGTTTCAACTGTGCTTTGGGCGCCAAACAACTAACGCCACATCTTGAAGTGATAGCAAACCGCACCAATCTTGCCGTGAGCGCCTATCCAAATGCGGGATTGCCAAACGCGTTCGGAGAATACGATGAAAGTCCCGCGCAAATGGCCGAACAGGTGAAGGAATATTTGGACAAACAATTGGTAAACATCATTGGCGGCTGTTGCGGCACCACGCCCGAACATATAAAAGCAATTGCTGAAATCGCATCGCAATACAAACCGCGACCTGTTTTTAATGCTGAAAAAGTTGCGGTATGATTCCCACTAAACAAGAAGTTGAGGCGGCTTGCGAACGTGTAAAACCATACGTTCACAATACCCCTGTGCTAAAATCTTCTTTTTTGAATGAACTCTCGGGTGCCGAAATTTTCTTCAAATGCGAAAATTTTCAAAAGATGGGTGCCTTTAAAATGCGAGGGGCAACCAATGCCATTTTGCAACTTTCAGAAGCGCAGAAAAAAGCGGGAGTCGTAACGCATTCCTCTGGAAATTTTGCGCAAGCGCTTTCTTTAGCCGCGAAAAATTTAGGGGTAAAAGCATACATCGTAATGCCAGAAAATGCCCCACAAGTCAAAAAAGAGGCCGTTAAAGGTTACGGTGGAATTATCACAGAATCCGAATCAACACCAATCGCAAGGGAAACCGAAGCTGAGCGAATCCAAAAAGAAACCGGAGCCACATTTATCCATCCTTCAAATGATAGGAATGTGATTCTAGGCAATGCAACTTCGGCTGCGGAATTGTTGCAATCGCACCCCGATTTGGATTATGTTTTCACACCCGTTGGCGGCGGCGGATTGATTGCGGGGACTGCACTTTCGGTGAAATATTTCGGCATTGATTGCAAAACCATCGGCGGCGAACCTTTTGAAGTGGACGATGCTTTTCGAAGTATGAAAAGCGGGAAAATAGAATTCAACGAAACCACGAATACAATTGCCGATGGATTGAAAACATTCCTCGGCGATGTCAATTTTCCAATAATAAAAGAATTCGTTTCAGAAATAATCCGCGTTGAGGAAACCGAAATCATTTCCGCAATGAAACTTATTTGGGAACGGATGAAAATAATCGTGGAACCCAGCAGCGCGGTTGCATTGGCAGCTTTGCTTCGGGAGAAAAATAGATTTCAGAATAAAAAAATAGGAATTATAATTTCTGGTGGGAATGTGGATTTAAAGAATTTGCCATTCTGAAAAACTTTGCGTCCTCTGCGCCTTTGCGGTATATTTTTTCACCGCAGAGGCGCGAAGAACGCAGAGCGAAAAATGAATAATGAAAGCTAAAAAATATCTAAAATTAAGCGGTCTTGAACCATTGATTATCACCCCTGAAAGCAATTTCATAAACGTGGGAGAACGCACCAATGTGGCAGGTTCAAAGAAATTTCTTCGACTCATAAAAGAACGAAATTTTGAGGAAGCGCTTTCCGTAGCCCGCGAGCAGGTGGAAAACGGCGCGCAAATCATTGATGTAAATATGGACGATGGTTTGATTGACGGAAAAGAGGCAATGGTGAAATTTCTAAATCTTGTGATTGCAGAGCCCGATATTTCACGCGTTCCCATAATGATCGACAGCAGCAAGTGGGAAATCATCGAGGCCGGATTGCAAGTGGTCCAGGGCAAATGTGTGGTAAATTCCATCAGTTTAAAGGAAGGCGAAGCCGAATTTATCCATCACGCAAAACTCCTAAAACGCTACGGTGCCGCGGTCATCGTGATGGCTTTTGACGAAGTGGGACAGGCCGATAATTATGAACGAAGAATAGAAATAGCCAGCCGTTCCTATGATATTTTGGTGAACCAAGTAAAATTCGCCCCCGAGGACATAATTTTCGACCTCAACATTTTTCCGGTCGCCACGGGCATGGACGAACACCGCAGAAACGCCGTGGACTTTATTGAAGCCACTCGATGGGTTCGCGAAAATCTGCCGCACGTGAGCGTGAGCGGCGGGGTGAGCAATGTTTCGTTCAGTTTTCGGGGGAACGATCCCGTGCGCGAGGCAATGCATTCGGTGTTTTTGTACCACGCCATCAAGGCCGGGATGAATATGGGCATCGTAAATCCGGCGCTTTTGGAGGTTTACGACAATATTCCGAAGGATTTGCTGGATCGCGTGGAAGACGTGATGCTCGACCGCCGCGACGATGCCACGGAACGTTTGCTGGATTTTGCCGAAACCGTAAAAGGAAATTCAAAAGAAAGTAAAGTTGATCTGTCGTGGCGTGAGGAACCGTTGCAAGACCGCATTACAAGGGCGTTGGTAAAAGGGATCGACGAATTTATTTTAGAGGATATTGAAGAAGCGCGCCAAAGCGTTGCCAAACCCATCGAAGTAATCGAAGGCCATTTAATGACCGGGATGAACGTGGTTGGTGATCTTTTCGGAAGTGGAAAAATGTTTTTGCCGCAAGTGGTTAAATCTGCTCGTGTAATGAAAAAAGCAGTTGCTTATTTGCTTCCGTATATTGAAAAAGCAAAAAAAGATTTGACTGAAAAGTCCCCCCAGCCCCCAAAGGGGGAGAAGGCCGAACTTGTTCCCCCTTTGGGGGCCAGGGGGACGGATTCGGCTGGTCGAATATTAATGGCTACCGTAAAAGGCGACGTCCACGACATAGGCAAGAACATAGTCGGCGTTGTTTTGGCCTGCAATAATTATGAAATAATCGATTTGGGCGTAATGGTGCCACCAGAAAAAATTATTGCAACCGCAAAAAAAGAAAACGTGGATGCCATTGGTTTGAGCGGTTTGATTACGCCTTCGTTGGACGAAATGGTTTTTTTGGCGAAGGAAATGCAGCGTCAAAATTTTACGGTGCCGCTGCTCATTGGCGGCGCAACTACGAGTCGGGCGCATACCGCAGTAAAAATTGATCCTGAGTACGAATGTGCCGTGGTGCATATAAATGATGCTTCGCGAGCGGTTACGGTGGTTGGCGATTTGCTGAAAAAGGAAACTTCGGAAGCCTATAAAGAAAACATTAAAAAGGAATATGAAACCTTCCGAAAGGATTTTCTGAAACGCCAAAAGGTAAAAACCTATTTGCCCATTTCCGAAGCGCGGAAAAACAAGTTTCAAATTGACTGGAATTCTTCAGAAATAATAAAACCCAACAAACTGGGAGTTCACGTTTTAAAGGATTTCGATTTAAACCTTTTGCTGGATTATATAGATTGGACGCCCTTTTTTAGAAGTTGGGAATTGCACGGAAAGTTCCCGAATATTTTGAAAGATGAAATCGTGGGCCAACAGGCTTCGGAATTGTTTGCCGATACCCAGAAAATGCTCGACAAAATCATATCCGAAAAACTTTTGGAAGCGCGCGCCGTCTTTGGCATTTTTGAGGCGAATACTGTGAATGATGATGATATTGAATTTGTCCCCCCAGACCCCAAAGGGGGAACTAATTATTCAGATAGCAAAATCCCCCCTTCGGGGGTCGGGGGGACTTTCCGAACCCTTCGCCAACAATCCCAAAAAGCAAAAGGGAAACCCAACCTTGCCTTGGCAGATTTTATCGCGCCAAAGGAAAGCGGAATTCGGGATTATATCGGCTGTTTCTGCGTTAGCGCGGGCTTTGGCACTGCGGAACTGGCGGCAAAATATGTGTCGGACCACGACGATTACAACGCAATAATGGTAAAAGCGCTGGCAGACCGCTTGGCAGAAGCGTTTGCGGAATACCTTCACAGAGAAGTGCGCACCAACTATTGGGGCTACGCTTCCGAGGAAAATCTTTCCAACGAAGACCTTATTTCGGAAAAATACAAAGGCATTCGCCCTGCGCCCGGCTATCCCGCCTGTCCCGACCATTTGGAAAAAAGAACCATTTGGGAAGTTTTAAAAGTGAAAGAAAACATTGGCGTTGAACTCACCGAACATTTGGCCATGTGGCCGGCAGCTTCGGTTTCGGGATATTATTTTGCCAATCCCGAAGCGCGCTATTTTGGCCTTGGAAAAATCAAAATGGATCAAGTGGAAGATTTTGCGAAAAGGAAGAATATGAATTTGGAGGAAGCGACGGATTGGTTGAAAACCAATATGGCAGAAGCCCCCTAAATCCCCCGAAGGGGGACTTTTTGTGAAAAAACAAATAATAACAATAAATAATAAGATACCCGCCTTCGCGGGTATGGAATATGAAAGTAACAGACCACATAAAAAACGGCAACGGAAAAACACAGTTTTCGTTTGAGATTTTACCGCCTTTGAAAGGGGAAAATATACATTCCATTTTTGAGAACATCGATCCGTTGATGGAGTTTCAGCCACCTTATATAAACGTTACCTACCACCGCGAGGAATATGTTTTTAAGGAATTGGACAACGGGTTGATCGAAAAGAAAATCGTTCGCAAACGTCCGGGAACGGTGGGAATTTGCGCTGCAATCCAAAACCGATATGAGGTAGATGCCGTACCCCACATTCTTTGCGGGGGTTTTTCAAAAGAGGAAACCGAAAATTTTTTAATAGACCTTCAGTTTTTGGGGATAGATAACGTGATGGCCCTGCGCGGCGATGCGGTGAAAAGTGAGACCTATTTTACGCCGAATAAGAACGGCCATAAATACGCTTGCGATCTTGTGTCGCAGATTCATTTAATGAACCACGGAAAATATCTGGACGATGAGCTTCAACATACCTTCCCGACGGATTTCTGCGTGGGCGTGGCCGGCTATCCCGAAAAGCATATGGAAGCGCCGAGCAGCGAAAGCGATATCCATTTCCTAAAAAAGAAAATAAAAAACGGGGCGGAATACATTGTTACCCAAATGTTCTTCGACAATGAAAAGTTTTTTCAGTTTGAAAAAAAATGCAGGGCAGAGGGCATTACCGTTCCAATTATTCCAGGTTTGAAACCCATTGCGGTAAAATCTCATCTCAATTTAATTCCGCACAGATTTAAAGTGGATTTGCCCGATTCGCTGGTGATGGAAGTGGTGAATGCCAAGGACAACAAAGCCGTCCGGCAGATTGGGATTGATTGGTGCGTAAAGCAGAGCAAAGAACTTGTAAAAGCCGGCGTGCCTTTTCTTCACTACTATTCTATGGGAAAAAGCAGCAATATTAAGGAAATCGCTTCGCAGATATTTTAAGATTGCTTTATTTTGCGGCGATGTCCCGAATTGCGTTTTTGGTGTTTTTTCTCACAACTTCTTTTGTTTTTTCACAGGAAAAAAACAAGGATTTTTTTGTGGACGCAAATTATTTCTACGGAACCATTCTTCGGCATAACAAGGATATTTCACACTTAGTGAAAGCCCATCCCGGTGGTTTCATCGTTGGCTTTAACCGAAAAACATACGGAGCCGAGCGTTGGCAACGGGAATACAATTACCCCGATTGGGGTTTTTCATTTGTGCATCAAAATGCAAATTATGATGTTTTGGGTGAAAATTATGGGCT
>JBLXCF010000008.1:0-144018 GCA_048265145.1 Aequorivita sp.
CCGCAAGCCGTGTTGATTCCCGCGCCTGCGGAAGAGGACAACACCTGCGCCTGCAGCGAATGTGCGTTTATGAAGATGAATACTTTGCAAAAACTGTACGACTGCCTGTTGCACGAAACCCCGCAGATAGAAGTTTCGGAGGAAATACGAAAAAAAGCCATTCTGCCCATTGAGCGAATGCTGGAACTATCGAAATAATGCTGGAAACCAATTTTTTGATTATCGGTTCGGGCGCTGCGGGCTTGACGCTTGCGGTAAAACTTGCGGCGGAATTTCCAAAGAAAAAAATCACCGTTGTAACCAAGGCGCACCAATCGGAATCGAACACCAAATATGCGCAGGGCGGCGTGGCGGCGGTTTTTGACTTGAAGGAAGATTCCTTTCAAAAACACATTGAGGATACGCTGATTGCGGGCGACGGACTTTGCGACAGGGCCGTTGTGGAAATGGTCATAAAAGAAGGCCCGAAAAGATTGCGGGAACTGATGGCGTGGGGCGCCAAATTTGACACCGATGCCGACGGCGAACTGACGCTCGGCAGGGAAGGAGGCCATTCCGAATTTAGGGTAATACACCATAAAGACACCACGGGCAATGAGATTGAGCGCGCACTTTTGGAACGCGCCAATCAACTGCCGAATTTAACTTTGCTGCCGCATCATTTTGCGATAGATTTGATTACGGAACACCATTTTTCAGAAAACAAAACTGAAAACCTTTCGTGTTACGGCGCCTATGTTTTGGACCAGATTTCCGGGAATATTTTTACGATAAGGGCCGACTGCACCACGCTGGCTTCCGGCGGAATGGGGCGGGTTTATGGGCACACCACCAATCCGGCCGTTGCAACGGGCGATGGCATAGCGATGGCCTATCGCGCAAAGGCGCGCATCCAAAATATGGAGTTTATACAGTTTCACCCCACCGCGCTTTACGACGGAAACAACGGCGCTTCCTTTTTGATTTCGGAAGCGGTGCGTGGCTTCGGGGCATTTCTTCGAAATAAAAACGGCGAACGGTTTATGTTGAAATACGACGAACGCGGCGAATTGGCTTCCCGCGATATCGTTTCGCGCGCCATAGATTCGGAGATGAAAGAATCGGGCGCCGATTGTGTTTTTCTGGATTGTACGCATTCGGATATTGACGATTTCAAAATACATTTTCCCAATATTTATGAAACTTGTTTGCAGCGAAATATTGACGTTGCCAAAGATTGGATTCCTGTAGTTCCCGCTTCGCATTATTTGTGCGGCGGGGTGGTTGTGGATATGGATGGAAAGACGTCGGTGAAAAATCTTTTTGCCTGTGGCGAATGTTCATATACAGGTTTGCACGGCGCCAATCGACTGGCGTCCAATTCGTTGTTGGAAGCTTTGGTTTATGCGGACCGCATTTTTCAGTATCTCTGTAAACATAAGCCTTCCCGCACGACCAAAGCCATTCCGGAATGGAATGACGTATGTACGGTTTTGTTGAAAGCTCCTGAAATCCTTCAGCAAAAAACCCAGCAATTGCAACGGTTGATGCGACGATATGTCGGCGTGGTTCGAAACAAAAGTGATTTAGAAAAAGCTTCAGCACAGTTGGAGGTTTTGTATTTTGAAATGGAAGCCCTGTACCAAAGACACAAATTGAATACGGCGCTCTCAGAGCTTCGCAATATGGTAAATGTGGCGCATTTAATTATTCAGCAATCCCTGAAACGAAAGGAAAACCGCGGCGGATATTTTAACGAAGATTATAAAAGAGTAAAAGAAATAATATGAAAAATTTAATAGAAAATTCCGTAAAAAAAGCAATGGATTATTCCGAATACAACTTGCTTTTCAAGCAGTTGGTGGAAGAAGGTAGGACCACTGGCGAAGAGACCCAAGAGAAGATAGATTACACCAAACTCAATTGGAGCCGCAGCAAACGCCTGGACAAAACCGCTGAAATTTCTGAGGAGCATATAGACATTTTCAAGAGCATTTCAGAAAAACAGACTTGGCTGGTCATCAGCGAACCCTGGTGCGGCGATGCGGCGCAGACGCTTCCTTTTCTAAACAAGATTGCACAAGTCTCAGAAAACATCGAGTTGAAAATTGTGCTTCGCGATGAAAATCCGGAATTGATGGATGAGTTTCTCACCAATGGTTCTCGCTCTATTCCAATGGTTATCGTGGTTGATAGTGATTATAACGTAATCAACACCTTCGGCCCACGCTCCAAGGCCGCTACAAAATTGGTTGCCGATTACAAGCAACATCACGGCAAGATTGACGATGCATTTAAGGAAATGCTGCAGGTGTGGTACAATAATGATAAAGGAGTTTCAATAATTAATGATATTTTGGAAACCCTGAATGTAAAAGCGTAAATGGAATCAAGACGACAATTTGACCCACGACCGCTTCGCTACACGACCCACGATAAAAAGAAGAATTACTATCACTCGGGTTTCAAACCGTTGTGCTTCCAACAGTCGTAATTTCAACCGTCGTGGCTCCAACCGTCGTGGTTCAAGAGTTCAATTTCCAAAAAATCTGACTAAAATCATTTTAGAAGCAGATAAGATTCCCAACCTTTGCATAAAAATAAAATTATGCAAATCGTTTCCGCCCAAGAGGCCGTATCTATAGTAAAATCAAATAATCGCGTATTTTTTCAGGGCGCGGCAATGACGCCCAATTTGTTGATAGACACTTTGTGTGAGCGTTATCGCGAGCTGAAAAATGTTGAGATAATCCAAATCCACACCCACGGGGAGGCCAAATATACGCACGCCCCATACACGGAGGCCTTTAAGCTTTCGAGCTGCTTCGTTGGCGATAATGTTCGGAAAGGAGTCAATACAATTCACGGCGATTATATTCCAGTCTTTTTAAGTGAAATCCATTGGCTTTTCAGAAGAAATATTCTTCCGTTGGATGTGGCTTTCATTCAAGTTTCCCCGCCCGATAAGCATGGGTATTGTTCACTTGGCGTTTCGGTTGATGTTACTTTGCCGGCCATTCAAACCGCCAAAAGAGTAGTGGCTCAAATAAATCCGCAGGTGCCGCGCACCCACGGAGATGGAATTATTCATATAAACAATATTGATTTTGCCGTGGAGATTGACACGCCGATCTATGCAGCCACCATTGGGGAGCCAACCGAAATTGAGGCGACCATAGGGAAACACGTTGCCGGATTGATTGAAGATGGCGCTACCTTGCAAATGGGCATTGGGAATATTCCAAATGCGGTGCTACACAACTTGGGCAACCATAAACGCTTGGGGATCCACACCGAAATGTTCAGCGACGGCATTCTTCCTTTAGTTGAAAAAGGAATAATTACCGGCGAGGACAAGGAGATTAAAACGGGCAAGATCGTTACCTGCTTCGCAATGGGCACCAAGAAATTATATGATTTTATTGACGACAATCCGCTGGTGCATTTTAAGGAAGCTGGCTATACCAATGATACGGCTATTATTCGCCGTAATCCCAAGGTTACGGCTATTAACAGTGCCATTGAAATTGATTTGACTGGGCAGGTATGTGCCGACAGTATTGGGATGTACCAATATTCCGGCGTGGGCGGGCAAATGGATTTTATTCGTGGGGCGTCGCTTTCGGAAGGGGGGAAGCCCATCATTGCCATGCCTTCGGTTACCAACAAGGGAATTTCAAAAATCACCCCATTTTTAAAAGAAGGCGCCAGTGTAACGACCACCCGGGCCCACGTTCATTATGTGGTAACGGAATATGGCGTGGTGAACCTCTTCGGGAAGGGATTGGAGCAACGGGCAAAAGCCCTAATTTCCATTGCACATCCCGATCATCGGGAAGCATTGGAAAAAGCGGCAATGGAGCGGTTTCATTAATTGTATTTCCAAAAAGGGAGTTCAGTAATTAGCAAAACAGCCAATCGGCTTTATTTTTACTGGATTTTTTATAAATTTGGAAAAACGAAAAAAATATGTTCTCAAAGGCTTGCGAGTACGGAATCCGATCCGTTCTTTTTATCGCGGAGCAGTCCCAACTGGAAAGGCGGCCCAATATTGCAGAAATAGCGAAAGCGGTTGATTCCCCAGAGCCTTTTACGGCAAAAATTTGTCAACAATTGGCCCGCTCCGGGATAATTCTTTCCAAAAAAGGCCCCAATGGCGGCTTCTATTTGGAAAAAGACTCGAAGCTGACCTTGGCAGAAATCGTTGCCTGTATTGATGGCGAATCCATATTTATCGGCTGCAGCCTCGGGCTTCCCGAATGTTCCTCTGCGCGCCCGTGCCCCTTGCACGATCAGTTCAACAGTATTCGTGAGGGACTGAAAAATATGTGTGAAAACACTACCGTTTCCCAACTATCGGAAAAATTGCGAACGGGAGAAACTTTTCTAAAATTTTAATTTTTCCATTGAAACCATACCATTGGACACGGATTTTTAATTCTGACTAAACTGTCAGAAATAGAAATTTTAGTACCTTTGCGGAAAGTTAAAATTAGATGTTTTCAAAGGCTTGCCAATATGGAATTAAAGCGGTGGTTTATATAGCATCGCAATCGTCCCTTGGCCACCGTGCCAGTTTGAAGGATATTGCCTTCAACATTAATTCCCCTGAAGCATTTACAGCAAAGATCTTGCATCAATTGGCGAAAAATAACCTGCTGGATTCTCTTAAGGGTCCTGCCGGAGGCTTCGTGATTCCTCAGGGACGGGAGGCGGAAATTACACTTAGCAATATCGTATCCGCCATCGATGGCGAATCCATTTATACGGGATGTGCGTTGGGCCTTGACTCCTGCGATGCTTTGCAGCCTTGCCCCATGCACAACAAATTTGCAGCCATTCGGGATTCCTTGAGAGTAATGTTGGAAAACACCAGTCTTTCCGAACTGGCGAATGGGGTAGATGATGGCATGGCCTTTTTGAAACGATAATGTTAGGATAGTGTACACTTTTGTTCCACAGCGAAAAGATTAAAAATTGAGTGAACCATGAATTTAACCAATAAAATAGCCATCGTGACCGGGGCCAGTAGAGGCTTGGGGGCGGCCATTGCCAAAGCCCTCGTGAACGAAGGAACCATGGTATATGGACTGGCGCGCGATAGCCAAGCGCTAGCGAGACTCCAAAAGGAATGCCGCGCCAAATTTGTTGGTGTGGAGCTCGATATTTCAGATTTTGAAATGGTTAAGGACTGGCTGTCCGATACTTTTTCTGGTGAAAGGGTTCCGGATATTTTAATCAATAATGCCGGGTCCGGTGGTTTTGGTAAAATAGATGAAATGCCCGCCGACCAATGGGGCGCCATGATAAATACGAACCTAAACGGAATGTACTATATAACTTCCGAAGTTGTAAAATTGATGAAAGCAAAAGCGGAAAGTTCCCATATAGTGAATATTGGCTCCATTTTGGGAATCACCACACGATCGGAGGGCGCTGCCTATTCTGCAACCAAATATGCCGTAAACGGCTTTAGTGAATCACTTTTTAAAGAACTGCGGCAGTTCAATATAAAGGTAAGTTGTTTGAATCCGGGTTCCATAGATACCCATTTTTTCAAAAACTCGGGAATTGAACCCCACGGCAATATGTTGCAACCCGACGAGATAGCTTCTACCGTGGTGCATGTGCTGAAAACACCCGAAAACATGTTGATAAGCGAAATGACCATTCGGCCATTGAATCCGAAGGGCCCCGAGTAGCCGACGGGTGCCAGAACGTTTATAACTGCTAATAAATTCAAAAATGAATTTTTTCAAAAGAATAACTACAATTTTTGGAAAGCGCGCCACTGCAAACGGCAAACAACTAGTGGGAGAGGAGAGCTGTCCGTTTTGTTGGGGCTATCAAACTTATGACCAAAAAATAAGAATGATGCCAAAGGAGAAGCAGATAGATGTAAAAAACCATAAAGATAAATATGTGAAGGTGGGAAAATTTATGGTGGAGCATGTGGACGGCTTTAAAAACAAAAGACGAATAGTGGAACGATGTCCCAAATGTGGCGGCAAGCACATTAAATATATTGAAAACCCTTAAATCCATGGAAAAGAAAAAACCTATCAAACGCCATCCGGCACTTCAGCCTTTAAGCAGACAGCACCATTTTGGGTTGTTGTTCAGTTGGAAAATCAGGAAAGGTTTTAGCAAGAATATAGAAATTGAACGTTTACAAGCCTATGCAAAATGGTTTTTTGAACAGGAAATTGAGCCCCACTTCCACGACGAGGAGGCATATCTTTTTCCAATTCTGGAACCTGGAAACGAGCTGGTGGAACGTGCCTTGAAGGAACACAGACGCATAAAGCGGTTGTTCAACAATACAGACGATCCTGAAAAATCGCTTCATCAGTTGGAAGAGGAGCTCGATGCACATATTAGGTTTGAGGAGCGCATCCTTTTCAATGAAATCCAGAAAGTTGCCACGGAAGCGCAATTGGCAAAGATTGAGGAAATTCATGCTTCACTTGGCAAACATCCAGATTATCCAGACCCGTTTTGGGAATAGAGGGAGTTAAGTGGCTGTAATCCTGTTGTTGAAATATTTCTGACAAAAATGTCATTTTATGATTTAAGTCATATTTTCCCTATTTTTTAATGTTGAAATTTGCAACGTAATATTCATTTTAAGCCTAAAGATTATGACAACACTCCAAGAACGTACGGTAGCCGATGTGGTTACGGAAAACATAAAAGCAGCACATATTTTTAAAAAACATGGCATTGATTTTTGCTGTGGCGGGGGCGTAAGCATTGCGCGTGCTTGCGAAAAGGCAAAGGTCGATCCTGCTGTGCTGGAACAGGAACTTTTAAATTTGGACAAGACACAAGATCGCGCCCACGATTACAACAGCTGGAAACTGGATTTCCTTGCAGACCACATCATAAATGTGCACCACCACTA
Source organism: Aequorivita sp. (assembly GCA_048265145.1). Classification (GTDB taxonomy): domain Bacteria; phylum Bacteroidota; class Bacteroidia; order Flavobacteriales; family Flavobacteriaceae; genus Aequorivita. Next base: position 6,884 of record JBLXCF010000008.1, read on the forward strand.
TGTGGAAGAAAGCAGCCCACTTTTGTTGCAATACTCCAAGCGCGTGAACCACGTTCACGGCCACCATTACACCGAGCTTGCAGAAATTGAAGCGCTGGTCACCCAAGTGGTCCAGGCAATGGCGGCGCACCAGCGAAAGGAAGAGTTGATCCTTTTTCCCTTTATTAAGAAATTGGTAGCTGCCGAACGCGAAAATACCGAAGTGCCCGCAATCCATTTCGGCACTGTGGAAAACCCCATAAAAATGATGGAGGAGGAACACGAGGAAGCCGGAGAAATTATGCGCAAGATTGCAAAACTGAGCAACAACTACACGCCACCCCAGGGCGCCTGCAATACCTATCGTGCCTTTTATGCAAAACTGGACGAATTTGAGCAGGACTTGCACCAGCACATCCATCTGGAAAACAACATTCTTTTCCCGAAAGCCCTAAATCTGGAAAAGCGTTTGAAGAATAATTAACCCAATTTATAGATTTATCCCCAGCCCCAAATCGTAGATTTTTTTATTTAATTGGTTTTTAGGACAGTTCGGTACCTTGGCAACTTTGAATGTTTGTTGCCAAAACCCGAACTGTTTTTTTAATTTTGAAATGTGGTTGATCTAAAAAAACACGCCGTGGTGGCGCTTGCGTATTTTCTGTTGGTAGCCCTGATGGGGCTCTTGCTCAGATTGTATTTCATTACGCCCATGGCCATAAATTATAAATACTTTCTACATGCCCATTCACACACGGCCTTGCTGGGTTGGATTTATTTGGGCTTGACTACCTTAATTTATAAAATTTTTCTTTCAAAAGCGGGAAAGGCCAAGCACTACAAGCGTATTTTCCTGTTTACCAATTTGTGTATTTTGGGTATGCTCGTTACCTTTCCCTTGCAGGGATATGCACTTTTTTCCATTATTTTTTCTACCCTTTTTCTCTTTGCTTCCTACTGGTTTTCCTGGTTTGCGATGCAAAATATTCCAGAAAATTATAAAAACCGTTTTTCCTGGAAGCTGATAAAAACGGCGCTTTGGTATCTTGTGGTTTCCAGTATTGGGCCTTGGGCCATTGGCGGCGTGATGGCCACCCTCGGTCCGGAATCCATTTGGTACAAATCCTCTATCTATTTCTACCTTCACTTTCAGTATAACGGCTGGTTTATCATCGCCTTGCTGGGAGTATTGTGGTACATTTTTGAAGAAAGGGGTATCTCCTTCAATCTCCAAAAACAACAGTCGTTTTATTTGCTGTTGAACTGGGGCGTGCTACTTTCGGTCTTTCTTTCCTTTCTGTGGTTCGTGCCGCCAACGGCAGTTTATATGCTCGGTCTGATAGGGGCAGTGGCGCAATTGATGGCTTTTTATGAATTTTTCTTTCTTTTGAAAAATCGAGGTCCGTCCCTAAAAAATATATTTTCTGCCAAAACAGTTTTCTTATTGAAATTAGCCTGCATCCTGCTGGTTGCAAAGCTGTGTATGCAGTTTTTTTCCGCTTATCCATACTTTGCGAACTTGGCGTTTATACTAAAGGATTTTGTTATCGGCTATCTCCATCTGGTCTTTTTGGGCATCGTAATTCCGGCTTTGCTGGTTTTTTTAAATTATTTTAGGCTGCTAACAATTCCCAAAAGTTTTCTTTGGTTTTTCTTGCTGGCCTTTGTTTCAACAGAAGGTTTAATTTTTTATAAGGCCATAGCCGTCTGGCTCGGCCTGCCATTTTTTGCTACCTATTATGTTGTTTTGGCGCTTTTCAGTTGTTTGTTTCCGGTAGCTGTGGGGCTATTATTTTTAAAGAATCTGAAAAGTTCTTATCTTTCTGCTGAAGTTGCGGAAAAGTAATGGAACCCCCTTTTTTTAAGCCGAAGCTGATAATTGTCATTTGCAGAATGCACTTCCGTTACAACCTTTGCAACCTGAGTATTGAACGAATTAAATTGAGATGAAGAACTGTTTCCATTGCGGCGATCCGTGTCTGGACGTTGAAATAATACATCAGGAAAAGAATTTTTGCTGCCATGGCTGTAAAACGGTTTATGAAATTCTGCACGAAAACGATTTAAGCTATTATTACGATCTCGAAAAATCTCCCGGAATTTCGCCCAAGGAAATTGCTGGCAAATACGACTTTCTTGAAAATCAGGCAATTGTTGGGAAATTATTGGAATTCAACGACGGCAATACCCAGATCGTTTCCTTTCTGATTCCTTCCATCCACTGTAGCAGTTGTATTTGGATACTCGAAAACCTGAACAAATTGGACCCGGCCGTAAGGGTTTCACAAGTAAACTTTCCCGAAAAGACCGTACGCATAACCTTCAGTCCGGAGACATCATCTTTGAAAAGAATAGTGGAACTGCTGAGCAGGATAGGTTATGAACCCTACATTTCGCTGGATGATTCGGAAAAAAAGGAAAAAACCCTAAATAGAAGTCTAATCTATAAGCTGGGAATTGCGGGCTTTGCCTTCGGAAACATAATGTTCCTTTCGTTTCCGGAATATTTTGAACATTCCGAATTTTGGCTGGACCAGTTCAAGCCCTTTTTTCGATGGTTGATGTTCGCTTTCTCCTTGCCCGTGGTCTTTTATTCGGGCAGTGGCTATTTTACTTCGGCATACAAGGGGCTTCGGTCCAAGATACTGAATATAGACGTTCCCATTGCTTTAGGGATTGCTGTGCTTTTTATCCGGAGCACCATAGATATCGTCTTTGATCTGGGCACCGGTTTTTTTGACAGCTTGGCCGGGCTCGTTTTCTTTTTATTGCTGGGGAAATTTTTTCAACAGAAAACCTACAGCTATTTATCTTTTGAGCGCGATTACAAATCCTACTTCCCCATAGCGGTTACCCGTTTGGTTAAGGACGAAACCGGCGCAACAATAGAGGAACAGGCAGAGGTTTACAAAGTAGAGAAAGGCGATCGGCTCCTTATCCGGAACAACGAGATCATTCCCGTGGATGCCATTTTGATAAAGGGCAACGCACTGATAGACTATAGTTTTGTAACTGGAGAGGCAGCACCCATTTCGAAACAAAGCGGCGACAAACTTTTTGCCGGAGGCAGGCAACAGGCCGGAATCTTGGAAGTAGAGGTTTTAAAACCCGTGGCCCAAAGTTACTTAACCCAACTTTGGAGCAACGAAATTTTCAGCAAGGACAATCGCGGAATTTTTGAATCCATAACCGATAGCATCAGCAAACGCTTTACGGTGGTGTTGCTGACCATTGCCTTTGTTTCCACGCTTTTTTGGTTGATGGTAGAACCGGCAAAGGCCTTCAACGTTTTTACCTCGGTGCTGATTGTTGCCTGTCCGTGTGCCATTGCGCTCGCTGCGCCATTTACGCTAGGCAATGTGTTGCGAATTTTTGGAAAGGAGAAGTTGTATTTAAAGGAAGCCAGCGTTATTGAACAATTGGCCAAGGTGGATACTATAGTTTTTGACAAGACCGGAACCCTTACCACCACCCAAAAAAACACGATTACCTATGAAGGTATTGCCCTTTCTGAGGCCGAAAAACAACTGCTTACCAGCACCCTAAGGGCATCTACCCACCCGCTGAGCCGGTCGCTCTACAATCTTTTGGATAAAAACAACATCCAAACCTTGGATGAATTTCAAGAGGAAATAGGGAAGGGCATATCGGCTTCGCTGAACAACAATTCCATTAAAGTGGGGTCTTATGAATATGTAGATTTTTCCAAGGAAATGGAAACCGCTCCAAAAAATAGAACTGTGGTGCATATTAGTGCCAATAAAGTGTACAAAGGATGCTACGTATTCCATAGCGAATACCGAAATGGCATGCCGGCACTTTTTGAAAACCTTGGCGCCGAGAAGGAACTCATGGTCCTTTCGGGCGATAATGAAGGGGAACGGCAAGCGTTGGAGACCATGTTGCCCGAGGGAACAAAGTTATATTTCAACCAGAAACCGGACGACAAGTTGGAGTTTATAAAATCCCTTCAGCAAAGAGGCAAAAAAATCCTGATGATCGGCGATGGCCTTAATGATGCTGGAGCTTTGAAACAGAGCGAGGTCGGAATCGTAATTTCTGAGGACACCAATGTGTTTTCGCCCGCCTGCGATGGCATTCTGCACGCCTCGCGTTTCGGCCAGTTTGCAGATTATGTCTGGCTCTCCAAGAAGGGAATTAGCATTATTAAATGGGCCTTTTTGTTTTCACTTTTTTATAATTTGATAGGGCTCTCCTTCGCCGTTACTGGACATTTGCGGCCGGTAGTTGCGGCAATTTTGATGCCGTTGAGCTCTATAAGCATAGTGGTTTTTACAACTATGGCAACGCAATTTGCAGGCAAGAAATTAAGAACCAATATAAATAAGCAAAGCTGACAAATGTCATATTTTGTAGGCCCTTGCAATAATATTTTTGATTAATAATTTTCAGGTATGACGATAATCTATATGCTTTTGACCATCAGTGTTTTCGTGGCGCTTATCTTTTTTATACTGTTCATCTATTCAGTGAAGAAGGGGCAGTATGACGATACCTACACCCCTTCCGTCCGTATGCTTTTTGAAGATGAACTGGTAAAGGACGGCTCTCAAGGCCCGGCAAAAAATGCAACCAAAAATAAAACCAATCCAAACACCCAGGCTGCCCAAGCGCTGGAATAATTCTATTTACACTATGCAGACAGAACAATTTTATTACGACAACCAGATTGTCAAAAAATTTGTGAATGCCACTATTTTTTGGGGGCTAATTGGAATGAGCGTTGGCTTGTTGCTGGCGTTTATGTTCTTGTTCCCAAACCTGACCGATGGCATATCCTGGCTCAGCTTTGGCCGGTTAAGACCGTTGCATACCAATGCAGTAATTTTTGCCTTTGTGGGCAATGCTATTTTTGCAGGCGTATATTATTCTACCCAGCGATTGTTAAAGGCCCGAATGTGGAGCGATTTCTTGAGCAAGCTGAATTTTTGGGGATGGCAGGCCATTATTGTTGGCGCAGCCATAACCCTGCCATTGGGCTATACAACTTCAAAAGAATATGCCGAGCTGGAATGGCCTTTTGATATTGCCATAGCGGTAATTTGGGTGGCCTTCGGTATCAATTTGATAATGACCATGGTTAAAAGGCGCCAACGCCATTTGTACGTAGCCCTTTGGTTCTATCTCGGAACGTGGGTAACCGTTGCCGTGCTCCACATTGTAAACAGTATGGAAATACCTGTAACCGCCCTGAAAAGCTATTCAATGTATGCAGGCGTACAGGATGCGCTTGTGCAATGGTGGTATGGTCATAACGCGGTGGCATTTTTCTTAACCACGCCCTTTCTGGGATTGATGTATTATTTTGTTCCCAAGGCGGCCAACAGACCGGTTTATTCCTATAGACTTTCCATTATCCACTTTTGGTCGTTGATTTTTATCTACATCTGGGCGGGGCCGCACCACCTTTTGTATTCTGCGCTGCCCGAATGGGCCCAGAATTTGGGCGTAGCTTTTTCCGTAATGCTTTTGGCTCCGTCTTGGGGAGGGATGATCAATGGTCTTTTAACGTTGCGGGGTGCTTGGGATAAAGTGCGTGTAGACCCTGTATTGAAATTTATGGTCGTGGCCATTACGGGTTATGGTATGGCCACATTTGAAGGCCCGATGCTTTCACTTAAAAACGTGAATGCTATTGCCCACTTTAGCGACTGGATTATTGCACACGTTCACGTGGGGGCGCTTGCCTGGAACGGTTTCCTCACCTTTGGTATGATCTATTGGCTGGTGCCGCGACTTTTCAAAACAAATTTGTATTCCATTAAATTGGCCAATGCCCATTTCTGGATCGGGACCCTGGGAATCATTATGTATGCGCTGCCTATGTATGTAGCTGGTTTTATGCAGGCATCTATGTGGAACCAATTTAATCCTGACGGAACTTTAACGTATGGAAACTTTCTGGAAACCGTAACACAGATTATCCCAATGTATTGGATGCGTGCCATCGGGGGTACTCTTTACATTTCAGGTGCTTTTATCCTTTTGTACAACATCGTTATGACCGCCCGCAAAGGAAGCAAGGTTACCGATGAACTGGCCGAAGCTGCTCCGCTAACGCCCGTTACCAAAAGACAGACCGTTGGCGAAGGTTGGCACACTTGGCTGGAGCGCCGCCCCGTGAAATTGACCATTTATGCTACCATTGCCATTCTTATTGGCGGTATGGTCCAGATTATCCCTTCCCTAATGGTGGATGATTATGTTCCAAAAATTTCAAGCGTGAAACCGTACACACCCTTAGAGCTGGAAGGCAGGGACATCTATATCCGGGAGGGCTGCGTTGGCTGCCATTCACAAATGATACGTCCTTTCCGAAGCGAAGTGGAACGCTATGGCGAATATTCCAAATCTGGAGAATATGTCTATGACCATCCCTTTCTTTGGGGAAGCAAGCGAACCGGTCCGGACCTCCACCGGGTTGGGGGAAAATATTCAGACAACTGGCACTTGAACCATATGTACGACCCACAGAGTACATCCTCGGGCTCTATTATGCCCTCGTACAAATGGTTGATCAATTCAGAATTGGACAAATCGACCACCGAGACAAAAATGCGCGCTATGGTTAGCTTGGGAGTGCCTTATACCGAAGCCGAAATAGCCCGGGCCCAACAGTGGATGGACGAACAGGGAACGCAGATAGAAAAGAACCTGTACAGCGACCCTGATTTTGTAACCACCTATGAAGCAAGCAAGAAATACGCCACCGACAACGGGCTCGAATTTGTGGAGATGAAAGATCGCGAAATAGTGGCCGTAATCGCCTATTTGCAACGATTGGGAACAGATATTAAAGTAGATAACGCCGAAGAGGCCTCGGCAAAAAGCGAATAGTTATGTTGAAATTTGTAAAAGGAAACCTCGAGAACATTGATAACGTTCAAATATATCCAATGATTTCATTGTTGATCTTCTTTATCTTTTTTGTAGTTCTTTTTTATTGGGTAATTACCGCCAAAAAGGACCACATCCGCGAAGTGAGCAATATTCCCTTGGAAATAGAAACTAACCCTCAAACCGACGAACGACCATGAAAACCACAGCATCAATATTAAGGGTAACTGGTTTTACCATCCTCGCTTTTTTTCTGTTGGAACTAACCATTGATTCCGGCGAGCAGTGGGCAATCGCGAAATACCCGATCATTTGGGCAGTACTTGCAGTATTAATCGTTTTTGCCATAGCATTGGAAATTATCGCAGCAGCCTTGCAACGGATACTTTTCGCAGGCCTAAAACCTGAGGCCAAGGAACGCTTTTTGGCCAATGAAAGGGCAAAATCACAACAGCGGTTTGGTTGGATCAAACGAAAATACAAAGCCTTGCTCGGCGCAAAACCAATAGCTAAAGAGCAGGAAATAGTGTTGGACCACAATTATGACGGCATTCGGGAATTGGACAACCAACTACCACCGTGGTGGACCTATCTCTTTTATATGACCATCGTTTTTGCTGGTGTGTATCTTGTTTACTATGAAGTCTTCGACGGTCCGGACCAAACCGATGAATATAATAAAGAAGTGGCCATAGCGAAAGAAGAAATAGCCGAGTACAAAAAGAACAACAAGGATTTAATAGACGCGGAAACCGTGGTACAACTTACCGAGGCTTCAGATTTAGCCGCCGGAAAAACCATTTATACCGAGAATTGTGTAGCATGTCATAAAGATTCGGGCGGAGGCGGAATTGGTCCAAACCTAACCGACGATTATTGGATTTTGGGTGGTGGCATAAAAAATATTTACCACACCATTAGTGAAGGAGGGCGAGCAGGAAAAGGGATGATCCCTTGGAAATCCGATCTAAAGCCTAGCCAAATTGCCCAAGTGGCAAGTTATGTAATGAGTCTGCACGGCACCAATCCACCAGACGGAAAAGAACCCGACGGAGATCTGTGGAAAGAAGAAGCCACGCAAGTGGAGTAATATGAAGGCGAAATTTAGGTCCGCAAATCTATTTTAAATAGGAAACCCTAAAAATAAAGTAAGTGGAAATTCCAGAAAACGAAAGCTTCCGAGATAGCATTGGCACGATGACCGAAGAGGGAAAACGCGCTTGGGTGTATCCCAAAAAGCCCTCGGGGAAATTTTACGAGTATCGCAAATACGTGAGTTATGTGCTGTTGGTTATTCTATTCGCGGCGCCGTTCGTAAAAATTAATGGAAACCAATTCCTGCTCTTCAATGTTCTGGAACGCCGTTTCAACATTTTTGGATTTCCTTTTTGGCCACAGGATTTTTACATCTTTGTAATTATGATGATCATTGGGGTGGTTTTCATCATATTCTTTACGGCTGCCTTTGGAAGAATCTTTTGCGGATGGATCTGTCCACAGACCATTTTTATGGAAATGGTCTTCCGAAGAATTGAATATTGGATTGATGGCGACCGGGGCGCACAGATACGCCTTGACAAACAAAAATGGGACGCCGAAAAAATCAAGAAACGCGCCTTAAAATGGTTTCTGTTCTTTGTTATTTCGTTTTTGGTGGCCAACATATTCTTGGCCTACATTATTGGTAGCGACCGCTTGATCCGCTATGTTGTGGATGGCCCTTTGGAACATTTGAGCACCTTTTCATCGTTGCTGATTTTTACGGGCGTATTCTATTTTATTTTTGCCTGGTTCCGCGAACAGGTATGCATTATTGCCTGTCCCTACGGCCGTTTACAGGGCGTGCTTTTGGACAACAAGTCCATCGTGGTGGCCTACGACCACAAGCGTGGCGAAAAAGAGGTGGGCCGAGCCAAATTCAAAAAGAATGAGGACCGCGAAGCATCCGGCAAGGGAGATTGTATTGATTGTTTTCAATGTGTGCACGTTTGTCCAACCGGCATCGATATCCGTAACGGTACCCAGTTGGAATGTGTTAACTGTACGGCCTGTATCGATGCCTGCGATAGCATTATGGAAGCAGTCAATCTTCCCAAAGGCCTCATACGTTATGCCAGTGAAGAAAATATCGAAAAAAAGGCCCCCTTCAAATTCACCCCTCGATTAAAAGGCTACACGGCCGTTTTGGTTATCCTGATTGGGGTGCTAACAGGAATGCTCTTTTTGAGAAGCGACGTGGAAGCCAATATTTTAAGGCTGCCGGGCCAACTGTATGAGCACAAGGAAAACAATATTATCAGCAATGTTTTTACCTATAAATTGCTCAACAAGACAACCAAGGATTTTAAAAATATCCATTTCAAACTTAAGTCGCCCCTAGGGAACATCCGGCCCGTTAAGCACGGGGAAATTATAGTGCCGGCACAAGGTTTGGCCGAAGGCACGCTTTTTATTGAAATAAACAATGCCGCTTTGAGCGGAGATAAAAACAGGGCGGTCATTGAGGTGTATAGCAACAACGATTTGATAGAGACCACGAGCGTAACCTTTTTGGGTCCGCGAAATTATAATTAGAAAGGTAGCAAGCTATGAAAATAAATTGGGGAACAGGCTTAATGATAGGAATGATCCTTTTTATAGGGTTCATACTGTTTTTTGTGATAAAGATAAGTACCGACAAGACCTATGATTACGATTTGGTGACCGAGGAATATTACAAAAAGGAACTTGTCTATCAACAGGAAATCGATGCCCAGGAGAATTCGAATTCCCTGGCCCAAAACATTAGCGGCACCAAGACCGAAGAGGGCTGGCTGCTGCGCTTTCCCGATAACTTGGATTATTCCAAGATTTCCGGCACCTTGTTTCTTTATAGGCCTTCCAACAAAAAACTCGATTTTCAGGAACCGCTTCAGCTCACCGGGCCTGAGTTGTTGATTCCCGATGCACGTTTGGTACCCGGCCGATGGAATACCACAGTGCAGTGGAGCTACAATGGAAAGGATTATTTATACAAAAATGAAATAGTATATTAAATCAAAAACCAAAAACTAAAAACTAAAAACTAAAAACTAAAAACCTTGCTATACACCGCCATACTATTCGGATTATTGGGAAGTTTTCACTGCGTGGGAATGTGCGGGCCAATTGCCTTTCTTTTGCCGGTGGACCGAAGCAACAATTGGCGAAAACTGGGGCAGATTTTTCTCTACCATTTTGGAAGGATTTTCGCTTATAGCTGTATCGGCTTGTTTTTTGGATTGGTGGGAAAAAGTTTAAACCTCTTTGGGCTGCAGCAACAGCTATCTATATTTATTGGAGCTCTAATGTTGGCGGTAGTCTTTATTCCGCAGAAAACATTCAACAAATATAACTTTTCAAAACCCGTTTACCGAATTATTTCAAGAGTGAAATCCTCCCTTGGCAAGGAACTTAAAAAAAAGAGTCCCGATACTTTTTTGAGCATAGGGTTTTTGAATGGGTTTTTGCCCTGCGGCCTGGTGTATATGGCAGTTTTTGGCGCCATCGCCTCGGGCAGTGCGCTCGAGGGAAGTCTCTATATGGCGCTGTTCGGCCTCGGAACCATTCCGCTGATGACTTCTGCAATCTATTTGGGCAATTTTCTAAATGCGCAGGTCCGCCAACGCATCCGCCGGGCCATTCCGGTATTTGTAGTGCTGATTGGCTGCCTTTTTATTGTGCGCGGCCTAGGGCTGGGCATTCCATACGTATCCCCCAGGCCAGTGGGCGAGACGGTCGATTCAAACTATAACTGCGATAGCACAGTTATGATGGAGACAAAAACCATAACCAATAAAAAATATTAAATTATGATTACTTCCCTAATTCCTTTGGCAAACTGGGGTATGGGTACAGCCCTTATTATCTTTTTTGCCGTTTTGTGCATTGTGCTTTCGGCTATCGTTATAAGTTTTGTGATGGGTAGCAAAAAGAAGAACGAGGACGAGATATCCACCCCGGAAGATGAAAACATTTAAAACATCCGGGATTGGGAATGGATAGGTAAAATATTCTTCGAAAATTGTATCTTGGCGGCAGGACCTATGTAAAAAATGAAAACGCAATAAAGATGAAAATTTCTAATTTCCTTCCGTTGGTGGATTTTACCGGGGGCGTTGTCGCCACTGTTATTTCCATTGTTGTATGTTTTGCCATTATTGGCGCGCTATTGTTCTATGTGAAGCGGAAACGCAAAAGCAAAAAAGGAATGGTGCACAATAGACCCAAAAAAAACGATCATCCGGAAAGCTTGAATTAAAGGAGCGTTTGCTTAACGTTGGATAAGCCAGACATAATTTTCTACGTTGGCTTTTTCTGGTGTTATTTCGCCAGGTCGATTATTGCTTGCACCGTTTCCTTGTTGTCCACACCCAAACCTTCTTGTTGGTGGACCATTTCTCCCTCTTGGTCAAATACACTTATAATATTGGAGTGTGAAAAATCCATTGGAGAAATTTGTTTGTAGTTAACGGCTAGGACGGCCGCAAATTCACGGGTGTCTGCATCTGTGCCGCGGAGAAATAGCCATTTTTCATCCTGCATCTGGTTTTCTTCCGCAAAAGCTTTAAGCCGTTCGGGGGTATCTGTTTCTGGATCAATGCTGACAAAAACGTACTGTACGTTATCCTTTTTTTCCTCAGGGACTTGCTTTTCAATATTGCGCATATCTGCTACCAAACGCGGGCAGGCCGCCTTGCAGGTGGTGTAGATCATAACCATCACCACCACTTTTCCCCGCAGGTCCTTCAAGACTGTTTCTTCCCCATTTTGGTTGGTCCAATGGGAGGGAAGGTGGTAAATGGACATTTCCGGAAGGGTATCTGCCGTGGCTTTTTTCTCCTTTGCCGTGGGGTTCTGTTCCGTATTGGTTTCAGAATTGTTGCAGGAAACAAGCAGGCCCAAAACCAGCAGTAAAACTATAGAGTTTAAAATTTTCATCTTTAAGAATATTTGAAGGTGCAAAAGAACGTTTGTTTGATTGAATCGCTCCCGTCTATTGGTTTAATATTATTGGTTTTCGATATCCTTGGCACACCTAAAGCCCAAATTTTGTGAAGAATAGCGTGCTTTCATGCTTCCGCGGAAGGCGTAGCGCATAAAAGCGGCATAGTTCATTAAATCTGAAGCGCCAATGGCAGCGCTTCCACAGAAAAGATTGGCGTCTTTATCTACATCTTTTCGTGATTCCCCTGAAATCAAAACCGAATTGAAATCAAGCGTCCACTCCCAAACCAAGCCGTGAAGGTCGTAGATTCCCCAATAATTTTTAAAGGTTTGGCCAATGGGATTTTTGAAGGTTTTGGGCGTTTCATACCAATTTAAAATATACTGATTGTAGCTTTCTACCTTGCGGGCATCTGGCACATTTTCATTGGCCATAGCGGCAAATTCCCATTCATCCATAGTGGGCAACCTTTTTCCCTGACATTCGCAATATTTTTTGGCCGCGAACCAGGAAACGTTTGTTACTGGAGCATTTGGCAAGCCTTGATAGCTCGCATCATCTTTCCAGTTGGCCAAATAGCTTTTATCAGAAAACAGCGGTTTTGCGTGGCTTTTTTTCCATTGGGGGTTTCCTTCCACAAATGCAAGATAGTCCGCATTCGTTACCGGATACACATCCATTAAAAAGGGTTCCACTTTAACTGACTTTCCTTCCGCCCCGTAAAGCGGTATATAGACACCGCCCTTCACTACTGCCATTTGATCATTTTGTGCTGAGAGGGTACAAAACATCAATGAAACGGCAAAGAAAAGGGCGGCGCTATTAAACTTCAATTTAAACACTGGATTTATTGGTTTCTAACAGCTTGGACCATTTCTGGAGTAACTTCTTTTTTGGAGTTGCCCCAACTGTTGTAAACATAGGTTAATACGTTGGACACTTCTTCATCGCTAAGCGCCTGGGCGGTCATTACACTGTTATATTTCTTTCCATTAACGGTAATTTCACCGGTTTTTCCGTGAAGAACGATGTCAATGGCCCGATTAACGTCGGCGTTCAAATAGTCTGAATTGGCCAATGGCGGGAACGCGCCCTCAATACCCTGTCCGTTTGCTTGGTGGCAGGCGGAGCAGGTGGCCATATATTTATCTTTTCCGAATTTCATACGCTCTTCCATGCTCAGCGCTTTCACTTCTTCCTTAGGTTCTTTTTTGCCTCCTGTTGGCATCGACTGAATGGCGCCTCCTTCAGGTAGGTAGATACCATCGCGAAGCTCTCCGGAATAGATGCGCTTGTCTTCCTCGCCTTCCACCTTAAGCATTGCTAAAGCCCCTTTGTTGAAAGCCCTAAAAATGGAGTGGTCCACAAGAATAAACGTACCAGGAACATCTACGCGAAATTCAACAATGGCAGCCCCTCCCGCAGGGATCATTGTAGTTTGTACGTTTTCATTTATCAAATCGCCACCTTCAACGTGAACCTTGTCAAAAATTTCTCCAATAACGTGGAAGGAGGAAACAAGGTTTGGCCCTCCGTTACCCACAAACAACCGGACTTTTTCGCCCACTTTTGCGGTAATGGCATTATCGCCGGTCATAGCGCCTACGTGGCCGTTGAACACTACGTAATCGGGGTTTTCATTTATGGCTTTTTGCATATCGAACGGCTGAAGGCCACGATCGCCATAATTGCCTTCGGTGTAGAAATCGCCCTGCATAATGTAGTATTCCTTGTCCACCGGTGGAAGCCCACCTTCGGGTTCAACCAAAATCAGACCGTACATTCCGTTGGCAATGTGCATCCCTACCGGTGCGGTGGCACAGTGGTACACGTACAGACCGGGGTTTAGCACTTTAAATGAAAAAACCTTTTCGTGGCCAGGTGCCACAAAAGACGATTCGGCCCCACCTCCGGGACCGTTCACGGCGTGAAGGTCTATGTTGTGTGGAAGCTTGTTGTCTGGGTGGTTTTTAAGGTGAAATTCCACCTCATCGCCCACGCGGGTACGGATAAAACTTCCGGGAACCGTTCCGCCGAAAGTCCAGTAAACATATTTTACACCGCTGGTCATTTCGCCTTCGCGTTCTTGAATTTCCAAATCAACGATCAGCTTTTTTGCCATTCGTTTTCCGATAGGAGTGGGCACGAAGGGAGGTGCTGTCAATTCGGCCATCATTTCTTGGTTCACGGGGATTTCAATAGTATCGTTGTACTTTTTGTCCGACTGATCGTTTACGCAGCCCGAGAGAAATACGGCCGTGCCCAGCCCCAGCAACGTTTTTGAGATTAAGTTCTGTTTGATAATTGATTTCATAAGTGGATTTTTAAAAGGATGTTATTATTAATTGTTGGTTATTTGTTTTGCGTTTCTGGCTGCTGCCAAGTAAATAGAACCGGGTCTATAGTCACCATCAGCCAAGCCCAGGAATTCGTATTTCCGTCAAAATTATTTTTTATGGTTTCGGTACCAATCGTTGGAAAAAACCGCGAATATCCGGCTTGAACCTCCACAAATTGATTCAATTTATGCGAAGTTACTAAATCCGTTTCAAACCCCAAATTGTTGGAAACATCCGGCGCTATTTCCGCAGCAGCGAAAAATTGATGAACATTTAAAGTGATAGATGATTTTTTGGTGAAGCCATAGTTCACGCTTCCAAATAGATCCGCCAAACCTACGTGGTCCAAATGGTTGCCAACGAAGAAATAATCCATATAGCCGTTAAATTTGTGGTTGGTGCCGTATAGCGGATTGAAGGCCTCATTCTTGCCGTTTGCGGGGGCCCCATAATCATTTCCACTCTGAAGCTCTCCACCCAGCCCGATGTTTAACTTGTTGGTAGCGGCGTAGGTTGCTTCCAGTGAAAATAGGTAGGCGTTCAAATCATTTTTGATAACATCGTTTCCGAATTGGTAATACAGATTTGATAGTAAAGTAACCGGTTTCAAATTTGCCTTTAGATGAAGCCCCGCAGTCTGGCTAAACCGGGTAGCGTTTTTTGATTCATCGGTTTCGTCTATAAATTGGAGCCCGTTGTTCAAGAAAAGAAAGCTCGCCGACAGCTTCTGCCAATCTTTGTGAAACCACAGATATTGTAGACTTTTATAGGTGTTGGTCGTTAAAACGTTGCCGGTTAGGGCTTCCCCGTCCTGATTGTAGGCTGCACCAATATGAATTTTCATAAAATTGGGTTCATACTTTAAAAGTGCGGCATCGTGGCTTCGGCCTTGCTGCGCCCAACCTACATTTCCAAGGAAACGCTGGTCGTCATACACCAATTCCTGCCGGCCTATTTTCAATGAAAAATCCGGAACCAAAAGTACGTCTGCCCAAGCTTGGTGCAACGAAAATCCGTTTTCGTCGGCGGTGTTCAGTTGTGGCACATCGCCCCACACACGAACGTCCTGTGGGCTAATCAATATTTGTATTTTTTCATTCTTAAAACCGAAGTTCAGCCGGGTGCGTTGGGAAACAAAGGCAGCCGGATCGGCATCGTCGGGAAACAAGGTTTTGTAGCCGTGTCGGTATTCAAATCGGGGCCTAAGTTCGGCGGAAACGGTTAACTGTGAAAAAGCTTCGGAAAAACCAAGAAGAATAACCAGCGATAGAGAAATTTTGGACAGTTTCATTTTGACTATTAACTAATTCGAGTACAAAATTCCGTTATATGCTTGGTACTAATTATGATTATGGTCATATTAGAACGGTTTTTTTCCTTTTTTTTTAAATTAAACCGTCATCGAAAAAAGTTGGGTTTGCGGTTGGCTCCGTTGCAAAAGCACATCGAAGGCCATACATACATTGCGAACATAGGGGCGGCCTTTTTCCGTGATTTGAAGCCGTGACGCATCAATGGTTAGCAGGCCATCTGTCTCCATTTCCTTAAGCTTCAATAAGGCTTCGGGCAATTCGCTGAACCGAAGATCTGGGGTTTCCCACGAGGTTTCCAAACGGCACATCATATTCAGAATGTGTTTTCGAATAATCAAATCTTCAGTATTCAAAATATGGCCGCGGTACACGGGCAGGATGCCTTGAGCCACCAAATCTTGATATTCCTCAACATTTTTGACGTTTTGGCCAAAACTGTACCAGCTGTCGCCAATGGCGGAAACACCAAGGCCCAGCATAAGTTGGGTCTTGCTTTCGGTGTAGCCCATAAAATTGCGGTGCAGGGTTTTTCCTTCCACCGCTTTGAAAAGGCTATCGGTTTTTAAAGCGAAATGGTCCATCCCGATCTCAATATAGCCGGCCTCTTCCAACATTTGTTTTCCGGTTTCGTACATTTCTCTTTTTTCGGCGGCGCTCGGTAAGTCTTCCTCTTTAAAGCCGCGCTGTCCGTTTCCCTTTATCCACGGCACGTGGGCGTAGCTGTAAAAGGCAATCCGGTCTGGCATCAGCTCTTTTGTTTTTTCTATGGAATAAATAACGTGTTCCTTTTTTTGAAACGGCAAGCCAAAAATGATATCGTGGCCCACGGAAGTGTAGCCTATTTCGCGCGCACTTTCGGTAACGCGCTTCACGTTTACAAAGGGTTGCAATCTGTGTATGGCCAGCTGAACGGTGGGGTTATAATCCTGAACCCCGTAGCTAACTCTTGTAAACCCACAGTCAAATAAGGTTTGCAGATGGTCGCCCTGGGTATTGTTGGGGTGGCCCTCAAAGCTAAAGGACGGATTTTCGGCCATAGTGGCGTCGTGGAATATTCCCTTTAACAACAACCGTAAATTTTCTGCAGAAAAAAATGTTGGGGTGCCGCCGCCCAAATGCAGTTCCTTGATTATTGGGCGTTCCGGAAGCATTTCGATATAAAGTTGCCATTCCCTTAAAACAGATTCCAAATAGGGAGTCTCCACCCCGTGGTTTTTTGTGATACGCTTGTTGCAGCCACAAAAGGTGCACAGACTTTCACAAAAGGGCAGGTGTATATAAAGACTGATGCCTTCTTTAGAATTGCTTTCCGAAAAGCTCTGCACCACATTTTGTTTCCATTGGTTCAGCGAAAATGTTTCGTTGTTCCAGAAAGGAACGGTCGGATAGCTTGTGTAGCGCGGCCCGGGAACATTGTATTTTGAAATCAGACTATTTTGCATGGTCGCTTTTTTTTCAGGTTCAAAAGTACTGGTACTTCGCACGTCCTGAAATGACGAATATCAGTTGAAAAATGGAGGTTTCTTTTCAAAAATGAATATTTCCAAATTTATTACTTTTTGAAATATACTATTCACAAAGAAATAAAGAAGGCAGAGGAAAAGGCATTTAGTATTTTTGTTATTTAAATTTTAAAAATTAGAAAAAACCGTAAAAGGCTATGTGGGATTTTTTTGAACATTATAAATCACAAATTGGGTATGCCACCCTCGTTGTGGGTTCGGTAGTCGTGCTGAGGTTTCTTACCAATGTGCTCTACAAGTGGTTGCTGGCACAGGAACAGAAAAAATATCCTGGTGAAAGCCCAAAGGCCGTAGTTTGGGTGAAGCGGATCCTCAACGCCTTGTGGTTGGTTTTGGGAGTAATTCTTTTAAGTTTTTTATTTGTTGATGAAGAAGCCTATGGATTGTTGCGGCACAATTTCAACATCATTCTCTATTTGGGGATCGTGGCCATCGTAACCATCGTTGCTGCCGCGGCGGTGAATATGTGGTTCCAGAAAAGCATCAAAAAGAAGGTTGAAAAACTGGAGGATCCTACCAGTTTTAAGTTTTTACGATATGTGGCGGTCATTGGCATTTACACCACCGGGGTTCTTTTTGCGCTCTTGGCCTTTCCGTCGTTAAAGGGAGTGGCCCAAACCGCTTTGGGCGGTGCTGGGGTCATCGCGCTGATTGCGGGGGTTGCCTCACAGGAAGCATTGGCCAATTTGGTGGGCGGGGTGTTCATCATCTCCTTTAAACCCTTTCGTATTGGCGATGTCATTAAAGTTACAGATACCATGGTGGGCACGGTAACGGACATAACCCTGCGGCACACGGTGATCCGCAATTTTGAAAACAAAATGATCGTAATACCCAACGCGATTATCAATAAGGAAAAATTGATCAATTACGATTTGGGCGAGCTTAAAATCTGTGAGCGAATCGAGTTCCAGATTTCCTACGAAAGCGATTTGGACCTGGCCAAAAAAATTATGCAAGAGGAGTGTGAAAAACATCCATTGATCATTGACAACCGCACCGAAATTGAAATTTTGGACGGGCTGCCAAAAGTTCGTACCGCCCTGGTTTCCCTCAATGAATCTACGCTAACGGTACGCGCCTGGGCCTGGGCAAAAAATTATGGCGACGCTTTCAATATGCGCTGTGATATTTTGGAAAGCGTTAAAAATCGTTTCGACAAAGAGGGGATTGATCTGGCTTATCCGCACCGAACCATAGTTTTTAAGGATCCCGATATTTTTCGAAAATATGAAAACGAAGGGACAGCAACTAATTCCAATTAAGGAAGGATGGATTTTAGACTAAAAGTTTTTAAAACCGTGGCCGAGGAGCTCAGTTTCACCAAGGCCTCGAAATTGCTTTTTATTTCGCAGCCTGCCGTGACCAAACACATCAGCGAACTTGAAAAACACTATGGATGTGCGCTGTTCAACCGGCTCGGCAATTCCATATCCCTAACTGCGCAAGGAACTATATTTAAAGAATACGCCGAAAAAATCATCCAGTTATATGAAGCCTTGGCCGTGGAATTTTTGGAGGCTGACGGACCCATCCCTCAGCAAATGAATTTGGCGGCCAGCACCACCATTTCGCAATATATATTGCCTTCCCTGCTTTCAAAATTAAAGGCAGCCCATCCGTCCATGGCGCTTTCGCTAATCAACCAAAATACTGAAAAAATTGAAGGATTGGTGCTTCAAAAAAAGGTGACGCTTGGCTTGGTGGAAGGCAACAATAACAACCCTTTGCTGCGCTACGAGAATTTTGTGCGCGACGAAATTGTGCTCGTGGCCGGAACCAAGAATTTCAAGAACGTTGCTGCCGAAATTTCGCTGGAAAAGCTTAAAACCCTTCCGTTGGCCATTCGTGAACGGGGTTCGGGAACACGGATTATCATTGAAAGCGCCTTGCGGAACAAGGGCTTGAACTTAAATGATTGCAATATTCAAATAGAACTGGGCAGTACCGAAAGCATTAAAAATTATCTTTTTTCGGCCCAAACCTATGCCTTTCTTTCGGTCCATTCCATAGCACGGGAATTACGGGACGGAACCTTTTCAATTATTGAGGTGAAAGGGCTGGACATTCAGCGAACTTTCCATTTTGTTAGTCTTCACGGCAACTATGAGCCCGCATCGGAATGGATGAAGCAATTCTTTATCAATCATTATAACCCAATGGAATAGTGCATAATAATTTGTGATAAAAATTTCTGCGGAAACCTACGGAAATTTGTGGCAGAAAAACGAAAACAAATGGAACCAAAAACGGAACACAACGAAAAACGGACCATCATTAAGGTGCTCTTTGTGCTTATCATGGTGCTTTGCATTTCAGGATACATCAGTAGTCCGATTGCATTGGTTGGCGGATTTCTGTTCAGTTATTTTTTGGGCCATCCCTTTTTGACCTTAAACAGCAAGGCCGTAAACTGGTTGTTGAAAATTGCAGTGGTCGGTTTGGGTTTTGGAATGAATTTAAAAGAAACGTTGTCTGCCGGTAAGGACGGTTTTATTCTTACCGTGTTTTCCATTTCCGCCACCTTGATTATCGGATATTTCATGGGGAAACTTTTAAAAATGAATCGCCGTAGCAGCCATTTGATCAGTTCGGGAACCGCCATTTGTGGCGGTAGTGCCATTGCCGCCGTTGCCCCGGTGATCAATGCTTCGGAAAAGGATATTTCCATTTCGCTGGGCGTTATATTTTTGTTGAACTCCATTGCCCTTATTATTTTTCCGCCGTTGGGCCATTTGTTTGCGCTGAACCAACACGAATTTGGACTATGGTGCGCCATTGCCATACACGACACCAGTTCAGTGGTCGGGGCGGCCTATACCTTTGGCGAGGAAGCGCTAAAGGTAGCCACTACGGTAAAATTGGCGCGGGCCCTGTGGATCATCCCACTCTCGTTGCTTTCCGTATTTTTGTTCAAGGGAAAGGGGAAAAGCGTAAAAATTCCTTATTTTATTTTCCTATTCATTTTGGCCATCGTGATGAACAGTTATCTGGCCATTCCCATTATCGTAACCGGGAGCATTACCAGTATTTCAAAATCGCTTTTGGTACTCACCCTATTTCTGATAGGGGCCGGTCTTTCCGTGGAAAAAATAAAGGCTTCCGGTTGGAAACCAATGATTTTGGGAGTATCCCTTTGGATATTTATTTCGGTGAGCGCGCTGGTGGCTATCCTTTCTTTATAAATGACGGTTCATTAGCAGCCATAATATTAGTCCATCCTTAAAATCCTCTCTAGTTTTTGTGAAGGCAATGCGCATTTGTGCTTCCACGGTCTTCACGGAAAGCTCCAACTGATCGGCAATTTCTTGATATTTTAAGCCATTCAGTTTCAGTTCCAGAATTTCACGGCATCGTGCCGGAAAGGTCTCGATTATTTTCCGCCAGGGTCATTTCCTTTCCTTATAAAAATCGAACCTTATCGGCAGTTTTAAAATTGGTTTGAGCACCACCCAAGGCTTGGCCAGCAACATTTTGGCCGTAGTACAGCGCGGCGAACAACCGGACTATATTTATAAATATCCCACCGAATTGGAAGCTGTTACTTTGGAGCAGGTAAATGCCGCCATTAAAAAATATATTGATCTGAACAAATTGATCATCATAGAAGCCGGTTCCATAGATCAAAGCGAAAAACCTTTGAAATAGCCCAGCTTCTGAAATTATTTCTGTAATATGAAGGCTATCCAAACGGGTAGCCTTCATTTTTGAACAGAAAATTTTTTATTTCCAGATGAAACTTTAACAGCCTTCAAAATGAACCATTGAAAATTCAAAGTATATTTTTGTGGTTTTAAAAACAAGTTTTCCAGCCCTATTTTCAATACATGACTCCAAAACTCACGAATTCCACGCTTTATTTAATGAGTATTTCCGCAGGTCTGGTTGTGGCCAATTTATATTATAACCAGCCGTTGCTGCACGAAATTTCATTGGCATTTGGCGTTACGGAATCAGCCGTCAGCAATGTAGCCTTGGCTACACAATTGGGCTACGCGCTCGGTCTATTGTTTGTTATTCCGTTGGGCGATAAGGTTACCAATCAAAAAATATTGCAATACGATTTTTTGCTGATGGTGGCATCGTTGGTGGCGGCGGCACATAGCGACTCGTTGTGGGGGTTGGTTTTTAGCAGTTTTTTGATTGGGTTTTCGTCGGCCATTCCCCAGCTCTTTGTGCCCATGGCTGCCCAACTGAGTGAGGAGAAGGGGCGTGGCCGAGCCATTGGCATTGTAATGAGCGGCTTGCTCATTGGTATTCTTGGCAGCCGGGTAATCAGTGGCTATGTGGGCGAAGCCTTCGGTTGGCGGGTGATGTACTATGCTGCCGCTATTTTGATGGTGATTTTATTTGTTTTATTACGAATTAAATTGCCAACAATTAAACCCCATTTTCCCGGCAGTTATGGCAGTTTATTGAAATCCATCCTCTATTACTTTAAAGCGGAACCCTCGTTGCGCTTGGCGTCGTTGCGGGGTGCACTTGCCTTTGCAGGCCTTAGCGCCTTTTGGACCACCCTAGTTTTTTTGATGGAAGATAATTTTGGTTATGGCAGTACCGTTACCGGACTTTTCGGGTTGTTGGGCATTGTGGGCGCTTTGGGTGCCACGGTCTTTGGAAAATTGAACGACCGGCTGAACAAGAACCGGCTGATTTCACTGGCCTCGCTTCTTTTAATAGCCACTTGGACACTTTTTTTCTTTTCGGAAAATTGGCTTTCAGGGATAATCATCGGCGTTGTTTTGATCGATTTGGCGTTGCAAGCACTGCACATCACCAACCAGAATATTATTTTCTCCAAAAATCCCGAAGGTCGCAATCGGGTAAATACTGTTTATATGGTTTCGTTTTTTATTGGCGGTTCCTTGGGAACGACCTTGGGCGCAGTGGCTTGGCAATATTGGGAGTGGAAGGGGGTTTCCGGCCTCGGTTTAATTCTTTCGGGTGTGCTGTTGGTTTCACATTTGTTTTTTTCGCGGAAAATTTGAAAGCAATAGGTTTTTTTAAGATTTCATTACACATAATTTAGCGATTCCATAAGAGCCAGTTCCGCAAACGATATGTAGTTTGCAAATTGAAACAGACACTAATTTTCCAACCTTTTAAATCAAAATAAAAATGAAAATAGCAAAGATTACATCCATCCTTTTTATCGCAGTAACCCTTTTTGCTTGTGGCAGTTCAAATACTACCACCGGGGCTAAGGGGGATAACACCCCATCAGAAAAGAAATTGGCCAACGGCTATTGGGAATTAATCCGAATGGCGGAAGTTCCATCCATCAAAACCATGGACGGGGATCGAAAAGTGGGTATGTCCTTCAACCCGGGAGAAAACCAAATAAATGGATATTCAGGCTGCAATAGTTTTTTTGGTTCTTATGTTCTTAATGGGTCCAATGTATCCTTTTCACAGATGGGCAGTACCAAAATGGCCTGTATCCGAAACGTGATTGACGAGCAGGCATTTTTGACCATGTTTTCGCAAGCAAACAAAATAATTTTGGAAGACAAGCTGTTAAAGTTAATGGATAGTAACAACATAGTTCTGGCGGTTTTTCAGCACACTGCGAATGACGGAATGGCCAAACCGGATGCTGCCGAGGAATAAATAGGTGTCGATTTTAGCGGTTCTTTCTGGACAAGCGAATTGATACTTTTTGTAAATGGCCGTGGCAAAATTTATTGGGGATAAACCACCATTTTACTGTTCCGCGGAAAATGTTGTTCCAATTTTCCCGGAATGCGATCCAAAAGCCCGAAATGGGAAACATAACCGTGCCGGGCACTAATGAGAATAATAAGGTCGTCAGGCTTGGTTTCCTTGGAAATAATTAAAAAGTCATCCCACGCTTCAAAGGATTGAAAGATAGCATTTAAAGGCAATTTGTCAAGTTTGCTTATCTTTTCAATAGCTCTTGCAGAGGCTTCGGTACATTTATAGAGTACAGGCAATGAAAGTTCCACGGACAATCTCGATAATTTGGCCGTCCACAGAGGAAATCCATCCTCAAATTCTGCCAATGGGGGCACCAGGGCGAAAATGCGTTTGTGGATGCCCAAAGGCATTTGAAAGTCACATATAAATACCGACTTGGTTGTATTCTCTAAAATGCTATCCATTTTATCTCCGATCAATTTTTCCAATAAACCTGTTTTTTGGGGCCATCCCAAAATAATGATATCGGCCATGATTTCCTTTGAAATGCGTGCAATTCCACTTGCCGGGTGGTGGTCTATGGCAGCCATTACGGTTGCCTGGGTATCAGACGCGGTCGTTTCATTTAAAAAATTCTCCAGTCCCATCCGGGCTTTTTGGATGGTTTGTTCGGCCTGTTCATTATTGGGCACTACGGTAAGGATTGCCAAGGGGTTGGCCGAACGCTTTTCCTTTAGGAGCACGGCAAATTCCAAGACTTTTTCAATATTCACCAAATTGGCAATGGGAATGAGCAATTGTTCGTTGGCGGGGCCTTGCTTGGGCTCATAAATTTCACCTTCGCCTGCCTCACGGATCATCCGTTTGGTGGTGTTTTCCGTTACAACGGTGGCTACCAGGCAGGTAACCAAAATCAAAACTACCGTGCCGTTTAGGATATTTGCATCAAGAATGCCAGCCTTGTAGCCCACCAAAATAACGGCCAAGGTCGCCGCCGCGTGCGAACTGCTCAGACCAAAAATTAAATTACGTTCCTGTTTGGTGTATTTGAGGGTTTTTTGGGTAGCCCAAGCGGCAATCCATTTTCCTGTTATGGCAACCAATGTGAGTATGGCGGCAATTAGAAGAGCCATGGGCCCATTGAGAATAACCCGCAAATCGACGAGCATGCCCACGCTTATTAAAAAAAAGGGAATAAATAAGGAATTGCCAATAAAGGCAATCCGGTTCATCAATGCCGATGAATGGGGAATGAGCTTGTTCAGTGCCAAACCAGCCGCAAAGGCCCCAATAATGGCTTCAAGGCCGGCAATTTCGGCCAGAAACGCAGAAAAGAAAATTACCGCCAACACAAAGATATAGTGGGAATGTTTTTCGCTCTCCAGTTTTTTAAAAAACCAAGCGGCTACTTTGGGTATGAACCAAAACATACACACAGAGAAAAGTGCCAAGGAAATGAGCAATTTGATCCAAAAGGCTTGCGACAGCCCCCCTTGATTGGAGCCTAAGATTACGGCCAGGAGCAGCAGTACGGCGGTATCGGTCAAAATGGTTCCGCCCACGGTAATAGCTACAGCCCGGTTTTTGGATAAACCCAGTCTGCTGACAATGGGATAGGTTACCAAAGTATGGGTGGCAAACATGCTGGCGGTAAGCAAACTGGCGTTGAAGTCGAAATGCAGCGCATAATGACAAATGGGAAACCCTATGGCAAGGGGAATAAAAAAGGTAAAAAAACCGAAGAGCATACTCTTTTTTCGGGTTGCCAGAAACTCGTTCAAATCGAGTTCCAGGCCGGCGATAAACATTATATACAACAAGCCAATGGTGGAAAATACGTCTACAAATAGACTTTTTTCCAGCAAATTGAAACCTGCTGGGCCAATAATTATTCCTGAAATTATCAACCCGATAATTCCCGGTACCCGGAGTCTTTGCAAAAGCGTTGGCGCCAAAAGGATAATAAAAAGGATTAGCGAAAATATAAGTATGGGACTTCTGAGCGGCAATTGGAACTCGTGGAGCAGATGTTCAAAAAAGGGTTGCATACTTTTTAATTTTCAGCCTTTCAAACATAGGGCAAAAGGGCTTGTTTTTTATTTTCAAAACGTTAAATTATGAAATTGGATCAATTTTAATTGGGTGTATTACCTGTTGGAACTGATCCTGAAAAAATTAGGAAAAATTGGACGTGCGGCAGTTCATTGTTATACATTTGCGAAGTTCCATTAAGCAAATACTTTTGAAAAATTTTCTTGACAATCGCTGGCTCCTGCTTGCCATTATTGCAATTACGTGGGGCAGTTCCTTTATTTTGATAAAAAAATCATTGGTAGTATTCTCTCCCTATGAAATTGGTGCATTCCGGGTGGCGGTTTCGGGAGTGCTGTTAGGATATTTGGGCTTGCCGGCTCTCCGAACTATGGGTAGAAAATCCCTCTTTTGGGTAGGAATGACGGGATTTTTCGGCAATTTTTTGCCTATGTACCTTTTTCCTCTGGCCCAAACGCGGGTTAGTAGTTCCATGGCAGGTATCTTGGATTCGTTGGTGCCTGTTTTTGTTTTGGTTCTCGGTTTTTTATTTTTTGGAATTAGGAGCAAAAGGCTTCAGTATGTGGGTGCCTTCCTTGGCTTTTTGGGAGCGGCTATTCTAATGTATTTTTCGGAGACTACATCCGAAGAAACAAAAATCGGTTACGCGCTATTGGTGGTTTTGGCCACTGCTTGTTATGCCTTGGCTGGTTTGATAATCAAAGAGCGGCTTACACACATTCCTTCGGTGCAGCTGTCTGGTGCAGTATTTGGTATTTGGATGGTTCCCTCGTTGGTGATTTTGGCGTTCTCGGGTTTTTTCTTCCAGGATTTTGCCAGTCTGGCAACTGTGGAAGCTCTTGGTTATTTAAGTGTTCTAACCATTTTAGGCACGGCTATTGCCATGATTCTATATTATAAATTGATTCAAAACACCTCTGCCGTCTTTGCAAGCACGGTGACTTATTTATTGCCTCTAGTGGCGGTGGTCTGGGGTCTTTTGGATGGCGAGCGGTTTAGTATTTGGTATGTTGTTGGCGGATTGTTAATCTTGTGGGGAATTTATTTGATTAAGGAAAAAAAGAAGGTCGGGTGAAAGTGGCTTTCGGTAAAAAAGATGAAATCGCTTAATTTAATCCCAAAAATGCCCATCCCGAAGTAACTTTCTTCGAAGTAAAAAAAGCCAATAAAAAAGAGCAGCTTGAAACAAGTGCTCTTTTTAAAAAGTCGGGATGACAGGATTTGAACCTGCGACCCTACGCCCCCCAGACGTATACGCTACCAGACTGCGCCACATCCCGATTGATGTTTTATGATGTGCTTTCAGGATAGCACTGTTGGCATTTTTAAAATGGGACCTTCAAATGGTGCAGTTTACACTGAGCGCAGTCGAAGTGCCACCTCCCCGATATTTTTGAAATTTCCAAATACCAAAACCAATGGGTAGTATTGAATTTGGAAGTGCAAAAATAACCAAATTATAAAGTTTCGCAATAAAGAGCGGCAATTAATATTCAAATATTTCGATGGTTGAAATTTCCTGGTTTATTAGCATCTTCTTAAGGCAATTTGGGAATAACAATATTTAAATTTGAGGAAATTGCCTTTATAATGAATTCTTCAAAAAAAATCCACAACCACTACGATCTTATCTGTGTGGGCGGCGGCATTATGAGCGCAACGTTAGCCCTGATGCTGAAACTGATTGACAAAAACCAAAAAATACTAATCCTGGAACGGCTGGATGATGTGGCACTGGAAAGTTCCGCGGCCTGGAACAATGCGGGAACCGGACACTCAGCTTTTTGTGAAATGAACTACACTCCCGAGCTGGAGGATGGGTCCGTCGATATTTCCAAAGCCATAAAGGTGTGTACCCAATTTGAGAAATCGAAACAATTTTGGGCCTATTTGGTCCGAAATGGATTTATTGATGATCCACGTTCTTTTATTTATTCCGTACCGCACCACAGTTGGGTGCAAGGGGATGGCAACGTTGAATTTTTACGGAAGCGTGTTGCAACCATGAAGCAGCATCCACTTTTTGAGGCAATGGAATTTTCCACGGACCGGAACTTAATGCAAAAATGGTTCCCATTGATGATGGATGGAAGAAAAATCAGTGATCCTGTTGCGGCAAGCAGGATGGAACTGGGCACAGAGGTAAATTATGGGGCAATTACGAGGATGTATTTCCAAATTTTAAAGCAAAAATTTAACACTCCTGTTTATACTTCCCACGAAGTGGAAGATATTGATCCCGAAAAAAACGGAGATTGGCTTGTGAAAATTAGAAATTTAGAATCTGACCAACCTATATATTGTGACGCGGAGCACGTTTTTATTGGTGCCGGGGGCGGGGCACTGCCTTTGCTCCAAAAAGTTGAAATGACCGAAAAACAAGGTTATGGAGGTTTTCCCGTTAGTGGGGAGTGGCTAATTTGCACCAATCCTTCCATTATTGAAAAACATCATGCCAAAGTTTATGGAAAAGCGGAAATAGGCGCTCCGCCAATGAGTATGCCCCATTTGGATACGCGTCATATTGATGGGAAACGGGAACTGCTGTTCGGCCCTTTCGCCGGATTTAGCACTAAATTTTTAAAAAACGGCTCCTATCTTGATCTTTTCAAGAGTATTAAATGGGACAATATTCCATCTATGTGGGGTGTTTTTTGGCATAATATTCCGCTCACGAAATATTTGATAGAACAAGTACGCATGGGCCATGAAGACCGAATGAAGGAACTCCAAAAATTTATTAAAAACGCCAAAAGCGAGGATTGGGAACTAAAGGTTGCGGGCCAGCGCGTCCAGATTATTAAAAGAGATAGTGAGGTAGGAGGAATTCTGGAATTTGGAACCGAGGTTGTCCATAGTAAAGATGGTCGAATAACAGCACTTCTTGGCGCATCGCCGGGGGCATCGGTGGCTGTGGACATAATGATAGCGCTGCTGAATTTTGCCTATCCGAAGCAAGCAAATTCAAAACTTTGGCAACACAAATTTTCAGAGTTGATTCCTTTTTGGAACAAGGATATTTCGCAAAATAGAGAGGATTTTAAAAAAATTCGCGAACAATGTTCGGTTATGCTCCAACTTAAGCAACTACCAACATAATTGGGTTTAATATTTTCGGCAATTCTTGCCGGGTTTTAATCGGTCATTCTTTCTAAAGTTATTATTTTTACCGAGCAAATAAATATTGAATTTTTACAAAATGAACGACACAATTGAAAGAATAAAATGTTTGATTATAGGCTCAGGTCCAGCAGGATATACTGCTGCTATCTACGCCGCACGCGCCGACCTTAAACCAGTAATGTACACGGGAATGGAGCCCGGGGGGCAATTGACTACCACAACCGAAGTTGACAATTTTCCCGGCTATCCCGAAGGAATTGACGGCCCTACAATGATGGTGCAACTGCAACAACAGGCTGAAAGATTTGGTACCGAAGTGCGTATGGGAATGGTTACCCATGTGGAATTTAGCGATGAGGTTGGCGGTATCCATAAAATAACAGTGGACAATGCTACCAAGCTGGAAGCAGAAACCGTAATAATTTCTACCGGGGCTACGGCAAAGTATTTAGGGCTTCCCAGTGAACAAAAACTGCGCGGAGGCGGGGTTTCCGCCTGTGCGGTCTGCGATGGCTTTTTCTATAAAGGACAGGATGTGGCAATCGTTGGGGCCGGAGATACGGCAGCCGAGGAAGCTACATATCTAGCAAACATTTGCAAAAGTGTTACCATGTTAGTCCGTAAGGATTATATGCGGGCTTCAAAAGCAATGCAGCACCGCGTAAACAACACCCAAAATCTAAAAGTGCTGTACAATACTGAAGTTGATGAGGTCTTGGGAGAACAAGTGGTGGAAGGTCTGAGAATGGTAAACAATGTAACTGGCGAAAAAGAGGAGATAAAAATTACAGGTCTTTTTATCGCAATTGGCCACAAGCCTAATACCGATATTTTCAAAGGTCAACTGGATATGGATGAAACCGGCTATTTAATTACGAAGGGAAAATCTACCAAAACTAACAAACCCGGCGTTTTTGCAAGTGGCGATGTGCAGGATAAGGAATACAGACAAGCGGTAACCGCGGCGGGAACAGGCTGTATGGCGGCTTTGGATGCAGAACGCTATTTGGCCACCATTGAATCTGAGGTTACTACTTAACCTTTTGCTTTCTTTAAAAAAAGCTGATTAAGAAGCATTTATTCTTTTTGGATAATACCAATTGCAATCGTTTTTTATGATTGTAAGAGGATCCAAAAGTGCTTTTTAATCAGCCTTTTATTTTTTGAAAACAGCTTTAAATTTTTGTGAAGGTCAACAATTCCGTGTCTCCGTTGCCACCACTTACGTCGGATAGTTCAATTCGGGAATTGGAAACCGATTGAATATCCCAGTCGTCATTAATTTCGTCAAAGGGTGTCTGTTCACTGAATTGTAACACCAATTCTTCATCACTGTTTGAACTATTGTCATAGGCCCAAGTTCCATTTTCTGTAAAAAGATCGTTCTGCGCCTTTACCGTTCCGTCTTCGTTGAAGGTGAAAACAAAACTTTCAAAATCGGAGGTATGGTCTGACTGGCCATCCAACAATTTACTGATTTTCCATTGGCCTTGGGGAAGAGTCGTTTTTATGGTTTCAAACTCATTCGTGTTGACATCGCCAGCATCGTCATCAGAGCTGCAGGCCACGAAGGCTGTGATTGCTACTAAAAAAAATAATTTTTTCATAATGTGTTGTTTTTCACAAAGATGCAACTGGAATTTCAAAACCATCTTAAAATTACTATAAAAGGTAAAAGGCCTAACAGAACTTTAGGGAACTGTTAAGCCTTTTTTGACACTTCGGGCAAAATCAAAATGGATTTTATAAGTGGATAGCCTTACATTTTGTTCACACTGCCCGAATGGCTTTTGTTGGAATTTACGGAAAGCGGATTGCCGTAATAGTTAATATCGCCACCGCTGCCCACATTGGTTTCCAGTTTTTCCTTTACGTTTACGGTTATTTCCGCGCCACTGGAAGCTTCAGCGGCACAATTTAGGACCATCAGATCCTTGGCGTTCAGCTCGCTTCCGCTGGAGGCATCGGCCCTTAGCATCGTTGCGGTTCCTGCCACTTTCATTTCAGCCCCGCTACTGGCCTTGGCGGTTACCTCTTCTGCAAATATTTCCACTTCCAAATCTGCGCCGCTGCTACATTTTAAACTTAAATTTTGGCTTTTTATCACGGAATTTCCCGTTACCTCGGCGCCACTGCTGGCTTCCACCGCGTTTATTTCCTTAAAGGTAACATATACTTTCTTCGCTTTGGATCGTCCAATGTTCTGGTTTGTGGTTACGCTTAGTTTTCCGGCTTCCACCTCAGTTTCAATTAAAGGCAATAAATTTTCATCGGCTTCAACCACAATTTTGTTTTCACTGCCTTGTGAAAGATACACGTCCAAGCCAGCGCTGCCACTAACTTCAGAGAAGTCTCCCGTAATTTCACGTTCTTGGGTAACCACGTTTCCGTTTCCGTTTTCGCCGCTGGTAATATTGAGGTTGCACGCGCACAACAAAATGGCTGCGCCGAGCGAAAGTAAATAGGTTGTTGTTTTCATATTGGTCATTTTTAGTTTTTAGTTAAGGGTAATTGTCAACGTTTCCATGCCGTGAGTGGCTGCTGATTTGTAATTTTTCAAACCATCCTTTACCTTTTTCTCCCAACTTTTTTCTTCGGAAGCAGGGACGGAATCCGCAGTTTTTTCAAAATTAATTATTTCTGTGGAATCGGTTTTTGGGGTTATTTCCCTTTGTGCTTCACAATCGAGACACAGCGTTTTATTTTTGGTTATTCTGAAATGATGGGCTTGGTTGTCATAATTGCTCAGCGCATCAAATTCTGAATTATAGCCATAATAGGAAGTGGTATTTTCTTCCATAAACACAACGGTTCCCTCGGGTACATACACCGTAATTTCAATTTGCTGATCGCGGTATTTGTTTTGTGGGCTTGTGGTAAAGAAACCGTCGAGCAACAGTTTGCTATTGTCGAAATTAAAATTATAGTCTATAGCCTGGGCGCGTTTTTTGGCATCGAGCAGGTTATTGCCTTCGGCAGTTTTTTCAATAACGATTTTGCCGATAGCGTCTTTGGTGGTTTCTATATTTATCAAAATATCGCTTGAATAAATAATGCGCTTTTCATCTTCGGTATATTTTAGCTCCAGTCCTTGCTCACGGCTTACCTCATAACTGTATTGTTTGTCGGCACGCATGGAAATTTTAAGCGTGTCCGCGCTTCTGATTTCCAGGGCCCGTTCTTCAATTTGGGAACCTTCATAGGCCTGTTCCGTAGCTTGTTTGATACCCAAAACGGCTAAACCAATTACGGATAGCGCCCAGACCACAATCAAGGATATTTTTAAGGTGGGGCTCATGGATTTCAGGTTGCTGATCAACAGTTTCAGTCCCAATACAAATAGTGCGAAAAACGGAATACCTATTGCCAATAGGCCAAGGAGCGCCAATAGCCATAAGGGCATATTGGTTACGTCCACCATGGCGAATTTGTCCGCTATTTCGTTGCCAGCCCACAAATCCATGGATCCAAGGGTGAAAAACCCCACCACCAATCCGATGATTACTGAAAGGGAAACAACAAGTATGAGAGCGCCGATAAATTTGGAGAAAATTTTGAAAAGGCCCACAAAAAGGCTTCCAAGGCTGTCAAAAAAACCGGAGGCACCACTTTTGATTTTGTTGCCGTATTTGTCATAATCAACGTTTTTCACTCGGTCGGCCACGTTGCCAAAACCTTCTTTGAATTTTCGTTCAATATTTGAAATATTTATGGGTTGGCCGGTCATTTTCAATTTTTCAGAAGTTGTGACCGCTGCCGGAACGAGGATCCACAGTAAAATGTAAACCACAATAGGCGAACCCATTCCTGCCACCACCAAAAGGATCCACAACAGTCTGATCCAAATGGCATCCACGCCAATATAGTGCCCGATTCCGGAGGAAACGCCGGCGATATATTTATTGTCTACATCTCGGAACAATTGCTTGTGCACGGCGTTGGCACGCGAGCCGCCACTGGTTTGGTAGGATGGCGGTACATCTTCAAAAATCTCGTCGTCCACCTCATAATCTTCTGGCTGGCCCATTACCGCAATGACTTCATCAAGCATTTTCAGGGTAACCACCTGCGCAGGAGTTTCCGTTTTTTCAGAAAAAAGTTCGGCTATGCGGGCCTCAATGTCCTGCATGATTTCTTCGCTGCCGTCGGCTCCTTTTAATGATTTGCGAATAGCCTCAAGGTAGCGCGAAAGTTTTCCGAAGGCATCCTCGTCTATGTGAAAGGAGGTGCCTGCCAAATTTATATTTACTGTCTTGTTCATTTTGTGTTTTTTTCGCTGGTTACTTTGTTCACGGCCTGTTGCAATTCTGCCCAGGTATCGTTCAATTCGGTTAAAAATAGTTTTCCGGTATCGGTAAGTTCATAATACTTGCGTGGCGGTCCGCTGGTTGATTCTTCCCAACGGTAGGAAAGCAAGCCCGCGTTTTTTAGCCTTGTAAGCAACGGGTAGATCGTGCCTTCCACCACCAGCATTTTAGCGTCCTTCAGGGTTTCAAGAATGTCTGAAGTATAGGCCTCGCCGTCTTTTAAAACGGAAAGGATGCAAAACTCCAAAACCCCTTTGCGCATCTGTGCTTTTGTGTTTTCGATTTTCATAATTGTTCTTTACTTGTTTTTAATTCCTGTTCGCTATTGATTAATGTATAGGGGAGAACACACGTTGTTTCTTCGCATTGTTGATGAGTCAATGCACAAATGGATTCTTGTTCCGAAGGCATGTTTACCCCTATGAACTGTAAAATGGCGGCCAAAAGATAACTAACTAATGTGCTCATTTTCGGGTTGATTTAAGTTGGTTTTAATAAATGGAATGCACAACGGATATTTATAATAAAGGCCCTTTCCGGCGTGGATGGACGCATTGACCACCGAGTATAATTCAAAAATGAACAGCGCGAGTAGCAGTAAAATGGCCAATCCGAACAGCACAATATAACCCGTGAGGTTTTGTAGGGCGCCTATGGACAAATGGCCATGGCTTTGGTCTAGAGTTTCTACCAATGAAATAAAATCTGTGGCCAAAATGATGATGAACGGAAGGCAGGCCAGCCCTATTAAAAGGGTGTAAACCAACACGCTCAGTTGAAAGTTGATGGCCTCCTTCCCGTGCGCGTCCACAAAAGGCTTGTCCTTATTCGATGTCCAAATCAATAGGGGCGCTATGAAATTAGCGAAAGGGAAAAAATATTTTAAGAAGGTTGAAAGATGGATGAACATGCTGACATTTCTTAAATTCTCGGTTGCGGGAATGGGTGGGTTTGTGAATGTAGTTTCCATTACTTGTTATTTTCTTATGCAAATATATGTCTAAAAAAAGGTATTATGTTTCGCATAGTACTGAAATTAACATTAAATTAACAAATAGGAATTCATCGATTTTATAAATACCTTCGTGAAAAACTTATAATAATGAAGTTCAGCCCAAGCAGCATCAACATTTTTTTAATGCTGAATCTTCCATCGGCCTATTTCACCGGTGTCCGCGTAAAAAAAATTTCGGCAACCGCGTGCACCACCAGTGTGAAGCATAGGTGGATCAATCAAAATCCGTTTAAATCTATTTTCTGGGCCGTTCAAGGTATGGCTGCGGAGTTGAGTACCGGTGCCTTGGTAATGTTGAAAATAAAAGAGAGCGGGAAAAGTATTTCCATGCTCGTGGCCACCAATAAAGGGAGCTTCCTGAAAAAGGCAAAAGGAAGAGTTTATTTTTCGTGCCAGGACGGCGCGCGGGTTTCGCAGGCAATAAACAGCGCCATTTTAACCGGGGAAGGTCAAACGGTATGGATGAAATCTGAAGGAAAGGACAGGTTTGGTAATGTGGTTTCGGTCTTTGAATTTGAATGGACTTTGAAACTTAGATAAGCTAATGATCGGAAATCTAAAGCGTTGGGATGGTTAGCAAATAATCAGCTTTTTATACGGCTAAAGATTTAAGCTTTAAATGAAATTTAATTCAAATAATATGGTTATATTTAGGACGCATTAACAAAAATATCTGTTGCCTATTGAAAAATTCTACCTACTTAATTTTAACTAAACCTCAATTAGCTATGGCAAGAGCAATGTTTGATTACACCAAAGCTGTACTATCCAAAGTAAGTTTTGACGTCAATTTGTTTTGCAAGGAATTGAAAAAAGCGCTAACCCGGTTGCTTCCCTACGAAGTAGAGGAGCTAAAAGTCTGGATTGATTCGCTTATCAAGCAGAACCCACAGTTAAATCAATGTCTAATCTATTTAAACCCATAAAAAAAATCCCGCCAGAAAAGGCGGGATTTTTTGGTTAATAGTTAATGGGATATTTAGTTATTTCACTGACCATTTACCTGTGAATATTTGCTACTTTTTAGTCGGACTAATAATTTTTACATCCTGAAATGCAATGGCCCCGCGGATGACACCAGAAATAATATCGTGCAACGCGTTTATAATTTGCATTTTCAACTCACTTTTACCGTAAATCAAGCTCACTTCGCGCGCTGGAGAGGGTTCTTTAAAATATTTTAAATTCTTGGTTTGCGATGGCAAAATGTCCATAGTATGTAAATAGGGCAGAAGCGTCATGCCCAAACCTTCATCTGCAAGTTTTACAAGAGTTTCAAAACTGCCGCTTTCCAGTTGGAATTTTTCGCTCGTATTGTTTTTGGTGACCTTACAGAGATTAATAATGCCATCGCGGAAACAGTGCCCATCTTCCAAGAGCAAGATGTCCTCAATATCCAAATCGTGTACCTCTAATTTTTCTTTTGAAAATAATCGGTGGTTTTGCGGAATATATCCAACAAAAGGTTCGTAGTATAATGGCCATTCCTTAATTTTTTCGTGTTTTAGCGGGGTGGCGGCAATGGCAGCGTCCAAATAACCATCATTAATTTTAGCTATTATTTCATCCGTATTGAGTTCCTCAATTTTCAACTGTACTTTTGGGTAGCGGTTAGAAAAATTTTTTAGAAACATGGGCAATAGGGTGGGCATAACAGTAGGAATAATGCCAATTTTAAAGGTGCCGCCGATAAAGCCTTTTTCCTGGTCCACCACATCCTGCATGCGTTCCGATTCATTCACAATGTTCCGGGCCTGTTCCACAATTTTTTTGCCAACGCCTGTAAGTTCAATGGGCTTTTTGCTTCTATCGAAAATTTGGATGTCCAGCTCTTCCTCCAGTTTCTGTATCTGCATACTGAGCGTGGGCTGGGTAACAAAGGTTTTTTCGGCTGCTTTGGTGAAATTTTGATGCTCTGCAACCGCTAGAACATATTTCAATTGGGTAATTGTCATACTAAATATTCTTTATGCAAATTTAGTAATTACATCAAAATAATTTATTGAAAAATGAATTGGGAACTGTACCCCGCTCCATTTTTTGACGAGCTTGATGCAGTAAATTAAAAATCAAAAACTTACCATCGTAAATCAAAGAAGGCCTCGCGCCTTTATTTCCAAATATTTGTTGATAGTGTTTACGGTAAGGTTTTCCGGTGCGGTAAGGATGGATTGGATGCCGTATTTGTAAAGCTCGTTAATAATCAGCTTCTTTTCATAAAGGAACTTTTCGGCAATGGTCTTTTCAAAAACTTGATGGGTAGTAAGCGCTTTTTGGTTCCTAAAGGCTTTGAGCTCGGTATTTTCGAAAAAGATTACAACAAGTAAATGTGTTTTGTTGATTGCTTGTAAATAAGGCAATTGACGGTGCAAAGCATCCATTGTTTCAAAATTTGTAAACAAAAGCAACAAACTCCGTTGCTTAATGTGTCGCTTTACATCTACATACAAACGAGAGAAATCACTTTCCGAAAAATCTGTTTCCACGTTGTAAAGTGTTTCCAGAATTAGATGCATTTGGGCACTTCGCCTTTGTGCAATTACTCTATCGCCAACCTTTCGGGAAAAGGTGAACATTCCCGCTTTGTCGTGTTTTTTCAAAACAATGTTCGAAATTACAAGCGTTGCATTTATTGCATAATCCAATAAACTCAAGTTGTTGAAAGGCATTTTCATAACCCGTCCCTTATCGATAACGGCATAGACGGGTTGCGATTTTTCGTCCTGAAATTGGTTTACCATTAAACCATTGCGTTTTGCCGTGGCTTTCCAATTTATATTGCGAACGTCATCGCCCGAGGTGTACTCCTTTATCTGCTCAAATTCCAGCGTATGGCCAATTCTACGGATTTTTTTTAGCCCAAAAAGTTTCAGTTTGTTGGTGAATGCCAGAAAATCATATTTTTTTAATTGAAGAAAGGAAGGATAATTGGGCACCATGGCTTTCGAGGCGAATTGTTGTTTTCGCGAAACCAGTCCCAACACAGTTGAAACATACACGTTGAGTTTTCCAAAATGGTATTCGCCGCGTTGGGTGGGACGCACGCGATAGGTGAATTTTTTAATTTCCGAAGGTTTTAAAATTGATTCAATTTTAAAATCGCGAATCTGCCATTGAACGGGCAACTCGTCAATCAATTTCACCGAGGTTTTAAACCGAAACCTGTTTGCAACCATTATTTCAATAGGATTTTCATCGCCATTGGAGAGTTTTTCGGGGAGATGCCGTTCTGCTTGGATCCCTAATTTATTTCGGTACAACAGGAAAATATCCAAAAGAAATAGCCCTATCAAAACAAAGAACAACAGCTTGGCCACCCCAAACCATTCCGGAAAAAGGTAGGAAACCACAAACAACACCGCAAGAGAGAACAAAGCGATGAAGAATCGTTTTTTAAGGTATAAGCTCTTAAGGAATTTCTTCACTTTTATAATTTGTTTCAGGTTTCAAGTTCCGTGTTCCAGGTTTTCTCATTATCACTTACCACAACGACGCATCCAGCACCCAACACCCCGCATCCAACATCCTTACCTCGGAATTTCAATGGTTTCAATAATCTGTTGTACCACCTTATCTGCGGTTATGCCTTCCATTTCGCGCTCCGGTGTTAACATTATTCTGTGTCTTAAAACCGAGGGTGTAATTTTTTTAATATCGTCTGGGGTCACAAAATCGCGGCCGTTTATAGCTGCCAATGCCTTTGACGCATTCATTATTGCCAACGAGGCCCGGGGCGATGCTCCCAAAAACAAATTTGCATTGGTTCGGGTATTATCTACTATGGCGGCAATATATTTCAGCAAATTGCTTTCAATAATGATTTTTTTAATAGTTTGTTGATACTCGGCAATCTGTTTGGCGTCCAGCACTTGCGCCACGCTGTCCAGGACGAAGGCGTCCTTCCTATGGTGCTCGTTTTCCAGGATATGGATTTCCTCTGCTAATGTTGGGTAGGGCACATTAATTTTAAAAAGAAAACGGTCCAGTTGTGCTTCGGGCAGGGCATAGGTTCCTTCTTGTTCCACAGGATTTTGCGTGGCGAAGACCAAAAATGGAGGCTGCATTTTATATTGGGTGCCGTCCATGGTTACTTGGCGCTCTTCCATAATTTCAAACAATGCTGCCTGCGTTTTGGCAGGAGCGCGATTAATTTCATCTATCAAAACAATGTTTGAAAAAACGGGTCCCTGCTTAAATTCAAACTCGCTGGTCTTTACATTAAAAATTGACGTTCCCAAAATATCGCTGGGCATTAAATCTGGCGTAAACTGGATGCGGCTGAAGTCTACCGCCAAGGTTTTGGCCAGCAACTTTGCGGTCAAGGTTTTTGCAACGCCGGGCACGCCCTCTATCAGCGAATGGCCGTCCGTTAGAATGGATATAATGAGCATTTCCAGCATATCGTGCTGGCCAACAATCACTTTTCCGAGTTCATTTTTTATTTCTGCCACTGCCTGCTGCAGGTCTTTTAAGTCGATTCGCGCGTTGAATTCCAACGGATTTTGCTGTGTTTCTTCCATAAATTTAGATTCTAAAAGCTTCAATTTGTTTGTTCAATTCCAATAAATCGGCCTCCGTGTGCACCGATTTTTCTTTTAAATGACTGATGAATAACATCAATTTTTGGGTTTTTTCGAAGGAATTGCCACTTTTCAGTGCCAGTTTTTTGATGAAATCGTCCGAGATTTCGTTGGTGCCCAAAAAATATTTTGAACGAAGGCTTTCCAAAAAATAGGTGATTTTCTTCGCAATAATGTTGCTGAAATCCTTGTGCTGAAAATACAGATCGCCAATGGTCTTGGTAAATTCCACCGAACTATTTGCCAAGGGCGCAATTACCTCAACAATGCGCTGTTCGCGTTTTCCTTTGAACAATGCAAAAATCAACAGTCCGCCCATCAATACATAATACGCCCAGGCTAATGGGGGTTGGTCCAAAACGAATCGCATTGGGGAGGTAATAACCTTTCGGCCGGACTTTAAATATTCATCCCAATATATTTTTTGGGGTTGTATGTAGGACAGTACGTTGGCCGCATACTGTTCATTGCCGCCCAAAAGATAGTAATTTGAAAAAGCTTCCGGCAGGGTATGTAGTAACACTGTTCCCTTTCCAAATTGAACGCTTATGTAGTTGAGCTCGTCCATTTGGCTTTTTTCTGAATTGAAATAGCCCAATGCGGTTGTCTTCAAAGTGTCAACGCCTTGGAATGTGGTTTTAAAGACCCCTTTTTTAAAAGCTGCAAGAGAGTCATTCCGCAAGGTTTTTGCAAAAAAATCAGGACGGATTTCTTCTTCCAGAATGGTATAATTGGAAGATGGAACAATTTTTAAGGAATCTGCCAAAAAATTACCAACATTACGGGCCGAAATGAAAACAGTGTTTCCCCCCTCAGCATATTTCAGAATTTCATCTGTTTGCCGTTCATCAAAAGAGAGTTCATCGTTTATAAAAACATAGGCCGAATTGGATTCAAAAGTGCCTTCCTTCAGGAATTCGAAGGGATCCTTATTTACCTTTTCCACCGGAACATTCTTGAACAAGGTCGGAAATTCCTCGAAAAGAACGAAGCCGCCAAAAGGAATTTTAGCAGTTGCTATATAGCTGGGGCGCCAATCAATAGGTTGTGGCCGCAACAATTCCGTTAGTATGATCGCGAGCAGGGCAGCCCCGAAAATCCATAGTACCCTTTTTGAACGTTTATCCAGCATTTTTCAGGTTTTGGTTTAATTGTTCAAAAATTGTCAGTGCATTTTCAAAGCCCGTTTTGTCCAGCACAAATTCGCCATACCAAATATTGTCATAGAGGTAGGACGCTTTTTTGAAATACTCTTTTACTTTCAGGTTTTGGATCTCGCGGTAATAATCGGTATTGGTTTTTTCAAAATGCCATTCAATTAGGTTTTGCAGCGACAGGGATTTAAGCGATTTCAAATACATATAGCGGATTGCCAGTCTGTAGTTTTCCTCCTTCAGCGCATTTTTGATGTAGTTGTCGAGATCTATGTTTTCTATGTGTTCCTCTTGTATGGCAAGTGGCGCAACGGTGTTGCTCTTTCTGCCGAAAAAGGACGAAGCAGCATCGCCCAGCAGAAATTTTATTAAGACATAGCACGCAAATGCAATCAGCAGTCCGTAAACCAAGATTTTCAAAATTTGGTAGAGTTCCGGGGAAATCTGTATTCCGAAAACGGATTGCAACATATTCAAAAACCAATTGATGGCGCGGCCCAAGAAGTTTTCGGCTTCCCCGTCTAGGGAATCATAATCAAATTCGCTGCCTGCATATTTTTCGGCCAAATTTCCGGAAAATTGTTTTGGGATTACCCGGCTGCTGTCGGTGGCGACCTTCAAAGAGTCCTTCCCGGTAGCTAGAAGGCAGCCCGAGTTCAGGAAAAAAACAAGTATGAGAATAACTTTATTCACCTGTCCCAATATTGTCAATTCGTTCGCGTGTTGCCTCGTTGTATGCTTCCTCGCGAACGGAATAGAACACGATTCCGTTAATGAATTGAGCC
The DNA here is from genome assembly GCA_048265145.1 of Aequorivita sp. Classification (GTDB taxonomy): domain Bacteria; phylum Bacteroidota; class Bacteroidia; order Flavobacteriales; family Flavobacteriaceae; genus Aequorivita. Next base: position 46,536 of record JBLXCF010000008.1, read on the forward strand.
ATGGCCTGATTGATGGTATAAAGAACCAAAACAACCGAAAGTCCGAGTGTCCACACAATATTGGCCACGGCAGAGGTTTCAAGTTCCACACCGGTTTCCAACGAATGGAAGGCATAGATGGCAATCAAAATTCCCGGTACCATCAAGACCACCAGCATCAATAGGCCCAGGAGCATACCGATTACCAAATTGGATAGCACGCATTTCCAAAAATAGGTCTTCAGCAATTTGAAACCTTCGGCAAAGGCATCGGTTACTTCCCGTTTGTCGTGGATCATGGCCATAAAGGAAAGCCCCATCCAACTGGTGTACGCCAAAACAAGCAGGTAGTAGGCGAAGGTGCCCACAATGGGAATAAAGGCCAAAATAATGCCAACGATCATAATAATGAGGTAGCAGACCATCATTAAAATTATAAAAAGCGCGATTTTTCCGAAGTTTTGTTTAACGGTTTCCCACACTTTTCTTTTTTCCACGGGTTCGCCCCTATTTTCAACATATTGAACCATATATACCGCGGCCAAGCTATAATTCAGAATGGCGGTTAGCAGGAAAAGCACGATAAAACCAACGGCACCCACCCCAATAAGCAGCATAAAATTGGAAGGATCGTTCTCTACCCCAAAACCGGAAGGCGCGCCGTAGGCTCCCACAAATCCGGTAACCAGCAAGTAGCTAACTATTAAAAAACCAAGAATAAAAAGCCCATTATAGCTAATGAATATATTAAAAAAAGGTTTAAAGTTCTGTTTGAAAAAGGCAAAGTAAACCGAGGTCATTTCGCCCACGTCGCGTCGTTCTCTAAGGGGGATATAATTATTTTTCATGAATTTGGTTCAGGAGAATAGGGTATAAAACGTAATAAAAAATGATGAGTGCCAGGGAGCTGAAAATAATGGTCAATGCCAACCAAACAGGCATAGTGCTGTATCGGGTAATGAAACCCTCAATAAAACCGGCAATGATGAAAAATGGAAGGGTACTGACAACAATTTTTAGTCCGTCCTTCGCACCTTTTAAAAAGGAGACTTTTCGCGAATAGGTTTTTGGGAACAAAATGCTGTTGCCCATTACCATTCCTGCGCAACCGGCCACCACGATTACCGAAATTTCAATGGTTCCGTGCAGCCAAACACTTTTGGAAGCTTCAAAAAGCAGGTCTCGATTGTAAAAAAATGTAAAGAATGCGCCCAGCATAATGCCGTTGCTGAATAGTAAATATGCTGTTCCCACGGATGTGAGCACCCCGAAGGCATAGGCCAAAAAAGCAACGCGAATGTTATTAATGGTGATGCCCAAAAAGGTGCCTATCTCGCTACCGCTTTTGTAGATGGCCGTTGGATCGCCTTTTTCAATATTGTTCAGGGTTTCGTTAACATAGTTGTCGCCCAGAATCAGCCGCACGAAGGAATCGTCATTCAAAGCTGAAATTGCGCCAATGGCCGTGGCGACCGCGAAAAGTAGAAACGAAAAGAACAACATACGCTGGTGCTGTAGGAAAAAGAGCGGAAATTCGTATTTCCAAAAACTTACAATGCGGTTTTTGGTTTCCTTTTTGTTTTTGTAAATCTTTTGGTGGGCTTGCGAAGCCAATGAATTTAAGTACTGAAGGGTTTTGCTTTCGGGATAATAGGTCTGCGCAAAGGCAAGGTCGTTGGTAAGCTGTATGTAATGATCGGCAAGTTGGTCCGGACTTATTTTTGATTTTAGTGAAATTGCCTTTTCAAAAGCAATCCATTTTTCCTTATTTTGCTTTACGAATGCCGCTTCGCGCATCTGCTTAAATTTTCGATAAATATAACTACTTGCTTTTACATGGCAAATTTAGAAATCAACACCGCCCAAAACGTAAATCTCGACTATCAAATAGTGAGTGTAGGCGAACGCATACTTGCATTTCTGATCGATTTGTTTCTTTTTTTTGTGTATTTCTACCTTGTTGAATTGGCCACAGAGGCAATGAACATGGCCTTCAGTGATCATTGGACGGTTTTTGGGCTGCAGCAACTGTTGCTTCTGCCTGTTATGTTCTATTCACTCTATATGCACGTGCTTTTCAATGGCAGAACCGTGGGAAAAATGGTCATGAAAACGCGCGTGGTAAAAGCAGATGGAAATCCGGCAATGTGGAGCGATTATATGGTCTTGTGGCTGCTACGTTTGGTGGACATCTGGATTTTTCTGGGCTCCATAGGGCTTTTGTCCATTATTTTTTCCGAAAGAAAGCAACGGGTGGGCGACCATGCCGCAGGAACCGTGGTAATTAGCACCAAAAACAAGGTAACCATCAACCATACGATTCTGGAGGAAGTAGCAGACAACTATCAACCGAAGTTTATGAACGTAACCAAGCTTTCGGACAAAGACGCCAGACTCATAAAGGAAACCTATCAAATTGCTTTAAAATCCAATGATTACAAAACCTTACAGACATTACGAAAAAAGGTGGAAAGTGTTTTGGAAACTTCATCGGATTTATATGACAAACAATATATAGACACCGTATTGCGTGACTATAACCATTTTACCCAAAACATGTGAAACTGATTTTACTAATAGACATACTCGGAACCATAGCCTTCGCAATTTCGGGAGTGCTAACGGCGCTCCACAAACGTTTGGATCCCTTCGGAATTTTGATCATTGCCTTTGTTACGGCCGTTGGCGGGGGAACCCTTCGCGATGTCCTCATAGATGCCAATGTGGCCTGGATGCGCAATCTTACCTATGTCTATGTAATTTTAGGCTCCACAATTTTGGCGGTAATCTTTCGAAAAAGGCTTGGATACATTCGCAGGTCATTGTTTTTGTTTGACACTATTGGAATTGCGCTGTACACAATTGTTGGAGTAGAGAAGGGCATTGCCGCAGGATTCCATCCAATTATATGTGTGGCTTTAGGAACAATGACGGCTTGTTTCGGAGGTGTGCTGCGCGATATTCTTTGTAATGAAATTCCCATAATTTTCAGAAAGGAAATTTATGCCACAGCCTGTATCTTGGGTGCGTCTGCCTATTTTCTTCTGCAATATTCTCCCATTTCGGAAGGGTTTATCGTTATCATTTCTGGTTCCATCGTAATAATTGTCAGATTAATGGCAGTTTACTTCAACCTTTCGTTGCCGAGTATTTACAGGAAAGATGAGTTGGAACGAAATTGAAGTGCTGTGCGGCCTATGGATGTGGGAGAATTACGGGAATGTATTTTGCCCAAATAACTTTTAAAGGAAAAACTTTTACGAAGAAATTTATTAAAGAATAAGTTTATTCCAAAACCTTCGCAGTTATATAAATATTGCTTAAGGGCCAATCGCCGTCATCGGTTTTCACTTTAGAAATCTCCTCTACCACGTCCATTCCTTTGGTCACTTTTCCGAAGATGGTATATTTCCCGTTCAAATGTGTAGTTGAAGATCTGGGCCCGAGGAAAATAAAAAATTCATAGGGAGCGGTTCGGTTATCTGGATTTTCACGGTATTCCTTTGCGCCCGAAACCGTTCCATATTCGTGAACGCGGCCCGGAATTATTTCGGCCGGCAGTAAATAGGTATTTCCCAGGGCGTTCCGTTTTCTTGGGGTTGAAACAATATCGCTATTTCCTGCCTGAATTATAAAATTAGGCACTACACGATGGAAAAACGTATCGTCAAAATATTTTTGTTTCACCAGATAGAGCATATTGGCGCGGTGAAGGGGAGTGTCCTTGTAAAGTTCAATTTCAATATCGCCAAAGCGGCTTGAAATTAAAACTTTGGTTTCGGGATTGTTTTTTCCGTATTCTGTTAAAAAGGAAACCACATTTTCATTGGTGATTTCGGGATATTCCGTTCCAACTTTTTTTTCGGCATCAATTCCAACTTCATCTTCAACTTCAACTTCATCTTGAATTTCGTTCTGGATTTCGTTTTCCTTTTGGGAAGCCTTTTTCTTATCTTCACAGCTTCCGAAGAACAACAAAGTACCCAACAAATAAATTAACAGCTTCGTCATAATATGGATTTTCGCGAATTTGAGAAACGGGTTGTAAAAGTAACAAAAATGGAACTACCGGGCGAACGGGTCCAATTTAAAATGGCCCCGGTGGAACGCCTACAGGAATTGAAGCGCGCCGCCCAAGCAATGGGTACCGCAAAAAGGGCCGGGGTGCTGTCGCTCTTCTATCCGGCAGAGGATTTTGAAACACGGCTCATTCTGATTCTTCGGAAAACCTACAAGGGCGTGCACTCTGCCCAGGTGGGTTTTCCGGGCGGCAAGCAGGAAGCCCAGGACCAAAGCCTTCAGGACACCGCCCTTCGGGAAACTGAGGAAGAGGTGGGCATAGCGCGCGGCACCATTTCGGTATTGAAAAAACTCACGGAAATCTACATTCCACCCAGCAATTTTTTTGTGCAGCCCTTTTTGGGAATAACCGCAGCATCGCCCAAATTTGTTCCGCAGGAAAAAGAGGTGGAAGCCCTTATTGAAGTTCCGCTCCACCATTTTATGGACGACGGCAACGTTATTACCGAAACGCTCTCCACCAGCTATGCCACCCGCCTTGAAGTGCCCGCTTTTAAATTGAACGGCCATATTGTTTGGGGCGCTACCGCAATGATGCTCAACGAAGTGCGCGAATTATTGAAAACGGTACTGTAAATCGTTATTTTAGTATCTTTGTAGCATTATATTTTAAGATTGGGTTTTAATTTTAGAATAAAAAATTGCAAAATAAGAACCAATTTCCTTTGGCCGACCACTGAATCCTGATTACATGAGTCTTTTCAAAAAAAACCCATTTGGACATATTCTTTTTTTAAAACTTTGGCTAATCCGCATTGCCGGACTCTTGACGCACCGGCGATTCAAAGGTTTTAACGAACTGAAAATAGACGGCAGCGAAATCATCCGGCAACTGCCCGACAAAAATGTTCTTTTTGTGAGCAACCATCAAACTTATTTTGCCGATGTGGCAGCTATGCTTCACGTGTTCAACGCCAGTTTGAACGGGCGTGAGGACAGTATTAAGAACGTTGGCTATTTATGGCACCCAAAATTGAACATCTATTTTGTGGCGGCCAAGGAAACCATGAAGGCGGGCTTGCTCCCAAAAATATTGGCCTACGCAGGTTCCATAAGCATTGAGCGGACCTGGCGCGAAAAAGGAAAAGAGGTGAACAAACAAGTGAAGATGAGCGACGTTAGCAACATTACCCGTGCTTTGGATGATGGATGGGTCATTACCTTTCCGCAAGGAACCACTAAACCCTGGAAGCCCATCCGGCGCGGTACTGCCCACATCATTAAAAAGAACAAGCCCGTGGTGGTGCCTATCGTTATTGATGGGTTTAGAAGGTCCTTCGACAAAAAAGGAATTCGTATAAAAAAAAGGGGGATCCTTCAGTCCATGGAAATAAAGCCGCCCTTGGATATTGATTACGAAAACGACTCCATGGACCAAATTGTTGAGAAGCTTGAATATGCCATTGAGCAGCATCCTTCCTTTTTGAAGGTTATTCCAACTTCCGAAATTCTGGGCGAGGAGGAATTGAACAAGGAGCGACAGTGGAAATATTGAAATGACTCCTTAATAATTATTTGATCACCATTTTTCCTACGGCTACCGCCAACCGGATACCTATTTTTTGAATGGAGAGAGCAGTCTGGTTCCCTGCCGATCATTGGCCCAGTGGCGCTTTGGTCTTTTAAAATTCAATTCTTTTTAATTCTTTATAGTTTTTGTGCAACCTGCTTAAGAGAATTCCGTAAACAATTCTATAAAACAACATTACTAGACCAATCATAACAATGCCAAAGAGAATCTGGATGGTCAGGAACATTTTCATAAACCGTTCTTGGGAAATATGGGAGATGCCATAATCTTGAATCATGAACTGGAAAACCATATCCTGATTGAAGTAATAGTAAAAATTTATTCCAATGATAAGCAGGGCGGAAGCAGCTACGTTATAGATAACAAAATATTGCACTGTTCTTCGGGTCCGCAGGATATTTTTCATAAGTTCTTTGATGGAATCTGTGGTTGAAATCCGGCGATAGTTCTTATAAAAAAGAAAAATGAAGACTGCGAAAACCACATAGTTTAAAATATTGACCGCCAAGAGTACATCGTGAAGACCAATATCATCGCTGAACTTGGTGCTGGACTCGGGCACCATAAAGGACAGCACGATCCAAAAAAGGATTTCGGCAATGCTGATATAGAAAATCCACTTCACGATGGAGGAAGATTTTTTTAGCAACATTTTATAGATGTCTTCATAGGTCAGATGCGGCAATTCCTGTTCGCGCGTCTGCCATTGTTTTTTTAATAGTTCCAATTCATCCATAGTGGGTTACGGATTTAAAATAGTTCGTAATTTTTCCTTTATCCGGTTCATTTTCACCCGGGCATTAACTTCTGTAATACCCAGTGTATCGGCAATTTCCTTATAGTTTTTGTTTTCCAAATAAAGAAAGACCAGCGCCTTGTCAATATCGTTAAGATTTTTAAGTGCGCTGTACATTAATTTTAATTGTTGTTCCTCGGTATCGTCATAGGGTTCGGAAGTTATCTTAAAACTAACTCCCTCATAATCTTGGGTATGGATGTTCCGTTTCGATTTTCGGTAAAGGGTAATGGCAGTGTTCAGTGCCACCCGATACATCCACGTACTAAATTTGGACTCACCCCTAAATTTAGGGTAGGCCCGCCAAAGTTGGATGGTTATTTCCTGAAACAGGTCGTTGTGCGCGTCGCTGTTGTTGGTGTATAACCTACAGATTTTGTGTACAATGTTCTGATGTTCCTCCAGTTGGGTCACAAAACGATGTTCCAGTGTTTTGTCCAATGGTTTTTAAGTTAGCGTTTAATTAGTGTTTTCTCGTAAGAGTTCGTTACAAATTTCAAAAAAAATAGGAGAACTCAATGAACAAGTCGTACTTTTAGGGTATAAAAAAAACGATGAATATTCCTGAAACCGGTGTGCCTCGAATTGTCGTGATAGGCGGCGGATTTGCTGGTATTTCCTTTATAAAAAAGCTTCAAAAACAAAAGGTGCAGCTCGTGCTTTTTGACCGGCATAATTATCACACCTTTCAACCTTTGCTCTATCAAGTTTCCACAGCAGGATTGGAACCTGACTCCATTGCCTACCCGCTGCGTAAAATTTTCAGGAAACACGATGATTTCCATTTCCGGTTGGCCGAAGTAGAGCGTGTGGATCCGACCATACATACCATCTTTACCAACATAGGTAGTCTTCATTATGATTATTTGATTATTGCAACAGGCACTCGGACCAATTTCTTTGGAAATAAAAGCATTGCCGAAAATAGTATGCCAATGAAAACGGTGCCGCAGGCCCTGAACATCCGAAGTTTGATGCTCCAAAATATTGAAAAGGCCGATATAACTACAGATGAAAGGGAACGAAAAAGTTTGCTCAATTTTGTGATAGCAGGTGCAGGGCCAACAGGAGTTGAACTTGCCGGGGCCTTGGCCGAATTCAGAAAGGGAATATTGGAAAACGATTATCCGGAACTGGACGAGGACGAAATGCAGGTACATCTAATTGAAGGCCAGAACAGAGTGTTGCCTCCAATGAGCGAAAAGGTTTCCAAAAAAGCTCAAAAATTTTTGGAAAAACTTGGCGTGCAATTGCATCTTGAAACCTTTATCAGCGATTATGACGGAAAAACCGTTACCACCAAGGACGGCAAAAAGTTGGAAACCGCAACTTTCATCTGGGCTGCCGGAGTTACAGGGGCGCCCATCAACGGAATCAATGGCGAGGCTTTGGTGGAAAGGGCCAACAGATTTAAGGTTGACGAATGTAACAAAGTGTACGGTTTTCATAACATTTATGCCTTGGGAGATGTGGCGTTAATGCAGACCCCAGATTTTCCAAAAGGACATCCTCAAGTAGCCCAACCCGCAATACAACAAGGCAAACATTTGGGGAAAAATTTCAGAAAAATGCTGAAAGGCAAAAAAATGACACCTTTCTCCTATTTTGACAAAGGCACCATGGCTACCGTTGGTAGAAACAAAGCCGTCGTGGACATAGGAAAAATGCACTTTGGCGGTGCTATTGCCTGGTTTTTATGGATGTTCGTTCACCTCTGGTTTTTGGTGGGTTTCCGAAATAGGGTAGTAACTTTTATCAATTGGACGTATAATTACATTAATTACGATCGCGCAGCACGACTGATAATTCGGCCGTTTAATAAAGGTAGGGGTTAAGGGTTAATGGTTAAAAGCCAAAGGCTAAAAGCGAAAAGCTAAAAGCGAAAAGCTAAAAAGTTCTATTGAAAGAATCAAAGGTAGCACCCTATAACTTGAAACTTGCAACCTACCACTTGCAACCCCAATCCTTCAATAACTAGTGAACCTTAACAGGAATCGGGCCGCCGTTTGAAACCCAACCGCCGCCAATTTCATCAATATTTACATCCAGTTCATCCGAGGTTTCAATTTTTTTCAGATTTACTTTCACCTCGTCATAAGTGTCAACACTTTTTAGATTTACGTTCAGTTCGTCATAAGTGTTGATGTCCACCAAACGAACATCCATTACTTCGTTCACAGGTTTGTTTTCCACAGTTTCAGCCGCGCGGGCCGAAGGAATAATATTAAAGTCCTTTATAACATTGAAGGTCAAACAAATTGCAATTATGGTCAGGATTGTTTTTGTGTACTTGTCTGTTTTCATAATTAGGGTTTAGAAGTTTAAAATTTTTATAGGTACTTTGTTTGGAATGGTTTTTATTCACAATTAGCCGTTTTTGTATTTATCGTTTAAGCCTTTTTTTTCTTTTATCATCGGAATACATTTTTCCAATCTTCTCAGTTTGGTTTTTTCCTGTTTCGCTTCGGCAATATATTCGGCATATTCGCGCTGGCAACTTGGGCTGAGCGCGCTGAATTTTTCAAAAAGCTGTTTATCACTTTTAAAGGCATCTTTCAGTAAACTTGGAATCTCAACCGGCTTTTTTGGGCTTTTTTTCAATTCCTTTCCCGCTTTCGAATTTGCAATTGCTTCATTAATATATTCCAATACGAGTTTTGAGTCAATCTCATCTTCCTCTTCAAAACGCCATTGGCGCAGTGCTTTCGTTACACCTTCTTGGGCATTGATGAGTTTTTTGTGTTTGTCCTTTAAAAACACACCTTGATGAAACCAAAGTGCCAAATGGTTTTTGAAATCAGCCATAGCGGCAACCATTTTTCCATTTAGCGTATAAGTTGGTTTGCCCCATTTCACTTCTTCTTTTAATTCTGTTTTTTGAAAAACCGCGCGCAGTTGCTGCAATTTTTCTTTCCATTTGGTCTGCTTCGCAATAAAAGCATCCACTTTTTGGGAATCGGTCATTTTAAAAGGATTTCTTTCGAAGATACAATTTTTCTAAGGGAAATTTTTTTAATGGATTTCGCAAAATTTACAATTGAGGCATCCCATTTTACAATTCGGTTTGTTTTTTTCTGAAAAGATAAGCCTAAATTCAACCTTTGTCCCGAAATTAAACACAACCAATCCATGAAAATTTTTACGACTACCTTTTTACTACTTTTACTACCCCTCATTTTTTTTGGTCAAAACACCGTTTCGGGTACCGTTAGCGACGCAAACGGGAAACCGATTGCGAATGCCAACGTCTATTTGGAAGGTACCTACGACGGCAGTTCTACCGATGAAAATGGAATTTTTTCTTTTGAAACTTCCGAAACCGGCGTACAAACCCTGACCGTTTCCTATGTGTCGTTTGAACCCTTCGTGCTTACCGTGGAGGTCCCAAAAATGAAGAACCTCCAAATTAACCTTCGCGATGACGTTAATTCATTAGAAACAGTAACCATTTCCGCAGGGTCTTTTTCTGCGGGCGACAATAGTAAGATTTCGGTATTAAAACCGTTGGACATCGTTACTACAGCCAGCGCCCTGGGCGATTTTGTTGGCGCGCTCCAGACCTTGCCCGGCACTACCACCGTGGCTGAAGACGGACGGCTATTCGTTCGCGGCGGCGATGCGGGCGAAACCCAGATTTTTATTGACGGTATCCGCGTTTTCACCCCATATAGCCCAACAACCAACAACGTTCCCACGCGTGGGCGTTACAGTCCGTTTCTTTTTGACGGAATTACGTTTTCCACAGGCGGCTATTCCGCGGAATATGGGCAAGCACTTTCCTCGGTTTTGCTTTTGAATACTATTGAAGAACCTACACAGGAAAAAACCGATATCGGAATTATGAGCGTGGGCGCCGCATTGGGCCATACCGAAAAATGGGAAAAAAGTTCGTTGAGCGTAAATACTTCCTATATAAACTTGGCGCCCTACATTGCCGTTTTTCCCGATAGAAATGATTGGAAAAAACCTTTTGAAACCGCTTCTGGCGAAGCGGTTTTCAGGCAGCGGATCGGCGAGGGGCTATTGAAAATTTACGGCGCGTTTGATTTTTCCAATTTTGAACTGACCCAAGAAGATATCAACCTGCCACAAGGAACCCAATTTAAACTGAACAACAAAAATTTCTATTCCAATGCAAGTTATAGCCAAATTCTTAACAAGGGCTGGAGTGTTTTTGCCGGCGGAAGTTATACTTATGGAAACACAAAGGTAGGCATTAATGGGGCCGACGTAAAGGATGTTGAAAATTCGGCCCACGTAAAAGTGAAGCTCAACAAACGCTTCAGCAGCCGTTTTAAATTGAATTTTGGCGTGGAACAGTTGGTTACAGATTTCAACGAAAACTACAGCGAGCCCAATTTTGCTGCCAATCTTGGCTTCAATAATAATATTTCTGCAGTTTTTGCCGAAGCGGATATAATTTTTTCAAGAAAACTCGCCCTCAAGCTCGGAGCCCGCGGCGAGTATAGCCAATTGTTTAAGGAGTCCACCGTTTCTCCAAGGGCTTCGTTTGCCTATAAAACGGGAAAGAACGGACAATTGTCCCTAGCCTATGGCGATTTTTACCAACAGCCTGAAAACGAAATTTTAAAGTTCACAAATACAGTGGAGGCACAACATACGCGGCATTATATTTTGAATTACCAATATTCCGCCAATAACCGGATCCTGCGTGCCGAAGTGTACAGAAAGAATTATGAAAATTTAATAACCTATCCCGATGCCCCTTTGGATGTAAACACTCCCTTTTCCAACAATGGCGAAGGTTTTGCGCAGGGCTTGGATCTTTTTTGGCGCGACAATGAAACCTTTAATAACATAGACTATTGGGCCAGTTATTCCTATTTGGATACAAAAAGGAAATACCGCAACTATCCCATTGAGGCTACACCGCCGTTTGCAAATACCCATAATGTATCACTAGTGGCTAAATATTGGATAAACGATTGGAAAAGCCAGATTGGGTTCAGTTACCTTTTTGCCACGGGCCGTACCTATACGGATTTGAACAAACCCGGCTTTCTGCAGGAAAAAACCAAAAGCTACAACAGCTTGAGTTTGAATTGGGCCTATTTAATTTCGCAACAAAAAATTCTATATGTTTCAGTGAATAATGTGCTGGCGACCAAAAATATTAACGGCTATCAGTACGCAAATGCCCCGGACAGCAACGGAAATTTTGCGCGCAGGGCACTGCGCCCGGCCGCTGATCAGTTCTTTTTTGTGGGCTTTTTCTGGACCATCAGCGATGACGGGAAGGACAATCAATTGGATAATCTTTAAGGTTACATTTCAGAAGCAAAATCCAACAGTTCAGTAATTTCAATTTTAATGGAAAAAATTTTTAAAGGAAATTTGAACCTCATTAATACTAACTAAAAACAGAAATCATGCAAAACGTATTTACTTATTTAGCACTCTTTTTCGCCGTATTGGTAATGCAGGCCCAAACCGACAATACCTCCAAAACCACTATGGAAACCGCACCCACCAAATACCAACAGGGAATGCAGAAGGCCTTCCAATTGTGGGGCGAAAACAAATCCTGGGAAGCGGCCAACCTGTTTGAGCGCATTGCCAAGGCCGAACCCGACAATTGGTTGCCGCCTTATTATGTGGCCCAAATTAATGTAATAAACAGCTTTACGGAAAAGGACGCCACGAAACTAAAGGCACAATTGGACAAGGCCCAAAATTTTATTAATGACGCCAGTTTCAATTCCAAGGATAACCCAGAAATTATGGTCCTCCAGGCCCAATGGTACACTGCCTGGATCGTTTTTGACGGCCAGCAATACGGAATGACCTATTCAGCAAAAGCTTCCGAACTCTACAACAAGGCCCTTGCTCTGGCCCCCGATAACCCACGGATTATTCTAGCCAAGGCGGAATGGGATATGGGCGGCGCCAAATATTTTGGGCAATCCGTGGAGCCATACTGCAAAGATATTCAACGGGCCATCGACCTTTTTGCTACCTTTAAACCGGCAGGCGAGTTTTATCCGGTTTATGGCGAGGAGCGCGCAAAACAGATTCAGGCGGAAAGCTGCAACTAACCCGGGCAAGGGAGCTCTTCGTTAAAAAGACCCTGCCAGAGCGGTCGGCGGGGTTTTATGGTTTTTGTCGGGAAGATGTTTTCAAAAATAATACAATGATTAAATTTCTAAAGGATATTGGCAAGGCATTTTTTGTAGGAACCATGGTTTTCATAATTATTGGAATTATTGAATACTTAAATGGATATACCTACAAAAACGGGAGGGAGCTTTTAGTTGGGTTTTTGTACAACCAGCTCTATTCCGTTGTGCTTTATATGGTGAATGCCCATTATTTTGGGTTCTTGCTAAAACAATTTCCAAATCAGGTCTTTAAGACGAAAAATCTTCTGAAAGGTCTTGTCGGTGGCATTTTTGTAACAATTTTAAGTCTTATTGGCATCCGTATTTTTACCGAAGTAATTATTGAAGGAAAAAATTTCTCTGGGTTTATTGCTTCCGAAAAAATTCAGTACTACTATATCTCCTTTGCCATTTCGGTGGTAGTTACCGCTATTTTTTATGCGGTCTATTATTACCGGAACAAACAGGAAAAGAAAGTTACGGAGCAGAAGATTATTGCCGGAACGGCTTCAGCAAAATTTGATGCGCTGAAAAATCAATTAGATCCGCACTTTTTGTTCAATAGCCTGAATGTGCTGACAAGTTTGATCGAGGAAAATCCCGAAGCTGCTACGCGGTTCACCACTTCGCTATCAAAAGTGTACCGCTATGTTTTGGAACAGAAAAACAAGGAACTGGTAACAGTGGAGGAAGAACTGAAATTCGCCTCGCTCTACATGTCGCTATTGGCCGTTCGTTTTGAGGATAGCATTGTTTTCACTGTTCCCGAAAATCTTAAAAATCCACAGGCCAAAGTGGTGCCGTTATCACTTCAGCTTTTATTGGAAAATGCCGTGAAACACAATCAGGTTTCGCCTTCCAAAAAATTGAACATCACCATTACCGAAGAAGATGAAACCTTAGTAATCAAAAATAATCTACAACCAAAACAAGTTTTAAAGGAAAGCACGGGCGTGGGGTTGCGCAACATTCGCGACCGCTATATGTTATTGACCAAGCGCCCTGTTAGCATTGTTGAAAACCGAAGGGAATTTAGCGTTTCGATTCCCGTGTTGAAAAAAAACCTTAAAATAATGAATACACAGGAAACCTTTATTTCGGAAAAACGGTACAAAATGGCCAAAAAACGGGTGGAAAACCTAAAGGGTTTTTATATACACTTCGGGATATATCTATTGCTGTTGCCGGTCTTTTTATATTTAAATTACATTTCGGGCACAAATTTTCCGTGGGCCCTTTTCCCAATCGTGGGTTGGGGAATCGGACTGGCAGGCCATGCCGCCGAAACCTTCAATTACAATCCGTTTTTCGGAAAAAACTGGGAGGAACGGAAAATCCGGGAATTGATGGACAAAGAAGATTGATAGTACAGTTCATCCCACAAAAAATACGGTTCGGAACATAGTATTTTTCAGTCTGCCCGGCCCTACTTATTTTTGAATAGTATTAAAAATGTAACCTATGGAAACCAACAATCGAGACGACAAATATTTTAAGGCCAAACAGCGCGTGGCCGAAATTAAGAAATTTTACAGCAGCCTTATGTTTTATATAATCTTTATCGCTGCCCTGGCCGGACTGAATTATTATTTGGATGCATGGAGGAACCCGTGGTTTTTGTGGGCGGCTTTTGGCTGGGGTATTGGCATATTCTTCCACGCCCTGAAAGTTTTTAAATGGTCGCCTTTTTTTGGAAAGGACTGGGAAGAGCGCAAGATGAGGCAATTTATGGAGGAAGAGGACCAGAAACGAAACAACCGTTGGAATTAAAACAAGAGCAGCATGGAATATTCTGAAAACGCAAAAATGCGCCGCGCCCGCAAAAGGGTGGAGGACCTCAAGGGTTTTTATGGACATGTTTTGGTCTATTCAATAGTAAATTTTGTGCTTTTCCTGGTCAGAGGAAACGTACTGGACTATTACCAAAACAACAATCCCGATAAGAATTTTGTGGAATGGATAGATTGGAACATTTTGATAGTGCCCGTTCTTTGGGGCATTGGACTGCTGTTTCATGCGGCAAAGGTGTATCAATATAAATTCCGGTTTATCAGAAAATGGGAAGAAAGGCAAATTGATAAAATTTTGAAAAAGGAGGAATCCACTCCTTTTAAAAAGTAAAAAACGACAACCAACCAAAAAATGGACGTACTTATTATTGAAGACGAAAAACCATCTGCCCGCTACCTGCAACGCATGCTTGAAAAACAGGATGTAATGGGCTGCCACATGCTGCACAGCGTGGCAGAGGCTATAGACTGGTTTCAGAATAACCCAAATCCGGATTTGATTTTTCTGGACATCCAATTGAGCGACGGACTTTCTTTTGAAATTTTTGATTCGGTAGCGGTTACCAGTCCAATTATTTTCACCACGGCCTTTGATGAATATGCCCTGCAGGCCTTCAAACTGAACAGTATTGACTATCTGTTGAAGCCCATAGACGAGGAAGAGCTCTGCGCGGCTCTTAAGAAGTATGTCACTCTGAAGCCTACAGTAAAGAATGTGCAGTTGAATTTTGAGGACATAAAAAAGCTATTGGTAAATCCGGTGGAGCGCGAATACAAAAAGCGGTTCACCACCAAAATAGGTCAGCACATTAAAATGATTGCGATTGATGAAATTGAATGTTTTTATTCGGAGAACAAAGGAACGTATGCCCACACCGTGGACGGCCGCGATTATCTGTTGGAGACCACGCTGGAAAATTTGGAACAGGACCTTTCCCCCGAAACATTTTTCCGTATTAGCCGTAAATTTTTCGTGAACATAAACGCCATAAAAGATATTATTTCCTACACCAATTCGCGGTTGCAGCTGAAATTGAATTCCTATTCTGAACAGGATGTAATTGTGGCCCGGGAAAGGGTAAAGGATTTTAAACTTTGGCTTGAATAAATTCAAAAATCCGTGTTGAGATGGGCTTTCAAGGTGTTTTTTTGGAAGGTGGTTCAATCCTGTTTTCCTGAAAGGAAGAGGGGAGCAACTTCGGAATAAATTTCACCAAAAGCGGCAACAGTACCGATCCTCCCGGCAATAGAAAAATGGTCAGCGAGGGCACGGTCTTGCAAATGTCGAGGAGTTGTTTTTTTACCTTTGTTTTTTCCTCGGGCAACAAATCGCGTACAGTGGATTGGCCCAAAAGAAGCACCAGCTCTCCACTTTCCTCCAGTTCGCGGGCCAGCCGGTCCTTGTTTCGGATAATGAGTAATTTAACCGTAGCGGCGGATTGTTTATAAAACTGTTTTACGGGATTTGAATATTCAAAAAGAAGCATTTTTTCGGTATAGGTTTCCGAAAAAACCGAAAGGTCCGCAAGGCTTTTTTGGACGGAATCTTCGGGCAAGGACAACGTCTGTGAAAGGGTTTGGAGAAATTGCTGCTCAGAATCATCCAGTTTTAGATCTTCCCAAACGGTAAGACAGCAAAGGTCCAGTATATATTTTTTTTCCAGCGAATTTTCTCTGTTGAAACGGGTCTTCAGATTTTCCAAAAACCGTTCGGGGCCAATGTTTCCTTCGCTCAGTACATATTCCGGTGAGGCTTCAAAAATATCAATCAGCAGTTTGTCGTATTTGGTTTTTTTCTTTTTTGACTTCAGCGTGTAGAAACAAGCCGTCAATACGAGGTTTTCCTGCTTGCTATAAAAATTCTTTCCCATCTCCGGTGCTATCAGCCATTGTTTAAAACACAAAATGTCCAAATAGAGCAGGGCGTGGGTCAGCAAGGAAATGGTGTTCTTTTTTAAAAGTGAATTGGTGGACTGCAGGCGTGCCGTTAATATATGTTCCAACAAATTTGAAGGGCGCTGCGACCGGGTAAATTTTTGAAAAAAACCGGTCTTTCCCTTTTCCAAGTGCCTATAAAACTCCAAAATATTTTGGATGGCCTCGGCATAGGTGCTATTGTTTTTAAAATGAAGATATTGATAGAGCAGCCCGTGAAAGAGGTTTACCTTGGTGAATTCCTCCTTGGTGAGCTTTAAATTCCCCAAGGATTTTTTTGGAATGGCCCGCACGGAAACGCCATAAATAAACCCAGTTTTCTTGAGCGCTTCGTAAAAGGCACGGTCGTTCTGAAATGGGGCAATAAGTTCTTCTTTTTCAAAAAGATCCAAAAATTTTAAAATCCAATCGGAGGCAGATGGGTTCATTGAATAATTTATGGTTACTTTAGGGCTATAAAAAATGTGGCAATTTTCGGTGGAAACAGGAAATTGGCCCTAATTACCCCGCGCTATGGAATTGCAGCCGTAGCGATCAAGTAAAATTAAATAATTAAACAAACGAAAAAGATGAAAAAATCAAAACTTTTTACAACTATCGGAGCCCTGGGAATAGCCTCACTCTCGCTAGTGCTAATTGCCGCGGACCACAACGACGCCCCGGCGGTGGCAGGAACCACTGCAGACATTACCGATTTTTATGCCTTTGAAGGTGCCAACAGCAGCAACTTTGTACTGGCGGCCAATGTCCAAGGGCTTTTGGTTCCGGGTTCTCCAACAGAGCAGGCCAGCTTTGACGAAGCTATTTTGATTGAATTCAACATAGACTACAACAACGATTTGAAAGAAGATTTAGTAATCCAAGCTATAAAGCGCAACGATTCCATGTATTTTTTTGGTCCTTCCGCCCCGGCATACAGTGGCCCGGATGGTACCAAAAGTACCATTGCAACCGGTACCCCGAACCGTGTAAAAATTTCTACAGCTACCGATGTACAGATTGCGGAAAACAACGGAATGAAATTTTTTGCCGGCCCCCGAGAAGATCCTTTTTTCTTTGACTTTAACCAATACAACGCAATAGTATCGGGAACGGCAACCAGTTTTGAAAATCCCGGAGTGGATACCTATGCCGCCACCAATGTGCTGAGCGTAGTGGTTGAGTTTCCAAAATCCATGCTGCCTAATGCGGCCACGGGTGTCAATCCTTTTTCACCATCAACGCCAATTTATAATGTGTGGGTAGAAACCAAAAGAAAACAATAAGTAGCAGCAAACTTTTAAAATTTTATTGATGAAAACGTTAAGATATATAACCCTTTTTTCAGTTGTTATTGCCTCTTTGGTATTTGTGAAATGCAAGGATGAGGATGATAATGTAATAATAAACGCAACCTGTAGCGACGGAATTTTGAATGGAGATGAAACCGGAATTGATTGTGGCGGTCCAGATTGTGTGCCTTGCGGCCAAGTGTTGGATTTCAGTGGAACCTATGTTCAGGAAGACCAAATGGGCCGGCCGGCCATCAATGTCATTTTTGGAACGCCGGGTTTTAGGGATGCATTCAATGTTACCGTGCCTTCCCAAATGCAGTCAAATTTCCAAAGTAAATTTGAAGCCAACCTGCTCAATTTAAATCCGGCTTATACTACCAACATTCTTGGCCAAAACGCGGAGGCCTTTACAACATTCCTCTCAAAGGATGTTCTGTGGTTGGCCCAAAATGGACCAACAACCTATTACAACGGAACAGCGGTTTTAACCGGCCGGGCATTGGCTGATGATGTAATGGATACCACACTCCTTTGGATATTCGGCGGTCCCGACGGCACTGAAAACCCGGGCCTTACCAATGACGGCGTTCCCGAAAATGATGCCGCTTTTTCAAATAGCTTCCCCTATTTGGCCGCTCCATTTTAATTTTTAATCTAATTTTAAAATCGGTTGTGCTATTATAATACAGTGCTTCAGGTTGATTTTCAAAATAAAAGCTGGACGCGATTAAATTTTTTTTAAAATATTGAAAACCAAATTGCCATTTAATACGTAAATACAATTGAGGTTGGTTATCTATCGAGAAATTGATAGATTTTCAAAAACCGGAAACTACCGGTTTTTCAGAGTTTTTTTTGTTAGTTGAAGCGCCCGTGTACTGCGGGCGCTTTTTTTCTGTGTAATGAAAAGGAAGTTGTAATGCCGTTGGAAATGAAACTTCCGACAGGGGAAGGACTATTTGCTAAATTGTTATTGTGCCCAGGGTATAAAGTTGCGAGAGGGTGGGGGTAAGGCTTCCACCTTCCGGTTCCAGGGTGATCCCAAATGCTTCGGGAGTTGGGAAGCCTTCAAATTTGTAAATTCCATCCGCAATTTCGTTTTGGGATGAAATTAAACCCATGCTAGTGGGCGTTAGCGGATCCATTTTAAGGGACCAAACTTGGTAGACTTTACCGCGTGGTAGTGGAGGAAGGCCCTTTACATCAATATAGGCTACACCCTGTGTTTTGCTAAGGTAAACCTTGGCAAAGGCCTCTGGTGACACCGCTTGATTTCCGGGAAGGGTAAATGATTGATATTCCTTGGACCTTAGTATTTCCAAAGTTCGTTCATTAGCTGCCAATTGGTTTTTTACTGTTTCATTTTCTTCCTGAAGTACGATAATCTGAGTGTTCGTTCTTTCCAGGCCACTGTTTAATTCATTGTTCTCTTTCAGCATCCACATAATGCCGCCCATAAACAGAATGGCTGCCGCCCACCCTGTAATGGCAGCCCAATTTAGATTTCTAACAGTTCCCTTTGCACCGTTTTTTTGTTGGATTCTGCTTAATATATAGGACCAGTTCATAGCCTGCACCGGAGGCGAAACGGTTTGTGCCAAATGCAGAAGCGCCTCCTCAATGAGTTCCACCTCGCGTTTTACTTCAGGGTGGGCAAAAATGGCGTTTTCAACCATGTCAGCTTCCTCGGGCGGCAGGGCGCCGCAAACGTAAAGCTCTAAATTGCCAGATGCTATAAGTTCTTCGGGAGTCATAATGTTCTAACCTACTATCATAGCCCGCAGTTCATTGATGCAGGTTCTGTTCCGTGTTTTTATTGTTCCTATTGGTATTTCAAGCGTTTTTGAAGCTTCTGCCTGTGTGTACCCCTTAAAATAGAGAAGGTCAATTATTTTAACACAAGCAGGTTTCAAAGCGTCCACAAATTTCTTCAAACCTATGGCATTGGTGGCCTTGTTAAAACTGTCGGAGGACGATAGTATATCTACGAAATTCGTAGTGCTAAGGTTTTTTCGGGAATTCTTAAAAGCCTTGGACCGGGTTTCATCTATGGCGGCATTTCTGGCTATGTTTAAAACCCACGTAAAGAACCGACCCTTGTTGACTGAATAGGAAGAGGCATTGTTCCATACTTTTATGAAAACGTCCTGTAGCAATTCTTCGGCAATATTTTCATCCAGAACAATGCTATAGATTATTCCGTAGATAGCCTCACTGTACATAGTATAAAGCCTGGAAAAGGCTTTTTCATCACCGTTTTGCATGGAAATGATAAGATCGTTCGGTTGCTCCATAAAAGATTTTTCGGAAGTAAATGTAGTGAAATAGTTATGGCTTGGTTAAAATGGAGGAGTGTTTTCCCGTTAAAAAAGACTACCGAACATTTCAACAGTGTTAATTTTTTTTTCTCTTTTTAAGGAAATGTTGTGAAAAAAGTATTTTTTAATAGCTTTACAGAAACTTAATCTGCTAAAAACTAATATTAATCCAAAAAAAACCTAAAATGAAAAAAGTTACCCAGAGTCTCTTTCTGGCAATTTTGATGGGGATATCAGGCTCCACATTTGCGCAAAATTTTTCAAGAGCGATTAACGCCCAGTTGAATCAGCACCTTGAGCAAAAGGAACTTTCGCCACAGGATATACAGTGGCAAATAACTAGTGAATCCGTGAGCAAGAAAAGCGGGATCCAACACGTTTATTTTACCCAGACCCTAAACGGGCTTGAAATTTTCGGGACCGATTCCGGAATTCATACCTTGGGGAATGGTACTGTAATTTCAAAAAGCACAAAGTTCATTAAAAATACCGCTGAAAAAATCTATGGTTCCACCCAGCCTGGACTTTCCGCAAGCCAGGCCGTAAAGGCTGCCGCAATGCAGTTGGGCTATTCCATAAATGGTTCGCTTGCTGTGTTGGAAGGACCGGTAGGGGTTTCAAAACAGACTTTATTGGGCGATGGCGGAATTTCAATTAGCCCGATTCCGGCAAAATTGATGTACGCTTTGACTGATTCGGACCAACTGGTGTTATGCTGGGATATTTCGATTCAAGAAAAAAGCCAGGAAAATTGGTGGAGCCTTCGGGTAAATGCCACCACCGGTGAAATTGTGAACAGATCCAACTGGATGGTTAGCTGCACCATGCACCATGACCACAGCAATGATGTGAAAACTTTGGATTTTAACGCCAATTTATATGACATTCCAAATTATAAGGATATCATAGCCAACCAACCGGCCGCCTGCACGGAATGTTATGAGGTTTTTGCCCTGCCCTTAGAAAGTCCATATTACGGGGCACGCACTATAGAAGTACAACCCGCTGACCCTACCGCCTCTCCTTTTGGATGGCACGACACCAATGGAGTTGCAGGAGCGGAATATACCACCACTCGAGGCAACAACGTAAATGCCTATGAAGACGGAAATAACTCAGGCTATCAACCCGATGCAGGTGCTAACTTAGAATTTACGGGCTACCCTTTCAGCCAAATATATACCAGTGGAAATCAATATGAAGATGCTGCAATCACCAATCTTTTTTATATGAATAATGTCTTCCATGATATTATGTATCAATATGGTTTTGATGAAATAAGCGGAAATTTCCAGGAGAACAATTATGGCAACGGCGGAAATGGCAGCGATTCCGTGAATGCAGAAGCCCAGGACGGCTCTGGAACTTGCAACGCCAACTTCGGCACTCCTCCCGATGGAAGCAACCCAACCATGCAAATGTATATCTGTAGTGATAAAGATGGCGATTTTGACAACCTTGTTATAATGCACGAATATGGGCACGGGGTTTCAAACCGTCTGACCGGTGGGCCTGCCGCTTCAAGTTGTTTGCAGAACCAAGAACAAATGGGAGAAGGTTGGAGCGACTTTTTCGGCGTAATCCTAACAATCGAGCCGGGGGACGTTGGCACAGACGCCCGCGGAGTTGGTACCTATCTTTTTGGCCAGGGCCAAGGCGGAGCGGGAATTCGCGACTATCCATACAGCACAGATATGGGAGTTAACCCACAAACGTATGATTTTATAAAAACCGCGGCCGTTCCACACGGGGTAGGATCTGTTTGGGCAGAGATGCTCTGGGAGGTTACTTGGGCCTTGATCGACGAGCACGGTTTTGATCCCAATCCATATAATTTTACTGGTGATGTAAACCAGGATGCCGGAAATATACAGGCTTTGGCATTGGTTACTGAGGGTATGAAACTACAACCATGCAGTCCAGGTTTTGTGGATGGTCGCGATGCCATTTTTGCCGCCGATCAGGCACTGTATGGCGGAGCCAATGAATGTTTGCTTTGGGATGCCTTTGCCAAAAGAGGTTTGGGCTACAGTGCGAGCCAAGGTTCTTCCAGCAGCAGAAGCGATGGCACACAAGCATTTGATACGCCTTCACAGACTGCGGCGCTTTCGGTTTTGGAAGAGGTTTGTGCCACTTCAGGCATACAAACTGGCCTGTCCGGCGGAACCCCAAGTGGGGGAACCTACAGTGGTCCAGGCGTAACCGATGATGGAAACGGCTCTACCTTTAGTTTTGATCCTGCTGTTGCCGGAGTAGGCGTACATACAATTACTTATGATGTACCTGCGGGCCCCTGCTCCGTTGCATCTTCGGCAACCGATACTATTGAGGTTTTAGCTGTGCCTGATGGACCTACTACTACAGGAGTTTCAGACTTTTGTGTGGGCGATCCGGTAACCGTTACCGCTACGCTGAATGATCCAAACAATGTAATACGTTGGTTTGATGCCCCTACAGGAGGTAACTTCCTTTTTGAGGGTACATCCTATACATTTACACCCACCGGTACCACAAATGTATATGCACAAGAAAGTGCTCCGGGCCCGCTGTCACAGCTTGTAATTTCTGAAATAAACTTGGAAACCCCAGATAGATTTGAAATTCAGAACGTGGGAGTGGCCACAGATTATACAGGTTATAAGGTGGCCGTTAGCGACACTCCCTATTCCAATATAAATACCGTAAACAGCATTATTAAAACCCTTGGTAATATGCCTGCGAACAGCGTTGTGGATTGGAATGATGACGGCGGTTCAGGATATTGGGGCAACAACCTTTTCTGGGACAACAGCGGCTCGGGATGGATCGTTATTATAGATCCAAACGGAAATGTTGTAGATTCTGTGTTCTGGAACTTTAGCGCTGGAGATATTTCAGGATTTAATGTCAATATTTCCGGATTTAACATTACCGCCGCAGATTTGGATTGGTCCGGAACCGGCGCATCCTTGACCGCTGAGTGTGGTTCCACTTCATTTAGAAGAGTGGGTGATACCAATGGAGCTGCAGATTGGGCCGATGTATGTCAACCATCCGATTTCGGTACGCCGAATAGTGATATAAATCTTGGTGCCTCGGGTTGTCCGGGCGAGCGAACCTTAACCGAAGTTGTTGCAGAAACTGAAAATCCGGTTATTACTTGTCCTGCGGACGTTACAGTTTTTGTTCCTGCCGGTGAGCAATATACACTTCCCGACTATACGGGTGATGCTACCGCAACCGATAACTGTAACCCAGATCCTGTAATCACACAATCGCCAGCCCCTGGAACTATGGTCGGAATAGGCGTAACCACCATGACGATGACTGCTACAGATGCCGCAGGCAATGAAGACAGCTGTACCTTCACGGTAACGGTAGATGTTTTGGTGGGAATAGAAGATGCTAATTTTGCGAATAATCTGCTATTGTATCCAAACCCTACCAACGGCGCCATTACCCTGAAAAACAATACCGCTGCGGTATTAGATTCTATGGTGATAACCGATGTGAAGGGAAGAATTATTAAGAATATCACTCTTACCGAAATGGGTTCCGAGGCAGTCTTCTCTATAAATGATCTTGCAACAGGTCTATACTTTGTGAGGATTAATGCTCAGAATGCCAGCGTTGTGAAGCGCATTGTGAAGCTTTAGTTTCTAATGGATTAATTTTTAAGGCCCGCGCCAATTTTTTTGGCGCGGGTTTTTTTACGTCTTCCTTTTGAATAACTTTGGCAAATGAAAAAAATCCTCTGTTTCGCGGGAAGCAATAGCAGTTCTTCCCTTAACCATAAATTGATCCGTTTCGCTGCCTCGCAAATTAGCGGGCATCAGGTGTCCATCCTTAAACTTACCGATTTTGAATTGCCGCTGTTCAGCGAGGATCTTGAACGGGAAAATGGCTATTCCGTCAATTTAAGAATGCTTCACAATAAAATCAAGGAAGCCGATGGGCTGGTCATTTCCGTTAATGAACACAACCGGACGGTTTCGGCTTATTTTAAAAACACATTGGATTGGCTTTCCAGGCTCGATTATCAATTTTTGGAAGGAAAGAAAATTTTATTGATGAGCACTTCAAACGGAAAGCGCGGTGCGGCATCCGCTTTGGAATATGCAAAAATGGTGCTTCCAAGATTTGGGGGCATTGTGGTGGAAAGTTTCAGTTTTCCCTCTTTTTCGGAAAATTTTTCTGAAGAATCCAATTCAATTTCCAACGAATTGCTTTTGCTTGGTTTCACCGACGTTATCCAAAACTTTGTCCATCAACTTGAAAAATGATGCGCTCCGTAAAGAAATATCAATATTCTTTAACCGACGAATCAAAAAAGCAATTTCTACTTTGGGCCCAGCAGTTTGACGAAGTTACTTGGCTGGACAGTAATTGCCATTCCCAAAAATATCAATCCTTTGAGGCAATTTTGGCCGTAGATGCTTTCACTGCCTTAAGAACCGATACCCACGGCGCATTCGAAAAATTAAATGAATACCAAACTTCGATCGAGGATTGGCTGTTTGGATATCTTTCATACGATTTAAAAAATGATTTGGAGCAGCTTCAATCCAACAATTTTGACGGGTTGGGCTTTCCGGATTTATACTTTTTCCAACCAAAGAAAATTTTTATCTTTCTTCCAGATGCGGTGGAACTTCATTATTTAAACGTAGTAGCGGACGAAATGGATCGAGATTGGAAGGAAATCCTCGAGACTCCGACGGTGGCCGATGCCTTCAGAAATTTTTCACCTTTGAAAATTTGCGCTCGCACCTCAAAAGAGGCGTATTTTAAAAAGGTGAATCTTACCTTGGATCATATTCGGCGCGGCGATATTTACGAAGCAAACATTTGTCAGGAATTTTATGCGGAAAAAGCACAAATTGACCCTTTGAGCACTTTTTTAAATCTTAATCAAATTTCACGGTCCCCCTTTTCCGTATTTTTAAAACTTCGGGATTTTTTTGCCCTCTCGGCGTCACCGGAACGTTATTTAAAAAAAACAGGGAATAAGCTCATTTCCCAACCAATAAAAGGTACCGCCAGACGCTTAAGCAATAGAAAAGCCGATCTGCAAGCGGCGCAACGGCTTAAAAACGACCCCAAAGAACGCAGTGAAAATATTATGATAACCGATCTGGTTCGTAATGATCTTTCCCGTTTGGCGGAACAGGGAAGCGTTTTGGTGGAGGAGCTTTGCGAAATCTATTCCTTTCGGCAAGTGCATCAATTAATTTCAACCATTTCCTGCCGGATGCGCTCTAATTTTTCAAACGTAGAAGCCTTAAAAAAATGCTATCCCATGGGCAGTATGACGGGTGCCCCAAAAATTTCTGCTATGAAAATCATTGAAGAAATTGAAGATGCCAAACGGGGACTGTATAGCGGAGCAATTGGCTATTTTTCGCCCGCAGGCAATTTTGATTTTAATGTGGTGATCCGAAGTATTCTATATAGTGCTTCAAACAACTATGTTAGTTTTTCGGTGGGAGGTGCCATTACCGTCAATTCTACTCCCGAGCAGGAATATGAGGAATGTTTGGTGAAAGCTGCGGCCATGCGCCGGGTTCTGGAGCATTTTTAGCCTTTCCCTTTTTATTAGTTTTTTAGCTTATAAAATGTGTTTATTAGTTTTTAAACTTATAAATAGGTAGTATTAGTTCAAAAGCTAATAATTTCATAAATTTGAAAAAATGCTATTCCAATGTATTCTGTAATTTCCGGTGATATAATTTCCTCAACAAGTTTAAGGTTGGAAGATAAAAAATTTGTAGAGGAAAACTTGAAATCCATGTTGGCCGATTTGCAAAGGGAATTCAATGTATTCGGCCGCATCCTGAAGGGCGATTATTTGGAATGTGTGGTGCCCGAGCCCAAAGAGGGCCTGCAGGTGGCATTGGCTATCAAAAGTTTTGTAAAGGCAATTCCTATAGCAACCAAAAAATATGAAACCAACGACAACCGACTAAAGCAATTCAAGACCCACGGAATACGGTTGGCAATAGGCTATGGTCCGTTGAGCCGATATGAGCCCGAGGAAGGAATAATTGATGGAGAGGCCATCTATTTTTCAGGCCGCGAAATTAGTGGCGAATCAACTTACAACAAAGAGCGTATCGTAATAAAAAACACCTTGTTTTTTGCTTCCAATAACGAAGATTTGAACGAACGCTTAAAACCCTTACTAGCGCTTTTGGATGTTTTGTTGAGCAAGGCAACCGCGCGCCAATGTGAGGTTCTGTATCAAAAATTATTGAATAATTCGGAAGAGAATATCGCCCAAAGCCTCAATATTGGCCAATCCGCCGTCAACCAACATTCCACAAGCGTAGGCTGGAATGCCATTGATGAAGCCGTAGGCTATTTCAAAAAAATAATTTCAACCTAAAATGATGGGGTTAAAGGAATTTTTGCTGCTTCAATTCATTGCCCACCTTTGCCTGGATTATTTTTTCCAGACCGATGGGTTGGCCAAACAAAAAAACAGTATAGGCTTCAAAAGCTCGTTTTTGTATTGGCACGGATTGGCGTGTTTTTTCCTTTCATGGCTGTTTTCCTTACAGATAAATTTTGCATTGGGTGCCGCCGTAATAGCCTTTTCACATTTTATAATGGATGGCCTGAAACGCCATTTGAACAATAGCAAACATGTTGGCCGGTATGCCTTTTTTATTGACCAAGCAATCCATTTAACAACAATCTTTGTAGTGGTTTTTTTGTTCCAGCAATGGAATGGCATCAATCCATCTCTGGATGTTCCAATAAATTTTAAATACCTCTTGGTGGTTGCTGGATACTTGGTGTGCCTGAAACCCGCGAATATTTTTATCAGGGAAGTTTTTAAGGCCACACAAATCCAGGTAAGCAGCGACAATGAAATGCCCAATGCCGGAAAGGTAATAGGCATTCTGGAGCGCATTTTGACTTTAACCCTGATTATCGTTTCACAGTATTCGGCCGTTGGATTTTTGATAGCCGCAAAATCCATTTTGCGCTATGGCAATAACGAAACACTAAAAACAGAATATGTGCTGATTGGCACCATGCTCAGTTTCGGAATTGCAGTAATTGCGGGAATTATTATAAATTTTTTCTAAACTATCAGTTTGTTATCCAATTTCAAAAGAAATATTGAAAGTCACTTTCCTTTTTTATTGGGAAAAAAAGTACTGGTCGCCTGCAGCGGCGGACTGGACAGCGTGGTCCTTACCCAGTTGATGCATGCACTCAATTTTGAAATGGCCGTGGCCCATTGTAATTTTTCGCTTCGCGGGAAGGAAAGTGATGGCGACGAAATATTTGTAATAGAATTGGCAAAAAAAATGGCAATCCCCGTATTCACCGAAACTTTTGACACTGCCCAATTTGCTGCTGCCCACGGCCTTTCCGTCCAAATGGCCGCCCGTGAACTTCGCTATACTTGGTTTGCGCAGATTTTGAACGATTTTAATTTTGATTATCTGCTAACCGCCCACCATGCAGATGATGATCTGGAAACATTTTTCATCAATCTTTCGCGTGGCACCGGGCTGAAAGGTCTCGTTGGCATTCCACAAATAAATGGGAATACGGTCCGGCCACTATTGAATTTTTCTCGACAAGAAATCTTGCAACATGCTCAAAAATCCCAACTAAAATGGCGAGAGGACAGCACCAATGAGAAAGGGGATTATCTTAGAAACTCGTTGCGACTGGAGGTCTTGCCCAAATTTAAGAAGCATACGGATTCGCTGCTGAAAAATTTTAAAAGCACAAAACGAAATCTTTCGCAGACCCAACATCTTTTGGAAGACTATATGGCAATTGTTTTCAAAATGGTTGTCACCGAAACGCCGAATTCATATAAAATCGACGTTCAGAAAATAAAAAGTTTGCCACACACCGAGGCATTACTCTATGAATTGTTGCACGGCTTTGGTTTTACGGAATGGAATGATGTTTTGGGTTTATTGGATGCGCAAACCGGAAAAAAACTTTTATCCAAAACCCATCAACTGTTGAAAAACCGCAATTTTTTGGAATTAAGCAAATTAAAGCAGGAAGCTCCTTTTGAGGAATTTATAGTTTCAAGAGTAGGATTGCAATTTCCCATTAATCTAAAAATAGAATCGGCAAAATACATAGGCGAAACCGAAAAAAATACAATATTTACAGATGCCAAAACATTGAAATTTCCCTTAAAGCTTCGAAGATGGAAAGAAGGCGATCGTTTTCAACCTTTTGGAATGACGGGGAAGAAAAAAATAAGCAAATTTTTTAAGGATGAAAAATTCTCAATTATTGAAAAATCCGAAGTTTGGTTATTGTTGAGTCAGGGTGAAATTGTTTGGGTGGTTGGCCACAGAATGGACGACCGCTTTAAAGTGGGCGCAAACACAGAACAAATATTAAAATTTAGTGTAGCGCCGGACCCAACATAAACAAGAATCCCGACCAAAGGCCGGGATTCTTTAACAAACCTAACTTAGTAAACTTTAAAGCGCACTAAGAATATTTTCTATCCCCACAAAAAATATTGCTTTGTGCATTATCCACTAATTCTATGACCCAAATATATATCAGTTTCAAAGTTTTCGCAATACGTACATACACGTATTTTTTTATGATGGAAATCATTTTGAAATGCGAACAATAATAGTATCTTTCAATTTATGAATAAACCGCAGAATATTGGTGTCCTTACCAGTGGGGGCGACGCTCCTGGAATGAATGCCGCAATTAGAGCAGTAGTTAGGGCCTGTGCCTACAACCAACTTCAATGTACAGGTGTTTATAGAGGTTTTCAGGGCTTAATTGAGGGCGATTTTAAGCCCTTGGACCCAAGATCGGTAAAAAATTTGATTAACCGCGGCGGAACCTTTCTAAAATCTGCCCGATCTGAAGAATTTAGAAACCGGGCAGGCCGTAAAAAGGCTTTTGAAAATCTGAGTAACCAAAATATTGATGCCTTAATAGTTATTGGTGGCGATGGTACGTTTGCCGGAGCGTCGGTCTTTACAAAAGAGTTTCACTTTCCCATCGTTGGCCTTCCAGGAACTATTGACAATGATATTAATGGCACCGATTACACCATTGGTTATGATACTGCTCTGAATACGGTCGTGGAGGCGATTGATAAAATCCGCGATACGGCCAATTCCCACAATCGGCTGTTCTTGGTGGAGGTAATGGGGCGCGACGCCGGCGACATTGCCCTAAATGCAGGAATAGGTGCAGGAGCAGAGGAAATATTGATTCCGGAACAAAACATGGGCCGCGAACGGCTCTTGGAATCCTTGGAGCGAAGCAAAAAATCAGGAAAAACTTCCAGTATAGTTGTAATTTCAGAAGGCGACCAAATTGGAAAGAACATATTTGAATTGGCTAAATACATCGAAGAAAACTTAAAGGAATATGAAGTTCGCGTTACCGTTCTCGGCCATATCCAGCGCGGGGGCGCCCCCAGTTGTTACGATCGGGTGCTGGCAAGCCGTTTGGGAGTGGGCGCAGTGGATGCGCTATTGCGCGGGCAATCCAACGTTATGATTGGAATAGTGCACAATAAGGTTACTCCCGTTCCTTTCTCGCAAGCCATTAAAGGCGCCAATGAGATTGATCGCGAATTGATTCGCGTGGCAGATATTATTTCAATTTAAAAAATTAAAAAATAAATGAAAACGAAAATAGGAATTAACGGCTTTGGCCGTATAGGTCGAATTGCCTTCAGAATTGCATCACAACGAAATGATTTGGAAATTGTGGCCATTAATGATTTGTTGGATGTGGAACACCTCGCCTATTTGCTGGAATATGATTCGGTTCACGGCAAGTTCCCAGGGAAAATCAGCGTTAAAAATGGAAAGTTATATGTTGACGAAAAAGAAATTAGGATAACGGCTGAAAAAAATCCAGAAAATCTGGATTGGAAAAGCGTAGCCGCCAAAATCGTTATTGATTGTACCGGTATTTTTAAAGAAGTGGATTCCGCTTCCGCCCATATAAAAGCGGGAGCGGAGAAAGTGGTTATTTCTGCCCCATCCAAAACCGCTCCAATGTTTGTAATGGGGGTGAACCATACAGCAATTAAAGCCTCTGACACCATAATTTCAAACGCCTCATGCACTACCAACTGTTTGGCGCCAATGGCAAAAATAATGCACGATGAATTTGGGATAGTGGAAGCATTGATGACCACGGTGCATTCAGTTACCGCTTCTCAGGCTACGGTCGATCAGCCTTCACGAAAAAACTACCGGTTGGGAAGAAGTGCCCTAACCAATATTATTCCAACAACCACCGGAGCAGCAGAGGCAGTAACCAAAGTAATTCCGGCGCTAAAGGGCAAGCTTACTGGTATGGCCTTCCGGGTGCCCACAACAGATGTATCTGTAGTGGATTTAACCGTGCGGACCGAAAAACCAACCTCCTACAATGAAATTAAGGCCCTTTTCAAAAAAGCTTCCCAAACCGACTATAAAGGGATTGTAAATTACACCGAGGCAGCAGTGGTCTCGCAGGATTTCGTTTCTGATCCACATATATGCACATTTGATGCCGGTGCCGGCATTGCCCTTAATGAGAATTTCTTTAAGTTAGTGGCTTGGTATGACAATGAATTTGGATATTCCGCTAAACTGGTGGAACTGGCCGCCCACGTTGCAACCCTTTAAATTATGACCCTAATAACAGACGGAGGTTCCACAAAATGTGATTGGGTGCTGCTCGATGCTGCCGGCAAACCATTACTTAAAACGGCTACCTTGGGTCTAAATCCAACCGTTGTGCCGAAAGAGGAATTAGCGCTTCGAATAACATCCAACAAATCGTTGAAACCAATTTTTTCAAAAGTGAACACCTTGGATTTTTTTGGAGCTGGTTGCGGTACCCCCTCGCCCCGGCAGCTTCTAAAAGATGTTTTACAGGAGCTTTTTTTCAAAGCAAAAGTTAACGTATATGAAGATATTGCGGCGGCGGTATTTTCAGTAACCGAAAAACCTGGCATAGTGTGCATTTTGGGCACCGGAAGCAACAGTTGCTATTTTGACGGAACACAGATCCACGCGCCCATTCCTTCCTTGGGCTATATTTTGATGGACGAAGCCAGTGGAAATTACTTCGGAAAAAAATTGATCCGCGATTATTTTTACCACAACATGCCCAAGGAGATAGCTGCGGAATTCAACAAAAATTTCAATCTCAATGCCGATGACATAAAAATGAACCTGTACAAAAAATCCAACCCGAACGCCTATTTGGCCTCTTTTGCACAATTCATTTTTTCACAGGAGGAAATTACGCCCTATTTTTATTCAATTTTAAAGGAAGGCATCTCCAATTTTATTAATTGTAGAATTCTAACCTTCAAAAATGCGCATGAGGCGCCCATTCATTTTGTAGGGTCCATTGCCCATTATTCAAAACCCATTATTGAAGAATGTTTTAAAGAACAACAATTACACCTCGGAAATATCGTTCAAAAGCCAATAGATGGATTAATAGCGCATTACAAAAGAATAATTTTAAAGAGCCATTGAAATAGCACATTTGAAATTCCAAACCGCCATTTAAAACCCTAAAATGTCCCTACCCAATATAAATCCCACCAATACGGAAGCTTGGAAACAGCTACAACTTCATTTTTCTGAAATTAAGGACCTTCAAATGCAGGACATTTTCAAAAGGGATCCCGAACGGGCAACTCGATTTTGCATTGAGTGGGACGAAATGTATTTCGATTATTCAAAAAACAGAATTACCGATGAAACCCTGCGTCTATTGCTGAAACTTGCCGAAGAAGTGAAACTTGCAGAAGCCATAACACAACAGTTTGGCGGTAAAAATATTAACGAAACCGAAAACAGGGCGGTACTGCACACGGCCCTTCGGGATTTTGATTCCATGAAACCCGAGGTGAGGGAAACGCTCCAAAAGATGAAGCATTTTGCTGCATCCATCCAAAGTGGCGCCCACAAAGGGTTTACTGGCAAAAAAATTACAACACTAGTAAATATAGGAATTGGCGGAAGTCATCTAGGCCCTGAAATGGTCACAGAGGCGCTGCAATTCTATCGGAATGGATTGCAAGTTCATTTTATTGCAAATGTCGATGGCGATGATGTTGCAGAAAAATTAAAGCTATGCCATCCCGAAACAACCGTGTTTGTTATTGTATCTAAAAGTTTCACGACCCAAGAAACCATCGCGAATGCTACGGTTGTTAAAAATTGGTTTTTAAAAAGCGCATCGCAAAACGATATCCCAAACCATTTTGTGGCAGTGTCCGCAAACGTTGATGCAGCCATAGCTTTTGGGATTTCAAGGGAACACATTTTTCCAATGGACAATGGGGTGGGCGGGAGATTTTCGCTGTGGGGTTCCGTGGGCCTTTCCATTTGCTGTGCCGTGGGTCCCGAAAATTTTGAAGAACTGCTTCGGGGTGCCTTTAAAATGGATCAACATTTTAAAAATGAAAGTTTCCACAAAAACATACCGGTGCTACAAGCCTTGCTATCCGTATGGTACAACAATTTTTTTAAAGCGGAAAGTGAAGCTGTGGTAGCCTATACCCAATACCTTCAAAAATTGGTTCCCTATCTTCAGCAGGCTGTAATGGAAAGCAATGGCAAAAGTATGGATAGAAACGGTGCAAAAATAAACTATCAAACCGGCACCATAGTTTGGGGAAATGTTGGCACCAATGCCCAACACGCGTTTTTTCAGTTATTACACCAAGGCACTAAGCTCATTCCGGTGGATTTTATAGGCTTTTCCAAACCCTTATATGACCAGGTTGAAAATCACCAAATTTTAATGGCAAACTTTTTTGCGCAAACAGAGGCTTTGTGGGAAGGAACCTATTCCACCCAAGTAGAGGCTTATAAATTTTTTGAGGGCAATAGGCCGACAAATTCCTTGCTTATTAAAAAACTAAGCCCCAAAAATCTTGGTGCATTAATAGCGCTTTACGAACATAAAATTTTCGTCCAGGGAATACTTTGGAACATCTTCAGCTACGACCAATGGGGTGTGGAATTGGGCAAAACTGTGGCAAAGGAAACCTTAAAGGCCCTCAAGGAAAAGAAAACCTCACTGATGAAAAATGCTTCCACAGAATACCTTTTGGCCCAATTTTTAAAAAATTCAGAGTAAACTCCAAACCACAAACCATAAACCACAAACATTTTTAGTATCTTTCAAACGTAAACTCCCCGTTTATACTAACTGAATTATGCTAACAAAAGTTTATGGAAGCGCCGTTTTTGGCGTGGAGGCAACCACCATTACCGTTGAGGTGAATGTGGATAGCGGCATTGGCTATCATTTGGTTGGCTTGCCGGACAATGCCATTCGCGAAAGCAATTTCCGCATAGCAGCGGCCCTGCAGAACAACGGCTACAAAATTCCCGGCAAAAAACTGATCCTCAATATGTCGCCCGCAGACCTTCGGAAAGAAGGTTCTGCCTATGATCTTCCCCTCGCTATGGGCATCCTCGTGGCTACGGAACAAATTCAGGCTGGTTTTCTGCTTTCCAATTTCATCATTATGGGTGAACTTTCTTTAGATGGAAATTTGCAACCCATTCGCGGTGCGTTGCCCATTGCTTTGAAAGCTAAAGAAGAAGGATTTAAAGGATTTATTCTTCCGAAACAGAATGCGAAAGAAGCCGCCATTGTTGAGGGAATTGATGTTTACGGAGTAGAAAACATTAAGCAGGTAATCGATTTTTTTAACGAAAAGAGACCGCTTAGAAAAACAGAAGTTGATCTGGAAGCCGAATTTTATGAGCACCTAGAACATCCCGAACACGACTTTGCAGATGTAAAAGGGCAGGAATCCATTAAACGCTGTATGGAAATTGCCGCCGCCGGAGGCCACAATATTATCTTGATAGGCCCTCCGGGCTCCGGAAAAACGATGCTCGCCAAGCGTCTGCCAAGCATCCTGCCGCCCATGACCCTGCAGGAAAGTTTGGAAACCACAAAAATACACAGTGTTGCCGGACGCACTCTAGAAAAAGGAGGTATTATGACCTCGCGTCCTTTTCGGAGCCCGCACCATACCATTAGCGACGTTGCACTCGTCGGCGGTGGGCAATACCCACAGCCGGGAGAGATTAGCCTGGCCCACAATGGCGTGTTGTTTTTGGATGAATTGCCAGAGTTTAAACGCGGAGTGCTTGAGGTAATGCGGCAGCCGCTGGAAGACCGCGATGTAACCATTTCCAGGGCAAAATTTACCGTTACCTATCCCTCCAGTTTTATGCTCGTGGCGAGTATGAACCCAAGTCCCGGAGGTTATTTTAACGACCCGGATGCGCCTGTAATGTCCTCGCCCGCCGAAATGCAACGGTATTTGAGCAAAATTTCCGGTCCGCTGTTGGACCGGATCGATATACACATTGAAGTAACGCCAGTACCTTTTGAAAAATTGAGCGATGAACGCCGCGGCGAATCCAGTATAGTTATTCGGGAAAGGGTTACCAACGCCCGAAAAATTCAGGCAACCCGTTTTTTAGAATATGAAAATATCCATTACAATGCCCAAATGGGCGTAAAGCAGATCCGACAATTTTGCAAGCTAGATGAAACTTCATTGCAACTTTTGAAAACCGCGATGGAACGATTAAACCTTTCTGCACGTGCGTATGACCGCATATTAAAAGTGGCCCGCACTATTGCCGATTTGGAAGCTTCTGAAGAAATAAACGGCAACCATATTTCCGAAGCAATTCAATACCGCAGCTTGGATCGGGAGGGGTGGTTTGGATGATGAACTGCCTTTCCGTTTTAACTTATTTTTAAGACTGAAACCCACCTCACATAGTATCTTTAAAATTTCCAAAAGATAAAATAGATTTATTATGATTAAACCTTCCCAATTTCTCGGCGTTGCCGGAATCGTCCTTACAACGCTGGCAATTTTTTCTTGTAAGTCAAAACAAGAGTCGGCTGATGCTACAAGCGCCCAGCTATCGGTTCCTTTTGAAAAATATGAACTCGCCAATGGCCTTGATGTTGTGCTCCACCAAGACAAGAGCGACCCCATTGTTTCCGTCGCCATTCAATATGGTGTCGGGTCCAATCGCGAAAAAAAGGGTCGCACCGGTTTTGCCCATTTATTTGAACATATGCTTTTTCAGGAATCTGAAAACGTGCCTCAGGACCAATTTTTCAAGACCATCCAGGATGCCGGTGGCACCTTGAATGGGGGCACCTGGAAGGATGGTACAATCTATTATGAAGTGGTCCCGAAAAACGCCATGGAAACTGTGATGTGGTTGGAGAGCGACCGCATGGGGTTTCTTATTAACACTGTTACGGAAGCGGCTTTTTACAACCAACAAGAAGTGGTGCAAAACGAAAAACGCCAGCGGGTCGACAACAATCCGTATGGGCATACCAGTTATGTGCTCGACAAAAATTTGTATCCCGAAGGACATCCTTACAGCTGGCAGGTAATTGGCGAACTGGAGGACCTGCAAAACGCGACAGTGGAAGACGTACGTCAATTCTATGATCATTTCTACGGACCCAACAACGCAACATTGGTACTCGCAGGCGATTTTGACACTGTAGAAGCCAAGGCAATGATCGAAAAATATTTTGGCGAAATTAAAAGACGCCAAGAGGTAGCCCCACTGCAACCGCAGCCCGTTACGCTTTCAGAAACCAGAAGACTTTTTCACGAAGATAATTTTGCCACTGCGCCACAACTCAATATGGTTTGGCCCACCGTTCAACACTATACCGCAGATGCCTACGCGCTTAATTTTTTGGGCGAAATCCTTTCCAGCGGAAAAAAGGCCCCTTTATATAAAATTTTGGTTAAACAAAGAGATTTGACTGCCAAGACCACTGCCTATAATAATTCAAGTGAACTGGCCGGGGATTTCCAAATCACCATTACCGCCAACAATGGCGTCGATTTGGATTCCATTGAAAGTGGTATTAATGATGCTTTTGCCCTTTTTGAGAAAGAAGGCGTAACCGACCGCGATATTGAAAGGATCAAAGCGGGTTTGGAAACCAAGTTTTACAATGGCATCAGCAGTGTTTTGGGGAAATCGTTTCAGCTGGCGCGCTACAATGTATTTACGGGAGATCCTGGCTTTATTGCGCAAGATATTGAAAACATAAAAATGGTCACAAAAGAGGATGTGATGCGCGTTTATAACAAATACATTAAAGATAAGCCCTACGTAATGACCAGTTTTGTGCCGAAGGGACAGCTCAATTTAATTGCCGAAAATTCAGAAAAGGCGAGTGTTGTGGAAGAGCAAATTAAGGAAAATGTAGCCAAAACCATTGAAAATGCTCCCGCTGAAATAGTAAAAACCCCCTCCAAATTTGATAGGTCCAAGCCACCCGTTCGGGGAACGGCACCCGCGCTCAATATTCCAGAAATGTGGCAGGTAGAACTTGACAATGGTATAAAAGTTTCTGGGATTTTCCAAAATGAAATTCCGACCGTAAATTTTAGTTTGGTATTGGAAGGAGGCCATTTGTTGGACGATATGCAAAAAAATGGTGTTGCCAATCTCATGAGCGAAATTTTAATGGAGGGTACTACCAACAAAACCCCCGAAGAATTGGAAGAGGCCATCGACCTGTTGGGGGCGAGCATCAATATGTACACCACCAATGAATCCATTGTTGTTCGGGGCACTTCCTTGACCCGAAATTTTGACGAAACCATGGATCTGGTTACCGAAATTCTCCTGGAACCGCGCTGGGACCAGGCAGAATTGGAGCGTATTAAAACAAAGACCATTAACGAAATAGAGCGTTCCGATGCCAATCCAAATGTAGTTGCAAATCGGGTCTATAACAAAATCCTTTATGGCGACGACCATATTTTTAGCTATCCCACAGTCGGTACCGTCGCATCAGTAGGCGCTATTACTATGGAAGATTTAAAGGCTTTTTACTCGAATAACTTTTCACCTTCCATTAGCACTTTTCAGGTAGTGGGCAAAATTGGGAAAGATGCCGTTCTAAAGGAGTTAAGAGGCCTTGAAACTCGTTGGGCGGCAAAGGAAGTCACCATTCCGGAATATCCCGTGGCCAATACTCGCGAAAAAGCTTCTCTTTATTTTGTGGATATACCCAATGCCAAGCAGTCGGTTATCAATATTGGCTACATTGCCTTGCCTCGAACCAATTCCGATTTTTATCCCGCGGAAGTGATGAACTATAAACTCGGCGGTTCCTTTTCCGGCAACGTAAACTTGATCCTTCGGGAAGAAAAAGGGTATACCTATGGTGCACGCACCAACTTCAGCGGAAGCAAAAACACCGGAACATTTACCGCTTCTTCCAGTGTTCGAACCAATACCACAGGGGAATCTGTTCAAATTTTTAGGGATGAAATTTCAAAATATAAGGAAGGAATTTCACCAGAGGATTTGGAATTTACCAAAAATGCTCTGGTAAAGTCCAATGCGCGCCGTTTCGAAACCCAGGGTTCCCTTTTGGGCATGTTGCAGGAAATGAACACCTATAACCTGCCTGCAAATTATATTGAAAAGGAAGAGGCAATCGTTCAGAATATGACGCTGGAACAACACAAATCCTTGGCCAATAAATATTTGGATGCTTCCAAAATGGCGTATCTGGTTGTCGGCGATGCCGCAACGCAGTTTGAACAATTCAAAAAAATGGGTTTTGATGAAGTAAAGCTACTGGATAAAAGCGGCGAGGAGATAAAGTTGCAAGATGTGAAGCCCTAAAAAGCAACCCAGAGGCAAACACCACGAAAGAGCCAAGCTAACATAGGTTTGGGATTTTCGTGGTTTTTTTATTTAATATCTTTAACGCCAAATATTTTAACTCATGCAAAAAGCCCTCTTAATTTTAACCGCGCTTGCCCTTTTTTCAAATTGTGAATCAAAAAGAAAGGAAGAGTCACCAGCATCTTCAACCTTTAGAGAAAGCCACTCAAAATCGTTCCCGGAACCCACTTTCAGTTTGGAAGAAGCAAATAAATTGTTGGCCCTTCCGCTGCATTGCGTCGGCACCAAGTATCCCTACAAGCCTAGTGGTACCCTGCAAAACAAGGCCGATTTGAAGGAACCGATCGTTTTGCATCCAATTTTTTATGGCTGCTTTGATTGGCACAGCGCGGTGCACGGGTATTGGTCTATGGTTCGCTTGCTGAAACAATTCCCCGAAATGGAAAACGCCGAGGCCGCCCGTAAAATTTTAAATGAGAGGATCACTCCCAAAAACGTGGCCATTGAAGTGGCCTATTTTGAAAAGCCAAGCAACAAAACCTTTGAACGGACCTATGGATGGGCCTGGTTGTTGAAACTCTCGGAAGAACTTCATACATGGAACGACCCATTTGCAAACCAGTTGGCCCAAAACCTGCAACCGCTAACCGATGTAATTGTGCTTCGGTTTAAAGACTTTCTTCCAAAACTTAACTATCCTATCCGGGTGGGAGAGCACACCAACACAGCTTTCGGACTAACTTTGGCTTTTGATTATGCGGTGGCAACCCAGGATTTCGAGCTCAGGAATCTAATCGAAAAACGCGCGAGGGACTTTTATTTTAAGGACGAAAATTGCCCGATAAATTGGGAGCCTAGCGGCTCAGATTTTCTATCGCCTTGTTTGGAAGAAGTAGATATTATGCGTCGAATTTTGCCAAAAAACGAATTTCTTGCTTGGATGAAAGCGTTTATGCCCCAATTGGCAATGAAAGATTATCACCTAAACGTGGGTGAAGTTAGTGACAGAACCGATGGAAAATTGGTGCATCTGGATGGGCTGAATTTCAGTAGGGCCTGGGTATTCTATGGCTTGGCAACTGAATTTCCCCAATATAAACATCTTCACAATCTGGCTAACGAGCACGTGGCCTATTCGTATAAGAATTTGGTTGGCGACAGCTATGAAGGCGGCCATTGGCTGGGGAGTTTTGCTATATATGCCTTGAATACATTGCACCAACACTAGTTGGCTTTAATGGAATTTTACCTTCGGAAATAGGGTTGGCAGCCTAGGGCTGCAAATCCTTAGAAATTTTGGGGTTTGTATGATTTATTCTTACACTTTCACAGGAAAAACCCTTTTTCGGCAATAGGATTTTCCCTTTTTATTCCTGTTTTGAAATACAAATTTGATTGTTTTTTATACATTCGTCCCAATTAACTGAATAATTCAATTTTAATTATGTCAAAACCAGCAAATTGTATTCCCGTTTCCGAAGCCAGACAGTTACAGGATAATTGGGTGGCCACGCGCGCCATAGATATTGAACGAGCCATGGGCTCTGCGGATACACGCGAGTTTTTATTCAGCGTGGCCGAACTTCAGCAATTCCTGGATTATATTAAATCAAATGCCGGATTGGGGGCACAACCCGGAGTCCGTATCTATTTGGCGGCCTATGACAGCCCAACCAATGATAAGGCCACCGTTTTTTTGGCACCGACGAACGGAATTACCGCCGGAGCCCCGAACAACTATAATTTAGAGCCTTTAAACCGTTCCATTAGTGGTTTTCCACCAACCAATTATTAATGTGATAGCATCCCTTTTTGCAAATTTTTTGGAATTATTGGCCTTTGTGGTTGGAATTTATTATTACCAAAAACATAAGGATCGGCCTACTTTTTATTTGGTGGGCTTTTTGGGCTTTACTTTTTTTTCCGAAGTGTTTAGTTGGTATGCCTATTTCGTCCAGACGGGCCCCTTGGCCTTCCTTCGCGACACTCCTTTTCAGAGCAATTATTGGGCTGGCAATATTTATTCCTTGGTCAGTTATTTGTTTTATATCAATTATTTCAAATGGTTTCTTTCAACAAAGAGGTCCGTTGTCCTGTTGCATTGGGCCTCTATTTGTTTTATAGCCCTCAGCTTGCTGGAAATTGTTTTTTCGGGCGACTTTTTCTATCGCTTTATCCCCG
This sequence comes from Aequorivita sp., assembly GCA_048265145.1. Taxonomy (GTDB): domain Bacteria; phylum Bacteroidota; class Bacteroidia; order Flavobacteriales; family Flavobacteriaceae; genus Aequorivita. Next base: position 86,226 of record JBLXCF010000008.1, read on the forward strand.
TTACAAATATTGTAGGCACGCTGTTCGTTTTTTTGAGCATTGGGTTTTATTATTTAGAACTGCTAAAGAGCGACCAAATATTGTTGGTGCAAAAGAGTTTGCCGTTTTATGTTTCCGTGGGTGCTCTAATTTTTCACCTGTGCACCACGCCTTTGTTTCTGTACAGCGTGTATTATAGCAATTCCGTTGATCCGGGCTTTGTAAGTTTGTATAGACAGATTATCTTTGGAACAAACTACTTGTTGTACTCCATCTATATTGCTGGTTTTTTGATATGCTTCAGGAAAAAGGACCCTTACTTCCACAAGAAAAACTTTTAATAGTTTATTTTATTGCGATACTTCTGTTTTTTGCGGTTTTCGCCATTGTATTTGTGATTGCATTCCAACGCCGAAAAAACAAGTTTCTCAAAGACCGCTTTGAAGCTGAAAAACGCTACCAGCGCGAACTGGCAAATTCACAAATTGAAATTCAGGAGCAGACGCTAAAAAACATTGCCTGGGAACTGCACGATAATGTGGGGCAATTGCTGTCGGTGGCCAATATTCAATTGAATGTACTGATGAATGCCGCTCCCGAAACCTTTCACGGCCAGATAAAGGAAACCAAGGGAATTGTGCAGGAAACCGTACAGGAAATACGCTCGCTTTCCAAAGTGCTCAACAATGATGTGGTCCTGAAAAACGGACTGCTGAAATCGCTTCAAGTAGAGCTGGACCGTTTTAACCGTTTGGATTATTTAAAGGCCTCGTTGGAAATTTCGGGAGATATCATCCCGATAAACAATGCCAGTGAAATTATTATATTCCGTATTTTACAGGAATTTCTTTCCAATGTGATAAAACACGCCAAGGCTTCCTCACTGACCGTCCGATTGACCTATGGCGATCAATGGCTTGAAATTTTGGCTATTGACAACGGCGTTGGGTTTGAAATTTCACAAAAAACCGATAGTTCCGGAATGGAAACCATGAAGAGCCGTGCCAATCTCTTAAACGCAGATTTTGCAATAGTTTCCGAAAAGGGAAAAGGTACACAGCTCTTTTTAAAATATCCCTATAAAAAAATAGCATGAGCCCCGAAAAAAAAAATACCGTTGCCATTGTAGATGACCATTCCCTTTTTGCATCTTCATTGGAAAAACTCATTAATTCCTTCCCCAACTTTCAAGTACTTTTCCACTCCAGGAATGGTGTGGAACTCCAAGATCGGCTTGCCAATATGGCTGAAGTTCCGGATATCATTTTGTTGGATATCAACATGCCCGTAATGGATGGTTTTGAAACGGCGGAGTGGTTGAGGGACAACCATCCACAGGTAAAAACGCTGGCACTATCCATGGAGGACGACGACCAAATTATTTTAAAAATGCTCAGGATGGGGGCCAAAGGTTATCTCTTGAAGGATATCCATCCTGAAATTCTGAACACGGCCCTCGACGAATTGATGGAAAGGGGATACTATTATTCTGAAAAAGTTTCGGAAACCATTATCCATACCATAAATCAGGATTCCGAGTTCAAACCTATTGACTTAAAGGAAAATGAGATTGCTTTCATCCAATTGGCATGCACGGAAAAAACCTATAAGGAAATAGCCGAAATTATGGGATTAAGCCCCAAAACGATTGATGGTTATAGGCACGACCTTTTTAACCGGCTTAAGGTTAAAAATCGTGTGGGGCTGGTCATTTTCGCCTTGAAAAACAATATAATCAAAATTTAGGAACATACATTCCAAACGGCATCCAACGGGGGAGGGGCGTCAATTTGAAGTTCCGTTTTTTGGACCGGATGGATAAATGAAATTTGCCTTGCGTGAAGATGAATACTTCCGTCTGGGTTGCTTCGGTCAAAGCCGTATTTTAAATCGCCCTTTATGGGGCATCCAATGGCTGCCAATTGCGATCGTATTTGATGGTGCCTTCCAGTTTCCAAAACTACTTCCAGCAAACAGTAATTATCCAACTTTTTTGTCATTCTATAGTGAAGAACAGCCTTTTTACTATTAGGCACCTCCTTGCTGTGGGCGTAGGATTTGTTCTGTTTTGGATTTCTGTGCAAAAAATGGATCAGGGTTCCCTGCAATGCGGGAGGGGCATTTTTCACGATTGCCCAGTAGACTTTTCTCGTTTCCCTTTCAGCAAACATTTTATTCAATCTGGACAAGGCCTTCGAAGTTTTTGCGAAAACCACAATGCCGCTGGTAGGACGGTCCAATCTATGGACAACCCCTAAATATACCGCACCCGGTTTGTTGTATTTTTCAGCAATATAGTTCTTTACCACCTCTGAAAGTGGAGCGTCGCCCGTTTTATCGCCCTGAACGATATCTCCCGGACGCTTATTCACTATAATTAAATGATTGTCCTCAAATAAAATTTGAAGCGTATCCTTAGTGCTATGTGGGCTGGATTTTTGGATGGTGCGATTTTTGGCTTGCGGAAATTTTCGATTTTAAATATTTTAAAATCAAAAACCCAACTATCTCTTAATATTGCTCGCTATCATTAGGGAAATCACCGCTCTTTACATCACTACTGTATTTGCTGAAGGCGTTTTTCATTTCGGAATACAGATCTAAATAACGTCGCAGGAACCGCGGATTGAATTCGTGGGTCATCCCCAGCATGTCGTGGGTAACCAATACTTGCCCATCAACACCATTTCCTGCACCAATTCCGATTACCGGAATACTGATCTTTTCGGCTACTTCCTGTGCCAATTTTGCGGGAACTTTTTCAAGAACTACCGCAAAGCAGCCGGTTTTTTCCAGCAGGATGGCATCCTCGATTAGTTTGGCGGCCTCTTCTTCTTCTTTGGCCCGAACGGTATAAGTTCCAAATTTATAAATGGATTGGGGGGTCAGGCCCAAATGGCCCATCACGGGAATTCCGGCATTCAGGATCCGTTTTATGGATTCCTTAATTTCCTTTCCGCCTTCAAGCTTTACGGCGTGGCCGCCACTTTCCTTCATAATTCTAATGGCGGAGCGCAAGGCTTCCTTGGGGTCGCTTTGATAACTTCCGAAGGGTAGATCCACCACCACCAAACTGCGCTCTATAGCCCTAACTACGGAAGCAGCATGATAGATCATTTGGTCCAGGGTAATGGGAAGGGTGGTTTCGTGGCCCGCCATTACATTGGACGCAGAATCGCCTACCAAAATAACGTCTATTCCTGCACTATCCACAATTTTTGCCATGGTAAAATCATAGGCCGTAAGCATCGAAATTTTTTCGCCCTTCATTTTCATATCTACCAAAGTTTTGGTAGTGATGCGTTTATATTCTTTTTTTGCTATTGACATATTTAAAGGAAAGATATTTTTAGAAAATGTAAAAGTACTATTTTTGAAGTGGAACCAAATAAATCTTTCTGATGAAATCCATAATCCTAATACTTTCCCTGTCTCTAACGCTCCAAGGTTTTGCGCAGGAATCACTATCAACCCAAAATGCGAAGATCATTATCGATATTTTTATGGATGGCTATCGGACCGGCGATACAATCAAGATGAAGTCCGTAATGCACCCAAACATGACCATGAACCGGGCCTATTTAAATAAGGAACAGGAAAATATCCTTATGTATATTAGGACTACAGAACTGTTGAAATATGCTGCAACAAAAGGAAAATCCCTTAATTGGGACGAGCAACTCACCGATTATATAGTGAACAGTGATGGCAACCTTGCCCACGTTTGGGCCCCCTATGAATATTTTTTGGATGGAAAATTCAGCCACTGTGGGGCCAATTCGTTCACCTTGGTCTATACCGATGAAAGCTGGAAGATCCTCCATTTGATAGATTCATTGCGGATTGGCAGTTGTAAAAAGGAATGAGAGTCTAACAATCGCTAACATTTACCTGCACGGCAAGCCCGCCTTCGCTGGTTTCTTTATATTTTGAAGTCATATCCTTGGCGGTTTCCCACATGGTGGCAATTACTTTGTCGAGAGGAACTTTTGCTTTTGAAGGATCGCTGTCCAAAGCCATTTCACAAGCATTTATGGCCTTTACCGCACCCATAGCGTTACGTTCAATGCACGGAATTTGGACCAAGCCGGCAATAGGGTCGCAGGTCATCCCTAAATGGTGTTCCATCGCAATCTCACTTGCCATTAGGCATTGTTCGGGGGTTCCGCCCATCAATTCACAAAGCGCTCCGGCCGCCATCGATGAGGAAACGCCAATCTCTGCCTGGCAACCGCCCATTGCCGCGGAAATGGTAGCTCCTTTTTTGAAAAGACTGCCAATTTCGCCAGCAACTAATAGGAATTTCTTTATATCATCAAAATTCGCGTCGTGGTTTTCAATGACCATATAATACATCATAACGGCGGGTATTACGCCAGCACTGCCATTGGTGGGGGCAGTAACCACGCGGCCCAAGGAGGCATTCACCTCGTTTACGGCCAACGCAAAGCACGAGACCCATTTTAGGATTTGCCGAAATTTTACCTCGGTATTGCGGATGGCGCCAATCCATTCCGCTGCATCTGAATATTGGGTGTCGCCAATCAGGTTTTTGTTCATCTCGAAGGCGCGGCGCGTTACATTCAGGCCGCCCGGAAGCGTTCCCTCCGTATGTGCCCCCACGTACATTGATTCCAGCATAACGTCCCAAATTTTTCGTAACCCCTCGGTGATTTCGGCATCGGTGCGCAGCGAACGTTCGTTTTCGAGAACGATTTCAGAAATGCTCTTGCCTTCTTTTTTGCAATAGGCGAGCAATTCGGTTCCTTTTTCAATGGGAAATGGGAATCTCGCAAACTTTTCCAGTTTCAGCTTTTGGTTTTTCCGCTCTTTTTTTACGGTGAAGCCGCCCCCGATGGAATAATAGGAAGTAGATTTTTTGGAGCCGTCTGTTAAAGTTGCACGGAAGGTCATCCCGTTGGGGTGGAATTCCAAAAACTTTCGGTTGAAGATGATGTTCTCTTTCGGAACAAAAGCAACTTCGCGCTCGCCGTTGAGGTTCAATTTATTTTCAGTGTTGATAAAATCGATTTCCTTTTCAATATTTTCAATGGGAAACGTAACTGGGTCAAAACCCGAAAGCCCCAACATGACTGCAATGTCCGTGGCGTGGCCTTTTCCCGTTAAGGAAAGCGAACCGTAAAGGTCTACTGTAATTCCTACTACTTCCTCAAATTGCTTTTTTTCCTTCAGTTCACCAATCCATCGCAGGGCCGCGCGCCACGGTCCCAAAGTGTGCGAGCTGGACGGGCCCACACCAATCTTCAACATATCAAAAACGCTGATGCTTTCCATTCAAATAAAATTTAAAAACAAAGATAGTATCTTATTTAATTATGAATTATGAATTATGAATTATGAATTTATTTTTCAACATTCAACATTCAATATTGAGCATTGAGCATTGCACATTGAATCATCTTCTTCTATTTGGCAAAAGTGGCGGTGGCGCGCCGGTAAAGGGATTCCAGCGTCCAATGCTCCTTGCCTCCATTCCGGCGGCGCGCATCACTGCCCGGTCGCCATAACGGTCGCGCATCCTGTCCATGGCGTGGTAGAGGTTGATTATCTTTTCGTTATCGTCAAACAGGTCTATCTGGAAACCGCCCTCCACCAAATGGCTGAAGCGCACGCCCACCATGCGTACCAACAACCGGCGCTGGTAGAGTTTTTTAAATAGTTCCATCACTATGGGAATAATTTTATGGTCTGCCGAGCTGTAGGGTATTTTTTGCTGTACCGTATGGGTCTGAAAATCGGAATACCTTATTTTAAAAGCCACACAGCCCGTGAGCTTGTTGCCCCGCCGCAGTTGGAAGACCAGGTTCTCGGCCATGGCAATGATGATGCCCTGCAGTTTTTTTACATCGGTGGTGTCGCGGTCAAAACTGCGTTCGGTAGAAATGGATTTGCGCTCGGTGTACTGCTCCACGGGCGTATTGTCTATGCCGTTGGCCTTTTGCCAAATGGTCTGCCCGTTTTTCCCGAAAACCTTTGCCATCATTTCCACCGGCATTTCCTGTATGGTCTTGATCTGTTTGATGCCCAGATCGCAAAAGGCGCGGTAGGTAACCTCGCCCACCATCGGGATTTTATTTACGGATAAAGGCGAAAGAAAAGGCTTTTCGGTGCCCCGCAATACGTGCATCTGGTTGTTGGGCTTGGCCTCGCCCGTGGCTATTTTTGAAACGGTCTTGTTGATGGAAAGCCCGAAGGAAATGGGCAATCCCGTTTCCTTTATGATGCGCTGCCGCAATTCCGAAGCTAATTTTTCGCAACCGAAGAATTTGTCCATTCCCGTAAGATCAATATAAAATTCATCTACCGACGATTTTTCGTAGAGCGGCACGCTTTCCTTTATAACGTCTGTAACCGTATCGGAAAACTTGCTGTAGGTGCCGGCATCGCCCCGAACCACAATGGCCTCGGGGCAAAGCTGCCGCGCCAGTTTCATCGGCATGGCAGAGTGGATGCCGAAACTGCGCGCCTCATAACTGCAGGAGGCCACCACCCCGCGGTCGCTCGTGCCGCCAATAAGCACGGGCTTGCCTATCAGGCGGCTGTCCAGCAAGCGCTCGCAGGACACGAAAAAGGTGTCCAGGTCCATGTGCACTATGTTTCTTTTGTCGTTCATTTTTTTAAATTGACATAGGACGATAGGACATAGGATGTAAGACCAATAAATTTATTCATAACCCACAACTCACAACTCACAACTCACAACTCACAACTCATAACTCATAACTAACCTTTTTAATCCTACGTCCTATAGCGCAGCGGTCTTAAGTCTTAAGTCATCGGCCTTACCGTCTTTCGCCTGTTATCCGTCACGGTTTTTCCTTCAAGCGTTGGGGAGGCGGAACTATACCGCGGATCCTGGATTATCGCCAAGCGTTCCATTTTTAGTACTTCAATAGTGATACAATCAAATTCTTCCATCACCTTGCCCGTGATGCTATAAACCCCTTTTCCGCGGAAGCGATATTGGTGCGCTACCGGCGGAAAGTGCACCGTATCCACAAAATGGCCGTCGCGGTCCACAAAATTCCCGAAGAACATATAGTCGCCGCGCGAGGTTCTGGTTCGTTTTGTTGTTACCAAATAGCCCTCAATGGTAACCGTTTTCCCAACCAGATCGGGAAGATGCACGGCCCGCAGTTTGTTTTCGGAAGGGTTTTGCAGCAGCCCAAAAGGGTTGCAGAGCGGAAACCCCAACAGTTCCATTTCGTCAAAGGCGTCCTCCATGGCCGTGTGCGGCAGCGAGGGCGTTTTATAGTCCATGCGTTTCGGTTTGAAAAGGGTAGGGGCGTTCTCCTCAAAACTCACCTTATTTATCTTCATATAGGCTTCCCACAGCAGTTCGCGCTTGTTTCTTCCCGTAAAACGGAAGGCGTTTATTTTTATGAGAATGGTAACCTGCTCCATCCCAATGGGCACGCGCTCCAAAAAATCGTCTAAGCTTTCAAAAGCGCCGTTTTGGTTGCGTTCCGTTATTAACTTTTCGACCAGTTTTGTTTCTACGGACTGTAAAAACCCAAACCCGATGTAGATATCCTTTCCATAAATGACCGTTTCGTTATAACTTCGGTTTATGCAGGGCTGCAGGATGTTCCCGCCCCGCATCCGCGCTTCGTGCACATACAGTTCCACGCTGTAAAAACCCCCGCCGTTGTTGAGCGTGGCCACCATATATTCCAGCGGAAAATAGGCTTTCAAGAAAAGGCTTTGGTAGCTCTCTACAGCGTAGGAAGCGGAATGGCCCTTGGCAAAGGCATAGCCGGCAAAGCTCTCTATCTGCCGCCACACCTCGGCCGTGAAAGCTTCGTCCCTTCCGGTATTTTTACAGTTGCTGAAAAACTGGTCCTTCACTTTTTGGAATTCCTCCCGCGAGCGGAATTTCCCGCTCATCCCGCGCCGCAGCATATCGGCCTCGCCCAGATCGAGCCCGCCAAAATGGTGCGCCACTTTTATAACATCTTCTTGGTACACCATCACCCCGAAGGTCTCGGGCATAATGTCCAGCAGCACGGGGTGGGCGTCCCTGCGTTTTTCGGGGTGGCGGTAGCGCAGCACGTACTCGCGCATCATGCCGCTCTTTGCCACGCCGGGACGGATTACCGAGCTGGCGGCCACCAGCCCTAGATAGTCGTCTACCTGCAGTTTGCGCAGCAGCATCCGCATGGCGGGCGACTCTACATAAAAACAAGCGATGGCCTCTGCGTTGCGCAGCAGCGTTTTTATCTTTTCATCTTTTTTGAAACGCGCAATATCGTGGATGTCAATGGGTTTTTTCCCGGGGTGGTTGTACTTCACTATTTCCACGGCGTCCTTTATTTTTCCCAGCCCGCGCTGGCTTAAAATATCGAATTTATAAAGTCCCACGTCCTCTGCAATTACCATATCAAATTGCGTGGTGGCGTAACCTTTTGGCGGCATAAAGGTGGCGGAATAGTAATGGATGGGTTTTTCCGAAATCAGGATGCCGCCGGCATGTATGCCCAGATAATTGGGGAAGCCTTCAATATATTTGCCGTACATGACCACCAATTGCGAAAGTTTGTCCAGCGTATCAAAATTGTAATCGCCAGCGGAGAGTCTGTCTATTTCCTCTTTCGGCAACCCGAAAACCTTTCCCAGCTCGCGTACCGAGGCCTTGTATTTAAAGGTATTGTAAACGGCGATGAGCGCGGTATTCTTAAAAGTTTTAAAAATGAAATCGGTAATATCGTCGCGGTCCTGCCACGAAAAATCAATGTCGAAATCGGGCGGGTTTTTCCGGTACAGATTGATGAAACGCTCAAAATAAAGGTCCAGTTCCACGGGGTCCACATCGGTAATGCGAAGCAAATAAGCTATTATACTATTGGCGCCACTGCCACGGCCCACGTAAAAGTAGCCTTTGCTGCGGGCGTACTTTAAAATTTTCCAATTGATCAGAAAATAGGACACGAACCCCTTTTCGCGGATGATCTCCAGTTCCTTTTCCATCCGCTTCAGCACACGTTCGCCGGGCCTTTTGTACCGGTAGGGGATGCCGGCGTAGGCCAGTTTTTTCAGCAGTCGGAAATCCAGCGACTCGTTTGCCGTATACGATTTTTGGTTACAGGTCTTTTCCTTTGAAAAGTCGAAATGTACGTGGCAGCGCCGCAAAAGCTGTTGGGTGTTTTCAATGAGTTTCGGAAATTCCGCAAAGGATTTTTTCAATATTTCTTCGGAAACAAATACATCGGCCTGGCTGCCCTGTTCCGAGGCGGGCAGTTTGCTGAGCAGCGTATTGTTGTCAATAGCGCGCAGCAGGCGGTGGGTATTGAAACCCTTTTTGTTCTGAAAGGTTACGGTCTGCAGTACCACCAATTTTTCCTGTCTGTTTTTCCATTTTGAAAATTTCAGGCGGTTGAGGTCTTCCATTTTTACGCCGAGGAATTCGTTTTCCAAAAGTGTTCCGTCTTCAAAGGAAGCGAACGGATATATACTATAGGTATGCGGCAGCTGTTTTGCGCGCGCGGGAATTTTCAGTTGTTCGGTGCCTTTTCGCTCGTGCAGAAATCCCGATAAGTATTCATTTATATATTGAAATCCCTTGTTATTTTCGGCCAGCATCACAAACTGCTGCTGCGCACCTTTTCGAAAATCTACGCCCAGAATGGGTTTTATCTTAAATTCCGGCGCCACGCGGACAAATTCCAAACTCGCCGAGGTGGAATTGATGTCGGTAAGCGCCATGGCCATTGCTCGTGTGCGTTGCCCAAGCGACAGCAACTCACTTATTTTCAGCGTTCCGAAGCGAAGGCTGTAGTAGGTATGGCAATTCAAAAACATTCTGCTGGATTTATTCCAAAATTATGGAAATATTCCAATATCGAAAAGAGAATTCTAAATAAAAATTTCAAATTAAAACAGTGCAGAATCTATTTTTTCATAGAATTTGGATTTTGAGATTTGGCGCTTAACTACGGCCAGCAACATATTCAATAAAAATTTCTGACATCATGGCAGTCGTCATCCGCTGGCACAATCATTGTCTTATACAGACCGTAAAATAAAATTGAATTAACTTAATATATAACACAATAGATATGAGTAAAATAATCGGAATCGACTTAGGTACAACCAACTCCTGCGTTGCCGTAATGGAAGGTAGCGAGCCCGTGGTTATCCCTAACGCCGAAGGAAAAAGAACAACTCCTTCCGTAATAGCCTTTGTGGAAGGTGGCGAAATTAAAGTAGGGGATCCTGCAAAACGGCAAGCAGTTACAAACCCAACAAAAACCATCAGCTCCATAAAACGTTTTATGGGGAACAAATATTCTGAGTCAAAGACCGAAATGGAACACGCCGCCTACAAGGTGGTAAAAGGCGATAATGATACCGCCCGTGTGGATATTGACGGACGTTTGTACACGCCCCAGGAATTGAGCGCGATGATCCTTCAAAAAATGAAGAAAACCGCCGAGGATTATTTGGGACAGGACGTTACCCGGGCGGTAATTACCGTACCTGCCTATTTTAACGACAGTCAGCGGCATGCAACCAAGGAAGCGGGTGAAATTGCCGGTCTTAAAGTAGAGCGTATTATTAATGAGCCTACTGCCGCTGCACTTGCATACGGCCTTGACAAGAAAGGAACCGACCAGAAAGTGGTAGTGTTCGACTTTGGTGGTGGAACGCACGACGTGAGTATCCTTGAATTGGGCGACGGCGTTTTTGAAGTACTTGCTACCGATGGTGATACCCACTTGGGTGGTGATGATGTTGACCAAAAAATTATCAATTGGTTGGCTGATGAATTCAAAAAAGAAGAAGATTTTGATTTGAAAAAGGATCCAATGGCGCTTCAACGTTTGAAGGAGGCTGCTGAGAAGGCAAAAATTGAGTTGTCCTCTTCTACCCAAACCGAGATCAATCTGCCATACATTACGGCTACGGCCAGCGGCCCAAAACACTTGGTAAAAACGTTGACCCGCGCCAAGTTTGAGCAATTGATCGACGATTTGGTAAAAAGAACCATGAAGCCTTGCGAAACAGCCCTGAAAGCAGCCGGACTAAGCAAAAGCGATATAGATGAAGTAATACTTGTGGGTGGTTCTACCCGTATTCCTGCTGTGCAGGAAGCTGTGGAGAAATTCTTCGGAAAGAAACCGCACAAAGGGGTAAACCCAGATGAAGTCGTTGCCGTTGGTGCCGCCATCCAAGGTGGTGTATTGACTGGAGATGTGAAAGATGTATTGCTTCTGGATGTTACTCCACTTTCCCTTGGTATTGAAACTATGGGTGGTGTAATGACCAAATTGATCGAGGCCAATACTACCATCCCAACCAAGAAAAGTCAGGTATTCTCTACAGCGGCCGATAATCAGCCGAGTGTTGAAATCCACGTATTGCAAGGAGAGCGTCCCATGGCGAACGACAACAAAACAATCGGTCGTTTCCACTTGGATGGTATTCCACCAGCTCAGCGCGGTGTACCACAGATTGAGGTAACGTTTGATATTGATGCCAACGGTATCATTAAAGTAAGCGCTACCGACAAGGCGACCAACAAAACGCAGGACATCCGTATTGAAGCTTCTTCTGGTTTGACGGAAGAGGAAATCAAGAAGATGAAAGCGGATGCCGAGGCAAATGCCGAAAGCGATAAGGCTGCAAAGGAGAAAGTTGAAAAACTGAACGAAGCCGATGCGATGATTTTCCAGACTGAAAAGCAGTTGAAAGAGTTTGGCGATAAATTATCTGACGATAAGAAAAAGCCAATCGAGGAAGCTTTGGAAGAGTTGAAAAAAGCGTATGAAACCAAAGAGGTGAGCAACATTCAACCTGCTTTGGACAAGATAAACGAAGCTTGGAAAGTTGCTTCTGAAGAAATGTACAAAGCCCAGGCCGATGCCCAACAAGGCGCCCCAACCGGTGATGCCGGCGATGCGGGAGCACAGCAGGGCAGTACCGGCGGCGGTTCTGAAAACAGTGATGTTGAGGACGTAGATTTTGAAGAGGTGAAGTAAGCAGGACGTTGGTTTTGCGCAGCAAAACCTTACGTATCGCTTATCCCGAGCGCAGTCGAGGGATCTTTACAAGTATAATGATTAATAGTTAAAAGCGAAAACCGCAACCTGAAAGGGTTGCGGTTTTTTTTATTTTTTTTTGATTATCCTTTTCTTGTTTATAGTTCTTGTTTCAAATTTTTTACCAGTGTTGAAAGCTTTTTGTAAACCGTAATGAATTGAATAGCGTACTCCCTCTTTAACTTTAGGATTAATATTTGAATAAGTTCTTTCTCTAAAAGACCAATGTATGTGAGGTTCTGAATCTTCCATATCTTGTATATAACATATTATATTTAAATCAAATAGAAATTGAAGGAATTTGTCACTTGATTCAAAAAAAACAGGAACTTCAATTTCATTTTTTTCAATATGATTAGCAAATAAATTATAAGTATACATAAATTCAGCATAGCTGAAATGTGCTTTACCATTAAGAAATTCAAAAAATTTCAAGAAAATTTCATAATCAGAATCAGAATGATAAAACGCTAAATAATCCTTGATTTCACCAAGTAAATAATCCGAGTATTTAGTTCTAAATGATGGAGTTTCGAAATCCTTTGAATCTACTACTGGCAATTTTCTGTTTGATTCTTCTGAAATATTTTCTTGTAATATTTTCATCATTGTAATGATATCTCTAGGGCGAAACATTGAAAATCTCAAAAAGGAAATGAATGAATCATCTTTTGATTTATTTCGAGCTGTATTTTTAAATGGAAAATAAAAATCCCAACTGTCTCCTAGCTTGTTATATGAATCTTGTTGGGATTTTAAAATTGTATCTGCCATTTTGAACAATGCAGAATCTCTATATCTTGGATAGGTAGTTCTCCAATCTAAAAGAATTCCATTATCTCTTATTTTATTATTCATATTCTGTAAGCCCAATTGAGAAAATATATCTGGTCTGACTAACATCATTACTTTTAATCTCCCTCGGGAATCTTTAATCTGAGAAAAAAAATCCACATTTATTGTCCAAATAGCATTTGCTAATCCTTTAACACATTCTAGGTAATCTTCAAACTCAATCTTTCGAGGTCTTATATCTATTCCGTCAATAAATAATATATGATTTTTTTCCAATTTTAATGAACTAAAAGCCTTTTCAAACTTATTTTGAATGTAAAGTAAATTTATCTGAAATTTACTTTCTGAAAATGATTCACTATAATTTTCTTCACCTGCTATTTTGAAATTTTTATGTAATAATTCTGCAACTTCTTTTGTTTGTTCAATTATATTTAAAGCATATATAATTTCAGGAGAAAACGCAGATTTATAAAAGGTGTTAATTGCATCCTGTAAAGGTTTAAATTTTGAAAATCTAGAGAAAATTGTTGTTGATTTTTCACCTTTTTGAATTTGTTGCGAAAGTAATAAGTAGAGTAATACTTTCCATATATTAGTATATTCAGTTAATGTTAAATGCTTATCTTTTTTTAACTTAATAAATTTCACATATTCCGTTTCCCTAATATAACTTAAAGACGAATTAGTATTTCCAAACTCATTATTGGCTAGATATAATGAATATGCGGTTTTTCCAGTACCCTTGTCGCCAACAATAAAATAATTTGTGGATTTTAATATAGAATATAATTCATCATTTCTTATAAAATACTTATTGAAAACTTCTTTGTTTTCCTTTTTCTTGTAATTTTCAGCATCACTGAATCCTAAATTTAATTTTGTAAAATCTTTCATTAATTAAAATATATTTTGAATGAATTATATCCCTAAAAAATAAGTTTATTCCTTAGATAAAACATAAATATAGCCAAAAAATGTTTTGAAATTGTAAAATGTTTAAAAGCAAAATCCAACACTAATTGCGAAAAATGATTATTTTAAATCCAAACTCATAGAATACGGCGCATCCTCTTTTGCAGTACCGCGTGTTGTATTCGGTTCGGCATTCATTTTAAAATTCAAACTCCCCCCATCCATCACGGTTTTATACGTTAAAAAGTTTTTGGAATAACTTTTTCCGTTTAGCGTGGCTTCTTCAATATAGCGCGTTTCGGCAGTATTGTTTGGCGCAGCAATAGTAAAGATTTTGCCGTTTTCCAATTTCAAGGTAACCTTTTTAAATAGTGGCGAACCCAAAACATATTCATCGGTTCCGGGCGTTACGGGATACATGCCCATTGCCGAAAAAACATACCACGCACTGGTTTGCCCGTTATCCTCATCGCCACAAAGTCCGTCGGGGTTTGGTGTGTATAGCTTGTCCATAATTTCGCGCACGTGCCATTGCGTTTTCCAGGGCTGCGCGCCGTAGCAATACAAATAGGGCATATGCTGTATGGGCTGGTTGCCGTGGGCATATTGGCCCATATTGGCGATGAGCATTTCGGCAATTTCGTGAATCTGCACGCCGTAATAGGAATAATCAAACGTGGGCGCTGCGGTAAAAACCGAATCGAGTTTGGTAGTAAACGCTTCGTTGCCGCCCATTAAATTTTTAAGCCCTTCCACATCGTGGAATACGCACCACGTCCAGTGCCACGCATTACCTTCGGTAAAGGCATCGCCCCACTTATCGGCTCGAAAAGGCGATTGAAAACTGCCGTCTTTGTTTTTGCCACGCATAAAATTGGTGGATTTGTCAAAAACATTCCGATAGTTTTGGGCGCGTTTTTTAAAAGTTTCAATTTCAGCTTGCGGGCGGTTCAATGCCTTTGCGAGTTTCCAAATGGTAAAATCGTCATAGGCATATTCCAGCGTTCGTGCCGTATTTTCGGGGATTTCCACATCATACGGAATGTAGCCTAATGTATTGTAATAATCCACGCCCAGCCTGCCCACGGAGGAAAGCGGTCCGGCATTTTCAGCATTTTTTAGAATCGCTTCGTAAAGGGTATTTATGCTTTCAATTTCATTGTTTTTCAAATACGCATCGCTAATGATGGAAGCCGAATTGCTGCCAACCATACAATCGCGATGCCCCGGGCTGGCCCATTCCGGTAGCCAACCGCTTTCTTTGTAGGTATTTGCGAGGCCTTCCATTATCTGGGAATTCATTTCGGGATACATTAAATTGAAGAAAGGAAATACGGCGCGAAAAGTATCCCAAAAACCGTTGTCGGTAAACATATAGCCTTTTTCAACCTTTCCGTTGTAGGGGCTGTAATGCACAATATTGTTTTTGGCATCAAATTCATAAAATTTTCTGGGGAAAAGCATCGTGCGGTACAGCGCGGTGTAAAATGTGGTTTTTTGCGCCACGGTGCCGCTTTCTACCGTGATTCGGTTTAAGTGTTTGTTCCAAAGGGTTTGTCCTTCGTTTTTTATTTCGTCAAAAGTTTTGTTGCCGATTTCCCGTTGCAGGTTCAATTCGGCCTGTTCGTAACTTATAAATGAAGAAGCCACTTTTAGATTGACCTGCTCGCCATTTTTTGTTTTAAATTGAAGAATGGCGCCGCTGTGCCCGCTTTCCATTTCCAGTTTTCCTTTGGTGATGGTATCGTTTTCTACTCCATAAATGCCTTCAAAATCCTTATCGGCGTAAATCACGAAATAGTTTTTGAAATTCTCAGGCACGCCGCCGCGGTTGTTTCGGGCATAGCCGATTATTTTGCGTTCCTTCGGAAACACTTTCACATAACTGTTTTTGAAAAAGGCATCCACAATCAAATACGCCTTTTCGGTTTCGGGATAGGTGATACGGAAACGTGCCGCGCGTTCGGTGGGCGTTATTTCCACGGAAGTATTGTAATCGGCGAGATACACTTTGTAATAATGCGGAAGTACGGTTTCGGCTTTGTGCGAAAACCACGACTCGCGCTTTTCCTCATTAAAAACCAACGAATCGGTTGTTGGGAATATTGAAAAAGCTCCATAATCGTTGATCCACGGCGAAGGCTGATGCGTTTGTTTAAAACCACGGATTTTATTCGCCGCATATTGATACTGCCAGCCGTTGCCCATTTTGTTGGTTTGTGGCGTCCAGAAATTCATTCCCCAAGGAAGTGCAATGGCGGGATAGGTATTGCCGTTGGAAAGCTCGTATTTAGAATCTGTGCCGACGAGCGGATTTACGAATTGTGTTAATTCGGCATTTTGTGCGAAAGAGGAAAAGGATAAAAAAAGAAGGCAATAGCGAAGGACATTTTTCATACAATAGATTATAAATAATATCCTTTAAAACTACTGAAATAAATTTGAAAATCTATTCTTTTAAAAACTGGATAAACGGCGTTATAAATTCCTGGAAAGCTTCAATATGCGGCAGATGCCCCACATTTGGAATTTCAACCAACTGAGAATTTGGGATTTTCGACTTGGTTTGTTTCCCCAATTCATTGTAAAGCCCCATGGTTTTTCGGGTTTCTGCATCCACTAAATTTTTTCCTAAGGCTGTTCGGTCTCGTGTTCCAATAATAAGCAGGGTTGGTACGGTTATGTTTTCAAATTCGTAAACGACAGGCTGGGTAAAAATCATATCATAAGTTAGGGCGGCGTTCCAAGCAATTAAAGGGTAGTTTTCGTTTAAAGTCCACCCGGCAAGTAGCTGCACCCAGGGTTCGTATTCCGGTTTCCAGTTGCCATCGTAATAGCTTTCCTTTTGGTAAGCTTTTAGTTTTTCATAATTTTTATCGAGTTCGCCTTTGTACCAATCGTCCACGCTTTGGTAAGGAACCTTTATTTTCCAATCCTCTAAACCGATTGGGTTTTCAAGGATTAGTTTCTCAGTAATTTCAGGATACATTAAAGCGAAACGAGTTGCAACCATTCCGCCCATGGAATGGCCGAGTACTGCAATTTTTTTTATCCCTAAAGAATCGAGCAGCATCTTAGTATTTTCCGACAACTGTTGAAAAGTATATTGAAAATGTTCGGGCTTGCTGGATTTTCCGAAACCTATTTGATCGGGAACAATTACACGGAATCCTTCTTTTGTTAATTGGTTTATGGTTATTTGCCAATACGCTCCGTTGAAATTTTTTCCGTGAAGCAGCATAACATTTTTTCCATTATAATTTTCGGGTTGTATATCCATAAAAGCCATTTTAAGTTGCTGTTGCTGGTTTTCTATATTCAGAAAATTGACGTGAAAGGGATAAGTGTAGTTTTCAAGATTGATATCAAGTTTAGTCACTTTTTCATTTTGGGAATAAAAAGTAATAAAGAAGAACAGCAGTGTTATTGTAGGAATTATCTTTTTCATAATCTATTTAAGGATTTCGGTTTTCTATAAAATTAACTGTTATGAACTGGATCCATATTAAGATTTTAATAAAAAAAAGAACGGCCCAAAAGGGCCGCTCCGTTTAAAAGCTTGTTTATTAACCAAATATTAAGCTTTATGGCCTTTATCGTGGGTGGGGGCCACTAAAACAAAGACCGTGGGCAAGCTACTAATTTTTTTTAAAGATGCAATGCTTTTTACCGATAAAAGTTGACTTTAGTCGCATTTTAAAAAATAAACGGCCCACGAGGGGCCGTCGGAAAATGAGGAGTATTAATTGCTTATTCTTTAGATTCGTCGCGTTCAATTGCAATTATTGTGTGGGCTGGTGGCGCGGGTTGCTTTGTTAAATCCAGAGTGGGCGATCCGTTGGAAAGCACAACAATTGAAAAATCCTCCGGATTGGTAAAATGGTTTTCGGCAACCATTAACTGTCTTAGATTTCGACATTTGGCCAAACTTTTGGGGAGTGCTCCGTTCAAATTGTTATCAAACACATTAAATACTTCGATAGCCGCAAGATTTCCCAAGTTTTCGGGAATGGTACCGCTTAATCTATTACTGCTTAAATGCAATTCTTTTAACTGTGAGAGCTTGCCGATAGAAGAGGGTATGCTGCCTTCCAAATCGGTACCATTGCAAGCCAGAAATTCAAGGTTGGCTAAATTCCCAATGGATTCGGGAAGATTGCCGGTAATGGGGTTAAAGGAAAGCTCCAATTTTCGCAGACTTTGTAATTGGCCCAAACTGGAGGGCAATGTCCCTTTAACATTGTTGAACAGCATCGAAATTTCCGTTACCTCATTATTAGTAATGGTCACTCCGTACCACTCGCTGACGGGGGCCTCCAGGTTCCACGTGTTTTTCCAATTGGTTCCATCGGTAGCGTTATAAAAATCGAGAAGGGCTTGTTTTTCTTGAGGGCTTATTTGTGCTAGGCTTATACCAGCAACCAACAAACACAGGCAGGTTAGTGTAGTCTTCTTCATAGTTTGGGGCTATTCAGTTGTTAATGTGAAGTAAAAGAAAAACAAAAGAATTAAAAACCCAAAATTATTCGATGAAATACACGACGAGACCAACCTTATTGGGCAATTTCCTTTAAAAAATTCCGGTTTACCTCGTGCGCACCCTCAAACACCTTGATCGACAATCGCTCATTAAATAAATTTTCCGCCCTAAGCCTTTCTTCCGTTTCGCGTGCCTCGGTAACATATCGGTCGTTGTTTCCGTATAAATAAATTACCGAGGTCTCTTTATTTAAAAATTCAAAATCAGCGGGTTGCAGTTCGTTTGGAATTCCTCCGGAATGTAGAATCATTTTATCACACTGAATTTTTCGGCTAGCTACCCACCGAGCCGCAATGGAAACCCCTTGCGAATAACCCATAACGAACAACTGTTTTTTTGGGAATCCGGCAGGAAATTCTGCGTTGAAAACGGCATCAATATAGTGCAGCACATTCTGAATTTCCATAGCTGTGTTTTCACGCGTCAACCAAGAGGCTCCCACGTGTTTAAAGGTATTGTCCTGATAATATTTTGACGGCGCTTGGGGCGCTATAATAAAGTTTTCGCTTTTGTCCAATTCTGAAAAATAATTGATGAAATAGTGGCTTAGATAGCCCATCCCGTGGAATACCATCCAAATATTCCTGGTGTTTTCCGTTAATCGATTTTGGGTGTGATACGTGTTTGTGGCCTTATAGGCAACCTGTTTTTGAACGCTCATTTTGTAAACTTCAATTTTGTATTTTTACAAAAGTAAACCAATAGCATGAACTACACCAATGCCCAAATTCTCGCAATTTCAAAAAAAATGTGTGAGAATACCCTAATGGAAACCCTTCAAATTGAATTCACCGAGGTTGGAGCCGATTATATAATTGCCAAAATGCCAGTTACACCAAAAGTTCACCAACCCGACGGCGTTTTGCACGGAGGTGCCTCCGTGGCCCTGGCCGAAAGTGTAGGCAGTGCGGGTGCTTACTTTTTTTTAAATTCTGATAAAATAGTAATTCGCGGAATTGAAATTTCGGCAAACCATATTAAAAGTGTGCGCAACGGGTACGTTTATGCCCGGGCCACCATAATCCACAAAGGGCGTACTACGCAATTATGGCAAATAAATATAACGAACGAATCTGGCGAATTGGTGTCATTAGTGAAACTTACAACCCTTACCTTACCTAAAAATGTGTAATGGAATACCAGCATTTACTTGAGAAGATTTTAGATCATCATACTAAAAATCTGCCTTTCGTTATCTTCGCACTGCCCAATAGTGATAGGCTCCAAGCCCTTTTTCAAAAGGATGCCCATCAACATTCATCCGAAAGATTTACTGAAAACGGATTCGTGCTTTCGCCCTTCGATTCTCAAGATCAGTCCTATTTTATTGGCGAGCAATTTTCGGAATGTGCAACATGTGCATTCCCAAAACCCGACGAAACCATTTCCCAGGTCAAGGCAGCAGTGAAAACGGGCCAAAAGGAGCACTACATACGGTTGCTCGGAAAGGCGATTGACGCAATCAAAAAAAGAAACGCAACCAAAATTGTCCTTTCCAGAAAAAGTGACTTTGAGCTAAAAAATTTTTCAATAGAAATCTTGGCGGATAGACTGTTTGCGTCCTACAAAACCGCGTTTCGGTACATTTGGTATCACCCAGAAACGGGTTTATGGTGTGGAGCGACACCAGAATTGTTGGTGCAAATTGAAAACAACTCGTTCAAGACCATGGCCCTGGCCGGTACCCAACCGGTTAGCAATAGGTTGCCGATCCATTGGGGCCCCAAGGAAATGGATGAACAACAACTGGTTACCGACTCCATTATAGACAGTTTGCAACGGGTTACTTCAGTTTTGAAAATTTCCAATCCACATACGCACCAGGCCGGATCCCTGCTACATTTGCGTACGGATATCACGGGCATTCTCAAAACGGGAAAGGCAACCTTGCACACCATAGCCGCCGCCTTGCACCCAACTCCTGCCGTTTGTGGAAGTCCAAAAAAATTTGCAAAGGAATTTATTCTTGAAAATGAAGGCTACGACCGTGAGTTTTATACGGGATTTTTAGGGCCCATCCATGACGGCGGCAAATCTGCCTCAATAATGGTCAACCTTCGGTGTATGAAAATTGTGGACGGACGTGCCCGAATTTATATTGGTGGGGGCGTCACTATTGGATCGCAGCCCCAGGAAGAATGGGAGGAAACGCAAAATAAAATGCAAACCATGCTCCATCTATTGCAACCAATGTTATAATAGTTTCGGCACACTTCGTACCTTTGTATTTTATGAAATTTTCAGACAAGATTCTCTCCCAAACCCTTGTTCAGCTCTGCTTAAATAAGGGTATAGACCATATCGTCATTTCTCCGGGCTCCCGGAACGCCCCTTTAACCATTGGTTTTTCAGCCAACCCGGATTTTAGGTGTTTTAGCGTGGTGGATGAACGTTGTGCCGCATTTTTTGCATTGGGAATTGCCCAACAGTTGCACAGGCCTGTGGCCGTTGTCTGTACTTCCGGCTCGGCATTGCTCAATTATTATCCGGCTATTGCGGAAGCATACTATAGCGATATTCCATTGGTTATACTTTCAGCCGATCGCCCCGCAGATTTTATTGATATTGGCGATGGACAGACCATTCGTCAGGAAAACGTTTTTGCGAACCATATTCTATATAGTGCCAATTGTCTGGAAGGGGAGGAATTTCAGATTAAAAATGAAACTGAAATCAATATTGCATTAAACACGGCTATTGAACTGAACGGCCCCGTTCATGTTAATATCCCCTTTTCGGAACCGTTGTATAGAACTGTGGAGCACCAACAAGTTTGGCCTCAGGAAGTAAAACCTCGCGCGTTGGATGGTGGCGGGGAGCAGCCTTTGGATTCCTTCGTTTCGCAATGGAATGCAAGCCACCGCAAAATGATTTTGGTTGGCGTGTTGCAACCCAACAGCTTGGAAACCCGTTTTGTTGAACAACTGGCCCAGGACGAAAGCGTTTTGGTATTGACAGAAACTACCTCGAACCTTCATAACCCAAATTTTGTGAGCGCTATCGACCAATTGATTGCGCCCATGGATGAAAGTGATTTTAAAAAACTGCAACCAGAAATTTTGCTAACCTTTGGAGGTATGGTGGTTTCAAAAAAAATAAAGGCCTTTTTGCGCACATACCCACCCAAGGCGCATTGGCACGTGGATCCCAAAAATGCATTTGACACTTTTTTTGTGTTGAAACATCACTTTAAAAGTACGTTGAATACGTTCTTTGCTGAATTTCTTCCTAAAACCAGTTCGAAAAATAGCGATTACCAAGCCCAATGGCTGGAGGTAAAAAACCGCCGATTGCAGCGACACGCGAGGTACAAACTCGAAATTCCCTATTCAGATTTTATGGTTTTTTGTGAAATTTTCCACACCCTTCCACAAAATATCCAACTCCAATTGAGCAATAGCGCCACCATTCGTTATGCCCAACTTTTCGAAATTGCACCGTCTATTGAAGTATTCTGCAACCGCGGGACGAGCGGCATTGACGGTAGCACGAGCACAGCAGTGGGAGCAGCCTATGCCTCAAAATTACCGACCGTTTTGTTGACTGGCGATTTGAGCTTTTTTTATGACAGCAATGCCTTGTGGAACGACCATATTCCCAAAA
Source organism: Aequorivita sp. (assembly GCA_048265145.1). GTDB lineage: Bacteria > Bacteroidota > Bacteroidia > Flavobacteriales > Flavobacteriaceae > Aequorivita. Next base: position 108,117 of record JBLXCF010000008.1, read on the forward strand.
ACTTCAAGATTATAGTAATCAACAATGGCGGTGGGGGCATATTTAGAATTCTACCCGGGCAGAAGAATACCGAGGTTTTTGAGACTTTCTTTGAAACCAAGCATAACCACACGGCAAAGCAATTAGCTGAAATGTACGGTTTTGATTACAAGGTTGTGAAAACCAAGGATACCTTGGCGCCCACGCTCGGGCAATTTTTCAAAAAGGAAACAAGACCCGCCCTTCTGGAAATTTTCACGCCCTCTTCGGTAAATGATGAGGTGCTTCTGAATTACTTCGAATATATTTCATAGAAATCCGTGGCCCCAGACCACGGCTTCGTGTAGATTGTCAAATATCCGGAACGGCTTTTTGCAGAAATTGGATTCCAGTTCTGCGTTTGAGTGTCCCATTTCACTATAGGTAACAATTCCAACGCATTTCAACGAGGGGACCTTATTCAAATATTTGTAATCCATGGGTTTTATGGAATAGGAATTTGTCCTATTTGAAATGTAAACGAACGGCTTTGTGCCAACAATGGAAAGTCCTTTCAGCAAAATGGAAAAACCTGTTTTATAGGAAAGGGTCACTCCTTCAAAAGCTTCAAAAACCACGATATTTCCATAAAAATAGACAATGCCGATCGGGGTGTCCAGAATTTCTTTTAACTGGAATTCCTGTGGTAACCTATGTGGTGATATTTTTTCCATTTCAACGTGAATTTACATTTTAAGTTTGATTTGGATATACGTGTTTTACAAATTTTTTCACTTGAAAAGAGTACCTTTGCGGCTATGATAAAACTGGGCGAATTCAATACTTTAGAGATACTTCGGGAAACCGATCCGGGACTCTATCTGGGCGATGGGGAAGATAATGTGGTCCTGCTGCCACATAAATACAAGCCGGACCACTATGAAATTGGCGATTCCATTTCTGTTTTTGTCTATCTTGATAATGAGGAAAGGCCCATTGCTACCACTCTGCAGCCTTATGTTGCTCTAAACTCCTTTGGATACCTCCATTGCAGCGATGTAAACAAACATGGGGCCTTTATGGATTGGGGGCTGGAAAAGCAACTTTTTGTACCGTTTAAGGAACAGGCCAGACCGATGAAAAAGGGAAGTTGGTACATAGTGTATCTTTATATTGATGAACAAACACAGCGGTTGGTGGGCAGTAGCAAGACAAACCGTTTTCTTCAAAATGAAAACCTCACCGTTGAACCCTTTCAGGAAGTGGATATTCTTGTAACCCACCTTACCGAAAAGGGCGCGAATGTGATTGTAAACGGAATCCACAAAGGTTTGATCTATATTGAGGACATTTTTGAGGATATTCGCACCGGCGATACCATGAAGGCTTTTGTGAAAAAAATCCGCCAGGACAACAAAATTGACATTGTTCTCCAAACTCCCGGCTACAGAAGTATTGAGCCCAATGCAAACTTTATCCGTGAGGAATTGGAAGCCGCCGGCGGTTTTCTACCGCTTCACGATAAATCCGAGCCCGAGGAAATCAAAAATCTTTTGGGAATGAGCAAGAAAAGTTTCAAAAAAGCAATTGGAACACTCTACAAAGACAAGCAAATAACAATAAAGGAAGACGGTATTGAGCTATTGTGATGGTGCCGGATAACAATCGCCCCCAAAATTAACATAAAAAGCACTGCGCCGGGAACCTTGTCGGTAACTTCCATAGTTATAGGGCAGTAGTTCTGGTCTTAAATACCCAAGCGATTCCTTGTAGGCAATATTTTTAACAGATGTCGCACCATCAGCGGAATAGCTGCTATTGCCTCCATAAATACCATATTCACGGGGATCAAGGGAAATTTGAATATTGGTTGGAATGTAACTTTCATTCTTGACCATGGCTTCAAACATACTTACCGGTTCACGATAATTACTTTTGTCCATTTTAAATGACGGCAATTTGTTTAAACCTTTCTTGTCAAAAGAGGTATTTACGGGCAGAGAGGTACTCAGTAAGCTCTCAATTTCGGGTAGGCTAACAAAATCCAATTTATATTTATTGGACTCAAAATCCAACTGTGCATTGGATAGAAGCGGAAGTAAAAAAAGAAGATAGATCAGTTTTTTCATCAGCGCAAAGGTAACAAAAGTCGAGCCAACTTGGAAACTACCCGCTGTGCAAAAATCCACATTGAAATTCTGTTTTAAAGCCTGAGTTTTTCTGTAGTTTTTTTAGGTAGCGCGTCCTTGTGCAGGGTAACGCTTATGGCCTTCAACCGCATATATGCCTCACTGAAATACACGTATCCGCCATAGGCAACCTTGTTTTCATCGGCGCCCCAGCTGTTTTTTACCTTGTAATATTTCGTTCCGTTTTGGTCGCGCAGCATTCCGGTAATGTGCATCAAATGATCATCGGTGGTGGCATAATTTTCGAACTCCTGTTGGCGGTATTCCTGCGTTATCTTTTTTTCGGGATATATGCCCTGCAATGCCTTAATATTGTTTTCGGCATTTTCCGGAATAATGGCCACTCCATCTTTAGCCGAAAATGACTTTTCGCTCACGTCGCAGTCCAGTTCCACCGTAAATCCTTTTTCCAAGGCATTGTCGATAGTTGCCATCAATTCATCCAAAGGAAGATTGTAAAAACTTCCATTGCTCCAATTGTCGGGAATGTTCAAAATAAATTCCGAATAAAACGGAGCTTGTGTAAAGCTGGTGATGTTCACGTAATCCTCAGGTTTTATTTTCGTCATTGCCAAAAAGGATTTTGGTGTGTATTGCTTACCTTCAAACGTGAAATTTGTTATGTTTTTTCCAATATACACATCCAGAACGCCTTCAATCACTTGTTTCCAGTGTGGACTCAATCTTCGACCGGGATTGTCGATATAGGTTTTCAACATTGCTTCCAAAACGGCAACCATCTCGGCGTGGTTGTGGATTTCTTGGCCTGTTGAAAGCCCGCTGAAGGCCTCCACTGGCACAAGACCGTTTTTTGAAACGGAATTCATCACGTCGTGGGCAAGGCCGCCCTCGCTGAACTGTGCCTTTCCCTGTCGCATCACAAAGTTTTCAGCTTTCACCGGATACGTGTTGCGGACTTGGTACATTTCGCTCAAGTCGATTTTCCTTCCCGTAAGCCGGATAATTTCACTCTCCAAAAAGGAGGTGCTGCTATAGCTCCAGCAGGTGCCGGTAACGCCCTGGCTTATAACCGGCGTGGCTTCCAAATCTGTAATGGTGGTAAATTTATAGGCTTCTTGGGCGGATAGGTTGAGGGTGAAAAGTATGCCGAGGGAAAAAAGTAAATGTTTCATTTCTTGTGTCAGGTCGAGCGCAGTCGAGCCCTTTTCAATTTACAAAGTTGAAGTACCTCTCGACTGCGCTCGAGGGGACATTCGTTCTTTAATGGTGGGATTTCATATATTTACGCTAAAATAAGAAATATGAATCCAATCCATTGGAAAACCGCCAAAGAATATACCGATATAACCTATAAAAAATCAAACGGGGTGGCGCGAATTGCCTTTAATCGCCCCGATGTTCGCAATGCCTTTCGCCCGAAAACTACTTCCGAATTGCTCGATGCCTTTCACGATGCGCAGGAAGATACTGCTATTGGCGTGGTACTTCTTTCTGCTGAAGGGCCTTCCAGCAAGGATGGTATTTATAGCTTTTGCAGCGGCGGCGACCAAAAGGCTCGCGGCCATCAAGGCTATGTTGGCGATGATGGCTACCACCGGTTGAATATTCTTGATGTGCAACGCCTCATCCGTTTTATGCCGAAAGCCGTTATCTGTGTGGTTCCCGGGTGGGCCGTGGGCGGCGGGCACAGCCTGCACGTAGTTTGCGATTTGACCCTGGCAAGCAAGGAACACGCCATTTTCAAACAGACCGATGCCGATGTTACCAGTTTTGACGGTGGCTACGGAAGCGCCTATCTCGCCAAAATGGTAGGGCAGAAGAAAGCACGCGAGATCTTTTTCCTCGGAAGAAATTACAGTGCACAGGAGGCTTTTGAAATGGGAATGGTGAATGCCGTAATTCCGCACGATGAGTTGGAGGATACTGCATACCAATGGGCGCAGGAAATTTTGGCAAAAAGCCCCACGTCCATTAAAATGCTGAAATTCGCTATGAACCTTACCGATGACGGAATGGTGGGCCAACAGGTTTTTGCCGGTGAGGCTACGCGATTGGCCTATATGACTGAAGAAGCCAAGGAAGGCCGCGATGCCTTTTTGGAAAAGCGGAAGCCCAATTTCCAAAAAAAATGGTTGCCGTAGTTTAATTTGAACAGCCGGTATTTTTGATTCTAATAGCTCGTATGTCATGAAAAAATCATCCAAACTTCGCGATATCTGGTATTCCCTATCCGCAAACCAGCGTTTTTTTATCAGAAGGCTATATTATTTGCCCAAGGACACGGTGGACTCAATTAGTGGAAGACGCCATAAATATGTACCTCCGCGCGGCTATATTTATACGGGCTCCCCTGCGAGCGCCCAGGATTTTTTAGGCCAAAGCCAACACCAGCTGCAATTGCTGAAGGAGTTCGCAGGACTAAAACCACACCACCATATTTTGGATATCGGCAGTGGCATTGGCAGGACTGCCATCGCCCTGACCGATTATATGGATGAAACCGGGAGCTATCAAGGTTTCGATGTGGTTGAAAGGGGCGTGCAATGGTGCAATTCGCGGATTGGGAAAGATTTTAAAAATTTCACTTTTAAATATATTCCGCTCTTTAATGACCTATATAATACTGCAACTCTCAAAGCTTCCGAATTTATTTTTCCATATACCGATAGTTCCATAGATGTGGCTTTCTCGTTTTCGGTATTTACCCATATGCAGCTTGATGAAATCCAGCACTATTTCAAACAGATCCATCGCATCTTGAAACCGGGAGGGGTATGCCTATCCACTTTCTTTTTGTATGATGATGCCTCCGAGGCCTTCATTTCCGGAAATAGGGATTTCAGTTTTCCTGTAAAAAAGGAGGGCTATCGCTTAATGAACGATACTGTGAAATCAGGAAACATTGCCATCCATAAAAACAAACATTTCCAAATGTTGAGTGCGGCCAAATTTGAAGAGGTTAAAATTATTGATGGATTTTGGAAGGATGAAGTACGCGATTCAGCAAAAACCGAATATCAGGATGTCGTAGTTTTAAGGAAAAACAGTAACGAGAATTGATAAAACGAAAACGGTAGGGTAACACTCAAAAACCAAATAGGACATTGGAAGGGATCAAACAAAGGATTGTATTGGGAAAGTTTTTCTGAGAAATTTCTGCACAAATTGTTTCGGCTTCACGAAAAAGTCCGTTATTTTTTGGTTTGTGGACCCGATTGGTCAAAATAAACAACCAACTCTTCTGGATACCTAAAAACGTAGGCCCTTCATTTCAATACTTAATCTCCCCCATAAACCAATTCAATAAAATCAATTTTTGGAATGTCGCCAAAATATTCTTTTATCTCAATATCCTTGAGCAATTCGGAAATGTCTTCTTTTTCGTATCGGGCGCCTTCCAAGAGTTTTTCTAGCTTTTCCACAGGTTCTTTTCCGAAGAAATCGCCGTAGATTTTGAATTCCTTAATATGCCCTTTTTCAACAAAAATGCGAAGATCTATTTCGCCCACTGCGAATCGTTTGGTGCGTTGGATGTTGAATTTTGGCGACTTGCCAAAATTCCAGTCCCAAGTGCCGTATTTCTCTTCTTTCAATTCGTGGACAGCTTTCCATTCCTCAGGCGTTAAATGATAGCTCTCAAACGGTTCGCTTTCCTCGTATAATCCTTCCAAAAGAAGCGACCGAAATTCTTCGATGCTCTTGTTTTTTTTTAAAAATTCAGAAATATTGGCAACACGGCTCCGCACGGATTTGTGCCCTTTGCTTTCAATTTTGCTCATTTTTACGTTTAGGGCATTCACAACTTCGCCCAAATCCGTATCAAACAAAAGTGTGCCGTGGCTTACCATTCGCTTTCCGGTTGAAAACTGCGCCGTACCCGAGATTTTCCTTTCATCCACCTGAATATCGTTGCGGCCCTTTAGTTCCGCATTCAGGCCCAAACTGTTCAAAACTTTTATTACGGGCGCGGTAAACTTTTTAAAATTGTTCAAACTTTTCACGTCGTGATTGGTGATAAAGCTGAAATTGAGGTTCCCGAAATCGTGATAAACAGCACCACCGCCGGAAATTCTTCGCACTACGTGAATATTGTTCTGTTCAATATATTCGTGGTTTATTTCCTCCAAGGTGTTTTGGTTGCGACCAATAATGATGGAAGGCTCGTTGATGTAAAACAACAAATAGTCGTTCTCCGCGCTAAAATTGCGCAGGGCATATTCTTCGAGTGCAAGGTTGAGGCGAGGATTGGTGTTGCCTTCATTTTCTATAAAAATCATGCTGTAACCTATTTTTTGCAAAGATAAATAATACTTTTTCGGGAGCCATTGATTGAAATTTGGAATTTGTGATTTCGAGATTATAATTTGAAAAGTTTTCATTTTCGATTTAACACCTATCTTTACGTCCATATGAGCAGACTGGTCCAAATAGCCGTGTTGCCGAGCCAACAAGAGGATTTCAACTTCATTCTTCAGCTTTCGCTTCAGAAGGAAAATCTTCGGAGGGAACAGATTGCCGATTGGCGTATCCGAAAACGTTCTATTGATGCACGCCGGAAACCCATAAAAATAAATCTGCAGATTGAATTATGGATGCAAGGTGAAAAACGGGAGTGTATATCGCCGTTTATTCCGAAAAATGTAGCCTCCGCGAAACCCATTGCAATCATTGGCGCCGGTCCAGCTGGACTTTATGCAGCCTTGCGCGCTGTGGAGGCGGGACTGAAACCCATAGTTTTTGAACGCGGAAAGGACGTCCGCGAGCGCAGGAGGGATCTAGCGGCAATCAATAAAGACCAAATCGTAAACCCGGAAAGCAATTATTGTTTTGGCGAGGGCGGCGCTGGAACCTATTCCGACGGAAAACTTTACACACGTTCAAAAAAGCGGGGCAATGTGCTGAAGGCCTTGGAATGGTTTGTGCACTTTGGCGCCGATGAAAATATATTGGTTGATGCGCATCCGCATATTGGCACCAATAAACTGCCCAAAATAATTACCGCAATGCGCGAGGCTATTATTGAAAATGGAGGGGAAGTACATTTCAATTCAAAATTGACCGATTTAAAGCTGAAAGCGAAGGTTATTGAAGCCATTCAAATAAACAAGGAAAAATGGTTTGGGTTTGATAATGTAATTCTCGCCACTGGCCATTCCGCACGGGATATTTTCTATTTGCTTCACGAAAAACATATTAAGATTGAAGCCAAACCGTTTGCCATTGGGGTTCGGGTGGAGCACCAACAGGAACTTATCGATTATATTCAATATCACGGCGAGGTGGACAATCCATTTTTGCCACCGGCCAGTTATGCCTTGGTGGAGCAGGTGGATGGATTGGGCGTATATTCTTTCTGTATGTGTCCCGGCGGAATAATAGCGCCCTGCGCCACCGAGCAGGAAGAGGTGGTTACCAACGGATGGAGCCCAAGCAAGCGCAACAATCCGTATGCAAACAGCGGTATTGTGGTGAGTGTGGAACCGAAGGATTTGCCAAACTATAAAAAAGACGATCCTTTTGTATGCTTAAATTTTCAGAAGGAAGTGGAAAAGCGATGTTGGGAAGCAGGAGGGAAGACCCAAAAAGTACCTGCCCAACGGATGATTGATTTTGTGGAGGGAAAGGTTTCAAAGGATTTCCCGAAGACTTCGTATCAGCCTGGCATTGTTTCGGCAGACCTAAATGAAATTTTGCCCCCTTTGCTTGCGTCACGATTGAAAAAGGCGTTTGTGGCTTTCGGAAAAAAGATGAAAGGATATTACACAAATCAAGCTGTGTTGCACGCCCCGGAAAGCCGTACCTCCTCACCTATTTCCATTCCACGGAACTCTGAAACGCTCGAACATATCGAAATAAAAGGCTTATATCCTTGCGGTGAAGGTGCTGGTTATGCAGGCGGTATTATTTCCGCAGCGATTGATGGGATTAATTGTGTTGATGCGATTGTTCTGAAAAATGCTTTAGGATAGAAGCTTTAAGCAATAAGCTTGTACATTTTATATTTGCCTACAGCCTACAGCCTAAAGCAAAAAAAAACCACCTCTCGGCAGTCTTTTTTTTAAAAATATATTTTAGAATTACTTAATTTCTAGTAATTCAAGTTCAAAGGTCAGGTCTTGACCGGCCAATGGATGGTTGGCATCAACGATGATAAAACCGTCTTTTACATCGGCAACGCGCAATTGACGCTCACTACCATCTGGATTTTTGGAAACTAGTCCCATACCTACTTCTGGTTTTATATCCTGTGGCAAGTTCTCACTTGGTATTTTTTGAAAAAGTTCTTTTTGAACTTCGCCGTAAGCTTCTTCTTTAGGAATGGTAATGGTTTTCTTTTCGTTTTCCTTCATATTTACCAATCCTTTTTCAAAACCAGGAATTAAACGGCCTTCCCCCAGTTTTACCTCCAATGGTTCTCGCTCTAGGGAACTGTCGAACACTTGTCCGTTGTTCAATTTTCCTGTGTAGTGAAGTTTTACGGTTTCATTTCCTTGTACTTGACTCATAATTTTGTTTTTTCAATTATTGTTCAATAAGGGGGCAAAACTATGGGTTTGCATTGCCAATTCCACAGAAGAGAACCATTAATCCTGAGATTTATGGAAATATTAACGGATTTACCCTTGAATATAAGAGGTGGTGTGGGATAATGAAGAGAACTGATTTAAAATTTGTAAATTTAGTTTTTACACTACATCAGTAATTAAGCAATGGACCAACCAGTAAAAATATTTAGGTTTGACGTTGAAGAGGCAAAAAAAGTTGCTTCTTCAACTAATGAACCTCATATCCACGATTTTGAAGAAATCCTTATAGGAATGGAGGGTTCTATTGAGCATTTCATAGATTTTGAAACCACAACCGTAGATGCTCCCTATGTTTGTTTTGTAAGCAAAGGTAAGGTTCACAGAGTAAAGCCTATAGTAAAAGATGGTAAGTGCGATGTTTGGGTAATTAGGTTTGGTAGTGAATTTGCAGCTGAAATTATTTTTCAACTTTACGCTGCATTCCACAATACGGCTAATATATTTTGGCCGGTGGAAAGGTTTACCGGCCGCCTTCCGGTTTTGACTGAAATGATGTATAATGAATTAAGACAATCAAATCCTGATTTTTCCGTCATTCGCCATTTGCTCAATGCCGTTATTTCGATTGTATTATCAGAAAAACAGAAACAGCAGCCCACAGCTATTTCCTCAAACCAAAATGAGACGTTTACCAATTTTCTCGCCATTTTGGAAGAAAATTTTCGGCGCCCCTTGAGCGTGGGATATTATGCGGAAAAATTGTTTATGAGCACCCGGAACTTAAATTTAATTTGCCAAAATATTCTACAGCAAAGTGTTTCGGAAATCATTGAAACCAGAAAATTGACTGAAGCCAAAAACCTTCTGACTTCCACGGATAAAACCATTGCCGAAATAGCCTACGAATTGGGTTATAATGAAAATTCTTATTTTTCTAATGTTTTCAAAAAAAAATCGGGTCAAACACCAGGTGAGTTTCGGGATGAAATGCGAAGCCTGTTAACTCCCTAAAATTATACCTCTACTACCGGAAAGTGTAATTCTTAAAATCCTTTGTGCTACTATTTTTGTAATCAAATAATTAATTAACAATTTAATTTTAAATGATTATGAAAAAAGTACTGATTTTAGTTGTAATGTCCCTATTTACAATAGGAGCTTTTGCACAGACCCAATGGCAGGTAGACCCAAACCATTCTTCGCTAAACTTTAGCATCAAGCATTCAGGCATTAGTTTGGTGAATGGCAAGTTTTTAGACTACACAGGTAGTTTAACCACCAATGGCGAGGCCTTGCGTGATGCACAATTTAATTTTAACGTGCAAGTGGCAAGTATCAACACCAATGTAGATGCGAGGGACAAACACTTGAGAAGTGCCGATTTTTTTGAGGTGGAAACCTATCCGACGATGACCTTTAATAGCACTAAAATTTTAGCGACGGGTAAACCAGAACATTTTTTATTGTATGGCGAGCTTACTATTAAAGGAGTTACAAAACCAGTAATTTTTGATGTGTACTACGGGGGAACGGCCAAGAGCGACCAAGGTGAAAAATTAGGTTTGAAAGCGAAAACCACTATCAACAGGTTTGACTACAACATTAATTTTGACCCTACCGCAGCTGGTATTGGTAAGGATGTGGATATTGTAGTTCATCTACAGTTCGCCAAACAGTAAAACTATTTAAAGGGAAGTTATTCATATTTTGAATTTAGAAATCATGAAAAAGTTTAAAATCCAAAAGATAAGCAGAGAAGACGTGTATGGCAAAGCAAGTTTCGTAGTTAGATTACGTGAATGAATAGAAAACAATTTTTAAAATCAATGGCACTATTGCCGCTAATAGGTTCAAGTATGAAATTGAAAGATTTAAATAAAATGACAGCAACAATGAGTAGTACAGAAAAAATGCCTGTACTATTCTTGGGTCATGGAAGCCCTATGAATGCCATTGAGGAAAATGAATTTGTGGCAAATTTTAGACGGCTGGGAAATGAATTGGTACGCCCCAATGCAATACTCTGTATTTCTGCCCATTGGGAAACGAATGGCACATATGTAACAGCAATGCAAAATCCTCCTACCATTCATGACTTTGGAGGTTTCCCACAGGAGCTTTTTGAAGTACAATACCCAGCACCGGGAAGCCCTCAACTGGCAAAACAGACCAAGGCGATAATAACAAAAACAAATGTAGGATTAGATGATAAATGGGGGCTCGACCACGGAGCGTGGAGCGTTATAAAACATCTCTATCCCAATGCCGATATCCCGGTAATTCAAATGAGTATTGATTATACACAGCCTGCAAAATATCACTATGAATTAGCAAAGGAATTGAATGGCCTTCGCACAAAGGGTGTTCTAATTGTGGGAAGTGGAAATATGGTACACAATCTTCGCATGGTTTCGTGGAAAAGGTTAAACGAAGTATATGCCTACGATTGGACTATTGAGGCCAACGAAAAGATGAAACACTTTATCGTTAACGAAGATCACAAAAGTTTAATTGACTTTAAATCCCAAGGAAAAGCTTTTGAGTTAGCCATCCCAACGCCCGAACATTATATGCCGTTGATTTACACCTTGGCATTAAAGACCAAAAATGAAGAAATAACAATATTTAACGACAAACCTGTTGGAGGCTCACTGACTATGACTTCAGTAAAGATAGGTTAGAAACAAAACAATGAATTATGAAAAAATTACTGAATATTGAATTAAAAGAGAACACAGTTGGTATGGCTGTCTTATTATTAAGGTTGGGTGTGGGTATAATGATGCTTGTTCATGGAATTCCAAAACTATACATGCTGTTTAGCGGAGATATTCAGTTTCCCATTGTTATGGGGATGAGCGCAACGTTTTCATTAGTATTAACTGTGGTTGCAGAAGTTTTATGCTCTATATTACTGCTAATTGGACTTTTTACCAGAATAGCGGCCATTCCATTAATTATAACCATGTTGGTAGCCGTATTGATGATTCACGGTAGCGATCCATATGCCTTGAAAGAATTAGGACTGTTTTACTTGTTGGCCTATGTAGTTTTGTTAATACTTGGCAGCGGTAAATATTCTTTTGATGCTATTTTGAAAAACTATCAATTAGAAAAATAGATATTGTTAATATTTACAGCTATGTCCGTGTCAAAAACCATATTGGTTAGGTCACTTGTGCTTTTTCAAACCCATGGAATCAAGACCGTTAGAATGGATGATATAGCCCGAGAAATGGGTTTATCAAAGAAGACCATTTATCTTCATTATGGCAGTAAAAAGGAATTGGTTCAAAAATGTATTCACCATCTTTTTGATTTACATTTTTCAAATATCAAAAGGATTCAAGATGAAAGGGGAACACCGATAGAGAAAATAAAAAAGATTTATGAATACGCCGTAAAACATTTAATAAAAGTTACACCTAATTTTTATTTTGATTTAAAAAGAGGTTATCCGGAAACCTATCAGTTTTATGCCCTTCAACGCGGTAAAATAGTTTTTGGTATAATTAAAACCTTATTGAAAAAGGGGCAAAGGAGTGGTGAAATAGACCCCACAATCAATACCCAGTTGTTTTGTGAATTTCATCTGATAAATCTTGATCAAGTAATAAGCCATAAAACCGCGCTTATGGAATATAGCTTGCAAGACCTATTTGACAACACTATTAGAGTGAGCCTGAATGGTATTATTAAAAGACAATAATTTATTCAGCTCTTTTTAAATTTAAATCCTGCATGTTAATGAAGGCAAGTTACTTTCCGATGCAAAATGTAATGTATGTCTGATTATCAGTTAATTAGCTATCAATAGATACAAATAAGCAACAAGAAGTGTTGAATTATAGCTAATTAAAGACTAAAGATAAGAAAATCGGGAGGTGTAAAGATAAAAAAACCGCCCCCAAATGAGGACGGTTTTCCAAGAAAACGTCAATCGCTTTTACGCAACTGTTACAGAACCTAAATAAGCGTTATTGGACACTTTAGAACCATCTTCGGAAATAAACCCTAAGAACACCTCCACATCTTCGCCGGTATATTCAGGTGGTACTGAAATACTTTCTGTTCCGGCTGACCTTGTTGGTCCAGCGGTGGTAAATACTACTTCTCCTCTTGTCCCGTTATAGAGCAAAATCAAAGTTTTGTCTGTTACCATTGCACTTCCACTGCCTGAATTGTCAGTCCAGTTAATGTCAACCGTTGATGCGACTGTGGAAGCCGCGGCACCGCCAACTACTCCGGTTAGATTACCACGGGTTACCAAAGCGTTTCCATAGTCAATGGAATAGTTAGGATAGGATCCTGTTACTCCATTGTACAAGTTGTAAGACATTGCAGCATTGAATTGGGTCATCTTGTTTGCATACAATTTGAAACCAACCCGTAGGAAGTCTGTCATAGGTTGCAGGAAACGAAGCACGGTTGAAAACTTTGAGCGCTGGTCAACTTGTCCTTCGGTTTTGGGGTTCGCTACGCTGGAAGGTTTGATTCGTAGGTAATCGATGCCCTTCCAGGTCCCACCGATTACATTCCCGATTTTTCCGGATACACCGCCGAGAATACCTTGATTGATGATTGCCATAATTTATATGTATTTATGGGTTAAACAAATGTTCGGACTTGGCACGGACTTGACTCGGCTTTTGCCCTTTCATTCAAAATTACTTCAATATATATGCTATGATTCGGGCAAGGGAATTGTTGCTTCTATTTGCTTTTGTTTGCCTTGTGGAATTTGATTTTTTGTCAGGTACCGGGTTCAGGATGTGAATGATTGGCTAAATAGTTTCTACAAGATAATCTGTCTCCCGGAAGTCAATCCCTTATTGTGGATAAAAAAAAGGGGGTTGGAATAAGTGTCAACCGGCCGATGAGGTCTGATTTGAAACGTTTTCCTACAGTGAGCTATTAAAACCTTGCCTTCCGCGATTGCTCACTTCAATATTAATTTTCAAAGATGTTCGCAAATTCAACAGCCATCCATTTCCCATATTTTTTTTCAAAAGAGAAAAGAAAAAAGGAAAAAAAATAAAAGAGAAAGCTTTTAATAAGGCGGGTCTGGGAGGGTTGTCAAGGTTTTTGGAAAAAATACTACCCGGAGGGTGGAGATTTTTTGCAAAACCCGTAGGGCTTGACCTTTACAATCCTTTTGTGCGGCTTGCTGGTGCGGACCCGCCTATCTTCGCTTTTCTCTTTTAATTTTCACTTGAAAAAACATTGCACTAATTTTCTTTGAAAATCGGGTTAATGTCGCAGTTCATTTGCTTTTAATTGTGCGATTAACTCTTTTTTGTTGTAATACCGTCTGTTGCCCAAACCGTAACATTTAATTTTTCCTTTGTTAGTCCATTGCCAAAGGGTTGAGGAATTGATTTTTAGAAAATCAGCTGCTTCTGTTCTGGTCAGAAAGACGTCCACTTGGCCGGAATGTAAATCATCTAAATAATGTTTGATTTTTTGCAGCAATTTTTCTGCTACAATATCTGTTAACTCGTCAACGTATACTTCTGTAATTTCGATTGTTCGCGCTACCATTTCTTCTGAATTAAGGTTTCTTAAATGTAAATTTTCCTGTTACGAGAAAAAAAAGAACTCCCTAAAAAGGGAGCTCTGACAATGAAAGCTCTAGCCAAAAGAGCCGAACGGTATAATCTACAACACCGCAACGAACCACGCCCGCAAAGAAAGGACGACCTGACAACCGAACGCCCGCCAACAACCAACGGCTGCCACAACGGACTGAAAACAATGATTTGTACATAAATGAAAGATTTAAATTAAACAAAATGCCGCACCACAGGATCGGTGCGATTGACGCAAGGGCTGTGGACAAAAAATACTACCCGATAGGGTGGAGATTTTTTTTCCAACAGGCGAAGCGAACCCTTGCGGCTCTCGCATCCGCACGCCTGTACCTTTGCTTTTTGTTTGAGTTAATTCTTCTTCCGAAATTCTATTCGGTGGATTAATTGAAGTATTTTAATCCTAAAGAGTTAAGATATTTGTGCCATTATAAAACACATAAAAACGATGAAGGCCACTATCAATATTTTGACCTATAACGGACTGTCGGTATCAGTTTTATAAACACCTTCTTCATCCTTTGGGAAAAGTAAATAGTAGAAATCTTCAAATAGACTTTTCATCGGTTACTAAATTACTAAAAATATGGAAACGTAAATGTGCGCAAACGCAGGTAAACTAGCGTAGCTATAGTGGAAGCACGCAATGGAGAGTAATGGAATGGAGTGCTGGAACTATAAAGCGAGCCGCCTGCGAGCGGAGCAAGGGTGGTGGCTGCAGAAGCCCGAGGAAGGAGGGCGGCAGACGCCTACCGTTTACGGCAGGGCTGGCGCGATTTTTTGCTTCAGCGGCGGAAAAGGCAAGTGTGGCGTTTGAACGAAACGAAGCGGTGCCGGAGCCGTAATGGAGCAATGCCTAAAGAGTTACAATTTTGATGAGTGTTTTGTTTCGTTTATTAAGTTAAAAGTTAATTGAAGTAGACATTGGGGCATTGCGAAATGGAGGTACGAAGGCTCGCGCAGTGTAGTGAAATAGCCACTCTTGTGTGCGTTGCTGAAAGTGGGTGATTGTAGAGAGAGAGGCACGAACGAACGAAAAGAACCTACTGAAAGCAAATGGCGGATTGCAAAAAACGTGACAGCCCGATCAGCCCGCAGCGACCCGCAGGCTCGCACAATTAACAAGTGGCGGCAGACCCCCAATTAAAAAAGTGGTGAGCGGAGCGAACACCTTATCGGGGTTTGGGGGGATGGAGTAGCCACGGGTGAGGAAGGAGAGTAGCGTGTGAAGCAAAACAAGTGAACGGCAGGTGGCGAGCACCCACTGGAGCGCAAGGCACCTGGTAAGTGAACGGTATATGCAAGGGCGACCGCAGGGAGTTCATTTTACCCTTGCAGATATGTTTTTGCGGAACAAAGCGGAACGACTGACGAACACCGCTTTACCTGCGTTGGGATGTGCGTGGGGAAAAGCAAGGGTGCGACTGATTGAGGTGGAGAGTAACGGAACCGATTGAAGGAGTACTCTTGCTGCGCGTTGCTGGAAGTGGGTGATTGTAGAGAGTGAGGCACGAACGAACGTAAAGAACCGACTGGAAGCAAATGGCTGTGCGGTGGGTTTTTTTCCTTAAATTGGAATCATCTAATTCCGCTATAGAAGGAATAAGGTTAGCTTTAGTGGTGAGGAAATTAGGGTCAGTATATTAAGCACAATAATACAATATGATTAGTGATGTTAAAACCAAACTGGAAGTTCAACCAATGGTTCAATAATTAATGATAATGCAATTAATGGTTCATAAGAAAAAGCAGAAACGGCAATGGCTAATGAAATAGGTGAATTTCTTGCCGTAGTAGTTAATGTCAGGCTTACCCTGTCTGAATAGCTAAACTTTAGGGATTTGCCTGAGGATTTGACCAATAATAAATATCACAATGAAAAATATCAGTAGAGGAATGAGCAATTTATAAATGACATCTGGGTTGTCTATTAAGTTTTTGATGCGAACATAGCAACAACCGCTAGAGCAAGGAACATTTTTTTCGTTCGAGAAAAACAATCTTTTTGAAGCCAAGATAAGTATGCGGATGTTATAAATCCTTCCGTTGTATTCTCACAGCATTCAATATAGCCAAAAGAGCTACACCCACATCTGCGATAACGGCTTCCCATAAAGTAGCAACACCGCCTGCACCTAATGCAAGTACTATAATTTTGACTGTCATAGCGAGAATGATATTTTGCCAGACAATGTTTTTGGTGATTTTACCCGCCTTTATTGCTGCAACGATCTTTGACGGCTGGTCGTTTTGAATAACTACATCTGCTGTTTCGATGGTGGCATCACTACCGAGACCGCCCATTGCAATACCAACATCGGCGAGGGCAATAACCGGAGCATCGTTAACACCATCGCCTACAAAGGCCAATTTTACTCCTTCTTTTTTAAGAGCCTCCACTTTCTCCACTTTTTCGTCCGGAAGCAGTCCACCATAAGCTTCATCAATTCCCAAAACTTTTGCCACCTGATCTACCACTGTTTGTTTATCACCAGATAACATTACGGTTTTTATGTTTAGACGGTGCATTTCCTTGATGGCCTGATATGCATCTTCCTTTATTTCATCGGCAATAGTGATATAACCGGCGTACTTATTATCAATGGACAATACCACTATGGTATCTACAATCTGTTCGACTTCGGCAGGATAAGCTATGTCATATTTCTTTAAAAGTTTAAGGTTTCCAGCCAATACTTCCTTATTACCAACGATGCCTTTCAAGCCGTGTCCTGCTATTTCTTCAATGTTTGAAGTTTGTAGGCCTTGGTGTTTATTATCGGCATAATCCGTTACAGCTATGGCTATGGGATGGGTCGAGTTCTTTTCCAAAGCTGCTGCTACTTTGATCAGTTCTTCTTTTTCAATTCCTTCGGATACTACTTGCTGAACTTTAAAGACCCCTTTGGTCAAGGTGCCTGTTTTGTCCATCACCACTGTTTTTACTTGGGTCATAACATCCAAATAGTTTCCGCCTTTGAACAGGATTCCATTTCGGGAAGCAAGGCCGATACCTCCAAAGTAGCCCAGAGGTATGGAAACAACCAATGCACAGGGACAACTGATCACCAAGAATACCAAGGCACGATAAAACCATTCCCGAAACACATAATCATCCACAAAAAATATTGGGGTTACACAAAGTGCCAGTGCAAGGAAAAATACGATTGGGGTATATACTTTGGCAAAACGGGATATGAAGAGTTGGGTCTGTGATTTACGTGCGGTGGCATCCTGTACCATTTCCAAGATTTTGCTGAGTTTACTATCCCTAAACAGGGCGGTTACCTTTACTTCTGCAAGTGTATTTTGATTGATCATCCCGGCCAGTACCTGTTCACCTTTATATTTGGTATCTGGTTTGCTCTCCCCTGTTAATGCCGCAGTGTTGAAAGAGGCTTTTTCAGAAATGAGATCACCATCCAAGGCAACCTTTTCACCAGGTTTCACTTGTATCTTTTCTCCTATTTCTACTTCTGAAGGATGTATAACCTGTGATTTTCCGTTTCTTAGAACGATAACTTCATCAGGCCTTATATCAAGCAAGGCTTTAATGCTTCTTTTGGCGCGCTTAACTGCCGAGTCCTGAAACCATTCGCCTATTTGGTAAAATACCATTACGGCAACACCTTCTTCATATTCTCCAATGATGAATGCGCCGATTGTTGCCACACTCATCAATACAAATTCATTGAAGAAATCGCCTCTTTTTGACTTTCGCCAAGCGAGATCTAAAACTTTTCTTCCGGCGAGAAGATAAGCAATGAGGTTAATTGCCAATAAAGGTATAGTGGGTATGTCGAGGTTAAACCCATATTCCAATGTTAACAGTATAACCAAAATCAGCAAGGCAAGCAGAAGGTCCCAGTGGGTTTTCCAGCCTGTTTTTTCTTTATTAACTTTTGGGCTTAAGGGCCGGGATGTAGCTGCTTTCATTTTATTAAAATTTTCTTTAAAGATACTTTAAAAGGTTATGCACAGGAATTGCATTTGCATCAGCATTCATCTTTTCTTGTTAACTGGATAGGAGGACAGGGCAAAGAACCATAAGAACAGTAAACGCAACAGTCACCTTCTTTTGGTTTTAGAACAGTTTTACACTTCTCACATTCATAAAAGAATTGACAGGAATTTGTTGGCATATCTTCTACTTTTTTGTGTCCGCAGTTTGGACAGGTAATTTCTGATTTTAATATAGCTTCCATTGATTTTTATTTTTTCTTGTTACCTTGTAATTTGTTGCATTAATTGCTTCCTCAATTTTCACCTTCATTCGTTTTAGTATCGTCAAACTCAATGATCGCGTTACCATTTTCGTAAGGATTTAGGTTATCCAGTTCGGTTTTAAAATCTTCAAACATCCAGTCCATAACATTAGATTAATGGTTAAAAAGCTCCTTTTCTTTTTCAGGGTCTATTTCATCTTTTGACTTTTTGTCCAAAAAATAATCCAAGATAATGCCTACTGCAATCGCTCCCACAAACGCGGCATAAACTTTCCAATCAAATTGTATGACCAAAGAGAGGCTTATGATTATCGCCAAAATTGGCAGTATCGGAACTTTCCCAACAGATAAAGGAACTTTAAAGGGCCTGTCTTTATCTGGTGCTCTGAAACGCAATACGATAAGGGCAATGTTCACGGCGACAAAGACGAGCAACGCACCCAATGACGACATTCCCGCTACGATTTTAATATCGCCCAATAGCATAAAACCCGCAACTGCCGCCATAACCACAATGGTAGTAACCCACGGCACTTTATGTGCATTGGTTTTGGTCATAAATTTCGGAAGTTCGCCCACGCTTGCCATTCCAAACAGCAGCCTGCTGATAGAGATAATACCGCTAAAGGCCGCATTGGCAGTAGCAAAAAGTGCTGCGACCGCCAATGTCACGGGCAACCAACTGTTGAGATTTGATGCCGCAAGTGAAAGTGGCGAATCTACTTTTGCCAGTTCTGACGGGTCGGCAATGTTAAGTACCGTAAAAGCTATGAGCAGATAGATAACGGTTGTAAAAACCATTGTCAGTAGAAAGGCACGAGGAATGGTCTTGCCAGGGTTTTTTACTTCAGAACCCAATGCAGCCATATGCTCAAAACCTGTATAGACAAAAAACAAGGTTGCGGTAGCCGCCAAAGTACCGGAAAAGGATTCAACTTTAAAAAATTCAGCCTTTGGCGGGCCAGTTTCTGCAAGCCCGACCACAATAAGAATGAACAATCCCAAAAGTTGTATGCTAACCATTATAATATTGGCAGTAGATGATTTCTTGATTCCCGTAATGCTTATCAATGAAAGAATTATCAATACGCCATAACTTATCAATAGGGAAGGCACACTAAAAAAAGTGTTGAAATAACCTGAAAAGGCCAGCAATACAGCGGCTATCGTGGCAGAACTGTGAAAGGCAATTGTCCAGCCAGTGAGAAAGGAAGGAATGTCAATTTTCGGAAACGCTTTGCGTACAAAAATGAATTCGGCACCTGCATTGGGATAGGTAGAGGATAACTCTGCATAAGACAATGCCGAAACGCTGGCAGCAATTGCAGCGAAAACAAAACTCAACCAAAGGTCGGTACCTGCTTGTCCAGCTGCTGCGCCTATGACAGTATATATTCCTGCACCCACGATAGTGCCTACTCCATAAAAGGTAAGGCGAATTGTTCCCAATGATTTTTTTAATTCTGCCATAATATTTTTTAAGTTAGAGAAGGTGGAAGAAACCTGAACCTGACCATTGGACCCAAGGGTTCAGAATTCTGAAACTTCCATCTAATATTTTTGCCTGCATTTTTCACATATTCCCTTTAATATCAGGTTCACATTTCTCACTTCATAATCGTCTGGCAAGCTTTCTTTCGATATCTTATTCGGTAAACAGATTGTTCTTCTGCAATCGGTACAATGAAAATGCAGATGTAAATCTATACCGTATTTATCTTTGGCGTTTTCATCAGAAATAGCATATTTTGCCACTCCGACCCCATCATTAATCTGATGAATCAGCCCTTTATCCTCGAAAATCTTGAGATTTCGATAAAATGTCGTTCTGTTTGCTGTTTTATTGGTTTCGCTCTTTTGAACAAAAGCCTTTTTCAAATCGGAAAAGGACACGGCACTTTGCTTCCTTTTCAGGAACTTGTATATCTTCAACCTCATTTGAGTAGGTCGAATACCGTGATTTAATAGTATCTTTTCCGTTTTAGTCATTGCAATATTAATTCAAAAGCAAACCCTTTTTTCAAAACATATATTTGATGCTATTTCTTATAAGCCAAAAGCCTTAACGCATTAAAAACCACAAGTAATGTTGAGCCTTCGTGGATGACCACTGCAATACCGATATTGGCCCAACCCATAATGGTCGATGGGATAAGCAATGCCACAATACCGAGGCTTACCCAAAGGTTTTGCTTGATAATTGCCTTTGCCTTCCTGCTCAAGCCTATGGCAAAGGGCAGGGTTTCCAATTTATCGGCCATTAGGGCAATGTCTGCAGTTTCCAAGGCCACATCACTGCCCGCTGCACCCATTGCGATACCTACTGTGCTGTTTGCCATTGCAGGGGCATCGTTCACACCGTCGCCTACCATTGCGACTTTGGATTCCTGTTCTTTTAATTTTTTAATGGCATCTACCTTTTCCTCTGGCAACAGGCTTCCCCAGGCATCGGTCAACCCAATTTCTTTAGCAACGGCATCGGCAACCTTTTGATTATCCCCGGTTAGCATTATCATCCGCTTGATACCGATTTCCTTTAATTTTTTCAGTGTTTCCTTGGCCGCTTCCCGTGGGGTGTCCATCAGGGCGATGATACCTATATATTCTTTGTTCCTTCTTATGAGCATCGTAGTATTTCCACCACCTTCAAGTTCTTTTACTTTATTCGATATATCTTCGGATGGTTTTGCTTCATCGAGGTCTTCGTACAAGTCAAGGTTTCCAATATAGATTTTATCCTTGCCCAAAGAAGCTTTGATACCTTTTCCGAGAACTGCTTCCAAATCTGACGCATCGATAATATCAGTACCTTTCAGACGCTCTTTCCCATCCCTTACGACGGCTTTGGCCAAAGGGTGGTCGCTCAAGTTTTCAACGGCAACGGCTATCTTTAACAGTTCATTTTCTTCAATATCCCCCAATGGTACTACTTCGGTAAGTTTGGGCTTGCCTTCGGTAAGCGTGCCTGTTTTATCAAAAGCCAAAGCGGTTATGACCCCTAAATCCTCAAGTGGTCGCCCACCTTTGATGAGCACGCCGCCACGTGCTGCCCTTGCCACACCGCTCAATACGGCACTTGGTGTTGAAATGGCCAGTGCACAGGGACTTGCAGCTACCAATACCGCCATTGCACGATAAAAGCTGGCACTAAACGGTTCGTCAATGACCAGAAAGGCAAAGAGTAGGATACCAACCAGTATCAGTACGGATGGCACAAAGTATTTTTCGAACTTATCGGTCAGCAGTTGCGTGGGGGACTTCTGGGTCTGTGCCTCGTTGACCAATTTGACCAGTCGGGACAGGGTAGAGTCTTTGGCTTCTTTGATTACCTTTATTTCCAGCGTGTTATTACCGTTGATAGTTCCGGCAAATACCCGATTTTCATCCTTGATATCATCGTCTGCCGAATAGTCCCTGCCTGTATCTTCCACGGGAAGTTTATCCACGGGTACACTTTCCCCAGTAATAGGGGCCTGGTTTACACTGCTTTTTCCGTTGACCACGACGCCATCTGCGGATATTTTACTATTGGGCTTGACCACTATAATATCGCCAATACTCAATTGCTCAATTCCAACTTCTTCGGTCTTGCCATCTTTTTTAAGCAATGCTGTTTTTGGTGCAAGGTCTGCAAGCGCAGCAATGCTTTTTCTTGCTTTGTTCATTGCGTAATGTTCCAAGGCGTGCCCAAGGCTAAATAAAAACAACAACAGTGCACCTTCTGCCCATTCTCCCAGAATGGCGGCACCAATGGCAGCGACCAGCATTAAAAAATCAATTTCAAAACCACCCTTGGCCACAGTTTGAACCGCTTCCTTGGCCGTAAAGAAACCACCGAAAAAGTACGCGCCAATGTACAAAGTAAGACTGACCCAATCCGGGATGGATTCCACATAAGAAAGCCCGAAACCTATCCCGAGAAGTGCCCCACAGATAATGGAAAAAATAAGCTCCGTATTTTTACCGAAAACCCCACCGTGGGCGTGCTCTTCTCCTTCCTCGTGGGTCTCGCCCTCCTTGTGCTCGTGGCCCTCTGTGGAAGTTTGCTCTTTAGTATCTTCCTTCTTTGAACGTTCCTGTTTTTTTTTGGATGCTTCGGTGTAATTATTTTCGTTTGAAGAACTCCGCTTAACCTGAAGGTCTTCCTTTTCAATCTGTTTACTTATTTCATCAAAATTTGTTTGCTTTTTATCAAACTCAAGGCGCACCATTCCAGAGACCGAAACGGAAGCCTCCAAAACCCCATTGATTGCCAAAAGACTTTTCTCTATGGAACGTGCCTGTCTTGTATGTCTGATTCCTTTAACCTCTATGAGCAAATGCCCGTATTTTTCGGTAATCTCGGCACCCGTCTGTTCTGCGAGAGATTGAATGCGGTCTATAGAAATGATATCGGGGTCATAATGAAAACAGAGCTGTGGTGTGTCATCTTCCTTTGTATCGGCAACGTGTACTTTTTCGATGCCCTCTTTAGCCTGTAATTCTTTTATAAGCCGCTCAACACAAGTATCTTTTTCGTTTGGAACTTGCGGAAGGATAACTGGAATTTTTAGTTGTATTTTTTTCATTTTTTACTATTTTTTTTTATCCATTCTTTGGCATCGTCTTTTTCTTCTGGCTTATAAAATTTTATATGAGCTTCTGAAAAAGGAAGCAATGCCTCGGTAAATTGCTCCTGCCATATAACGCTACCCACTAAAGCAACACGCTTTAAATGCGTTTCATTCGGAAGATTTAATTCAATGCCCTTCCAATATGCGTTTGCCGTCCAGCCTTCAAAATTATGCATTTCGATGTACCAAGAAACTTCCTGATATGCAGTTATATGTTCTATTAAGACCGGTATCAAGTTTTCATAATCCTTGGCATCCAGCTTATTCTCTGCCACCATATATACAGTAGCCTCTTTTTTATAGATTGTTATCATTGCTCACTATTTATAAATGATAATTGAATTTAAAAACCAAACGTTTAATCCAGATTGTCGCTGCATTTTTCGCAAATACCCTTTACCACCAAGTTAATGTCCTCGGTAATGTAGCCATCAGGTAAGTTGATATGAGGGATTTTATGCTCTGTTAAACAGACAGTTTCATTACAATTGTTGCAATGAAAGTGTAAATGAAGGTCGTTGCCAACCTCGCACTCACAATTTTCTTCGCAAAGGGCGTATTTTATAACACCTGTCCCATCCTCAATTTGATGTACAATACCTTTTTCCTCAAACGCTTTCATAGTCCTAAATAGGGTGCTTCTTTCACTGACCTTAAAATCCTTTTCCAAATCGCCAAGACTGATGGCCACCTCTAATTCTGCTAAACGCTTAAAAGTCATAAGGCGCATAGCCGTAGGTCGTATCCCTTTGCTTTCAAGTAGTTGGACTATTTTTTCCATTTGTGATAAAGTGTTTTATAGGTCGTACCGTTTTAAGGAATCTCCAGTTTTAATCTGAAAGGCATCTTCAATATTTGCTATATATATAATACCATCTCCAGGCCCGTCGGTTTTGGCGTTGGCTATAATTGTTTCAATGGCCGCTTGGGCTTCCTCATTTTGGCAGACCAGTTCCAACTTAACCACTGGACTATCTGTTACGTGAAAATCCAACGACGGTCTTGCACCTTTTGATTTGAATGCGCCAGTGCCTTCTGCTTGTGAAAGGGTCATACTTTCAAATCCATTATCTGATAGTGCTTCAATGACTCTTTGGATTCGGTTCGGTTTTATAAATGCTTTTATTTCCTTCATATTATGAATTTTTTAAATTTTTAATCGATTTTGAACCGAGCCTGTTTTCTAATTTTTAACTAACCAATTAAGACGATAAACAAACTCGGAATCAAAATCTTTGATTATTATTGAATTAATGTCCGTGTTCCAGTTCGCCTTTAACCATTTCCGAAGACAGGTTATAAGCTCCTTTTATGACCACTTTGGCAACCGTTGAAACTTCGGCAGGTAAATTGACTTCAACAAAGCCCAAATCAGTAATACCAACCGTTACGGGTATCATTTTAAATTTCATTTTGTTCGCTTCCATTGCTTCATCTTCATCCAAAATAAAAATAAAGGATTGCTCGCCTTCTTTTATAATGGCAGCTTCCGGTACGGCAAAACCCTTTTTTTCGCCCTGCACTATGCGTCCTTCCACGTACATACCCGGCAACAGGTTTTTATCCTTGTTCTCAATGTCTGCAAGGACTTCCAAAGCCTTTGGGTCGGTATTGAAGGTTTTGCCAACAGACCTAACGGTTGCTTTAAGCAGTTCGTCTGGACGAGAAGCCGTTGAAAAATATATCTGTTGCCCTTTCTTGATTTGCTTTATGTCCTTCTCATATACTTTAAAGTTTACATAAATCTTCGAGTTATCGCTAATTGAGAACATCTTGGATTGCTGCGCCACGTAATCGCCAAGGCTAATCATTACTTCATCCACATAGCCACTTATGGGCGTGGTAATGGGAACTGCGGAATATATTTGGCCTTCAGCCACCTTGTCCGGGTTTATGCCCAACAGTCTCAATTGGGAACGCAGACCATTGACGCTGGATGTTGTGGAACGAAATTTTGACTGTGCCATCTGAAATTCCTTACCAGAAGAAACACCTTTATCATAAAGGGTCTGCTTGCGCTCAAAATCCTGTTTCAAAAAGACCAGTTCATCATTTTTTTCCTGATATTCCTGTTGCATTGCAATGATATCTGGGTGTTCTATATATGCCAACACCTGTCCTTTGCTTACGTTATCTCCAGGTATTACTTTTATGGAACTCACATTTCCACCAACAAACGGACTGATGTTCGCCTTATCCTGTGGGAAAAGTTCCAGCATACCTGTTACCTTAATGTTGTTCCCTAAATTCCGTTCCTCCAGAGGCTTCGTTTCCAAACCGATGGTTTCAGCCTGTTGCTTTGTAAGTTCGACGACGCCTTCTTCCTCGCTGTGACCACCTTCTTCCTCTCCTTCATCGTGGCCTTCTTCTCCGTGTGTATCTTCGCCCCCAGCCTCGGTTTTTGATACGCCTTCAGCTTCGTTATGCCCAAGTTCAGATTTTTGGCCATCGTTACAACTCATAAACATAAGTGTAAATAATACGGTACTTACTAATAGTATATTTTTCATTTCTCTTTTTTTAAGGTTATAAATTGCCCAATTGATATTGCATATCAATGGTTTGCTGGTTATACTGATTGATGTATTGTAAATGGGTCTGTTTAATGCGGATGGCACTGTTGAGAATCGTGATGTAATTGACGTAATCTATTTCGCCTTCTTTAGAAGCCAACTGCGCTGTGGTAATTTGTTCTTCTGCCAACAATAGTGCGCCTTCTTCGTAATATTGCAAAATCTTCTTTGTTTTTTCGAGTGATTTGGTCAATTGTGAAACACGACTTTCTGTAACCGCTTTTTGCTCCAAATATTGATTCTCTGCTACCATTGCGTCTGCCTTGGCTGCCTTAACCCTTGACTTCTGCGGAAAAAACCATAACGGAATACTAATACCTGCCTGATAGGTATTAAACCCTGAAACATCATCCACAACCTGCCTGCCATATGATAAACTGAATTTCGGTAGGAATTGCGATTTTTCAACACCCACATTTGCTTTACTTACTTCGGCGTTCTGCAACGCATATTGCAATATTGGGTTGTTTGCTACCGAGGTAGAATCCAAATTTGCCATAAAATCCAATGGCTCGTAAAAATCGTTCACCGTTTCAATGCTTTCATCCGTTCCCAAATACTGTTTTAAAGCACGTTTGGCAATTTCAATATCATCATAGGCTTGTTGTTTTAATACTTGTATTTGCTGATATTCCGAAGATGCTGCAATAAATTCCAATTTCCCGGTTTCCCCTGTTTCATAACGCAATTCAGCAGCCTCCCTAAAATTAATATAAACACTATCCAGCTGTTCTGCAAAACGCAACTGTGCCTTGTAATAATTAATTTGGTCATAGGCTTGCATCACATTGCGCACCAACTGTTGTTCATTGGCCACATAAAACTTTTCTCCCAAGGCAATACGCTCTTTGTAAAACTTCGATTTTGAAAATCCTGAAAGCAAATCAATGTTGCCCTGTTGCACACCAATGGTAGTCTGTACTCCGGGAAGATTATTGCCATATTCTTCCTTTCCCGTAAAAACTTGCGTACTGCCCAAGTCGAAACTTGTGCCTTTCATAGCCTGTTCACGTTCTATAAAGGCTTGACTTTCTTTAAGAGAAGGATAATTCTGTTTTGCCAAAGCGATGGCCTCATCCACGGTCAAGGTTTTTGGAATTGTTCCATCTGCATTGGTGTCTTGGGCAAAAGCAGTTCCAGAAGCCATCAAACCGCCAACCATCAATAATACGGTTACAATGTTAGTTGATTTGTTGACATAGCTTATAGCTCCATCGTTATTGTTTCGTTCTTTTCTCGATTCGAGCCAGTAATAAAGAATAGGAATAACCACCAAGGTCAGAAAGGTTGCCGTAAGCATTCCTCCAATCACTACTGTTGCCAATGGTCGTTGTACTTCGGCACCACCAGAGGTGGAAACCGCCATTGGGATAAAGCCCATAATTGTTGTAATGGCTGTCAATAAAATTGGACGTAAACGTTCGTGCGTAGCTTCGTATATACGTTTTTTTATATCTGTCATTCCACTGTCTTTTAGTTCATTGAATTTGTTTATAAGAATCAAGCCGTTTAATACGGCAACTCCGAAGAGTACGATAAACCCGACTCCCGCCGAAATACTGAAAGGCATTCCACGAATCCACAAAACGAAAACGCCACCTATGGCTGCCAAAGGTACCGCCATATAGATCATCAAGGCTTGTGAAAATGAATTCAAAGCAAAGTAAAGCAGAACAAATATTGTTATTAAAACGATTGGGACTACGATCATCAATCGGTCTGACGCACGTTGCAGGTTTTCAAATGACCCTCCGTAAGTAACATAATATCCCGGTGGCAGTTTCACTTCCGTTTCCAGTTTTTGCTGAATCTCCTCAACCATCGATTTTACATCTCGCCCACGAACATTGACACCAACCGAAATACGCCGCGAGGTATTGTCCCTTGAAATCTGCATTGGTCCTGGTTTGTAACTGATGTCCGCGACTTCCTTTAATGGTACTTGTGCACCGTTTGGCAGGTCTATATAAAGGTTTTTTAAGCTATTGATGTCTTGTCGATATTCCTCTGCCAAACGAATGACCACATCGAACCGTTTTTCCCCTTCAAAAATGACTCCTGCCTGTTCTCCTGAAAATGAAGCACTTACATAATCATTCAGCTTATCAACGGTTACACCGTATTGTGCCATTTTCGCACGGTTATATACCACCGTCATTTGTGGCAAACCACTTGTAGCCTCCACATTAATGTCAGCCGCTCCGGGAACGGTCCTAATTACTGCCGCGATTTCCTGTATCTTGTCTGCCAAAACGTCCAAATCTTCTCCGTACAATTTGATGGCCACGTCTTCACGGACACCAGTCAGCAATTCATTAAAACGAAGTTCTACAGGTTGTGTAAACACAAAATTTACGCCGGGAACTACTGAAATTTTTTCTTGAATCTTTTCTATGAGTTCTTCTTTACTATCTGCGGATGTCCATTTACTCTTGTCCTTTTCAAGAATAATATAACTATCGGCAATATCCATAGGCATTGGGTCTGTTGGTATTTCAGCCACACCAATCCTTGAAACTACTGTTTTTACTTCCGGAAACTCATTGATTAAATTCTGAAGTTTCTCTGAGGCCTCAATAGATTCTGAAAGACTGCTCCCTGGTTTTATCAATGCTTGAAATGCAATATCGCCTTCATCAAATTTAGGGACAAATTCTGCTCCCATATTGCTAAAAATAAATCCTGCAATCAAAAGCAAGGCAACCGCGCCTATAACCACACCTGCCCGAAAGCGAAGTGCAAAATTTAATATTGGCAGATAGATACGATTCAGAACCCCCATAATTTTATCACTGAACCTATCAATCTTGTTTTCAAATTTGGCAAACCAACTATTTTGATTTTTAGCAGGTTTTAAAAATAATGATGACATCATTGGTACGTAGGTAAGGCAAAGAATAATTGCCCCTAAAACGGCAAAACCAAATGTAAATGCCATTGGTCGAAACATTTTCCCTTCCACACCGGTCAAAAACAGAATAGGTGTAAAAACTATAAGAACAATTAGTTGACCGAAGAAGGCAGAATTCATCATTTTACTTGAAGAGTCATAGGCGATTTCATCCATTTCAGCTTGGTTAATGGCGGTTGTGGATTTTTTCATCCGTTGATGAATGTGGAAAACCGCTCCTTCCACGATAATCACCGCACCATCTACAATAATCCCAAAATCGATCGCACCCAAGGACATTAAATTTGCCCAAATGCCAAATTGTTTCATCAAAATAAATGCAAATAATAGGCATAAAGGGATTATCGACGCTGCTATCAAGCCACCACGGAAGCTTCCTAAAAGCAAGACCAAAACAAATATGACAATAAGGGCACCTTCTATTAGATTTGTTTTAACGGTACTTGTGGTTGCCTCAATAAGTTCACTTCGACTTAAAAAAGCATCAATATAAACGCCTTCCGGCAGGGATTTTTGAATTTCTACAATACGCTTTTCCACATTTTCGATCACGTCGCCTGGGCTTTCGCCTTTCAGCATTAAAATTTGTCCGCCCACAGATTCGTGTCCATCTTGGGTAAAAGCGCCATAGCGTACTTGGCTGCCATATCCAACCTTTTCAGCGACATCCCGTATTAAAACGGGACTACCGTTTTGAGTAGTTACAACTGTGTTTTCCAAATCGGCGATACTTCGGGCCAAGCCTTCGCCACGGATAAAATTGGCCTGATGGTTTTTTTCAATATAAGCACCACCAGTATTGGCATTGTTCACTTTCAGGGCTTCAAAGACCTGATTCATTGTAATACCAAAACTTTTTAATTTATCAGGATTTATGGCCACTTCATATTGTTTCACATACCCTCCAAAAGCATTGACCTCGACGACTCCTGGGACTAATGCCATTTGACGTTTAACGATCCAATCCTGGATGGTACGAAGCTCCATAGCATCGTATTTATCTTCGTAGCCTTCTTTTACTTTTAGGGTGTATTGGTAGATTTCGCCCAGACCCGTAGTTATTGGTGCCATAAATGGTGTGCCGAAGCCTTCGGGGATTTCTCCAGCAACTTCGGTTAATTTCTCCTGCACCAATTGCCGGGGAAGATAAGTACCTGCCTCGTCCTTAAAAACAATGGTAACCACAGAAAGACCAAAACGGGAAACGGAACGCAGCTCGATAACGTCAGGAAGATTTGCCATTGCCAATTCTACCGGATAGGTAACAAATTGCTCAATGTCTTCAGTACCTAAATTTGGGGCAACTGTAATAACCTGTACTTGGTTGTTGGTAATATCGGGTACAGAACCCAGATTTATAGTGGCCATAGACCAAATGCCCGTACCTACAAGTGCCACTATAAAGAGCCCA
Organism: Aequorivita sp.; assembly: GCA_048265145.1. GTDB lineage: Bacteria > Bacteroidota > Bacteroidia > Flavobacteriales > Flavobacteriaceae > Aequorivita. The sequence continues at coordinate 138,074 of JBLXCF010000008.1, forward strand.
ATAATAAACTTGTTATTAATGGAAAATGAAATGATTTTGTTAATCATAGAAAAAGTATTAATTCAGTTTAAACATCGCAATGCAAAGAGATGCAATGCGTTTATGATGCGATACTTACTTTTAAAAGCATCACGGTAGGATATAGCTATCCTAAAAAAACTGAATTATACTTTAGGGGGTTGGAAAAGCGATTCCAGATATCTGGAAGTGAAGTTTACTTTATGTAAGTTAAACTGTTTTTTCTCTTCAAACTTTAGTCGATTGGTTAAAGCCGAATTGTTGTTCGCAATAATTAATACTAAAGGGTGACAACATTGATGATGGGAATGGACTGGTGTATTCTCCTTATCTGGGTTATTATGATGCCCTTCATTTTTTGCATCATTGTCAATGTAATCTTCAACTACATATTCAAGGAAAGAGTCTCCATAAACTTTATGGTCTTGATAATGGGTAATAATGCTTGAAATTTCTTTAATTGGTCCACAAAAGTCCATATCAATGCTAATTCCCTGAAAAAAGAATAAAATTGACATTGATATGGAAAAGAATATTTTCATAAATTTTGACAAAGATACAAATTAATCGATGCACAGGTTGTGCAATTATAATGATACTCAGGAGTTGAAATAGCAAGTGTGGCCCTGAATGAATTGTAGTGCAACGGAAATGAATGGTGGGCTACTCTTGCTGCGCGTTGCTGGAAGTGGGTGATTGTAGAGAGTGAGGCACGAACGAACGAAAAGAACCGACCGGAAGCAAATGGGTGTGCGGGTAGGACTTTGTACAGGTGAACTTCAAGACGGACGAATACAGTTAATGTTTGTGTTTTGATAAATATGGATTGAAGGATTTTTATAAATACAGACCAGGTAATATGCTTTGAGGAATTAGATGCCGCAATGGTAATGTAATTAAACTCTCTTCACCGAATTCAAAATCAGAAAAATTACTAATGTCGCAAAAGGGGCGGTTTATTGTAGGCGTTTCTATACTAATATGAAAGCCGAACGGTATAAAAGTGATTTCCCCGAATGTTCGAGCGTATCCATCCATATTTGACCAAGATAATGGATTTCTTAAACTTATGGCACTGGACATATACATTAAAAGCCGAATGTCTGGTGGCAATGATTTACTTTTCCTGTCTAATATAAATTCCCTTATACTTGGTTTTTTTAGGAAGAAGCCGCTGTTATCAAGGGCAACAAACATCGTCAGTATCTGCTTCAGGACATTTAAAGGTTTTATTTCATATTCTGCGCAAATGAAATTATTGGCATAGACGCGATGTGTCAATACATATGCACCTTGTTTGGCGAAATCAATATAATCATTTGCATACCAGCTACCAGTATTCTTGTTGCAAGAACCACATAAATGATAACCACCAGCACCACGGTTACTTCGCTTACGACCTCCATAACGATAACTGGACTTGTCTAATAAGTTTTCTTTATCTTGAAAAAGAACAGGTGAGGAATTAAAAGCACCTTGGGGAGGAATATGTTCGAAAGTTAATGTTTCAAAGTTTCCGCATAATTTGCAAGTGTCTTTATTTCTCATTGTATTTTTTAAAAAAGCTACCAAGCCTTTTCATTATTGGCTTAAAATTAAGCTTATTATTACAACCTCGGATTCGATAGAAAAACAATTAGACCGATTCGACCTGTATTTCAAAAGCCTGTTCAATCAATTCCATTATATAATCTAATTCGGAAAGGTTTTCTAAACCAACCTCAACATCACCATTACCCCACCTTCCCAAACCGGATACATCTTTACAAATGCCTTTCGAGTCTTTTATCCGGTCAAATTCTGTATTTAATGAAAGTCTTAATCTTTTCTTCTGAGGCACTACGTCTACGAAGTTTGTTTGAGATTTAAAAGCAATGTAAAGTTTTTTAAATTCAACTCTAACAGAAGCATCCAAATTAAGAACTCGTTTTTCGAGGTTTTGAAATAACACCAACATATCGCCCTGTAAATGCTCATAGTTTTCAATGTTGTAAATGTTTTGCTCCTTTGAGAGACCAGGCTCTTTATAAATGTCCAATCTTTCTTGTGACAAATGAGGTGTTTTCCAAATAATACAAGCCCGTTGAGCTAAAGTTGAGGCTCGATTAAGAATTGCTTCTTTATTCCAACTATCTTCTATTCTTACTGATTCATTTAAAAATAAAGGACTTGTATTGAAACCACCTTCGATTGTTTTTTTATCTGAAAAAGGTCTATCAGATAATTCAGAATTATAACCGGTAAGAGTGAGGTTACCTAAAGTATGGAGATATTGATTTTTAACCCGCTCCCAATCCTCACCGAGTTCTTGTCTCCATTGTAAAGATAAATTTTGATTCTGTGGTAAAATATGTTCGATGGTATAATTTTCAGCATTGACCAGTTCTTTACGTTTCCAGTTTTCGAGAGATTCCAATAAATAGTTTCTGGACCTAAAATTATAAACATCTTTTATCTGTAAATCCTTTGTAAATTCTGCATCGGTGGGAAAACGTCTATAGCCGTCCATTAGCAAGAATGCTGCCTGTACGGATTCTAAATAGGTTTCTCTTTTTATGCGCTTATAGAGGGTGCCAAAAGTTTTGTTCAAGCTATTTGTAGGGATTCCGCAAATTGCTCTTCTGAAAACATAATTTGAAACTAAAGATATAATTTGAATAAATTCACCCTTGTTGATTAGCTCATCTTCATAATCACCATAGACAGCAAGTAAAAAAGGATAAGAGGTATCGATTTTAAGTTTTGTAATTTCTTTAAGTTTTTTAGCGATATCCGGGTCTTGTTCCTTTAAAAGAGCAATGCGAACATAAAATTTTGAATATTTATGCAAGCTTTTTATAGCTTCATTGACAGATTTGAATCCATTTTTTGAATGCAGAAAATTTTTATATGTTTCATAAACAAGATTGATCTTTGGAATGGAAGCCTCTTTCATTGTGAGATAATCGCGAATAAACCAAGCAAGAGCACCTATATTTTCCCCAAAGCTTTGTTCCATCGGGTACCAATATCTTTCATAGAGAACAGTTTGTTGCTCCAAGGGCTGACCCATTAAAATATAATTGCGAATTAAATCAGCTTGGGATAAATCTAAACCAGTTGAATTTAAGCTTTCGAATATCAGTTGTGGATTGTCCTTATCTCTTTCCAGAATGACATCAACAATAATAAGCTTTTTGATACCGTGATAGATAGCCTGAACATTATCAGAATGAAGCTTCCCTTTAAAAAATTTATAATTTTCTAATACTCTCTTAGAATAATTCCCATCAATCTCTATTTCATCAATAAGATTTGTATAAGTGGCTTTGTCTTTACGAGTAAGAAGTAATTTGAATTTGGAGTCATCTTTTCTATGCTTATTTACAAGATATGTTTCCTGAATTTCTTCCCAAGTTTCGTCTTCAAGTGTAATGTTATCATTTTCTTTTAAAAAGTGAATTAACGCAAGAAGCATCAAGGAGACGGTTGTAAGTCTTTGTTGGCCATCTATAACAAGCAATTCAGGTACACTTGTTATCGGAGAGTTTCCGGGTTTGAAATAAACGATTGACCCTATAAAATGGGAAAGTTCGGAAGCGTCATTTCCTACCCTATAAATGTCATTAAATAATTGTTGACATTGCTTAATCTGCCAAGAGTAAGTTCTTTGATAGATTGGAATTGTGAATTGTTTTTTACCGTCCAATAGATTTAATAACTGTGCCTGCGTTGCTTCCATAGAGTTTTATTTGTTTATTTTACAAAAACCAAAGATTGTCTTTTCCATATTCGGGGATTTCGTTACCATCAAAATGAGGGAGCATTTCTGCGACCATTTCGGGATATTTAATGGTTACTGGTAAGTTTTGTTGTCGAACTGATTTCCAATACATTCTACTAAATTGATAAACTTGGTCTATCAATTCTTTCACTGTTTTTGTATCGTCCACTAATTCGGCTTGGGTACAGTATATTTTTAATTTTATTGGAAATGGGTAACCGTCTGAGAAATTAAAGTGATTGTTACTATACCTGGTATTGTTGTACAATAGAAATTTTTGACGCCCGATATTGATATATGAGCCACTTATAGGCATCAAATCTTTCCAATTCAAATCAAAAGCTACAATGTCTGAAGATTCTGTTTTATTTATTGAAACAATAAATACTGGTATGCTTAACCCTAACTTTTTTAATCCATCTTCTATTGGCTGTAGCTCTTCTTGACCCATTGTTTTGTAGAAGTGAATTACTAAGCGTTTTATATCAGGGTTGTGATTTGCATACTCTTTTACCGCTCTTATAATAGAACCGGCTAATTCCCTTGTTTGATTTTGTTGAAAGCACTCAAAGCGGTTGAACTTTCCATTATTGGAAAAGCTGAAAGCACTACCAATGTATTTAATATCAAAATCAGGGTTTTTGAACGCTCCTACACCAACAATCAATTCCTTTTTAATAGTGTTGTCCAAACGCCAAGGAGTACCTTTTAATTTAGCAAGAATGGCAATTGCAATGTTAGGGAGACTATAAAAATATTTGTCATTAGCCAATACTTTTTCTGCGTCTATTACTTGGGAGGAAATGCGCTTTTTTAGCAATAGTTCCTTCAATCTGTAATAAATCTTCCTTCTGGACTTATCGGGGGAATTTTTAGAAAAAGGACTGATGTAAATGGCTATATATTGAACATCAGGTTCAAAATATTTGTCGGTGATTTTGGTATAAATTTCGGGCCAAGGATTGTCTAAGTCCTCAAAACATATACTAAACCCTTTTTCAGTATAATATGGCGTATGAATAAATTTTGACAATCCACCAAAGCCTCTTTCAGTGCCCCTAAAATAGCTGTCAATCTTTTTTGTTGCTTGTACGTCGTCTTTATGGTAAATAAAGAAAAAATGAATTTTGGTGGTATCGCTGAAATCATAGGGGCCAAATTCTTTTATCCCATTCATCGGTACGATGTGGGATTGTCTTATTCCATCTTTCTCACCAAATAATAATTGGTTACTGTTGTTTTTCACCTTTCCTATTCTAAATTCTTCTACGGGGATAAATCCATTTGAATTTAGTGGAATTAGCTGTTTAAATTCTTCGTTATTTAAATACGTTTTGTAAAAGAAATCAATTCCATTTTTGAATTTAATGTATTTGTTGGATTTATCAGGAGCCTCGGTAGCTTCGCCCAAACCATCTCTGATATCGAAGTTCCATATTGGAAACACTTTATCATAAGCTCTTTTGCCGGCACTTGGCAAGTCTTCAAATTTATGAAGCTCATTTTCAAACATTACCCAATTGAAAGCGGTAGGAGAAACGAATTCTTGGAGTACCTCAACTGATTCTTTATATATTTTGGGAACTCCTTCGAAAGTAACGAGTAATTCCAGTTTTTTACTAACGGTTTTAAATTGAACTCGGAGACAATAGCGGTCATATAGATTGTATTTCCCCGAACTGTCGTATTTCTTGCTTGGTAGCCAAACCTCTGTATCGTGAATGAAATTAGGCTTTACCATTAACCCTTTATCAGTAAAATACTTATGGATTTTAGCGTTGTAATAGCGTTTTAAAATGGAAATAGAGAATGATGTATTGTGAACCTTTGCGGAATATTCTTCTCCATATTTATCAAGCTTTTTTTCATAAGTAGGATTGACAGATTTGGTGACTGGAAAAAAACCTTCTTTTTCTTCTTCAAAAGAGGTGTAATAATGTTCTTGTTGACCAAACTCTTGAATGACCTCATCGGGGACTAAGGTGTGATACATACGAGTGAGATTAATATCTTCCTTATCGGTAAAATATAATCTTAATTCTTCCTTTGGATGGTCGAAGGTCAGGATGTTGAAACAGAGGTTGGCCATTTTTACAGAGTTTATTACGGGTTCATAAATTGGGGATTAACTGTTAGTTATATCTTTTTACTTAGGTTCGTTTGG
>JBLXCF010000008.1:144118-175062 GCA_048265145.1 Aequorivita sp.
ATTTTTACAGAGTTTATTACGGGTTCATAAATTGGGGATTAACTGTTAGTTATATCTTTTTACTTAGGTTCGTTTGGCTCGGCGGCACTTAACAATGTGGCAGGGCCCTCTTCACCTAATGGATATTTTTTCCCTAAGGTGTTTTCAAAATCATCACATAATTGGTTGAGAATATCTCTGGTTTCACTTTTGAAGAAATCGCCAAGATTTTGATTTATGATAATATACTTTCGGTACAGCCTCTCGAAGTCGGAATAGATTTCTTCTTGGGTAAATGCTGAGCCATCGTCTGCTATCTTTGCAACCAGTCTTTTGCCCATTTTATCTGCTTTGATGTACTCAAAAAATGCTTCAATTTTATCTTCAAAGTCTTTTATGAGTTCTGCAATGGCTTCTTCCTCCTGGTTTCTTTTTTCAATAACCTTAAGAATATTGTATTTGTATTTGTTGGGTTGATCGGGATCGGTAGGATCAGGATTCTTTGGCTTATTGGGTTTTTCCTTTTCTTCTTCTCCTGGGGAAACTATCCCTATTCTGTTATCAAAGTATATTTCAACGTCATCTATAATTTCATCTGGTTTATTGATGTGGTTGTAGATAGTATTGTATTTTCTCCAAAATTCAAGAAATATGGAATCACTGAATTTTGGATTTAACTCAATTACAAATTCTATAAGGTTTAGCGTTTTGAAGTATGAACCAATTTTTTTTTTGAGGTGTTTTGCTTCTTTTGGGTTTGCCTTAATATAAATTTCAAAGGCATCTACCATATCAAGAATGATAGAAGTATCACCGTTACCATCTTGAAATTTTTTGAAGTTCTTGAAGTGGGAGCCGTAGAGGGAATGGTCTTTTAATTCATCGTAAAAAACACCCAGTTTAGCTTCATCGCCCAATGGGTCAAAATCTGAAACGACGACATTGCTATAGTGTTCAAATGCTTTGCGAATATTTTTTACATTCACGTTTTTATAGGAGAAGTCCACTATTTTACAATCATTTTTATGTTTGGTGGTCCGGTTGACTCTTGAAATCGTCTGTATGGCATTAATCCCCCTTATTTCTTTATCTAAAAATAGAGTGTGCAATTTGGGTTCATCAAAGCCTGTTTGTAATTTATCTACTACTATGATTAAGCCGTTTTTGGATAACTTAAAATTCTGCAATACAGAAGTTTCTCCCAAGCCATCATTGAGGGTGCTACTGCTCGGGTATTCTTGACTGTTTGAATATACGATGTAAATAGGAGCATCCTTAAACCGTTCGTACTTCTTCTCTTTGACCAAGTTTTGAAACTGTTTTTCTATGAAGCCTTTATATTTTATTGCCGCTGGAATAGATGAGGTTGCCAACATAGCCTTGGCTGTTCCTCGAATGTTTGGATAGACTGCTGTGACCAAACGTTGGGCAATAAATTTGGATATAGCTTTGATTCGGTCGGTATTGCCATAAATCCGCTTTTTTCTTATAGCATATTTTTTACCATCGTCATCTATGCCTGTGTCGGTATTATCTGGTATGGTTTCATAACCGTAATCATCTTCAAAACCTTTTAAAACATTATCCGGGATTTCAAAATACATTTTGGCAGACACCGGCACAATGCCTTTGATTGGGTTGAGGATATAGCCATCGATTATGGCTTCTTTCATTGTGTAGCTGTCAAAAGGCACCCAAATTTTTTCTGCCTCTGCATATTTGTTAAACTCACCGAACCTTGCTAATGTGTGATCGCTTGGAGTGGCGGTGAAACCTACTATGAGGTTTTTTTTGGTTGCTTGATTTTTGTAAGCATTATTATTGTCGAAACTGGACTGAAGTTCATCAAAGATGCTCACCATTTCGGAATGCTGTATGCCGCTTTGGCTCCTATGTATTTCGTCTATCAAAAATGCTATTCTCAGTTTGGAAAGTTTTTCGACGATTTCTTTATCTAAGATATCGTGGATGGTGGCAAACTTTTGCACGTTTACGATAACGATACGCCGGTCACTCGTCAGTGCTTTAATAAAGCTTTTTTTGTCTGAGGCTTCTATAAACATTCCTTTTTGAAGGTTCATATTGTGCATCTTACTGTCTATTTGGTCGCGGAGCTGCAACCTGTCTACCACCAGCATTATTTTGTCATAGACGTAAGCATCATTCTTTCTGAGGTCTTTAAGCTGTAATGCTGTCCAGCCAATAATGTTGCTCTTGCCAAATCCTGCTGCATATTGCAATAAAAGAGAATATACCGTCTTGTTATTTTGGTATTTACTTCTTTTCTGTACCAGTTCTTTAATCTGTTCTTCCCCCAGTCCACGAGCTCTTAACTCATTTTCTAATTTGTTTAAAAAGTAATTAGGTTCGTTTTCGTGTTCTAAAAATTCATCAATTTTACTTATAATCTTGTCTGCACCAAATTTCTGTTTGGGTCTTGGTGCAATCAATCGGCCATCATTATGCTTGTATTCTTTGGTTCTGCTTCTTTCCTTTTTGATTAATTCACGCTCAATAAAATTGTAGTACAGTATCTCCTTTTCTATCATCCTTTTGTCGTAAAGGGCCTTAAATACTTCCTCAAATCGACCAGTGCTTTTATTGTGCGCTCCCTTTACCGGATAAACTTTAAAATCGTTCAATACTTTCTTGGTATAGGTTTCAAAATCATAGCTACCTGCATTTACAGTATTCTTTATCTCTTCAAATTGGTTGGCAATGTTCCTAATGATAAATGTTTCATTGATATCTGTTGCCGTGATGTGTATGGCTTTTTCAAATATCTTTAAAAAAGACTTCCTTATAGACTGGTTGAGGTCATTGTTCTTCGCTATTTGCAGATATTCCTGTGCTGCGGAAAGATAGTCTTTGGCTATTTTCTTACGCCCATTATTTCGTGCGTTTTGGTTGTTGTAGTTGCTCTTTAATTCGCCATAACCCAAGTAAATACCGTTGATAAAAAAAGTGAGGTCCGGGCGGAATGAAAACAACTGTTTGTCCTTATGCCTAAAGGTATAGGGCAATTCCTGTACTACGGAGAAGATATTTTGGTCAAAAAGTTTATCGCCGTGTGTCTCTGTACCGCTGGGATAGAACAAATGCAGCTTAATGCCCTCAAAAGTAACGGTCTGGTTGCTGTTGATAAAAATGGCCATATTCATAGAAGAACTGATGCGCTCGTCAAGAAACTCGGTAAATGCCTGTAGCATTTCCTTTTCGGAAGGGAACTTGCGCAGTAGCTTTTTATAGCTGGCCTTGTTTAAATCGGTTTGTGAAAGAAAGTTTTTCAAGTCTTCTATTACAAAGAAATTGGCCGATACCGTATTGGCCTTGGCTTCATTGTATTGTAAACCATCTGTTCTTTTGCAGAGAAAGTTGATGAGGTATTTATCTTGTAAGTCTAATTCTGTCATAATATTAAATTTTCCAAATAGGCTCACTGCTCCAGTTTTTCGGGAAGCCCATTTTGTATAAAGGAGTGTTAGGAAATTGCTCAAACAAGTCCAATAACTCCGTTTTGATATGGTGTCCTGGGCTAATTACGTTATTCATATAAATTATTGCGGATACCAGAGGGAATATCTTTCTTCTTTGATGCTGGTTTGGGATGTAGCTTAAAAGCGGATATGGTGTGCTTTTCGGCCAGTCATACTTATTGATGATTACCCGGTTCCATAATCTGCCGTGGTGGGCTATTATGTTTCTAACATAAGTGGTACTCAATAACCAACTGGCTAAATATTTTTGGTTGTTTAAACCAAATTCCTTAGCGATTTCAGCTTTTTCTGGAAGTTGATGATTGAGATTTTGGTACAGTTTGGAAAGAGAGCCCAAGGTGAGGATTTCCAAAGCTTTCCACGATTCGGGCTCTTCCGTTACGTGATTATTGTAATGCTTAATTATAAATTCTTCACTACTGTTGGCAAGGTCTCTGGTGAGCTTGCTTTTAAAAAATAAATGATGTTTATATTTCTCAAAATATGCAGTTTCGTTATACCAATGTGGACCGTAAGACAAAGACATATGATAAATAAGCTTTGCGCGAATAGCAATCTCTATACGTTCTATGGCATTAAAAATTATAAGGCGAAAATTCCTATCGAAATTATATAAGTCTATAATGTCCTCGAAATAGTGGTTGGGATGAAATTTGTGATTGACTTTATCTGACTGCATTTCCCACCAATAGCCTTTAAGCCGATAATAGCTGATATTGGCCAAGAAGTGTGGAGCATCGCCAATATTATGAAAGAGCATCCCTCTATCTTTAAGGAGTTGCACTTGTTCTTGTATGGTTTTAGCCGGTTTTGCCATTACTTTACTGTGTTTGGAATTAATGACTGGGATGACACCAAGAGAATACCTCCTAAGTGTGCCTCAGTGAGAGGCAAAGGAGGTGTATTGTAATGAAGAGGAAGGGGTGTAAAAAAAGAAGACCTGCAAGCTGTTCTTATGGGAAGCAATACAGGTACTGTTGATGCAAATATACAACAATTGTTGAAATTAGGCAAGTACCTAAGGGTTTTTATGTTTTTATGTAATGTCATACTACAGCACTGCTTTTAGGTTCATATACACGCTTTTTACCGGTAACCACTTCGTTTATGAGGGTTTTTCGTAGTTCTTTTAAAGCCGTTATCTGCTTCTGGATGTTGGCAGTTATTAGGTCAATGGTCTGGGTTTTTTGGTCTAAATAAGTAACTATTTCAAATTGAATATCTAAGTCTAAGGGAAGATACACTTCGAAATCGTTTATTTTTTCCATTTTTAAATTGATGCGGGTAAATCCTTTTCCCTCAATAATTAGAATCTGTCTGTAATAATCTGAAAGCAAAAGATAATTAAGAAAATAGGGGTTACAAGTTTTTTGGTTGATCCTAAAACCTCTACAGAAACTATTTAGGTAAGTATCCTTAAGTTCCTCCGCTAATACTGCCGATTTTCCAATATCGCCATAGCCCTCTGAGCTCATTAAAAAGAAAATATCTCCTTTTCTTACTTCATTTTGTCTTTCTCCATCAGAAACCACAACAGTTCCTAAATTGTCTTTTTGTAAATAAGTATTGTTTGCAATATTTGTAAAAGGAATAAAGCCTTTATTGTTGGGGTTATCATCTTGATTGAAATCATCTCCACTTTTGCCTGACAAACCACTGTAAAGGGTTCCTAAATCCTTGAGTCTTTTTTTAACCCACTTTATGGGTGTTTTAAAACCGAATTCATTTTCTTTCCACTCTACTTTGTTATCAAGACCTTTGGTGACTGCTTCATTGATAATGCTTTGGCGCAGTTCTTTGTAGTAGCCAATTTTCTTTTGCAATAGCCGTGTTTTTTGGTCTATTGCTTGGGTTTTGCTGTCTAAATATTGGACAATGGCGGTTTGTTCGGGGAAAGGGGGCAGTATTAATGGTATATACAACGCTTGTCCCATAGTTAAAGCTTCTTTTGAAGAACCTGCCTGAATTAAATTTATATACTCTTTAACAATGCTGGTTTTAAAATAGGTTCCTACGAAATTCACATATTGCTTTTTAAAACGCATATAAATAATATGCTGATTAATATTTGCTTCGGACAAAGTCGTAGGAACAACACAACTTCTCCCAATTGATGCCCCTGTTATATTTACCAAAATGTCATTTGGTTGAATTTGGGAATTTTTCATTTTATTATGAGTAGCTTCATCTATGAATGAAACAGCATCAATTCTCAAACCATCATCATATACATTCTGACTTCTTATCAAAGGAATTCCCTTTTCAACATATACTTCACTACCACCTTTTGGAGTAACACCGCTTCCGATTTTTTTTATTAAATCTTTAATTCGGAGTATCTTCCAATGCTCAGGAATTTCGCCCAACCATTCAATGCCGCTGTCTTTGTATGTGTGGTATCTTTTCATAGTGCCAGTTCTTTTTCCAACAGCTCCAAATCGTTTTCTAATTGTTCCAAATCAGCTTGTATTTCGATTATATCCCTTAACTCCTCTGGTTTGTAAAACTCCTTATTGAAATTCAATTCTACCCCCACGACATTGTCCAAATACTCAAAAGGCCTGGTAACGTATTGGTCCATAAAAGCTTCTATGGTCTGTTGGTTATTGTCTTTATCGGGACTGTAAGGTATAATCTCGTAATCTTTTTCTAAATCTTTGGTAAGCTCCACGGTAATACTAATAGCCGCTTCCTTGGTTTTGGTTGCTTTTTTATACGCTGGTTTGATGATTATTTTGCCATTGCCCAACTGTGATGTCTTTTGGTTCTTATCGGTTTTAAGGATGGTTTCCTTATCGGTGTCATAAGTATAACTGTTTCCTTTCTTGTCAATTACTACAAAAGCTTCTTCCTTATAATCAAATCCGGCGACAAAATCTTTGTATTCGGCATCATAATACTCCTTTAGGTTTTTATACTTCTCCTTATTAAAATCGGTAATTTCAGCTTTGTTGATAGCCTTCATTTTTTCTTTTTCAAAAGTATTTAGGTTAGCTACAGTAGAGAAATCTATCTTTATGCTTTTTGCTTCTACAGTTTCGCCGGAACGATTTGTTTTCGTTGGCATTTTGATTGCGTTGCCTTGGTCATCTACATTGGTGAGCATTATTGCCTGTTTGTTATAGTAGAAATGCCATTTGTCAAATACCTTGGCAAAGTCGTTGTCTTCAAAGTTTACAAAAGCCTCCACAAGTTGCGCTCTGTGAGTTTCATTCATTTGTCGACGCTTTTTCCCCTTGCTCTTTTTGAGTAGCTCCCAGTGGTTGCTACCGTCTATGAGGATTACTTTATCTTTTCTGTCGGCTGGCTTATTTTTATTGAAAATCCACAAATAGGTATAAATGCCGGTGTTGAAAAATTCGTCAGTTGGCATTTGTACAATGGCTTCAACCCAATCTTGGTCAAAGAAGTGTTTTCGAATATGGCTCTCACCACTTCCTGCATCGCCACTAAAAAGTGTGGAACCATTATGAACTACAACAGACAAGCCATCATCTGCCAAATGGTGCAGGATGTGCTGGGTAAACAGGAATTGCCCGTCAGAAATGGAGGGTAGGGCAACAAAACGTTCGGTTGTATCGTTTTTGATGTCATTTTGATAGCCTTTCCAGTCCACGCCATAGGGTGGATTGGCCACGACCACGTCAAATCGTTTTTCAATGTGTTTGATAGCGGTCAGGGTATTGCAATGGTGGATTTCACTATCATTCCTAAACCGGCTTTCTATTTTTGCCAAAGCATATAAGGTGTCGTTCCATTCATCGCCGTGGGTTTTGGTAGGGCGATTGAATTTTTTTTGGATTTTATCTTCTACTCCAAAAAGTAAGTTGGCACCGCCACAGGTAGGGTCATATATGGTTAGGAACTTGTTGTTGTCTTCAAGTTTACTTGTGATGATTTCAGTAATTAAATCAATAATATCTTCCGGGGTATATTGCTCTCCTGCAGTTTCGGCCGAAATATCTGCCCACTTTCTTTTAATATGTTCTTCCAGGGTGGTTATTTCGGAGTTGTTGAAGGGAGTCAAATCGATTTCACTCCAGGCTTTAACGGTATCAAAAAGAATGTCTTTCTTTTTCAACAATCCGGCAACTCCGGAGATATCGAGGAATTTTTCTTCGCCTGAACCTTTATTGACACCTAATAAACCTCTGGTCTCTCCATCAAAAGCCTCTAAATAAGCTTGAAAATCAATGTCAAAGGTTTTATCGTTCTTACAGATGGTTTTTAATGTTTTCCCATTTCGGATAACAAATTCATTATAGCCCAACTCCTCCAAACGGAACATTTCTATAAAGTCATCCATATTTTCTTTTCCCACCTCTTGCTCCAAGCGATGGGCTTCTCGGATAAGCCTGCTTTCAACCATTACAAGGGCAAAAAATGGCATCATAAACTTTGGGAAGTCGGACTGCTTAATTCCTGCTCCAATAAGTAGGTCGGCAGTTTTCCATATGTCTGATTCGTGTTTTAATATGTTCATAGTTTTTTACTGTGATTTTATATTTTTAGATTTTATTTTTTTCACGGTCTGCTTAAGTATGTCTAATGCCAGGGGTTCTTCGCTAAAATCGTAAACAAGTTTGTCGCTAAAGGCGTCCACGAGAAAATCTTCTTCTGACACTTTGAAAAAAGTGGCGAGCTTTTCGATTTGTTCTCTTGTTGGGAAACGCTCACCGTTTTCAAACTTGCTTACCATAGAAGTATCTACCTCAATAGCTGCTGCAACTTGCCGAAGCAAAAGTTCCTTTTGGATGCGTAAGTCCTTGATTTTGTTTGCAAAAGTCTTCATTGTGGCATTTTTGTACTTGACAGTTTATGCCAAATATAGGGTATAAAAGAATAAGAAAAGGAAAAGGGTTATATATTTATTAACATTCAGGAGTTTAAGGAAATGGAGGAAACCAAGGACTAATTATCCTTAGGTTCCTCAATATCCTTATTTTCCTCACTAAAGAGATTTAAATAGGTATCCTGCTGTTCGCGATGAATGAGGTTTGCTTTTATAAAGCTCGTAATATAGCCCTCTGCTGTTTTTGCAGGAATATTGAGCTTTTTGGCAACTTCTAAGTATTTCTGACGATTGAATTGATTGGGTAATCCGTGGAGGAATTTTTCTTTACGGTTCATTCGCGATGGTTTGGTTTCTTCCTGTGGGAGTTCGCCGAACACTTTGCTTGAATGTTTTATCAATACTTTTATCATCACTAAAGAAGCTTGAAAATCTCTTTCCTCACAGATAAGCTTGTTTGAAGTGTCTCCCGTTTGATGGCCCAAATTATATATTTCTCCAGTGGAGCCATCGAATGCCACACCGTTTTTATCAAATTGGAGGTGTGGCATTTCTAAAATTCTCAATGCTGTAAAGAGCATACAGAAACGAAAGGCAATCAAACCTAATCTTCGAATGGTAGCCATATAGTCCAACCCTTGAAGGTTGAGGTATTTGGCTTGTATCTCACTAAAAAACGTATTGAATTGCTCTTGTTGGTCTGCGGTTAAGTGAAATTGAAATTCACCATTACTTTTGAGTAATTTATACAGTTCGTAGAACTGGTTTCCCAAATTCTCAAAATAATCATCAAGACCATTATCCGTTGTGCTTGCAAATACATTTTTCCATTCTGGTTTGATATTCATAAAGTAGAATATAAAACGGCTGAATAAGCCGTTTTCAGCATTTGGAATAAGGGCTGTAACTTGCTTTGGTGTTCCCGAAAGTACTGTTGACAAACAAGGACTTTCAATATCCACAAATTCTCGGTCGGTTCTTCGGTAATAGGAAATGGTCTCGTGATGAAAGGCTTTTCTGAAACCATCACTATAATTACCGTAATCGCTTTTAAAGGCGTGTGCCAATGTATCACCTTCGGTTTCAAAAATCAATCCCTTTCCATCACTATCGCCCAATAATTGATATGCTCCTGTAGAACTATTGTTGGCGGGAATAAAGAGCATTTTCTCGGGTGGTCGAGCTGGCTTCTCTATTCCTTCAACTTTACCTTTGTTCGCATTGTATTCAGCCATTTCCAGCTCAAAATGTTGTTTGTGCAATTTGGCTTCTTCACGCAGCTCTTTATGGATAGGGTTTACCAATTGCCTACAATGTACCAACCGACCTTTGCCGGCCGATGCTTGAGCGGTTATAAAAAGAAAGAGATTGGGATATACTTTTTTGCCATCATATATGCCGTTCAGCTTCGGGAAACACGCACTAATTGCACCTAAGGAGCCTAAAAGCAAAATATCTCTCTCTTCATTGAAGGTCGCTATTGCGACCACTTGCTGCAAGAATTCAGGAAGTTCAGAATATAAGGATTTTGGAAAGGTAGGCATAACTTCCTTTATCGGATCTTCTTCCTGGTGTTCTTGAACAGGGGGAGCTTTTGATGATTTGTAATTGCTATTGTTAGTATTATACTGGACATTGGATTGTGCCACAATAGAAACTCTGGCTTGCTTGGCAAGAAAGAAAAAGGTTTTCAGAGAAACTCCTTGACCTTTTGATTTTAAGCAATTGTCAAATTGCTTATCGCATTCTTTTGAATTGTAGCCGGTGTAAAATTGACTTACTCTTTGGAATAAACTTCTTCCAGACTCTCCAAATTCATCTGCAAAGGCGAAGCCTATGTTTATCCAATCATTGTAATTGGGTGCTATATCAATTTGATTGGCTTCTATGTTTTGAATTACATTTTCTACTTCTGAATTGTTGTCTGTAAGTTGTTGATAATTCTGTTCTGTATGTTGCTGCTGTTGGTTTGGGTTTTCCATCCACTCCAACGGATTAAACGTTTTTTTACTCATATTTTTTTAATTTTGAGTTAAGGTATTCGTGAATCCAAAACACATATATGTAAAAGGATATATAAGTGTGTGTTTTGGGTTTCTCCATTATCTAAAGGTATTTTGGATTAATAAATGCATTGGGGTCGTGCGGTAAAAAACACGCTCTTGAAATGTCTTTGCCTGAGCCATCTACTTCCAGACTATAAGTTTGCTGGATGTAATTGGCAACTGCCTTGAAATAATCTTGATGTTTGACTTTGATTAATTCAATAGGAATTATCCATTTTAAACCATCCCCGGAAGGGGATGTAAATAGAAGTTCAGTTTCGAAATATTGATCCTGGAGTAAACTTTCTTTTAAAGTGTAAATATCAGGAATGTGGTCAAAGTCAATGGTTAGAAGACCTGAATGTTTTTTAAGGTTCTTATCATTCCTTTTAGAAAATTCACCAGAAAAAGTAACATAATCGAAATTAGAAGCTTTGTATTTCCGAGCTTTTTTAACGTCTTGAATTTTGCGTAGTGTACTTGTACACGTAGCGAAATCAGTTCCTCTAATGAGGTGGAACACCTCAACCAAAGAGGCTTGCCGATTTGGGATAATATTGGTTATCGGTTTTTGAAAATAGCTGAACACGGGCGAAGCCTGTGTTATGGTATCAGGGAACTCAACCGTAGGTTGGAGTTCTTCCTGATTGTAAAAGCTGTTTTTTTGACCAATACGCAGATGTAACTCTTCATTTAGTTTTAGCAATAAATCCTCATCATTCAAGGTTTTAAAATGATAGGATGCAAAATCAAAAATATCTCCTTTAAAATCGGTTAATTCAGTGTCATAGTGCCGGGCAACATTATCAACAATATTTATTTGTAATGTGTCCTTACCGCCATTAAATGGGTTGCGGGTTATCCCGCAGTCCCTTCCCTTTAGGGAAAGGACTGATTTAGGATAATACTGCCGTAGGATGTAGGCATAAATTTTCAACCCATAATGCGTTTTGTTTAGAATTGCTTCTTTACTTATTTCCATCGCATTTGAAATTTGGGTTATAATAATTTGCCTGTAACAGCTTTTCTATGTCCGATACCTTGTAATAAAATTTTCCGCGAATTTTACTGTATGGTATGGTTCCATTTGAACGAAGCGTCTGCAAGGTGCGCTGACTTATGTGGAGCGTTTGCATTACGTCTTGGTTGTCAATCCACGTATCTTTTAGGCGTTCTGCTCTCGTTGCCCTGATGATATCGATACGGTCTTTAATGTCCTTTAGCTCTTGGGAGAGTGCCTGGAGCAAATCAATTATTTCTATCATAGCTTTACCCTCCCTTTCTTGATTAGATAGTTAGCTGCTTCCTTGTCGATTTCCTCTTGGGTGGTATTGCGGTTACGCAATAGCCACTCCTCTAATTCGGCACGATTGAAATACAGCTTCTTACCATTAGGTTTGTAATGTGGAATAGTACCGGCACTTGTAAGTTTATACAAGTGGGATTGTGATAGTTCTAAGTACTTACAAGCTTCATTGAAGTTGAGTACATTCTTCAGAATGATGTTCTGATCTAATACGTGCTTTTCTATAATTTCAAGCCTTTTTAATATCTCTTCCATTTTATTTTGGATTAAAGAATTAGTAAAAGACTTTTGGCCAAAAGTCATATTCGATTTCCGAATACAGGGCTAAAGTAGGGTGACTATTGGGCTGTTATGGGGTGAAGGAAGTAGGTGCAGTGTAGAGTGCAGAGTGCAGAGTGGTAGAACAAAGGAAAGAACCCTTGTTAAGATAAAACAAGGGCTAAAGAAAAATAGAAAAAGAATAAGAAGTGTAAAGTGCAGAGTAACCTATTTTAATAGGTTTACAATGTTATCGATTTTGTCACCAGTGAGATTTGGTCTTTTTAATGACCTGAACTGATTTCGTTGAAACGGTTGGCCGTTTTCATCTACGAAACAGATTACTGTGACTTCCCATATTTTTAGTTTTAAGTATTCTACTAACTTTAAATCAGTATGAATACGTTTTATAAAATAGTACAAATCACTTGGCAAACCAGTCCAAGTAATAGGAGTATTAATTTCTGTCCCTGAAAAAATCTTTTTAAATGATGAAAGATGTGTGTCTGGATGAATAAAGTTATTATGCTTTAGGCTAACCCATAGATCTTGTAGCTTATCGGGGTTGGTGTTGTACTGCTTGTAAAAGAAAGAATAGAATTGAATAGGCTTTTCTTTTAAATTCGCCTTAGGCCTTAGAGATGGTTCCGGTTCAACTTCTATAATCTCATTTTTCTTGATGGGAAGCTTATCGGGAATAGGTTCATTAAGAAGCTGCGTATAAAAGTCCTCTACAATAAACTCATCGTTCACCCATTCTTTAAAGGTTTCCTGTACTTCCAGATATAGCTGCATAAGTGCAATTTTGAGTAATTGCATTATAAAAGTATTCGCCTTATGTACCTGGTCTAATTGATAGGATGTGTTTTTTGGGTCAATGTAGGAAAGTGTAAAATCCTTTTCTTTCAAAAGTTTTCCAAGGTCTTTTAAATGAGTTTTTAAACGCTTGTTTAAAATATCGTTTAGGTAATAATGAATGAGGTTCTCGTTTCTATCTTCAACCATAGCCTCGTAAATGGTATCAAAATGGGATTTGATGGCATTGCGGATTAAGAGATTGTAATACTTGGTCTTATTGTCAAATGGCCGTTCAAATTTAATTTCAAATTGCAGAGGATGTCTTGACCTGTATTCTTTTAAGCTATGGAATTTGGAATAGAATATTTCATCTAAGCTGTTATGATCCAGCCAAGGACGTAAACCGTGATTTAAAATCTCATCTAATACTTTTATACGAACACTCATAAGTCAAGTTGTATTTTGTTTGCTGCTTCCTTCTTCTTTTCGTCAATAACTTTAGCATATATCTGGGTGGTTTTTAACTCTCTGTGACCAAGAAGTTTTGAAACCGTATAAATATCAGTGCCTGCGGTTAGCTGTAAAGTTGCATACGTATGTCTGGCGCAATGAAAAGTAATAGTTTTAGATATACCGGCTTTCATTACCCATTGCTGTAATTTTAGATTATGCCAAGCGGAATATTTTAATCCTTTGAAAACTCTTTCGTCCTTATCTTGACGCTCACCAAGCAAGCCGAAGGCTTGCTCTGAGATAGGGAGGGTTTCTACACCTTGGGTTTTCTTTTGTCGAAATCGAATGTAATAACCCATTTCATTAGAGTGCTGAACTTCTGACCAAAGTAGTTTATTTATGTCTGACCAGCGTAATCCAGTTAAGCAAGAAAATATGAAAGCTGTTTTCATTTGTGGAATTTCACATTCCGCTTTAACCGCAGCTTGAAGTTCTTCAAGGGTTAGGAATTCGCGCTGAGGTTCGCCTTGCTTAAAACCATCAATTCCTTCTGCCGGATTGGTGGGAATGATGCCGTCTTTAACAGCTTGTTTCAATGCCGCTCTAAGTTTATTGAAATATGAGTATTTGGAGTTCTGGGAAAGACTTTGGTTGCCTTTCGTTTTTACTTCCTTATCCAGGAACTCTTTAAAGCCCTGGACAAATTCTCTGTTTACTTCGGCAAAAGTAATATCCCAAGGAATGTAAGCTTTTAAATGCTTTAGCATACTGTCCCAATTGCCGTAATTGCCGGTACTGTCTTTTCTTTTTTCAGTAAGTAACTCAATATAATTGGTGAAGCTGGCTTTTAGTTTTTCGTTGTCCCTGAAACCATATACGCCGTTTTGGATTTCGATTTGTCGCTGGGCCCGAATGGTTTCTGCTAACTGCAAGGTCTTCTTGTTGACTTCTTTCGCTTCTTTGGTTTTGGCCGCGGGGTCAAGGTAGAGTTTAAGGTATTCGGCTTTGCGTTTACCTTTGTGGTAATAATCCAAGTATAAACTGGTTTTACCACCTTGATTGCGTTTTCTTAGTGTTACCTTCATTATTGAAAAAGTTTATCGATTTCGGTTCTCTGGATAATGGTACGTCTCCCAATTTTTCCGGCTTTTATGTTTCCGCTCTTAATCTGACGATATATCGTCATTCGGCTTGTACCTAATAATTTGCAGGTTTCATCTATACTTAAGAAGTCCTTGTCCTTTAATTGCTCTTGATTGAATTCCATTCGTTGAACACTTACCGGAGCTACTTGCTTAATTTTCTCTTCACGCTTCCGCTTTTTGTAATTTCTGGAAGCGCACTTGTGACTACAGAATTTGGTTACCGTGGTTCGTGCGATAAATGTCTTTTCGCAGTGCTGACAAATTTTTAATATTTCGATGTTGCTGCTCATTGCATAATCTTTTTGGGCTTGTTTCTGTCACCGGAGATAACTGGAGATATCAGAATGTATCTGTATGTAACATCACTTCGCCACGGTCTAAAAAATCTGTTGTTAGCAACAGATCTGTTGCTATTAGCAACAGATTAGAAACAAATATAAGCAATAAAAAGGAAAATTAGCAACAAATAAAGGAAAGAAAAACACTCTAATAGTAAGAAAAAGAAGGGTTTAGGGTAGAAAAGGAAATGTAATTACTTTCCGATGCAGAAATTAGCAAAAATGTTTCCCAGTAGCTCGTCGTTAGATATTTCGCCTGTAATTTCGCCGAAATAATATAAAGCTTGACGAATATCTATGGCTAATAAATCGCCACTTAACCCGTTGTCTATGCCATCCTGCACCTTTGTAATTTCTTCCAAAGCTTTAATCATTGCATCGTAATGCCTACCGTTGGTTACAATAGTTTCATTGTTACGAAGGGCACCTGTATTTACAAAATCGAGGAGTTTATTTTGAAGTTCTTCAACGCCTAATTTTGTTTTCGCCGAGAGTAACAAATGCGATGCACCTTTTACAGCGTTTAAAGTTTCGTTTAACTGATTTACCTCTTCTTCGGTTAGTTTATCTACTTTATTGGCAACAATTACCAAGTTTTTAAGGGGGTATTTGTTTTTAATCGTTTCAATTTCAATTTGAAATTTAGTGCCCGAAACCTGAAATTTTTGAGCGTCGAATAAGTAAATAACAACTTGGGCGGCCTCAATTTTTTCGAAAGTTTTTTTAATTCCTAACCCTTCAATAACATCGGCTGTATCTCTAATTCCTGCCGTGTCTATAAACCTAAAACCAATTCCGCCAATGGTAATTTCATCTTCAATAGTATCGCGGGTAGTACCCGCAATGTCGCTAACAATAGCGCGTTCTTCGTTTAACAGGGCGTTAAGCAAGGTAGATTTTCCCACATTGGGCTCGCCAACAATTGCAACGGGAATACCGTTTTTAAGCACGTTTCCTGTGGCAAACGAATCTATAAGTCGTTTAAGAACGTGAGTAATTTTAGAAATTAGCTTTTGGAAGTCCTCACGATTTGCGAACTCTACATCTTCTTCAGCAAAATCTAATTCTAATTCAATTAAGGACGCAAAATTTAGAAGCTCTTCTCGAAGTCGTTTAATTTCAGAAGAGAAACCACCGCGCATCTGTTGCATTGCCAATTGATGGCTGGCTGCGCTGTCGCTGGCGATGAGGTCTGCCACCGCCTCGGCTTGGCTCAGGTCCATTTTGCCGTTTAGGAAGGCCCGTAGGGTAAACTCGCCCGCTTGCGCCATTCGGCAGCCTTTCCGAAGACAAAGCTGGATAATTTCCTGCTGAATATAATTGCTACCGTGGCAGGAAATTTCAACCACATCTTCGCCCGTATAACTGTTCGGATTTCTAAAAATGGTAGCGAGAACCTCATCAATTATCCGTTCACCATCTTTAATATGGCCCAAATGCACCGTGTGGGTTTTTTGCCTTTGCAGCTTTTTACCGGAAACGGAGTTGAACATGGAGGAGGCAATTGCAAAAGCACCAGGTCCGGAAATCCTGATTACCGCTATCGCTCCAGCCCCGGCAGGGCTAGCCATTGCCACTATGGTGTCTGTGTGTTCCATTGGCTGCAAAGGTATCACTTTTACCGCCAAATGTATAAAAACAAAAAAAGGGAGCTGTTCAATCTCCCTTTGCCTGTTTTTGCGGTCTGTAATCAATAGGCAATATTTTTGAAAGTGCCTGTCATGGTCACAGTTTCGCCGGTATTTATACTGGCTATTACATCGAAAGTGCCAGAAATCAATCGGCCGCCCTCCATTTCTGGATTTGATTTGTTTTCATTAATAACGATTCTACCTTCCGTGGAGTTGTAGGTAATCATTGCCTGTTGGTCGCGGATTATTACGTTTGTAACAAAGCCGTTTCCGTCCACATTGCCTATTTCCTTAATTACCGTATCAAACCCTCCGGTTTCATTCATAAATATCCGGATGATGTTTAAATTGGAGTCGGTAACCGCAATGGTGATTCCGTTGGTACTGTCGGTTGAATAATTTCCAAGTTCCGCAATATAATTACTGCCAAAACTTCCGCCGTTCAGGGTGGCCTTAAATTCAGCGGGAGGTGCGCCGCCACCATCGCCGTCATCGTCCTTTTTGGAACAAGAAAGGACTAAGGTGGCAAGAAAAAGAATGCATAGGGTTTTCAATGTTTTCATAAAATTGTGAATTTGGTTTAAAATGGTTTAAGGATTTATTTTTTAATAAATTGATAATTTGCGCCGTTGCCCAAACAAAGAAAATAGGTGCCCCGGCTTAGATTGTGCTTGTCTATTTTTTCATTGGGTAAAATTGTCCCGCTAAAAATTTCAGTGCCCAAAAGATTGTATATTGTGAAAGAAACACTTCCTCTACGTTAGCAATTTCCAGATAATCTGAAGTTGGGTTCGGGAACAAGGGATGGTTTAGGGTATATTTTTGGGTTTCTACGCCTAAAATATTCTCAACTTTGGAAATTTTGTTCGCGCCGTTCTCCAAAATATAGAGTGTGGGTACGGCAAGTTCAATATCGAGCGGAAGGTTTAAACCTGTAACCAAATCGGTGGTACTGTTGGAGCCGTTTGAAAGATCCTTTACGGAAATTTTATTGTCGTTGCCGTCCAGCAACAATCGTGAGGGGTCGTTCAACCTGGTAATAACATCAATAGTCTGGGCGTGGGCAGCCACAGTTACCAGCACAATAAAGATGACGGTGTTGTAAAGAGATCTCACAACATGTGGATTTATAAATTAACTATAAGCCAACATCGGTACGGACCAAAAGGTGTCATCAACAATTTTTCAATATTTTTCAATAAAAAAAGCCTGCCCGAGGGCAGACCTTTAATACTATATTTTTGTTATTTTTTCTAATTGTTCAACATAACCGGCATTACGAGCATGGTTACAGTTTCCCCTTCGTCCAAGCCGTCAACAGGAGTTAAAATTCCTGCACGGTTGGGTAGGCTCATTTCCAAGGAAACATCATCGCTGGTCAGGTTATTGAGCATTTCGGTAAGGAAACGGCTGTTGAAGCCAATCTGCATGTCGTCGCCTTGGTAGTCACAAGTCAATCGCTCCTCGGCTTTGTTGCTGTAATCAATATCTTCTGCGGAAATGTTCAGCTCCGCGCCTGCAATCTTCAAACGGATTTGGTGGGTGGTCTTGCTGGAGAAAATGGAAACCCGGCGAACGGAATTCAAAAATTGGTTTCTGTTAATCACCAATTTATTTGGGTTTTCTTTCGGAATTACGGCTTCATAGTTTGGATATTTACCGTCAATCAGTCTGCAGATCATTTCGGTGTTTTCAAAACTGAACTTTGCGTTGCTGTCGTTATATTCAATGGTGACCTCTTCCTCACTGCCCATCAAAATACTTTTTAGAAGGTTGAGTGGTTTTTTCGGCATAATAAATTCAGCCGTTTGCGAAGCGCTGATATCATCGCGGGTATATTTTACCAATTTGTGGGCATCTGTGGCCACGAACACTAAATTATCGGATGAAAATTGAAAGAACACCCCGCTCATTACCGGACGAAGGTCGTCATTGCCCGAAGCAAAAATGGTCTTGCTTATTGCGGTTGCCAGTACATCGCCCTGAACAACTGTGGAGGAAGGATCCTTCAATTCCACCGCATTCGGAAACTCTTCGCCGCTGGCATACGCAAGGGCATACTTACCGTGGCTGCTACTAATTTCTATGGTATTGTTGTCTTCAACGGTAAAAGTTAAGGGTTGTTCCGGAAAGGTTTTAAGCGTTTCCAGCAAAAGCCGTGCAGGTATGCAAACCATACCTTTTTCGGTACTTTCCACCTCCAGTTTTGAGGAAATGGTGGTTTCCAGATCCGAAGCCGAAACAGTAAGGGATTTTTGATCTAAATTGAAAAGAAAATTATCTAAAATAGGCAAGGTATTGTTGTTGTTGATGATGCCACCAAGGACTTGCAGTTGCTTTAATAGATAAGAACTCGATACGATGAATTTCATTTTTATATATTTTATGAAATAATTCTAAATTGTACGTCAACCCCAAAATTACTGATCCTATCCAAAAAATAAAGGTTGCTGAACGTAGCCGAAGCACAAATATATTTCAATTGAAGTGTTTGTTAAAACAAACTTATTAACATTTACCGCGTGTATTTCCCTTTGCGATACCTACCGAAGGCTGTTCCAAAAAGAAGCAATAAACCCAAGGGCAACAGTATGTTAACCGCCTGCCACTTGGTGCGTCCCTCCGTGGTTTTTTGTGGATCCAGAAATGGAACGGCAATTTGGCGTGTACGAATGTTTATAAGTCCGCTGTCGTCCAAAAGATAATTTACCGTATTGAGCAAAAATTCCTTGTTGCCGTAAAATTGGCTGGTCATTTTATCAAAGCCAAGTTCCAACGGACGGTTGCCCTGCATTTGGTTTTTAATGATGTCGGCATCGCTGACCACCACCATTTTAGTTTCTTTACCATTGTCTATATCTTTAAGATTTCCCTCCAGTTTAAACGGTTTAACGCGGTTTTTATATACCGAGGTAAATGCGCCTTCCAGCAAAACAGCCAACGGAATTTCGCCAGCGTTGAATTCATTTGGGTCGGGACCCTCGTTCACAATTTGCAGATTTTTCGGAATTTCAGAATCAAAATCAATAGGGAAGGGAAGCCCCACAATTTTGGAAATTGGGGAGGTGGAGAGAAGCACCGTTTTTTTAATACTATTCGGAAGGGTATCCAAAGGGCTGGCATAATCAAATTTTACGGCTTCCAGATTCGCAACAATTGGATGGTTATTGGCGCTGCTGCTCAACGGGCTAAAAAACCACGGGTAGCGGCTGTATTGGGCTTCGCGCTCATCGCCGGTGGCCAGCACTATGGGCGCTGAATAAACATCCTTTACCAAAGAAGGATTGATGCGCAGACCATATTTAAAAAAGAAATCGTTTAAATTCAGATCCAATCCAAAGGCAAAGGTATTGCCCGAAACGGTATCCAATTGCAGCTGCACCGCATCCATCAACCACAGCGATTTGCCCCCGTCCATAATAAATTGGTCCAGCACATATTTTTCGGAATCGCTGAAGGCTTCGGTAGGCCGCGCTACTACGATCAAATCAAAATTCTTGAGTGCCCGCAGGGTTTTTTCTGGATTGACGGATACAGAGTCCAGCGTAAAGGGTGCGATGTAATAATAGTCGCGGAGCGTTCCGAAGAAATCGGCAATGTATCTATCGTCATATTCTCCATTGCCTTTCAGCACAGCCACTTTTTTCGACTTTGGGGTGGCCAATTTTTTAAAACCATCGGCAAAGGCGTACTGCAGATTTTGGAGGGAACTGTTCACGCGCTCCTCGGAAGTGGCGCCCAATTGGTTTTTCAGCAAACCGATTTTTACCGATTTTCCGTTATAATGCGCAAGCGCCCACGGATAAACGAGCTCTGTGCTTTGTTTGCCATTTTCGGTAACGGAAACTTGCGCCGGTGTCAACCCAAATTTTTCAAATTGCGATTGGAATGCCTCATTTCCCTTTTCGGTAGGGTCAACAAATTCAAATTTTATATTGTTATTATAGGCCGAAAATTCTTCCAAAAGCTGTTCGGTCTCGGTCTGCAATTTTCGGAATTCTGGTGGGAAATTTCCTTTCAGAAACACATCCACAACGATGGGCGAATCAATTTTTTCAACAATTTCCTTTGCCTGCTCGGAAAGGGTGAAACGCTTGTCCTGCGTAAGGTCAAAACGTTTGTAAAAATTGTTTCCGAGGACATTCAACAGAATTAAACCCCCAATCAAAAGGGCTATTGAAACGATATTTTTTTTAATTGAAGTCTTCATTATTGTTCCTTCAATTTTAAAATAGTCAACGCGATAAAAAACACTGTCACGCTCAAAAAATAAATCAAATTCCGCGTGTCCAAAACGCCGCGCGCCACACTATCAAAATGCGCTTTCATTCCCCAATTTGAAATATTGAAAGTAGAAGAGGCAAAACCTTCAAACCCATAATAAAGCGCAAAACAGAGAAACGCGGCAATTATAAAAGCAACGATTTGGTTCTGCGAAAGGGTGGACGAAAATATGCCGATGGACGTGTAGGCGAGTACCAAAAACAGCAAACCAATATAGGAACCGATGGTGCCGCCGAGGTCCCAGTTTCCGGGCGGATTGCCCAATTCCGAAATCGTGTAAACGTAGAGAACTGTTGGAATTAAGGCAATCACTATTAAAATAACCGCTCCAAAATATTTTCCCAATACAATTTGTTTGAGCGAAATGGGTTTCGTCAATAAAAGTTCCAACGTGCCCATTTTCATTTCGTCGCTGAAGGCGCGCATGCACACGGCAGGAATTAAAAAAAGCAATACCCAGGGTGCAAGTTCAAAATAGGGGGAAAGATCGGCGAATCCTGAATCCAAAATATTATAATTTCCGCCGAAAACCCAGAGGAACAAACCATTTATCACCAAAAAAACGGCAATCACCAAATAGCCAATGGTGCTGCTAAAGAAGGAATTTATTTCGCGTATTATTATTGAAATCATTTTGCTCGCACAGACGCAAAGGCGCCAAGTTTTTTATTCTTTTCTAAACACAAAAACTACAAACTAACAAGGGTATCCACGCTCCAAGCTTCGGCTTTGCTTTTGAACTTTGGTTTTGTTGCCCTCCAAACTTCCTTGAAAAGATTGCTGTTTCGGTAGTTTTCCAAATCGGTCTCCTCTTTCCAACGGCTGTATGTGAAAAAGATTGTTTCGTCGTTTTTAGCTTTATAAAGTTCCAAAAACGTGCAGCCGGGGAAATTTCGAATCTG
Organism: Aequorivita sp.; assembly: GCA_048265145.1. GTDB lineage: Bacteria > Bacteroidota > Bacteroidia > Flavobacteriales > Flavobacteriaceae > Aequorivita. The sequence continues at coordinate 165,547 of JBLXCF010000008.1, forward strand.
CTCCTTTACCGCTTCAAAATTAGAAAGAAAAGCAGGTACCTGCTCTTTTTCAAACTCCATTTTTACAATTCTTGTGAACATAGTTATTTGTTTGATAAAAAACTGACCATAATAGGGTCTCGATATTCCAATCCGAAAAGGGAGGAAGCGCTCCCGACGGTTTTGGAACTGCTTTTGTAAATGGCCAATTCCAGATAGTTGGATGAATTCCATAGGGCCAGTTTCTTTCCGTCCTCTTCGCGCTTTTCAATGGGGTTTTCAAAATTGATGGCGTCGCTGTAATGGGTGTGTATTTTTCTGATATTAACGGTTCGTGCATTGATCACGAAATCACGGCCGCGACCAATTTCCTCAAACAATTTTTTGGTGATGTTGCTAATTGCGTTTCCATAGTTGTCAATATAGATAATAGTGCCATAGATCTGGTCCAGGGAATTGCTAACCGCGGGACGAATGCCGGTGAGTTCCTTAATTTCCGATATTTGTTTTCCTATAACATCCAGAGTGCCGCCGCGGGCAATGTGGCTGGCCACCTTCACGAAAACATCCAACACAGGGAAATTGCTGATTAGGCGATCGTGAATGTTGATTTCCACAATTTTATCCGGACGCATTTCTGAGGTAAGCATGGAAATTATGCCGTTGTCCGCGCAAACAAAGTAGTGGCCATCCATAAAAACCGCAATATGTTTGTTTTCCGGGTTGAGTTCGGAATCTACTCCAATTATATGGATGGTTCCCGAAGGAAAACTCTTGTATGCGTTTTGGATTATGTAGGCCGCCTCCTGTAGATGGAATGGCGAAATGCCATGCGAGATATCAACAATCTTGGCATCTTCCATTTCCGAATAAATTGCTCCCTTAACCGCACCCACAAAGTGATCCTTTTCCCCGAAGTCTGTAGTAAGCGTGATTATTGGCATATTATATTGTTGATATTTTCTTAAAAGGATTACCGCAAAAATAGGTTACTTTTGTTAGAGGCAAAACTATTTTTTAAGGAATAAAGAATTATGGAAATCATTAGAAATCATCGATCTTTTTCCTCCATTTAAAATGAATACGCAGAACAATTTTTATTCATTTTTTTCCTTTCGAAGCCAATAGCTTTTTGCTTTAAGCTTTAAAAAAACCGACAACCAACAATACTAGCAGTCTAACACCTAAATAAACGCCGCCTTTTGAACGAACTTATCATTGAACTTACCGATACGAGTCCTAGGGAATTCTTCGGACTTGAAAATTCAAATATTGATCTATTAAAAAAATATTTTCCAAAATTGAAAATCGTTGCCCGGGGAAATAAAATCAAGGCCTACGGAGATGAGGACGTTCTGGAGGAATTCGACAGGCGGATCAATATGCTCTTGGAGCAATTCGCAAAATACAACCGGATCGATGAAAATGTTATTGAAAGGGTGTTGCTGAGCCGAAATAAAGAAGAGTACGAAACCCCAATAGGCAGTGGTGAAATTATCGTTCACGGGGTTAGCGGCAAACCGGTGAAGGCCCAAACTGCAAACCAACGCAAATTGGTAGCCCTTATGAGCAAAAACGATATGGTTTTTGCAGTAGGACCCGCGGGAACCGGGAAGACCTATACAGGGGTTGCCCTTGCTGTTAAAGCCCTGAAGGACAAAGAAGTGAAGCGAATTATTTTAACAAGGCCTGCCGTTGAGGCCGGCGAAAATTTGGGTTTTCTTCCGGGAGATTTAAAGGAGAAGTTGGATCCCTACATGCAGCCATTATACGATGCGCTCCGCGATATGATTCCCGCTGAAAAATTAGCTTCACATATCGAGACCGGGGTAATCCAAATTGCACCACTTGCCTTCATGCGCGGCAGAACGCTGGACAATGCATTTGTAATTTTGGACGAAGCCCAAAACACCACGCACGCACAGATGAAAATGTTCTTGACCCGAATGGGCAAAAACGCAAAGTTTATGATAACGGGCGATCCCGGCCAGATTGACCTTCCTCGCCGTGTTATTTCGGGGCTAAAGGAAGCTTTGTTGGTGCTGAAGGACGTGAAGGGCGTTGGTATGATCTATCTGGACGACAAGGACGTTATCCGGCACCGTTTGGTAAAGGAGGTTATTGCCGCCTACAAAAATATCGAAAATGTGGAATGAGGTAATTTTGAAGCTGGTTTCGGTCAAGTTTACTTCCACAAAAATCTCTAAAAAATTATAATTCATCATTCATTATTCGTAAATCGAAAATAGAAATGGGCAACACAATAACCGCAACAAATTTTAACTTTCCTGGCCAAAAGAAGGTGTATCGAGGAAAGGTCCGCGAAGTCTATACCTTAGAAAACAACATCCTGTTAATGGTGGCTACCGATCGATTGAGCGCCTTTGATGTGGTTATGCCGAAGGGAATTCCTTACAAGGGCCAAATCCTGAACCAAATTGCAACCAAGATGATGCGCGACACGGCAGACTTGGTTCCAAACTGGCTGATTGCCACGCCCGACCCCAATGTTGCTATAGGGCAGGCGTGTGAACCTTTTAAAGTTGAAATGGTGATCCGCGGCTATTTAAGCGGTCATGCGGCCCGCGAGTATAAGGCCGGAAAAAGGCTCTTGTGCGGTGTAGCCATGCCGGAGGGGATGAAGGAAAACGATAAATTTCCAGAGCCCATCATCACACCCGCTACCAAGGCAGCAATGGGAGCGCACGATGAGGATATCTCACGGGAGGATATTTTAAGAAGGGGGATTGTTGCGGAAAAAGACTACCTTCAACTGGAAGATTACACCCGAAAACTTTTTCAGCGCGGAAGTGAAATTGCCTCAAAACGGGGCCTCATTTTAGTGGATACGAAGTATGAATTCGGAACCACTAAGGAGGGTAAAATTGTACTGATTGATGAAATACACACCCCAGATTCCTCGCGGTATTTCTATGCCGAAGGATATGCGGACCGTCAGAAAAACAACCAACCGCAAAAACAACTATCCAAGGAATTTGTTAGGCAATGGCTAATCCAAAACGGTTTTCAGGGTTTGGAAGGCCAAAAAGTTCCTGTTATGAGCGATCAATATATTGAAACGGTTTCAGAGAGATACATTGAACTTTATGAGAATATTACTGGTGAAAAATTTGTAAAGGCCGATGTTTCCAATATCCACGAACGAATTGAAAAAAACATAGCAAACTATCTTTCCAAGAAAAAGTAGCCTTTTAGTTTGCGGTCCTTAGCGCAAAGCGGTGCACATATCCAACGCTGAGTTCAGAAAAATCTGCCTGTCCGAGATTTGCGTTCAAGCTCGCCCCTACAAAGAAATTGTTTTTTGGCGCTTTTTCCATTCCTATTAAATAATACTTCAGGCCCAGACGCGAAGAAATTCTATGTTTCTTTTTATAGGTGCCGTCCAATTCCCCCAGGACCCAGCTTTTAGGAATTTCCCTTGGCGTGTTATCCCAACCTTCATTAATGCGCCAATCCACTTTATACGCCGGTTTGTGCAGGTTGTATCCTAATTGCAGATCGATGCCCACGTGGTTTAGAAAGATTTCGCCGTGCACACTGATTCCTAAATTGGATGCGTAATACCATGGGTTGCTGCGGAAGTAATCAAATTCCCTTCCCGGCTGTACCAACGATTCATTTCCTTCAATATAGTCATAATAATGTTGGTAGAACCGGTAGTAAAAACCAAAGCCTATTTTGAAGGTATTGTTGTAAACCCGGCCATATTCCCCCGCAAGGGTGTAGACACTTTTTTTATCATTGAATGCCAAAGCGAAAACATTTTGGCCGATTCCGCCTCGCAGGGAATAATAGTCATAAACAGTTCGCTTGGATTTGAATGGAACGGTAGCGGCATGCAACTCCGGCCGCCGCCAAGGATTTTTTATTTCCGCAGAAACCCCTGCCAAAAATGAATTATAGCCCTGATTCAATAGTCGCGTGTGGCCATTGGAATGGTGCGAATAGCCTAATCCGGCGCGCCAATCGATATGTTTGGTGGAAAAAACAGTATAATAGAGATATAATCGAAAAGCCCAGGTTAGGTCTGTGGTTACGGCTTGATTTCTCGGATTTAAAAGCGGATCGAATTTTTTTGTGAAATAGGAAGCACCAATACCGGTTAAAACCTTCCAGCGTTGGCTCCGGAAAGCCTTGAATTCGATAAATGGCAGGACGGTAAAGGCAAGGCCCAAGCTGTCTAAATTTCCGAAATCTGTAATGCCCACGGAAAGTCCGGTTTTTGGCGCTTTTAATCGTTGTGCCCATTCCTGTGGATTGTTTTGGTGAAGGTTGCCGATGCTAAAGACAACTTGTTTCTGCAATTGGGTTTCTGGAAACCCATCGTTGGAGTCCATCGTTAACCCAAGTAGCAATTCTGGCGTTATCGAAAAGGCACTTTTTTTCCAGTTGGTTTCGTTTTGGGCAAAACCCCAAGAGGCGCACAGTAGCAGAAAACAGGTTAGTTGTAGTTTCATTTGGCGATGCAAGTAACAATTTCCCAATAAATTATAAAAATTTTAGCCAGACATTCGTTGTAAATTTTTAGGTGCCGTTTAAAACCTTTGGATCACGCTTGCTCTAATGGGGAACTATCACTATTACTGTATGGTAAGTAGTCGCCTATAATCTCAAGGAGGAGGCGAGAGGGTGTTTTTAAAAGATTGAACCGACTTTAATTAAAACCATCCAGTTTTTGATTGACCAAGGCCGTAAATTTTTTGGCGCCATCGGGGTTTAAATGGTTTTCATTCAGAAAATCCTTCACGCTAAAATGTAGGCTATCTGTTTCTTCCCTTAAAAGCAGCACGTTTTTATACTTTTTTTCAATGAGGGCAAGAACACTGTCGCGTCTATTTACAATGGGGATCTTTCTTTTTTTTAGGTAGGTCTTGTACAAAGGGATGGTTGCAATAATTACTTTTAAGTTGTGTTGTTGCATATAATCAAGCATTTCGTAAAGATAGTCGGTATTTTTCCTTAAGGTTGACTCATCTGCGCGATTGCTAATTCGAAATAAATGGGCCGCAATTTTTGCTTCATCATAATTTAATTGCTGGAAACTTCCGCGATAATTTTGGGTGTCAAAACCAAATTCATTCAATTGTGTGTTTACATCCCTCAAAAAATAATAGGTATAAATTTTTCTTGAATAAAATCGCGGATTGGAGAGATAGACCAATCGGTCCTTGAACCAAGTGGGTCTTCCAAAAGCATTCACATTATAATATTTTAGGTAAACCGAATTTTTCCAAAAATCTGTGGGATGATGGGGAAGTTCCAAATGGTTGAAAGATACCTCCATCAACACAAATTTTAATTTGGGAAGTCGTTGGATTGTACCTTTTAAAATTTCAAAATCCTCGTTGTGATGCTGGGAAGTGGATCCAAAATTTATTGCCATTTTTGAAGAAAGAGCGGGATTAAAAGCACATTTCATTTGGGAAGAACCCAAGGCCATCAATTCAATTTCCTGCGAATGGTGGTCTAACTGCCTTCCAACAATTTTGTAGTTTGTTGGCACGGCAATAACGAGGTGTTCCAATAAAAAATAAACAATAATGACGGGCGCAAAAAAGAGCCCGCAAGTTTTTAATAATTGCGTCTGCGCCCTACTAAAATTGAAAATAAATGAAGGTTTCCTTTGGTGCGGCATATTGAAATATTAAAAAAAGTAGCGCGTAATAAAATATCCAACGAATGGGTCTGCTGAAAGTCCGGTCCATTCGGGTTAGGGGAAAATCCTTGAAGCGGGTAAGTACCTCCAAGGCCACCATTAAAAACAAAAATAACAGAAAACGCTTATCTACCAAGGAACCAAGCTGATCGCTGGGAATAAAATCCAGAATCCGCGAAAAAATAGTTCCTGCTGCATCCAGGTTTTGGCTCCTGAAAAGGATGCTTGAAATAATGATAAAAGTAGTGCTGAAAATAGGCAAGAGCAAAAGCGGAATGGAGGATCTGTGAAATATGCTGGATTTTCTGTCCTTGCTCAGTGGGGTTCGCTCCAGGATAATCAAAAACCCTTGGAAACCTCCAAAAATTATAAATGTCCAATCCGCGCCGTGCCATAGCCCAATCAAAATCATGGTAAGCATTATTGCGCCCATGCGCCTGCTATTACTCCGCAATTTTTTTTGAATCAGTGAAAAGTAAACATAGTCTGTAAACCAGCGCGTTAATGTAATGTGCCACCGTTGCCAAAAATCCGTTACGCTTTTGGCCAAATAAGGGAGGTTGAAATTTTTGCTCAGCTTAAAACCGAACAGTTTGGCGGTTCCAATGGCAATATCAGAATAGCCTGAAAAATCGCCATAAATCTGGACAAAGAACAGGCAGGAGGCATAAAGCAGTGAAAGACTGCCATAATTCTCCGGATTGGCATAAACCATATTTACAATATGTGCTGCATTGTCGGCAATCACCATTTTTTTGAACAGTCCCCATAAAATTTGGCGCATTCCGTCCTTTACCTCTACGGCGTCAAAGCTTCGTTTTTTGTTGAATTGGGGCAACAGATCAGCGGCCTTCTCAATTGGTCCTGCAACGAGTTGCGGAAAAAAGCTTACAAAACAGAGGAAGTTCAACAAATTCTTGGTAGGTTCAAATCGTTTTTTGTACACATCAATGGTGTAGCTCATGGTTTGAAAGGTATAAAAACTAAGACCTACCGGCAAAATTAGGTTTAAGGTGCTGAATGCATATTCGCCCTGTTTCAAATTGAAAAGCACTGCAAATTCATCAATGAAAAAATTGTAATATTTAAAAAGAAAGAGAACGCCTAGGTTCCAAAGAATACTTCCGTATAAAAAAAATTTTTTGATGCTTTGGTTTTGGGTGTTGTTGATTGCTTGGGAGGCGTAATAATCTACCAGCGAACTGGCAAAGATCAACGCTAAAAACCGCCAATCCCAAAGGCCATAAAAAAAGTAGCTCGCTGCCAGCAAGAAACTATTTTGCACCACGATTTTCTTATAACCTATTGCCCAGTACAACACTAGCGTTATGGGCAGAAACAATCCAAAGGAAAAGGAATTGAATAACAATGATGGTTCATTTTGGGGTAAATATAACAAAAAGCAGACCGCTGAAAATTTTCATTTACAGCGGTCCGCAGGTTTGTTTTATTGAAACAGTCCATAGTAAGGCCTGTTACTAAATTTAATCAAAATAACTAAAGGTATCCCCGTCCTTTATGTTTAGAAGGGTCTCGTAAATTAACCTGATTACATTTTCCACATCCTGCCTATGGACCATTTCCACCGTGGTATGCATGTATCGAAGGGGCAATGAAATCAAGGCGCTTGCCACTCCTTCGTTGCTGTATGCAAATGCATCGGTATCGGTACCCGTTGCCCGAGAAAGGGCTGCCCGCTGAAAGGGAATCATTTTCTTTTCGGCCGTTTCCACAATCAAATCGCGCAATTTTTGTTGAACCGCAGGTGCATACGCAATTACCGGCCCGCAGCCAATTTCTGCCAGACCTTGTTTCTTTTTGTCGATCATGGGAGTAGTGGTGTCGTGGGTGACATCCGTTACAATGGCCACATTGGGCTTAATTCGCTCTGCAATCATCTCTGCGCCGCGTAGGCCGATCTCCTCCTGAACCGAATTGGTAACATAGAGCCCAAACGGAAGGCGAATATTGTTCTCGTGGAGCAGGCGTGCGACTTCCGCAATAATAAATCCTCCCATTCTATTGTCAAGGGCCCGGCACACGAATTTATCGCCATTCAAAATATGGAATTGGTCGGGATAAGTAATTACACATCCTACGTGGATCCCCATTTTTTCCACTTCCTCCTTATCCTTTGCGCCCACATCAATGAAGATATTTTCGGGTTTTGGCGCTTCCTCCTTGGACTTGTCGCGGGTATGGATGGCAGGCCAGCCAAAAACCCCTTTTTGAATACCCTTTTTTGTGTGTATATCCACGATTTTTGAGGGCGCAATTTGATGGTCGCTACCGCCATTTCTAATAACGTAGAGCAAGCCGTTTTCGCAAATATAATTTACGTACCAGGAAATTTCATCAGCATGGCCCTCAATCACAACCTTAAATTTTGCCTTTGGGTTGACTACCGCAACCGCAGTTCCATAAGTATCGGTGAAAAATTCATCCACATAGGGTTTCAAGTATTCCATCCACAGTTTTTGCCCGTTCCACTCATAGCCGGTGGGGGCAGCATTGTTCAGATATTGTTCTAAAAATTTTAAAGAGCTGTCGTTTAAAAGGGAAGTGGCCATAAATTGTTTTTATCAAGAAAAAATAAAATTCCGAGCGGTAAAATTAGCAAATTCTTGTTAAGCCAAAGAAGGCAATTTGCTTATTTTTGGAACGTTTTTGGATAAGAAGTTGTGCATCATGACCAATCTATTTTTAATGAAATTTAAAATTGCTATAATATATATAGGTGTGCTAATTTTGGGAGGCCGTCCGGGATTTTCACAAACCAAACAAGAGACCCTGCAGGAAGCTTCAGATTCTACGGAAGTCTTTTACTATATTATTGAAGGCGATACGGTAGCGCAAGAAATAATTAATCTTGACGAAGTTTATCTTTTAAAAAAGCTAAAATTTATGTCAGAGGATGACAGGCGGCGCTATTTAATTCTAAGAAGAAAAACCCGCAAGGTATATCCCTATGCAAAACTTGCCGCCGAAAGGCTTGTTACCATGACAGATCGCTTAAAAACCATCGAGGGCAGAAGAGAGAAAAAGCGATACACCAAGCGTGTTCAAAATTATATTGAAGGGGAATTTTCTGAAAAGCTAAAAAAGCTTACCCACACCGAAGGCCAAATTCTGGTTAAACTGATCCACAGACAAACAGGACGGACGGCCTATGAACTTGTAAAGGAATTGCGAACCGGTTGGCGTGCTTTTTGGTATAATACCACCGCCAATTTATTCGAAATATCACTAAAGGAAGAATACAGGCCTTTTGAGGTAAAGGAAGACTATCTTATTGAAGATATACTGGAAAGATCCTTTCAGGAAAACAAACTCGAACGTCAGGCTCCGGCATTCCCAATAAATTATATGGACCTCACATCACAATGGAATAAAAAATCTGTTGATAACTAATAAATGACCATGCTTGCACAGTTGTTCAAAAATAGTACTTTTGTCCTTCGTTCTTTTGTTTTTTGAAACAATCAGTACAACCTAAATTTCACCAGATTCAAAAAAGGAATAGGAATATTGTTGATGGTATAACGTCATCGCAATAATCTTCAAAGTTTTTTTTTAACCTAATAAAGTAGCCTTCAACATCTTGAATGTTGTTAATAAAAAACATTGAAAAAAAGTGAATTTAAATTTGGTGGAATAAAAAAAGGGATTGTATATTTGCACCCGCTTAGAGAAACAGGCGAGTTCATAAAATTGGTGAAGGGAAATTAAGGAAGCGGTTCAACTCCGTTCCACCAGCAAATAGAGGCTTTTTTGATAAAGCAGAGTTCATTGAGATATTGAAATTGACAGCGTAGATTAACGTCCGAAAGGATGTTGGTCGACATTAGAAAACTAAACTA
>JBLXCF010000009.1:0-146372 GCA_048265145.1 Aequorivita sp.
TGTTTTCAAGCAATTGGGTCAGATTTTAATTCTTATAATTAAAGAGAATGCCCAAAATTTAGTGTATTACGGGTTTTCGTAAAATACAGAAAAGCTTAAGAGCAGGCCTTAAAACCCGGGGAGAATACCAAATATAATTATTTTGTCATTTTCAAAAGCCACTCAAGAGCATTACAAATGCAATAATAAATAGAAACGCTTTACAAAAGCAGGTCCAGTGGGGAATATCCTCGTCCTTCAACGCTGAAACACCCTTCTCAAGTGCTGGATTGAATCGGCGTTGGCAGTAAAGTCAGCGGTGCTGCAAATGGAAATGAGGGCAGGAGTGAGGCGCTAGTCTTGGCGGCCTGATTTTCCTAAAAATAAGCTACAACAAGCAATAAATTATTTACTGCTTAAATTTGATTTTTCAAACTCAATAATCAGTTGATCAATTTGCTCTAAGTATTCTTCTACAAATTCTTTTTCTGACTTCCTTTTTAAAAATCCCTTAGCCCTGTAATAACTCAAAAAGCCTAACTTTTTTGAAATTAGAAGAATATCGGTTTCGATTGATTCAATTGCCTGATTGTATAGAAAGGGTTTTATTAAATTTCTAAGCCTATCCATTGCTTGCTCGTTAGTAACTGGTCCTCGAGGTGTTTCCTTTTCTTCTAATAAGATTGTATTGCCAAAGCCTTCTTCTACTTTTCTAAAATATCTTTCCAATGTGTTAAAATAATTATGGAGGACTTGTTTATCCGCAATTTTATAGGCCAAAAAAGGATAATAGATTGCTAATTTTTCTATCTTATCTTTATATTTTAATTCGATGTCCTTAATTCCCTTTGAGAATATTTCAAGCATTATAGATTCTATAAATGACTTAAAGATGTAGTCAAATTGCTTCAATGAATTGTCATCACTAACACCTCTTTTTTGTAATGTTTGTTTTACAGCTTTTCTAAAAAAATTAATATTAGTTCTGCCAATAATAAACCATATATTGAGTTGAATATGTAAAACTTCTCTAATACTATTTTTTTCTTCTTTTTTTGCCTTGAAATATGAGCTGAGTTCATTTAGAGACCATCCCATGGTTAAACTAAATAATGTAATAAGCACTGTCTTTATTTCTGGACTCATATTTTAAGTATTATATACAAAATGTGGTAAAGAAAACAATAGCATACGTTCTCTGCATTAAGTTATGCTGTTTAACTTCAAATATAATACAAAACCCAATTGCTTCCCCCCAGCCATAAGCGTTTCCACCTTAGTTTTCAACAGCTTATTTACCTTCGGCCAGACGATTTGCTGCTGCGATGACAGATAGGCCTTTATTTGTAAAGTCTGGTGGCCGCCGGGAAGGAAAACACGAGCGCGGATGCTCACGCCAACCAAGGGGTGAGGGTAATTAGCTCACAGTGAATAGACATGTTTATAGTTTTCAAAAATATTTCTGGTAGAAATTTAAAAGAACTTAAATCATATTAAATTAATCAAGAAATCTAATAGAATTCGACCCCTATAAATTGTATCTTTACCTTTCTAAACCAATAACGTTTTTATATTACGAAATGCCAACAGCGGTTTTTGAAAAACATATTCAAGAGCTTAACTTTTCCTTTATTTCTGATAGAGAAACAAGTGGTGTATTATTAACTTCGAACTACGAAAATCTTTCCGACGCAATTGCCAGTCCCGATATTCTATTTGCATTAGAAACTGCATGCAAGTTTGATGCAGACGCTGTTTATTTTCGTTATTTCCCAGATGGAAGGGCTGCTGTTCCGCAATTATATATTTTTGATTATACTCATAAATTTTTAAATATAGAGGACCGAAATCGTATCCACAGAAATATGTGGAACGGTTATCAAGTCCCTGCATACATCATTATTGAAAAATCGGCTGTCAGTGTGTTCGATGCAAGGGAAAAGCCTAAAGAAAATAAAGAACACTATGCAGAGGAAATCATCAGAAAAACAGGTGATGCAATAAAATCTTTTAATGCTCAAAGTTTTGATGATGGATTGTTTTGGGAGGAGAGGAATAATAAACAACGTTTCCAATTTGAGCAATCAGCTACCCGCGATTTGATTCGAGGTCTTAAAAATGTTTATGAAGGATTTCAACAAGAATCCAATTTGGATAAACATGTAGCTTTAAAACTTTTAGTACAGAGTCTTTTGATTAAATATCTGGAGGAGCGTGATGAAGATTCTAAAAGTGGCTATTTTGCAGGAACATATTTTAAAAATAATTTCCAATGTAATGATTTCTGTGACGTTATCCACAAAGGGAAACTACTTCTTTTGTTAGATAAATTAGCAGAAGATTTTAACGGAAAAATATTTGAATGGCATAAAGAAAACGAAGCTGATGCAAGAGAAGCTATTCAAAAAAGTGAAGTACAAAAATTAGCTGACTACTTGGACGGAAATAATGATAATGGTCAACTTGTTATTTGGAGACTTTATTCGTTTTCGCATTTACCTGTGGAGGTTATCAGTTCCGTATATGAAGAATTACTAACCGATAGTAAAGATATTGTCTATACCCCAGAGATGATCGTCTCTACCCTTGTAGATGAATGTATGCCACTTAAACTTCCTCAAAAGGATTTTAAGCTCATTGATGTAAGTTGCGGTTCTGGTATTTTTTTAGTCAAAGCATACAAACGTATTGTTCAATGGTGGAGATATGAGCAATGGCAAAAAACAGGGAAGTTAGAAAAGCCGTCTTTAAAAGTATTAAAGGAACTCTTACTCAAAAGTGTTTATGGTGTCGATATTCAACAGGATGCTATACGGTTGTCTGTGTTCAGTTTAGCTTTGGCTATTTTGGATGAAGTCGATTTAGATCCACCTACATGGGGAAAATTAAAATTCCCAGATATGAGTGATAATATTATCACTAGAGATTTCTTTGAGTTTATAACAGATAATCCACCATACGATTTTTCATTGGTTATCGGAAATCCGCCGTTTAATTTAGTCGAAGTAAATGGTAAAGAGCCTAGCAGAAAGAAATACTTCAAAGAATTAAATGAAAAAATCGGATATAAAAGTGATGTAAACATCCCTGATGAAAATCCTGCACTTCACTTTTTAGTACAATCTATGAGGCTACTAAAGAATGAAGGGATGTTATCAATGATTCAGCCATCAGGACCTTTATTATATCAAAAAGGAACAAAATTTAAAAAAGAGTTTTTTTCTTCTTATAATCTTTTGCAAGTTATCGATTTTACTAAACTTGCAGATAAGTTGTGGGGAAGAAAAAATGTCGCAACAGCTGCTATATTTTTACAAAAAGTGGAGCCTAATACAGAGTCTGTTTTACATTTAGTTGCTAATAGAACCTTTTCAAATACAAATAGGTTATACTTGGAATTTGACTATTATGATTTTCATTTTTTAAGTCAGGATGATGCTATTATCAATCCATTCATATGGAAAGCTAATCTATTAGGAGGAGGGAGAATTGTTCAGTTAATTAATAGATTAAGTGAGATACCAATTTTAGGCAATTTTTTGAAGAAAAAACGAAAAGAAAAAAATTGGGTATTTGGTGATGGATTTATCAAAGGTAAACCTGACGAAGATTTAGTTTCTTCTGATTTTGAGAAAAAGAAAGGAGGATATAGTGAATATACATATTTAGATGGAAGCACTTGTATCGAAACAAGATCTTTTACAGAATATGGGCAATTAAAAACATTTACTTTAAAAGGCAAATTTTATCAATGGGGAAGAATTCCTGAATTATTTCAACCTCCTTTATTCTTGATAAAGAAAGTTATAGGTAAGAATGAAATACCAACCCTTTTGATTGATTCTCCAATATCATATAGGGATCAAATAATGGGCATACATGCCCCTGAAGAAGATAGAAAGGAATTAATCAATTTACATCAATATTTTAAAAAAGAAAAAGATCTTATTCGTTTTTATATCTTGTCCACAAGTGCCCAACTTTTGGTGAATAGAGCTACAGCGATATTTAATGAGGATATTTTAAACATTCCTTATATTAATGACGAGGTAAAAAATACCGTTTCTGAGACAGAGAGGATGTTGATAAAAGACTCTCTGCAATTTCATATCAATTTTTTAGAAGAAAAAGTTTTTCAAAAACCCTTATTAACAGAGATTAATAACTTCTCAAATGTATTTTGTAAAACTTTAAATAGTATATATCTTATTAGCAATAAGAAATTCCAACTGTACAAAATTTTAGACAACCAAAATTATTTTGCTGTACATTTTGAATATAGTGAAGAAAAAATTTCTCCTATAGAAGAGCAAATCTCGGATTTAGAACAGTATATTCAAGAAGCTATTCCTCTAAGAGATACTAACCAGCAACATGTTCACATTCAAAAAATAATGAAATTATATGGTAAGGATAGTATCATTTTGGTAAAACCAAAGCAATTACGCTATTGGCTTTCTTCAATTGCGCTACGTGATGCTGATGAAGTATTTGCTGATTATGTAAAAGCCCGTTCTCAAGATGCTTAGAGATAGTCTGCCTCCATATCAATTACCTAAACCGAATGATTTATCTGTACCTAACAATCATGAGATAGAACAGATTTTGTTATTTGTAGATAATTATGTATCTGAGTTTCCTGCTTTTTATAAAACCATTAAAGATTCAGATCGGGAAAATAGGATTAGTGATTTCCTAGTACATCATTTTCAACTATGTAAAACTGAAAACAATCATGATTATTTCCCATATGATTTTAGAAAAAACCCTACCCAAGAAAATTCAGGCAAAGAAACAGATATTGGTGTCTTTGTATTGACAAGAGAAAGAAAACCATCTCCAATTATTGAATTCGAAGCGAAACGTTTTTCGGAAAGTTCAAGTAATGAGCAATATGTATATGGAGATCGCGGCGGAATTGAACGGTTCAAAAGAGGCAAACACTCTTCACCTCTAAAGGTATGTGGAATGTTTGCTTATGTTCAAAGTCGTAGTATTGAAGAATGGTTTGCCAAAGTAAATGCTTGGCTAACTCATAAATTCAATACGAATAGCGATAGTACAATAGATTGGTTGAAGACCGAACAACTTTCCCAATATGCATCATTTTCTTCGGTAGAAAAATATACTTCAAGCCATACAAGAAAGACATTTAAAGACAGTATTTCCCTATGGCATTATTTTATTGATTTAACTTAATAAGCTTTGTTGATACCGACTACTCAAATAGTATAGAATGTGTTTTGAAAATATAAGCTAACAGAAACAGGCTGAAAACGAAGCAATTGACACTGTTAAAAAATCGTATTTTACCGGCACGGCTTTTTCCTCAAAATAAAAAAAATTAGTAAGGCCTCAATCCTTAATATACTTTGTTATTTCAAAATCAAAATCACATAATTGTTTTGGATGAACATTTAACGCCTGAGCGAATTTTAAAAATGTACTAATTGTCATATTGATTTTACCTTGTTCATACCGACTTATCTCAGAGTTCTCAATTCCAGTCAAGAAACTAATGTCATTTTGTGTTTGGTTATTTTTATCTCGGAATTCCATGATCTTATTTCCAATACCCTTCAAAAAATCGCTATTGATATCCATAAATATTTGTTTCAAAGCAATTTCTTTTTATTCTTAAAAAATTTTATTGGGATATATCCCAACTTTAGAAATTATTATTATATTTGTTTCAATAACATATATTTGCGATTCTTCTAAAAGCAAAACATTAGAAGCACTCGCTTTGAATCTCGTACTAGAAAACTGGTAATTTTTAAACACACGAGAGAATAAGCAGAATGCTCACGGCCCGGGGCGTGAGTTCTCTCTTATTTGTGTGTGGGTATACCAGTACCTCTAGTACAATAAGTTGAGTTCCGCGCCCTTTTGTATGGGGCTTGGTCGGTTTTTTCTTCTCAACTTTCTTCAAAGCCATCGGCTTCTTCCTTTTGCGTTAGTTCTCGCACCCCAACATTATGATTTTATGAGATGATTTAGTTTTTATTACGGAATTGCTTCGCTATGCTCGCAATAATCTTGTCCCTTCAACTTGGGCCGATCCAAACTCTCCCAGTTAGAACCTCCTCCCGATACTGTTTCGGGAGGGTTGAAGGGATTTTTTTTACTTACTGAATTAGAAATTTGAAAAGAGACTTGAGATTTTAGACTTGAGATTTGAGACTTGAGACTTGAGATTTTAGATTTGAGACTTGAGAAGTAGAGATTGGGCGTGTAGCTTGCTTCGCTCGCTATGTGTGGACGCCTTGCTTTCCGTGGGATTGCTTCGCTTTGCTCGCAATGAAAAGACCCGCTCCCAAGTTTTGCAGGACCCGAGGAGCAGGCCAGAACGTTAAAATTATTGTATAACCTTAACCATGCAAAATTATGAAAAATAATTACAGGCATCGCTTTGCGCTTGCAGTTACTTTTGCCCTATTAACCTACACCTCCCCAATTTTTTCCCAGAATCTTCCACCTAAAACCATCAGTGGAACCATTACCGATGCCGATGGCCCGCTAAATGGGGTAAATGTGTTGGTGAAAAACACCGCCCGTGGTAGCGTTAGCGACCTAGAGGGGCGGTATGCTTTATTGGCAAATTCAAGTGATACGCTTGTGTTTACATACTTGGGGTATAAGACCCAAGAAGTGGCAGTTGGCAGCAGGAGGATTCTAAATGTTAATATGCAGGCAGATGCCACTGCCCTGGATCAAGTGGTTATTAATGCTGGCTATTACAAGGTTTCCGATAAGGAGAAAACGGGGAGTATTGCCCGCGTGACCGCCAAGGTAATAGAAGACCAGCCCGTTACAAATCCTCTTGCCGCTATGCAGGGGAGATTGGCCGGGGTAAACATCGTACAAAATACCGGATTGCCCGGGGGCGGTTTCTCGGTTAGGATTCGGGGTAGGAACAGCATTCGGACAGAGGGAAGTGAACCGCTCTATATTGTGGATGGGGTGCCATATCCTTCCCAGTCCCTCGGCAATTATATAGTCTCGACGGTTTTGGGCCCTGTTGCGCAAAGCCCCCTTAATGGTATAAACCCCGGCGATATTGAAAGCATCGAGGTGCTAAAGGATGCGGATGCCACGGCAATTTACGGCAGCCGGGGCGCAAATGGGGTGGTGCTGATAACCACCAAGAAAGGGAAGGTCGGAAAAACGTCATTTAGTTTGAAGACCAGCAGTGGAGTTGGAAAAATACAGCGCCGGATGCAATTATTGAATACGGAAGACTACCTCGCCACGAGGCGCGAAGCTTTTGCGAACGATGGAATAGCGGAATATCCATATTTTGAATATGATATAAACGGCACTTGGAGCCAAGACCGGTACACGGATTGGCAAAAGGAGCTTTTAGGCAATACGGCTTATTACACCAGCGCAAGTGCCGCTGTACAGGGAGGGTCTTCCCATACCCATTATCTTTTGAGAGGTGATTATGGAGAGCAGACTACCGTACTACCGGGGGATTATACCTACAAAAAGGGGTCGGTGCTAGTTAACCTCAATCACAAGCCTGTGGAGGATAAATTCTCTATACAGTTTAGTGGAAACTACACTTTCGACAACAATGACCTTCCGGCTTCCAACCTACTTAGGGAGAGCTTGATCCTGCCGCCAAATGCGCCGACCCTATATGGGGAGGACGGCGAATTGAATTGGGAGGATGGCACCTTCAACAACCCCTTGGCGGTGCTAAATGCCGAATATCGGTCCAAAGCCAATTACCTTAGGGCAAACTCCGTCATTTCCTATAAGCCCCTAAAAAATTTAGTGATAAAAGCCAATCTGGGATATTATAGCAATCGACTGGAGGAAACCCGTACCACTCCAAATACCGTATACAATCCGGTGTTTGGGTTGGACAGCAGGTATTCATCCCTAATTATGAACAGCGGGGAACAACAATCCTATATCATAGAGCCACAGGCTATTTACAGCAAGGAGTGGGGCAGGGGTCTTTTTGAGCTTTTGATAGGGGCAACAATCCAAAATGATGTTACGGACAGATTTTTGGTATATGCAAGCGATTTTCCGAGTAATCAACTTATTTACGATCTGGCTGCCGCCGGAAATATAATGGTACAGACGGATGCGGAAGAGCGCTATAAATACAGGGCCGTGTTCGGGCGGGTCAATGTGAACTGGGACCACAAGTATATCATTAACCTGACCGCAAGACGCGACGGTTCCAGCCGCTTTGGACCTGGGAATCAATATGCCAATTTCGGGGCCGTGGGGATGGCATATCTGTTCTCTGAAGAACGGTTTATAAAAAACACACTTCCCTTTTTCAGCCATGGTAAAATTCGCGCTAGCTATGGTACTACCGGCAACGACCAAATAGGTAATTATGGTTACTTGGATGTTTATGCCACCAATGGACTTTCGTATCAAAATACCCAAAGCTTGCAGCCGGTGCAATTGTACAATCCCAATTTTGGGTGGGAAACCAATCGTAAATTAGAAGTGGCCCTGGAGCTGGGGTTTTTGAAGGATCGGCTTTTTTTTACGGCCTCTTATTACCGCAACCGTTCGGGCAACCAATTAGTAGGTGTTCCACTGCCCGGCACAACGGGATTTTCAAGTATCCAGGCGAATCTTGATGCGACGGTTGAGAACACGGGACTTGAATTTGAACTTGCGACCACGAATATTAGGAGTACAAACTTTCGGTGGAATACCACTTTTAATCTCACCATTCCCAAGAATAAATTGGTTTCCTTCCCCAATTTGGATGTTTCTACCTATGCCAATCAATATGTGATAGAGGAACCCTTGGATGTTTTGTTGCTCTATCAATTTAATGGGGTTGATCCCCAAACTGGGTTGTATTCCTATACCGATGTAGATGGGGATGGATTGATTTCCAGTCCGAACGATCGCATTGCTAGCAGAAATATAGGGCCGAAATACTATGGCGGATTGGCGAATTCCATTTCCTATAAAAATTTCAATCTCGATTTTCTATTCCAGTTTGTGAAACAGCAAGCCCGCAATTATCTTGCTTCGGGCCCCTTTCCCGGCACTATGGCGAATCAACCTACGGCTATACTGGATCACTGGCAACAGGAGGGGGATACAGCTCCCGTACAAATGTTTTCTGCGGGATATAATAATGAGGCCTATTTGGCATACGTGAATTATTATAACAGTACTGCTTCGGTAACGGATGCGTCCTACATACGGCTGAAAAATGTAGCCCTTTCCTATAAGGTTCCCAACCCTTTTGCCACCCATATGGATTGCCGTCTTTTTTTGCAGGGACAGAATCTAATTACGTTTACCGACTTTCTGGGGCCCGACCCTGAAACTTCGATAAACGGCGACTTACCGCCACTAAAACTAGTTACGGTTGGACTTGAATTCAAATTATAACCTAAATACATTTAGTATGAAAGCACATTTCAAAAAATATAATGCGTATGTAAAGCGCGTACTTTCCTTGTTCCTGGCAATGTTATTGCTAGCTTGTGAAAACCTAGAGGTGGAAACTCCAAAACACCTTTTGAGCGGGGTGACAGTTTATGATGATTCCAAAACGGTAGAAGCCGCCATCGTTGGAATTTATGCCAACTTGAGGGATAACGTTTTGCTTACCGGAAACGCAAACGGCCTGTCCAACCTTATGGGGAATTACACCGATGAGATTGAATACGTAAGCCCATATGGACTGCCGGATGAACAGTTTTATAAAAACAGCCTTAATGCCACCAATCAAACGGTTGCAGATATCTGGAATGGGAGTTATAGTCAGATTTATACTGCCAATGCCATTTTGGAAGGGGTAGCCACCTCTACAAAAATTTCCCAAGAAGAACGGGAAGCTTTTGTAGGAGAAGCTCTTTTTTGTAGAGCTTTATTACATTTCTATCTCTTAAATCTGTATGGGGATATTCCATATATAAGCACTACTGACTATACCACCAATCAAGATGCGCCAAAGTTAGATGAAGCTGAGGTATATGCTTTAATTATCGATGATTTATTGGCTGCCTATGGTCTTCTGCCAGAAATGGATGATAGTGGCCAGCACTTGCGGCCCACGAAATATGTGGTTGCTGCTTTATTGGCGCGGGTTTATCTATTTACCGAACAATGGCAACTGGCGCAAGAATACGCCACCCAAGTTATCGAAAACCATGGGTGGGAATCAGAGATTCAGCATGTTTTTTTGAATACCAGTGCTTCCACCCTTTGGCAGTTTGCGCCAAATATGGAAGGAGACCCCACACACGAGGCCATAACCTTTCTGGTTCTTTTTCCACCTCCTTCCGAAAGGGTATTAAACCCTGACCTTCTCGCGGTATATGAAGATGGTGATTTAAGAAAGCAAAACTGGATTGCTGAAATTTCTGATGGTTCACAAACTTGGTACTATGCTGCGAAGTATAAGATAGGATTGGGAGAGAATAACACCCAGGAATATAGCATAATCTTCCGAATGGCGGAACAATTTTTAATTAGGGCAGAGGCGCGTGCAAGATTGGGCGATATTGCAGGAGCGCAAATTGATCTTAACCAAATTCGACTGCGCGCGGGAATTGCCGCCACGACCGCAAATTCTCAAGCTGAGGTGCTTGATGCAATATTAACCGAAAGGCAACGGGAACTTTTTACGGAACACGGCCATCGGTTTTTTGATTTAAAACGAACCGAGCATTTGGACATGGCGCTAGCCTATAAACCGGGATGGAATACTACAGATAAGCTGTTTCCCCTTCCAGAGCGGGAGATTTTGATCAATCCCAATCTGTTGCCACAAAATCCGGGATACTGATCGTGAAAAAAGAAACTTTCCACAATAGATTACTTTGGATTAGCATTCATTCGGTAATTTTGTTCTTTCTTTTTTGCTCCACCTGCCCACTTTGGGGGCAGGTTGGACAAAAAAGATTGAGTGAAGCCGATTATAAGGAATGGGAAACCATGTTGCCAAACACCCTATCTGCCGATGGCCGATGGGTATGCTATGGCATTAGGACAAGCACACAGGACTATTCCATTATAGTGCAGAATACCGAAAGTGACGAAAAATATATATTGGACCATTGTTATGACTATAACTTTTCAGAAAATGGAGGTTGGTTTTATGCATTGGACTTAAAGAACCAACTCCATTATATAAACCTTGGGAATGGGAAACGGTACGCGGTTGCCGATGTAATTAATTACCGTTTCTCCCCAAACTCCGAATTTTTGGCGTATTTAAAGAAAAATGCACAAGAAGATGTGGGCAGTCTTTACCTAAAAAATCTGAATTCAGAAACCATGGAGATGATACCGCATGTGGTGGACTATGCGTTTTCCCCCAATGGAGGGCGGGTAGCTATAATCCAAAGAAATGATGGGGTAAGCCGACTTTTTACAATGGATTTACATAAACGCAGCAAGACTGAAATAGGGATTTGGGACGAGGTAATTGCTTCTTTATTATGGACTCCCAATAACAAGGGAATTGCGTTTATAGCAAAGAATAGAAAAGGATATAACGAGATGTACTGGTGTTATGACGTAACCAATCCGGGATCAACACGTGCATTTGGAGCCGACTTAAAGCAATGGGAGGTAGCGGTTGATGGATGGGCCCCCAATATATTTTCAGCGGATAGTGGACGGTTGTTTTTACATGCGAGGCCTTTAAGTGATACCCTTGCCACTTCAAAGGCGGAATCTTCCCATAATGGGGTTCAGGTATGGAATACCGAAGATGAATTTCCTAATCCGGCCCAGCGGAATATTGAGGAGTACTGGAGCCAATTGCCCTTTACTATTGTTTGGGATATCCAGACTGAAGCGTGGCATGTTTTAGGGGTGGAAGAAGCAAAAATGAATATCCCGGGAACTGGATTGGATTATGCCTATTCCTACAGTTATAAGGTGCATTTGTTGGCCGCTGACGATAGGGAAGCCCCTTCCTCGATTTTTGTATCAGATCTTGATACTGGCAAAACTAAGCCAGTAATTGAAAAACCTACGGGGCTGGAATTTAAAGTATCCCCCTCGGGAAGATATTTATCTTATTTTAAGGACGGCAACTGGTTGCTATACGATCCGAAAACGGATACGCATACAAATCTTACCAAGGATTTAAAAGTTTCTTTTTCAGATTCACTTAGCAGGGATTTACCCTATACGTCCTACGGTAATGCGGGGTGGACGGCAGATGAAAAGGAAATCCTGCTTTATGATGCTTACGATATATGGGCCGTGTCTCCCAATGCCAAAAGCCATAAAAGAATAACCCATGGGCGGGAGGATGGGCGAAGGTATCGTATTTATACGCTGACCGATGACATTTTTGAAAGCTCAAAATTTGACAGCTCTTATTTCAATACCTATTTTGACTTAGGTGAAGGGGTAATTTTAAGTGCCTATGAATTGGACACGGGCAACTCTGGATATTTTAAATATTCAACCAAAAAGGGGTTGGTTAAAATTGTGTTCAAGGACGCCCTTATTTCCAACTTACGCCTATCAAAAAACGGTGCTGCCGTTGTATATAGCGAGGAAAGGTTTGACTTGCCCAAACGGTTGATATTTAAGGATCTGATTGAGAACAGGACCCGAATGATGTATCAATCGAATCCACAACACTTTCAGTATAAATGGGGTAGGGAGGAACTTGTAAGCTACAAAAATAAGAAGGGAGAAAGACTTAGAGGGATTCTTTATTATCCGGCTGATTTTGATCCCAAGAAGCGATACCCTATGATTGTTTCCATTTACGAGTTGCAGTCTGATAAAATGTTTACTTATTATAATCCGTCAAAATACGATCCATTAGGGTTTAATATTCCGGATTTTACTGCCAACGGATATTTTGTTTTTTTGCCGGATATTATAAATGAGATACAAAATCCTGGGATTTCTGCACTGCAATGTGTAGAGGCGGGAATAGAATCAATCTGTGAACTTCCTTATATTAATAAGGAAAAAATTGGTCTTCACGGACACTCTTTTGGAGGTTATGAAGCTTTGTTTATTATTACGCATACTAATTTCTTTGCTACTGCAATTGCAGGTTCTGGGGTCAGCGACCTTTTGAGCTTCACACATTCTATGGCTTGGCTGTGGAATTGGCCTCAATATACGAGAGTAGAAAGCTTACAATGGCGTTTTGGTGATACCTATTTTAATATTCCAGAAGTTTACAATCGCAACTCCCCGATAAACTTCGCCCAACATGTTAAGACCCCTTTATTGAGTTGGTCTGGAAATGAAGATAGCAATGTAAATTGGCAACAATCTGTGGAGTTCTATTTGGCGTTAAGAAGACTGGGAAAGCCCCATATTATGTTATTATATGGAAATGAAGGACATGACCTCCATAAGCCAGATAATCAATTGGATCTATCAACTAAGACAATGCAGTGGTACAATTATTATTTAAAGGATTGTGAGCTTCCGAACTGGATGAAGGCGGTAAAATAATAAAGGCTGGCCGTTTAGGACCAGCCTTTTTACATTACCTCTTTCTATAGTCTATAGAGGGGTAATGTACAAACATTTGCACTTTGTTTGCCGAATGCATGTTGTCCATTGGGAGCAGTACAGGCGGGTCCAGGAATTGAAGAACACTGTATCTTGGTGTCGCAAGGCATATTAACACTTATATACCCCGGAACTACTGCAGATTCCTCTACTTGTGCTTGGCTGGCAAATGCGCCACCAATTGCTAAGGCTATTGCCAAAACAGGCAATAACCATTTTCTTTTTATTGTTTTCATAATATTTAAAGATTAAATTATTAATGTTGTCCTACTCTTTTTTATAGGTTTTCGGACTTACCCCTATCACTGCGCAGTTTTTTATACTAATTATGTATTTTAAAATTTGACTTTTTTAACTCATATTCAATTAAATAATGGTCGATAATTGCATACAGTCTTAATTCTTCCACCTTAAATTCCTTTAATTTCCCAAGAGCAATGTGATAGAGATAAAAACTAAAGGAATATTCTTGTGTCACTAAGTTATACACGTCAATTATGGTGGCGTCCTTACGAA
Organism: Aequorivita sp.; assembly: GCA_048265145.1. Classification (GTDB taxonomy): domain Bacteria; phylum Bacteroidota; class Bacteroidia; order Flavobacteriales; family Flavobacteriaceae; genus Aequorivita. The sequence continues at coordinate 13,999 of JBLXCF010000009.1, forward strand.
TATCCTCTTCATATTTACCTAAACGATCACTTGCTATAAACAGAAATTCTTCCGAGGTGCTTGCCAGAGAATTTACCACAATCGGATTTTTTCCAAATTTCTTTTCATTTCGGGACTTTATGGTACGGATATCCAATTGCGCCAGGCTAATTGTATCAATAGTTTTTCCTATATAATCAACAGTCAGATTTGGGTTTATTAGCACAAATTCATTACGGTAGTAATACACATAGATAATTTTCTTAAGATGTTCATTATATAACAATATGCCATCCGTATCAAAAAAAGGATCGGCATATGCCGTTAAAATTTCAGGATAATTTTTTAAATGAATTGAATCCTTGAATTTCATTAGACCAAGAATATTTTTGGTGCTTATCCTGTCGAAAGTGCGAACCACCATAGCGGTATCTGTAATGGATAAGGTTTCAATGAATTGTTGGGTTGGTTTTAACCATACATCCGCTTTCAAATTTTTTACTTTTCCGCGTAAAATAATTGGCACTGTACCGTCTATTAAATAAAGAAACGAATTTGTTACGTTTGCAATTAAGGCCTTAAACGGGACAGGGGTTGAGGGGATTTTAATTTTTCGATATATGGTATCCGAGAGTTGCCGATCTGTTGCCAATAGGTGCAGGGGAGCGGTTGTATTGCCCAAGTATATAGAATCTTCGGTGATGCCAGCCAAATAATAGGAGTTGTATTTTAAATCGAATTTTTTAACCTCATTGGCAGGATGGTGTGGATAACGACGTTGAAAAGCATTATTTCGATGCATTTTTTCCTCTGAAAGGACGAAGAACAGGGTTATCACACTTACACCAATAAAGAAAAGGGCGAAAAGGAGGAGCATTTTTGCTTTTGCAGGGTAATTTCCGGTCAAGAAAATAGCGAATACGGCCAGCAATATAAAAACTACATTAAAAATAAGATGTTGCGTCCAACTAAGTTTTTCCAAAACGCCACCGCAGGAGCAAGGTACAAAGTCGGAAAAATGAAGAATGATAAAGATATAGGCCGTAAACATAACCATAAGCGTAAACGCCGCATAGAGTGCAGGGGTACGGGATTTTGGAACTAGCAACAAAAAGGCAATGACTATCTCTATTCCTGGAATTAGCCAAGCAATTACTCCAGCATAGGCACTAAGCAAAGGACTCTGTGCCAACTGCACAGTAAAAGTTTGAAAGGCTACAAGTTTGCTAGTGGCAGCATAAATGAAAAGCAGAATAAAAAGAGAGCTAATGCCACTTATAAGATAAGGGATGTTTCTTTTTATATAGGGACTTCTTATCATTTTAATCGTTTTCTGATTATCAATTAAAATTAAAGAAGTTCTATACAAGAGCTTGAAACTTCCCTTGTCAATATTGACACCATAAGTGTCAATTTCATTTCCAGGATTTATTCAAAGAGGTTATTGATGATTCGCCATCTTTAGCTTAAGGAGATAGATATTACACGAATATATTGCGAGCGCTGAACGTACAATTTAAATAAACCCTAGTTCCTTTGCCTTTGCCAATAAGCTACTATCATCGTCATCCACTACTTCAAAAAGCTCCTTTAGTTTACGCTTTCTTCTTGCTACCGTAGATAATGATAGTGGAAGAATATTGGGTAGGTGGGTAGTCTTTGTTCCTTTGCTAAGTTCGAAAAGTATTTTTCTGTCCCACTCATCCACAAAAAGATCCATTCCAATGTTACTCTTCATTGTTTGCAGTATAAATTTACTGTAGTAGAAGCCCCCGTTGAGAATTTCCTTTATGGCCGCCATCAGCACTTGGGCATCACAGTCTGCTTTGTTCAGAAAACCTTCTGGGTCAATATTTTTAAAGATACTATGTATTTTAAGTTGATTGCTTTCTGAGCTCGCAAACATTATTTTGGTTTGGGGATGTTTTTTTCGAATAAACAGTCCTATATCCTCTCCTGAAAGGTATTTTCCATCTGAAGAGGGAGGAATTCTTACATCCAAAAATGCCAAATCAAACTCTTTTTTTGGGGCAAGGGTGTTTAGAATATCAATTGCACTGTCGCAGGAATTGCTTTCGTGTATATTAAATTTCCAGTTTGATTCCTGGGATAATTTCAAAAAGGTCCTTTTATATCCTTCCATCAGCAAGGGTTGGTCCTCAACCATCAAAATATTGAATTCGCTCATATCCATCTTGTATTTTAGGGTTTATTAGATATATTACATTACTGGGGATTAAAATTATATAAACTTTGAAATAATTGTTTGCAAAAAGGGATTTCTAGTTTTCCGTAAAGGATTTTTAGGCTTTTGGCATTAGGTATTAGGTATTAGGGATTAGGGATTAGGGATTAGGAAGTAGGGTTAATTTAATCGTTCGTGGGAGAAACCGAATTGACTTATAAACGAAATTATAAAAATGAAATATGAAAATGGAACAATGAAAACTTGGAACCATTGACAGTTGGAGCGGGTACGCTGCTTCCTATAATGGGTATAGATTCAAAATTCAAGATTTTAAATCGCACACTTAGAGAAATCCTTATTCCCTTATCTTTTTAGGGGAGACTCCGTATTCTATTTTAAAATCCTTTGTAAAGTGGGAGGAACTGCTGTACCCACACATAGGGGCGATAATTTTAACCGGAAGACTGGTATTTTCCAAAAGAATTTTGCCTTTTTTTAAGCGTTCCCTTTTTAAAAAACGAAAGACGGTGATGTTGTACAATTGTTTGAAGCCATATTTTAACTTAAACTCATTGGTGCCAAAGTTATGGGCCAGGGTTTCCAAGTTTGGCAGTGGTCTATCCAAATTTTTGGAAATATAATGATGGATTTCCTGTAGTATCCTTCTATCCTTTGCCCGCATCAATACATTGGGAAGTTTGCTTTGTGCGGCTTTTGTATTTGGGTAGGGTTTGTCTTCCAACATTCTACTTTTGACAATGGGTTCGTAAATGTTTACCATTATTTGCTGCTTTTGGGAGCTAAGGTTATAAAGGGAGGAAATGGAGCAGAAGCACGGGCGTTCCATTTTGTTCTTACAATTTAGGATTAGGCTATGTTGCTCGTTATAGCCTTCGGTATCGAACATTTTGTTGCCAATGGAACGCCATTGACGTTTATGGCTGTTGGACAACAATTTTGAAAAGGACTCATTTATTAAGTCCTCACTTTTATAGCCTAATTCTGCAAGGACATCGGCACTAATATATTGTATCCTAAACTCTTGATTGAGAATAAATACCATGTTTAGATGTGCTGATGGGGCGGATTGGATATGGAGGTCGGTATATAACTTTAATGTTTCAGTCATTTCTTCCGCCATCATATTAAGCAGGACGCATATAGATTCAAGAAGGTTGTCTTCCTCGGTTCGTGGAATCCGGGAAGTAAAGTTGCCTTGGGCCATGGCATATAGCATATTTTTTATTGCCTTCAATCTCTCTGTATCCTTTTCTTGCATATTGTAGGGGTTAGGGGGGAGGTGGTGGGTGGTTGTTGGTTGTTGGTGGGTTTAGGGGTTGGGTGTTGGGTGGTGTGTTATAGTTGGTATGGGGTTGATTATGATTCTTGCTCTCTTAGGAAGTTTATGGCTAGATCTCTATCGTTGAAAATGGCTGATGGCACCAGTGGCTTGTTTCTCAAGAGATAATAGTTAAGCATGAGACCACCCACATCCCGGTCGTCGTAAATGGCAATGGCTTTGGCCAAGGTAGAACCCTCCTGTGCGAGATAATCACGTGCAGTCTTACTGCTATCCATTATGCCGCGGGTATCGCAGAAAATCAGGAAAGGTTCATTTTCCTGAAAGTGTATTCTATTGGCCACTATCAATTTCGCCATTTTCTCATCCAGATAGGGGATGGGCTTGTAGATTATAAATAATAATCCATTTGCAATCCACAATTTGCAGTAGGCCGTTTCGGTAGACCGATCCATATATTATTTTTTCTCCCAAGGTGTAAGTTAAGAAATATTTTGAAAAAATTCTTACGATTCATTCCATTTCGTCCTACAGAGGAAGGTGAAATGGGGAAAAGTTTACCGAGAGGGATTATAAAAAGAATATTAGGGATTATTGCCAAGATCTACTTATTTCAAATTTGTTTATGGACTTTATTTTCCCAAACTTTAAATTAGAATTTGCGGGAAGTGCTTGTTTCCAGACGTTTCGTGCTGAGGTAAATACAAGATTTGAGATTTCCAACCTGTCTTTCGTGCCTCTGGAAGCAGATTCTAAAACACAGAACCAATATACCAATTACGAATACGAGCTGACACTTCAAACCTCTCACAACCCATACTTCAAATTTGAAACTACAACCCGGAACCAGAAACCTAAAATACGAACCCCAAAACCCCAAAGTCATGGCAAAAATCAAACACAACAACTTTATGGATTCGATAGATGAAGTAATAAGCAATGCTAAGGAAGAAGGAGTACTACATCTTTATGCAGATGGGAAGCACTTAAGTGGCCGAAAAATAAGTATTGATGGAATGCAAATGTTCCATTTTGGCACCACAGGCTACCTCGGATTGGAGCAGGATATGCGTTTAAAGGAGGCCGCGGCAAAGGCTATCTTTGATTTCGGCACCCAATTTCCCTTGTCCAAGACCTACATTTCGCATCCACTTTATGCTTCCTTGGAAGAAAAATTGGGGGCAATGTACAGACAGCCCATTATTGTAACCAAAAACAGTACGCTTGGCCATTTGGCCGTTATTCCCACAGTGGTAAGGGATGAGGATGCGGTTATTTTGGATCACCAAGTGCATTGGTCTGTACAAAGTGCGACCCAGCTTTTAAAAGTTAGGGGCATTCCCGTAGAAATGGTCCGTCATAACAATTTGGAAATGCTCGAATCGAAAATTAAGGAACTCACCAATAAGGCCAAGAAAATTTGGTATATGGCGGATGGGGTCTATTCCATGTTCGGTGATTTTGCGCCCATTACCGAGTTAATGGCCCTTTCCCATAAATATCCACAACTTCACCTCTATATAGACGATGTGCACGGCATGAGCTGGAGGGGGCGATGTGGGACGGGATTCGTGGCAAGTAATTTTGAGGCCTTACCTGAAAACATCCTCTTGTTTACTACCCTCAGCAAGACCTTTGGAGCGAGTGGGGCCGTATTGGTATGCCCAAATAAAAAATTCCATCAAACCATTAAAAACTTTGGGGGACCGCTCACTTTTTCTGCCCAGTTGGAACCTGCATCCGTAGCAGCTGCCATAGCCTCTGCAGACATCCATCTTTCCGAAGAGATATATACGCTCCAGGACCAGTTGAGCCAACGGATAGCATACTTCAACAAATTGTTGGATAAAACGCAATTGCCCTTAGTGGACAGAAACGAATCTCCTGTATTTTATATCGGTACGGGGATGCCGGCCACAGGCTATAATTTTGTGAAACGCTTGATGAATGACGGATTTTTTGTAAATCTTGGGCTTTTCCCTGCGGTTCCCGTTAAAAATACGGGGGTTCGGATAACGATTGCCAGACATAACCAGCATGAGGATATGGAACAATTGGTGGCAGCCATGGAACATCATTATCCCCTGGCACTAAGGGAAACGCATACCTTACCGGAACGCGTCTTTAAGCTTTTTAATATACGGGCTGCCGCTTCGCAAAAATCTCTCCAACATGACTCGCAGTTACATCTGTCCTATCAAAATGACATTGACACGATTGACAAAAAATTTTGGAATACTTATATGGGCGCAAGTAGTTGTTGTGATTGGAAGGGAATAAAATTTCTCCAAAATGCATTTTCAGGAAATAAGGAAAAGGAGCACAATTGGAAATTTCATTTCTATATCGTTTTCGACGAAGAAAATGTGCCTGTGGTTATTACATTCTTTACTTCCGCGATTTGGAAGGACGATATGTTGTCGCCCGTCCCCATTTCGCGGAAGATGGAGGAAATGCGGAAAACCGATCCTTATTATGCCACCCAGACCGTAACCGCCATGGGTTCGTTGTTTTCAGCCGGGATCCATCATTATACCAATAATGGCCATAAGGCCTGGAAGCAAGCTTGGCGTAAGATATTGCTGCATATTGAAGATGTATCCACTAAATCCAAAAGCCAGCTTACCGTGCTTAGGGACTTTTTGGGAGGGGATACATTTTCGAGCCATTTTTTTGGGGAGCAAGGCTTTGTAAAAATTCAAATGCCAGAGATGTGTATAATCCGTGATAGCAGTTGGAACTGCAAGGAGGAATATAAACAACAACTCTCCAAGAGATCGGCAAGACATTTTCGAAAAGACATAGCCCCTTATGTTGATAAAGTGGTGGTAGCAATTGAATCCAATCTTTCGGAAACTACCTTACAGGAATGTTGGCAGCTATATAAGAATGTGAAAAACAATAATTTGGCCATCAATACTTTTACCTATCCGTTGAAGCTGTTCAGGGAAATGAACCAAAGCGACAATTGGGAATTTATCCTCCTCTATCCTACAGAGGAAATCAGTGGAACCACTACAGGAACACTTTTGGGCGTGATGTTTTGTTATAAAAACCAAAAGGAAATATACGTGCCTTCCTTGGTGGGTATGGATTACCAATATCTGGAAACCTATCAAACCTACCGGCAGTTGCTCTACCAAAGTATTTTAGCGGCAAGCTCGCAAAATTTTAGAACAATTGATTTTGGTATCTCAGCGAGCTTTGAAAAGAAAAAACTTGGAGCCAGTATAATTCCCATGCATGCCTATATTCAGGCGGATGACAACTATGCGTTGGAGCGCTTGGAGATGTTTCGGTAGGTTAGGGATTTGGGATTAGGGATTAGGGATTTGGGGTTAGGGGTTAGGGGTTATGAATTCCAGAATCATACTTGCAAGAGTTTCCCTTGCTCGCAATGGCGAAAATTCCGGAATCAAAATTCGAAATTCATTATTCAAGATTCAAGATTCCAAACCTGTCTTTCGAGCCTCTGGCAGGGATAGATTCGAGATTCAAGAAGCCTGAAACTTGAAATCTGAACAGTCCCCCCTGGCCCCCAAAGGGGGAATAGATTTAAGATTCAAGATTCAAGGTTCAAGATTCAAGATTTCAAACCTGACTTTCGAGCCTCTGGCAGGGATAGATTCGAGATTTAAGAAGCCTGAAACTTGAAATCTGAACAGTCCCCCTGCCCCCCAAAGGGGGAAAGAAATCTTAACCTTCCTGTTGTGCCTTTGGCAGGTAGGTTACAATTTCTAAACTCCAAATCAAAAAGCTTGAAACAAGAAACCAGAAAACTGAACAGTCCCCCTGCCCCCCAAAGGGGGAAAGAAATCATAACCTGCCTGTTGTGCCTTTGGCAGGTAGGTTACAATTTCTAAACTCCAAATCAAAAAGCTTGAAACAAGAAACCAGAAAACTGAACAGTCCCCCTGCCCCCCAAAGGGGGAAAGAAATCATAACCTGCCTGTCGTGCTTTTGGCAAGCCGGTCCCAAATCACAATTGATATTTAACTTAACCTACACGATTATGAAAACAACAATAACTGCATTTTGGAACTATTTTTTATCGGTGCAAATTGATTTAATATTTGCCCATAGAAGTGGTAATTTACGATTGCGCGACCAACTTATTAATAAGTTATATGCAAAAACCCTTAAAATTAATTCCCAGTTGAGGATTATCCTTCATTTTTCTCCTATAGAAACCGACGGGGGCAAGTTGATATTTCTTAGCCGGGGAAATTATAAGTTGGGTGCCATAGCTGAAGAAATAGTTTCTGAGGCGCCATTACTGGATAATTGGAGTTACCAAATAGGGATTAAACCGTATAAGGATTCGGTAGTATCGCTATGTGCCAACAATAAATTTATAGATCCCTATACCATTGTATATCAAATTTACTTCTCCATTGAAAAAGTCTATAGAACATCCAATAAGCTCCATTTGATTATATATTTTGAAATGGACAGAAAACATTCAAAACACAATCTGCACGTGGCCATGGAGACCATTTTTCTATGGTTTTTGGGAGATGCTCTCTATCACAAGCATATCAGTCGATTCCGAATAGTAAGACGAAAATATTCTGCGATCAATTTTATTCCCCTCGACCAAATTCGGAACACAATCCAGTTTAAGAGTCTGAATTGATGGATTCCAATGCGAAATCTTGAAGAAATCCCAAATATGCAACTAGGATGTAAGTAGGCATATAGTAGGGATAAACTAGCATAAAAGTAGCATTCCAGTAGCTTTAAAGGTAGGGGAACTATACATCAAGTCCTATTGAAGGATACTTACTCCTTTCATGAACGATGAAGTTATATTACTGAAGACCGCATTATTGCCTTTGAACACTACATATATAGGGTTTAAAATTCAAGATTCAAAATTCAATTATGTATTGTTGATTGTTGATTGTTGATTGGTGATTGTTGATTGTTGATTGTTGATTGTTGATTGTTGATTGTTGATTGTTGATTGTTGATTGTTGTTGGTTGATGGTTTTTTGTTGTTAGTTTTTGATCGTTGATTAGCGGCAAAAGGCTATAGTTATCGGGATACCAAACTGAGGAAGCAAATCGCAGATAAACCCGAATCCCCAATTCTATAAAAAAATTTTAATATGAACGAAATCCTGTCCTTATGCAAAGCGAAGATGAACATAAGAAAAGACAATTTCCCGATCAAAATCAGCATACCAAAAATGCCCGAGTTGTAATTTATCCAAAGGACATTCAGCTTTTAACGGGAAAGTCGTACCGACACGCGCTCTGTCTGAATCAAGAAATAAGAGCTTATTTTCAGAAGAAAAAACATCAATTGCTGAGTGTGTATGAATTTGCGGATTATACGGGGATAAGTCCGGAAATTATACTCAATCATATTAAATGAACCCTCTATGGGTCTGAGCAGTCCTCCTGCCCCCGAAGGGGGAGAGAATTCAAGATTCAAGATTCAAAATTTAAGAAACCTGAAATTCCAAACCTGCCTGTAGTGCCTCTGGCGGGCAGGTTCCAAAACAAAAAGATTGAAAGTCGAAACCAGAAAGCTGAACGGTCCCCCTGCCCCCAAGGGGGGAAGAATTCAAAATTCAAAATTCAAGATTCAAGATTCAAAATTCAAGGTTCAAGATTTAAGAAACCTGAAACTTGGAACCAGAAGCGCAAAACAAGAAACCCCGAATCCCAAATCAACGAATCCCAAATAAACCAATCCCCAATCAACGAATCCCGAATTAACAAATCAACGAATCCCGAATTAACAAATCCCGAATCCCCCAAAATCCCTATATTAGCCCCTAAAGAAAACCTAGCATTTGACTCCCCAAGAAAACGATACCTGGCTTTATGAGATTTCGTCTGAAAAGAAAGCCTTTGATCTTAACCTAAAGGAAGTGTGGCGCTACCGCGATCTGCTTTTACTTTTTGTAAAACGGGATATAACCACGGTTTATAAGCAGACTATACTTGGACCTTTGTGGTATTTTATCCAGCCGCTATTTACTTCGGTTATTTTTACCTTGGTGTTCAACAATTTGGGAAGCATTAGCACCGGTAGCACACCTCCTTTTCTTTTTAACCTTGCGGGGATAACGGCTTGGAATTACTTTACGGCCTGTTTCACGGGAACGTCCAATACCTTTAGGAGCAATGCCGGAATTTTTGGGAAGGTATATTTCCCAAGGGTCATTATGCCCATGTCGGTTACCATCAGCAATCTGATGAAGTTTGGTATTCAACTACTTATATTCATTATTTTTTATTGCTATTATTTATTACAGGGGTTTCAGTTAAGTCCAAACTTGCATATACTGCTTTTTCCTGTTTATATTGTAATGATGGCTTTGTTGGGGCTGGGCCTTGGTATGACCATCAGTTCCATGACCACCAAGTATCGAGATTTAAATGTGTTGGTGGGGTTTGCGGTTTCTTTATTAATGTATGTTTCTGCCGTGCCTTACCCGCTTTCCGAGGCGAGAAAAAAGTTACCGGACTATGCTGCAGATTTAGTGGCATATAATCCTCTAACCCAAATTATAGAAGGTTTTCGATACATGCTTCTGGATACGGGTAATTTTAGTTGGATAGGATTTTTCTATGTTTTAATTATTAGCATAGCGCTGTTTTTATTAGGTTTGGTGATTTTCAATAGAACGGAAAAATCATTTATTGATACGGTATAATGAAAAATATTATTCTAAAGGCTGAAAATATTAGCAAGCAGTATCGCTTGGGGCAAGTAGGTACCGGAACAATTAAGCACGATTTCAATCGTTTTTGGCACAAGATACGCGGCAAGGAAGATCCTTATTTAAAAGTGGGGGCAGTCAATGACCGCAGCAGTAAGGCCAAGGAAGAATATGTTTGGGCATTACGGGATATTAATTTTGAAGTGCAGGAAGGGGAAGTGCTTGGTATTATCGGTAAAAATGGCGCTGGAAAATCTACACTGCTAAAAATACTTTCCCGCGTAACCAGCCCAACTACTGGTGTTATCAAAACAAAAGGCAGAATTGCAAGTTTGTTGGAGGTGGGAACAGGCTTTCACCCCGAATTAACAGGCCGTGAAAATATATATCTCAATGGCGCCATTCTTGGAATGACGCGCGCAGAAATAACTGCAAAGCTGGATGAGATAGTTGAGTTTTCCGGTTGCGAAATGTATATAGACACCCCAACCAAACGCTATAGTAGCGGGATGACCGTACGCCTTGCCTTTGCCGTGGCGGCCCATTTGGAGCCCGATATTTTGGTGGTGGATGAGGTGTTGGCCGTAGGGGATGCGGAATTCCAAAAAAAAGCCATTGGGAAGATGCAGGATATAAGTAAGGGCGAGGGGCGGACGGTTTTGTTTGTTAGCCATAATATGGCCGCGGTCAAGAGTTTGTGTACGCGGGGGATTGTTTTGGAATATGGGAAGGTTGTTTTTGAAGCGAATGCTGAAGAATCAGTGAATTATTATTTACGAGTTGAAGACAAGGAAAAAAATGAAAATTTGTTGGAAAGAAGGGACCGTGAGGGAAATGGAAAATTGTTATTTAAACAAGTATTGTTTTTAAATCATGAGCTTAAACCAATATCACAAGTTATTTCGGGTGATCCACTGCTATTGAAAATTTTTGTATCGAAAAATGATAACGTAGAGTTCAAAAATTTGACTTTTGTTCTAAATTTCCAAGATCATTATGGTAATAATATTGTGTCTTATATTACCGACGAAATGGGAATTAATTTTGAGAAATTAAAACATCAAGATTTTTTCTATTTTAAAATTCCAGCTCTTTTTTTGCGAAGCGAATCTTACCATATCCGTTTAATGATGTACGAAGGAAAAACATTAAATCAAAATCTGATGGATAAAATTCAAGATGCTGCGATATGTCATGTATTGCCAGGTGATATATGGGATATTGGAAACATTAACAGAGGGAATTATTCTTCAATAATACCTGCAGAATGTACATTTTAAAAAAGCTTAGAAAACAAATTACTGCTGCCTATAGAAAAAAACTTCTTAAGAATACGGACGCAATTTTAATAATAAGTTCAGGAAGAACAGGAACAAAATTTTTTGAGCGTTTTTTTACCGAAATTGACCATTCAGCTATCGTTTTCCATGAGCCCAATCCGGATTTTTTTACATTGGGGTTGAAACGAATACGTTTGCAACAGCCTCCCCACAGTGTGGTAGAAGAAATAATACTTAGGAGAGGTAAACTCATTGATGTAGAAAAAAAAAGACGTGATTTGAAGAGGTCGGTATATGTGGAGTCCAATCCATTTTTAGTTCCGATTTTAGAGGAATTTTGTTCCGTATTTAAATCGATTAAAATGATTTATATCACAAGGGATCCAAAAACCTACCTAATTTCTGCATTTAATAAGGATCCGCAAAACGATAAAATCAATAATTTTTATGCTGATTCCGATAAAAGAAAACGACTAACAGCTGTCGATTTTAAGGAAATAAGCCATTCAGAATGGAATCAATATAGCCGAGAGGAAAAAATAGCTTGGTATTGGAATAAATCAAATGATATTTTATTTTCCCATTATCTTAAAAATAAAGAAAACTCTGTCATAATCCGTTACGAAGATTTGTTTTCGGTGTCGACTGAAATAAAAAAGAAAACATTGCATAAAATAGTAAATTTGACATATCCAACGTTTAATTTTCAAGGCAATATTGATAGGCTCATTAAGCTATTGGACATACGTTTAAACAGTAGTAGGCAGTTAAGTGACAAAAGAAATTTTGAAGAATTTGATGAAAGAACTAAAAAAAAGATTGAAAATATAATTGCTCCAATGTCTCAAAAATTGGGCTATTGATATTGATTTAAAAATTTCGCTGCAAGAATGAAAGATAAAAAAGTTTTAGTAACCGGCGCCGATGGATTTATTGGTTCCCATCTAGTGGAGCACCTTGTGGAATTAGGATATTCGGTTCGTGCTTTTTGTTTTTACAATTCATTCAACAGTTGGGGCTGGTTGGAGGCTTTGCCCCAAGAGACATTACAAAAAATTGAAGTGTTTTCGGGTGACATTAGGGATCCCAACGGGGTGCGAACCGCAATGGAAGGCATAGAAATTGTGTACCATTTAGCTGCCCTTATAGCCATTCCCTTTAGCTACCATTCCCCAGATTCTTATATTGATACCAATGTAAAAGGTACGCTAAACATTTTGCAGGCGGCCCGTGATTATAAAATTTCAAGATTAATTGTTACTTCTACTTCTGAAGTATATGGCACAGCACAATACGTTCCAATTGATGAGAAGCATCCAAAGCAGCCACAGTCGCCTTACTCCGCCTCCAAAATTGGGGCAGATGCAATTGCGGATTCTTTTTATAGAAGTTTCGATCTTCCAGTAACCATCGTTAGGCCCTTCAATACTTATGGTCCACGACAATCGGCGCGGGCATTTATTCCAACCATTATAACCCAATTGCTGAGTGGCTATAATGAAATTGAATTGGGAGATCTTACCCCAACACGCGATTTGCTGTATGTAAAGGATACCGTTCGTGGCTTTGAAGCTGTTGCAAAGACCAAATCCCTTATAGGCGAAGAAATTAATCTGGCAACGCAATCTGAAATAAGTATTGGGGAGGTCGCCAATACGTTAATTTCTATGATCCATCCAAAAGCAACGATTCTTACGGCCCCTGAAAGAATACGGCCTGAAAAAAGTGAGGTCTTCCGTTTGTTTGGCTCAAATGAAAAAATGCTGAAGCACACAAATTGGCAACCTATCTATACTTTTCAAGATGCTTTACAGGAAACCATTGCTTGGTTTTCCGCGGAAGAAAATTTAAGAAAATATAAAGCTGACATTTACAATATATAGAATGGTTCCTGAACAAAAGAATATTTGTATCGTTGGTACTGGCGGGTTGGCGCGGGAAGTCTTGGTGTGTTTAAAGGATTGCATAAAACACAGTCCAAAATCATTTGCAGGAGATATTTGTTTTATGGAAAAGGATGCAAATTATTCGGCAAGTTCCATTGAGGGTTTTCCAGTAATAAAGCAATCGCATTTTAATCCCGCCACACATCAAGTGCTGATTGCTGTGGGGAATGTAAATTTAAGAAAGCGAATAGCCAATAATCTTCCGGCCGAAACAAAGTATGCTACGTTGGTACATCCCACAGCAGTTATTGCAGAGAACATACAAATAGGAGAAGGAAGTGTGATTATGGCTGGGGCTGTTTTATCCTGCGATATTGAAGTGGGCAGACATACAATTATCGACAGGTTAGCCACGATTGGCCATGATTGTCGGATTGGCGACTTTTTTCATCTCGCCCCAATATCGGTTTTAAGCGGAAATGTTACCATTGGGGAGCAAGTTTTTGTGGGCACCCAGGCTGCAATCAAAGAAAACGTAAATATATGTAGTAATACGTTAATTGGAATGGGAGCCATAGTAATCAAGAATATAGAGGAAACGGGAACCTATGTTGGTAATCCGGCAAAAAAAATAAAAGGGAACTGATTTCAATAAAGAAAATTTTAGATGGAACAATCCTTATTACTTAAAATAAAACATTTGTTGATTCCCGAAACGGCGTCCATTACCGCTGCGCTCAAGCAAATGGACATGGTGGACAAAAAGCTGTTGCTTGTTACGGATGCCAACAACAACTATAAAAGTATTGTGAGTGTTGGCGATATCCAGCGCAATCTTATCAAAAATCAGGATTTTAACGCTAAAATTTCCAAGGTGTTAAGGGCCGATATTAAAACTGCGTATGTAGGGCAAAGCAAGGAACTGATTAAAAAGCAAATGTTTAAGTTTCGAATGGAATTGATGCCCGTACTTTCAGAAAATAACACCTTAGTTGATGTAATATTTTGGGAAGATATTTTTGATGAAAAGCACACTACCGCCCAAGGCTCCCTGAACATTCCCGTAGTAATCATGGCAGGGGGAATGGGGACGCGATTAAAACCCATTACCAATATTATCCCCAAACCTCTTATTCCCATTGGCGAGAAAACAATAGCCGAACATATTATAGAAAAATTTAGAGCTGCAGGTTGTACTTCCTTTTATTTTACGGTCAACTACAAATCGGAAATGATAAAATCACACTTTGAAAATATAAATAGTAAAGATTATACAATCAGTTATTTGGACGAAAAGGAACCATCTGGCACTGCGGGAAGCCTGTCCCTTCTTAAAAATAAAATTAAAACTACTTTCTTTGTCTCCAATTGCGATGTTATTGTAAATCAGGATTATGCTGAGGTTTATAAATACCATAGGGAAAACAACAATGAACTTACGTTGGTTGGTGCATTAAAAAATTATCCAATTCCCTATGGAAAATTGAAGCTAACAAAAGATGGATTTTTAAAGGAAATTGAAGAAAAGCCCGAGCACAATATTTTGGTGAATGCCGGTTTTTATATTATTGAACCCCAACTTCTTGAAGAAATTCCCCCAGATACTTTTTTTCACATCACGCATCTTATGGAAAAAATATTGGAGCGCAATGGACGCATTGGAGTATTCCCGGTCAGCGAGGCTTCTTGGATGGATATAGGAAACTGGGTGGAGTATAATGAAACCCTAAAGAAGTTTGGAGAGAAAATTTATTTGGGCAATGAGTAAAACGAATATTATTTCTCTTGGCTTCAGCCAATCCAATTTTCTTGTACAGCTCTACAGTGAAATAAAATCAAGGAATCCCAACTTCCTTTTTCACGTTGATAATTTTAGGGATTTATCCAAAGGGACGATAAAATACGAAAGCAAGGTATTTGAATCATATCACAATTTCGCTGACCACAAATTCCCAAAAGCAATTCTTTTTCAAAGCCTTATAAAACTTGCGTTTACTAAAGTATTTTGGAGATTTCTTTGGTTTGAGTTCAAGGTTAGAAAAAATGTACGTGGTGTCCTAGGATTTGTTAAAAAAGAGATTCAATATAAATCCATTGTTGATAAAATTATTCTGCCCTTAAATTTTGATATTTATCAATTCCATTATGTGAAGGCAAACAAATTAAATTACATCCATTATCTTCCCAAAAATGCAAGGATGGTATGCAGCTTTTGGGGTTCTGACCTCTATAGAAATGATAGTCCCTATAATGCCTTTTATGTAAAACAAGCCTTGGCAAAAGCAACCAATATCACCATTCAAACCCCGGAAATGGCTGAGGATCTATATAAAAAGTACGGTTTCTTTTTAAAGGAAAAGGTAATCCATGCCCAATTTGCTATTGAAACTGAAATTTATGATCTTATGGATCTTTATGAAAATGAAGCAGATATATTGTTTGATTTCAAAAAACAATATAGCATTCCAAACAATCATAAAGTAATTACTATTGGGTACAATGCTAAAGAGGTGTTTAAGCATATTCCAATTCTTAAGGAACTCAATAAAATGGATGACAGCTTAAAAACGAAATTAACATGTATTTTGCCATTAACCTATTCAAGGAATGATGAGGTTTACTTGAAAGAATTGTATCAAGTTATTGAAGGTTTGGATTTAAACGTAGTATGTTTTAATTCATTTATGTCGCATCAAGACCTTGCAAAATCAAGATTGATTTCTGATGTACAGATACAGTTGCCAATAAGCGATGCGCTAAGTGGCTCGGTTACTGAGGCGCTTTATGCCGGTAACGTTGTTCTGGCAGGGGCATGGTTGCCCTACGGCATTTACGAGAGAAACAATATTTCCATAGAGACCTTGACCAATTTTGAGGATTTAAAACCGGAGATTGAAAGAATATTAAAAAATCTGGAAGAATTAAAAGTGAGGGATTCCGACAGAAAAGACAAGATTAAAGCAGTTTTTTTTCCCGAAATTACAGTTAAGGCTTGGATGGATCTTTACAATAAATTGAAATAAATACAACAATTAAATTAATTCCGATTTTCTATTTTATAATAAATCAAAAAAGCTGTGACAATTAACAAACCATTAGTTTCTATTATCATCCCCACCTACAACCGAGCCCACTTGATCGGCGAGACCTTGGATTCGGTTTTGGCACAGACCTATCAAAACTGGGAGTGTATAGTGGTGGATGATGGGAGTACGGACAATACCGATGATTTGATGTCGAAGTATATGGCCAAGGATTCCCGGTTTAAATATTACCACCGCCCCAATGACCGCCTGCAAGGGGGTAATGCGGCGCGGAATTATGGAATTGAAATAAGTAAAGGAGCCTATATTAACTTTTTAGACTCTGATGATTTTATTCATCCAAGAACCATTGAAATAAAAGTGGGGCAGGCAATCACTGAAGATGCAGATGTTGTCATTTCCAAACATTGTAGAAATAAGGATAGCTTATCGTCTATAATAAATACAAAAGAGTGCTTTATTTCCAGCACTTTTGATAGGAATTTTATATTATCTCGTAATTCTATTTTAATAGGAGAGCCACTCATTAATAAAAAGGTGTTATTTGAAGTTAAATTTGATGAGAATCTTGTTAGAAGTCAAGATTATGATTTTTTGCTTCGTTTATTTAGAAGAAAATCAAAATATTGCATAATTGATGCTGTATTATATTGTTATATAGAAAATAGCAATGGCATAACTTCAAAAGCAGGCGCGGGTAGGCGGAAAGAATATCGATCTCAAATAAAAGTTATTATTCAAAATCTGATATATTATAATGGAATTGAAGAAGTAGAAGATGAATACTTTAGAAGAGTTAGGAAAATGTATAAGAGTTTACTGAAAAAGAATAGAGTTGATCGTATTTTGGAAAATTACGGTCTTTATAGAAAGGCTTTCAATTTAAACTTTTTTGAATTTACCACCTATTTTATAGGTAATATTTTTTTAAAAAAAGGTTTTGATAAAATGAAACATAAAGTCCGTGGATAAAAGTATATTTTGAGAATATATTTCGTTAATATATTTTATGCGATCGATATATGAAAAGAAATATCAAAATAAGCCCACACGTTTTTATGTAAATTAAGATTTTCTTTGATTGCTATTATGTGAGATTGAAAAGAAAAAGGGTGCAAAAAAAAGGAAATCCATTTATTAAACGGCTTGCGGCCAAATTAATTAAACAATAATGTTTGGTATCCTTAGAACTTTATTGGCTATAAATGTAGTTTTGTTGCATATTTTTAATGTCCCCACTTTGGGCAATTATTCTGTTTCTTTCTTTTTTCTGCTCTCGGGTTTTTTGATGACTTTGATAATGCATGAAACGTATGGCTATTCTTTTAAAGGGTTTAAAATTTTTTGGGCGAATAGAATTTTGCGCCTTTATCCTATATATCTAAGTATATTAATAATTACAATTGTATTAATTTTTATTTTTCCAGAGATTACTGTTAGACACTCTGCCATTAAAATTCCCGATACAATAATTGGTTGGTTTGCAAACATTACAATGATATATCCAAATATTGTACCCCATAGATTCAATCCAAGATTAGTTCCAACTGCATGGGCTTTAACCAATGAATTATTGTTTTATTTATTGATTTCCTTTGGGGTTTCAAAAACATTAAAGCGAACTTTGATTTGGTTGGTTTTAAGTATTGGGTATTATATTGGCACTTATGTTTATTATGATATCGCTACTTATAGATACAGTGCTATTTTTGCTTCGTCTTTACCCTTTGCTCTGGGAGGTTTATTATACTGGATAGTAAAACTCAAACCCCTAAAGAAAGTTTCTCTTACTTGGGTAATATTGTTATACTTAATTTTTATTCTTAATGCTCGTTTCAAATACGGGTTTACAGAACTTTTAAAAGAAATTTCTATCTATATTAATATGTTTATAGCTTTTCTTTTGATTTATTTATTATACCATTTAAAACTTTCAAATAAATGGAAAAAGCGGGATCAATATATTGGTATGTATAGTTATCCAATTTATTTATCACATTATTTAGTGGCGATATTATATGTTGCATTTATTGACATTGCAGTTCATAAAAGCAATTTTAAAATGGATTATATTGCCTTGCCGTTTTATGGTCTTTTATTATTATTATTTTGCTACTTGATAGTTCAATATATTGATATTAATGTAAACAAATTAAAGGCAAGAGTTAAAAGGACATTATAAATTATTTATTTGACTAAGTTAAAATATTACATTTCTATACTGAAAGCAGAGGTTAATTATTTCCCCAAGACTTTTGGCTATTTCTTTTCCAAAAAGAAGAAAGCAATATATATTGGCTGTATTGGTCAAGGTAATTTGGGTGATGAGGCTGTTTACGTTGCTATTCAAAAGCTTCTAAAAGAGAAAATACATCTTTATCCTATTTCTTATGCTAAACCAAGTTCAGGAAGATATTTAAGGCGGTGGTTGTTTCAATCACCAGAATTAATAATATTAGGGGGTGGAACAATTATTAAAAAGAAAAAATCGGAAAGTTACCTTAAACTATTTTCTGAATATCATAATAGTTACCCCAAAGCAAAACTTATTGTTTATGGGGCAGGGGTTGCAGATCCAATTCTTGCAGCCCAAATAGGTTTTTCCACAGATGTGCCAGGATGGAAAGCAATATTGAACAAATGCTCATTTATAAGTGTTCGTGGGAATATCTCAAAAGCAATATTGCAAGAAGATTGGAGGATAGCTCCTGAAATAAATATTTTACACGACCCAGCTATTTTTTTTAAAAGGAATACATTAAAGAAAAAGAGAAAACAAAAAAGAATTGGAATAAATTTTTGCAATATAATTGGAAGAGTTTATGGCCTAAATCAGAGTTCTATAGAATTATTTGCCAATTCGTTAGTAGTTAAATTAATAACTGAAGGTTGGGAAGTTTTTTTGTATCCAACAGCAAAAAGTGATATCGGATATATGAAAAAGATTTTTGGAGCTGAAATAATTTCAAAAATAGAAATCTACAATGATTTTGAAGATATTGAAATGTCATTGTCTTTTTTGGAAGGTTTGGATGTTTTTGTTGGTCAGCGGCTTCATTCAGTAATTTTTTCGGCAATCACTTATACACCTTTTCATGCAATAGAATATGAATCAAAAACCAGTGATTTTCTCAATAGTTTGGGACTAAAAAATGTGACTTCACGTACTGATGAATTAGAAGTCAATCAGGTTATGGACAAAATCAATTCATTATTTACAAATTTGGAGGAAAATCAAAAGAAGCTTTATCAATTAGTTAATGAGGCGCATAATGAACAAGTTTTTGTTACTCAAAAACTTTTAAATCAATTTTAGTTTTGAAAACAATCTCGCTTCTCCATCCATTCTCCGCCAAAGCCATAGGCCTAAATGAAAAAGACCTTCTGTTTTCCCATAGCAAGCCCCATGAAAAAGCATTGCTTAAATTGCAGGAAGAAGGTTATGAGGTTTCTATAGAATACTTTACAGGCCGTCTTTTTCCATTCAAAAAAATAATAAACGGAATGGCTAAACGGTTTTGGCCTATCACCAAACCGCTTGTTAAAAAGCGTCATGGCTGGCGGAAGCAACATTCCCTTTTTCAGTATTGGAATTCCTTTTTCAATAGTCCAGGCCTTGCCATCATCAATATGTCCGGCCACGGCAGTCCTTATTGCTTTAAACTTGCAAAGATGTTGGTAAAAAAACACAAACCCTATATCGCAATGATTGGAGGTATTCACGTTTCTGATGATTTGCAAGCGAAGGAATATTATCAAAATGCACATCACATCATTGTACATACGGAACTTCAAAAAAAGCAGTTGCTGCAAAGAACGGTTTTTAAAAATCTGAATATTCAGGTAATGCCTTTAGGGATAGATACCTCTGTTTTTACTCCCAAGGAAAAAACATCAAACACTATTGAACTACTCTTTGTCGGTCGCATTTCGCGATTGAAACAAATAGAACTTTGCCTTGAAACAGCGGCTTTGCTTATTGAAGCCCAAAGCAAAAAAGTTGCTTTAACCATTGTAGGACCTATAAGCGATGAACTTTATTTTTCTGAACTCAAAGCCTTAGCGGTACAATTGCGAATAACCGAACAAGTTAATTTTATAGGTTCCGTGGAGCAAAGCCAATTGGTGCCCTATTACCAAAAAGCCCACCTACTTTTATTGCCAAGCGCCCACGAATCTTTTGGCATGGTAATGATTGAGGCCATGGCCTGCGGCACTCCCGTACTCGCTTTAAAAGGTGCTGGCGGACCTGATGAAATTATCGAAAACGGGGTAAATGGAATATTAGCTACAAAAGAAAATTACTCCAAGAGCATTTTAAAATATTTTCAGAATAACGAAATTAACGAACTATTAAGGAAAAATGCAAGAATTATTGCAACGGAAAAGTGGAGCACCACCCAAACAGAGAACGCCCTACGAAATTCTCTAAATATGATATTTACAAATTAGATGTATTAAGTGGAAATAACAAAAAGCAATAAAGTTAAGGAAGTAAAGTGGTTTGTTCCTCTGGAGCTTAGTCACTCAAGTTTTATTTATACTTCCTTATTAGAATACTGTAGAATGGAAAAAATAAAATTTAAAATAGCTTCTAAAAACTTAAACTGTAAAGGGAGAGTTTCAATAGAAAATGGAATAAAAAAATCAACTAATCATTTTAATACAAAGATTAGTTGGGTGCAAATTAATTTTTTTAGTGGAGAAACAAAGAACATTGTTTTTGATTTAGATGACAATCCTTATCAATTTGGAGAACATGCGTTAAGAAATGCCGATTTGTATTTTAAACGGTGTTTTCAAGAACAAGTAGTTAAAGAATTTCCTGATAAGATTAATACTAAAATTAAGCCTCTTGGCTTACCCTTTATGGTTAGACCGGATAAGCTATACAAAATAAATAGAATTAAACTGACCTTTTATATTTTTAAATTAAATGAAAATTTTAGAATGGACCGGCTAATAAAAAGAAGAATAAAATTTTTTAGAATAAAGGGAGTGAATCAATTTAAGGGATTTGTTAATACTCGAACAATATCAGATTTTAAAACACTTAACAACGAAAATTTTAAAAGTATTTTTTACCAAAAACGATTATTTAGTCAAAGATCTGAGGATATTATAAGAGTTAATGAACAAAGAGTGGGAATTATTAAGTTATTAAAAAATAATTTTCCAAGCTCTTTTTATGGTGGCCTTCAAAAAAATAGAATATCCGTACTAAAATATCCTGAATTAATATCAAATATTTCTGGAGACCAACATTCATTTTTAGAGGCTATGAAGAAATGTGGTATTTGTATATATACAAATGGACTAATGGGCTCTCCTGGTTGGACTTTATCTGAATTCTTAGCTCAGGGAAAATGTATTATAGCAGAAAAACTTGAAAATATATTGCCTCATCCTCTGATTGATGGGCAACACCTAGTTTATTTTTCCAATGAAGAAGAGCTACTAATGCTTTGTAATGAACTAATTAATAACTCGGAGAAAAGACTCCATTTAGGCAGAAATGCTCGTCAGTATTATGAGGAATATGTAGATCCAACTGTTTTTTTTAGGAATATTTTAATGACAAATTTTGAATAAATTTATTGTCCATCATCGCTCCCCCCACCATTCCAAATACTCGGGCTATAGCCGAATAATGAATTATATAGAAGAGGCACAGGGAGTGTATGGTAATCCAAAGTTTCCCTATCAAATAGCTAAATTTTTAGCTGGATTCCATTCGCAAGCCATGGGTATTTATAACGCAAGTAGCGTTTTAAAATCAATTGACCTGTATAATTTACTCTATATTAACAGAGATAAAAAAAATATTGTACACTTTTTAAACGGTGAGCGCGACATTCGTCATTTGGGGTTTTTTAAAAGAACATTTCCCAATACTAGATTTTATGCTACCTTTCATAAACCACCAAAAACTTTAAAGGAATCCATTACAAACATTTCTGCATTACACTTGTTGGATGGGGCCATAGTTGTTGGTACTAATCAAATATTTTTTTTACAGGATTGGCTGCAATCTGCAAATGTTGAATATATTCCTCACGGGGTTGACACTAAATATTTTTTCCCCAATCCGTCCGTAAGAAAGAAAAACACCCTACTATTTGTTGGTCAGCATCTTCGCGATTTTGAAACCTTAAATTTGACCATACCTAGACTAGCAGCGGCAATAAAGGATTTACAAATTTCGATGGTTATCCACCCTGCGTACAAAAAGAAAATTGAACCCCATAATTGTATCAATATTGTAACGGAGGTTACAGATGAACAGTTACGAACACTTTATCAACAAGCTACTCTTTTATATTTGCCAATGTTAGATAGCACTGCCTGTAATTCCCTTTTGGAAGCCATGGCCTGCGGTCTCCCAATTATAACCAGTAATGTTGGGGGGAATCCGAACTATTTAGATTGTACTTCCAATGTATTGGTGGAAAGCAAGAATATTGTTGGGTTTATTAATGAAACTATTGCATTGATCCAAGATGAATCCCGTTTGAAAGAGATAGGTATTTCGTCAAGAGAGAGGGCAATGGATTTTGAATGGACAAAAGTAGCTAAAGAAATTAATAGGTTTTATGAAAAATTATATTGAATGGTTTCGAAAGTTTTAAAAATAATAATTTTCGACGGCAGTTTTAAAACAACTCCCTTTATAAACCGTCTCGCCGGTGGCTTGTCGCATAAACACAGTATTTATATAATGGGTTTTAACGAAAAGATAACTTCAAAAGTCAATAATGTCCACTACGTATCTTTAGGGAGCAATCAAAATAAATTTAAATTCATTACCGCTTCTTTAAAATTGCTTTTAGGTTCAAAAAAATGGAATCTTTTCTTTCCATCTTTTAAGATGCTGTTGCAAGGTAAACGCCACAAAATCCAAAAGCAAAACCTTATATTGGCCCTCCACAAAATTTCCCCAGATATAATACATCTTCAATGGCCATCCGTAATACCGTGGTTTGAGGACGTACTTTTAGAACAGAAAACACCTGTGGTGTTGAGCCAACGCGGATTTCACAATAACGTGCGCCCTTTTGTGGATGAAGCAAATTTTGAATACTTAAAAAAATGGTATCCCAAAATGGCTGGCTTCCACTCGGTCTCAATGGCTATTTCCGCAAATGGGGATAAAATATTTCAAGCCCCTGATAAAATCGATAAAGTGGTTTATACGGGAATTCCAATTCCTGAAATTCCGTATTCTAAAAAATATGTTTCTCCAAGACCCTTAAAAATACTATCAATAGGAAGAGCCCATTGGATAAAAGGGTACGAATACGCTCTGCACTGTTGTGCGATTTTAAAAGAAAAAAACATTTCCTTTTCATATACCATCGTTGGGGCCGCAACAAATGAAGAACTTCAGTTTATGTTAGATGATCTAGGGCTTCAGGAATACGTTATTTTAACCGACAAGATCTCCCAAAAAGAAGTTTTTAGTTTGATGGAATCTTCTTCCCTCCTGCTTATGCCGAGTTTGGAGGAAGGCATTGCCAATGTAGTAGTGGAGGCAATGGCCGTGGGCTTGCCAGTTTTAAGCACGGATTGTGGTGGAATGGAAGAAGTTATTCAGAATAATTTAAATGGTTGGACGGTTCCCAGTAGAAACCCAAACGCAATGGCTCAAGCGATTGTCGATTTTATAAATAAGACAAATAAGGAAATTGAAACCATACGATTTTCTGCAAGACAAAAAATAGAAATACAACACAGCGAAGAAAAAATGGTAAATGATATGATTCATTTATACAATGAAACAGTAAATTCGAAATAATGGAAAATAACCCTAAGATTACAATTGTTGTTCCAGTGTATAATGGAGAAAGATTTGTTAAGGATTCCTATGAATCGGTTTTAGGACAAGAGTTGGATAATTATGATTTAATTTATATTGATAATAATTCCACTGATAATTCCGTAACGGAAATTGAGAAGATTTTAGCAATTGAGCCTAAGGCCCGATTCTTTAGGGAAACTGTTCAAGGATCGGCTGCTGTTAAAAATAGGGGAATAAGGGAAGCCTATGGAGAATACGTTTATTTGTATGATGTTGATGATCAAATATTTCCAGGAGCATTAAAAGCGATGCAAGTTGTTTTGGATAAGCATTCTGAAGTCGCAGCTGTCTTTGGAAAAATGTATAAAAGCCGGGAGCGAATGCAGGATATCGAACTTCCTATTGAACCAGAATACAATATTATCATTAAAGAAAAACCATATTGGGGTCTGCATTGGTTTCGAAGCCTTAAAAATGTAGTTGGAACTCCCGGTTTTTTATATCGAAAAAAAACCTTTGATGAGATAGGTTTTTATGAAGAACAGCTTATAACTGGCCAAGATACCGCCTTTGATGTAAGACTCGGGATGTCTTGTAAAGTTGCGCATATAGATAGATACGTTTATTTGTATTTCAGGCATTCAGATTCAATTAGTCAAGTAACGCAACAAAAAATGGATAGGGTTTTTATGTCCTGGCCAAGATTTACCCAATCGCATTTAAAATTTTATCTTGAAAACGAAGTGCCCACGGAATTTAAAAACATATTGTTTAAGGGAATTTATAGCTCTATGGGTCGTATGCTCCATCTATCACGGCATTACAGCAAACGAAGATTACTTAAAGAGAAATTGCTGAAAGACATCACACCTTTAAAAACCCCTTGGCCGATAGAAATATACCTGAATTTATTGGTGGTTTTCAATTTTCCCTATGTTTTTAAATTTTATATTTATTACCTAATTCCTAAGCTATTGCCGGTTATTATTAAAATGAATGATAAGCAACTTAATAAAGTCTAATTACATTCCTCCAGTATGCCAAGATTTTCCAGCAAATTGAGAAATGGTTTTAAAAAACTGCTAATTGGATCGCTGTTTAAAAAGTACGTAAAGAATAATCCTTTGGTGCAGGAAGATGTCTTGAACACTTTCAGCGCCCGTGGATGCAGAGCTTCTCTCGGTACTTTAGAAAAAAAATTCGCCCATTTAATGACCTATTATCCCGAATTTGCCTTTATATTTTTTTGGCGCGTAAAAAGGCAAAACTATTATTGGAAAGATTTATTTACAAAGGGTTACGAGTGTAAGATTTTTAGAAGTACGTCTATTGAAGGGGGATTGGTTTGTTATCATCCTTTTGCTTCGGTAATCAATGCGAAATCAATTGGCAAAAATTTCGAGTTCCGTAATGGACTAACCATTGGCAATAAGAATAATGATAATAACCAGCTTCCTACTATTGGCAATAACGTAACAGTTGGCGCAAATGTGGTGATAATTGGCAATATTACAATCGGGGATAATGTAGTTATTGGAGCCGGAGCAGTAGTTGTTAAGGACGTGCCTTCCCATTCGGTGGTCGCGGGCAACCCTGCCAAAGTTATTAAGCAGCTTAGCAATGAATAAATCAATCAAACTCCCAATAATACCTATTCATCAAAATTTTGTCAATTTTGACGCTCCGCACGAAATCGACAAAAAAGCCATCTGCATCTTCGCCGCAACGGGCTTCTTTCTCGATAAGGATACCTATTGGAAAAACAAAAAAGTATTGCCTGCAGCTTCCGAAAATACACTTGATGAAAACGGTTTTTTAATGGAAAGCAAACCCTTGTTCCAATGGCATTACAGTCCGAGGGATATCAGCTTTGAAACCGCTTTGGAAGAATTTACCGCACTGTTCGAACAGATAATCGCGGAACAAGTAAAAGACAATAAGGTAATTTTGCCTCTTTCGGGAGGCTTGGACAGCCGTACCCAAGCAGTCGCGCTAGCGAAACTTAAGAAACAAGTTACTTCGTATAGTTACTCATTTAAGGGCGGGTTTAACGAAAGTGGAATTGCAAAAAGAATCGCAAAGGTTTGCGGCTTTGACTTTAAGGAGTTTACTATTGAACACGGGTATCTCTGGCCAAAATTGGAGGAATTGGCTTCCATAAACCAATGTTATTCCGATTTTACCCATCCCCGTCAAATGGCGATTTTGGATGAATTCAAAAAAATGGAAGGCGTGTTTTCCTTGGGGCATTGGGGCGATGTTTTGTTCGACCGGGGAGCTCCCGAAGGGACAAGGGAAAAAGATTTGATGGATATTATTATTAAGAAAATTGTCAAGAAAGGAGGAATGGAACTCGCCACCGCCCTGTGGCAGGTATGGAACCTGGAGGGCGACTTTGAGCGCTATTTAAAGGAACGGATTTCTGGATTGCTCCATTCCATAAAAATAGAAAACCCCAGCGCCAAAATGCGCGCTTTTAAAAGCCTGTATTGGGCGCCGCGTTGGACCTCGGTAAATCTTGCCGTTTTTGAAGCGGCACACCCCATTACCTTGCCGTACTATGACGATAGGATGTGCGAATTTATCTGTACCATTCCCGAGGAATATCTGGCGGATAGGGAACTTCAGATAGCATACATCAAACAACAAAATCCAAGGCTTGCCAAAATTACCTGGCAGGAGCACAGGCCCTACAATCTCCTTACCTTCCACAAAAACAAACCACCCCACAACCTGCCGTACCGCCTTGGGAACAAGCTGAGTCGGGAGCTGAAAAACAAAATGGGCAAACCCTACATCCAGCGCAATTGGGAACTGCAATTTTTAGGGATGGAAAATGATGAAAAATTACAGCAGTGGCTTTTTGAAGAAAATCTCCACCCTTTTTTATCAAAACCGCTAATTGCGCGCTTTTATAATAACTTTAAAGCGGTTGATGCGGTGAAATATTCCCATCCGTTGAGTATGTTTCTTACTTTGGCGGTTTGGAGAAAGCTAAATTTAATTTTGAGAACTCAAACCCCTAATCTGTTAAGCTGATCTTGTTGAAGCACATTACTCATAACTCATAACTTATAACTTATAACTGGTTAGCTATCCCTTAAAATGTCAAAAATCAAAATCCTATATACCATTCCCAATTTTGATACTGCCGGCAGCACCAAGGTTGTTTACGATCTTATTAATGGCTTGGATAAAGACGAGTTTGAGATAGAAATTGCTTGTCAACATAACAAAGGAGCATTTTTTAAGGAAGTGGAAGCTTTAGGATTTACAATCCATATTATAGATACCACTGTCCCGTATAGGCCCTATCTTTCCTTCTATTCTCGTCTAAGGCCAATCATTCATTTTTTCAAAAAAAATAAATATGATATCGTCCACTCCTGGCATTGGAGCAGTGATTGGACGGAGGCATTGGCGGCGCGATTGGCAGGAGTAAAGTGGATATATACCAAAAAGGCCATGAGTTGGGGCAATAGACATTGGAAGATTCGAAGTTTTATAGCGGATTACATCATAACGATAAATGAGGAAATGAGGAATTATTTCCCGAATAAGAAAAACCAAAAACTAATTCCAATAGGGATCGATACCGATTATTATAAACCTATTACCCAAAACCCAGGGAAGGATTTACAGCTTTTTAAAATAATAACAGTGGCAAACCTTGTGCCCGTAAAAGGAATTGAAGTTTTAATGAAAGCCCTTAAATTAATGGAGGATGCTTCAGTTTACCTGATGGTTGTGGGCGATAATGAAAACGAATACGGAAAGATGTTACTTCAGCTAGGTAAGGAATTATCTATTGAAAACAATGTGAAGTTTACGGGGAAAGTGGCTGATGTGCGACCATTTATTGAAGAAGCCGATGTTTATGTAATTCCAACCCTAGATGAAGGTAGAAAGGAGGGAATGCCTATGGCTTTGGTAGAGGCTATGGCTATGGCTATTCCTGTTCTGGGATCGGATATTTCGGGAATAAATTATGTATTGGGGGAATTTCCAAAGTTGCTTTTTAAAGCTGGAAATGAATTGGAATTAAGGAATAAGCTAATCGAAATGAAGAATAGATCCTTGGAGGAAAGAAATATGATGGGTCTGTTTTTGCGAAACTATTGCATAAACAACTTCTCAATGGATATCTTTATTTCTGAACACGAAAATCTCTATAAATCCCTATAAATGCCCCAATATAATAAACATTTAATTATAGTAGGCTCTGCAAGGAGTGGGACCAGTTGGCTGAGTGAAGTAATTGCACGGCAATTTCGGTACAGGATGCTTTTTGAACCCGAGCATGAATTCAATACCCTTAAAGGAAAACTGCTATGCGATCAATGGATAAGAAGTAAGGAAGAGGCCCCACAGGCGCATCAGTATTTAAAGAAGGTTTTTGCCAATCGCGTGGACAGTGATTGGATTGGCCAGATCAGTAACCGGCGGTTTAAAATGCATCTTTGGCCATTTATTCCAAAAAAATATATCATCAAATTTGTCCGTGGCAATCTTTCCGCTAAGTACATGAATGAAACGTTTAAAATTCCCTTAATACATATTATCAGAAATCCGTATGATGTTATCGCTTCCCAAGAGCGTGTAAAGTTTCCATGGCTGTATAATTTGGAGCACTTTAAAAATCAGAACGAATTGGTGCAGATTATAAAGAAAGAATTTGACTATGATCTTTTAAATGATACTCTAAACCTTTCGTCAATAGAAACCTTAACGGTTCGATGGTGTATTGAAAATGTGTTGCCCTTACAAATTTGGGAGCCTTATCAATATAAACACCGCGTAATTAAACATGAAGATTTGAGAAATGATATTCAAGTTTTTCTGAAATTATGTAATGATTTTGATATAGAACCTCTAGCGAATATTGAAACGGAATATAAGCGGCCGTCTTCAAAAACACACCCCAAAAGTGAAATTATCAATAAAGACTCAAAGGAATTAAAATTTCCAATTGCAGAATTGGAACGGATCAATACCATGCTGGATAGATTTAATTGTAATCTTTACCCTCGGAAAGTTAAATAACATGCGCATCGCCCTAATCCTCTCCCAAACCCCCGCTTATTCCGAAACCTTTTTTAATTCAAAGATCAAAGGGTTACAGGAACATGGAATGGAAGTGAGGTTATACTGCCAGTCAAAAAAAGAAAATTTTACGCTTTGTCCGATAATTGCAAGCCCAAAGGTTTCACGAAATCCATTTTTGCAAGGATGGTATTTTATAAAGGAATTTGTATTGCTGACTCCCCATTTCCCGGCGGTTTTTAGATATGTAAAATTAGAACGTAAGGAAGGTAGCGGATTGAAACAAATTTTCAAAAAGATGTACCTCAATGCCCATCTGCTAAAGGCCAAAGCGGACTGGCTGCATTTTGGCTTTGCTACCCTAGCGCTCGGCAGCGAGACCGTGGCAAGGGCCATTGGCGCAAAAATGGCGGTGAGCTTTAGGGGTTTTGATATGGCCGTGTATCCCGTAAAGCACCCCGGATGCTATAAAACCCTTTGGAAGTATGTGGACAAGGTGCACACCATTTCCGACGATCTGTTGGTGTTGGCAAAAAAGCACGGATTGCCAGAGAACATTCCCGTTGCAAAAATAACCCCGGCCATTGATGTGAAGCTGTTTAAACCCGATTGCGGCACCAAAGATTCTCAGGAAATTGTTTTTATGACTACGGGCCGCCTGCATTGGAAGAAGGGATTTGTACAGACCCTTGAAGCCTTGGCGATTTTAAAGACGCAAGGCTTGAAGTTTATCTATACCATAGTAGGCGAGGGACCCGAATACGAACGCATTGCCTTTGCGGCCTATCAATTGGGGCTAAAAGAGGAGGTTAAGTTTTTGGGGAAATTGCCCCATCAGCAAGTAAAGGAGGAACTGGAACGCGCAAGCATTTATATACAATACAGCATACAGGAGGGTTTCTGCAATGCGGTGTTGGAGGCCCAGGCCATGGGCAAACTCTGTATAGTAAGCAATGCCGAAGGCTTGCCTGAAAATGTGCTGCACGAACAAACGGGCTGGGTAGTACCGAAATACGCTCCAAACGCTTTGGCGCAAACAATCAGTAAAGTAGTGGCACTAAGTCCCGAAGAGAAAACAACAATATCCCAAAACGCCCAAAACCGCGCGAAGGAAGAATTTAATATTGAAAAACAGCAAAGGGAGTTTTTGGAGTTTTACACTTAATCCCTCTGTCAGTTCGAGTGTTTTTTATTTGTAGCGGTAGCGGAAAATAAAAAATGTATCGAGAACCTTGATCCGCAAAAGCTGTTTCCCCAGCGAAAAGGTCTCGATACAAATTTGAGTTCGGCTGCCGCCTCCCTCAAATTCACTCGACCTGACATTTGGCTTCCCTCTGTCAGTTCGAGTGTTTTTTATTTGGAGCGGCAGCGGAGAATAAAAAATGTATCGAGAACCTTGATCCGCAAAAGCTATCCTCCCCGGCAAAAAAGGTCTCGATACAAATTTGAGTTCGGCTGCCGCCTCTCTCAAATTCACTCGACCTGACATTTGGCTTCCCTCTGTCAGTTCGAGTGTTTTTCAACATAGCGATAGCGGAGTTGAAAAATGTATCGAGAACCCTTGCTCTGCCTCCCATTGTCAGTTCGAGTGTTTTTTATTTGGAGCGGTAGCGGAAAATAAAAAATGTATCGAGAACCCTTGTTCTGCACAAGTTGTCTTCCTCTGCAAAAAAAGGTCTCGATACAAATTTGAGTTCAGCTGCCGCCTCCCTCAAATTCACTCGACCTGACAATGGGCTTCCCTCTGTCAGTTCGAGTGTTTTTTATTTGGAGCGGTAGCGGAAAATAAAAAATGTATCGAGAACCTTGATCCGCAAAAGCTGTCTTCCCCAGCAAAAATGGTCTCGATACAAATTTGAGTTCGGCTGCCACCTCCCTCAAATTCACTCGACCTGACATTTGGCTTCCCTCTGTCAGTTCGAGTGTTTTTCAACATAGCGATAGCGGCTTTGAAAAATGTATCGAGAACCGAGTGTTTTTTATTTGGAGCGGTAGCGGAAAATAAAAAATGTATCGAGAACCCTTTCCGACTTAAATTATAATATCCTTAAACACTATATTTACCTACGTGAAACTCCACTACCCAAAATCCCACTACAACAAAGCCCACCGCGGATTGGTGTTTCCGTTGCTCAAGCCTTTTATTAAAAATGAAGGTTTTACCGACGCGGAGCGGATGGCCTTGTACGGAATTTCGGAACGCGATTTTGAATTTGTGGAAGCGATGGAAGCCGCCGATTGGGTAATCCTGCCCATGGCCTGGAATTATTACCTGAAAACAAAACAGGAAAAGCTCGCCATAAATTTCGTAAAAGAATGTGCTGCCGCCGACAAAAAAGTGATTGCCTTCAACGCGGGGGATTTTGGAGTAAAGATGCCATATTTTGAAAACTTGATCATCCTTCGCTTTAGCGGTTATAAATCAAAATTTTCCAAAAATGAGTTCGCGTTGCCACCTTTTATAGCCGACCCCTTAAGAAAGTATTACCAAAGGGACGAAGTGTTCCTCCGGCCCTATGGTCCAGAACCCGGCATAGGTTTTTGTGGACAGGCCAATGGCGCTGTCTGGAATGCCGTGAAGGAAATCGGGAGCACCTTCGTCCGCAATTCAAGAACATATCTTGGGAGTTCCAATGAAGAACCCCAGCAACTGCTTTCCACTTCCTATTTGCGGGCTGCCGTTTTAAATAGCCTGCAGCAGGACGAGGGGCTGAACACCAATTTTATCCTCCGAAAAAAGTACCGGGCGGGGGTAAAGGAACAGAAGGACACCCACCAAACCACGCTGGAGTTTTATGACAACCTGCGCGATTCCGACTATGTACTCTGCGTGCGTGGGGCGGGCAACTTTTCGGTACGATTTTATGAGGCCTTGGCGATGGGCCGCATTCCCGTTTTGATCGACACCGATTGCGCGCTGCCGCTGGAGGGCAAAATAAATTGGGAAAACCATATAGTGCGCGTGCCCTATCCAGAACGCCATAGGGCGGGGGAGAAGGTACGCCAATTTCACCATAGCTTAACTGAGGCGGATTTTATAGCTTTACAGCGGAACAATAGAATTCTTTGGAGAAATGTGTTGAACCTTGGTGGGTTTTTTAAATTGTTTTTTAATGTTAAATAGTTTTATTAGATTCTTGTACGCTTGGATTCCGAAATCGATGCAAGAAAAACTTGGGAGATCACGGATTTTGGAACCGATTCGTAATATCATATTGCATCCCCAAGAGTCATTTCGGGAAATCTCCGTTCCAGTCAATAGAAATTATTGCGGATATGCTGTCTCTTTTGATTTTTATGCTTCCCTAAAAACCGCCTACAAAGCTGAAAATAGAGGGATAGAAAATACAATTATTCGCAATGCAATTCAATTACTCAAACAACATAAACGAATAGTTGAAAAAGAGGCTGTGATTTTTGACGTGGGAGCAAATTTTGGTTATTTAAGTTTGGTTTGGGCCAAATCGATCGCCCAAGATGGAAGTGTCATTGCTTTTGAACCCAACGTGAATGTCCATAATAGTTTTAAAAAATCCATACAAGCCAATAAACTGTCTTCCATAATTAATTTGCAAAACCGCGCAGTGGGCAAAAAAAATGGCAAAATCCAAATTTTTCTAAGTACCACCACTTCCAATATTGTACGCAATAATGCATCCAAGAATAGCGTAACGATTGATATGGTATCCCTCGATAGCTTTTGTGAAGAACTGAATATAGGACGATGCGATTTGGTAAAAATTGACGTGGATGGAATCGAATTGGACATTTTAAATGGCTCCGTCAATGTGATTGGGAAGTTTAAGCCTATTTTTATAGTTGAGACGAACGCCGATAATAAAATTATTGAGTTTTTTAATAGCCAAAACTATATCATCTTGGATATGCATTTAAAAATTTTCCAATCTGGAGATAGTTTGCCACCAAATATTTTTTGTGTACCAAAACCACTTTAATGCTCTTCCTTCTCCTAAAATATCTACAACCCACCCACTATTTCCAACTGTTCCGAAAGAATGGTACCTCCATTTTTCCGAAGACGGAGCATCTTCCTGCCGAAATAATCTCCCAATTACAGCCCGACCCCAAGTTTAAAAGTGAGAGGGCCCGCGAATACGACCTGTCTTGGCAGGCCGTGCATACAGGCTATATCGGCGATGAGCCCACCTATACCGTTTTTGAAAAATTGCCTGTGGTGGACGAATACCGCTTCCTTAGAAAGTATTTCAACCCTGCCTGGGTTTTGTATTTGCTGGGACTCCGGTTACTGACTTTAAAAAATCCGTTCCGGGAAATCGGGGGCTGGTGGCAGAGCCGGAATGCCCGCCGCAGCAACTTTCAGGAACGGCCCTTGATCCATCCCCATTGGTCCCAATTTCAATCGGCTTTGCTATTGGAAAAGCCGAAGGTGAGCGTGATCATCCCAACCCTTAACCGTTACGAATACCTAAAAGACGTGCTCACCGACTTGGAAAAGCAGGCGTATCGCAATTTTGAGGTGATCGTGGTGGACCAATCCACGCCCTTTCGGGAGGAATTCTATGCTAATTTTAAATTGGACCTAAGGCTGGTCCGGCAAACCGAACGCGCCCTGTGGCTGGCGCGAAACCACGCCATTGAAATTTCCAAAGGGGAATATATTCTTCTTTTTGATGATGACAGTAGGGTAGCGCCAAACTGGATTATCAACCATTTAAAATGTCTCGATTTCTTTAAGGCGGAAATTTCCTCGGGTGTGTCCCTTTCGGCCGTAGGCGCCGAGGTGCCGAGGAATTATGCGTATTTCAGGATTTCAGACCAGATAGACACGGGCAATGTGTTGTTGAAAAAACAAGTATTCCGCGACATCGGCCTCTTCGATCGCCAATTTGAAAAGCAAAGGATGGGCGACGGCGAATTTGGTTTGCGCGCCTATTTGAACGGCTATAAAAACATATCGAACCCCCACGCGGATAGAATCCATTTGAAGGTAGGTTCCGGCGGCCTGCGTGAAATGGGCAGTTGGGACGCCTTCCGGCCCAAAAAACTCTTTGCGCCGCGACCCATCCCCAGTGTGCTGTATCTGTATCGGAAATACTTCGGAAGAAAACGGGCGCTATTGGCCATTTTCAGAAGCGTACCCCAATCCATCATTCCCTACCGCTACAAGAAAAACAAAAAAATGTTGGTCCTGGGCATGCTAATCTCCCTATTTTTGTTTCCAATCGTGGTTTTGCAGGTATTTATTTCTTGGCGATTGGCGACGAAGAAGTTAAGGGAAGGGGCTTTAATTGGAGAACTCGGTGCCGATTCTTGACCGCAAAGACGCAGAGGGCGCAAAGGGATAATGCCCTTAATTTTTTCCTCTGCGTTCTCTGGGTCTCTGCGGAAAAAAAAATACACGTATTAACAATGATTTTCAAACCCTAAATTTAATGCCCAAAATCCTTATACTCGCCTCCGAATTCCCTCCCCAACCCGGCGGCATAGGCAACCACGCCTATAACCTTGCCCAGGGATTGCAGGCTAATGATTATGAGTTGAAGGTAGTTTGCGATACGCGATCCGCAAATGGGGAAGCGGAAAAGGTATTCGATAAACAACTTTCTTTTGAAGTGGTGCGAATTTCAAGGAAGAAGCTTATTATATTAAGTTATTTAAAACGCATCAGTACTGCTTTTTCCTTATGCCGAAATTCTGAAACCGTAATCTGCTCCGGTAAATTTTCCCTTTGGTTGGGCGCCTTTCTTTCCTTTTTCTTTAAAAGAAAATATATAGCCGTAATTCATGGCAGTGAAGTGCGGCTGCCAAATATCCTGCTTCGAAAGCTCACCGACCTATCCTTAAAACGATTTGATAAGGTGATTGCGGTAAGCAATTATACCAAGTCTTTGGTTTCCCATATCAATTTAAAAAATGTAGCGGTTTTTCCGAATGGATTTGAAATAAAAATTCCTGTTACAATTCAAAGGAAAAAGGAGCCCGTCCCGGTTTTGATAACCGTGGGCAACGTAACCCAGCGCAAGGGGCAGCGCAATGTCATCAATGCCCTGCCCAATCTTTTGAATATTTTTCCCGACTTAAAATATTATATTGTCGGCATTCCGACCGAAAGGGATACGTTGGAAAAATTGGCATTAAATCTGGGGGTAGAGGATGCTGTGGTTTTCTTTGGAAAAGTTTCGGAAGAAGAAAAAATTGATTTGCTGCAGCAAGCCGATGTTTTTGTTATGTTGAGCGAAGCCACAAAAGCGGGCGATGTAGAAGGGTTTGGAATTGCAATTTTGGAAGCAAATGCGCTCGGCATTCCGGCTATTGGGGCTTTGGGTTGTGGTATTGAGGACGCAATAAACGATGATGTTTCCGGTAAGCTAATTAACCCCAAAGATCCAAAACAATTTGCTGCGGCATTGGAAGTAATTTTAAACCAGTATGAAACCTATTCCCAAAAAGCAAAAAAATGGTCACAGGATTTCACATGGGAGAAAGTGATAAAGTCCTATTTAAAAATTTTAAAAAATTAAAACTAACATTATTTATAATTCAAAACCTTTGCGTCCGTTGCGTCTTTGCGGTATTAATTCTCACCGCAGAGGCGCAGAGAGCGCGGAGAAAAACCTTTGCGTCCTTTGCGCCTTTGCGGTATCATTCTCACCGCTGAGCCACAGAGAGCGCAGAGAAAAACCTTTGCGTCCTTTGCGCCTTTGCGGTATCCTTCTCACCGCTGAGCCACAGAGAGCGCTGAGAAAACCTTTGCGTCCTTTGCGCCTTTGCGGTATCATTCTCACCGCTGAGCCACAGAGAGCGCAGAGAAAAACCTTTGCGTCCTTTGCGCCTTTGCTGTTAACCAAATGCCACCCAATCATGAAACTCGCAATAATCTCCCATACTGAACACTACAAAAGGCCCGACGGAACCATTGTAGGTTGGGGGCCCACAGTTAGCGAGCTAAACCATCTGGCACAGGATTTTGAGGAACTATACCACATCGCATTCTTACACCCCGGCCCGCCACCGCCAAGTTCCCTGCCTTATACGGCACCCAATATAAAATTTGTTCCCTTAAAACCGGTTGGCGGAAAGGGAATGGGCAATAAGTTGAAAATCGTACTGAATATTCCGCAAATAATAGCCACGGTAAAAAAAACATTGCGAAAGGTGGACTTTTTCCAATTGCGCACCCCTACGGGCATCGGTGTTTTTTTGATTCCGTATCTCACGCTTTTCAGCAATAAAAAAGGCTGGTACAAATACGCCGGCAACTGGAACCAACACAATCCGCCCTTGGGATATGCCCTGCAACGCTGGATGTTAAGGCACCAAAGGAGAAAAGTGACCATCAATGGCAAATGGCCCAAGCAGCCAGAGCACTGTTTGACCTTTGAAAATCCGTGCTTAACCGAAGCGGAGCGGGAGGAGGGATTGCAAATTACCAACCAAAAATCCTTTAACCCCCCATTTACTTTTTGTTTTGTGGGCCGATTGGAAGATGCCAAGGGCGTGCAGCGAATCATTGATGCCTTTGGGATGTTGGAGGGTTTGGAGCCGATAAGGGCCATCCATTTTATTGGGAACGGGGAAAAAATGGAATCTTACAAAAGACAATGTGAACGCTTGGGCCTGCCGGCGGTGTTCCATGGGTTCTTGGAACGGGAGGAGGTTTTTGAAATTTATAAAAGTTCCCATTTCATTCTGTTGCCCAGTGATAGTGAAGGGTTTCCAAAGGTAATAGCCGAAGCGATGAATTTTGGCTGCCTGCCGATTGTTTCTGAAGTTTCCAGTATTTCACAATACGTCAACCATACAAATGGTTTTCTGTTGAATCCTATTACCGCAGGGCAATTATATGGACTTCTCCAAGAGGCGCGCTCAAAAAAACCGGACGAATTACAAACTATGGCCTTGGATGCTTATCTTGTGGCTTCAAAATTTACATTTGAGCGTTATAGAGAGCGGATCCAAGAAATTATCAGTAAAAAATAACCTTTCATCCCCAATTATTATCAGAGGCATTCAAAATATAAAACCCTTTTATGCAATTCTTTTGCACCTCGCGATTGGTTTTTTGGCTTTTGCCAACCGATCGCTAATGTTCCTCTATTTGTTGGCCGTGTTGGTATATTTTATATATCTAATAGTGGTGAAAAAAAACAAAGCTTTTTACGCTCTATTGGCCGCCAGTTATATTACCGGCGCAGAAGTGTTTCTTAGGATGACGAAGGCTTTCATTTTTTATGAAACCGGGAAATATGCCGTTATGGTTTTTATGCTAATGGGAATTCTATATGTGGGTTTCAAAAAAAATGCATTTCCCTATATACTCTATATTTTGCTGTTGCTGCCTGCCGTACTGGTTTCGTTACAGGCCATTGCCTTCGATGCTAATTTTAGGACCACCGTTTTGTTCAATCTTAGCGGACCCTTATGCCTTTGTCTGGCATCCATTTTCTGTTATGGGCGTAGCATTCGATTACAGGAATTACTCAAAATACTGGATTATATGGTATATCCTATGATCAGTATGTTGGTCTATGTGTTTCTCTACACTCCCGATATCAGGGAAGTGGTAACGGGTACGGCATCCAATGCGGCCCTATCCGGTGGGTATGGCCCCAACCAGGTTGCCACCATTTTTGGCTTGGGCGTATTCCTTCTCTTTGCCAGACTCTTGATTCCTTATAAAAACAGCTTGGTACATTGGACAATGATGTTTTTTATGCTCTGGATGGCCTATAGGGCCTTGCTCACCTTTTCCCGCGGCGGTGTTTTGGTTTCCGTAATAATGTGCCTGGCCTTTTTGGTAATAGTTT
The DNA here is from genome assembly GCA_048265145.1 of Aequorivita sp. Lineage (GTDB taxonomy): Bacteria > Bacteroidota > Bacteroidia > Flavobacteriales > Flavobacteriaceae > Aequorivita. The sequence goes on from JBLXCF010000009.1 coordinate 51,983, forward strand.
ATTTAGGATCGGGTTTGAAAATGAAGGCCAAAATCTCCGTCAAGGTGGTGGTCATTGTTGCCACCGGCTTATTGCTGTGGGGCTATACCATTGTTCAAACGGGCGGATTGATAGAAAATAGATACGCCAACGAGGATGCCCTGGGCAATGAAAAGGATGATGTGACCACCGGAAGAACGGATTTGTTGTCTGTAGAGATCGAGGCTTTTAAGGAAAATCCCTTCTTTGGAATCGGAATCGGCCAGGGCAAATTTCAGTTTAAGGAGGAGATGGGTATTTCCTCCGCCTCCCATAACGAAGTTTCGCGCATGCTTTCGGAACACGGATTGTTCGGCATCATAGCCCTGTTGTTGCTTATTTTCGTGCCTATCTTCACCAAAATGTCCGGAAGAAAGAATATTTATTTTTATCCTTTTTTGCTGTTTTGGTTCCTTACCATAATTACAACCTCCATGCGCATCGCCGCCCCGGCCTTTATATATGCCCTTTGTTTATTGAATATTGATTATGCACCCAAAAAAAAACCTGCTCTACATAGGAAATAAACTAGCGTCCCACGGAGGAAATCCGGTGGGCATCGATGCATTGGCTCCCCGCCTGGAAGCGTGGGGGTTTGGGGTGGTGACCGCTTCCACCAAAAAAAATAAGGTCCTTCGCATGGTGGATATGGTTTTGGTTACCCTTAAAAACAGAAAACGGGTTTCGCTGGTGCTGATCGACACCTATAGCACTTGGAATTTTTATTACGCCGTTATTGTGGGCAGGGTATGCCGATTTCTAAACCTGCCCTACATACCCATTTTGCACGGGGGCAATTTACCTGCACGGTTAAAAAGAAGCCGGAGCTTGAGCGAGGAGTATTTTGGAAGCGCGTATGCGAATGTTGCTCCTTCGCTATTTATAAAACACGAATTTGAGGCAAGGGGTTTCCACAATCTTAGGTTTATTCCAAATGCCATTGAAGTAGATAACTATCCCTTTAAAACCAGAGAAAACACAGCTCCTAAACTGCTGTGGGTGCGTTCTTTTTCTGAAATTTATAACCCTGCACTGGCCGTGGAGATAGTGGATCTATTAAAGAAAATGGGAACGGAAGCGTGCCTGTGTATGGTGGGGCCCGATAAAGACGGCTCTTTGGAACGCTGCAAAAAAATGGCGGCAGATTTGCAATTGCCCATCCGCTTTCCCGGCAGGTTAACAAAGAGCGAATGGATCGCACTTTCAACCGAATTCGATATTTTCATCAACACCACAAATTTTGACAATATGCCGGTGAGCGTAATGGAAGCCATGGCCCTCGGACTTCCGGTAATTTCAACAAACGTGGGCGGGATGCCTTTTTTGATTGAAAATAATGTGAACGGCCTGTTGGTCCCTCCAAACAATCCAGAGGCTTTTGTAAACGCTATCGAGGCCCTTTGCTCAAATGATGTAAAGGCCCGGGAGCTGGCAAAAAATGCCCGCCTCAAAACAGAAGGGTTTGATTGGGAAAAAGTTAAACAGCATTGGATAAAACTTTTGAACGATTGAAATTTAAGTAAATTTGGGGGGTAGTTTGGTAGTGGGTAGGTGGTAGGTGGTAGTAGAGTCCCGCATAACCCTTAACGCTTAACTCTTAACCCCTAACCCTTAACAAATAACTCAATAACTCAATAACCAAGTAACTCAAACCGAAACTCCAAACAAAAAACCCCAACCCCAATGCCCAAAACCAGCATCCACTTTGATATTTCAGAAAGAAAGATACTGCTTCGTATCCTGGATATTGTGTGTGTGTTGGCGCTGTTGTATGTAGTTGGCGTGGTTTTTAACTTTGACTATTTTAAAATAAACTCCCAACACTGGGTCTGGTCTATTGTTTTGGCCCTATACCTAACGGTTTTTGCCACCATCTTTGAGCTCTATAACCTCCAAAAGGCCAGTAAGTTTGATGTGGTGGTGAAAAATGTAATCCTTACTTCCTCCGTAACCGTACTTTGCTATTTGTTGACGCCATATTACACCCCGATGCTGCCCTCCAACCGTTTGCAGATAGTGTATTTTTTTGTGGCCATAAATGTGGCTATGTTGGCCTGGCGCTATGCCTATATCGTACTTATTTCCGCGCCGCGATTTTATAAAAGGGTACTTTTAATTGCACACGCCAACGATGTGGAAGCCATTGTGGCATCCCTTCAAAAATCGGATCCGAATTATCGGGTCATCGGCTATTTCAACACGGGTCCTAATGATGGCACCATAATCAATCACCTTGAGATTGATGCCATTACCATCGCAGATATCGAAATGGTGACCGAGGAAATGACCATTTCTGAAATCGTGGTGGGCACCCCTTTATCTGAAGGAATGACCATCGAGCTTAACAACCATTTGATCAAATTGTTGGAAAAAGGCATCCCCATTCGCGAATATACCCAGGTTTATGAAGAGCTCACCCACCGTATTCCGGTACAGCATGTGGAAAAGGATTTTTACCGCTATTTTCCTTTCAGCCGTAGCAATCAGAACAAGCTCTATCTATTTTTCAACAGAATTTTGGACCTGTTTTTTTCCTTGGTCGGCATTGCCTTTGGGCTGCTGTTGTTGCCCCTATTTATTATAGGGAATATGGTAGCCAACCGCGGGCCGTTATTTTACAGCCAGACGCGGGTAGGGAAAAATGGCAGGCCTTTTAAAATTTACAAATTGCGAAGCATGGTAAGGAACGCGGAAAAGGACGGCGCCCAATTTGCAAAGGCGAAAGATGGACGCGTAACCAAATTTGGACGGTTCCTAAGGAAATCGCGCTTTGACGAGATTCCGCAATTCATCAATGTAATAAAAGGCGAAATGAGCGTGATTGGCCCCCGACCGGAACGGCCTGAATTTGTTCGGGAACTCATTGAAAAAATCCCCTTTTACGAAGTGCGCCACCTCGTTAAACCCGGCGTTACGGGCTGGGCGCAGGTAAATGCCAAATATGGGTCCAGTGAAGAGGATTCGCTTGAAAAACTCCAATACGATCTATACTATATAAAACACAGAAGTCTTTTTCTGGACATAACCATAATAATAAAAACCCTAAGCACCATTGTTTTCTTTAGGGGACAGTGATTTTTAGTTTTTGGTTTTTAGTTTTTAGTTTCAAGTTCTCAGTTAACTTTAAGCTGTAAGCTGTAAGCTGTAAGCAGTAAGCAGTAAGCTGTAAACTTTAAGCTGTTGCCATTTCATTTCCAGCATAAAAGCTCCTTCCCCTTAGCCAAAAATTTAAATCCAAAAAAGCATTCCCTCCAAGGGGAAGGTGGCCCCCGGCCCGCATTTTTCAATCAAACGCAAAAACATCTCCCGGGGGTCGGAAGGGGTAAGGCCTGAAATGGTTTTTGGTTTTTAGTTTTCAGTTGTCAGTTCTCAGTTTTCAGTTTTCAGTTCTAAGTTCCAAGGTATAAGTCAACTAAAAACTCAAAACTAAAAACTCAAAACTCAAAACTAAAAACTCATAACCCCTAACTCCTAACTCCATGGGGAATGTCAATCCTGCTTTCCAAGAAAAGAAATCAAATAAAAATACCGGACCGCCAGAGCCACTAAAAGCGGCAACAGGCCAATAGCAAATACCTGTACGCCGGTACTCCAATGGATAACCAACAGTACTAATAGCAAGAGCAGTAAGAGGACGTACCTTTTCAATTTGGGAGAGACCTGTCTTTTCGAAATTGCCAAAATCACAAAAATGGAAATGGGGAAGGCCCAAAGCAGGTTGTAGTTGTTTGCCGTTGCGGTATGATCTGTCGCAAACCAGAGCAGTAAAAGAAAGATGCCGATAAGTCCCGTAAAAAAGAAAACTGCGGCATCCAGAAATCGGCTTCGGGATTTTTTTCTATAATCGCGATAGGTTACAAACACGATAGCCAAACCCATTATTCCCAAAACAAACAGCGGACTCAAAAGGAAGGAATTGGCCGGCGGTTGCGGATTATTTTCAAAAAGGAGCTGCGTGCTTTTAACCAGAGGTTCCGTTTTTCCGTTGTGAAGTACGACCGCATTTTCTGCACCCTTAAAGACATATTCTGGCAGGAACTGGTATTCTATCGGTTTTGCCTTTCTATCGATAACTGCGCCCAGGGCTATGTCTATTCCCAGACTGCCCCAAGTATTGGCCTGCAGGTTCTGTTGGATCAATTGCCGAAAGGTGAGTTGCTGGGTAATGTGATCTTCCCGAAATTGAAGGTTGTTCCCCAAAACTTCCCATAGCACATCGCGGATTTTGGTAGCGCAGTTGTCATAAAAGAAATCATATTTGTAATTTTTGTTCTCGGGCCGTGCATTGTTCCACAAAAAATCGGATATGGCTTGTTTTTCGGAAAGCTCCAGATTTAAGGTTTGTTCCTTTACCCATCGGTTTTGGGCAACGTAGCTATTAAAAAAGGGTTCGTAATAGCTCACGCCTAACTGATAGAGCAATTTTCCCTGCGCGAACTTGGTATAGAAATTTGGGGTATTGAAATCGTAAACCCCATAATTGAAAATCACATCCTGTCCGGTAGCGGAATCTTGGATGCGGAAGGCACTGTGGCCAAATTTGTCATACAGCTCCGCTCCCGGGCCAATGGTAATTATACTGATCTCCGAATTTTCCGAAAGGGGCACAAATTGCGCCTTCGCGGAAAAATTGATTATTAATAATAAAAAAAGGATGTAATTTTTTCTCACGTTTTTTTTAATTACAGGCTTTAGGCCATAAGCTAAAAGCTTAAAGCTTAAAGCAATTCCTTGTGGGCCTTATATCCCAACAATCCCCACCTAGTGCATACTCCATCCTCCATTTTCAATAAGCTAGTCATTTTTCTCCAATAATCCCCAAATAGTCCCTATTCCATCCTCCATGTTCAATTCGCCATTCATTTTCCAACAACAATCCCCAAATAGTGCATACTCCATCCTTCATTTTCAATTAGCCATCCCCCTTCGCACTTCGCTCTTCGCTATTTCCTAAATCCTCATCCTACAACCTAAAGCCTAATGCCTAAAGCCCCAAAAAACCTACCTAAAAATCTCCCAATCCAATTTCAGCGAAAACACATTGGAATACAAAGCAGCGCTTTGGTCGCCAATATCGGTCAGGGCATAGTCCACTTGAATGCCCTTATATTTAAAACCAACCCCTATATTGGGTTGAAAACCGACGGAATCACTACCGTCCAGTTGTTTTATGTTTTGAAAATTCCCCACCCCGCCCCGAACATAGATCATATCTATATAGGCAAACTCGAGTCCAAGGGAAGGTGTGATGCTGGCAAAGGAGGTGGAAATAATATCATTGGTCTCCGCAAACCGAAAGTTGAGGTCCACTTCAGCCAAGAGGGAAAAATCATAGCGATACACGAACTTGCGGGCAACGCCAAGTTGCAGTTTGGGAATGGTAATCTCCGTGGTCTCCGGCAGTTCCTGATTTTGGCCTTCCACGGCTCCCTGGATTTCGGCAAACTTTTCCTCGTCTATGCTCCAGGCATTGAAGGTAGTGGTAATATCGCGGGCCATGACCCCAAACATCCATTTGTCGGTTCGGAATTGTATGGCTGCATCCAGACCGAAACCCCAAGACGAGGCGAAATCGCCAATTACCCTTCGGATTACCTTCGCGTTTACCCCGTAGTTCAATCCGTCTAACGGCAGCCGCCGTGCATAGGAAAAGGTAACGCCGTAATCGGCGGTAGAAAATTTGCTGATGCGGTCGTAATAGATGTTCCCTTCGTCGTCTATAAGCTGGGTGGTGTTCAAAATATCGTCCACCCCAAAACGGATCACCGACAGCCCCACCGCACTCCGGTCGTCCAAAGGCATGGCAAAGGCTGCATAGTCATAATTGGCGATATTGGCGAAATAGGCCGCGTGCATCAGGGAAATCTGTTTGTCCTCCAGCGCCACAAGTCCCGCCGGGTTCCAATAGCCTGCATTTACATCGGCAGACGAGGCGACCAAAGCGTTGCTCATGCCGAAGGCGGCGGCATCGACCCCAATGTTCATAAATTCGTTGGAATATTTTCTGACGGTCTGCGCGCAGAGCGAGGCCGAAACCAGAATAAAAAGGAGTAAAATTTTCTTTTTCAAGCTAAAAAAATTTGGACAAATATGGCATAATTTTACAGAATACTAAACTTTAAATTTAGGTACATATTGTGTTTGGATGTCCTTGGACGGAAATACTTTGCTATTTTTACACATAATCTTAATAGATATTATAAAATCCCCTCCTATTAGGCTCCTCCCCTTTGAAGGGGAGGCTGGGAGGGGATGTTTTGCCTAAAGCATAAAATCCAAATTGTACTATAAAGAATATGAATATATCAAAACAAATCCCCAACATCATCACCTCCCTAAACATCCTGTGCGGTTGCGTTGCCATTCTTTTTGCGGTCTCGGGCGATTTGATTGCCGCAGCCTTCTTTGTGTTCCTCGGTATTTTTTTCGACTTCTTTGATGGGCTGGCGGCGCGGTTGTTAAAAGCCCAGAGCGCGGTGGGACTTCAACTCGACTCGTTGGCAGATGTAATTACCAGTGGGGTGGCACCCGCCGTGGTTATGTTCCAAATGTTTAACCTTACCTATTTTCATCAAATGCAGACCTTAACGGAAACCTTTTCCACCTCCGGTTGGAACATAGGGTATAAAAACTACTTGCCCCTTATTGGTTTGCTGATAGCCATCGCCTCTGCCTACCGCTTGGCAAAATTTAATGTAGATACGCGACAGACTTCCGGGTTTATTGGTCTTCCCACGCCCGCCAATACGTTATTGATTTTAAGTCTTCCTTTGATTTTACAATTTCAGTATTCTGAATTGGCGGAAACCATTATCCTAAACCAATGGTTTTTGATAGGAATGACGTTATTGAGTTGCATCTTGCTAAATGCCGAAATATCGCTCTTCGCCCTAAAGTTCAAAACCTGGGATTTTAAAAGCAATGCCGTGCGCTATGTGTTTTTGATTCTTTGCGCAGTGCTATTGGTACTGTTGAAGTTTCTGGCAATTCCTTTTATAATCCTTCTTTATATATTGCTTTCTCTGTTTATACACAAGGATCACTAAGTAGGCACAAAGGCCGCAAAGAACCCTCTGTGGACTTTGTGAAAACCATTGTGTCCTCTGTGGTTAAAAAAAATGAGTGGTTTTAAAACTCCAATTTCTTTTTTCGAAGTTCAAAATTTTGTCCCAGATATACTTTTCGAACCATTTCATCTGCGGCGAGTTCTTCGGGGATGCCGTGTTTCAGGATGCTTCCCTCAAACATCAAATAGGTTCTGTCGGTAATTGCCAATGTTTCTTGTACGTTGTGGTCGGTTATAAGAATCCCGATATTTTTGTTTTTTAGCTGGGCCACAATACGCTGGATGTCCTCCACTGCAACGGGGTCAACTCCCGCGAAGGGTTCATCGAGAAGAATAAAATGCGGGTCGGTGGCAAGGGCACGTGCAATTTCGGTTCTACGTCTTTCCCCACCGCTCAAAAGGTCGCCGCGGTTTTTGCGGATGTGGCCCAAACCAAATTCCTCAATCAGCGATTCCATTTTTGCGCGCTGTTCCTGCTTGGAAAGCTTGGTGAGCTGCAGCACGCTTAATATATTGTCCTCCACGCTGAGTTTTCTGAATACCGAAGCTTCCTGCGCCAAATAGCCAATACCGTTCTGCGCGCGTTTGTACATGGGGTATTTGGTAATTTCGGTGCCCTCCAGAAAAATGTTGCCTCCGTTGGGTTTTATCAGACCTACGATCATATAAAAGGAAGTGGTTTTGCCCGCCCCATTGGGACCCAGCAAACCAACAATTTCACCTTGGTTTACTTCCACGGTAATTCCCTTAACGACCTTGCGGCCTTTATAGGACTTCATTAAATTTTCAGCTTTTAGCTTCATTCTAAAAATGTTTTTTGCAACAAAACTATCCGTCGTTAGCCAGCTTAAAGAATAATCTATGTTTTACAAAAAAAATCCGTTTTCTCGGTTAAAAAAATCCAATCACAAGTCTAGCCATCTACCGACTACCAACTACCAACTACCGACTACTCCTAACAAGCGCAATATATCAATTCTTATTGTTTCCGTAAAAAATTAATCTGTCCGCCCATCCAAAGCTTCCCAATATTCAAAAGCCCTTCGTAAATGCGGAATTACAATGGTTCCACCAATCAAAAGGGAAATACTCATCCCTTCTACAACTTCTTCCTTGGTCAATCCGAGTTTATGGCACTCTTCCAAATGATACCGAACGCAATCATCACATCGCAACACCAACGAATTTCCAAGGCCCAAAAGTTCCTTCGTCTTCTTCGGAAGCACCCCTTCCATATAGGCGTTGGTGTCCAGATTGAAAATGCGCTTAATGATCTTGTTGTTGTCCTCCAGCATCTTCTCGTTCATTTTTTCGCGATAGGCATTAAATTCTTCTACGATATTGGTTTTCATTGGATAGGGATTAGGGATTAGGGATTAGGGATTAGGGATTAGGGATTAGGGATTATTTGTAATTTATAATTTCGCATTTCGCATTTATTTTTAAAATTTGTGACGAACATAGTATATTGAAATTGAATATTGACGCCTAACCCATAACCCATAAAGCTTAATCCATAACGCTTAACCCTTAACCTGAAAATGCTCATTCAAAATTCAAAATTCAAAATTCAACATTCAAAATTCAACATTCAACATTCAAAATAAAAATATCACCCTTTTAGTTCCTCCCGTTTCTGGTTGTTGATGACTATTTTTGAGATGAAAATGCTCACTTCATAAAGAATGAGGATAGGAATGGCCACAATAATTTGGCTAACCACATCCGGAGGCGTGATTACCGCCGAAAGTATCAAGACTATGATCAAGGCGAATTTTCTGTATTTCCGAAGAATTTCGGGAGTTACCAATCCAATCTTCGTGAGTATATACATTAATATTGGAAGTTCAAAAACAATTCCACAGGCCAATACCGAAGTGCGTACCAAGGAAATATAACTATCCAGATCGAACTGGTTGATAACTTCCTCACTTACTTGATAATTTCCCAAAAAGTTGATGGACAGTGGGGTAATCAGATAATATCCAAAGAGCACCCCGAAAAAGAAAAGCAGGGAGGCTATCAAAATAAACCCACGGCTGGATTTGCGTTCCTTTTCCTTCAATCCCGGGCTGATAAAGCGCCAAAACTCAAAAAGGATGTACGGAAAGGCCACAATCACCCCCGCATAAATAGAGGTCCACATATGTGCCGAAAACTGGCCGGCCATCGTCCTACTTTGAATCTTGAAGGGCATTTCCTGAAAACAGAAGGTATCCATCCCCAGTTGGCGCGAGAGCTCGCAGAAGGAGGCATAGGTAGGAAAATCGGGGCGTGTGGGCCCAAAGATCAGCACATCAAAAATGAATCGTTTAAAGATGAAAGCCAAGGTAGCAAGGACCACTACCGCAACAGTAGAGCGTATCAGGTGCCAGCGCAGCTCTTCCAAGTGGTCCAAAAAGGACATTTCTTTTTCGGGGGAGGCTTTTTTCTTCATTAAATTATTCCCTCTTTGGTGAGGTTATGGATGTGGACAACACCGCTGTACTTGCCCTTTTCTTCCGCCAGAATCTGGGTGATGCCATAATGGTCCATCATCTCCATTGCCTCTACGGCCATGGCATTGTTTGCTATTTTTTTTGGGTTTTTGGTCATAATATCCTTGGCGGTGAGGCCTGCAAAATTATCGGTTCGGGTCAACATGCGTCGCAAATCGCCATCGGTAATGATACCTACAATTTCATCGTTTTCTACCACCGCGGTAACGCCCAGCATTTTTTCAGAGATTTCCACAATTACCTTTTTAACGTCCGTATCGGGACTTACCTGTGGTTTTTCATTTAAAGAGGTAAGGTTGCTCACCCGCAAATATAATTTTTTTCCCAAAGAACCCCCCGGGTGGAACTTGGCAAAATCCTTACTGGAAAACCCGCGAAGGTCCAAAAGGCACATCGCCAGCGCATCGCCTATAACCAATTGTGCCGTAGTGCTGGTGGTTGGCGCCAGATTGTTGGGGCAGGCTTCCTTTTCAACATAGGCATTCAATACGAAATCGGCCTGTTGGCCCAAAAAAGAATCGCGATTTCCCGTAATGGCTATCAACTTATTGTCGATGGCTTTAATCAGGGGCACGAGCACCTTGATTTCGGGTGTGTTGCCGCTTTTAGAAATGCAGATTACCGTGTCTTCCTGCTGGATGGTTCCCAAATCGCCGTGGATGGCATCGGCAGCGTGCATAAAAATGGATGGGGTTCCGGTGGAGTTCAGGGTAGCCACAATTTTGGTGGCTATATTGGCACTTTTGCCAATTCCGGTAACGATTACGCGTCCCCGCGAGTGGTAAATATAATCAACAGCTCCGGCAAACTCGGCATCAACCAGATGGGCGAGGTTTGCAATGGCTTTACTTTCAGTTTCTATGGTGTTTTTCGCTACGGAAATGATTCGGTCCTGCTTGTTCAAAATTTTAATGCTTTTGAATGTTTGTAACTGTTTCAGAAATTAGTATATTTAGAATAGAAATTAACACAATTCAGAAATCTTAAAAAAGGTACTCGTCTTTTTAAGATGCAGTCAGCACAATACGGTTGCAAAATTACAACTGTTAATCTGTAAAACAATGTATTGTTGGCTAAATCTGGATTATCCCTAAAAATGATGCAGCGTGGCAGAGATTGACATTTACGCGGCCCTAAAAAAATACTTCGGATTCACCCGCTTCAAAGGCCTGCAAGAGGAAGTGGTAAAAAGCATTCTAAACGGCAACAATACCTTTGTAGTCATGCCAACCGGCGGCGGCAAATCGCTGTGCTACCAACTGCCGGCCCTCATGCAGGACGGCACGGCCATTGTAGTTTCACCGCTAATTGCGCTGATGAAAAACCAGGTGGATGCCTTAAGGTCCCTATCGTCCGAAGAAGGTATTGCACACGTGCTGAACTCCTCCCTGAACAAAACGGAAGTAAAAAGGGTGAAGAACGATATTGCCAACGGCACCACCAAATTGCTATATGTGGCGCCCGAATCGCTCACCAAGGAAGAATATGTGGATTTTCTGCAGTCCCAGAAAATTTCGTTTATGGCCATAGATGAGGCCCACTGCATCAGTGAGTGGGGGCATGACTTTAGGCCCGAATATAGAAACCTCAAAAGCATCATTCAACGTATCGGGAAGGATATTCCCATCATTGGCCTGACGGCCACAGCCACTCCGAAGGTGCAAGAGGATATTTTGAAGAATTTGAACATGCAACACGCCACAACCTTTCGGGCGTCCTTCAACAGGCCAAACCTCTATTATGAAATAAGGCCCAAAACAAAGAATATTGATTCCGATATTATCCGTTTCGTAAAACAGAACGAAGGGAAAAGTGGCATAATTTACTGCCTAAGCCGAAAAAGAGTAGAGGAACTCGCCCAGACCTTGCAGGTAAATGGCATTAAAGCGGTGCCTTACCACGCCGGACTGGACGGCAAGACCCGGGTGAAACACCAGGATATGTTCCTGATGGAAGATGTGGATGTGGTGGTGGCCACCATCGCCTTCGGAATGGGTATAGACAAGCCCGATGTGCGCTTCGTGATCCACAACGACATTCCCAAAAGTATTGAAAGCTACTATCAGGAAACCGGACGTGCCGGTCGCGATGGGGGTGAAGGGCACTGTTTGGCCTTCTATAGCTATAAGGATGTTGAAAAACTTGAAAAATTCATGAGCGGGAAACCCGTGGCCGAACAGGAAATAGGCCAGGCACTGCTGCAGGAAATTGTTGCCTATGCCGAAACCTCCATCTCGCGCAGAAAATTTATCCTCCATTATTTCGGGGAGGAATTTGACAACGAAACAGGAGACGGCGGGATGATGGACGACAATATGCGCCACCCGAAAAAAAAGCACGAGGCCAAGGACGATGCCAAGCTCCTTTTGGACGTAGTGGCCAAGACCAACCAACAGTACAAAAGCAAGGAAATTGTGAACGTACTGATCGGCAAGGTGAATGCGCTCATTAAATCGCACCGCACCGATGTGCAGGATTTTTTCGGAGCGGGCAATAAACACGATGCCGCCTATTGGATGGCCCTGCTCCGGCAGCTCTTGGTAGCGGGCTATTTAAGAAAGGATATTGAAACCTACGGCGTGATCCATCTGACCGAGGCGGGTAAAAAATTCATTAAAAGCCCAAGCTCGTTTATGATGACCGAGGACCATTCGTTCAAGGAAGCCAATGACGATGTAATCGTAGGAGCCGCGAAGGGCGGGGAAGCGGCAGACGAAAACCTCTTCAAACTGCTCAAGGCTGAACTTAAAAAAGTGGCACACGATCTGGACCTTCCCCCCTTTGTCATTTTTCAGGAACCTTCCTTGGAGGATATGGCGCTGAAGTATCCCATTACGTTGGAAGAACTTTCCAATGTGCACGGGGTAGGAGAGGGAAAGGCCAAAAAATATGGGGCCCCCTTCCTGAAACTGATCCAAACCTATGTGGAGGAAAACGATATCGTCAGGCCAGAGGATTTTATAGTGAAATCTACCGGCAGTAACAGTTCGCTTAAACTATACATCATCCAGAATGTGGACCGGAAACTGGCCCTACCCGATATTGCCAGCGCAAAAGGGCTGGAGATGCCGGAGTTTATAAAGGAAATGGAGGCCATCGTTTACAGCGGCACCAAATTGAACATTGACTATTGGATAGACGAGGTACTGGATGAGGACCAACAGGAAGAAATCCACGAGTATTTTTTGGAAGCGAAATCAGACAAGATTGAAATGGCACTCGATGAATTTGATGGCGATTATGACGAAGAGGAATTGCGGCTATACCGCATCAAATTTATTAGCGAGGTTGGGAATTAATGTTGCTAATTCTGAATTTTGAATGGTCTATTTTATATTTTGAATTCTGAATTTTGAATTTTGAATGGTCTATTTTGAATTTTGAATTTTTAGCGATTAGGAATTAGCCAATAGCCTATAGCCTATAGCCTTTAGCCTTTAGCCTTTAGCCATTAACCAGCGATTAGGGAATTAGCGATTAGGAATTAGCGATTAGGATTAGGGATTAGGGATTAGGAATTAGCCTATAGCATATAGCCTATAGCCGTTAGCCTTTAGCCATCAACCATCAACCAAGACCACACAGTCAAAAACCAAAAACCAAAAACCAAAAACTAAAAACTAAAAACTAAAAACTAAAAACTAAAAACTATCAACCAACAACCATCAACCTCCCTAACTCTTCTGTTCCCTGTTAAAATAAACCAAGTAATAGTACATCTGCTTTTCCTCGTCCCAGCCTTTTTCCACAAATTTTTCGGCACTTTCGGGATTGATAAAATCTAATTTTATCTGTATGTTGGTGTCCAGATTAATCACGTTATTGATTTTTTTTCTGGCCGCGGTAACGGCTGTATTGGCAATGGGGAAGGTAGTGAGGTCCTCAATACTGTATTTGGGGGCCTTTTCACTTTTGTAATGTCGAAATTCCGGCAATAAATCGGGGTTGTCTATCACCTCGTTCATAAAGGCCGTTTCCTCAAAATTATCATTTTTGGCAAAATGGTTGACCGCCCGGTTCATAAACAGCACCTCCTGCTGCTTATCCTCGGCCGGTAGCACCACATCTTTCGCAAAGTCCTGGCAGAACTTCAAATATTTTTTGGTGTAGAAATTATCATCAGCCAAGGCCACAACCCCAAGAAAGCTTTCGAGCCAATAACGGGTGTCGTATCGATTGCTGTCCACCGAAAGAATTTTATAGCCGTTTTCCCTTTCCGTATTGAAAATAAGGCAGCCCTTGTCCAGTTTGTTCAGGCTAACCCCGTGCTGCAAAATAGCTTCCAATTGGCTTCCTTCTTCGGCAAACTGCAGAAAATCCTGTTTCAATTCGCTTTTGAATATGCCGATGGCATCCATTTTCACGTTGTCCAATTGCACATTTTCAAGATAGGCCACATATACTTCCCCGCTTTTTATGTGTGGATGTTCGGACTGGTTATAGAGGTAGGTAGCTATACTTCGGCTTTGTTCGTGAATGAGTTCTGGCTGGTCGAATATTTTTGAAACCGAATTATAAAGTTCGTGGAATTCCAGATCGGCCTCGTGGTCAAAATGGAAATAATTCTCCTCTTTATCCCGAAAAGGTTTTAGAAAAAACTCTTTCAGCAAGGGGGTAATTTCATCGTCCATTTTATAAGGCGCTGCCGATAGAAAAATAGCCTCGTTCCTGCTTTTATTGCCAACGCGATGAATGGAAAGCGTGGCGATGTGGGTGTTGAAAAGGTTAATCATTTTGTGGACTGATTATTGGTTTTTAGTTTAGGGTTTTGGGATTTGGGATTTGGGATTTGGAATTCGGTTTAAGCATTTTTATTTTAGCTCACAGCTCACAGCTCCCAGCCTACAGCCTACAGCCTACAGCCTACAGCCTACAGCCTACGGCCTAAAGCCTAAAGCCTAAAGCTAATTCCAATTTTCGTCAAAATCCAAATTTTCGTAGTCTTCGGGATCCAGGTCAAATTCCTCATCAAAATCGGCTTCCTCCAATTCCTCGGCTATAAATTCCTTTTCGGGGGCCTCTTCCGGAATCTGCCCGTGGGAGTACATCAGGTTTGGGTAGCTTTGTCCGATTTCCGCTTCGGCGATATCGGCAAGTTCCACCATAAATGTCCACATATTAAGGAAATCATACACATAGAGCAGTCGGGTGTTTTCTTCATCTACTACATCCTCCAAAAAGGTTTCGGCCATAATGCGAACTCCGCCCGGTTCGTCGCTAACGTCAAAAAGCGAGATTTCCTCTTCCTCTTCCCACAGTTCATTGGTGGTATAAAAAGAGGCCATTTCCTGCCCATCAAAACCGAAACTTTGGGTTATGGCGTTGTGGAAATCTTCCAGTGAAGCCGAAGCCTCAATTTCAATATCGCGAAAAACATCTTCGTGGGTATCCAGGATTATTCTGAAACGGTAAATCATTTTTAAAAAATTTAGGGCACAAAGTTATTGAAAAGTATGCGGTTTTCGGGCAGGGTTTTCATCTTTGGCAATAGATTATTTGGAAAACCGATGGAGCACAAAAGTCATTGCGGCTAATAGGAAAAAAGCCGTAACCTGATGGAGCACCCCCAATATTACGGGCACTTGCAGGATCAAGGTGAAAATGCCCAAAACAAACTGCACCAACACCAGCACCACCAATATTTGGATGCCTTTTTGCTGTGGCGCCGTTAACTGTAGCTTTCGGGTTTTGTACCAAATCAAAAAAATGATTCCCACCACGGCGTAGGCCATATAGCGATGGACGAACTGTACCCCGCTTTTGCCTTCCACAAAATTTTTCCAAAGCGGAACTTGTTCGCTGTACACCGTTTCGTGCATTAATTTTCCTTCGTTCATCAGCGGCCAATGATTGTGGATCCAGCCGGCGTCCAGCCCTGCCACAAAGGCGCCCCAGATTATCTGAAGCAGCAGCACCGCCATTCCGAGCCTGATGAGGTTGCGGAGTGGAACTTGGATTTCCTTTTTGATGGGATACCACAGGTCCAAAGCCACCCAAAAGGTATAGGCAAAGGTCACAAAGGCCGTGGTCAGGTGCATAGCCAAACGGTAGTGGCTAACATCCGGTCTATCCACCAGGCCGCTTTTAACCATATACCAGCCCAGAAATCCTTGGAAGGCGCCAAGGCACATTAATACTATTGACTTACGGATAGTGGGGCGGGTGAGTTGTTTCTTAAGAAGAAAATACACAAAAGGAATGATGAACACCACGCCCAACAGCCGGCCCAACAATCGGTGGAGCCACTCCCAAAAATAGATGTCCTTGAAATCCTCAAGGCTGAAATGGTTGTTGAGTTTCTGGTATTCGGGGAATTGTTTGTAATGATCGAACTCCGCGATCCACTGTGCCTCGTTTAAGGGGGGCAGCGTACCGGAAATAAGTTTGTAGCTGGAAATGGAGAGGCCGGAATGGGTTAGGCGGGTAATACCGCCCACAACTACCATTACAAAAATCAGGAAACAGCCCGTTAATAGCCAGTAGATTACTCTTTTGTTATCTTTATTTTCCACGGGTCAACTATTTTTATTTTTTAGCTTATTCTTTAACTCTAAAATCAGCAGTCAACAATCAACAATCAACAATCAACAAATAGGAATTAGCGATTAGGAATTAGCCAATAGCCTTTTGCCGCTAATCAACGACCAAAAACTAAAAACTAAAAACTAAAAACTAAAAACCATCAACCAACAACAATCAACAATCAACAATCAACAATCAACAATCAACAATCAACAATCCTTAACCCTATTTCTTTTCCTTTTTTCAACATAAATTCCCGAGCTGCTTCATATTCATTCGGAATTTCTCCTTCCAAAATCGCTTCCTTTATGGCATCCTTGATAATCCCTATTTCCCGCGAGGGTTTCAGGTTGAAGGTCTCCATAATTTCCTCCCCTGAAACGGGCGGCTGAAAATTCCTGACATGGTCGCGTTCTTCAACCTCCACAATTTTTTCTCGTACCAATTGAAAATTGGCGTGGTATTTTTTAAACTTTTTAGGGTTTTTTGTGGTAATGTCTGCTTCACATAGTGTCATCAACGAATCCACATCTTCCCCAGCATCAAAAATAAGCCTGCGAACGGCACTATCCGTAACATCGGTGGCCAAAACAATGGGGCGGGAGCTCATCATCACCATTTTTTGGACAAATTTCATTTTGTCGTTCAGCGGCATTTTCAATCGTTTGAATAGTTTGAAGACCATTTTGGAGCCAACAAACTCGTGCGCATGGAAGGTCCAACCCAATTTTTTATCAAATCTTTTCGTTGGCGCCTTCCCAATATCGTGCAGCAACGCCGCCCAGCGCAGCCAAAGGTCGTCCGTGGTTTTTGCAATATTATCGACCACTTCCAGTGTGTGCCAAAAATTATCTTTGTGAACTTGGCCTTCTTTCTCATCAATTCCCTGCAAAGCGACCAATTCCGGTAAAATAAATGGAAGCAACCCTGTTTTGTGCAAGAGCGAAAACCCTTTGGAAGGCGTCTCGGAAAGTAGGATTTTGTTCAGTTCGTCAACTATCCGCTCTGTTGAAATGATTTTTATCCTTTTTGAGTTGCGTGTAATTGCTTCCAACGAGTCCTTTTCAATCCTGAAATCCAATTGCGAAGCAAACCGAATGGCGCGGAGCATCCGCAAAGGATCGTCGCTATACGTAATATCTGGGTCTAAGGGAGTTCGGATTATTTTTTTCTGCAAATCTTCAATTCCGTTAAAGGGATCGAGCAATTCGCCGAAATTTTCATCGCTAAGGCTCAGCGCCAAAGCGTTTATGGTAAAATCCCTTCGGTTTTGGTCGTCTTCCAGCGTGCCGTTTTCCACGGCGGGATTTCTGCTTTCCTCGGTATATGATTCTTTTCTTGCGCCTACAAATTCAAGCTCCATGCCGCCATTTTTCAGCATTGCCGTGCCGTAGTTTTTAAATATGGATACTTTGGGTTTTCCCGGAAGCAATTTTGAAACTTCCTGAGCCAAATCAATCCCGCTTCCCACGGCAACAATATCAATATCTTTTGCCTCACCACGGTTCAGTAGAAAATCGCGCACATATCCCCCAATAACGTAGCTTTCCAGATTTAGGTTCTTGGAAGCTTTGGAAATGGTTCTAAAAATGGGGTTCTGTAATGCTGATATGTAGGATGGTCTTACCATTTTTTTCTCTCGCAAGGATGTGAAGACGCAAAGAAACGGGTCTTACGTCCTACGTCCTTAGGTCTTATGTCAATTTTATTCCCGAATTACCTTCACCGAACCATCGTTTTTAAGCTTGATAATGGTGGAAGGTTTACCCGATTTTTTTTGGTGCTGCAAATTTACAATATAGTCCACGCCTTCCAAAATTAAAGGATCTATTTCGGCAAAACTTTGGGGTGTGGCCTTCCCTGAGATATTGGCGGATGTGGAAACCAGCGGCCGGCGCAGTTTCTGGATCAGTTTTTTGCAGTATTCGTCCTTGGTGACCCGGATGGCAAGCGAATTGTCCGGGGCAATGATATTTTGTGCAACGCGGATGGGCTGGTCGTAGATAATAGTAGTAGGTTTTGTTGCGAATTTCAGAATATCAAACGCCACTTCGGGCACGTTTTCAACATATTGCTGCAACATTTTAAAATCGCCCACCAAACAGATCAACGCCTTCTGGTCGCTGCGTTGCTTTAGTTTAAAAACCTTGTTCACGGCTTCGGGATTGGTAGCATCGCAGCCTATTCCCCAAACAGTATCCGTTGGATAGAGGATGGTGCCGCCCCTTTTGAGTACCGCCAGTGCATTTTCAATTTCTTCCTTTATCACGACATTACTTTTACTTGATTTCTATCTGAATGGAAAGTAGGGTTTTGCGCATGCAGCGGCGTCCCTGCAATTACTTTCTTATACATTTCGAGATATTCCAAAGTCATTTTTCTGGCGTTGAAATGTTCCCTTGCGTAGCGGTTGCAGGCCTGGGGGTCGTAATGGAAATTTCGAAGGGCCGCGGCCAGTTGCTTCGTATTATTGGAGGCCAATCCCACTTCCGGACTGAGAAGTTCGGGCAGGGAGCCGTTGGTGCTACAAAATACGGCACAACCGGCATACAGGCTTTCAATAATTACCAAGCCGAACGGTTCGTGCCATTCCACCGGAAACACCAAGGCTTTTGATTTTTCCATAACCTTCATTTTGGAGGCATCGTCCAACATTCCCAAAAATTGAATGTTTGGGTTTAGGATATATTTAAGGCCTCGGGTGAAATTCCGGGAAGTCCAGCGGTCGCCGCCCATTATCTTGAGCTTTCCCTTGGCCCGTATGACTATTTCTGCGGCGCCGAAAACATTTTTGACCCGACGCGATGCTTTTCCCAAAAAATGGAAATAGGGGCGTGGCTTATTAAGGTCGGGCGTTCCATAATCGTCCCAATACAATCCATTATGGACAAATATTTCAGAATTATAACGGGCTGCCTGATTTTTTGAAATAAAAACGGTGTTCACATCAATATGCTCGTCCGGCCTCGGGTTGCCGTGCATGGTAATTATATAGGGTTTGTTGATGGGCTGTCGCTGGGGATAATTGAAATGGACCACATCCACCTCGTCGGGGATTTGATCGTTAAGGTTTTTGGTTGTATCCAATGCGATACTATCGGCGAAATCGCCCCTAAAACCATCGGGCACCAAATAGGTAACCTTGTGGCCAAGTTCGTTAAGGCATTTGCCCAGCCCCCAAATTACGCGTTCGGTGCCTCCGTATTTCAGGGCCGGAATGGGCCCGGACCAATCTACTATTAAAATGTGCATTTTTAAAAAATGATTTAACAACAAGAATATTTGGCTAAAACGATTGGTATTTTAATACTGTCCTGCAAAGGTATGGGTAAAAATGTTTAATGAGTGCTTTTTGGCAGCGCCCTTGCCATTTGAAATTTTTTCCAATCGCGGAATGTTGTTTTTCAGTTTAGTATTTTTGGGGCCAAATCTATTTTGATGTATAAAGGTTTGAAACATTTTCTGCGCAAGAAAATACTCGAAAAAAAGCTTCGGAAGCAAACGCTTCGGACAGATTTTTTTGACTTCGATTCTTCCAAACCCGGAGTGCTGATCGTTGACAGCATTATTCCCGAAATGGACCGCGATTCGGGTTCGAGACGTCTTTTTCATATTATTCAAATTATTTTGGACCGGGGATTCAATGTTTTTTTGATGGCTGACACCAAGGAATACCGGTTTAAAAATGACTATTGCCAAATGTATAAGAATATGGGGGTGGTGGTTTATGAGCCAAGGCTTGATGCAAACCAAAAACTTATAGATCGCCAAAAGTTCATTCAGTTAGTTGGATTACATATTCAATTTGCGTGGCTGCACCGGCCCGATATTTTTTTTAAATATTACGCATCGGTAAAAAGACATTCCAACGCAAAATTGATTTTTGACATGGTCGATTTTCACTATTTAAGGTTGAAACGGGAATGGGAGCACCAAAAAGAACCGTCACTTGAAAAGGCGATGAAAAACTATTTAGAAATGGAACTCCACAATGCGGAAATGGCCGATGTAGTGGTGCCAATCACCGAGGAGGATAAAAATTTCCTTCTGCCGCTACTTCGAAATAAAACCGAATTGATCGTAGTTGGAAATATCCATCAATTTAAAAATGACAATCCTGATTTTAAAAGCTTTCACCAGCGAAAAAACCTGCTCTTTATTGGAAGTTTTATCCATGCTCCCAATTTGGATGCGGTGAAATATCTTCACGATAAAATGCTTCCCCTTTTAACAAAGGAACTGCCCGATGTTAAAATGGATATAATTGGCAGCTATCCGCCACCGGAAATCCTTAATCTGAATTCTGAAAATTTTAGGGTGCTGGGGTTTGTAGAGGATATTTCGGAATGCTTCAATGCTGCAAAATTATTTGTTGCTCCTTTGGCCTATGGAGCTGGTATTAAAGGGAAAATTGGCCAAAGTTTGGAGTTTGGACTTCCGTTGGTAACCACAAAAATTGGAGCCGAGGGTTTTGATTTTTCGCCAAATGAAAATTTGATGGTTGCGCCCATCGACACTCCCGAAGTTTTTGCCGAAAAAATTCTTTCCCTCTATACTGATGAATCCCTTTGGAACCGGGTTAGTACTCATTCTGAAAAAATATTGGAACCTTTCTCCATGGCTAAGATTGAGGAAAGTGTGATGAAAATTCTCTCCTAAAATCAAGAAAGACCAAACACTTCCGAGACCCAACCCTCCAAGGTGTATTTTCGGTATATCTCCGGCGGAATTGAAACATAGGGCGTTTCAAAAAAGCGGGTTGGAATCTCTAATTTTTTGGGATCGATGACTAAAATATTTTCAGGGTTGTAAAAATCAAATTCACGAACATAGCTATTGGAGGTTAGGATTTTCTTTTCAAACCCAAGTGCTTCAAAAATCCGGAAGCTCAGGCCAGCCTGGTCGTCACGCAAAAGATCCAAGACTGCTTTTGAGGCCTTAATCGCTTCGTGTACCTGCTCTTGGTTCCATCGTTGGTCGCTAAAAACAATATCCTGATGGATGTTTTCCGGTTTGTTTTTGCCTACCACAACAAAATGTGATTTTAGGTTTTTTTGATGTAAAATGTCAGCAATCCTGTTTGTTAATTCCAATCGCTCGTCCAAATAACTAATGGTAAAGCAGTCATTTTTTATAGGTTGGACTTGGGATCTTTCCGTTTTTTCAAAATAAATATAATTTGTCAACGGTTTTAGTCCATAGGTTTTTACATCTTCCGGATCGAAGGAAAATACGATGTCGAAAATACTGGCATCCAGCAAATGGGCTATCGGCCGTCTCTTACTGCTATCGTACAGATAGGCGATGTATCGATCTGTAAACTTTTTTATTTTTTTATGCGTCTCTACCGAAATCATTTCAGGATTTATTGTAAGTATTTGGTCCTGATGGCCCAAAGCTTCCAATGTTTTTAAAATATAGGCTTCGCGTTTAATTTTCTTCGCATTTTGTTTTAGAAAAACCTTTGTAAAAAAATTGCCGATCCTGTGAAAAAGGGTGGGATAATGGTGTTTGTAATGCCTAAGGTTTATGTGATGCGCGTCAATTCCTTTTTTTTGAAGTGCGCCAACGATATGGTGATCATAATTCCAGAAATCGAAGCTAATCAGACAGATTTTCATAAAGCTCATTTGGGTAAAAATAGAAAATTTAAACAGTTATTTACGAAACCGTATCTTTGAAAAAAATCCACGAATGAAAAAAATCCACGTTGGCTTTTTGCTATCCTACGATTACGAAAATCTGAAAAAGGCCATACCGCCGGTATATGAAGCGGCCGATGCCATTTTTATTGCCGAAGATTTAGAATATCGAACTTGGTCTGGCGAAAGGTTCGAGGTGTCGCCGTCATTTTATGAATGGTTAAGGGAATTTGATACCCAAAAAAAAATCCAGATTTATAAAGACCACTTTTATCTGCCCGAACTATCTGCCATTGAAAACGACACTCGCGAAAGAACTTTGCTTTCTGAAAAAATGGGCCTTGGCAATTGGTTGGTGCAAGTGGACGCCGACGAATATTTTATCGATTTTCAAGCTTTCGTAAAATCGCTTCGCAAGTATGACCGCTTTTTGGAAAAGCCTGAAAAGACTCCAATCCAGATAGCCGGTTTTTTAATAAATATGTACAAATACACCGAGGAGGGCTTGTTGTATGTGGACCAACCTACCAAAGTTTTGTTGGCCACCAACTATCCAAAGTACACTTTTGCGCGCCAAAATAGAAAGCGAATTGTGTATGTTGACCATCTGTTGATGCACGAATGTATTTCCCGAAATGAAATGGATTTAATGACAAAGCTCACCAATTGGGGGCATTCCAAGGATTTTGATATTGAAAAATACGTCGAAAAATGGCGCTCGGTAAACAAAGAGAACTATAATGAAATGCAGGATTTTTTCTACTTGCAGCCCGAAGGTTGGAAAACCCTTGATTACATTGGCACTAAAAATATGGAGGAAATAAAAAGCCAATTAAATGCGAAAAAGGAATTGCACCCTTCTTCTTTTTTTCTATTTAAGAAGAATCTCGGCCAGTATTTCAAACACCTTTTAAAATGAAAACCTCTTTATTGATTTCCACCTACAACTGGCCACAGGCATTGGAACTGGTTCTTCTGAGCGTTATGAACCAAAGCGAGCAGCCTGACGAAATCTTGATTGCCGACGATGGTTCCACCCAGGAAACGAAAACACTCATAGAAAACTTCGGAAAAAAATTGGTCATCCCCATCCGCCATTTTTGGCACGAGGACAAAGGTTTTAGAAAGGCCATTATTCTAAATAGGGCCATAGCGGCCGCTAAGGGCGAGTACTTAATTCAAGTGGACGGCGATTGCATTATGCACAAGGATTTTGTGCGCGACCATAAGGCCATGGCGCAGCCAAAGGTGTACCTCTTCGGCAGTAGGGTAAATATTCAGGAAAAATTTCTGCCCAAATTATTCGCTTCCCAAAAAATAAACTTTGGATTTTTTGAGGAAGGAATCAAAAAACGAACGCGAAACCTGCGGGTGCCAGCCCTGAGCAGTCTGTATAAAACCACCGATAAGGTTTCGGAAAAAATGCGCGGCTGCAACGTTTCCTTTTGGAGAAAGGACGTGCTTGCCGTAAATGGTTACAACGAAGAATTTGAAGGCTGGGGCCGTGAAGACTCCGAATTGATCATTCGAATGATGCACAACGGCGTGTTGGGCCGAAGACTGCGCTATCGCGGCATCGTGTACCATATCTGGCACCAAGTGAAGGACCAAAGCCGTTTTGAAATAAACGATTCGCTGCAACAAAAGGCCATTGCCCAAGGCAGCAAATGGTGCCAAAAGGGAATTGACCAATATTTATAAATAGCAGCCCATTAAAAACTGGCCGATCTAAAAATTCAATCAATTTTACGGTAGCGAAGCCAAAGATTTACATAGCGCTTAAACACAGAAAAAGCGCTAACGTAGGCCAGGATAAAACCTTCCTTGCCGTCCAAAATTCCCAATCGGAAAATAAATTGGTTCCAAAAGCGGTAAAAGGGTCTAAAAAGAAAATGGTAGTACGTGGGCCGCACTCCTTTTTCATACAACATCTCGGCCTGAAGCTCGCTGTAGCGGTGGGCTTTTGCGGTATATTCATCAAAAGATTTGTAGGTGTAGTGTGGCAGGGTGTTTTTTAAATTTGCAGTTGGGCCATCGGTCTCCAAGGTTTCGTGCACCAAATTGGCATTGTAGCGGCAACGCTCCTTGTTGAAAAACCGCACCACAAAATCGCGTTGCAACCCGCTGTACTTTATGCGTTTTCCCATAAAATGGAATTCCCGTTTCACAAAATAGGCAATAGCCTTTGGGTTTTTGGAGGTTGCCACAATTTCATCGGCAAGTGCTTGGGTAACTTCTTCATCCAAATCAAAAAAAGTGACCCATGAATGGCTGGCCTTGGAGAGTGCGAAATTTTTCTGGGCGGAAAAGTTGTCGAATGCGCGTTGGTATAGCCGTACTTTTTCGTGTTTGGAGGCCAGCGCCACGGTTTCGTCGCTGCTGAAGGAATCCACGATCACAATTTCATCCGCAAACCAAAGGCGTTCAATATAGCCCTCAATATTGTGGGCTTCGTTCAGCGTAATGGCAAGGGCGGAGATTTTTGAACGCTTTTCCAAAAATGGGATTTAGTTTGGGTAAAAATAGTAATTTTAAACAGCGTTTTTTATTTTGAATTTTGAATTTTGCCGTTATCATTCTGAATTCTAAATTCTGAATTCTGAATTTTGACTTCGACCTTAATAATTTTAATTTTTTCGTGGCGAAACTTCCTATTTTAATGTACCATCACGTGGCTGCCCAGGACAGCAAAGGATTGACCATTTCAGCAGTAAAACTTGAAAGACAGTTTAAACATTTGGAAGAAAACGGTTATAACTCCTATCATTTCTCCGAGCTGCTACCTATGGAGTCCCTTCCCAAAGGCAAAAATATCGTCATTACTTTTGATGACGGCTATCTGAGCCAATTGGAAATTGCGCTGCCCTTGTTGAGAAAATATAAATTGAAGGCCACTTTTTTTGTTCCGCTCCATTATTTGGGCGCTACGGACACTTGGAATACCTCTTCGCTACAGATTATGGATCTGGAACAATTGAAAAAATTGGATTCTAAAATAGTGGAACTCGGTTTCCATTCCTTTTTCCATAAAAAATATACCGAGCTTTCCAATGCCGAAATCGAAGCCGATACGCGCCGCTGTATGGAATTTGTATCTGAAAATGGCCTGAATTTTTCGCCGGTGCTGGCCTATCCTTATGGCAAATTTCCAAAGGAAAAAGGTAGGAACACTATTTTTAAGGAAATTTTGTCGCAAAACGGAATACGTTTCGGCCTTCGCATTGGCAACCGCATAAATACTTTTCCCTTTAAAAAACCCTATGAAATCGAGCGAATAGACGTGAAGGGCGAATATTCCATGTTAAAATTCCGGCAGAAAATTAGGTTCGGAAAATTGTTTTGATGCTTCGCGATGGGAAAGGTTGTTTTTTTCGAAAAGCATTTAACCCAACTTTAAAATTATTTTATCCCCTTGTGAAGCAACATCAACTTCACATAACGTTGAAAAACCCCGTAGGCATTCACAGCGGCCACCGTCAGCCCTGGCACTCCATCGCGGAATCCTCCTTTCAAAATAAACGATCGGAAAAAACGGTAGCCCGGTTTGAAAAGAAGGTGGAACCAGGTTGTTTTTTTTCCTTTCTCAAAATGTTGCTGTGCCTGGAACCACGCGTATGATTCCTTTTTGGCGATATAATTGGTAAAACCTTTGTAGGTGAAGTGGAGCATTTTGTGCTTTAGCTTGCCAATGCTGCCCTCGCACCGCAGTTTTTCGTGTACGCTACCCGTAAATTTTGCGCCCTCGCGCCGCACCAATCGCAGGACGTCATCGCTGTGATGGTACAAAAACCGGTTCATATAAAAGTGCGGGAAATTGATTTTATAGCCCCCGTGCCTTGGGTTCTGCAGGGTTTGTTCAATCTCGTTTTCCAAGGAATGGGTTACGCGTTCATCGGCATCCAAAAACAGCACCCAATCGCCCGTTGCTTCTTGTAAGGCGAAATTTTTTTGCGCCGAAAAATTATCGAACTTCCGTTGAAGAAATTTATGTGCGTAGCGCTTTGCAATTTCAGGGGTTCGATCTGTGCTATAGGAATCTACCACAATAATCTCATCGGCAAAGGAAACCGAAACCAGTGCGTCTTCCAAGTAGGCTTCCTCATTGTAGGTAGGTACTATTACGGTAAGTTTCGACATAACGAAGGGCTTGCTACAGTGGGGTGAAACGGTCAAATATTTAGGGTTTTTGACGCTACAAAGATTATTTTTCTTTTCTAATTTACAAAGTTTTGTTTCTTTACCCAACTGGATAAATAACTTTATCTTTGCCCTATGAAACAACTGGATACCTCAGTTATCATAAGCACTTATAATTCCACAGTCTGGCTGGAAAAGGTGCTTTATGGCTATAACAATCAGACCTTTCGGAATTTTGAGGTGGTAATAGCCGATGATGGTTCCACGGAAGATACCCGCCAATTATTGAAGCAATTGGAATCCGAGGTGTTTTATCCCATCGTACACGTGTGGCACGAAGACCGAGGTTTCCAAAAGTCGCAAATCCTCAACAAGGCCATTCAACAGTGCAATACCGAATATATAATAATGAGCGACGGCGACTGCATTCCGCGGAAGGATTTTGTGGAACAGCACGTTAAATATAGGGAAGAAGGCTATTTCCTTTCCGGCGGCTATTTTATGTTGCCGATGGATATTTCAGAGGAAATAAGCAAGGAGGATATCTATTCCGAAAAATGTTTCAATTTAAAATGGTTGAAAAAGCACGGCCTAAAACAATCCTTTAAGAACAACAAGCTCCATTCCGGACCCCTAAAGGCATCGCTCCTGAATGCTTTTACTACCACCAATGCCAGCTGGAACGGCCATAATGCCTCCGGCTGGAAAAAGGATATTGTGGCCATCAACGGGTTTGACGAGCGGATGCAGTACGGAGGGCAGGACCGTGAACTGGGGGAGCGATTGACCAACTTTGGCATAAAGAGCAAACAGATTCGCTACAACGCAGTGGTGCTCCATTTGGACCATCCGCGAGGCTACAAGAACCAGGATTCCATCAACAAGAATTTGGCAATACGCAAACAAACGCGGGGACTGAAAAAGAAATGGACCCCTTTTGGAATCGTAAAGGAAAACGGCTCCGCTCCCTTTGTTTCGGTAATTGTCAGTACCTATAACCAACCCGAATGGCTCCAAAAGGCGTTGTGGGGCTTTGAACAACAGTTGGAAAAGAATTTTGAAATTGTAATAGCAGACGACGGGTCCACCGAGGCAACCAAAAAGCTGATCGAAGCCTATAAAAAACAAAGTCCGTTGCGCATCACCCACGTGTGGCAGGAGGACCACGGGTTCCAAAAAACCAAAATCCTGAACAAGGCCATTGTAGCCTCCAAAGGGGAATATCTTATTTTTACCGATGGCGACTGTATTCCGAGGAACGATTTGGTTTCTACCCATTTGGGCCTAAGCCGGCCGGGTTGTTTTCTTTCCGCCGGATATTTTAAACTATCGATGAAAATTTCAAAACAAATAACGCGAGAGGATATTGAAACCCAGCGGTGTTTTAATGCCAAATGGCTGTTGAAGCACGGTTTGAAAAAAACCTTTAAAATCAATAAACTAACTTCCTACGGACTGAAAGAAGATTTCCTGAACACCTTTACCCCAACAAGTGCCACGTGGGACGGAAACAACGCTTCCGGTTGGCGGAAGGACGTTTTGGCCGTGAACGGGTTCGACGAACGCATGCAATATGGCGGCGAGGATCGGGAAATGGGCGAACGCTTAATGAACTACGGCATCAAGCCCCAACAGATCCGCTATAGTACCGTGACCCTCCACTTGGACCATGAACGTGGCTATGTAACCAAGGATATGTTTGTAAAAAACAAGGCCATCCGCAAAATCACGAAACAGGAAAAACGGGTCTGGACCGAATTCGGCATCGTGAAATCGCCAAAACCCGTGGCCGTGGCTACTACCTGATCAATGTTTGGTCCGGCGGAGATGAAGATCGAGAAAGGGTTTTAGTTTTCCAAGGATCATCGCCGGGGTCAATTGTTTGTAGAGCGAATGGGGATCTTCCTCAATGAGGCGTCGCTCTTCCAGCGTAAAGCTGTTAAAAAGGTCTGGTTTTTCTTCAAGCAAATGAATGGAGTCGTGCTGGTCGCCATCTTCAAAACTGCACCAATGTTCCTTGTTCACATAGGGAGAATAGATGGTGAAGGTAGGCTTGTTCAGCGCCTTGGCTATGTGAACGCTACCGCCTTCATTGGAAACCAAAAGGTCGCACTGGTTCATCAATTTAATGAAACCGCGGATGGAATCTTCATAAATATCAAGATGGATGCGCTCCTTTTCTTGGCACATTTCATAAACCTTTTGCGCCTCTTCCTTTTGCCCCGGTGCATAATTGAATAGGAGGGTGCCGTCATAATTGGCGGTAATAAAATCCACGATGGCAACCATATATTCATAGGGCATGGATTTTTGGGGCGTACTGCCCAAAACGCCCAACATCAGGATGGGTTTTTCAAGCGGCTGCGTTGCGGGATAGTTTTTTTCTTCCGAAGTCAGGAATATTTTTGGGGCATATTCCGGGTGTTGAAGCCCAAAAACAGCATCAATCATATTGATCCGGTCCTCTATGGCCTTGCCGCAATTTTTGCTCCTATGTTGTAAATGGCTAATGGGGTGTGTGTAAAAAGGAAATTTTAATTCTTTATGGGCGCGCTTGAGCCCAATACGATACTTTGCGCCCGAAAATAGGCAAATCAGACGGCTCTGCAATTTGGAGTAGGGATCAAAAATGATGTCATACGCTTCCTTTTTAATGCGTGAAATGGTCTGGAATAGCTTGCTGTAGCTTTTCAGTTCCTTTTCCTTCACGGAAATGATCCGATCAATATTCGGATTGTTTTCCAATACCCCTGTGGTGTATTCATAAACAAAATAGGTTACTTCGCTTTGCGGAAAAACCTTTTTAATATTATTGGCGATTACTGAACTGATAAGCACATCGCCGATTCTTTTGTTTTGTATAACGAGTATTTTCTTCATATAGATTACCTTCGCAAAATACCTTTTTTAAAAGTATTTTTTTATAAATGCGCGAGAATTTTGTTATCACCCAAAAATATTCCCATCTGGCCAAAAAGCTAATGGACGTCCTCCATAATTTTTCGGCCTCGGGAGAATATGTAACCAAAGGCGAGCGCAACGTGATCAAGCGTGTGCAATTGGAGGGCCAATCGCTGAACATCAAAAAATTCAAAACGCCCCATCCGTTTCAGGGTTTGGTGTATCAATTTCTTCGGAAAAGCAAGGCGAAACGTTCCTTTGAACACGCTTCCAAATTAATTGAACTAAAAATTAAAACGCCCTTTCCAATAGCATTTTTGGAAACATTTTCAGGCGGCCTTCGCGAAAGTTTCTACCTAAGCGAGCACGTGGACTACGATTTCGATTTCCGCGAATTGATCCATAACCCCAGATTTCAAAAACGAAACGAAATTTTAAGGCAGTTCGCGCAATTCACTTTTAAATTGCACGAAAACGGCATAAACTTTTTGGACCATTCGCCCGGAAATACCCTTATCGTGGATAACGGCAACAACACCTATGATTTTTTTTTAATAGACTTAAACCGAATGCGTTTTGGGCCGATGGATTTTAACGCCCGGATGCACAACTTTCGCAGGTTGTGGCTTTCAAAAACCATGGTGAAGGTTATTGCTGCAGAATATGCCAAACTGTACCAAAAATCCGAGGCCGAAACCTATGCCTTAATGTGGAAGCATAGCAGTAGTTTTCAGAAGAAAATTAACAGGAAAAAGCTTCGACGAAAGAAGCGAAGGGGCTGAATTTTTTCCAATTCCTCAAAAAATGATATGGCATCAGGGTAAATTCCGTTCGTTTTTCAACAAAAAGCAAGGTTTTTAAACCGCCACTCCATAGTCCCGCAAGGCATCGTTCAAAGAAGTCTTGAGGTTTGTGCTTTCTTTGCGAACCCCAATAATAAGTGCACACGGCACTTGATAATCTCCCGCAGGGAATTTTTTGGTATAGCTGCCCGGAATCACCACCGAACGCTCGGGAACATACCCTTTTAGTTCCACCGGATTGTCGCCCGTAACATCAATTATTTTGGTGGACGCGGTCAGCACCACATTCGCGCCCAGTACGGCTTCCTTGCCCACGCGAACTCCTTCCACAACGATACAACGGGAACCAATAAACGCGCCATCCTCAATAATTACCGGCGCGGCCTGCAAGGGTTCCAAAACCCCGCCGATGCCCACCCCGCCGCTGAGGTGTACATTTTTACCGATTTGTGCACAACTGCCCACCGTGGCCCAAGTGTCCACCATAGTACCTTCGTCAACGTAAGCACCAATGTTCACGTAGCTTGGCATCAAAATTACCCCCTTGGCAATAAACGCCCCGTGACGTGCAACGGCGTGTGGCACTACGCGCACCCCTTTTGCTTCGTAGCCCGATTTTAGGGGAATTTTATCGTGATATTCAAAAATCCCGGCTTCCAAAGTGCGCATTTTTTGAATGGGAAAATAAAGTACAATTGCTTTTTTTATCCATTCATTAACTTGCCAGCCCGATGCTATGGGCTCTGCACAGCGCAGTTTTCCTTCGTCGCAAAGATTTACGACTTCGCGGATGGCCACGATGGTTTCGGTTTCTGTCAGCAAGGAACGGTCTTCCCAGGCTTTTTCGATGGTTTGTTGCAGTTCGGTCATTGCTATAGGTTCTTTGTGCAAATATAAAACCTCACACTCAATAATGAGATCATTTTTAGCATACTATTTCCGAAACCCCTATTTTTGCGGTCGGTATGGGACGCATTATAGCATTGGATTACGGCAGCAAACGCACGGGTATCGCCATTACGGACGAGCTTCAGCTTATTGCTTCGGGTTTGACCACCGTTGCGACCCCGGAGTTGATGGAGTTTTTAAAAAAGTATCTGTCCAGCGAAAACGTGGAACTGATTTTGGTGGGGGAACCGAAACAGAAAGACGGCACCCATTCCCAAATTGAAGCGGAAATCCAAGGGTTTTTAATGAAATTTTCTAAAGTTTTTCCCGACCAAAAAGTAGTTCGGGTGGATGAACGATTCACCAGTAAAATGGCTTTCAAAACAATGATAGATGGTGGCCTGAAAAAGAAACAACGGCAGAACAAGGCTTTAGTGGATGAAATTAGTGCCACCATTATTTTGCAGGAATATCTTTATAAACTGTAAGCTGTAAGCTGTAAGCTGTAGGCTTTAAGCTTTAAGTTTTAAGCTTTAAGTTTTAAGCTATAATTTAACAGCCAACTGCTAACGGCCAACAGCCAAGAGCGAGCAACAAACAACAAAAAACAAACAACAAACAACAAACAATAAACAATGATTCTTCCAATAGTGGCCTATGGCGATCCGGTTTTGCGAAAGGAGACCGAGCCGATAACCAAAGACTATCCAAATCTTGATGAGGTGCTTGAAAATATGTTCGAGACAATGTATGAAGCCCGGGGCATCGGCCTTGCGGCACCACAGGTTAATTTGCCCATCCGGCTGTTTATTGTCGATGCAACCCCCTTTGAGGACGACGAGGACCTTTCGGAAGAAGAGCAGCAATTTGTTTCTACTTTTAAAAAGGTTTTCATCAATGCAAAAATGATAGAGGAATCGGGCGATGAGTGGGCCTTTAATGAAGGCTGTTTGAGCATTCCCGATGTGCGCGAAGATGTTTTCCGCCAGCCGAATATAGTACTGGAATATGAAGATGAGAACTTTACAAAACACAAAGAGTCCTTCAGCGGGATCGTAGCCCGGATCATTCAGCATGAATATGACCATATTGAGGGAATTCTCTTTACGGATAAGCTTTCGCCACTCAAAAAACGATTGATAAAAGGAAAATTGGCAAATATTAGCAAGGGCAAGGTGGGCATTGAGTACCGAATGAAATTTCCCAATGCAAAAAAGAAACGTTAAGGCACTTGTTTATATTAACCAAACCAAAGATATTTGCATCCGTTAAAACATTTTAAACGTAGTTTATGAGCTTAGAAAAAGTGCTTTCCATTTCAGGCAAACCTGGACTGTATAAATTGAAAACCCAAACCCGGACGGGCTTTCTGGCCGAATCCCTAATGGATGGAAAAACCATAAACGTTAGTGGCCGCCATAACGTTAGCTTACTTTCCGAAATTGCTATCTATACGCTTACCGAAGAGGTTCCGCTGCGCAAGGTTTTTGAAAAAATTGCAACAAAGGAAGGCGGGAAGGAAGCCATAAACCACAAAGCTTCCAAAGAGGAGCTGGAGGAGTACTTCTTTGGGGTAATGCCAGACTATGATGAGGATAGGGTTTATGCCAGCGATATAAAAAAAGTGGTGCAATGGTATAATATGCTTGTGAAAAATGGCATCACCGATTTTTCCGATCCAAAGGAGAAAGCCTCGGAGGATGAAACAGAAGGGCTTGAGAAAGTGAAGAAGGCCACCACCAAAAAGCCCGCGACTGCAAAGGCTACGGCCGCAAAAACGACGGCTGCCAAGGCATCAACCGCTAAAAAGGGCGGAACCACTAAAAGCGCCGCTTCAAGAAAAACTTAAAATAGCGCATTTACAGCATTCAAAATATCCCTCAGTCCCTATCGGAATGTGGGATATTTTTTTTTGAACTATCCATCGCTGTCAAAACGTATATCGGCAATTAATGATTAACTTTTAGCCTGAAATAAAACCTGAGACCAAAATGAATTCCCGAAACGATCAACTTAAAGCTTTCGACCGTCTTTTAACCATTATGGACGAGCTTCGCGAACAGTGCCCTTGGGACAAAAAGCAAACCATGGAAACGCTTCGCCATTTGACCATTGAAGAAACCTATGAACTGGGCGATGCCATACTCGAGCGGGATTTACAGGAAGTAAAAAAGGAATTGGGCGATGTGTTGCTCCATATTGTTTTTTACGCGAAAATTGGAAGTGAAACCCAGGATTTTGATATTGCCGACGTCTGCAACACCATTTGTGAAAAGCTCATTTCACGACATCCACATATTTATGGAAATATTCAAGTGGCGGATGAGGAGGAGGTGAAACGAAACTGGGAAAACCTTAAGTTGAAGGAAGGTAAAAAAAGTGTTTTGGAAGGCGTTCCCAATTCCTTGCCCGCTTTGGTAAAAGCCAGTAGAATTCAGGATAAAGTTGCGGGAGTAGGATTTGACTGGGAAAAGCCGCAACAGGTATTTGAAAAGTTGAAGGAGGAATTGGCCGAACTCCAGCACGAGGTGGAGACCAACAATCAGGAAAAAATAGAGGCCGAATTTGGCGATGTGCTTTTCTCCATGATCAACTATGCGCGATTTTTAAAAGTAAATCCCGAAAACGCATTGGAGCGCACCAATAAAAAATTTATGAAACGCTTTCAATTTTTGGAAAGCAAGGCCAAGGAATTAAACAAATCCCTAAAAGAAATGAGCCTGGCCGAAATGGATATCTTTTGGAACGACGCAAAAAAGGAGGACCTTTGAACGCGTGTTCAATATTCCGCCCGGTAGAGACGCTCGGCCAGCCGTTTATTGGAGCGGAGGCTATTCCCGGATTTCTTTTATTTTGGATAATTTGGCTTTCCAAACCTCCAGTTGCTCCTTGTGGCGCGCAATGTTTTTGTGCACTTCCTTTACCAAGGGGTTGTTTTCATCCACGTGGTGAAAAAATCCTAAATTATTTTCCAATTGGCGGATCTCGTCTTTGGTTTCGTCAATCTTTTTTGAAATAAAGAAATGTTCGTTCTGCAGCTTGCGGTCATCCTCGCGGTTTACCAAGGTGTTCAGTTTGTTGTCGAATTTAATCAGCTCGCTTTCCTTTTTGCTCAAGTCCAATTTTGAAAACAACTCATCCAAAGTCTGGTTGAATTTTTGTTCAATCTGGCGCTTGTTATAGGGAACGCGACCCACTTTTTTCCAGGCAGTGATCTTTTCCTTAATGGTCCTGACATCGGCTTTGTGATCGCCGGTCAATGCAATGGCCCCCAATTCCTGTAAAAGCGTTTGTTTGGTTTCAAAATGGAGCATTTCTTCTTTATTGGCTTCATTTTTCTGTGCGTGCAGCCTGTCAAAATAATGGTTGCAGGCTTTTTTGAATTGCTTCCAAACCCGGTCGCTATCCTTGCGCGGCACGTGGCCAATTTTCTTCCAATCGTCCTGGATTTTTTTCATCAAGGCGGTAGTTGCCTCAAAATCTTCGCTATCCTTATGTTCCTCGGCAATTTTGATGAGCTCGCGTTTCTTTTCCAGATTGGTGTACTGCTCCTTTTTCTGGTTTTTGTAGAAACTGTTTTTTTGGTGGTTAAAATTGCCTGTAGCTTCCTTAAATGCTTTCCAGATTTCCTTGGTCTGCGTTCGTGGAACCCTTCCGGTATTGAAAAAGGCATCGCGCAGTTCCTGTACCTGTTTTATGGCCTGCTGCCAGCCCTGATGGGAGGGCTTTACCGCCTCGGTTGCCTTCTTTATATTCTCCACCAACTGCATTTTTGTTTCGTAATTGGCTTCAAAATCCTTTTCCATTTCTGCCAATTGCGCTTGGCGCTTGTCGTGGATGATTTTTGTGGCTTCACTGAATTTGTCCCAAACTTCGTCCCGGTATTCCTTTGCAACAGGACCGATATCCTCCTTCCACATTTTATGGAGCATTTGCAGCTCCCTGAACGCTTTGTTAACGTCTGCTTCCTGGGTTAATTCCTCTGCGCGGTTAATTAGCTTTAGCTTGCTGTCCAAATTGTGCTTAAAATCCAAATCGCGGAACTCCCGATTTAAATGTAAAAAATCATAAAAATTCTCAACGTGGTGGTGATAGGTGTTCCAGACAGTATTGTATTTATCGCGGGGAATGGCTCCCGCCAGATGCCATTTTTCCTGAATTTCCTTGAAATGTTTATAGGTGGTGTTAATGTTTTCCTCAGCACTCAAAAGTCCTTTCAATTCCTCAATCAATTCCCAACGCCTGTCAAGATTGGTTTGTAAATCCCTTTTCAGATTTTTATAATAATTGTTCCGCTTTTCCTTATAATCGAAATAGAGCGAATTGAATTGTTTTTTTAGGGGAGAAGTAAACTTAAAGTCAATAATATTGCCGCCCTCCGCAAGAAATTCTTCTTTTTTGTGTTCCAATTCCTCATTAAAAATGCCGTTAAACTCGGAACGGATTTCTTCCACATCGTGTTTAAGATCCTGTATTTTCTTGGTTTTGAGCAATTTTTCCAGTTCCGCGACCAGTTCTTTATCCGAAAGCTTGCTGTAATCCCTTTGTTCCTCTACAGCTTCGTCGTTTTCCTCGTCGTCTTCGGAAGAAGCTACTTCTTCTTCATCTTCAATCTCTTCGGAATCGGGGGCTTCGTTTGTTTCGGCAACCAATGGGCGTTCCCCTGAAACCTCTTTACCTGCTTCCTTTTCTGCTATCATAGCTGCTTCAAGGGTATCGCCATCTGCCTCTTTTCCGGTTTCGTCTTCCAAGCGTTTTTCGGAATCAGCCGGCAAGTTTTCTGGCAATTTCCCATTTTCCGTTTCAGCATCGGGCCTTTCCGCCTGCTGCTGGTCTTCGTTTGTGGTTGTTGGGCTATGGGGGTCCTTGGCGTTTTCTGGGTTCGGGTTCGCGTTTGGAGTTTCCTGTGGCAATTTCTCGTCAGACATTTGTTTCAATGTTTAGGTTCGTTTTTCTTGGAGGGTCAAGATACTAACAACTGTGCAATTGGCAAAGCACACAGCGTTTTTTTGAGGATTTTTGGCCTGATTTTTATGAATTCCAGATTTCCCAT
Organism: Aequorivita sp.; assembly: GCA_048265145.1. Lineage (GTDB taxonomy): Bacteria > Bacteroidota > Bacteroidia > Flavobacteriales > Flavobacteriaceae > Aequorivita. The sequence continues at coordinate 87,511 of JBLXCF010000009.1, forward strand.
GCCTTATCGGCCTGAAATTCCAACATTTGCCTTCCGTTGGCGGTTTTTGCACCTTGTTCTTTTCCTTGTTTTAAAAATTCGGTTTCGTTGGGATTGTAAATCAAATCAAATAAGAAATGGTCTTCCGTAAGGGCGCCATAGGGAATGGGGGGAAATTCCCCAACGGCCGGAAAGGTGCCCAGGGGCGTGCAATTAACAATCAATAGATGTTCGTGGATGATAGCATTGGTGAGGGATGGATAGGTAATCGTATTTTCTTTTTCCGTCCTACCGACGAACAAAAATTGAAAGCCCAAATTTTCCAGGGCAAAGGCGATTGCCTTGGAGGCACCACCGGTCCCTAAAATGAGCGCTGTTTTATTTCGAAGGGGAAGAAACTTTTCAATCGATTGTTGAAAGCCGGAATAATCGGTATTGAAACCCACAAGTTTGCCCTTTTCTTCAATTTTAATGGTGTTTACGGCGCCAATTTTCTGTGCGGTGCTATCAAGACGGTCCAAATAGGGAATTACCGCTTCTTTGTAGGGAATGGTGACGTTCAACCCTTTCAGTCCGGGGGTTTGCGAGATGAGCTGCGGCAAGAGTGAGAGGGAGGGTAGGTCGAAATTTTGATAGGAATGGAGCAGCTTTTCCGTTTCAAATTTTTTGGTGAAATAACCCTTTGAAAATGAATAGTCTATGTTCTTTCCTACGAGTCCAAATTTAGCCACGCTGTTTTTTTTTATAATTATCGTACCAATCGAGGCTTAGCACGATGGCTGCACCCACCACCATAAAAACGATTGCCAAAATGGTTTCCGTGTTGAAACTTTCGGGAAAATAGCGGTTATAGCCGGTCAAAATCTCGCGGCCGTTTGCGTCAAAACGGATTTGGCCCAGCGCGTCAAGGCTATATTTTTTTTCTTTCCATGGCCAAACCACGCCCAGCGAACCGGCAATAAAACCGATGATGACGGCATAGGTCGCTTTTTTGAAACGTTTCAGGACATAGGCTAATGCATGTGAAAGCGAAACCAGACCAACCAAGGAGCCTAGCGAAAAAACGGCCAACACCTTTAGAAGTTCTATTCGCTCCTTATTGTGGACCCAGCTAAAATCCCATTGCAAAATATTGGCAAAGGTATCATAAAGGGCATTCACCGAATCGACCAAGAGCAACACATAATTTCCCAAAAGAATAAGGATGAACGAGCCCGACAGTCCGGGAAGAGTCATTCCCGAAACACTGATTATTCCGCAGAAAAACACGAAGATCAAGTTGCTGTTTTCTCGTGCGGGTTCCAAAAAGCTTATGGCCACCCCCGCAAAAACACCGGCCAATAGATAGGCGACATATTTTCGGTTCCAATGTCCAAAATCCTTGGCAATAAAATAAATGGAGCCAATAATCATCCCGAAAAAGGCGCTCCAAACATAGAGTTCGTAATGATCAATCAGATAGTCCAGCAGTTTGGAGATGCTGAAATAACTAATTACCATTCCCAAAATCAACAAAGTGAGGAATTGTCCGTTGGTGTATTGGTACAGGCTTCTGTAACGTCCGCCAATAAGCAGCTTGAACGCTTTCTTGTTTATTTTTTGAAGGGAATAAATAAATTCTTCGTAAAACCCGGCCACAAAGGCCACCACGCCACCCGAAACGCCGGGAACCTTGTTGGCCGCACCCATTCCAAGTCCCTTTAGGACCAGCCAAACTTTATCTGAAAAAGATCGGTTTTCGTACATGGGTTAGTTTGAATATATGGAGTTATGGGTTAAGGGTTAGGCGTTGTTTTTTTTGCAATCGGTTTGGGGTATTTAGGGGTGGAACTAAAGGGTTTGTTTCCTACTGCTGGATGCCGCTACTTTTTTTACGGCCATTTTTTCCAGCAAAAAGATGGTCAGAAAGCCAATTACCGCAAAAAGGATAGCGTACAAAATTTGCGGGTTACCGTCGTAATTTTGGGGAAGGATACTCCGTTCAATAAACGGAATACGTTCGCCCACGTGGTTCATTCGGTATTGCAGCACTTCTTTCCAAGGCCATATTTTGTTCAGGGCGCCTACCATAAAACCGGTGAGCACGGCCAAAATAAGATTTTTATGGTGTTTGAACATCCAATTCAGAACCCTGGAAAACATTTTCAATCCTAAAATGGCCCCCAGCCCGAAAACCAACAATTTCCCAAGAGCGCCCAAAAACAAAGAGCCGTTAAAAGTGGTAGCCCCCTCGCCCAATTGGGTAACCAAGCCAATTACGGAGGTGTAGGCTCCCAAAAGCAAAAGAATGAAGGCCCCCGAAATTCCGGGCAGGATCATGGCAATAATAGCAACAAAGCCTGCAAAAAATAGAAACCATATACTGTCCGGCGAGCCCGTGGGGTCTGCAATGGTAATGAGATAGGAAAGCACAGAAGCCACTATCAGCGCCAAAACTATTGATGGTCGCCAGCTCTGGATCTGTTGGCCAACATACACGATACTGGCTATTACCAGACCGAAAAAAAACGACCAAACCAAAATGGGATAAAATTCCAATAGCCAGGTAATCAATTTGGCCAGCGAAACTATGCTTATAAAAACACCGGCGAAGAGAGCCAGCAAAAAAGAGAGGTTGTACTGTTTCCACGCAGCCTTAAAACTTTCTTTTTTCCAGATTTTGAAAAATCCTAAATCTATTTTGTGGATGGTTTCAATGAGTTCCTCATAAATTCCGGAGATGAAGGCGATGGTTCCGCCGGAAACGCCTGGGACAACATCGGCGGCTCCCATGGCGAGCCCTTTGGCGGTGACTAAAATATATTGGAGAAAATTTCTTTGAGGCATAGGGTCATTTTGCTAAAACCCCAAAAATACAGAATTTAAAGCGAAGGATTTTTGTACTGTGCTATTATTTCCGACACCATTTTCATGGCAAATATGGCAGGGAATAGCTCTTCAAGAATTATGGCATAATCAGGTTCGGCGCGCAGGGCATTTTTTAAGTGGTACTCGCCCTTGCCGGGTTCGTTCAGCGAAAAATAAAGGCCGGCCACGCGGTATTCCAATTCGGCGTTTTCCGGATAGAATTCCAAGGCTTGATTAAAATTGTTCAATGCCGCCTCAAATTCGCCCAAATTGATTAGTATATCGCCGCGGGTGAGCCAGGATTCCAATTCATAATTGCCCAGTTCCAACGCCTTTCGGTAGCCAAGCTCGGCTTCCTCAAATAGGCTCAACTTGTTGTTTATTTTTGCGTAGCGCTTCCAATACAGCACATTTTCACTATCTATATTGATGGCTTTTTCAATATAATATAGCGCCTTTTGGTATTGCTTGGTTTTGTAATAAAAATCGGTAATGGCGATCCAGCCTTTGTCCAATAGCGAATCCTCTTCAACACATTTGTTGAAAAACTGTAGGGCCAGTTCTGCATTGCCCAATTTTTCATAGCATTTTCCAATCCGCAACAGAGCATAGGAGGTGGGATCGTCCAGCCCTAAGGTAATGGAATAGCTCTCAATTGCCTCGGCATATTTTTTCATCCTTTCCAGCACTTTCCCTTTTTCCAGATAGGCGCCTATAAAACTATCGTCGCTAATAATGGCAAAATCAAAGGCAGCGAGGGCTTTTTTATAGTCCTTCAACTGATAATATTGCTTGCCTACCTGGTGCCAGGCAACTTCACTGTAGGGATTTTTGTTCAGGAAATCATTTAAGTAATCAATGGCAGCTTCATATTCCTCCAGGTATTCAAAACAGTAAATTATGTTGTATAGTGCGGAATAATCTTCCTCATCTTCTTCCAGACACTTCATAAAATAGTATTTGGCGTTTTCATAATCTTCCATAAAGAGGTATTCCATTCCCAAAAGCGACAATACGTCCGCTTCGTCGTCGGTTATTTCAAGCGCCTGTTCAAGCAATGTTATGGCCTCTTTGTGTTTTTCGCGCCGCGAGAATATGTTGGCCTTTTGGATGTATATTTCCTCGTTGTGCTGTTCCAGTTGGTAAAGCGCGTCCAGAAGTTCCTCCGCAACATCCAACTGGTTCTCGAATATATACATTTCTACTTGGAACAGTTTCAGATTGGTGCTGGAAGGGTGCTGCTCCAGGCCTAATTTGGTTGCTTTCTTGGCAAGTGCTATCTTTCCGTTTTCCAAATAGTGGTGCACGATTTCCTCAAATTCCTCAGAATCAAAAAATAAAACGCTATTGGTTTTCAGCATGGATTCGAACCTTTCCAGCGAGAAGTTGTTGTGCTCGTTTGAACTTAAATGCATAGGCACGGTTTAACGGTTTCTTCTATTTTAAAGATACTAATGTATGTACAAGTTCAATTGTTGTGCCGTGTTTCTTGTTAACGAACTTATCAACAGAAAAATGGAATGCAATTTATTGTAAATAAAACAGTTGGAAGGTAGCAACTATCGGGGCTTTGTTTGTACCTGATTCAACACATTGAGCAAAATTTCACAACCCTCCCTAATTTCGACTTCGCTAATGGTCAGTGGTGGCGTAATACGGAGGGCCCTTCCCTCAAATAGTAGCCAGAAAAGGATCAATCCGCGTTCCTTGCAGGCCAGAATTACTTCCGAAGCCAGTTCAGAGGTGGCAACCATAGCGGCGAGCATCAGTCCTTTTCCGCGTATGTCCTTTATAAGGGGGTGTTTAAGAAGTGCTCTGAAAAGCATTTCCTTTTTCAGCGTTTGCGCAATAATACCAGTTTCCGTCAATTCCCGAAGGGTTGCCAAAGCGGCGGCGGCGATCACGGGATTTCCGCCAAAGGTAGTGATGTGGCCCAACTTTGGATTGTCCTGTAGCAGCGACATAAGTTGGTTTGAGGCAGTAAAGGCACCAATGGGTAGGCCGCCGCCCATGCCCTTGCCCATTGCCAAAATGTCCGGCGCAATGCCAAAATGTTCAAAGGCGAATAGTTTGCCCGTGCGCCCAAAGCCGGGCTGGATTTCGTCCAAAATCAGCAACGCCCCAGTTTCGTTACAACGGTTACGGACTTTTTTTAAATAATCATTTTCGGGCTGGATAAAACCTGCGCCGCCCTGAATGGTTTCCAGAATAACCGCAGCGGTATCCGTAGTAATATTTTCCAGGTCCGCCTCACGGTTGAAAGTTATGGGATAGCAATCGGGCACCAATGGTTTGAAGGCCTCTTTGCGCGGCTCATAGCCCATAACGCTCATGGAGCCCATCGTATTTCCGTGGTAGGCGTGGTGGGCGTATGCGATTCTGCTTCTGCCCGTGGCCCGGCGCGCCAATTTTAAAGCGCCTTCAATGGCTTCCGTGCCGCTGTTTACCAAATAGGCGGTGTTTAAATGTGGGGGCAGGTTTTCGGCAAGCAATTTTGCAAGTTCCACTGCTGGCTGCTGCACATATTCGCCGTAAACCATAACGTGCAGATATTTTTCCGTTTGCTTTTTTATGGCTGAAATTACCCGCGGATGGCAATGCCCCAAGGTACAGGCGGAAACTCCTGCCACAAAATCCAGATGTTTTTTGCCGGAGGTGTCGTAAATATAGCTTCCCTGGGCATGGGAAATTTCCAGCGCCAATGGATGGGGCGTGGTTTGCGCTTGGTATTTGTAAAAATCATTTTTCATGTTATACGGTGTCAGGTTCAGTGAAAACTTAATTAAAAGTTTCCGACCGCGCTTATACGGATATTATCCATTGTTTTTTGGGATAGAATCGTTACCCTTTTCTGCAGCGTCCATCACTTTGTTTTGAATGGAATCCTGTTGTGCCTCGCTTTCCAAAGTTTCCGGTTTGGGATCGTCCGGCCGGTTTTGTAAATCTTTGGGTGAAAGTTTGGATTCAGCGGGGAGCTGGATTTCATCCTCCGGTACATCATCAAAAAACTGGCCCACATCCTTGGGAAGCGGGATGCCTTTGATTTTTGGCAGCAAGGGTAGGGGTTTTCCTTTGAACAAATCTTCCACAGTGTACAACCTTTCTTCCCCCCGCCATTGGAAACCGGGCAGCAACCGTGCATTTTCAGGCAATTGTGATGGCGGATATACTTTGCCATCGGCTTTTTTGATAAAGCGGATGCCTGTTACTTGCTGTGCTTCCAAGTACATTTGGATAGAACTGGAAACTGTATTGTTTATGCCCACCAATTTTCCGCTATCATCGCGGCTGTAGTAGATTACCTGAGCATTTTTGTTGATGTTTACCGTGTCCAGCTCGTTGTTTGTAAATAGCCCGATTAGGCGCTCCCCTTTTACCTGGTTATAGCCCATACTGTCCTTTTGTACTAGAAAGGCATTGTTGAATACCTTTAAGGTATCCAGTTTATCGGTAAGGGTGTCTGAAAGGAGATGGATGGTATCGCCAATCATTTGGTTTTCCCCACTCCACAGCACCGGATTTCGCAGCAATTTGGTAATGCCCCGTTTCTCGTTCACATAAATGCTGTCGCATTTTCCGCTGGTTGGGTCCTCACCTTCCTTGCCGGGCTTGAATAGACGGGCGCGATAAAAGCCTTTTACTATCCTGTTCTCTGGTTTTCCCGTTACCCGAAGTGTATCGGCATGCACATAAATGGAATCGCCATCGCGAACGGTAATGGCCACGGCGCGCTTGGTTATGAAAACCGAATCCTTCTCGCGGAAAACTTCGGCATAATGGCCGCGGATCACGCTTTTGTTGATGGTATCCAAAACCCGAATGTTGTTCGTGGCCGAGGCAAAGCTCTTATTTCGGTCAAAATAGATACTGTCGCCGTAAAGCGTTCGGTTTTCGTAATCTACTTTTGAATTTTTCACAAAATAGCCCGTGTCGCCCCGTGTGTCATAATAGCCGCGTTCACAATACACCGTGCTCGTTTCGCTGACGATGGTGGATGGGCCGTATAAATAGGCATTGCCCGTTTCTGAAAAAAAATCGAGTTGGTTGCTGTTAACGGTATATTTTGGGTTTACGATTTTTACATTCTGAAGAAATTGATATTTTTTGCTTTCGGCGAAATACCGTCCCGAACGGCTGGTCAACACGCTGGAAGTGTCCTGAACGGTACCCCCGGTCCGGTAGTAGGCCTGTTGCTTTATGCGGTCAAAATAGAGGGTATCGGTCTTTAAAGTGGTTTTGGGTTCGGTGAGCACCACGTCGCCGCTGGCAAAGGCAAATTGTGTATTGCCGTTGTATTCCGCATATTTGCTGTTCATGGAAACCGTATCGCCTTGGGTGATACGGACATCGCCATACGCCTTTACAAAATTGCTCTTTAAATAGACAAAAGCTTGGTCGCACCACATTTCCACGCCTTCGTGGACAATATAAACCTGGCCGGTTTCATCTTTGGTGTAAATGGCGGCATCGGGAAACTCGGGCCGCAATTCCAAATAACCAGATTGGATGTCAACTTTCTGTTTCTCCTGTGCGCAAAGATTTATTCCGAAGCATAGGAAAAAAAGAAGAAAAAAACTATATATCGAATTTATTTTCAAATGCTATTTTTAAAATCCCAAATCCCATTTCGATAGCTATCGGGACCCTAATCCCTAATCCCAAATCCCTAATCCCTAACCCCGATGAATGGTCTGTTTTCGGTCCGGTCCCACGGAAACAATTTTGATGGGCACCTCCAATTCCTTTTCCAAAAATTCGATATACTGGATCAGGGGTTCCGGCATTTGGGAGGCTTCGGTCATTGTGGTGAGATCTGCATGCCATCCTTTCATTTCGGTATAAACAGGGGTAACGTTTTCGGCTTCAATGTTATAAGGGAAATGGTGGATGGTTTTTCCTTTATAATTATAGGCCGTACAAACCTTTAAGGTATCAAACCCGCTTAAAACGTCGCCTTTCATCATGATTAATTGAGTAACCCCATTCACCTGCACCGCATATCTAAGGGCCACCAGGTCTAACCAACCGCACCGTCTGGGACGTCCGGTTGTAGCGCCAAATTCATTGCCGACCCTGCCCATGGTTGCCCCGTCTTCGTCAAAAAGTTCGGTAGGGAAGGGGCCGCTTCCCACACGGGTGGTGTAGGCTTTAAAAATTCCATATACCTCCTTTATTTTTCCCGGAGCCACGCCCAATCCGGTACAGGCCCCCGCAGCGGTGGTGTTGGAGGAGGTTACGAACGGATAGGTGCCGAAATCAATATCGAGCAGGGACCCTTGGGCTCCTTCCGCCAAAATGGTCTTGCCTTCCTTTTGTGCTTGATGTATGTATTCTTCACTGTCAATAAAAGTAAGGCCTTTCAATACTTCCACCGCTCTGAAGAATTCTGCTTCCAGATCGGCCAGATCATACTGTACGTCCACATTGTAAAAACTGATCATCGCTTCGTGCTTATCGGCCAGGGCGCGGTATTTTTCCTGCCAATTGTCCATTTCAAGATCGCCCACACGAAGGCCGTTACGACCGGTTTTGTCCATATAGGTTGGGCCGATTCCCTTTAGGGTAGAGCCTATTTTTGCTTTTCCTTTTGAAGTTTCCGAAGCGGCGTCCAGCAAGCGGTGCGTAGGCAAAATGAGATGGGCCTTTCGGGAAATGAGAAGGGTTTTTTTAAAGTCTATGTTGAATTTTGCCAGATTGTCCAGTTCCCTTTTAAAAATAACCGGATCGATCACCACGCCGTTGCCAACCAAATTGATGGTCCCTTCGTGAAAAATTCCGCTGGGAATGGTGTGGAGCACGTGTTTGTGGCCATCAAATTCCAAAGTGTGGCCCGCGTTGGGACCGCCTTGAAAACGCGCTATAATGTCATAATTTTTTGTGAGGACGTCCACAATTTTTCCTTTGCCTTCGTCGCCCCATTGCAATCCAAGTAGTAGGTCTACTGCCATAATTTTTAGTGATTGTTCCCCTCCTCGGTTTGGGCGGGGGATTTCCTGTTTCCGTAGAAATATAGGGAATGGTTGGTTATTTCAATGTTGAAAATTTCTTCAATGGTTTTTTTGATGTTGTGGATCCGCGGGTCGCAAAACTCGATAACCTCTCCGTCGGAGAGAATTACGTGGTCGTGGTTCCGATCAAAATAGGATTTTTCATAGTGGGCCTGGTTTTGGCCAAACTGGTGCTTGCGGACCAAGCCACATTCCAGCAGCAATTCTATGGTGTTGTATAGTGTGGCCCGGCTAACGCGATAGTTTTTATTCTTCATGTTTATATACAAAGACTCTATGTCGAAATGATCGTCATGGTCATAGATTTCTTGAAGAATGGCGTAGCGTTCCGGTGTTTTTCGGTGGCCCTTTTGTTCCAAGAAACCAGTAAAGACGTTCCTTACTATTTCTTGGTGGTGTATGTCTGTTTTTGAACTCATAATATGGTGTGCAAAGTTACTCAAATTTTAGAAGTGATATTGGCGAAATGGTAGAAAATGAAGTCATTCGTGAAATGGACTTAAGACGGTAGGACATAAGACGTATGACTGCTTTAAAAAAATGGTAAACTGCTACCGTTTTTTATCATCCCTCAATCTAAACCCGGGTAACCTTATCAATCCCGTTTATTTTTTTAATGTTTTCCACCAAATTATTGAGAATGGATTTGTTCTTTACCACTACAATGATCTTCCCTGTAAATATACCGTCGTTACTGTCAAAATGAACGCTTTTCATATCTATATGGTGGTTGCTGGAAATTACCTTTGTTACGCCATTGACCAGCCCAATGGTGTCTATTCCGGAAATATTCAGCACGGCCTTAAATTCCTGTTGGGTGCTGTCTATCCATTTGGCGGGCATAATCCGGTAGCTGTAGTTGCTCTGCAGTTGCAAGGCGTTCGGACAATTGGTTTTGTGTACTTTTATGCCCTCGTTCACGGTAACGAAACCGAAAACATCGTCGCCTGGAATGGGATTGCAGCAATTGGCCATTTTGTAATCCAGTTTATCTTCGCTTTTGCCGAACACGAGCTGGTCAAATTTCTCGGTTATTTCTTCCTTATTTACATCTTCGGGACGGTCAGGTTTCCGGATACGGTTTTTAAAGAAGCTGATAAATGCATTGCTCCGCGAGGCAGCAAAGTCCTTTAGTTTTTGGTTGTCGATGATTCCCGCACCTACGCGATAGTACAAATCCAAGCTCGTTTTCACCTTAAAGAAAACCACCAGTTGATTGAGCAGGCTTTCGTCCAGATTGAGTTTTAACGACCTTAACTTTCGGGCCAGGATTACTTTTCCTTCCTCTGCCAGTTGTTTCTTTTCATCCTTTAAAGAGGATTTTATTTTTGATCGTGCGCGGCCAGTGGTTGCATAGTTGAGCCAGTTGGCGGTCGGTTTTGCGTTTTCGGAGGTAATGACTTCCACCTGGTCGCCACTTTTTAGTTCCTGGCTCAGCGGAACCAATTTGCCATTTACCTTGGTGCCCCGTGTGTGCATCCCGATTTCGGTGTGTATATGGAACGCAAAATCCAAGGCCGTTGCTCCTTTTGGGAGCGAATACAAATCTCCTTTTGGCGAAAAAACGAAAATTTCCTTCGCATAGAGGTTGAGCTTGAATTCTTCCACAAAATCCACCGCGCTTATCTCGGAATTTTCAAGCGTATCTTGCAGTTTGTTGAGCCAGTTTTCAAGGCCGCCATCGTCTTTTTCCTTGTTTTTGTATTTATAGTGGGCGGCAAATCCTTTTTCGGCAATTTCGTTCATGCGTTCGCTGCGAATCTGAACCTCTACCCAACGTCCCTTGGGGCCCATTACCGTAATGTGAAGGGCCTCGTAGCCGGTAGATTTCGGAGAGGAAATCCAATCGCGCAGGCGAATGGGATTGGGTCGGAAATGGTCGGTGACGATGGAATAAATTTTCCAGGCAAAGAATTTTTCGTTCTCGGGACTGCTTTTATAAATGATCCGCACGGCGAATTTGTCATAAACCTCGTCAAAGGTGACGTTCTGTGCAAGCATTTTCCTTCGGATGGAAAAAATAGATTTGGGCCGGCCCTTGATTTCATATTCTAGATTTTCCGCATCCAGCGAATCTTTTATCACTTTGTTGAACGCTTCAATATAAGCATCCTGTTCCTCTTTGCTTTCCTTAATTCGGCTAAGGATATCCGCATATACTTCCGGCTCGGTAAATTTCAGGCCCAAATCCTCCAGTTCTGACTTGATGTTGTATAGGCCAATGCGGTGGGCAAGGGGGGCATAGATGTAAAGGGTTTCCGAAGCAATTTTGCGCTGCTTGTCCGGCGGCATACTGTCCATAGTCTGCATATTGTGCAGCCGGTCCGCAATTTTGATGATGATTACACGAATATCCTCATTGAGCGTAAGCAGCATTTTTCGGAAATTTTCGGCCTGCATCGAAACGTCTTCGCTCATGGATATGTGGGCAATCTTCGTGAGTCCATCAACAATGCGGGATACCGTACTGCCGAACATTTTTTCAATATCCTCTAAAGTGTATTGGGTATCTTCAACCACATCGTGCAAAAGAGCCGCGGCAATTGAGGTTGCATCCAAACCGATTTCCGAAGCCACAATTTTAGCAACGGCAATGGGGTGAAAAATATAGGCCTCGCCACTTTTACGGCGCTGTTCCTTGTGGGCATCCACGGCAAGGTCAAAGGCGCTGCGGATCAGTTTTTTGTCCTCCTTGGTTAGGGTTCGGTAACTGATTTTCAGCAGTTGCTTATACTGCTTGGCGAGTTCCTTGTTTTCTTTTTCGAGTGCGGCTTCTGTCATAAACCTAAAAGTATTGAAAAGTAATTGATTTGGCAAGAAAATTAAAAAACGAAAACCCTTTGAAAATGAAAGTAATCCCGATAGAAAAGTTTCAATTTTAAAACACAATCAAAATGGAAGCGTAGGTTTTTCAGGAAATATAATTCCAAATATTCCGGTATTTCACAAGTTGTGCATAGGTGTTTTTAATAGGAATATTTTCTTCGGAAGTAAGGTTAGGGTCAGTTTTTAGGGTCTGTGAGGCATAACTCCGGGCAATTTTCAATATTTCGCCGTCCTTTACGATATCTGCTATGCGAAGGTTTAGCACACCGCTTTGCTGGGTGCCCATCAAATCACCGGGGCCGCGAAGTTTTAAATCCACTTCGGCAATTTCAAAACCGTCGCTGGTGCGCACCATGGTTTCCAAACGGGTTTTGGCATCTGCCGAAAGTTTGTGGCCAGTCATTAAAATACAATAACTCTGTTCGGCGCCGCGGCCAACTCTTCCGCGCAATTGATGTAATTGTGAAAGACCAAAGCGTTCCGCACTTTCAATAATCATCACGCTTGCGTTCGGCACATTCACGCCCACTTCAATTACAGTTGTGGCAACCATAATTTGTGTTTCGCCTTTAATAAAACGGTTCATTTCATAGTCTTTATCGGCAGCTTTCATCTGTCCATGAACGATGGAAACTTGATATTTCGGCATCGGAAATTCGCGCACAATGCTTTCGTATCCGTCCATCAAATCCTTGTAGTCCATGGTCTCGCTTTCCTGAATCAAGGGGTACACAATATACACCTGTCTGCCCTTTGAAATTTCGTCTTTTATAAAGCGAAAAACCTTTAGTCTATTTGCATCAAAACGGTGCACGGTTTTTATATCTTTTCTGCCCGGCGGGAGCTCGTCAATTACGCTAATATCCAGGTCGCCATAAATGCTCATGGCAAGGGTGCGGGGGATGGGGGTGGCGGTCATCACGAGGATGTGTGGGGGAATGGCCCCGCCAACCTCCCCGGAGGGGCCTCCCTTATGCCATAATTTGCTCCGTTGCTCCACCCCAAAACGATGTTGTTCGTCCACAATTGCGAGCCCCAAATTTTTGAATTTTACCTTATCTTCGAGCAGGGCGTGGGTGCCAATTAAGATGTCCAATTCACCATTTTCCAATTTTTCGTGGATTTCTTTCCTTTTTGAAGGTTTGGTTGAACCAGTTAATAATTCAATACTGGTATTCAGTTGGTTACACATTTCAACTAAACCGTTATAGTGCTGGACTGACAAAATTTCAGTAGGCGCCATTAAACAGGCCTGAAAACCGTTGTCAAGTGCCATTAACATTGACATTAGCGCAACAATGGTCTTTCCCGAACCCACATCGCCCTGCAAAAGTCGGTTCATCTGCGCATTGCTTCCCAAGTCATTGCGAATTTCCCTGATTACCCGCTTCTGTGCCTCGGTCAATTCAAAGGGTAAATGTTCCGAAAAAAAGGTGTTGAAATTGTGCCCGATCTTATCAAAAGTATAGCCCTTGATTTTGGATTTATGGATGAGATTTTTCCGAATTAATTGCAATTGGATGTAGAACAATTCCTCAAATTTTAGTCGGTATTGTGCCCGTGCCAAATGTGCCTGGCTTTTCGGAAAATGGATGTTGAAAAGCGCTTCTTTTTTTGAAGCCAATTTCAATTGTTCCAAAAGTGGTTTGGAAAGGGTTTCAGTGAAGGCATTTTTGCTCTCCAAAAAAAGTTGTTGCATCAGCGAATTAAATACCCGATTTGTAATACCGCTGTTCGCCAATTTTTCGGTGGAAGGATATACAGGTTGCATGGCGGAGCGGATGCTTTTTTCGTGCGCCTCGAGCAATTCCATTTCGGGGTGCGGCATGGAAAAACTGCCGTTGAAATAATTCGTTTTTCCGAAGATGACGTAGGGAACATTTAGCTTTAAATTTTCCCGAATCCACTTTTGTCCGCGAAACCAGACCAATTCCATCGTTCCGGTTTCGTCCATAAAAGTGGCCACCAGCCGTTTTCCCTTTTTTTGTTCCACCGTTTTAATGTGGGTTATTTTGCCAATAATCTGAACTTCGGCGTTGGTTTGCTGCAATTGCGCGATTTTATAATACTGTGTTCGGTCTAAATATCTATTCGGGAAAAGATTCAGCAAGTCCTGAAACGTGTGGATTCCAAGTTCCTTTTTCAGCAAATCTGCCCGGTTCGGGCCGACGCCTTTTAGGTAATCTATTGGAGTTTGCAGGAAATTGGCATTCATAAAACGAAAATACGAATTCCCGCGAAGGCGGGAATCTCATGGTCGTAAATATGTACTACGATAAGGAAGAAATCCCAACCAAGAATTATTATCTTTATACAATGGAAATAAATTTCACTACAAAAGAAGAAAGCAAAAAGCTGCAGGAAGCAGCTTTCTTGAAACTTTCCGGGGCCGAAAGAGTTTTTGCATTTTTTAGATTGTGCTATGAAATGCGGGATTTTCCTTCCAAAGGACCTTCTGAGAAAAAGAATAATTTTATCATTGAATTTAAAAATCGATGATTGACGCGTGGGATAATAACATTCGTGATTTCATTAAAATCAGCGATAAACATAAAGTTAGAATGATTATGGTTGGTGGCGGTGCGGTAAATTTTCACGGCTACCAAAGACATTCTGCGGATGTGGATTTTTGGTTGGAACCTATTGAAGAAAATTTTCAAAAATTGGTACTTGTTTTTAAGGAAATGGGCTATGAAATTGAGGATTTTCCAGAAGCGGTTAAAAATCAGGAACAAAATATTTCAATAAAGTTTAGCCCCAGTATTTTAAATATTGAAATTATCACCAACTTTTCCGTAAACAAGCCATTTTCCCAAGCATTCGAAGAATCTGTAATGGTAAAAAAAGATGGACTGCAATGGCACGTTTTATCTTTTGAAGATTTGATAACCAGTAAAATTAAGGCAGGTCGTCCAAAGGATTTGCTGGATATTCAAGAATTGCAACGGGGCAGAAATAAATTCGATCTTTAAATGAACAAATTTCTTATCGCGCTTTTCTTTTCAGGTTTTACAGTAGTTGCACAGCATACCGATGTTGTGGATTTTTTGAGGATTGAAGCCTTGCTGAAACCCGATGGGGTGCAAAAAAAAATAGGTGGGCATTTTAGCGCTACTTTTGAAGTTTTGAAAGCTACGGATTCCATTTATTTGGATGCTGTAAATATTCACTTAAAACGTGTGAAAAACGAGGATTTCACAATTAGGACCAATGAAAAAAAGGTGTGGTTCCACGGAAATTTTAAAACAGGAGAAACCTATACTGCCGATTTTAATTATGAAATTTTCCCGCAGCAGACTCTATATTTTTTTGAAGACCAAATCTGGACGCAAGGCCAAGGAAAATATACTTCCCATTGGCTGCCAAGCACCGACGATGTAAACGATAAGATTGAGTTCGATCTTTCTTTTTCGATTCCAGTAAACAAGGCAGTTGTTTCAAACGGACGGTTGATTTCCACGGAAGATACCGCCGGCGAAATCGTTTGGAAATTTGATATGGAAAAGCCAATGTCCAGCTATTTGGTAGCCTTTGCCATCGGGGATTTCGACAAAAAAGAACTTGTTTCAAAATCCGGAATTCCGATTGAATTGTATTACCAACCTCAAGATTCCCTGAAAGTAGAGCCAACTTATCGCTACAGCAAACAGATTTTTGATTTTTTGGAAACAGAAATCGGCGTGCCGTATCCGTGGCAAAATTACAAACAAGTGCCCGTGCGCGATTTTCTGTACGCCGGCATGGAAAACACCACCGCTACCTTTTTCTCTGAAGCATTTGTGGTGGATTCCACAGGTTTTAACGACAGAAATTACGTAAACGTAAACGCCCACGAGCTGGCCCACCAATGGTTCGGAAATTTAGTGACGGAGAAAGCAAATGAGGACCATTGGCTGCAGGAAGGTTTTGCGACCTATTACGCATTATTGGCCGAAAAGGAAATTTTTGGCGATGATTATTTTTATTGGCAACTCTACCAAACTGCCGAACAATTAAAGGCCGCAAGCGATGAGGGCAAAGGCGAATCGCTATTGAACCCAAAGGCGAGTTCGCTTACCTTTTACCAAAAAGGCGCTTGGGCACTCCATATTTTACGGGAGAAAATTGGCGATGTGGCTTTTAAAATTGCCATCAAAAACTATCTTGAAAAATATAAATTCAAGAATGTTTCAACAGAAGATTTTTTGAATGAAGTGAACGCCGCAACTGAAATAGATATTGCGGATTTTGAGGACAACTGGTTAAAGCAAAGCGCTTTCCAAAGCGAGGAAGCGTATCAATCGCTATTGAAATCCTCCTTTATAAAAAAGTATTTCGAGGTTTCGGCGTTGCGCGCGGTGCCGTTTTCAGAAAAGAAAATTCAATTAAAAACCGCACTCACGTTCCCAAACGATTTTATAGGGCAGGAAGCGGTGTACCAATTGGCCGATGAACCCCTATCGGAAACGCTTCCGCTCTACAAAACCGCTTTTGAAAGCAGCAATTTGTACGTTCGGCAGGCGGTAGCGCTTTCGCTGCTGGACATTCCGAAGGAACTACAAAAGGACTATGAAAGCCTTTTGAATGACGAATCCTACGTTACTATGGAAACCGCTTTGTATCAATTGTGGTCGCAATTTCCCGAAAAACGTACGGAATATCTCAACAAGACCAAAGGCATTGAGGGTTTCCAAAATAAAAACATACGGCAATTGTGGCTGGCATTGGCATTGATTACGGAGGGTTTTGAAAATGCTCAAAAAGGAAATTATTTAAAGGAATTGAAAAATTATTCTTCTACAGAGTACAGTTTTGAAATCCGCGAAAAGGCTTTTGAATTTGTCCATGAGCTCCAACTTTGGGATTCCGAAACGCTAAAAAATCTTGCGGAAGCCTGTGTGCACCCCACCTGGCGGTTTGCAAAAACCTCGAAGGAACTTTTAGGGAAATTGCTTCAGGATAAAAACTACCACGAGCAAATGAAACTTTTGGGCAAGCAACTTTCGCAGAAAGCTTCCAATTATGTAAACGCAATTACAAAAGAATGAGGGCCTTGGTAATTTCAGGCGGTGGGAGTAAAGGGGCCTTTGCAGGAGGGGTGGCCCAATATTTAATAGAGGAGCTTCACCATAAATACAATCTTTTTGTGGGAACTTCAACGGGAAGTTTGCTGATTTCCCATTTGGCCTTGGATAAGGTTGCAAAAATAAAGGAAGTCTTTACTTCGGTTACCCAAAAAAGTATTTTCAACAGTTGCCCGTTTGTCATCAAGGAGGACAAATTTGGCGGAAAGCAGATCGGAATTGACCATTTTACGGTTTTGAGAAATTTTTTAAGAGGGAAGAAAACTTTCGGCGAAAGCTTGAATTTGCGGAAATTGATTGAAAAAACCTTCACCCAAATGGAATTTAATACCCTTAAAGCGTCCGAATTGGAGGTAGTCGTCACGGTTTCCAACCTTTCGCTAAACCAAGTGGAATACAAATCGGTGAACGATTTTGAATATCAGGATTTTTTGGATTGGATCTGGCTATCCTCCAATTTTACACCGTTTATGAGCCTGGCCAAAAAAGACGGTTGCGAATATGCAGATGGCGGATTTGGAAGCATGGTGCCCATAGAGGAAGCCATAAATAGGGGCGCCAAGACCATTGATGTCATTATTTTGGAAACGGAAGTGACCTATTACAACCGGCTGCCTTCCAAAAATGTTTTTTCGTTGCTCACCAATATGCACAGCTATATGGCCGATCGGATTGAAAAGCAGAATATCCGGATAGGTAAATTTGTTGCCGCGAACCATAACGTTATCATCAATTTGTATTACACTCCAACGGTGCTGACCACCAACTCGCTTATTTTCGATAAAAAGATGATGGCCCAATGGTGGCAGCGCGGCTATGAGTATGCTTTTCAAAAAAATGAAGAGCTTAACGAAATCAAGGTCAAGGGCAATTGATTTTAAACGTTTTTCAAAAGGGGATTTCCCCCTTTTTTTAAGGGATTTCCCTGTATTTTTGGGCATGATAATTTTTAAGACCCTGATTATCAATGGTTATTTTGTATCTTCCGTTTTTCATTTCAATTGCGCACTTTTACCTGTGCATTTTTGTAATTACTTTTACGCCACCACCTTAAAAACCAATGTTATGACAACCAAAACAACCTTCCACACCGTTTTTTTTAGTAGTATTATTTTCATTTTCGCGAGCTGTGAAGATCCAAAAATACCTTCGCACTACGACGGCCCACCAAAAGACTATATAATTTCCGAGGCACAGGCGCAGGAGATGTACAGTTCCTATTCGCAGCGCCGGGTTCCGATTATTCAAAAATATGAGGACAGCATTGCGGGCGATAGTTCCACCTTTACTCCCACCCGCTATGCAGAATATGATTATGAGATTATAAAACAATACATTGCCTACATAGAGCACGAAGCCAAAAGAGCCAACGTGGACATTCAGACGTTGCGGTTTTATCTATCTAACTATCCCGATAGCGAAAAATTTAGCGATGGTGCAGTGGTAAAATACCCCAAAAGAAATAGCTTTTTCGTACTTCCCACAATGGATTTTGAGGGCAAGAACGTGGGCTTTTCTGTGAAAGAGATTAATGGGAAATATTCGGCCGTGCCAATAAAAGGGAGAAATGCCAAAGCCGAGAAAAATAGGAGCGAAAAGTTGAAGGATTCTGCGGTAAAAATAAACGAAGCCGGGTTTTTTCCGGTCCAAAACGATACAGCCCAAGGCGGAGGAAGTTCCAGCTTGATATTGAATGATTCCCATATTTCCCCGCCGCCCTATGGTTCTGATGATTTTGGTGGAACGGATTAAATAGGAGCTGGTTTTTGGAAACGGTACTTACAATCATACAAAACACACACATGGCCCTGTACGTCATTGTGCTGGTTTTGGCAATATACAAGTTTCCGGCCTACAAGGATACCCCCTTGAAGTTTCTGCCATTCATTCTTCTGTTTACGGTACTAACGGAGTATTTGGGGCTTTTCGTGAAAACGGTATTATCCGATGTCAATTTTGTAATCTATAATATCTACTATCTGCTTTATTTCGTTTTTTTCCTGTATGTTTTTATGAAGGTTATCCGGGAGCAAAAATTCAAGCGCTATATTGAAATTGGGATAGGCCTGTTTGTGGTTTTTTATCTGCGCGATCTTGTTTTTACGAACATATATGAAAATTCCTTCACCCTTACCTATATTGCCGGTGCCCTGATCCTCATCTTTTGCATCATTCTTTATTATATAAGCATATTGCAATCGTCGCAGGTGCTTGTAATAAAAAATGACCTGCTATTTTGGATAAGCGTTGGCCTGTTTTTATTTTATATTGGGTATCTTCCCATTAAAATAATACGGACATGGTTTTATGAGATTGGCGATTTTTTTCAAATACTGCTGCTCATTCAGTTTTCGCTTATAACCATTATGTATTTGTTTTTTCTGATAGGCTTTTTATGGATGAAAAAGAAATCATAATACTAATAGCCATAGCCATTCCAACCGTTTTGGTGGTAACCGTGATCGTTCTTTTCAGCGTTTTTTCAAGAAGGAAAAACCGGTTGTTGCAGGAACAGGAAGAAGCAAAAAAGGCGTTCGACAGGGAATTGGCGGAATCGCAGATTGAAATTCGGGAAGAAACCCTGCGCAACATTAGTTGGGAACTCCACGATAATATTGGCCAGTTGATGACCTTGGCAAAAATTCAGGCCCAAATGGCACAGGAAAAGCCAAAGATGTTGGCTGAAGTTTCGGAAACCATAGGTACGGGAATTGATGAGTTAAGGGCGCTTTCAAAATTGATCAATCCCGAGGCCCTTAAAGGCTTAAGTCTAAAAGAAGCCATAACTTTGGAAATTGAACGGTTCAACCGTTTAAAATTTATTGCGGCCACCTTAACCATCAAGGGAAAGTTACGAACGATGGACCCGAATACACAGGTGATCCTGTTCCGTATTTTGCAGGAATTTTTCTCCAATACCATAAAACATTCCAAGGCAAACACGCTACAAGTGAAACTGGATTATGGCAAAGATCGACTGTCCATTACCGCTGCCGATGACGGGGTGGGTTTTGACGGCACAAACGATTTTATGGGCATTGGACTTAAAAATATGAAAACACGGGCCAAGCTTATCAATTGCCACCTAAAAATCCATTCGGTGAAAGGCGAGGGCACGGTGCTTCATTTAAGCTATCCTTTGGCCTAACATTTGGCATAGACTTTTTTTGAAAGAACAAAAAAATAAATGAAATATAGAGTTGCAGTAGTTGACGACCATTTTCTGCTTTCGCAGGCCATTGGGGCTTTGGTCAACGAGTTCGAAAATTTTCAGGTGATCTATCTGTGCCGCAATGGACAGGAGCTTCTGGACAAATTGAAGAATCCAAAAAACATTCCCGATTTGGTGCTGATGGATATTAAAATGCCCATTATGAACGGAATTGAAACAACCGAGAGGCTCAAAAAGAAATATCCACAGATAAAGGTCCTCGCGCTCTCCATTGAGGAAGATGAATTTACCATACTGAAAATGCTTCGCGCCGGGGCCAAAGGCTATTTAATGAAAGATACCCAAAAAAGAATCCTGCACAAGGCACTTAAGGAAGTAATGGAAATAGGTCATTATCACTCAAATGCCATTTCCAAAATACTTTTGGATTCCGTAGAGAAAAATTATGACACCGAATTAAAGGATAAGGAGTTGGAATTTATACAATTGGCCTGTACCAATTTAAGTTATGGCGAAATTGCGGTCGAGATGTGCTGTAGTTACAAGACCATTGAAAATTACCGAGATGCGCTCTACAAAAAACTGGGAATAAAAAATAGGATTGGGTTGGTGCTTTTCGCCATTCAACACAACTACTTTACGCCCTAAAAAAGCTCGCCCACTTCCTTTTTAACGTAAGCCAATGCTTTTTGGGAAGGAGTTACCTCCTCCATAAACTGTTGTAATAGCCATTCCCTCATTTTGTCCACATTGCCGTCTTTTTGGTGCATGGATCCCTGCCGAATTATATGAATGGTTGCGTTTTTGGCGGCATTCACCAAATTCCAACATTCAGGGGAAATATATATTTGCTGGGTTAAATTGTGATCAAATTCCTGCTCGATGTTTTTTATGAGCAGATTTTCATAATCATCCTTCGCATCTGAAAAAGGTTTAACCCGAACCAGTAATTTGTTGGGATCAATCCGCTCCAAAAAAAGCGTTATGCGTTCATAGGCCTGCAACCGAAGCGGTAAAATCTGTTTTTGGGCTTCCTTTTGCACCAAATACCTTCTTCGGCCTTCTTCATTGGCAGTGTGTCCTTTAAAGAAAAAATAAGCAATTATGCCCACAACAATGGCAGGCAATAAATAGGCAACAAAACTTAGGACAAGGGATGTTTCTTCCATAAAGAAAATTTGAACGCCACAAACTTAAGACGTTTCCATAAATTCTACAAACTGTGGATGGCATTAGAAAACCCATCTTGAAGGTGTTCCCAAAATATTTAGGCAATTTCTGATAGGTTCATCGCTTTTCGGAAATATCAATAGCGTACTTTATTCTTTTTTCGCATTTCCTTTACCTCCTTTTTGGCCTCTTTTTCGTGATAGTTGCCTCCTAAATGTTCACATTGCGAAAGCGCTTTCATGCTTTCAAAAGGTACTTCGCATTTATGGTACATAAACGATTGGGCCAAAGTCTTGATAAGGTTTTTGTCGCCCACGGTCATATCCACATCGTCCATAGTAAATTGGCAAGGATGTTCGTAACCACAGGCGTGGGTCATTTCCAGCAATTCCTTTCTGAAATTTTTAAAATAAAAATGGGCTCTTACGGATTTATCTTCAATATTAATTCCGCGTTGCAGCCATTTATTTTGTGTTGCTACGCCGCTCGGGCATTTGTTGGTGTGGCATTGCTGTGCTTGAATACACCCAATGCTCATCATCGCCTCGCGTGCCACGTTTACCAAATCTGCGCCCATAGAAAAGGCCATGGCGGCTTTGGCCGGAAACCCTAACTTTCCGCTTCCAATGAATACAATCCGGTCGCAGATGTCGTGTTTCTTAAATATTTTATATACCTCGGCAAAACCGAAAAGCCAAGGCAACGAAACGTGATCTGCAAAACTTGGGGGCGAAGCGCCAGTTCCTCCTTCGCCACCGTCAATGGTTATAAAATCTGGGCCTTTGCCCGTTTCCTTCATTATCTTGGCCAGTTCCTCCCATTCGCCCAGACGGCCCACCGCCGATTTAATTCCAACCGGAAGCCCAGTAGCTTGGGCAATACTTTCTACAAATTCAACAAGTTCCCTTACTCCATTGAAAGCTGAATGGTTCGGCGGCGAAAGTACATCCTTTCCAAGGGGCACATGTCGTATTTCTGCAATTTCGGGGGTAATTTTTGCGCCCGGCAGCACCCCGCCCTTCCCGGGTTTTGCCCCCTGCGATAGTTTAACTTCAATGCCTCGAACCTGCGGATTGTCGTTTACAAGTTTTACGATTTTTTCCATGGAGAAATTGCCCTCCTCGTCGCGGACGCCAAAATAGCCCGTTCCAAAATGAAAAATAACATCGGCCCCGGTTTTGTGATAGGGCGAAAGTCCGCCTTCGCCGGTGTTGTGGTAGCAATACGCCATAGCGCAGCCTTTGTTGAGCGATTCCACCGCGCGTGCCGAAAGCGACCCAAAACTCATCGCCGAAACGTTGATGACCGAAGCAGGGCGATACGGCCGGCGACGTTTGTGGTAGCCGCCCATCAATTTTGCGCAGGGTACGAAATAGGGGTTTTTATAATTCGGATTGTCTTTTTCAACTTTGAAGGGAAGCAGTGAGTTGTTGATGAAAATATAATTTGGCTCATAGATATCGCGGTCTGTCCCAAACCCTTCGTAATTGTTTTCGTTTTTAGCGGAAGCGTAAATCCAGCCGCGCTCAATGCGGTTAAAAGGAAGCTCCTCGCGGTTATTGGCCACAATATATTGCCGAAGCTCGGGGCCAATGCTTTCCAGCATATACCGAATGTGCCCAATGATGGGGAAATTATGGCTGATGGTGTGGTGTTTGTTAAAGAAAACATCGCGAATGGCAACGGCAACCAACACAAGCAGAACCCAACCCCACCAAGGGATTTGGCCTAAAAAAGATAAAAACGAATCCATGATGTACAATTTTTTTATAAAGGTATTTAAAATAATCGCATTTCCGAAGAATATTAAAAATGGTAATTTTTGCACCAATTTGAACGCCATTTATTTTTATAAAGGAAATAAGATGTTAGAATTTCAAAAAACACTATTTATCCTTCTTGTTCGTATTCGCTGCTGGTGCTCGATTGCATCGCGTTCCTTTCAATAATAGAAAAACCAATTTACAATATTTGAATTGCGCTTCCCAAAATCTAATTCACATCCTTTCCATTTGTTTATAATTTCCCCAAAAACCTTTCCCGAAAAAGTTTGATAATGGCTATTTTCACAGCTTGAAGAAAAGGATGTTTTGGAAGCATATTTAGAACAACTCAACGATGCGCAGCGTGCGCCAGTGCTGCAAAAAGACGGTGCTATGATTGTTATTGCCGGTGCCGGTTCGGGGAAAACGCGGGTGCTCACCTATCGTATTGCTTATTTGATGAGCCAGGGCGTGGACGCGTTCAATATTCTTGCACTCACGTTTACCAACAAAGCCGCGCGCGAGATGAAAAATAGAATCTCAAAAATCGTGGGTGCCAGCGAAGCCAAGAATCTTTGGATGGGGACCTTCCACAGTATTTTTGCGAAAATCCTTCGGTTTGAGGCCGATAAATTGGGCTATCCTTCCAACTTCACCATTTACGATACCCAGGATTCGCAAAGTGTGATCCGTGCCGTGATAAAGGAAATGAATCTCGATAAGGACGTTTACAAATACAAGCAAGTGTATTCGCGCATTTCTTCCTATAAAAACAGCTTGATTACCGTGAAGGCATATTTCAACAATCCGGAATTGATGGAAGCCGATGCCATGGCGAAAATGCCGCGTTTGGGCGATATTTACAAGGCCTATTGCGATAAATGCTTTAAAGCTGGAGCGATGGATTTTGACGATCTTTTGCTGAAAACAAACGAATTGTTGACGCGCTTTCCCGATGTTTTGGCAAAATACCAAAACCGTTTCCGATACATTTTGGTGGACGAGTACCAAGATACCAACCACAGCCAGTATTTGATCGTGCGTGCGCTTTCGGATCGGTTTCAGAATATTTGCGTCGTGGGAGATGATGCGCAGAGTATTTATGCTTTTCGTGGGGCGAACATCAACAATATCCTCAATTTTCAAAAGGATTACGATGAGGTGAAAGTATTCCGTTTGGAACAAAATTACCGTTCCACCAAAAACATTGTGAATGCCGCAAATAATATCATTGAAAAGAACAAAACCCGACTTGAAAAAGTAGTTTGGACAGCAAATGACGAAGGCAATAAAATTCTCGTAAATCGCACAATGACCGATGGTGACGAGGGGCGTTTTGTGGCAAGTTCCATTTTTGAAAACAAAATGAACCATCAATTAAAAGATGGCGATTTTGCGGTTTTGTACCGAACCAATGCCCAAAGCCGTGCGATTGAGGACGCGCTTCGGAAAAAGGATATTCCGTATCGAATTTACGGCGGGCTCAGTTTTTATCAGCGAAAGGAGATAAAGGATGTATTGGCATATTTGCGTTTGGTTTTGAACCCAAAAGACGAGGAAGCACTGAAACGCGTCATCAATTATCCCGCGCGCGGTATTGGGGAAACTACCATTGAACGTTTGATTGTGGCAGCCAACCATTACAAACGCTCGGTTTTTGAGGTGATGAAAAATATTGAAAAAGTCGATCTGAAAATCAATTCCGGAACGAAGGCGAAACTGCGGGATTTTGTAACAATGATCGAGAGTTTTCAGGTTTTGAATGAAGGCTACGATGCGTTCCAGATTTCGGAACACGTTACCAAAAAAACCGGCTTGCTGCAGGAATTGAAAAAAGACGGCACGCCCGAAGGTATTGCCCGAATTGAAAATATTGAGGAATTGCTGAACGGGATGCGCGATTTTGTGGAAGAACAAAAGGAAATCGCAGACGCCACTGGTTCGCTATCCGAATTTATGGAAGACGTGGCACTCGCCACCGATCTCGACAACGACAATGGCAACGATGACCGAGTGGCACTGATGACGGTGCATTTGGCAAAGGGACTGGAGTTTCCCTACGTTTATATTGTGGGAATGGAGGAAGATCTTTTCCCAAGTGCGATGAGTATGAATACTCGAAGCGAGCTGGAAGAGGAACGCCGTTTATTTTACGTTGCCTTGACGCGCGCCGAAAAGCAAGCCTATTTAACCTACACCCAATCCCGCTACCGGTGGGGAAAATTGATTGATGCCGAGCCTAGCCGCTTTATCGAGGAAATTGACGAAGGCTTTTTGGAGTATTTGACGCCAATCACGGAAAATAGATATAGACCGTTATTGGATGCCGATATTTTTGATGAGGTGGACCATAGTAAACTTCGTCTTAAAAAACCTGTAGCCGGGAAAGCCCCGATGGGTCCAACCGAAGAACAACTTCGGAAATTGCGAAGGCTGAAACCCGTTACCAGCGAGGCCGATAAAAATTTTAGTGCGAAAGATGCCAATTTAAATGAAGGAACCCTTGTAGAACACGTTCGCTTCGGAAAAGGGAAAATCCTTAAAATTGAAGGCGTGGGCGCCGATACCAAAGCCGAAATCGATTTTGAAAATGGGGGACTTAAAAAATTATTGCTGCGCTTTGCAAAATTGAAAGTGCTGCCGTCCTAATTTTTTTTGTATTTCATTGCTACAAAAATAACCCAAGGAAGTTTAGCGTATCTAAAATTATAGGAGGAACGCCATAAATTGTTGCGGTACAAAACCTGCCTATTCATCTATCTTCAAAAAAACATCCACATAAGCACTTAGTTGTGCTTTCATATCTTCAATGTCCACAGCAGACCAATCGCCGTGTCCACCTTCATATATATTTAACGTATGGTCAACCTGCGCATTGTCCAAAGCGGTGTTTAGTGTGGTAGCATTTGAAAGTGGCACCAATGGATCGGCATTTCCGTAGAACAGGAGGGTAGGGCTGCTTTTCAAGGAAACATTTAGTGCTGGGCTCAATTCTGCTGCATAATTAGTGCCCGGCGGATAGGCCCTTTCGTCCACCAAAGCGGCCATTAAAAATTGAAAATCGGGGTTTCCGCTGTAAAAGGGATCCGTAAAATCGGAAGGGCCCACAATGTCGCCTACAAATTTAACCTGATCGTCAGGGTCAAATACATAATCATACATCAAAGAAATATGGGCACCGGCACTGGCTCCTATCAACGCGAATTGGGGCAGGATCTGGAGTTCATTTTTTTCATCCGTTAGCTTTTCGATTACGGCATCCAAATCTAAAAATTGGTTCGGAAAGGCGGGCGTGTTCAAATCTGCCAAAACGTAATTTACATTCACAATAGCGTGGTGCGGATGGCGGAGTTTTATGTAGGGAATAAAGGAATCCATATCGGCCTTGTCCCCACCTGTCCAGCCGCCGCCGTGGACCAATACAATTACCTTCGTTTTTTCTGTGGAACGATCAGCGGGCAAATACAGATCGAATTTCTGAAGGGGATTGTCGCCATAAGAAACGTTCAGCATCGTTTTTTCCGAAAGCGCTTCCGCAGCGGAAGTATCGTTGTCCTTGGAGCAGGAATTGAAATTTAGGTGAATGCCGAAAAGCACTATCAGGAAAAGAAGTTTGTTCATATAGGATTCTTGTTTTTTCAATAACGGCAAAATGGAGGTTTTATGTTAAGAATTGAAAACGATTTGTCATTTTCTAAAAAATGTGAGTAACTTTAAATAAAAAATTTATGATTCGGAAAGGTTCAAAAGTAGTGTGGAATTGGGCAGATGGACGGGCCGAAGGAAAAGTGTTGGAAACGTTTTCAAAAGAAATTACCAAAACCATAAAAGGCAGTAAAATTACCCGAAAATGGGAAAGGGGCAACAAGGCGCTGTTCATTGAACAAGCCGATGGCGACAACGTTTTAAAGCTGGAAAATGAAGTGAAAAAGGAATAAGTATGGCGGAATTTGTAAAGATTTATGAAGAAAATCCCAACCCAAGGGAGATTAAAAAGGTAGTGAAAGTACTCCGCGAGGGCGGAGTGATCATTTACCCCAGCGACACGGTCTATGCCTTGGGCTGCGACATAAAAAACAATCGCGCCTTGGAACGGGTGGCACAATTGCGTGGTGTTAAACTTGAAAAGGCCAATTTTTCATTTGTGTGTGAAGACCTAAGCAATTTGAGCGATTATGTAAAGCAGATAGATACGCCCACTTTCAAGATATTAAAGCGAAACCTTCCCGGGCCCTACACTTTCATCCTTCCGGGAAACAACAACCTGCCCACGGTTTTTAAAAAGAAAAAGGAAGTGGGCATCCGCATTCCCGATAATTCCATAACCCGTGCAATCGTTCAGGAATTGGGCAACCCGATTGTTTCCACTTCCATTAGGGATGACGATGAGGTTATTGAATACACCACCGATCCCGAACTTATTCTTGAAAAATGGGACCATTTAGTCGATCTTGTAATTGACGGTGGCTATGGCGGAAACATTGCCTCCACGGTAATTGACCTTACCGGTCCGGAACCAGTGGTGGTTCGCGAGGGAAAGGGAAGTTTGGAACTATAAAATTCTATCGTGGCTGATTCTTTTGGAATTCCGATAATAGCAAGCGGGTTTGCTGGTTAAGTTTTTGTTTAAAAAAGGCAGTCCATCCCACAAAAAATCCCTTAAGGCCAATCGCTTGTCTGGACCATCGGTACAAACTGAATTTATCCACGTGGTTTATGATTTTTCCTTCCTTAAATTTGAAGGAAGCATTTATAATGTTGTGGACTTTTCGGCCTGTTTTGGTGAAGGTGTAAAAGGCTTCCCAACGGGCTTTTCCGGCCTCGGGGGTATATTCAATAGTTGAGGTAATAACTTTAAAATCTTTTCCTTTTTGGGAGTGGCAAAGCATCCGCCACATATTTTTTGCGTCCTCCCCACGCAATATGCCGAAGGCGGGATCCTCGAAGGTAACCTCTTTATGATACCATTCCACCATTCGCTCTGCGTCGAGGTTTGCAAAGGCTTCGTAAAACTTTTCGATAATGTTTGATTCCGTACTGCTTACTTTTTCCAAAGCTTGGGTATTTCTATTTTAGCAAATGCTGTAGCCCGCGATAGATGTTCTCTTCAAGAATATCCATGGATCCATCGGTAAGAAACATCTTCTTTATATTTTCAAATAAACGATCAATTTCGTGTTCTGAGTAGTTGAAACGCCCAACGGTGTTTTGGATTTTTTGAATGCGCTGATAATCGTTGTCTTTATCAAATTCTTTATGGACTTTTATGTATTTTTCCTCGCCTACCTTTGATTTTATATATTCCTTTTCTTCCTGGGTTTCAATAAAATTGGCATTGGCGCAATATAGCAGAATATATGCTTTCAGTTCTTCCCGGCTCCAATCGGTTGTGAATTCTTCCATTTTTTTGTAGTATTAATGGGGTTCAATTTTCTTCTCTAAGATACGAAAACCTCTCCAAAAATTACAGCAATCCTTTAATAAAAAACCCGGCCTTTATCGGGCCGGGTTCTAGTTATATTCAAGCTTTGGCAATTATTTTCCGCCAGCTTCAAGGTTTTTCATTTCTTTTTCGATCATATCATAGAATTGATCGATTTTTGGAAGTACCAAAATTCTGGTACGTCTGTTGGTAGCTCTGTTTTCAGCAGTGGTGTTTGGTACCAATGGATCATATTCGCCACGACCGGCGGCAACCAAACGCTGTGGGCTGATTCCCAAATCCTGTAGCGCGCGTACGATAGCTGTGGCTCGTTTCACACTTAAATCCCAGTTGTCCAAAAGCACGCCGCTTCTGTATGGGACGTTATCGGTGTGGCCTTCAACCATCGCTTCAAAATCGGGCTTGCCATTGATAACTTTGGCCACTTTTCCAAGAATTTCCTTCGCCCTTGAGGAGATCTCATAGCTTCCGCTCTTGAAAAGAACCTTATCTGAAAGGGAAATATATACCACTCCTTTTTCAACGTTCACTTCAATATCTGGGTCGTTTATGCCCACCTCTCTTTTAAGACTGGTAACCAAGGCAAGGGTTACGCTGTCCTTTTTGTTGAGTGCATCCTGCAAACGCGTGATTTTTAGGTCTTTTTCTTTTAAGCTCTCAAGAGATTTCTCAAGATTGGTGGCTCCTTTTGAAGTTAGCATCGTAAGTTCCTTTGAACTTTGGATCAGATCCTCATTGGTTTTTTTCATATCGGCCAGACGCTCTTCAAGTTCCTTTGCACGGGCGCTTGCCGCGGCTCTTTCAGTAAGGCAGTCATTCAGTTTTACGGTTGCCGTGTTCAGCAAATCCTGTGTGTTTTTCTGTTTTGCCTCAAGTTCGGCATACTTCTTTTTGGATACGCAAGAAGTGAAGGCCAAGCTTGAACATACTGCTAAAATCAATAGTTTCTTCATAATTTGTAAGTGTTATATTTAGATTGTTTGCTCAATAATTCTGAACCAAAATTATTAAAATAGGCGTGCCATAAAAAACGATTAACAATACTTTAAGTTATAGTTCCTTAAAATACCTACGCTTGTTTATAAAATACTGAATGACAATGGATTTTACTTTAAAATAGGGTGTGGCAGTAGCATTGTCCTTCCTTTTGCGAAGGAATTTTGGAAGTGAACCATAAAAACTGAAATGTGCTTTCAGAACCGCAAAAAAATGTTTCGGTTTGTTTTGTAGCAGGAACTGGAAAGCGGCAACGGCATCCAAAACCATTCTAAAAAAAATGGCGGAAAATGCAGTAGGGCCCTTAACATTTTTAAACAGGTTAAACAGGGAATTCCGAAAATTATAAAACGTTTTTGTTGGGTTCAGGGCGGCCAACGTGGCCCCTCCCACGTGAAAGACCTTCGACTTGCCCACATACAGAATCCTTCCGCCATTGGCCCGCAACCGCCAACATAGGTCAATTTCTTCTTGGTGCGCAAAGTAATCCTCGTCCAGCCCGCCGGCTTGATAAAATGCGTCGGCCCTCACAAAAAGACAGGCGCCGGACGCCCAAAAAATTTCGGAAACATCGTCGTAGTGTCCGTGGTCTTTTTCCAAAGTATTGAATATTCGGCCGCGGCAGTAGGGATAGCCATATTTGTCAATAAATCCGCCCGCGGCACCGGCATATTCAAAATATTCCTTGTTTTTATAATCGAGGATTTTGGGTTGGGCCGCCACCATTTTTTCATCCTTTTTAAATTCCGAAAGGACCGGTTGCAGCCAGTTTTCGGTAACCTCCACGTCGCTGTTCAACAGCACAAAAATATCTTCGGAAATATGTTGAAGCGCATCATTATAACCTTTTGCGTAACCGCCATTCACTTTATTTTGAATGATTTTTACGGTGGGAAAAAACTCGGAAACAAAGGCCGTTGAAGTATCGGTCGAGGCATTGTCGGCCAAATAAACGGTGGCTTCACTGGAATTTGCGACCACCGATGGTAGAAATTTTTCCAACAAATCCCTTCCGTTCCAATTTAGGATGACTACAGCTACTTTCACGGGTTCAAACTTAATTAAAAGTAGCCAGTTGGCAGTAGCGGTTAAGGGTTTTTGGGAATTTGGTATTAAAAATATTCAAGATTTCATTTGCATCAAAAACATCCCCCTGACCCCCTTCAAAGGGGGAATTTATCAGTATTCACAAATTACGGGAAGGAATTTCCTTCAGAAAAATATAGCGTTTGTTTTCAAAATCCATTTGGCAAAAATAATGTGTCTGCCCGTTGGTTACCATTAAATATTGGGCATCCAATGCCAGGTTATAGCGTGCAATTTGATCAAAGGTTAATTGTGTGATTTCCACTGATGGCGCCTTGCATTCCACAATCAAAAAAATACTGCCGTCGTTGTTGAAAACCACTACATCGTAGCGTTTAGTGGTGTTGTTCAATTTCAGTTGTTTCTCAACATTTATAAGGCTTTTGGGATATTTTTTTTCCTTCAGAAGATACTGTACAACGTGCAACCGAACCCATTCCTCGGGAGTGAGCACCACGAATTTTTTTCGGATTTCATCAAAAATCAATGGTTTGTTTTCGCTATTTTTGAAGCGAAAGGAATACTGCGGAAAGTTGAGGTTTTGTATTGGCAAAGATTCAAAATTTAAAGTTCAAAATTCAAAGTTAAACTTCTTCAATCTAAAATCTTCAATCGTTAATCGTAAATCATCGAATGTCTTTAGACAAAGTAAAATCAATCATCGGCGATATTAAAAATGGCAAAACAAAACCCATCTATTTTTTGATGGGCGAGGAGCCGTATTATATTGACGGCATTTCAAATTATATTGAAAAAAACGTGCTTTCGGAAGACGAAAAAGGGTTTAACCAAATGGTACTTTACGGCCGCGATGTTTCGGTTGAGGATATTATAGGCAATGCCAAGCGCTACCCGATGATGGCCGAAAAACAGGTTGTAATTGTGAAGGAAGCGCAGGAACTTTCGCGAACCATTGAAAATTTATTGCCATACGCAAAAGACCCCCAGCCGACAACGGTTTTGGTAATTTGCTACAAATACAAAACGCTGGATAAGCGCAAAAAGGTTGCGAAGGAAATTGCGGAAAAAGGTGTTCTTTTTGAAAGCAAAAAACTGTATGAAAGCCAAATTCCAGATTGGATAAAACGGGTTTTGGCGGGAAAAGGCTATACCATTACCCCAAAAGCCGCCCAAATGCTGGTGGAATTTCTGGGGAATGATCTCAGCAAAGTGAACAACGAGCTTGAAAAACTTCAGCTAATACTAAAACCCGGTGAACAGATTACGCCGCAATTAATTGAGGAAAACATCGGGATCAGCAAGGATTTCAACAATTTTGAACTTCAAAACGCCCTTGGAGCAAAGGATGTAAAAAAAGCTTTTGCTATCATTCAATATTTTTCGCAGAACCCAAAAAACAATCCGTTGGTTATGACGGTGGCTCTACTTTACAGTTTCTTCTCAAAACTGCTGAAATTCCACGCGCTTTCCAATAAAGGCGATGCCGCAAAAGTATTGGGCGTTAACCCATATTTTGTGAAGGATTACCAAACCGCCGCTGCAAATTACTCGATGAAAAAAGTAAGCGCCATCATCGCCGCCATCCGCGAGGTTGATATGAAAAGCAAGGGCGTGGGCGCCGCCAACCTTCCGCAGGGTGATTTATTGAAGGAATTGTTGGTGAAGATTTTTAATTGAAATTTATACAATCAACAATCAACAATCAACAATCAACTATTTCCTATCCACCGAATATTTCCCCGCACCTAAAACAGCAATTGCGATAAATCCTATTAAATAAAGAAGTGCCATTTCCTTAGTGCCAAAAGGGTCTGCGGCGTGCACGATAAAGGCGGCAACGGCCATTGTGATTATCACTGGAATGGCCGACAATCGTGTTTTAAAACCAATAATTACTAAAATAGGAAAAACAACTTCGCCCAAAACGGCCAAAACCAAAGAAGCAGGTTCGCCGATGCCGATGGGGTCGCCAAAGGAAAAATCGCCCGAAAGCATTTTCATCATTTTTGGGATTCCGTGGGTGAGCATCATTCCGCCGAAACCCACGCGAAGCAAAAGTAATCCTAGATTGTAATTGGTAGAGTTGTTCATAATTCTCGGTTTTCATTTAAAAGAAACGAATATAGGAAAACAAACTAGATGATGCCACCTGCCAAAAAATTGTTTCCGCTCTTTTTAAAATGTATTTTTACAGCTTCAAAAAAAATTGAATGACAAAAATTAAAGCTTGGGTTGCCGCAGCGAGATTGCGAACTTTACCGCTTTCGGTTTCGGGGATTATTGTTGGAGCTTCTTTTGGAAATTTTGATTCTCTATTTGGGAAATCTTTTACGTGTTGTTTTGGGTCTCCAGCCGTTTGGCAGTCTAGTCTTTTCTGGCTCGCAATATTGGTTACGATCGGCTTTCAAGTGTTATCAAATTTCGCAAATGATTACGGCGATGGCGTTCGCGGAACCGATGCAAAAAGGGAAGGCGAAAAACGAATGGTAGCTTCTGGAATTATTTCTCCGAAGCAGATGAAAATCGGTATGATTATTACTGGAATCATTACATTTTTCATAGCCACAATTTTGATTTTTCTGGCTTTCGGAAATGAAAACTTCGTCATTTCCTTTATATTTTTCAACCTTACAATCGTCTCAATTATAGCGGCAGTAAAATATACGGTCGGTAAAAAAGCCTACGGTTACTCTGGTTTAGGCGATGTTTTTGTATTTCTGTTTTTTGGATTGTTGAGCGTTTTGGGAAGTTCTTATTTGTATACCCACACGTTGAACTGGCTCTTATTATTGCCCGCTACAGCCATTGGTTGCTTCAGTACCGCTGTATTGAATTTGAACAATATGCGCGATATTGAAAGCGATTCATTGGGTGCGAAAAACACGTTGGTAGTAAAATTGGGAATTGACAAAGCCAAAAAATATCACGCGTTTCTGTTGCTTTTCGGAATGTGCTGCGCGATAGTTTTCACCGTAATAAACTATCGCGAACCGTTGCAATTGCTGTATTTAATTGCATTTGTTCCTTTTCTTTTAAATATTAAAACGGTTTTTAAAAACAAATCACCAATGTTGCTCGATGGCGAATTGAAAAAGGTGGCGCTCAGCACTTTTTTGTTTGCAATTCTGTTTAGTATCTTTATTTGAAAATAATTATTATGAAAATTACATTCTACGGCCAAAATTCCCTGGGAATTGAAATAAAGGGAAAACACATTTTGGTAGATCCGTTTATTTCCGGAAATCCACTTTCAAAAGATAAAATCGATATCAATACGCTTCAAGCCGATTATATTCTATTAACGCACGCACACCAAGACCATACTTTGGATGCCGCCGCAATCGCGCGGCGGACTGGGGCCATAATCGTCAGCAATTTTGAAATCGCAAACCATTATGAGCAAAAGGGAATCGAGGTGCACCCAATGAACCACGGCGGAAGCTGGAAATTTGAATTCGGGAAAGTGAAATATGTAATTGCATTGCATACCAGCAGTTTTCCCGATGGCAGTTACGGCGGCCAACCCGGCGGATTCGTAATCGAGGGCGAGCACAAAAACATCTACATTGCCGGCGATACCGCGCTCACGATGGATATGAAACTTATTCCGATGCATACAAAGTTGGATTTGGCAATTCTTCCCATCGGCGATAATTTCACAATGGGCATTGAAGATGCCATTATTGCCAGCGATTTTGTGCAATGCGACAAGGTTTTGGGTGTGCATTACGATACGTTTGGCTACATTGAAATTGATCACGAAGAGGCAAAACGAAAGTTTTACGATGCCAATAAGGATTTGATGTTACTGGAAATTGGGGAATCCATAGAACTTTAAAAATCACAAATCACAAATCACAAATTTCGAAGAGCATATTTTTTGGAATTTGGAATTTGTGATTTGGTGCTTCATTCTTAAACTAACAATATAATGATCGCCACTTTTCAAAAGCACATCCTAAACTTCAAACGCCCCAGCGGTACCTCGCGCGGGGTTTTGAATACCAAAGAAACCTATTTTTTTATTCTGAAAAATGAGGAAAATATTGGAGTAGGCGAGTGCGGACTTTTGCGCGGATTGAGTATTGACGATCGCCCAGATTACGAAGAGGAATTGAATGGCGTTTGCGAAAATATTGCATTGGGTGTAAGTGAAGCAGATTTGTATGAAGCCTTAACGGAATTTCCATCCATACAATTTGGGGTGGAAACAGCTTTTAAATCGTTGCGATCTGAAAATACATTCGAATTATTTCCTTCGGAATTTACGCGTGGCGAAGCTGCAATCCCAATCAATGGCTTGGTTTGGATGGGCGATAAGGATTTTATGAAACAACAGATTTCAGAAAAACTGAAAGAAGGCTTTACCTGTATCAAAATGAAAATCGGGGCGATTGATTTCAAAACCGAAATCGAACTTTTAAAATCTATCCGAACCGAATTTTCTGCTTCCGAAGTGGAATTGCGCGTAGATGCAAACGGCGCCTTTTCAAAAAAGGAAGCTTTGGAAAAACTGAAAGTACTTTCAGATTTGCAATTACATTCCATCGAACAGCCCATAAAACAAAGGCAATGGCAGGAAATGGCAAGGCTTTGTGAGGAAACGCCGTTGCCCATTGCGTTGGACGAGGAATTAATAGGCATTTTTTCCGAAGAAGAAAAAAACAATCTGCTCGAAACCATTAAACCACAATTTATAATCCTAAAGCCCTCATTGATTGGCGGTTTCCGCGGAAGCGATAGTTGGATAAACCTCGCCGAAAAACACAACGAAGGTTGGTGGATTACTTCCGCTTTGGAAAGCAATGTGGGTTTAAATGCCATTGCGCAATATACCTTTACAAAAAACAGTAAATTGCCACAAGGTTTGGGCACGGGCAGCCTTTACACCAATAACGTTGAAAGTCCGTTGGAAGTTTACAATGGATTTTTAAATTATAACCCAAATAAAAAATGGAAATTCGAAGTGTGAAAAGAGCGATGAGCGAAGAGCGAATAGCGAATAGTGAAAATTCAAAATTTAAAACTTAAAACTCATAACTAAAAAATGTACATAAAACAAGCCTTTAATGCCCTACACGAATGGTGGCGCTATTTAGTGGGATTCATCATTATTTTCGTTGCAAGTCAATTGGGTTCAATTCCATTGTTGATCGCTGTGCTAGTGAAAACCTACGCCGAAGGCGGGAATATTTTTGCGCTGGAGGATGAAATGCACCTAATGACGGTATTGGATTCCAACCTTACGCTTTTCTTAATGCTACTGAGTTTCGCCGTCGGATTGTTAGGCCTATACATTGTTGTGCGTTATCTGCACCGACAGCGATTTGTGACGCTCACTACCTCCCGAAAAAAAACCGATTGGGGCCGCATATTTTTTGGATTTGCACTTATAACCATTACGACAATTGTAGTTACGGCGCTGGATTATTACAGCAACCCCGAGGATTATGTGTGGCAATTTAATTTGGTTCCGTTTTTAATTCTTGCCGTTATTGCAATCGTGATGATTCCGTTGCAGACCAGTTTTGAGGAATACCTTTTCCGTGGGTATTTGATGCAGGGTATCGGGGTTTTGGCTAAAAATAAATGGCTCCCACTCGTGCTCACCTCCGTTATTTTTGGTGCGTTGCACCTCGCCAATCCCGAAGTGGACAAACTTGGAAATATCATTATGGTTTTCTACATCGGTACTGGTTTTTTTCTTGGAATTATGACGTTGATGGACGAAGGGATGGAACTTGCGCTTGGTTTTCACGCTGGCAACAATTTGATTACCGCGCTGCTTGTCACTGCAGATTGGACGGTTTTTAAAACGCACTCCATTTTAAAGGATATTTCAGAGCCTTCCGCAGGTTTTGATGTAATTGCGCCTGTTTTGATTCTTTACCCAATTTTTCTCGGCATTATGGCGTGGCGTTACAAATGGCGCGATTGGGGCGGAAAACTTTTTGGAAAAGTGGAAGAGCCCATTGTTATTGCCGAAGAAAATACACCAAATTCAACTTTTATTGAATAGTGAAACCGTTACACCCCAATTTCAGATTGAATGGCGAACCGTTCGCTACCGCGGAAGATTTAAAAAGGCACGCCAAACAGCTAATTAAAAATGGGCCAAATGATGAAATCGCCATCGGAAAATTTATTTTGGAATGGTTGGATGAAAAGGCTTTTATTTCGGTAAAAACCTCAGGTTCCACAGGAGTTCCAAAAGAAATAAAACTTCAAAAAAAACACGTTTTCAACAGCGCGGAAGCAACCGTGAATTATTTCAATTTAACGGAAAACTCCAAAGCCCTGCTTTGCCTTTCGACGGAATATATAGCCGGCAAAATGATGCTCGTGCGCGCAATGATTGCGGGTTGGGATTTGCACGCCGTGGCTCCCGATAAAAATCCGTTGGAAAATCTTGACGAAACATTTGATTTTGCTGCAATGGTTCCGTATCAAGTTTTCCATTCGTTGGCAGATTTGCACAAAGTGAAAAAATTGATCGTTGGCGGCGGTGCGGTTTCCGTTGAATTGGAGCAACAGTTGCAAACTGTAAAAACCCAAGTGTTCGCAACTTACGGAATGACTGAAACCATTAGCCACATTGCGGTTCGACCTATAAATGGAAAGGGAAAATCGGTTGTTTTTTCCGCACTTCCGAAGGTGAATTTTTCACAAGCCGAAAATGATTGTTTGCAAATAAACGCCCCGGAAATTTCAGAGGAAACTGTAATTACAAACGATGTGGTTGAATTGCTTTCCCCAACTTCCTTCAAATTTTTGGGCAGAATAGACAACGTAATCAATTCCGGCGGCGTAAAAGTGCATCCCGAAGTTGTGGAAGAAAAGCTTTCGCACCAAATAAAGCAACCCTTTTTTATTGCTTCGGAAAAGGATGCGGCTTTGGGCGAACGGATCATTTTAGTTATTGAAAGTGAAAAAGAATTGCATTTGGAGGATTTTTCCAATGCTTTTGAAACGCTTTCCGCTTATGAAAAACCTAAAAAAATATATTCCATTCCGCAATTCATTTATACGGAAACCGGAAAAATAAAGCGGGCGGAAGTACGTAAAGGTCTCCTTTCAAACTGATTTTAAATCAATGGACGATCATCTTGCTGGAATTCGTTCTTTAAAGGACCTTCCAGTTTCAAACCCTGTTCAATTTTATCGCGTGTTGGGCCTTGCAAGATTAGCCATCCACATAGTAATAAAGCAATAAATAAAAAATACTGATTCCCTCCGTTGCTAAAAATTACAACTCCCAAAAGTGCTGGGCCTTCAATAAGGACATATTTTATAAGTGATGCTGTTTGAAAACCGTTCAGTTTTTCTTTTAGAGTTTTTTTTTCGCTTAGCCCAATTAATATTTTGTTGTAAATAAAATTTCCCACAAATATTCCAGCAACTGCCAAAAAAGGTAGCACAATAAACATGATATCTTTTGAATAGTTAAAAGATAAATGTTGATTTTGGGTTTGTAAATACATCATTATAGCAAAAACCACAATTCCCCCAACCAAGGAAAGGTGAATGATACGTAATGTTTTTACAAATGATTTTGGAGTGACTATTGAATTGTTGTTTTGCATGGCATTATTTTTTGAAAAATTTTATATTTGAACCCATTCCTCAATAATTTTCTGTAAAGATTCTTTTGTGGAAACAATTTCTTCCATAATTACAAAAGTAGCAACAGCACGGTCATTTCCTTTCCAATTTAAAATTCCAAAATCCTCTTTCAGCAATTTTTCCTTTGGCATCTCCATAACCTTTGCGCCTCGGTGAAAAATAAGCTGTACATTTTTCGGTGGCTGAATTTTCATCGTTATTCTATCTTCCCCGTTAAAAGTATAATTGGGCCCGTTCCATTTTATGTTTTCTTCAATGCTTGATTTTGCTGAAAGAATAATTTTCCGCAACTGTTCAATTTCATCGCGCAGCGGGTGGTTCAGTTCGTCTAAAAATTTTGTGACTTCGGGATTCATTCAGTAAAAGTTTAAATATATTTTCATAAACCAAATTACAAAACTTTATTCCACAAATTCTAAAATATCCCCAGGTTGGCAATCCAAAACCGCGCAAATTGCTTCCAACGTACTGAAACGAATGGCTTTTGCCTTTCCAGTTTTCAAAATGGATAGATTGGAAAGTGTGAGTTCCACCTTTTCGGAAAGTTCGTTGAGCGACATTTTCCTTTTGGCCATCATTACGTCTAAATTTACAACTATCGGCATAATTTAAATGGTCAATTCGTTATCGTTTTGCAATGCAATCCCCTTTGCGAAAATTACCGCAATAATATAGA
The DNA here is from genome assembly GCA_048265145.1 of Aequorivita sp. Taxonomy (GTDB): domain Bacteria; phylum Bacteroidota; class Bacteroidia; order Flavobacteriales; family Flavobacteriaceae; genus Aequorivita. The sequence continues at coordinate 126,124 of JBLXCF010000009.1, forward strand.
TGATGGCCGCCATCAAAATATAGGCTTCACTGTCCACCCAAAACTGCCCGAGACCATCAATTGCATAGCCTTTTTTCTGCAAGTTTTCTGCGCTTTCCTTGGCTATATAACTCAATAATCCGATGGAAAAGGTGAAATAACCAATTTTCGTTATCTGCTTAGACACATAAACGCTGAAGGGTTTTGACAGATCCATTTTGTGCATCAACATAACAACGATATAAAACAAATATGTTTTTAAAATGGCGATGGCCAAAATAAAGCTATACATCCCGTAAAAAGCCTTCGGACTGCGATCGTACATCGCGATAAGGTTTAGTTTTTGGTAAAGTTTGGGAAGCACATCTGCATCGAGACCAAAAACAAAATTGACTACCAATCCGCCGGCTTCGATGCCCAGCCCAACAAAAATGAGCCACGCCACAATGAGCAGGCCATTAAAAACTATTTTACTTGTATTTGCCATATTTTTAAAAGTTGAAAATTTAGGCAAACGTAATAAATATTTATTGATAAACAATAAATAAATTTTGTTTTTTGATAAATTTTCATTGTAAACATCCCCCTTGTCCCCTTCAAAGGGGGAATTTTTCACCCATCCATAATAGTCTTTCCCTCAATGGTGGTTTTATTGTCGTGTGATTGAAAGTAGTTTTACTTCAAGTTTAACACTAAAAACCACTTTATTATGAAAGCATTATTCACAATTTTAGCAATCGCAGTGATGGCCGTCCAGCAACCCGTGCAGACCGTAACCGTTTTTGGAACCGTTAAGGACGACACGGGCCTGCCGCTGCCGGGCGTAAACATTCTTGTAAAAGGAACATCCACGGGAACACAGACCGATTTTAATGGAAAATATTCCATCAACGCGGAACTTGGCCAAAAACTGACTTTTTCCTACGTCGGTTTTGAAACGAAGGAAGTGAAAATTAAAAAAGCCGGAGAATTGGATGTGATACTGCAACCCGGTTCAAATTTGGAAGAAGTAGTGGTAACCGGATATTCCCCTAAACGGGAGAAAAAATCGCTAAATGCTTCTATAGTGAGCAATGAGTCAGATTCCTATGATAAATTATTACAGGGAAAGGCAACAGGAATTGCCATTAGAAATTCAAATGGAAAACCGGGGCAAGGGGCGTTTACAACCCAAGTTTCCGAAAACGAATCCTATGGAAAAATAAATGAAAACATATTCAAAATGGTAACCACCGCACCACTTTCCACCTTTTCGATTGATGTGGACAAAGCCGGTTACAGCAACATTCGCCGTATGCTCAACAATGGGCAGAAAGTGCCGGAAGATGCCGTAAAGATTGAGGAAATGGTAAATTATTTTGCTTATAATTATCCGCAGCCAACTGGGAAAGATCCATTTTCAATCACTGCTGATGTTGTAAACTCACCTTGGAACCAAGATGCAAAATTGGTGCGCATTGGATTAAAAGGAAAAGACATTTCTTTGGAAAACGTGCCGCCATCAAATTTGGTGTTTCTGCTCGATGTTTCCGGCTCTATGGAAGACCCCAACAAATTGCCATTATTAAAAGCAGCGCTGAATGTTTTGATTGACAGATTGCGGGAAAAGGATAAGGTTTCCATAGTAGTTTATGCCGGTGCAGCTGGTTTGGTTTTGCCTCCAACATCTGGCGCAGAGAAGCAGAAGATCCGCGATGCCATTGAAAATCTGAGTGCGGGTGGATCAACTGCTGGCGGCGCGGGAATTGAATTGGCGTATAAAATTGCAGCTGAAAATTTCAGCAAAGGCGGAAACAACCGTGTGATTTTGGCCACCGACGGCGACTTTAACGTGGGTGCTTCCAGCGATCGTTCCATGGAAAATTTAATTGAGGAAAAGCGAAAAAGCGGCGTATTCCTTACTTGTTTGGGCTTCGGAATGGGAAATTACAAAGACAGCAAACTGGAAACCCTAGCCGATAAAGGCAACGGAAACCACGCTTATATCGATACCATGCAGGAAGCACAAAAAGTGTTGGGTACGGAATTTTTTGGAACGCTTTACACCATCGCAAAAGATGTGAAAATCCAAGTGGAATTCAATCCCGCAAAAGTGCAGGCGTACCGATTGATTGGTTATGAAAATCGATTGTTGAACGATGAGGATTTTAAGGACGACACCAAAGATGCTGGGGAATTGGGCAGCGGGCACACCGTTACCGCATTGTATGAAATCATTCCCGTGGGCGTAAAAAGCAAATATTTAAAAGATATTGACAATTTGAAATACACCAAACAAACCAATCAAAATTATTCGGATGAAATGCTTACCGTGAAATTCCGCTACAAAGAGCCCGATGGCGATGTAAGCAAACTGATTGTGAAAACGGTGAAGGATGAAAATAAATCTATAGAAACTGCAAACGACGATTTAAAATTTTCAGCAGCAGTGGCGCTTTTCGGGATGCAACTTCGCGACTCAGAATTTATAAATACCAAAAGGAAAGAAGATGTAATAACGCTTGCCGAAGCAGGAAAAGGAAGCGACAAAGACGGTTACCGCGCTGAGTTTATCCGATTGGTGAAAAGCAGTAAATAGTTTTTAGACGATGTTTTTTTGAGGTGGTTTGGTTTTTTGTGAAGGAAGGGCGCGCGAGCGCCCTTTTTTATTTTACTATCAACTATCAACTATCACCCATCAAACCTGAATAACCCCAAGATTAAAAGCCTTTTCAATAGGAGCGTGGTTCGCGGCTTCAATCCCCATGGAAATCCATTTTCGTGTGTCCAAAGGATCGATTACCGCATCGGTCCAAATGCGAGAAGCTGCGTAATAGGGTGAAATTTGCTTGTCGTAGCGGGCTTTAATTTTGTTGTAAAGTTCGGTTTCCTCTTCTTCAGTAATTTCCTTTCCCTGCTTTTTTAGCGTGGCAGTTTCAATTTGCAGTAACACCTTTGCGGCGCTATTGCCGCTCATCACGGCAAGTTCGGCGCTTGGCCAAGCAACAATCAATCTTGGATCGTATGCTTTTCCGCACATGGCGTAATTTCCGGCACCGTAACTGTTGCCAATCACAATCGTAAATTTTGGCACCACGCTGTTGCTAACGGCATTCACCATTTTTGCGCCATCTTTAATAATTCCGCCGTGCTCGCTTTTGCTGCCAACCATAAAACCTGTTACGTCTTGCAGAAATACCAACGGAATTTTCTTTTGGTTGCAATTTGCGATAAATCGCGTGGCTTTATCCGCGCTATCGCTATAAATCACGCCACCAAATTGCATTTCGCTCGGTTTCGTTTTTGATTTTGTGGTTTTTACCAACGTGCGCTGGTTTGCCACAATTCCCACGGCCCAACCGTCAACTCGTGCATAGCCGGTTAAGATTGTTTGTCCGTAGCCTTCTTTGTATTCCTCAAAATCGCTGTCATCCACCAAGCGTTTAATGATTTCGCGCATATCGTATTGTTCGGCACGGGATTTTGGGAGAATTCCGTAGATATCCTCTTCCTTTTCTTTCGGTTTCAATGCTTTTTCACGATTGAATCCCGCTTTTTCATAATCGCCAATTTTGGAAACAATATTCTTTATTTTGTCGAGCGCATCTTTATCGTCCTTCGCTTTATAATCGGTAACACCACTCACTTCACAATGGGTGGTTGCACCGCCGAGTTCTTCATTGTCGATACTTTCGCCGATTGCGGCTTTCACCAAATAACTTCCGGCGAGAAAAATACTTCCAGTTTTGTCCACAATCAAAGCTTCATCGCTCATAATGGGAAGGTATGCACCGCCGGCAACGCAACTGCCCATTACGGCAGCAATCTGTGTGATGCCCATACTGCTCATCACGGCATTGTTCCGAAAAATTCTTCCGAAGTGTTCCTTATCCGGAAAAATTTCGTCCTGCATCGGCAGGTAAACGCCCGCGCTGTCCACCAAATAAATAATGGGCAGTCTGTTTTCAATGGAAATTTCCTGCGCCCGAAGGTTCTTTTTTGCGGTAATCGGAAACCAAGCGCCCGCTTTTACGGTTGCGTCGTTTGCAACAACGATGCACTGTTTTCCCTTCACATAACCAATTTTCACAACCACACCGCCGCCGGGCGCCCCGCCGTGTTCGGCATACATGCCCTCGCCCGCAAAAGCACCGATTTCAATACTCGGTTTTTTTTCGTCCAGCAAATAGGCAATGCGCTCGCGTGCGGTAAGTTTGCCTTGTTCGTGCTGTTTTTCGATGCGTTTTTGACCGCCGCCGAGCTTTACTTTTGCCAGTTTGTTCTTTAAATCTGAAACTAAAAGTCTGTTGTGGTCTTCGTTTTTGTTGAAGTTTAAATCCATTGAAAATTTATGTTTGGGCTAAAATACAAAATGCGGGATAGTTTAAGGTTTAAAGTTTAAAGTTGATTTGCTGATTATACATTTTGAAACCTTTCATCTCTTAAAATTAGTATTTCCTCTTCGCTATTTCCAATTCGCTAATCGCTAATTCCCCTTTGCTATTTCCTTTTCCTTCCTTCCCACAAAACAATGACATTTTGTTAACGAAAATCTGTTATATATTACCGATATTTGTTTTTACGTGTAAATTTGCGGCGTGAAAAAGAAAAATAAATCAAACGAAATAGACTATGGGAATGAATAAAAATACCGTACTGGCATGGGCAACATTTATAATGATTGTGGTTGGCTTAGTGTTGATAGGAATGGGGGCATTTAAATATGACGATGTTGCAGGCTGGGGTTTTGCTTCCGTTGGCATTGGTTTCTTTGCCATTGCGTGGGTTTTCAACGCTTTAAAGGGAAGGGTTTGAATCAATTTCAGTCGTAAAATACAGTCGCAGTTTTCAGTCATATCCGAAATAAATATTACTTCGAATTGACGAATCCCAAATTACCAGATTTTCAATTAACAATTAACTCTTAACACTTAACAATGAGTGACGATAAAAAAGTGATTTTCTCCATGTCTGGGCTTACAAAAACCTACCAAAGCGCCCAGACCCCAGTGCTTAAAAACATTTACCTCAGTTTCTTTTACGGCGCTAAAATAGGTATTTTGGGTCTTAACGGAAGCGGCAAATCAACCTTGCTTCGCATCATTGCCGGCGAGGAAAAAAATTATCAGGGCGATGTGGTTTTTGCGCCCGGCTATACCGTAGGATATCTCGAGCAGGAACCGAAATTGGACGAAAACAAAACTGTACTCGAAGTTGTAAAGGAAGGCGTGCAGGAAGTGGTGGATATTTTGGACGAATACAACAAAATAAACGATATGTTCGGTCTGCCGGAAGTGTATGAAAATCCGGCAAAAATGGATGAGTTGATGGACAAACAGGCAAAACTTCAGGATAAAATTGATGCCACAAACGCCTGGGAACTCGATACCAAATTGGAGATTGCAATGGATGCGCTGCGCACTCCCGAGCCCGATAAAAAAATTGGCGTGCTTTCGGGTGGGGAAAGAAGAAGGGTCGCCCTTTGCCGATTGCTTTTGCAAGAACCGGACGTGCTTTTGCTCGATGAGCCCACGAACCATTTGGACGCCGAAAGCGTGCATTGGCTGGAACACCACCTTGCGGAATACAAAGGAACGGTGATTGCCGTTACGCACGACCGATATTTTTTGGATAATGTTGCAGGCTGGATTTTGGAACTGGACCGCGGCGAGGGAATTCCGTGGAAAGGAAATTATTCCTCATGGCTGGACCAAAAATCGAAACGTTTGGCGCAGGAACAAAAACAGGCTGGAAAGCGCCAAAAAACGTTGGAACGTGAGTTGGAATGGGTCCGCCAAGGCGCGAAAGGTCGACAGACAAAGCAAAAGGCGCGTCTTCAGAATTACGATAAACTGTTGAGCCAAGACCAAAAACAATTGGACGAAAAGCTGGAAATATACATTCCGAACGGTCCGCGTTTGGGAACAAATGTTATTGAAGCGAAAGGTGTTGCAAAAGCTTTTGGCGATAAATTGCTTTATGAGGATTTGAATTTCAAACTGCCGCAAGCGGGAATTGTGGGTATTATTGGCCCGAACGGTGCCGGAAAGACCACTATTTTCAAAATGATCATGGGCGAGGAAACGCCCGATAAAGGCAGTTTTGAAGTGGGTGAAACCGCAAAGATCGCTTATGTGGATCAAGCACATTCCAATATAAATCCCGACAAAACCATTTGGGAAAACTTCAGCGATAGCCAGGAATTGATTATGATGGGCGGCCGCCAAGTGAATTCGCGAGCTTATTTGAGCCGTTTCAACTTCAGCGGAAGCGAGCAGAACAAAAAGGTTTCGATGCTTTCCGGTGGGGAGCGAAACCGCTTGCATTTGGCGATGACCTTAAAGGAAGAAGGAAACGTACTGCTTTTGGATGAGCCCACGAACGATTTGGACGTAAACACGCTTCGGGCCTTGGAGGAAGGTCTTGAAAATTTTGCGGGATGTGCCGTGGTTATCAGTCACGACCGTTGGTTTTTGGACAGAATTTGCACCCACATTCTCTCTTTTGAAGGCAATAGCGAAGTGTATTTTTTTGAGGGCGGGTTCAGCGATTATGAAGAAAACAAAAAGAAACGTTTGGGAGGCGATTTGATGCCGAAACGCATTAAGTATAAAAAATTGATACGCTAAATTATGTGGAAAAAAATCATTTTGATTGCATTGGTAGTTGCACTTTCATCCTGTGGCGCGAAACGCAAGGGCGTTGAGGCTTCCAAGGAATCGAAAGAAGTGGTTTTGGGAAAAAGCGAAGCGGTTTCCTATAAAAGTTTGGGGAACGGCGTAGCTTCCATTTCTTTGCAATTGTTTGAAAACAATACGTTTAAATTCAATTTCAATAGCATTCCGCAGCCAGACACAAACGAAAAACCGGTTAAAATTTCTGAAAAAGGAACCTACACATCTGAGGGAAATTGGAAAACCTTAAACTTTAAAAACCCAAAATTTTCGCTCTCGGCAATCTTCGATAAGGAATATGCAGGTGCGGCCGATTTTCAAGTTCTCGACAAGGAAAATGTAAAAATAAATACTTCAAAAAATGCCTTGCCTATTTGGGGCGTGGTTTGTGAGAAGCAGTAATTATCTGCACAGAAATTGAAAATCCCGATTCAAATATTGAATCGGGATTTTTTGTGTTTCTATAAATATCATTTATTTATTACCAGTTTCTTAGTAGCGGATTTATATCCATTTTTTATTTTCACCAAATAAACTCCCGCGGCAATTCCATCAGTCTTTACTGTGATGTTTTCATTGGTACCGAAATTTCCTTTGAATAATTCTTTTATCTTTTTCCCCGAAAGGTCAAAAAGCTGCACGGTTCCTTCCGAAGTTAGATTTTGCGAAATGGTAAATTCCGAAGTAGCCGGATTCGGGTAGATTTTAATGGCATTGTCGGCAATTTTATTTTCGTCAATACTCAAAATACCGCTTACATCAAAACTGTGCATCGCCCTCCCGAAAGTTCCAGCATAAAGCGTTTTCGTAGGTTCGTGGAATTTTAAATCCATAACCACGGTAAACGGAAGATTGTTTCCAAGAATCGTCCAATTGGCACCATCGTCCTTGGAGTACCAAACATTTAGATCAGTTGCCACAAACAGGATATTTTCCGCAGGATAGGTGATAATATCGTTCACCGGAATGTTGGGCAAATTGGAGGAAATGTCCGTCCAATTTTGGCCGCCATCGGTAGTTTTGAAAACGTGGGGCGTGTAATCCAAATATTTAAAACCGGAAACCGTAACATAGGCCGTCAAATCATTATCGGGCACCATCGCGATGGAGGTAATGTATTGGTCGGGCAGGCCCGCGCTAATATCGGTCCAAGTGCTGCCGCCATCAAAAGTTACATTTACGTTGCCGTCGTCGCTTCCGGTATAAATTACGTCAAGGTTGTTGTAGGATGCGGCGATTGCAGTTAACGTTCCAAAGGCCAAAGAGCCGCTCGGGTGCAGACCATCCGTTAAATCTGGGCTGATGACTGACCAGTTTGCGGCCTTGTTCGAGGTGTAGAGTCGGTTGGTTCCGTAATAGAGAATTTCGTGGTTGAATGGCGAAATTATTACGGGCGTATTCCAGTTGTTGCGGTCGCTGCCGCTGATACCATTTGTGGCATTGTTGAAACTGATGCCGCCATTGGTACTTCGGCCCAAATTCCCGTACTGCGATTCCACATAAATAAAGTTGTTGTCCACCGGATCTACGTTTACGTGAAACCCATCACCTCCCCAAATGGAATTCCAATCGCTCGCGCCGCCGGTAATCGTGCGGATGGTGTTGTTGTCCTGCGTGCCGCCGTAAAGGCGCTCCGGTTGGGTTCGGTCTACTTCAATATTGTAAAACTGGGTAATCGGGAGGTTTACAAATTTAATCCAGCTATTTCCCCCGTTGTTGGAAAAATAGGCCCCACCGTCGTTTCCGGCGAGCATAAAATTGGAGTTGGTTCGTGAAAAATCAAGCGCGTGATGGTCTACGTGCATCCCCGGAAGGGTGGTCCAAGAAGCGCCGCTATTGGTAGATTTTGCAATGTCAAAACCTATAATATACACTTCATCGGCATTTGTCGGGTTTACGCGAACATTTCCGAAGTACCAGCCAAAATTGGCATCAATACCACTTAGGGCACCGGCGGAAGTTACCAAGGTCCAATTGTTTCCATTATCGGTCGATTTGTAGAGACCATTGAATTCATTGGTAATTTCATTGGTAGTAAACCGTGCATAAACCGTAGATGGATCTGATTCTGAAACTGCAATTCCAATACGTCCGGTTTGCGCATTGGGTGCGGGCAGGCCGTTTGCGGTTCCCAATTCTGTCCAGGTTGTGCCGCCATCCGTAGAACGGTGTATGGCTGAAGTAACCCCGCCATAATCGCGCTCCCAAGGTTTGCGGGTGCGTTCCCACATGGCGGCATAAATAATATTGGTGTTTCCCACGTTCATTGCCACATCAATCGCCGCGGTGGAATCGGTTACAAATAGAACCTGTTCCCAATTTGTGCCGCCATTGGTGGTTCTGTAGATTCCTCTTTCGTTGTTTTTTCCATATAATTGGCCCGTAGCCGCAACAAAAACACGATCAGGATTGGTTGGGTCAACAACAATTCTACCAATATGGTTGCTTTCGGGAAGGCCCACGTTCGTCCAAGTATCACCGGCATCGTCGCTTCGGTAGATTCCATCGCCAAAATAGGCGCCGTCCGTAGCGCTTCCGTTTGCTTCTCCTGTTCCAGCGTAAATACGTTGTGAATTTGAAGGGGCAATGGCAATATCGCCTATGGAAGGTTTTGTTACTTCATCAAAAATTGGGGTCCAGTTTGCGCCTCCGTTATAACTTCTGAAAATTCCACCGGTAGCCGTTGCAACATACAAATGATCGTCATTATTGGGCGCTATGGCCACATCGGTTATGCGTCCGCCGGTATTTAAAGGGCCAACAAAAGTCCATTCGCCAGCTTGTTCGGGTGAACGGCTTGCAAGGATTTGTTTTGATTGCAGAATCGCTTCTTTATAGGCTTCCTTATTTATATAATTGTTGGGATAGGCGCGCTGGTTGTACATCCATTCGGCGGGATATTCCATTTTTCCGGTTTCCTTTTCTTCGGAAATTTCCTTGGAAGGGTTTTTACAGTTCAAAAAAACAAGAAAGCAACAAAAGGCACAAGCCATTGGAGCGAAGGGAAGGGAGTAGTTTTTCATCAAAAAAGAATTAAATTCATAAAAATTTAAATGAAGAAATTATAGCGAATATCAAAAAAAGGAATTTAGTTTTTCGGGTACCAATCCAATTGGGTTACTTTAATATTTGGATCGCCCGCTTCCACCAGCGATTTGAATTTTGACACGTCGCTAAAACCGTTTTCGCCCCGGAAATGATAGGGATAAACAGTTTTCGGCTTGAAAGCCAGAACTGCTTCCGCAGCCTTTTCCACCGTCATGGTGTACGGTAAATTCATACAAACAAAAGCAATGTCTATGTTTTTAAGATTTCGCATTTCGGGAATGTCCTCGGTATCGCCTGAAATGTAAATGCGTTTTCCATTTCTTTCAAGCACATAGCCATTTCCCCTTCCTTTTTCGTGGAACTTCAAGGCTTCGGGACGCAAGTTGTACATTGGCACGGCTTCAATAACCATTTCAAAATCCTCTATTTTTTCGCCATTGTTGATTACATTGGTTTTATTTTGAAGGCTTTCCGGCATTTTTTCAAAAACCGCTTTCGGAGCAAAAATTACCGTTTTATCGACAACGATAGCGTCGAGGGTGGGAACGTCAAAATGGTCGCCGTGAATGTCGGTCACCAAAACCATATCTGGCTCGGTATGTTTTGAAAACATATCCTTTCCGCCCACGGGATCCACATACATAATGGTTCCGTCCCAGTTCAGCACCATACTGGCGTGTTCTACGGGTGTAATAATAAAACCATTTTCCTCCGCTGCCTCGCCCCCGTCGAGGGTTTTTACGGGTTCATTTAAATCGATTTGGGAAATTTTTTCTTCCGAAGTTTTCTTGCAGCCGGTCAATACCAAGGCTAAAGTGAAAATTAGTGCTGCTCTTTTCATTGGTTTAATTTTTTTTTGAAGATACAAAGAAAGCATCTGTTTTGTGCTATCTGTCAGGAATTTAAGATATGGCATCGCTGACCAAATAGGCAATTGCCTTTCCTACTTGGTTGGTGAAAATTCCGGCAGCGGGCGATCCTTCGCAAATGTGAAGGTATGTTGCATGTTTGTTTTTTGAAAAATGCGAAACAAACTGTCTGGCCTCGTTCATTGTAAATCCACTGGGTGAAATGGCGCTGCTGCCCATATTTTCCACGGAATCCAAATCCAGCTCAATCCCGAAGTTTTCGTTGCAGCAGAAAGTTTCGGCTTCGTTCATTGCTTTGGAAAAAGTAATTTTTTGCTTCACGGAAATATCTTCAAAAAGATTGAATTTCACCCTTTCGGAATTTTTTACAATATGATCAAAAACGGATCGGGAAGTATAATTTCTGTGAAGCCCGAAGATGAAATAGTTATTTAAAAAACCATCCTCAAAAGCATACGAAAACCCGTTGCCACTATGCCTGTGCTCCAAAGCGCGAAAATCGGTATGCGCATCAAAATTGATACAGTTTATAGGTTTTTTCAATGCTTCGGAAGCACCTTTTATATTTCCGTAACTGTTGTTGTGTCCGCCGCCGATGATGATCGGGAATTTGCCCGCTTCAATAATTATGCTTAAAACTTCGGAAACTTTATGGTCAAGCTGCGAGACCAGTCCGCCCAATTTCTCAACGGAATGGGGATCTTCTTTCGAAATTTTTTCAGCTTGATTCATTTGGGTTTCACAATCTATTTCGCCCAAAAGAATCACATTTTCTGCATTTGTTAAATGATTGTACTGAATATTCAAAAGGCTTCCCAAGGTAGCTTCCCAGGCTTTTGAGCTGCCGGGAATGCCATAATTGGCTCGGACGCCAATGTCTTCCGGAATTCCCAAAAGCACATATTTTTGGGAGCGGTTTTTTAACTCCCCGAGCGAGTCAATAAAGGATACTTTTTCGCCAAACTTAATTTCCCCGGCTCTCTTTTTTAAATGGGAAGCCAAATCTTTTTCCGAATAAATTTTTACAAAGCTCATTTTACTTCCTTTCCATTTATAATTACGGAATCGATCAAGTTGCTTCCGAAGGCATAGGGCAAATAACCGTAGGAGGGAATTTCTTTTGTAATAATTAAATTTGCCATTTTTCCTTTGGTAATGCTTCCGTGGGTTTTACTGAGGCCCATGGCATAAGCGCCGTTGATGGTGGCAGCGTTTAAGGCCTCTTCGGGGGTCAAGCGCATTTTTATACAAGCGGTAGAAACCACAAAATTCATATTTCCGCTTGGCGTGGAACCCGGATTGTAATCTGTTGCGAGGGCCAACGGCAATCCGGCATCGATAATTTTTCTGCCGGGTGTGTAGGGAATGCTCAAAAAATAGGAGCAGGAGGGAAGCGCTACGGGCATGGTGTTGCTGTTTTTAAGAGCGGCCAAATCTTCATCGGTCAGTACTTCCAAATGGTCCACACTCAAAGCGTTGTGTTTTACAGCTGCGGCAATTCCGCCGATACTGTTGAATTGATTTACGTGAACTTTTGGAATTAAATGATACTTTTTTGCTTCCGAGAGAATCCGTTCCATATCTGCAACTGAAAAATAGCCTTCCTCACAGAAGACATCTACATACTCGGCTAATTTTTCTTCGGCAATTTTTGGAAGCATCTGGTTGCACAACAAGTTTAAATAACCGTCTTTATTGCCTTTGTATTCCGTTGGAATGGCATGTGCGCCCAAAAAAGTTGTTTTAATGGAAATGGGATATTCCTCGGAAAGTTTTTTGGCAACTCGGAGCATTTTCAGTTCTGCGTCGGTGGTCAATCCGTAACCGCTTTTTATTTCAATGGCGCCGGTGCCAAGACGCATTATTTCTTCCAAGCGGGCGGCGGATTGATGGTATAAATCTTCTTCGGAAGTCTGTTGCAGCTTTTTGGCACTGTTCACGATTCCCCCGCCTTTTTCGGCAATTTCCTGATAGGTCAGTCCGTTGATCCTATCCACAAATTCCTGCTCCCGATTGCCGGCGTAAACAATATGGCTGTGGCTGTCGCACCAAGCGGGCAACACTATTTTTCCGCTGCAGTCTACCGTTTTAAAACCTTGGTGGGGCCCCAATTTATCCATAGTTCCGTAATCTTCTATAACGCCGTGGTGAATGAAGACCCAGGCATTTTTTAGGGTTGGAAGGTCCTTCATTTGATTTCCGCTTAATTTATCGGGACCATTTTCACGCACCTGTAGCAATTCTTTTATATTGGTAAGTAGCAGTTTCATCAGCAATAGTTAAGGCTTGAATTTTCTATAAAGATAGAAAAAAAGAAACGGTAGGGCAGGGGAAAGGCCAATCGTCTTAATTTTAATTTTTACCTTAGTGCTTCCAAAGAAAGATGCTTATGAAATCCGGGATTTTAGGTTTAAACACAATCTGCACGCACGTCGGCGAGGTGGAGGACACGCAATTTAAAGGGGCCATTTCTCCATTGTTTATGTCCAGCAGTTATGCGTACGAAGGAGTGGAAGTGAAACGCTATCCTCGCTATTTCAATACGCCGAACCAAGAAGCGCTCTGCAAAAAAATAGCGATGCTTGAAAAATGTGATTCAGCGCTAATTTTTGGAAGTGGAATGGCAGCCATAAGCACCGCCTTGCTTGCGTTTTTGCACAAGGGCGATCACGTGGTGCTTCCGCAAACCCTGTATGGCGGCACCTATAATTTTGTGGTGGAGGAGTTTGGAAAATTTGGGATTGAATATTCTTTTGCCGAAGGTTTTTCCGAAGCGGACTTTGCCGAAAAAATTCAGAATAATACCAAGGTCATCTTTATTGAAACCCCTTCAAATCCCTTAATGCGGATAACTGATTTGGAGATGATTTCAAAATTGGCGAAAGGACGCAGTATAATTACTATGATTGACAATACGTTTGCTTCCCCCGTAAATCAAACTCCCGCCGATTTTGGAATTGATATTATGATCCACAGCGCTACCAAATACATGGGTGGCCACAGCGATATCTGTGCAGGAGCGGTGGCCGCTTCCAAAGAACACATCCATAGAATTTGGCAGCTTGCCAAGAATTTGGGCGGCAGCTTGAGCGATTATACCGTTTGGCTATTGGAGCGGAGCATGAAAACTATGGTGCTCAGGGTGAAGGCCCAAAACAAAAATGCCAAAAAGATTGCAAAATGGCTGGAGCGGCATCCATTGGTAACAAGGGTCCATTATCCCGGTCTGAAAACTCATCCGGATCATGCATTGGCAAAACGACAGATGCAGGGCTTCACCGGAATGCTTTCCTTTGAAATTGGCGAATCGTTGCATGTGGATGAATTTTTAAAAAGGTTGAAATTAATTAAACCGTCCATGAGCTTGGCTGGGGTGGAATCTACCATACTTTCGCCTGCAAAAACATCACATGCGCTGCTTTCGGCAGACGAGCGCAGACGCCAAAAAATAGGAGACGGCCTGCTTCGGTTTTCTGTGGGTATTGAGGAAGCGGACGACATAATTGCCGATTTGGAAATGGCGTTTCAACAGACTTCAAAACTGGAAAAAATTTAAAACAACTATTCATGAAAATTGATATACTCGCCATTGGCGCCCATCCGGACGATGTTGAATTGGGCTGTGCGGCAACCTTGGCAAAGGAAATCCAAAACGGGAAAAAAGTGGGGATTTTAGATTTGACCCGCGGCGAACTCGGAACACGGGGCACAGCTGAAATTCGTGATAAAGAAGCTTCCGATGCCGCCAAAATTTTAGGCGTATCGTTTCGGCATAACCTGGGATTCTCCGATGGTTTTTTGGTAAATAATGCTGCTTCCCAATTGGAAATAATTAAAATCATCAGAAAATACCAGCCGGAAATTGTGCTCTGCAACGCTATCGATGATCGGCACATTGACCACGGAAAGGCCAGCAAGCTGGCAAGCGATGCCTGTTTTTTAAGCGGACTGCAAAAAATTGAGACCATTTTGGACGGCAACCACCAAAAATCCTGGCGGCCAAAGCAGGTGTACCATTACATTCAATGGAAAAATATTCAACCCGATTTTGTGGTTGATGTTACGGGATTTTTGGAAAATAAATTAGAAGCAGTTTTTGCGTATAAGAGCCAATTCCACCAAAAAGAAACCGAGGCGCCGGAAACCCCGATCTCCTCTACCAACTTTAGGGATAGCATTACCTATCGCGCCCAGGATTTGGGAAGGTTGATAGGAACGGAGCACGGTGAAGGATTCACCGTGGAGCGCTATCCGGCCGTAAAATCAATTTTCGATTTAATTTAATTTTCTTCAAAAAGAGTATTGCGCAACCATTATAATTGATTTATATTTGCCTCCGCTTAGCAGCCTTGTGCTTTAGGGCACAAAAAATGGTGGTTGTAGCTCAGCTGGTTAGAGCGCCTGATTGTGGTTCAGGAGGTCGCCGGTTCGAACCCGGTCTTCCACCCGAAAATAAAAATCCTCCCTTTTCGGGGAGGATTTTTTCGTTTCAGATTTTGGGTTTTTTTCGTTGTGAATACTTTGCGGCCAAGCTGCTTTTATAATTTATCGGCAGTAATTCTCTTTTCCCGATTCGCAATTTCCCAAGCGGTATAAAAAATCAATTTGGTTCTTTTCGCCAGTAGTTCATATTCAATTTTATCGGGCGTGTCTGTTATTTTGTGGTAATCTTCGTGTACGCCATTGAAGTAGAAAATGATGGGAATATTGTTTTTTGCGAAATTATAATGGTCGCTGCGATAGTAAAAACGGTTGGGATCGTTGGGATCATCAAATTTGTAATCCAGTTCCAACTGTGTGTATTTTTCGTTCATTGCCGTTGAAACATCCTGTAGTTCTTGGCTGATTTTATTGCTTCCTATTAGATAGATATACTCGGGATTTTCTTTTTTATCAGGATCAATTCTTCCAATCATATCTATATTGAGATCGCACACGGTATTTTTGAGTGGGAACAACGGATTTTCGGAATAATACCGTGAACCATACAGACCAATTTCCTCGCCGGTAACGTGCAAAAACAGGATGGAACGCTTGGGACCGTTGCCGTCCTTAACTGCATGTTGAAAGGCTTGGGCAATCTCCAAAATGGAAACCGTTCCGCTTCCGTCGTCATCGGCACCGTTGAATATATTTCCGTCCTCATCCTTGCCAACGTGATCTAAATGTGCAGAAATGATTACAATTTCATCGGGTTTTTCAGAACCTTTTATAAAGGCAATGACATTTTCGGAAGCTTGCGGGTTTTTTCGGTTTCCAAAAAAACTGGCGGGAATAGGTTGGTAGTAATCTTCTGTGCCCGGAGCCGCAGGAATTTTTTCGCCCTTGTAAAAATCCCTGATATACGCAGCGGCTTTGTGCTGTCCCTCCGTTCCGGTCATGCGGCCCTCCATTTCATCGCCCGCATAGATGTATAGGTGTTTTTTTAAATCCTGGGCGGTGATGGTTTGTGCGTAATCAACATTGGTCTTCTTTTGGCCTGCGGTGTGTTGGGAGGAATTACAGGAGAAAAGAAGCGGAGAGCAAAGAATAAAAAATAAAAATTTCATAAACTGTTTGTCGGATAAATTATTCAAAGGAAGTAAGCTCGTAATCCTCCGGCGCTAAGCCCCCTTCGCCTATTTTCTTGTAGTTCATTGTATAGATCTTCACTATTTCATTACCATCCCTATCCTGCGATTTTACGGTAATCTTGATCAAATAGGTCACGCCCAATGCGCCTTCTCCGCTGGTGGTTTCCTTCATTTCAATATCTTCGTTGCTAAATTTCGTACCCTCGGGAAGCTGAAGTTTTTCAATCAGATCCTTTTTGGCCAGTTCGCGGACTACTTCCTCTTGCTTTTTCTCGGTGGAACAGGAAACAATGAACAGCGCTATTACTGCAAATAGTAGGTTTTTCATAATGAATTAAATTTTAGTTATCGGGTAAAGATAGAATAACTAAAACGCCTTAATGCAAAAATTTTGTGAAAAATAGAAGGCGCACAGGCCGCTACTTCCCCATAGGCGCAACAATGCTTATATTTGCAGAAAACGAAAAGCCATGAAGGTAGAACAAATTTATACAGGATGCCTTGCCCAAGGGGCATATTATATTGAAAGCAACGGTGAAGCCGCCATTATTGATCCGCTGCGCGAAACCAAACCCTATCTGGAACGCGCAAAAAACGACAACGCCAAGATTAAATATATTTTTGAAACCCATTTCCATGCAGATTTTGTGAGTGGCCACCTAACGCTTTCCCAGCAAACAGGCGCGCCCATCATTTACGGTCCCCACGCAAACCCTGCGTTTGATGCTGTTTTGGCGAAGGATGAAGAAGTGTACCAATTGGGAAAAGTTACCATTACTGCCCTACACACGCCCGGACACACTATGGAAAGCACCACCTATTTGTTAAAAGATGAAAATGGAAAGGATTATGCCATTTTCAGTGGAGACACCCTTTTTCTGGGCGATGTGGGCCGGCCCGATCTTGCACAAAAATCCAATGAAATTACACAGGAAGACCTAGCCGGCATTTTGTTTGACAGCCTTCGCAATAAAATCATGCCCTTGGCCGATGATGTAATTGTTTATCCGGCACACGGCGCGGGTTCTGCCTGCGGAAAAAATATGATGAAGGAAACCGTGGATACCCTTGGCAACCAAAAAAGAATGAATTATGCGCTGCGGGCCGATATGACCCGCGAGGAATTTATCCGTGAGGTTACCGATGGCTTAACGCCCCCTCCACTATATTTTCCGATGAATGTGAAGATGAACAGGGAGGGGTATATGGATTTTGACGAGGTAATATCGCAGGGAACAAGACCGTTGGATCCAGAAGCCTTTGAACAGCTTGCCAATGAAACGGGAGCCGTAATCCTTGATGTCCGTAACCAAATTGAGTTTATCGACGGGCATATTCCACGTTCCATTTTTATTGGGCTGGACGGAGGTTTTGCTCCCTGGGTAGGGGCGCTGCTCGCAGATGTGGAACAAAAAATCCTGTTGGTGGTGTCCCCCGGAAGGGAAGAGGAGGCGGTTACCCGATTGTCGCGCGTTGGTTTTGACAGGACCCTTGGCTACCTTAACGGAGGCATTGATGCTTGGAAGGAGGCAGGCAAGGAAATTGATACCCTGCAATCTGTTACCGCTGAAACCCTCAAGGAAGAATTGCACAATGACATCCTTGTTTTCGATGTTAGAAATCAAGGTGAATACAATTCGGCCCATCTTCCCCAGGCCAAACACGCGCCGCTGGGGTTTCTCAATAACTATTTAAATGATTTCACCACCAACAAAAAATGCTATATCCACTGTGCCGGTGGTTACCGCTCCGTAATTGCTGCCTCCATTTTGAAAAGTCGTGGTATCCACAACGTTATAGATGTTGCCGGCGGTTTCGCAGCCATGAAGAATGCCGGTATTATCGTTAAAAACTAATAATAACTTAACATACATCTCCTTTTTTGTAATGGGCCTAAACCTTATCTTTGGCCAGTGGCAATACTGTCGGAATTCATTAGTAGTTTTCTTTAATTTTGAATAATAACCAATTAGCATAGTATTCTTCCGCTTATTTTAAGGATAAACGGAAGAATATTTAATTTTAAACAATCAATACTTTTTTATGAAAAAAATTACATTAACGCTTTTATTCTTTTGCGCAGTTTGGTTTGCCCAGGCACAAGCTGTTTTTATCAATGAATTGCATTATGACAATTCAGGCTCTGATGTTAACGAGGGCTTTGAAATTGCGGGTCCCGCAGGCACCGATCTTTCCGGATGGAAAGTAGAACTCTACAACGGTTCCAATGGGGCCGATTATGGAACCACCAATCTAACCGGTATTATTCCTGACGAGGGTGCGGGTTTTGGTACTATTTATTTTGCAGTATCCGGAATCCAAAATGGTGCGCCAGACGGTTTGGCTTTAATAGATGGCAGTAACGCCGTAGTCCAGTTTCTGAGCTATGAGGGTTCCTTTACGGCTACTTCAGGCACAGCAAATGGAATGACCTCTACAGATATTGGCGTTTCCGAACCTGGTTCCACTCCCGTTGGGGAATCGCTTCAGTTAATTGGAACAGGTAGTGTTTACGGCGATTTTTCGTGGAGTGGACCAACGGCGGAATCACCCAATCTAATTAATGTTGGCCAAACCTTTGTTGGCTCGGGTTCGGGCAATGGTCCGACCATAATTTGCCCCAGCGATATCGTTGCCAATAACGAAATCGGAACCTGCGGAGCTGTCGTTAACTTTACCGGATTTGCAATTGATGATGAGGATGGAAATATATCTTCATCAATAATCGCCACACCAGCAAGCGGGAGCACCTTTTCAGTGGGCGTAACGGTGGTAACCCTATCCGTGACCGATAGCGATGGCAATACCGAAACCTGCCAATTTACCGTAACCGTAGTGGATAACGATGCCCCAGTGGCCCTGTGTCAAGACATTACCGTAGATTTAGACCCTGTTACGGGAACCGTTACAATTTCGCCAACACAAGTGGACAATGGCTCTTCTGATTTATGTGGAGGTGTTGCATTGAGTTTGGACATTACAACGTTTGATTGTTCCATGACAGGAGCAAATCCGGTAATTCTTACCGTAACGGATGATGCCGGCAATACAACAACATGTAGCGCCACCGTAACCGTTCAGGATACCACCGCACCCATTATTACCTGTTTGGGGCAGGCCTCTGGACCTTCAGTTTTCATAAATGAAATCCATTATGACAATGCCGGCACCGATGAAGGTGAAGCTGTAGAAATTGCAGGTCCTGCAGGAACCAATTTAAGCACATATTCCATCGTGCTTTACAACGGAAACGCAGGTACCGAATACAATACCGTTGCGTTGAGTGGAATTATCGATGATGAAGGAAACGGTTTTGGAGCTATCAATTTTGAAATTGAAGGTATCCAAAATGGTGCGCCAGATGGTATTGTCCTGGCTAACAACGGAAATGTGATCCAATTTTTGAGCTATGAAGGAAGCTTCACGGCTACTGATGGAATTGCTTCCGGATTGACATCGACCGATATCGGAGTTTCCGAGCCGAGCAATACGCCTATTGGCGAATCGCTTCAATTAACAGGTTCGGGAACGTATTATCCCGACTTTAGTTGGACCGGTCCTGTTGCGGCCACTCCAGGAACGCTTAACGCAGGGCAGAGTTATGTGGCACCCACTTCATCCTCTGTCGATGTATATTTAGATGCCAATGGAATGGCAAGTATTGATCCAAGTACACTTTTGCAAAACGTGAACGAAGCCTGTGGTTATACCATTACAGTGAATGGAAATACTACTGCCGATTTTACCTGTGCCGATTTGGGCGAAACCTTGGTGGAGGTTACAGTAACCGACGATAGTGGTAATGTAGCCACTTGCAATGCAACCGTAAACGTCATCGACAACATCTCGCCGGTGATCACCTGTGGCCCTCCCACGACGACCGTTTCCGAGACCGAGGATTTCGAGGGCAGTTCCCTTCCCGCCGGTTGGGCCACCCAGATCAATGCCGGCTCGCAGGACTGGACCTTCGGCTCGGGCGATATGCCCACCGGCACCGACTTCCCCTCCAACGCGGCCATCTTTGATGACGACGCGGCGGGCTCTGGCCAGGTGAACAACGCCACCCTGCTCTCTCCGGTGTACGACATCAGCGCGGCCGCCTCGGCCACCCTTTCCTTCGACTACGC
>JBLXCF010000010.1:0-107696 GCA_048265145.1 Aequorivita sp.
TATTTGAAGTGGGATCGGAAAGCAATGAGGAAAACGAATTGCAGGAAGTTTATAACAAATTGGGGGCTTTGACAAAAGCACTGGAATTAGCTGAAAACATATAAATATGAAAATATTAGTAATTGACAATTACGACAGTTTTGTTTACAATCTGGTTCACTATTTAGAGGAATTGGATTGCGAGGTAACCGTAAAACGAAACGATAAAATCACTTTGGAAGAAGTAGAAAATTACGATAAAATTCTGCTCTCGCCCGGCCCCGGGATTCCCGATGAAGCAGGTTTGCTGAAAGCAGTAATCCAAAAATACGCAGCTTCCAAACCAATTTTTGGCGTATGTCTGGGGCAACAGGCCATCGGCGAAGTTTTTGGCGGAAAGTTGGAAAACCTGAGCAAGGTTTTTCACGGCGTTGCAACGACAGCAACAATTTTAAAGGAAGACGAACCCCTCTTTAAGGGAATGGAAAAAGAATTTGAAATAGGCCGTTACCACAGTTGGGTGGTTTCAAAGGAAGATTTTCCCGAGGTTTTGGAAATCACTTCAGTCGATGAAAATGGGCAGATTATGTCCCTTCGCCACAAACTGTATGACGTTTGCGGCGTGCAATTTCATCCCGAAAGTGTATTGACACCTATGGGGAAACAGATTATTAAAAATTGGATAGCCCCCTAATCCCCTAAGGGGAATAATGTGCGGTATTTAGTACAATTGGCATTAAATCCAATTAAAATTTGAAACTCCTAAACTTCTAAACTCATCGAACCATCGACTCATCGACTCATAAATGAAACAGATTTTAAATAGATTGATAAACCACGAACAGCTCAGCAAAACTGAGGCGCGCGACGTTTTGGTAAACATTTCCGAAGGGAAATACAACCAAAGCCAAATAGCTGCATTTTTGACGGTTTATATGATGCGGAATGTGAGCTTGGAGGAATTGGAAGGTTTCCGTGATGCTTTGCTCGACCTGTGTTTGCGGGTGGATTTCAGCGAATACAACACCATTGATTTGTGCGGCACGGGCGGCGACGGAAAAAACACATTTAATATTTCAACGCTGGCTTCATTTGTTGCGGCAGGCGCAGGTTTGAAAGTAACCAAACACGGCAATTACGGAGTTTCATCTGTTAGCGGCAGCAGCAATGTTATGGAAGCATTGGGAATAAAATTCAGCAATGAAAAGGAATTTTTAAAGCGCTGTTTGGACGAGGCGGGAATCTGCGTTTTGCACGCACCACTCTTCCACCCTGCAATGAAAAATGTGGCGCCAATCCGCAAGAATTTGGGGGTAAAAACTTTTTTCAATATGCTCGGGCCAATGGTGAATCCAGCCTTTCCAAAAAACCAATTGGTCGGCGTTTTCGATTTGGAATTGGCACGAATGTATGGTTATCTCTATCAAAAAAGCGAGAAAAATTACGCTGTTCTGCACGCGATGGATGGCTATGATGAAATTTCGCTGACAGGGCCAGTAAAAGTGATTTCAAAAGCTTCGGAAACTATTTTGAATGCTGCAGATTTCGCAGTGAGGCAGATTGAGGAATCTGAAATATTCGGTGGCGAAACGGTGAAGGTTTCTGCAACAATTTTTCTGAATATTTTAAACGGAAATAGCACCGAAGCGCAAAATAATGTGGTCTGCGCAAATGCCGGAATGGCGATTTCAGTAATTGAAAACTGCACGATAAAAGAAGGATTTGAAAAAGCAAAGGAATCTTTGCATTCCGGAAAGGCATTAAAATCATTGAAAAAATTGCAGCAAATATCCGATTGAAGCATGAAACGCGACTCACGACCCACGATACCACGACTAACGACTAACGACTAACGACTATAAAAATGACCATTTTAAATAGCATAACAGCCTACAAACACAAAGAAGTTGCCGCCAAAAAGGAAGCAATCCCAACTCGTTTGCTGGAAAAATTTCCTCTTTTTGCCAAAGAAACCAAATCGCTGGCGGAAGCTTTGCGCATTTCCACAACGGGAATTATCGCCGAGCACAAACGGCGGTCGCCCAGCAAATCGGTTATAAACGACAAGGTTTTGCTACCCGAAGTGGTTTCGGGATATGAAAATGCCGGGGCAAAAGGAGTTTCGATTTTGACGGATTCAAATTTTTTTGGAGGTTCGCTGGATGATCTTTTGGTTGCCGAAAAAACGGTTTCCATTCCCATTCTCCGGAAGGAATTCATCATTGATCCCTATCAAATCTACGAGGCAAAAGCCTTCGGTGCCGATGCTATTTTGTTGATTGCGGCCTGCCTTTCGGCGGAAGAATTGAAACAGTTTTCATTTTTGGCGAAAAGCTTAAAGCTCGATGTATTATTGGAGGTCCACAATTCCAAAGAACTCCAAAAATCACTGATGCCGAACGTTGATATGATTGGTGTAAACAACCGAAATCTGAAAAATTTCAAGGTAAATATCGACATCAGCAAAAAGCTTTCCGAAGAAATTCCAGCCGATTTCGTAAAAATTTCCGAAAGCGGAATCAGCGATGTGGAAACAATAAAAGAGTTGAGAACCTACGGTTTTGAAGGATTTTTGATTGGTGAAAATTTTATGAAAACCGAAAATCCCGGCGAAACGGCCAAACAATTTATTCAAAATTTAAGATGAAACCACTTTTAAAGATTTGCGGAATGAAACACAATATTGCCGAAGTTGCGGCCCTTCAGCCGGATTATTTGGGTTTTATTTTTTACGAGAAAAGTCCGCGTTATTTTGATGGAGAAATTCCTGCGTTACCGCCGCGAATAAAGAAAGTCGGAGTTTTTGTGGATGAAAAGATTTCAAAAGTGATTGATTTGTGCAAAAAATATTCTTTGGACGTAATCCAGCTTCACGGTAACGAAACGAAAGAATATGTCCTCGACTTGCAGGGTTATCTCACTTTGCTTTATCCCGATGTACTGGTGTGTAAGGCTTTTAGCGTTGACGAAGAATTCGATTTCAGCGAAATAAAAATTTTTGAAAATAAAGTGGATGCGTTTCTTTTCGACACAAAAGGCAAAGAAAAAGGTGGCACCGGAAAAACCTTTGATTGGGAAATTTTAAAAAAGTATCCCTCGAAAAAAACTTTCATTTTGAGCGGTGGCATCGGATTGGAAGAAGTTGATTCTTTAAAAAAATTACTAAAAACAGACCTTTCCATCCACGCAATTGATGTGAACAGTAGGTTTGAAACTGAGCCGGGGATGAAAGACTTTTTAGCATTGACATCATTCATAGAACTGTTGAAACACGACTAAAAAGAACCACGAGCCAAGACACAAAAACCAGGACTGAATTATAAAAATATGGAAGAGAGCAAACTACAGATTCCTTCGGCTACGCCTCGGAATTTTAACGTAAACGAAAAGGGGTACTACGGCGATTTTGGCGGCGCGTATATTCCCGAAATGTTGTACCCAAATGTGGAGGAATTACGCCAACAATATTTACAAATAATGGCAGAGGAATCTTTTCAAAAGGAATTTCGACAACTGCTGAAAGATTACGTGGGGCGGCCAACGCCGCTTTATTTTGCAAAGCGTCTTTCGGAAAAATATAGTACCAAAATTTACTTAAAACGTGAGGACCTTTGCCACACGGGAGCGCATAAAGTAAACAATACAATCGGTCAGATTTTAATGGCGAAACGATTGGGCAAAACCAGAATCATTGCCGAAACCGGTGCCGGCCAACACGGCGTTGCAACCGCTACCGTCTGTGCTTTAATGGGACTGGAATGTATTGTATTTATGGGCGAAATTGATATTGAACGCCAAGCGCCAAACGTAGCCCGAATGAAAATGCTGGGAGCCAAAGTAGTGCCTGCCACCAGCGGCAGCAAAACCCTGAAAGACGCCACCAACGAAGCAATCCGCGATTGGATTAATAATCCGGTCGATACACATTATATTATTGGTAGCGTTGTTGGGCCACATCCGTATCCCGATATGGTGGCGCGGTTCCAAAGTGTGATTTCCGAAGAAATAAAATCGCAACTCATAGAAAAAGAAGGACGCGAAAATCCAGATTTTGTAGTTGCCTGCGTAGGAGGCGGCAGTAATGCTGCCGGGGCTTTTTATCACTATTTGAACGAACCGGAAGTTGGAATAATCGCTGTGGAAGCTGCTGGAAAAGGAATTGACAGTGGTGAAAGCGCCGCAACCTCGGTTTTGGGAAAAGTGGGGATTATCCACGGCAGTAAAACCTTGTTGATGCAAACCGCGGACGGACAAATCACCGAACCCTACTCTATTTCGGCAGGTTTGGATTATCCCGGCGTGGGGCCTATGCACGCCCATCTTTTTGCCAGTGGCCGCGGGGAATTTATTTTGATAACCGATGACGAAGCGATGCGGGCCGGACTGGAGTTGTGTAAGCTTGAAGGCATTATTCCCGCCATTGAAAGCAGTCACGCCCTCGCCATTTTTGAAACCCGAAAATTCAAAAAAGATGATGTGGTAGTTGTTAACTTGAGTGGTCGTGGGGATAAAGATTTGGAAACATATATTAAATTTTTTAATCTGTAATAGAGACCCCACAGGTCTTCAAGACCTGTGAGGTCTAATCACAACTATGAATCGAATACACGAAAAATTAGGCCAGAACCATAAACTGCTGTCCATCTACTTCACAGCGGGCTATCCAAAACTGGATGACACGGTTGAAATTCTTCAGCAATTGGAAAAAAATGGAGTCGATTTTGTGGAAATCGGTTTGCCCTTTAGCGACCCTTTGGCAGATGGCCCAACCATTCAAGCCAGTTCGCAAACGGCTTTAAAAAATGGCATGACTACCGATTTGCTTTTTCGGCAATTGAAAGACATCCGAAAAACGGTTTCCATGCCGCTGATTTTGATGGGATATTTCAATCCCGTACTCCAATTCGGGGTGGAAAATTTCTGCCGAAAATGTGCTGAAATTGGTATTGATGGCTTGATTCTTCCCGATCTTCCTTTAGCAGAATTCGAAGAAAATTATGCCGAAATTTTCAGAAAATACAATATCATAATTATCCTTTTGATAACGCCACAGACTTCCGAAGCGCGCATTCGCCAAATTGACGCAGCTTCCGAAGGTTTTATATATATGGTGAGCAGCGCGAGTGTTACCGGCAGCTCTTCCGGGTTTGGGGAGGAACAGGAAAATTATTTTAAAAAAATTGCTTCGCTTTCACTTAAAAATCCACAGATTGTAGGCTTCGGAATAAACAATTCGGAAACATTTCAGCAGGCAACACAAAATGCCAAAGGGGCAATCATGGGCAGTGCCTTTATAAAAATACTCTCGGAAAAAGGAATAGCCGGAATTTCATCATTTATAAGCGCTATCCGCGAGGTTTAACCATTCTTTAGCAAGGGTTTAAGGGAATTTGTGATTTGGTTATTCTATTTTGGAGGTTCAAGTAAAAACGAAAAATAGAACTATTATGGAAAAGAAATTTGAAAGAAAGACAGAACAAAAACATCCCACAAATCCAACGGGAAATACGAACCAAAAAACCAACGAGTTCGATATTGACAAAAAAACAATTAAAAAACAGCAAAACAAAAAGTGATGGGAAAGGGCGATAAAAAAACGAAGCGGGGCAAGATTTCCCTTGGTAGTTTTGGCAAATTACGACCCAAGCGAAAAAAGTTTAACGTCCGTCCAAAAACAACCAAGGATGCCCAAATTAAAGAAACTTAAAATAAATTGATTTTCGTTTTAAGTTGAATGGAAAAGGTTTTTAAAGAATATAATTTTTTTAAAAACCTTTTCTATTTCTATTTTATGAATCCTAAGAAACTATTGCGAAACCGTATCTTTGCAACTTAACTTTCTTCTGACCATGAACAAGCCCGTTTCCGGATTCTCAAAAAAAACAAAGGCTGAAAAAATAGCTTGGCTCGCCGAAAATTATTTGAACGACACGCCCAACGCCCCCGAAATCCTTAAAAAATACTGGAACCCGGATTCGCAATTGCAGCAGCTTCACGACGATTTTATTGAGAACACAATCTCCAATTATTATTTGCCCTTTGGCATTGCCCCCAATTTTTTGATAAACGGGACCCTTTTCGCACTGCCAATGGTTACCGAGGAAAGCTCGGTAGTGGCCGCTGCGAGCAATGCCGCAAAATTTTGGTTGGAACGCGGCGGCTTTAAGGCCGAAGTGATTTCCACTGAGAAAAATGGGCAGATCCACTTCAATTTCAACGGAAGTGAAAAAGATATGGAAGCATTTTTTGAGGGAGTAAAACCGAAACTTCGCGCGAGCATCCAATCCATCGAAAAAAACATGAAAGCCCGTGGAGGCGGTCTTTTGGAGCTTTCATTGGTGGACAAATCACACATTTTAGAAGACTATTTTCACATTCACGGAACTTTTGAAACGTTGGATGCCATGGGCGCCAATTTCATAAACAGCTGCTTGGAGCAAATGGCCCATACTTTTGAGGAAGAAGCGAAGCATTTTGAACCTTTTCAGCAAAAGGAAACTTATCCTGAAGTTGTAATGAGCATTCTTTCCAACTACGTTCCCGAATGTTTGGTACGAGCTGAAGTGAGCTGTAAAGTGGAAGAACTTACTACTAAACACTATGAGGGAAAGCATTTTGCAGAAAAATTTGTCCGTGCCATTGAAATCGCAAAAACCGAAAGCCGCCGTGCCGTGACCCACAATAAAGGCATTATGAACGGGGTTGACGCAATTGTTTTGGCCACGGGAAATGATTTTCGCGCGGTGGAAGCCGGGGTTCACGCCTATGCCGCACGGAACAGCTATTACGGCAGTTTGACGCACGCAAAAATTGAGGATGATGTTTTCACTTTTTGGATTGAATTGCCGTTGGCCGTTGGAACTGTTGGCGGGTTGACATCACTCCACCCATTGACAAAACTCGCTTTTGAAATCCTCCAGAAACCAAATGCCAAGGAGTTGATGAAGATTATGGCCGTTGCCGGCCTTGCGCAAAACTTCGCGGCCGTAAGGTCATTGGTTACCACAGGCATTCAAAAAGGGCACATGAAAATGCACTTGATGAATATTTTGAACCAGTTGCAGGCTACAAAAGAAGAAAAAAAGGAGGCTTTAAATTATTTTAAAGAGAATGCAGTTTCACATAGCGCAGTTGTTTCTTTTTTGGAAAACTTTAGAATGTAGTTATGCAGAAATTCCACAGCAAAGGAAAATTATTGCTCACCGGCGAGTACGTGGTGCTGGACGGTGCAACAGCTTTGGCCATTCCAACAAGGTACGGGCAATCCTTGGAGATTTCTGATTCAAAAAAAGAAGGGGTTCATTGGAAAAGCTTCGATGAAAAAGGAACGGTTTGGTTTGAGGATTTCTTCCACCTAAAAAATTTTGGAAGTAAAAAACAGCAGGATGAACTTTCCAATACACTTTCAAAAATACTTATCGAAGCCAAAAAGCTGAATCCAGATTTTCTGTTAAATAGCGATGGAATTTTAGCGGAGACAAAGTTAGGCTTCACACGAAATTGGGGCCTGGGCACCTCATCAACCCTAATAAACAATATAGCGCAGTGGGCAGAAGTGGATGCATTTGCCCTGCTTGGCAACAGTTTTGGCGGAAGCGGTTATGATATTGCTGCAGCACAAAGTGACGCTCCTATTCTATATGAATTAAACAACGGAAAACCACATTTCAAAAAAATCAAGCTGCCGTGGAACTTCACGGATTTCCTGTTTTTTGTGCATTTGAATGAAAAGCAGGACAGTAAGGAAGGAATTGCTCGATACAGAAATGGTTTGGTGAAAGAAAAAGACATTCAAAAAATTTCTGATATCAGTAATAAGGTGTTGGCCTGTGATTCGCTTTCAGGTTTTGAAAAATTGATGGATGCACACGAGGAAGCTATTTCAGAAATTATAAATCTTCCAACGATTAAATCAAAACTTTTTAAGGATTTTCCAGGAACTATCAAAAGTCTGGGCGCCTGGGGCGGCGATTTTGTTTTGGTTACGGGCAATGTTTCTAATATGGATTATTTCAGAAAAAAGGGGTTTAAAACGGTAATTCCTTTTGATGAAATGATTCTGAAAACAGCTCCTTAATAAAAGGTTATAAAACAAAAATCCCCAAACAGAAACCGTTCGGGGATTAAATGTGGTGCCTCCAAGAATCGAACTAGGGACACACGGATTTTCAGTCCGTTGCTCTACCAACTGAGCTAAGGCACCATTATTGAGAGGGCAAATATAAAGCTATTTTCGTTTTTCCAAAATAATAATTTAAAAAATACGGAGTAAATTTTGCGGCAATTTAATAGAGCATTAACAAATACTTCATTCCCAGAGTTGTACTTTTAACGCCATATCATCAGAATGAACCTTGCCATAGACGTGGGAAACACGCGCCTTAAATTGGGCGTGTTCAACTCGCGAAAACTTTTACTGACAAAAGCTTGCCACCCAGAAAATTTCCTGGATTCTTTAAGTGAAATTTCGGGAAGTTATCCAAGCATTACCAATTGCATAGTATCCGCTGTCGGTTTGTTTTCAGAAGATTTAATAGTGGAACTCCAAAGTCGTTTTGAGGTCCTTTGCCTTAATCACAGTACGAAGGTGCCCTTTGTGAATAATTATGCAACCCCGCACACATTAGGCGTGGATCGCATTGCATTAGTAAGTGCGGCGGCGGGCCAGTTTCCTTTTCAAAATGTATTGGTCATTGATGCCGGCACTTGCATTACCTATGATTTTTTGTCATCCGAGAATGTATATTTAGGGGGCGCCATATCTCCGGGAATTGCTATGCGCTATAATTCCTTAAATACTTTTACCAATAAATTACCGTTGCTAAAGCCCACCTGTCCAGAATGGATTATTGGAGATACCACTGCCAACGCCATTCATTCTGGAATTATAAACGGGATTATTTTTGAAATAGACGGTTTCATTGAGGAGTATAAAGGAAAATATCACAATTTAACAGTTATTTTAACAGGAGGCGATGCACATTTTTTGCGAGATAGTTTAAAAAATGACATCTTTGCCAACTCAAATTTTTTATTGGAGGGATTGAACCACATTTTAGAATACAACCAACATTGATGTTTAGAAAAATTGTAATTGGTTTATTTTTATCTATAACCAGTATTACCCTTGCGCAGGAAGGAACCACTTCACCTTACTCTTTCTATGGAATTGGCGCGCTAAAATTTAGGGGAACGGCAGAAAGCAGGGCCATGGGCGGGCTGGGCGTTTTTTCGGATAGTATCCACCTTAATCTTCAAAATCCGGCATCTTATGGCGGTTTACAGTTAATCAATTTTTCCGTAGCCGGAAGCCATCAGTCCATTAAACAAAAAAATGAGGCGGAAAGCCAAAGCACCTCTACCACCTCTTTGGATTATTTGGCCATGGGAATACCAATGGGAAAATTCGGGATGGGTTTTGGTCTGCTCCCCTATACCGCGGTTGGTTATGATTTTTATTCAGAAACTCCCGATGTTATCACCCAATACACCGGAAACGGAGGCCTCAACAGGGTCTTTCTTTCTGCGGGCTATCAAGTAATTCCTGAATTCAGCCTGGGAGTAGATGTTAACTATAATTTTGGTAAAATTGAAAATACCTCAGTAACCCAGAAATCTAATATTCAGTACGGTACCCGCGTAATCAATAAATCCAATCTTTCGGGATTTACACTAAATATTGGGGCACTATACAAAAAGATGATTTCTGAAAATCTGGAGCTTTCAGGTTCCTTGACCTACACCCCGGGCACCAAAATAAAGTCAGAGAATTTCCGAAAAACCGGCAGTGTTTCTATCATTCCCTCTGGTATTTATGATGTTGACGTACGCGATATTCCCATTGATGATACCCAGTTCAATTTTCCAACACAATTTACCGTTGGCGTGGGCTTGAGCAAACCAAAATTTTGGGGCGTGGGACTGGAATATGTAAATCAGCAGACCAGCAACTATACCAACCGTTCGTTTACTATAGAAAATGCCACCTATAAAAATGCGTCTAAATTCAATGTGGGCGGATTTTACATTCCTAATTATAATTCGTTCGGAGAATATTACAAAAGGGTTGTTTACCGAATTGGAGGACGCTACGAGCAGACCGGCTTAGCAGTGGCCGGCCACGACATCAATGAGTTTGGCATATCTTTTGGAGTTGGGTTACCCATCGGACGGCTTTTCTCCAATTTAAACTTGGGAATTGAATACGGCAGTAGAGGAACGACCAGTTATGGTTTGGTAAAAGAAAACTTTTTCAACACCTTTTTGAGCTTCTCCTTGAACGATCGTTGGTTCGAAAAAAGATTATATGATTAATATTACTAATAGCAATACCATGAAAACAAGATTCGTTTTATTATTAACCCTTGCATTACTTACCATTTCCGCAAAATCGGTAGCGCAGGCGCCCGATGATTGCACAATTTTAATGTCCTATTTTACCGAACAGGCCAAAATTAAAAATTATGAGGCAGCATTGCCCCACTACCAAAATCTAATAAAAGACTGCCCAAACTATAATCTTGCCATCTATCAATACGGAATAAAGATGTTTGAATATTTTGTGGACGAAAAGGGCGACAAAAGCAAAATAAACGATCTTATCCAAGCCTATAAATTGAGATTGCAGAATTTCCCGGAGCAAACCAAGGAAGGTGAAGTGCTTATGAGTATTGCACAGATCAAATTCGACAACAGCATTGGATCTAAGGTGGAGCAGTTTAAAGCCTATGACGAGGCCTTTAAAAAAGACCCGGAAAATTTCACCAGCGGAAAGAGCCTATATGCCTATTTCTCCTTGGCAGTAGATCTTTTTAATGAAGGCCAAAAGGACATCCAGGAAATTTTCGACCTTTATGACGTTGTTATAAGTAAAATTGACACCGAAAAAAACAGCTTGGCCTCCAAACTGACTCCTTTATTGGATAAAGAGGAAAACGGCACCGCCCTAACCGATAAGGAGCAACGCGCCAAAGAAGTGTATGACAACAACTTGGGAGTTTATGCTACCGTTGAGGAAAGTGTAAACGGAAAATTGGGCCAATTGGCAGACTGTCCGAACCTGATCCCTCTTTACGAAAAAGATTACGAACAGAAGAAAGATGATATTGCTTGGTTGAAAGCCGCCAGCAACAGATTGGATGCCAAGGATTGCGAAAGCCCGCTTTCCAACAAATTGGCCGTGCGACTGCACGAGCTGGAGCCCAGTTCAACCTCCGCCTATCTTTTAGGAAAACAAGCCGAGGCAGAAGGAAAATCGGGTAAAGCATTGGAGTATTTCAACGAAGCAGCGGAGCTTGAGAAGGACAATTCCAAAAAAGCACGGATTTACTACAGTATTGCTGAAAACTATCGTAAAAAAGGTAGCCTTGGAACGGCCAGAAATTATTACAACAAGATGTTGGAAGTTAAACCATCTGCCGGAATTGCCTACTACAAAATCGGTTCAATGTATGCGGACAGCGCCAACTCCTGCGGCACAACCGTTTTTGAAAAAAGAGCAATGTACTGGCTTGCCGCAGACATGATGGACAAGGCAGCCCGTGTTGATGGCTCCGTAGCCTCCAGCGCAAAAGCCGCTGCAAGTTCATATAGAAGCCGGGCCCCGCAACCAAGCGATATTTTCTCAGAAGGAATGGCTGGTAAAACCGTAAAATTCAATTGTTGGGTAGGCGGCAGCGTAAGAGTCCCTAACCTATAGGAATGTTCCAAAAAAAACATATGTTTCAGAGCGTGAAGGTCTTGCTATTGGCCTTCACGCTTTTTGCATGTGAAGGCAATTACCAAAATGTAAAAAAACTAAGCCTTTCTGATGGCGCGCCCATTGCCGAAGGAAAAGACATCAATTTTAAATATACCGATTCGGGAAAATTGGTAACGAACTTACTGGCAGAAAAACTTCTGGATTTTTCCAACCTGGATTTTCCGTACAAGGAATTTCCACAAGGTATTGAGGTTCATTTTTGGAATGAGCAGGGTAAAGAAAACACCGTAACCGCTGACTATGCCATTCAATTTGACAAAACCGGACTCGTAGACCTAAGGCAAAATGTTGTGATTGTTACCGCAGACAGCGTTACCCTCAGGGCCAATCAGCTCTATTGGGACCAAAAAAACAAATGGGTGTTCACGGATGAACCTTACCAGATTAAATTCAAGGACGGTTCCTATAATGAAGGCGCAGTGGGATTTGACAGTAGCGAAGATTTTACTACCTTTCTATCCAGAAAAAACCAAGGAGTCCAACTGGTGGACAAAACAAAAACCGAGAATGTTAAATAAAGTATATCGATTTTTTGAATATGCATATCTGGTCATTGCGGCCTTTTTTGCCTATGAAGCGGCCATAAACTGGAATGTTGAGCCTAACCGTGCCTATCTTTTTATTTTTTTTGTGGTGGTGGCCCTATTTATGTTTTTCTTCAAAAGAAATTTTAGGAAAAAAATTCAAGAACGCAACAAAAATTAAAATCCCATCAAGGAAGCCCACTGTCTTTATTAAGTGCAGGTTAACGACAACTAACATTGGATTACAGCATTTTGATCATACTGTGCATGCTCCTGCTCTCCGCCTTTTTTTCGGGGATGGAAATTGCCTACGTTTCTTCCAATAAGATTCACATTGAAATTGAAAAGAAACAAAACAATTTCTTGGCCAGCGTGCTGAAAAAAATAACCAAACGCCCTTCCAAATTTATCGCTACCATGTTGGTGGGGAATAATATAGCCTTGGTAATCTACGGTTTTTTTATGGGCGATCTGTTAATGGAATACATTCCTATCGCAGGATTTGCAGGCCTTTTGGTACAAACCATTATTTCTACCCTAATCATTTTGATGACTGCGGAGTTTTTGCCCAAAGTGTTTTTTCAGATATATGCCAACAGCCTGGTCAAAGTTTTTGCCGTGCCAGCCTACTTTTTTTATGTGCTTTTTTCTTTGATTTCTGAATTTATAATTTGGATTTCAGATTTGGTGCTCAAGCTTATTTTTAAATCCGAGGGCGATCGCGTGCAACTTTCCTTTAGCAAACTGGAACTCGGCAATTACATTTCGGAACAAATGGACATCGCCGAGACCAAAGAGGAAATGGATTCTGAAATACAGATTTTCCAGAACGCCCTGGATTTCTCCGAAGTTAAATCGCGAGAGGCGATGATCCCTCGAACCGAGATTGTGGCGGTTGATATCGACACCACCCCAAAGGAACTGGCGAAAATTTTCACCGAGACCGGTCTTTCAAAAATTTTGGTTTACAACGAAAGCATCGACGATATTTTGGGATACATCCATTCTTTTGAACTTTTTAAAAAACCCGAGAAAATAGAAAAGGTATTAATGCCCGTGGTTTTTGTTCCCGAAACTATGTTGGTGAAGGACGTATTGGGCATTCTGAGCAAAAAAAGAAAGAGTCTGGCTGTGGTCATTGATGAATATGGCGGTACCAGTGGCATCATAACGGTCGAGGACATCATCGAAGAACTCTTTGGCGAAATAGAAGACGAGCACGATAGCATTGCGCTCATAGAAGAGGAACTTGGAGAGAACCACTATAAATTTTCCGCCCGCCTTGAAGTGGATTACCTTAACGAAAACTATAAACTCGACCTTGAGGAAAGTGAA
The DNA here is from genome assembly GCA_048265145.1 of Aequorivita sp. Classification (GTDB taxonomy): domain Bacteria; phylum Bacteroidota; class Bacteroidia; order Flavobacteriales; family Flavobacteriaceae; genus Aequorivita. The sequence continues at coordinate 13,600 of JBLXCF010000010.1, forward strand.
AATTATGAAACCCTGGGCGGCCTGATCGTGAACCATACCGAAGAAATTCCGGAAAAGGGCGAAACCGTTGAAATTGAAAAGTTCACCTTCACCATTTTGGAAGTTTCAAACACTAAAATTGAACTCGTGGAACTTAAAATTACCTCAGACGAATAGAAATGCAATAATTCCCCACTTTTTTCAATTTACTTTTTTATTAATGCGATGAAAATACTATTTTCGCCACCTATAAATTTGAACACCAAATGGCAATTTTAAACAGTATTAGAAAACGAGGGATATTTCTTATCCTCATTATTGCTTTGGCACTATTTGCCTTTATTTTGAGCGATGTGCTTACCAAGGGCAACACCGGATCCAAAGGACAGGACACCATTGCTACCGTTAATGGCGAGGATATTTCCAGACAGCAATTCATGGAGGAAGTAGAAGCTACCCAACGCAACATGGGGCCCAACGCGAATACCACACAGGCAATGAACATGGTTTGGGACCGGGAACTTCGCCGCGTAATTATGAACGAGCAGATTGAAAAGGCCGGCCTGAGCGTAGAAAAAGCCCAAATTGACAATGCCCTGAAATCACAATTGGCCAACAACCCCACTTTTTTGAACGAGGCCGGACAAGTAGATGAAGGAAAAATACAGGAATATATCGCCAGCATCAAGGCCTCATCGCCCGAAATGTACAACCAATGGCTGATGTTTGAAGAAGATGTGGCCAATGGCGTGCTTCAGACAACCTATTACAATATGATTAAAGGCGGCCTTCGAACCACAATAGCCGAGGGCGAACAGGAATATCATTTTCAAAATGACAACCTGAATTTCCAATACATAACCATTCCGTTCACCAAAATTCCGGATTCAGAAATTACGGTTTCAGACGACGAAATCAAAAAATACATCGCCGCGCATCCCAAGGATTTCCAAGTGGAACCTCAGGCCGATATACAATATGTGCTGTTCGAGGAAAAACCCTCAGAAGCCGATACCGAAGAAGCAAAAGCCGAAATTGCAAAAATGCTGGAAAACAAAGTGGAATTCAACCAGGATTCCAAAACAAGCGATACCATTCCAGGATTTAGAAATACCAAAAATTACGAAGAGTACGTTAACGCAAACTCAGACGTTCCCTATTACGACCGTTGGTTGTTCAAGGCTGATCTTCCACCAACCGTAGCCGATACGCTAATTAATTTAAACGTGGGCGACATCTACGGTCCATACACCGTGGACAACACCCTTCAGCTTTCCAAAGTTTTGGATACCAAAAAGATGCCCGACTCCACAGAATCCAAACACATCCTTATTCGGTATGTTGGCACCATGAGGGCTCCTGAAACCGTTACCAAAACCAAGGAAGAAGCAAAAAAATTGGCCGATAGCCTCTTGGCCGTTGTGAAAAAGGACAAATCCAAATTTGCCGAGCTTGCAGCATCATTTTCTGACGACAGCTCCAAGGACAAAGGCGGCGATTTAGGCAACACCACACCCGGAAGAATGGTCGCGCCCTTTGACGATTTCATATTCAATAACCCAACCGGAACCATTGGGCTAGTGGAAACCGATTTTGGATATCATATCGTAGAGGTCGGAAAACAATCCGCGCCAAAAAAAGTAGTGAAATTGGCCACTGTGGTAAAAAATATTGAACCATCCGAAAAAACGGTAAACCAAGTGTTCTCCGAGGCATCAAAGTTTGAAATTGCCGTGAAGGATGGAGATTTCGCTACCCTGGCCAAAGATCAAAATTTGGAGCTAAAACCAGTTAACAAAATTGGCAATATGGATTCCAACATTCCCGGAATTGGCCAAAACAGGACTATTGTTAATTGGGCCTTCAACGAAGACACAAAGGTTGGTGACACCAAACGTTTCAGTGTCCCCAACGGATATGTAATTGCACAACTCACGCGCAAGAATGCGAAAGGACTTATGGCAGTGGCAGATGCTTCGGCAACTGTTACCCCAATATTGCGCAACCAGAAAAAAGCCGAAAAAATCCGGGCGTCCATTAAAGGATCAACCTTGGAAGAAATTGCGGCGGCCCAAAACATTGTGGTCCAAACCGCAACCGGGGTTACCATGGCCAATCCGTTGATTGGGGCTTCGGGCGAGCCCAAAGTAGTGGGCATGGCCTTTGGAACCAAACCGGGAGAAACCACTCCTTTGATTGACGGCAAAAACGGAGTATATAAAATTAAGGTAACCGCCTTTAATCCTGCCCCAAAGTTGGATTCGTACGTAAATTACGCCAACCAGATGAGCAGCAAAGCGGCGCCGGCCTCACAAAGTCAGGTTTATAACGCTCTTAGAAAAAAAGCTGATATTGAGGATAACCGAGCAAATTTCTATTAGTAGTTAAAAAAATAAGGATATAGTCAAGGCCTTGTTGCATCCCGTTGCAATGAGGCTTTTTCTTTTAATACACACTCATAATTTCAAAAAATAGAAAAATATCCCTTATTTTTAAAGCAGCGTTATTCACCATGCTGATCCAAAAATAATCTCCATGATAAACAATGAAATAATAGAGGCCATAGCCGAAAAATACAAGGCTCTCGGCGAAAATCCGGAAACTTATTTAAAAGGGCTTTTGCAGGCCAAACCCATAACCTACTGGGATTACATTCAAGTGGACACCCTGCTTTCCCTGCAAAAAACCAGAACCGACTTTAAGGATGAGGAAATTTTCGTAATGTATCATCAAGTTACCGAGCTCACCCTTAAAATGATGATCCACGAAATAAAACAACTTTCAGAAGGCGAAAACCTACCGGAAGCTATCTGGCTAACCAAACTGGACCGTTTAAAACGCTATACGCGAATGTTGATCACCTCTTTCGATATTATGAAAGAAGGAATGAGCTATGAAGACTACAATATTTTCCGGGCAACGCTCACTCCGGCAAGCGGCTTTCAGAGCGCATCGTTCCGCTATCTGGAACTTTACTGCACTGGCTTGAATAATTTAATCAACGAGCAGGGCCGGGAACGTCTGCCGGAAAACCCATCCCTAGAGGATTATTTTGAAAACATCTATTGGAAGGACGCGGGTTATGACCGGAAATCCGGAAAAATGACCCTCACGCTCCGACAGTTTATTGAAAAATATGAAGACGATTTTAAAAGGCTGGCAACTAAGGTGAAAGGAAAAACCTTGGAAGACCGCATTGCGCAAATGCCGAACCCATCCCACGAACTGAAGGAAAAGCTGAAACAATTTGACCATTTTTATAATGTGGCGTGGCCATTGGTTCATTTGGACACCGCCCAGCACTATTTGAACAGCAAGGGCGAAAACAAAACCGCCACTGGGGGCAGCGAATGGAAAAAATATCTCCACCCAAAATATCAGCAACGAAAATTTTTCCCCGAACTCTGGTCCGCCGAGGAAATTGCCAATTGGGGAGAATAAATTACCCGAAAGTCAAGACAGAAGTAGTATCAAAATTTTGAAAAGGCTCCCAACGGAAGGTTTGAAAATAATCGAAATTTTATGGAAATTAAAATTAAACGTATTTATGAAAAACCTGCAAAAAGCGATGGAACGCGAATTTTGATAGATCGAATATGGCCTAGAGGCGTAAAGCGTATAGATGCAGCAATTGACGATTGGATGAAAGAAATTGCTCCTTCCAAATCACTCCGGGAATGGTTTGACCATAAAGAAGAACGATTTGCGGAATTCGAAAAAAAATATATAATAGAACTTGAAAACAATGCCGGCGCGGTCCAGCAACTTTTGGGCAAAGCCAAAGAAAACCGGCTTACCTTGCTCTACGGCGCAAAGGACCAAATACACAATCAGGCGGCCGTTTTAAAAACATATCTCCACAATCAGCAATTGCAACATACAAAAACCTACGAATGATATTAAATTACTGCAACTTCACCCACTTGAAACTCCTTTTTACACTTGCCATTTTTTCCATTTCCATCCTTTCTCACGCCCAAATCCTCAATGCGGAATCCCTCCGAAAGGTTACCGACACCTCCGGTTTTTCCGGTTCAGTGAGTCTTGGCTTTTCGCTTAAAAGAGACGTTAACGATTATTTTGCCTTCAGCAGCAGTACCCATCTTCAATATAAAATGAACACCCATCTGGTGCTCCTGAAAAATGATATAGAATTGAAAAGCATAGGCGACAATAAATTTGAGAATGCCGGAATCACTCATTTTCGATACAACTATCGGTTCCACCCAAGAATTGCGTGGGAAATTTTTGCACAAGCCCAATATAATAAAGTAGCCAAAATCGATTTTCGGGGCCTCGTGGGTTCGGGCCCGCGTTTTAAGCTAACAAACTCCGAAAAATATAAAATCTATCTTGGCACCCACATTATGTATGAACACGAGGAGCTCAGCGACGGCCTAACGCCTATCCAACGCGATTTCAGAAGTACTTCCTATCTCTCTTTCAGCCTGTATCCCACAAAAACCTTAAGCCTGATAAGTACTACCTATTACCAGCCCAAACTCAAGAATTTTGGCGACTATCGTGTTTCAAACCAAAGTTCATTGCTGATAGACCTATTTAAAAATTTCGCCTTTCAGACTACCTACACATTTATTTATGACGAAACACCGGCAGTCGGAATTCCGAATTCACAGTACAATTTGGAAAGCGGTTTTGTTTATTCTTTTGAATAAAAAGTTAAACTTTTGCAATATCCCTGCTTCTTGAGCGACCACTTTCCTATATTTAACTGAAATAAAAAACCAATAGTTCCTAAAATCCGTAACTATTCTAAACCTACCATTATGGCAAACAACAATTACTACGATCCTGCAGACCTTAAAAAATTCGGAAAAATTTCAGAGTGGAGCCAAGAACTTGGCGACAAATTTTTTGAGTATTACGCAAAGGTTTTTGAAGAAGGCGCCCTCTCTGCACGCGAAAAATCGCTAATAGCCCTTGCCGTGGCCCATACAGAAATGTGCCCCTACTGTATCGATGCCTATACCCAGGACGGTTTGCAACGCGGCATCACCAAGGAAGAAATGATGGAGGCTGTACACGTGGGCGCAGCCATTAAAGGTGGAGCGAGCCTCGTTCACGGGGTAATGATGATGAACAAGGTTAACAAACTGGAGATGTAAAGAGGCGCTATCGTGCATCTTCATAACGAAACGCTGCCGCCACATTTCAAATTTTGAAAATTTCATAACTACCAAATGCCCAAATTAAAAAAGCAACAATCCCTTCACAAACGCCATAGCGACCTAGCATTGGCGAACAAACAATTGGAAAAACTCTCCAATGGGATATTTGCCAATGGCGAATTGCCCACCTTCTCCAAAAAAATTGGCGAAACCAACCAATTTCCCCTGAGGCCAAAAAAGTTGGAGATCCTCCAAATCAATGTGGGATATATGTGCAACCAAGTGTGCGAGCACTGCCATGTAGATGCTGGTCCAGACCGCAAGGAAATCATGACCCGGGAGACGATGGAGCAATGCCTGACTGTAATCCGCAACACGGGCGCCCACACTCTCGATCTAACCGGCGGTGCACCAGAAATGAACCCCAATTTTCGCTGGTTTGTTGAAGAAGCGAGCAAAGCGGGCATTGAGGATTTTATAGTTCGAAGCAATTTGACCATCATTCAGGCCAATAAAAAATATTACGACCTACCGGAATTTTTCAAAGAACACAATGTACATGTGGTGAGCAGTATGCCACATTGGACCCGCGGAAAAACGGACAAGCAAAGAGGCGAAGGGGTCTTTGATCAATCCATTAAAGCCTTGCAGGAATTGAATGCCATTGGTTATGGTATTCCTGATAGTGCACTACGGCTGGATTTGGTCTATAATCCGAGCGGGGCATTTCTTCCGGCAAATCAGGCCAGTTTGGAAAAAGAGTTCAAAAAGGCTCTTTTGGAAGATTTCGGAATACAGTTCCACAATCTTTTTGCCATCACCAATTTGCCCATCTCCCGATTCTTGGATTATTTGATTGCTTCCGAAAACTACGAAGATTATATGTATTCCCTAGTGGAAGCCTACAACCCGGCGGCCGTCAAAAATGTAATGTGCAGGAATACATTATCGGTTAGTTGGGACGGATTTCTATACGATTGCGATTTCAACCAGATGCTGGAACTGAAAGTAGCAAGCAAGGTTCAGCATATTTCCGAATACAACGAGGATATCCTCAACAACCGCAACATCATTATTTCCCAGCACTGCTATGGATGCACGGCCGGTGCTGGGAGCAGCTGCCAGGGCGCCGTGGCGGAAAAATGAGTTGATAAAAAATACGGCTCCATGAAACAATTTTCCTTTCTTTCAATCCTGCTTTTGATGGCAATGTGCAGTTTTGCGCAAAAAAACGTGGACAAATTGCTGGAGGCCTACAATAATCGCAGCGTTCCCTACCTTTCGGTAGAAGAATTGCGCATGTTCCAAACGAGCGGTTCCATGATCATTTTGGATGCCCGCGAGCCAGAAGAATTTGCGGTAAGCCACATAAAATCTGCTATAAATGTGGGCTACAACCATTTTAATTCCGAAGAAAAACAACTTCAAAATCTAAGCAAAAATAAACCGATCGTCGTTTATTGTTCTGTGGGAATCCGCTCCGAAAAGATTGGAGAAAAACTGAAAAAAGCCGGATTTACGAATATAAAAAACCTATATGGTGGTATCTTTGAATGGAAAAACAAGGGGTTTCCCGTATATGATTCCGCCGGCAAGGAAACAGAAAATATACACGCCTTTTCCGAACATTGGAGCCACTATTTGAACGCTGGAAACCCCGTTTATTGAAACCGTTCATAAACCTGAGAGGTTTGTAAGCCCCAAAAGGTTTGAAAAAAATGCCTTAAAATGCCATTATTAACCCCGACCAATAGCAATAGCGACAACGAAATGGCTCGCGATTTTTACTATCCAACCTCCAAAAATGCACTGATCATTTTTACCCGGAATCCCGAGTTGGGCAAAGTGAAAACGCGTCTCGCAAAATCCGTGGGCGATGAAAGCGCTTTAAAAATCTATAAGTTTCTTCTGGAACACACCGTGGCAATCACCAAAAATTTAAAGGTAGATAAATACGTGTTTTATTCTGAAAATATCCACCGCGAAGACTGTTGGAATCCTGAAATTTATAGAAAGAAATTGCAACAAGGCACTAATTTGGGGCTAAGAATGGAAAATGCCTTCGCGGAATTGTTTGGAATGGGCTACGAAAAAGTAGTAATCGTAGGCAGCGATATTTATGAATTGTCGCAAGCGGATATTGAGCAAGCCTTCAACATTTTGGAAACTGCCGAAATAGTTTTGGGCCCGGCCGTGGATGGCGGCTATTATTTATTGGGAATGAAAAAATTACACCCCAAACTTTTTCGAAATAAAAATTGGGGTACAGCGTCGGTACTGAAAGACACATTGCGCGATGTTAATACCGCAAACTATGTGCTTTTGTCCGAAAAAAAAGATGTAGATTATTTTGAGGATATAAAGGACGAAGCCGTTTTTCAGCAGTTTCTTCCGCCCTATTTAGACAATAATTTTTTATAAACTATGATCATTTCAAAATTTATTGAAGAAGCCGCCTCCTATCTAAAACAGCGAGGTTTTGAAAATCCCGAAATCGGGATTATCCTTGGCACAGGCCTTGGGAAAATAATTGAAAACGTGCATATAGAGGCCGAAGTAAGCTACAACCACATTCCAAATTTTCCCACGGCCACCGTGGAATTTCACAAAGGAAAGTTGATCTATGGCACCTTGGAAGGCAAAAAATTGGTGCTGATGCAGGGGCGATTTCACCTTTACGAAGGTTATACACTCCGCGATGTTACCTTTCCCGTTCGGGTAATGCATCTTTTGGGCATTCAAAAATTATTGGTCAGCAATGCGGCGGGCGCCATCAATTTAAATTTCAAAAAAGGCGAAATAATGCTGATCGATGACCACATTAACCTGCAGGGCGACTCCCCCCTTGCCTTCCGCGGTGTGGAAAAAATGGGCGACCGTTTTGTGGATATGAGCGCGCCCTATAGCCCTGAAATGAACGCAACCATCGAAAAAATCGCTTCCGAAGAAAATATTAAACTTCACAAAGGGGTTTATGCCAGCGTGGTGGGGCCACAACTCGAAACCCGCGCGGAATATCGCTATCTCAAGATAATTGGCGCCGATGCGGTGGGGATGAGCACCGTGCCCGAAGTTATTGTAGCCAACCATTTGGCCCTGCCGGTTTCGGCGCTTTCCATACTGACGGATGAATGTGATCCCGACCAACTAAAACCCGTGGACATACAAGACATTTTAGCCGCCGCCGCCAAGGCAGAACCGAATATGATAACGCTGTTTTCAAGGTTGATAAAACAGTTATGAATTGAATACCAGACCTCATAGGTTTCAAAAACCTGTGAGGTCTTCCAAAGAAAATGGAAAAATATATCGAAATATTCAAAAATTCCTACCAAGGCTATTTCCATTATCTCTGGAAAGAAATAACCCATTTCCACTGGGAAAATTATTTCTATGGATTGATTCTGGTCTCGCTGCTGGTCTGGGGTTTGGAACTGCTCTTCCCGTGGAGAAAAAATCAAAAAATATTTCGAAAGGATTTTTGGCTGGACACGTTTTATATGTTCTTCAACTTTTTTCTGCTGAATTTAATCGTGCTCATTTTCCTCTCAAATGCCACGGCTGAACTGTTCAACGATCTTTTGGACAACTTGGGGCTGCAACTTTCCGATTTTCAATTGCTCCATTTAAACGCTCTTCCCTTCGGTCTTGGGCTTTTGGTTTTCTTTTTGGTAACCGATTTTGTGCAGTGGAACACACATCGCCTACTACACTACTCCCCTTTTCTGTGGAATTTCCACAAACTGCACCATTCGGTAAAAGAGATGGGGTTTGCCGCCCATCTTCGCTACCACTGGATGGAACCCGTGGTTTACAAATCTATTCTTTACATTCCGCTCGCCATTATTGGAGGTTTTAATGTGGAATCGGTTGCCATTGTCCATTTTTCGGCATTGGCGATTGGGCATTTAAACCACGCCAATTTGGGATGGGACTATGGTTTTCTGAAATATATTTTCAACAATCCAAAAATGCACATTTGGCACCACGCCAAAGTTCTGCCAGAACACGCCCAAAATGGTGTTAATTTCGGGATCAGTTTGAGCCTATGGGACTATCTTTTCAATACCCATCACATTCCATTTGATGGGCGGGACATTGAGCTGGGCTTTGAAGGCGATGAAAATTTTCCTTCAAAATTTATCTCGCAGGAGTTATATCCCATAAAAACCAAGCGTCGAAATAGTTCGTAACTATTTTAAAATAAAACCATACAAAAATGAAAATGGCATTAAATCTCGCCTCCCTATTTTTTCTCGCGTTCTTATTGCAAAGTTGCAATCTGCTTTCAGCCGCGGGCATTGGCAGTCAAGGCCAGCCTACAAAGGAAGTGAACAACGAACTCACTTCCACCACCGCCAATTCGGCCGTAAACATAGACCATTCGCAATGGGACAAACTGCTGAAAAAATATGTAAACAGCCAAGGGATGGTTGATTACAAAGGTTTTAAAAATGATGATGCCAAACTGGATGAATATCTGCAAATGCTTTCGGAAAATAAACCGATTGATAAATGGAGCGTGCAGGAGTTGCTGGCGTATTACATAAACCTTTACAATGCGGCAACCATAAAACTGATTGTGGAAAACTATCCCGTAAAAAGCATAAAAGATATTGACGGTGCCTGGACCAAAGGCCGTGTTTCGGTGGGCGAAAAAATGCTATCCCTCGGTGGAATTGAAAACGGAATCCTTCGGAAAATGAACGAGCCACGTATCCACTTCGCCATTAATTGTGCTTCCCTTTCGTGTCCAAAACTTTTGGATGAAGCTTATACCGCAGCTAAAATCAACGAGCAATTGGATCGCGCCACGAAAGAATTCATCAATAGCGACAAAAATGATATTTCTGCAGGCAACCCCAAGGTTTCCGCTATTTTTGATTGGTATGCAAAGGATTATAAAATGAATGGAAAACAGGATGTTATTGGGTTTATCAATAAATATTCAAATATGAAGATAAGTCCCGGAGCGACTTTGAGCTACAAGAATTATAACTGGGAATTGAACGAACAAGAATAAATAAGACAGCAGTCTGTACAACCTCAAAGGTTTCTAAAACCTGTGAGGTTTAACTTTCGTACTTTTATAATATGCTTTCCATCATTATCCCAGTTTTAAACGAGGCCGAAACCATTGCAAAATTGTTGAATTATCTTTCGGAAAATCTATCTGGGGAAAATGAAGCTGAAATCATCGTGGTAGATGGCGGCAGTACGGACGGCACTCAGGAAATTATATATGGTTTAAAACCTCACAAATTTTCACAACCCGTGAAGTTTCTTTTTGCACCCAGAGGCCGCGCCAAACAAATGAACAAAGGTGCGCAAATGGCTAACGGCAAGGTGTTTTACTTTCTGCACGCCGATTCCTTTCCGCCGAAAAATTTTGACAGATACATTCTGTCGGAAGTAAAAAAAGGAAATCCCGCAGGCTGTTTCCGAATGAAATTTGACAGCGACCATTGGTGGCTGAAGCTGGCCGGATGGCTTACGCAGTTCCGTTGGCGTGCCTGCCGTGGCGGCGACCAAAGTCAATTCATAACCAAAGAACTTTTTGAGAAAATTGGCGGTTTTGACGAAACTTACACGATTTACGAAGACAATATTTTAACCAACGAGCTCTACAAGCGGAAAACTTTTGTGGTCATTCCCCATCGCATCACAACTTCTGCGCGACTTTACAGAGCAAAAGGCGTTTGGAATCTTCAATACCACTTTTGGGCAATTTATGTGAAACGCTGGTTGGGGGCCGACGCGGACGAACTTTATTCCTATTATTTAAAAAACATTAAATCTTCGAAAAAGAAATACCAGAAAAGTAATCTTCTAAAACACTAGCACTGCTAAAAACTGATTACTTCTGTTCATAAAAGCGCGCCACAACCTTTCCCGCGGGTTTGTTTTGGGGCGTGAATTGATTGTTGTTTTTGCCACCCACTCGGTCGTGGGCGATAAACCATTTCCACAGAAATCCGCCTGCAAACCATTCTTCATTCCAGATTTCTTCATAGAGCGCCTGCAGTGTGTTGGTCTGCGCCTCAAGGTTTATCGATGAAAGTGCATGGTCGCTTTCCCAGGGCTGCTTTCCGGCAAAATCCACGCTTCGATAGCCATATTCGGTAAAAAGAATTTGTTTGTTTTCTTTCTCTGAAAAATTTTTCAATTCCTCTTTCCACAAGGCCCAGCCCTTTCGCGCCTCTTCAACCGTGGGCGTTTGGCTTTCCGCCACCGGAAAATAGGCATCTATCCCAATAAAATCCAATGCATCCCAAAACGGCACCCTTCGGTATTCATCCCAATTCGCCGCATAGGTAAGTTTTCCTTTATAAACCGCTTTTATTTCCGCTATTAAATTTCGCCAATACGCTGGCCGATGGGTAATGAAATTTTCCAATTCGGTGCCGAAACAAAATATTTCGACCTTCTCTGCTTCGGCAATTTCCGCGAAATCCAAAATAAAATTGCGATAGGAGCTTTCAAGCGCAAGCCAATCGGCCTCCGAAGTCATTTTCAACAGCCCCGTAAACTCGCCGTTCCAAACCCAAATTTGCGGTTTCAACATTACTCGAATTCTGTTTTCGTGCAGCAATTGCACGTATTGTTTCGTACCCTCCGCCGTCTCTCCATACCACTGCCGAGGCTGGTTATAAATAATTTCAGGATGCCGCAGATTTTTTATAAACCCGAAAGGCATAATGGCGGCATAATTGGCGTGAATTTCTTTTAGAGGCGCAATATTTTTAAGCAAAAGTGAATCATCGGAAGCCACAAAACTAACCCCGTTTATCCTCGAATCGGGTGAAGTTCTTTCTGCTTTTTGGGTTGTTTCGGATAGAAATTTTCCTGAAATATCTCGTTTTTGATGGCATCCCAAAATAATGGAAAGGAAAAATATCCAGCTTAAAAAAAGAAATCGGGTTTTCATTTTCAAGAAAATCTTTGCTGAATGTAGCACTATTTTAGATTTTATGGAAACTTTAGTAAGCCGTTTCAATCCGCCGCATTGGTAAATGTGTAAATTTATAAACACCGAAGAAACCAACCAATGGAGCATATTGTAATAATAGGCAACGGCATCGCGGGCATTACGGCTGCCCGGCACATCCGAAAACTTTCAGACAAAAAAATAAGCATAGTATCCGCGGAAACCGATTACTTTTTCTCCCGAACCGCCTTGATGTATATTTATATGGGCCATATGCGATGGCGCGATATTGAGCCTTATGAACCGTGGTTTTGGGAGAAGAACAGGTTGGAACTAAAAAAAGAGTATGTTGAAAATGTGGACACCGACACCAAGACCCTCCATTTTAAAGGTGGCGGCACCTTAACGTATGACAAGCTAATTATTGCCTCAGGCTCGGTGACAAATACCTTTGGCTGGGAAGGTTTGGAACTAAATGGCGTACAGGGTTTGGTTGCGAAACAGGATTTGGAAAAACTTGAAAAAAATGCGCCAAACAACAAAATCTGCCCACGGGCGGTGATTGTCGGTGGCGGATTGATAGGTGTTGAAATGGCTGAAATGCTCCGCACCCGCGATATTGAAGTTACGATGCTGGTGCGCGAAGATGGGTTTTGGAGCAACGTCCTTCCAAAACATGATGCCGAAATGATTTCGCGGCATATTGTTTCACACGGGGTGGATCTTCTGCATAGTTCAGAACTCGACAAAATTTTGGACGATGGTAACGGCAACGTCCGCGCCGTTTTAACGAAGGATGGAGAGGAAATTCCGTGTAGCGTGGTTGGAATTACCACGGGTGTAAAGCCACAGATTTCCTTTCTTCAACATTCAAAAATTGAAACCGACAAAGGTATTTTGGTAAACCGAAAACTGGAAACAAACATTGAAGACGTATATGCCATTGGCGATTGTGCACAGCAACGCGAACCCATCGGCAACCGGCCGCCCGTGGAAGCCGTTTGGTACACTGGGCGAATGATGGGCGAAACGGTAGCGCAGACTATCTGCGGAAAACCTTTAGAATACAAGCCCGGAAACTGGTTCAACAGCGCCAAGTTTTTTGATATTGAATACCAAACCTATGGTTGGGTTTTTTCAGAAAGTAAACTGAAGGATTACGAAACGCAATTCCACTGGAAATGTGCGAGCGACCTTCGCTGCGTAACGATTTCATATAATAAAAATTCAAATGAATTTCTGGGGATAAACACCTTCGGAATACGGATGAAACACGAGGTTTTTGACAAATGGCTAAATGAAAAGCGAAGCGTTGATTATGTAATTGAAAATTTAAAACAAGCCAATTTCGACCCTGAATTTTATAGAAAATATGAAAAGGTGATTCAATCAAAATTTTTCAACCAACCCGTAAACGCATAATCTATGAGTACAGTCCAACGAAATATGTCGCTTACGGGCGAACCGCCAAAAACGGTAAATACCCAGCAAAAACTTGCATCGGCCATCGGTTTGATAGGTTTGGCGGTGCTTTTTTTGGCGTTATTCAATATAAATTTTCCCAATAAAACCCTTTGGCTTACCGCCTCATTAATCGCCATTGGCGGCGGCACGGTTTGGTTTTCCATTGCTGCTTACGGCAACAAACACGAAGGGATTAAAAACGACGGCGTATATTTTAAGTCGCTTACTTCCAAAGGATTTTGGGCATGGGTTTTGGGCATTACCCTTACTTTGTATTACGTGGTGCTCTATTGGTTCCCGCAGTATTTGGGTCTGGTTCAGGATGGCGAAAACAAAGGGTTGGTAGCCCTTTTTGACCCATTGAGCAAATTTTTGAACGGTGGCCCCGCTAGCCAGTGGTTTGTGTACGGCACACTTTATACCGTCGCTATTTTGGCCTTCGGAATAAAATTCATTTTGAAATACCGCCACAATAAATACGAAAAATTGCGAACTTATTCCGTAATGTTCTTCCAGTTGGGGTTTGCGTTTCTGATTCCGGAATTGATGCAACGGCTGAACAGTGAATCCTTTTCCCTGCCCTATTACGACCTGAAAAATATTTGGCCGCTCAATTACTACAATTTTGAACAATATCGCGTTGACCAATTTATTTCCGCCGGTGATATTGGCTTGGCATTGTTGATTTTTGGAATCTTCTCCATTTTTGTAATCACGCCAATTTTAACCTATAAATACGGTAAACGCTGGTACTGTTCGTGGGTGTGCGGTTGCGGGGGATTGGCAGAAACCGCCGGCGATCCGTTTCGGCATTTGAGCGACAAACGGCAAATAGCCTGGAAGGTGGAACGCTGGGTAATCCACAGCGTGTTGGTGTTTGTGGTTTTGATGACCACGGCGGTGGTGCACAGTTATTTGGACGATGACAGTTCAAAATATTGGTTGACGAAAGACGTATTCCTAATTTCCGTGGCAGTAATCTTAACCGCCGTTTTTGCGGGAACCTTTATTTTTAAAAGGGAGGAATTGCAAAAAGACGCCCGTTACGGGGCAATCGGTTATTTCGTGATTATTATTTGGTTGATCGGGTTTCACTATTTTTCAGGAAAAACCCTGTTTCTATTTGAAGCCGAAACCCTTCGCCAAAGCTATGGCTTTTTAATAGGTGCCGTTTTTAGCGGGGTGATTGGCGTAGGATTTTACCCAATCTTCGGAAGCCGTGTTTGGTGCCGGTTCGGTTGCCCGATGGCTGCCATTTTGGGTTTTCAGCAACGGCTTTTTTCGCGTTTCAGAATTACTACCAACGGTGGGCAATGCATTAGTTGTGGCAATTGTTCCACCTATTGCGAAATGGGAATTGATGTACGCACCTATGCTCAAAAGGGCGAAAATATTGTGCGTTCCAGCTGTGTGGGCTGCGGAATCTGCTCGGCAGTTTGTCCGCGCGGGGTTTTGAAACTTGAAAACGGGCCACTGGAAAAACGAATTGATTCCAACGAAATTCTTTTGGGAAATGATGTGGATTTGATGAAATATGTGAATAATTAATTAGTTTTCAGTCGCAGTCGCGGTTTCAGAGGTCAGTGGAAAAATCGTTCTATTTTCTTTTAAAAAAATTTACCCAAAGAGAACAAATTAAGGCCAGCAACGTGAAAACCAAGGTCAAAATTTCCACGAGTTGAGCATTCGGCCGCCAGCCCGAAAGGATTTCCACCAAAAAGGTTATATAACTATTCGGAAGGTTGGTTTTTCCCAATTTGCGCAGGATGTCGTAATGCCAATCGGTGAGGAAGCAGTAGCCAAAACCTTTCCAAATGCCAAGCACGAGCCACGAAAAAAGGGTAACCGCCAAAGTGAAAAGATGTAATTTTCGGGTCTTCAGAAAAATCCAACCAAAAAGATTAAATACAATAAGCAACGTATGAAAAACGATAAAAAACCAATTGCCCAGATGGAGCCAGAAATTTTCCAAGGATTTTGCTTTTGAAGTTGAAAATAGCTACAATGTAAAGTTTATTTTTCTGAAATTCGCCAATCGAATGACAACGCTTAGACCTCACAGGTCTTCAAGACCTGTGAGGTCTGATTTCTACTTTCCAAATGAAGCAAAATATCAAAGTAATAATCCCCGCTTATAACGAAGAGGCTTCGATTGGAAAAGTGATTGCCGAGATTCCCGATTTTGTTTCAGAAATAATCGTGGTGGACAACAATTCAACCGACCATACTTCGGAAGTAGCCAAAAAGGCCGGGGCTACCGTGCTTTTTCAACCCAAAACTGGCTACGGCAATGCTTGTTTGAAAGGGCTGGAATACATTTCAAATTTCGGTTCCGCTCAACAACCGGATATAGTTGTTTTTCTCGATGGCGATTACAGCGATTACCCTTCGGAGTTGACAAAAATCGTTGCTCCCATTTTAGAAGATGACATAGATTTTGTGGTGGGTGCGCGTGTAAAAGAATTGCGTGAAGCTGGCTCGATGACATTTCCTCAGCGCTTCGGAAACGCATTGGCAACCAAACTGATACGGTTTTTTTTCAATTCAAAATTTACGGATCTTGGGCCTTTTCGCGCCATTAAATACGAAAAATTGCGCGCCCTAAATATGGAGGACAAAACCTACGGCTGGACCGTGGAAATGCAGCTAAAAGTTTTGAAAAAAAAGTTTTCCTATGTGGAAGTGCCCGTTAGTTACAAAAACCGCATCGGGGTATCCAAAGTTTCGGGGACCGTAAAAGGTGCTATCTTTGCCGGTATCAAAATCCTGGGTTGGATTTTCAAATACAGTTTCAAAAAATGATTCTTGAATCAATAATCATTGTCGTTTATTCCATCGCCCTGCTCCTCATTTTCATGTACGCTTTGGCGCAACTCAACTTGCTGTTCAATTACCTGAGTGCCCGAAAGCACCACAAAAACGCACCGACTTTCGATTTTTCAAAAGAAGAAGAAATTCCTTACGTAACCATCCAATTGCCAGTTTATAACGAATTGTATGTTATGCAACGCCTATTGGACAATATTTCTGAAATTGATTATCCGAAAACGAAACTGGAAATACAAGTGCTGGACGACAGTACCGACGAGTCTTTTGAAGAGACCGCAATTCATATAAAAAAACTCCGAAAAACGGGATTGGACATTCAGCACGTAACCCGTAAAACCCGTGAAGGCTTTAAGGCTGGCGCCCTAAAGGAAGGTTTAAAGACTGCCAAAGGCGAATATATCGCGATTTTTGATGCCGATTTTCTACCGAAGAAAAACTGGTTGAAAAATACCATCCCTTATTTTAAAGACCCCGAAATAGGCGTAGTACAGACACGTTGGGGGCACTTAAACCGCGATTATTCGATACTCACCCGCGTGCAGGCTTTTGCACTCGACGCGCATTTCACTTTGGAACAAGTGGGCCGAAACAGCAAGGGCCATTTTATAAATTTCAACGGTACGGCGGGCGTTTGGCGCAAAGCATGCATCCTCGATGCCGGTAACTGGGAGGGCGACACACTTACCGAAGACCTCGACCTCAGCTATCGCGCCCAACTCAAAAACTGGAAGTTCAAGTATTTGGAGGAAGTGGAAACACCGGCGGAACTTCCCGTGGTTATCAGTGCGGCACGTTCGCAACAATTCCGATGGAACAAAGGCGGCGCGGAAAACTTTCAGAAAATGGCTTGGCGCGTTTTTAAAAGTAGGGATATTTCCCTTAAAACCAAATTGCACAGTTTTCTGCATTTGCTGAACAGCACTATGTTTTTGAACATTTTGATAGTGGCAATCTTGAGTATTCCGATGCTTTACATCAAAAACGAATACGAGCATTTGAAGCTCTATTTCTACGTTATGAGCTTTTTCGTGATAAGCACGCTTATCTTTTTTATCTGCTATTGGTTTACCTACAAAAGTATTTATGGCGGCGGGTTAAAGCATTTTCTGAAATATACCGCTATGTTTTTCACCTTCTTTTCAGTGGCGATGGGGTTTTCGCTGCACAATTCCATTGCCGTTTTGGAAGGCCATTTTGGGAAGAAAAGCGAATTTATCCGTACGCCGAAATTTAACATTGGAGCGCTGAAAGATGGTTGGAAAGGCAATAAATACCTCACCAAAAACATATCGCCAAACGTGATTATTGAAGGGGTTTTGATGCTCTATTTTGCCTTCGGAATGTACAGCGCCTTTGTTGTGGGCGATCAAGGTGGCGATTTCGGACTATTCCCGTTCCATTTGATGCTTTTTTTGGGGTTTGGATTTGTGTTTTTTAAATCATTGACTTCCAAAGCTTAGGTCATAATGGAAAAAATCCTTCATTAATTCAATATTTACGATTTACGATTGTAGATTTACGATTATAAAAATACTTCAGCAATCAAAAATCGTAAATCGACAATCTAAAATCAAAATGTATCCCCCACCGCACCACCAAAGCCACGATATTGAAAAAATGATTTCGGTACTAAAACAGTATCCGTTGGGAATGCTGGTTACTGCGAAGGATGGAGAACCGTTTGTAACGCACATACCTTTTATCTACAATGAAACTTCCAAAAAACTGGTAGCACACCTGGACAGAAGCAATCCACAAATGGTAACTTTAAAAGATTGTGCAGAAGTTACCGTCGTGTTTAAAGGTCCCGATACTTATATTTCGCCAAGCATTTACAAAACCGCGCAATTGCCTACGTGGAATTACATAATCGTGCACGTTACAGGAAGGCTTCAACTTATAAATGAGCCAGAAGCAATAAAGCAAACTATGGTGGATATGACTGAATTTCTGGAAGGTGATGCCCAACGATTTATTCTTAAAAAAGACGATCCGAGAATGGAGCGCTTGATAGATTACATTCAAGCATTTGAAATCGAAATCACTAATTGGGAAGGGAAATTTAAGCTTTCGCAGGATAAAATTCCGCAGGATTTTGAGAATGCGAAGGAGGAATTAAAGCGAAATTCAAAGAATGACGTTTCAAAATTTATTGAAGAAATTTATAAGAAATGACATTAGACTTCAAGAAAATGACATAAGACTTTAGGACAAAGGACGTAAGACGAAATTCCTGTTAACAGCGTCTTAAGTCCTATGTCTTATAGCGCAGCGGTCTTACTTCTTTTCAACATATCCCTTTACCTCCTCAAAATTCAACCCACCATAATTCCCACTGCTCATCAACAGCAGACAGGTATTGTCATAATCCTGCGAAAAAAGATAGGTTTTAAAATCGGCTGGATTTGTGAAAACTACTAAATCATCGCGGTTAAAGGCTTCCTCAATTTGTTCACCTTTTATTTCTTCCAACTGTTTAATCATTACTGCGTGTGGCGAATAAAAAACCACGGCACTATCGGCAGCATCCAATGTGCCTTTGTACTCCTTCAAAAATTCAGGATTTAGGCTGCTGTAGGTGTGCAGTTCCAAACAGGCTATTAGTTTTCTGTCGGGATATTGGTTTTTTACGGCTTCCGTTGTGGCCTTCACTTTGCTTGGCGAATGTGCATAATCCTTATATGCCACCGCGGTTTTTGTTTCGGCAATTTTTTCCAAACGTTTGCTTGCGCCTTTAAAGGTTGCAATGGCTTCGTAAAAATCCTCGGCATCCACGCCCATCAATTGGCAAATCCAGCGGGCGCCCTCAAGATTGTTTAAATTGTGTTTTCCGAAGATTTCAACAGGCATCGGACCTTCGGGAGTTTCCAAAAGCGTGGTTCCGTTTTCCACGGAATATTCGGGAGTTTGGTACGGATATTTTTTTATGGGATTTACCGCCGCTTCCACTACGCGTTTAACCTCAGCGTCTTCTTCGTTGTAAATGATCGCACCGCCGTTGGTGATTTCGTTTAGAAAAATCTCGAATTGCTCCACATAATTTTCATAGGTTGGGAAAACGTTTATGTGGTCCCAAGCAATGCCGCTCAACAAGGCAATGTTCGGTTTGTAAAGATGAAATTTTGGGCGACGGTCTATGGGCGAGGAAAGATATTCATCGCCTTCAATAACCATAAAATCATTGTCGTCGGTAATCTTTACCATCGTGTCAAACCCTTCCAACTGGGCGCCCACCATATAATCCACATCCTTTCCGTGATAGTTCATTACGTGCAGAATCATGGAGGTGATTGTGGTTTTTCCGTGGGAACCACCAATAACCACGCGGGTTTTGGTTTTGGAAGCCTCATAAAGATATTCGGGATAACTATAGATTTTTAGACCGAGCTCCTTCGCCTTCAACAATTCGGGATTGTCGGCCTTGGCGTGCATTCCGAGAATAACGGCATCTAATTCCGAAGATATTTTCTCGGGAAACCAACCTTCCTTTTCAGGTAGAAGACCTATGTTTTCTAAGCGAGATTTTGAGGGTTCAAAAATTTCATCGTCGCTGCCCGTTATGGTGTCTCCTTTTTGATGCAATGCCAATGCAAGATTGTGCATCGCGCTGCCGCCAATGGCTATGAAGTGGATTTTCATTTTTTAGTTGAAGAGTTTATGAGTTTATGAGTTTAGATGTAAAGATACAAAGTTAAAACATCCCCCTTGCCCCCCTTCAAAGGGGGAATTTTTTTAATTTTAAAGAGCAAGAATAAGTGATTTTTCTTGTTGAGCCTCTTTGAAATCTTTACGGTCGATTAAAGCTTTATTTATCCAAGTTAGGGCGATTTGTTTTTTGCCGAGGTTTTTATAGATCTGCGCCAATCGGAAATAGGCCCAATCCTTGGGCACGCCATCTTTTATGGAATAATTGGCCAAATATTCACTCAGACATTCAATTCCGTATTCGGGTTCTAGATTGTACTGTGCCGAAATTTTGCCAATTTGGTAATTGAGCTGGTTGCGCTTGTGGATTTTTAAGGATTTTGAAGTGGTTTCCAAAGCTTCCTTCGGCTGGTTGTTCTTTTCGTAAAGGCCGGCAAGTTTTTCATAAGTATGTGGCGACCCGCCTACTTCTATCGCTTTTTTGTAATACTTTTCCGCATCTTTCGGTCTGTCGGAATACTCGGCGATATAGCCTTTTGCGAGGTATTCGTCCACTTTTGAAATGGTTCCCAATTCATCGGCATACGCAATTGCCTTTTTTTCACTTCCACCGATAATGCCCGGCAACTGAATGTAGAATTCCACCAAGGCCCAGCGTGTCTCAATATGCTTTGGGTCGAGTGCCGCGGCACGTTCCAAATGGTGTTTTATATCGCCAATATAGGTTACCGCCCGAATTCGGCTAACGGACAATGCCTTGAAGCCCAACGCGCCGCCGTATTTAAAATGGTAATTGGCGTTACTTTCCTCCTCGTTTACCAAACTTTTATAATAAGAAATCGCCGTGTCCCAATCCTTTTGGTAGCCCGCAATATCTCCCAGATATTCCCGGGTCTTTTTATCACCGGGATGTTGCTTCAGATAGTTTTCAAAAAGAGGTTTTGCCTTGCTGAAATTTTCCTGTTTGAAGTATTCCTCTGCCTGTTGGTAGTTGGTTTGGGCGTTTCCACAGAAAGGAAACAGTAAAAGAAGAATTACTATATTTTTGATCAAAATTTGGGGCTTTTTAGTTTTTGGTTTTTGGTTTTTAGAATCTTCCTTTATTTGAGTTTCAATTATTTTTTTGGTGGATAATTTTTTAAAATTTTCTGCAGGACCGAAACATAATACGCCTCTTTCTGCTGCGGGGTTGCACGTTCCTTCATTTCGCCTTCCGCTACGGCCTGCCAAACCAGCTCGTCTTTTTCTGCATCTATAAAATCCATCGTTAACTGTTGGTTTAGCACATTGCCCCCAATGGGAATTCCGCCGCTAACACCTACGCCTACGTTACCGCCGCCACCGCCAATGCCGATACCAATGGTGTTCCGCGAGCGGGAAACGCTCTCGCGTGCATAAAAATTGATAAACAATTGGGGAGTTTCACTTTTCACAAAACCGCGCTGCTGCAGCAGGCTGTCGGTTATCTGCATGATCCGGCCATCATCCAATTCGCTGAGGCCGGAGTCAATGGAGGGAAAATAATTGTAAGTGTTGTATTTTGAAAAATCTATTTGTTCGTTATAATCTACTGCCACGGTCGCGCCGCAGGAAACGAGTAACACGGTAACAGCAAAAATAGCGAGGAGCTTCATGGCATTTTCTTTTCATTAAAAATACGCAAAAATGCCCCTTTGGGTTTAACGTTTGTTATTGTTTAACAATTTTCTTGGTCACGCTGCCCCTATCGGTAGCCACTTCCAAAAGATAGATGCCTGCGGAAAGGGTTTCCAAATTGATTGTTTTTTCTGAAGTTTCAAGAATCAGTTGGCCCAATGTTGAATATATGCGAGCATTTTGAAAAGAAATGGGCGTTGGGATTTCAATATTCAGAATTGATGAAACCGGATTTGGAAACAGGGAAAGTTTTTCTGAAAAATCGGTTTCTGTTATTGTTAATTGGCACTGGGCTTCTACTTCTGGAACAGAATTACAGCCTGGTCCATTTACATCAATATATACATAATAATCTGGATATTGGTAAATCGATTGACATACTGAATTAATTGCACATTCTGTTAGATTGGAGTTTAATGCCATAACATAATTTGTAGGAACAATTTGACTTAATGCATCTATTGAACTTAAATTTTCATTATGATAAATTTCTACTCCCGATTCTACTTGATTAAGAATTTCAATGCCATCTAAACTAACTAAATTGGCATTTTCGAAAATTACTAACTCATCCAATGTAGCTAAACTCTCTAATCCATAAAGGTTTATAAGATGAGGATTATTTCCCAAAGAGAACCTACCACAGGTTGTTAAATTACTCAGACCCTCAAAATTTATAATGGCAGAATCTGCAATAGAAAAAGAAAATGAAGAGGTTAATCCTTGAAGCCCATTTAAGCTACTCAACAGCTCATTTTGTTTTATATCGAAATGACCTTCAACTATTACCAAATTTTCCAGACCATGGAAACTGCTAAGATTATTATTTGAAGAAAATGTAACAGAACGTAAAGAAGATAATGATGAAAATCCAATAAAATTTTCAAGGGAATTATTTTCCGTAACCATAAAGGTTTCAGATATACTTTCTAAGTTCTCCAAACCTTCAAAATTTTGAATTTCTGTATATGCAATAATCAACACATTGGCAGAAGTAATTTGAGAAAGTCCATGCAAATTAGTAATATTATTACCTATAATTTCTAGACCATCAATAGCTGTACAATTGGGATAATCAGAAGCAAAATTATCAATGTGTGATTGTTCAGTAAACCGAAAATTACACTGCCCAAACCCAATAAAACAAACCAATAATAAAACGAAGAGTAATCCTTTTTTCATAAACACCTATTTAAGGGGAGCAAGAAAAAAGAAATAAACGAGTTATGGAAATTTATTTAAGAAATTTTTAAGAAAAGTTTTAATTGCTGCCAAGAAAGCAGTAGAGAGGTTATTGGTAGAATGATTTTACAACTCAGAATGAGGCTTCGACAGGCTCAGCCTGACAACATAAATCAATTCAGTATCGCCCAAAGCTTGTCCTTTAACTCCGTCAACCCTTGCTGAGCCACGGAGGAAATAAACAGATACGGAATCCCTTTAAACTGTTTGTCGAGAATCTTTTTCATTTCAGCCTTCAATTCCTCGTCCAGCATATCACTTTTGCTGATGGCCACCAACCGTTCCTTGTCTAAAAGTTGTGGATTGTAACGGCGCAATTCGTCCACCAAAATATCGTATTGTTCCTTTATATCCGGCGCATCTGCGGGAATCAAAAACAACAAAGTAGAATTACGTTCAATATGGCGAAGAAAACGGTGCCCAATTCCCTTTCCTTCCGCAGCTCCTTCAATAATCCCGGGAATATCGGCCATTACAAAGGTTTTAAAATTGCGATATTCCACGATACCCAAATTTGGTTTCAAGGTAGTGAATTCATAATCGGCAATTTTAGGCTTTGCCGCGGTGATCACCGAAAGCAAGGTTGATTTTCCAGCATTTGGAAACCCTACCAAACCCACATCGGCGAGAATTTTCAATTCAAGGATGAGGTCTCTTTCCTCTCCCTCCTCTCCAGGTTGTGAATATCGCGGCGTTTGGTTGGTTGCGCTTTTAAAATGGGCGTTGCCTAAACCACCGCGACCGCCCTTGGCCACTATTTTTTGCTCGCCATCCTCGGTGAGTTCAAATAGTATTTCCTCGGTTTCCTTATCGCGCACTACCGTTCCCAATGGCACCTCAACATACACATCTGCGCCATCTGCGCCCGTGCTGGTCTGTTTGCTGCCGTGCTCGCCGTGCTCCGCCCTGAAATGTTTTTGGAATTTTAAATGGTAAAGGGTCCAAAGGTTTTTATTGGCTTTCAGTATTACGTGCCCGCCACGCCCGCCATCACCGCCATCGGGGCCGCCTTTGGGTATGTATTTTTCCCTCCGCATGTGTTTACTGCCCTGCCCGCCCTTGCCGGAGGTAACGTTTATTTTTACGTAATCTACAAAATTGCCTTCAGTCACTTTTTATCGTTTATTGTTTATTGTTTATTGTTTATTGTTGGATATCCCAAACCATAAATAATAAACTACAAACTGTCTATAACCTTACTTAAACGTTCCGTAATTTCTGCAATACTTCCCACCCCGTCAACGCCGTAGTATTTATTCTTCTTTTCGTAATAATCCTTTAAAATTGCGGTTTCGTTGTAATAAACCTTAATCCTGTTTCGGATGATGCTTTCATCGGCATCGTCTGCACGGCCGCTAGTTTTGCCACGTTCCAAAAGGCGTTTCACCAAAACTTCATCTGCTACTTCCAAGGCGACCATGGCATCAATTTGCGAATTTTTATCGTCCATTAAGTGGCCCAAGGCCTCGGCCTGCGCTTCGGTTCTTGGGAAACCGTCAAATATAAAGCCGTTTGCATCGGGATTTTTATCTACTTCGTTGCTGAGCATATCTATGGTAATTTCATCGGGGACCAATTTGCCCTTGTCGATAAACGATTTCGCGAGTTTTCCAAGATCGGTTTCATTTTTTATGTTGAAGCGAAAAACGTCGCCCGTGGAAATATGCACCAAATTGTATTTTTCTTTCAAGAAATTGGCCTGGGTTCCTTTTCCCGCCCCGGGAGGCCCAAAGAGAATAATATTAGTCATGGAAGTTTTTTAATGATTAAAAACGAAGTTGCAAATTTATGAAAAATACCCCTGAAATCGCCTTTAAACCAAGGTAGTTTCAAAACAATGAAAGTTGGGTGGAGCTTTGGAAAATTGCTGGCCTCTAAAATGGACGCGGTTCAAAAATAAAAGAAATCATCGCTTGGCCAATAAGCGGATGGCTTCCGAGGGATTTTCCACTTCAATCACCAACATTTTATAATATTGATCGCGAAGCTCCACAACAATGCTGTTTTGGTGGTTTACAACATCACAAAAAATGATGCCGTCCTTCAAAATGTAGGTTCCGGCAGTTATAAGGCCCGGAATAGGGGTGCCCGGCATTCTTAGGCCAGGCAGAAAATCCAACCGCTGCTGGTTGGGATAGGCCTCAATAATATTTTCTACAGGAATGGTAAGTTGGCTCTTCAAAGCCCAAAGCTTGTGAAAGCCCCTAATTTCAAAAACAAAATTTTTTCCGTGTTTTTCAATCGTTACCATGGAAAACCAATTCTTTTAATGGATTAGAGCACTATTCCAACGGCATTGTACAGGAAATTTACTATGGCATTCCACAATTTTTCAAGTGTTACCATCAAAATACCTTTCAAGGTGTTCACAAAATTGAGGGCCATGGCCTCTAGTCCATCCAGGAAAAACTCACGTAAATCTTCATCAATATCGCCGTTTGCAATGCCCTTTTGGATAATGACGGTCTGTTTGGCAATGGCCTCCACTTGGCGCTCGCTGAAACCGCGCACCGTGGCAATATCCTTTTCAAGAATGGTGGAAGCTATATTCTTTATTCCACTTATAAGGGTAGCTACCTCGTCTGCCATATTATTATCTTTTTAAGAAACTTTCATAGGTAATTGCCTGATCCAAAAAAATTTCCACTTGTCCTTTAAAGGCCTGTAGCGCAAGGGGTTTAAGACCTTGGCGACTATCAATCTCCTTCATTTTTCGGAAAGTTTCGGCAATCTTCTCGAATGCAAAAGCACTGGGATATTCACCCGAAACAGCGTTGCTTCCCTTTGCCTGCAGGAGCTCGTTTATTTTTTCCAATGCCACATTTTCGGGAACGGGCCGGGCCTTGGCTTGAAGTTTTAAGGATTCAAAAGCGCCAATCAAAATATTATAGGTGGATTCTCTCTGGCCAAAACGTTCACTCTCGGTGCCGCCCTCCACCTCCGCAAAAAATCGCATGGCCAGTTCACTGCTCTGGGTTACCCTATCTACAATAGCTTGGTCGTAAGCCGGAGCCAATGTTGCCTTGCAACCTGACAATAGGATCAGAAACAGCAAAAAGGAAAAACAACGGTTTATGGATTTCATATTAAAAATATGTGTAAGCAGCACTAAGTTAATGATTTGGAAGTAATATGGATTTCCATTTTTCAAATTTATTTTAAAGCTTCCAATATAAAACCAGCCGTTTGTGACAAAAGGATATCGGCATTTCTTTTTAGCGGTGTTTATGTATCGCCAATCCCCTGTTTCTTTGTCAGAGCCGCAACACCCCGCGAAATCCCCTACCGGAATAATAAGATTGCGCTCCGTTGTGATATATAAAAACAGTTTTGTACCGAAAATCGCCAAAAATGGCCCCGCCCAGCTTTCGGATATCTTCGGGGGTTTTCAGCCAGCTGGACGTTTTGGAGTCGAAGGTGCCCAGTTTTTGCAGATCCCGATATTCGCTTTCCGTCAACAGTTCCACGCCCATTTCGGCAGCCATATCTATGGCCGTAGTATCGGGACGGTGTTCCTTTCGCGACTCCCATCCCGCGCGGTCGTAACAACAGCTTCTTCGGCCTTTGGGACTTTCGGGGCTACAATCGTAGAATAGAAATTCACCTGTTTTTTTATCTTGGCCCACCACATCCGGCTCGCCGCCTGTTTCCTCCATTGCATCCAATGTCCAAAGTTTTTTGGGTTGGGCCAGCAATCTATTTTTAACTTCCAGCCAGGAAATTCCTTTGTGGCGGTGGGCGTTCTTTTCAAAACGGGTTTCTAATATTTCCAATAAGGTGTTTCTTTGGGTGGCGGGCAGAACTTTTTTTGTTGGCATTATTTCGGTTTTAAAAATCAAGAAGAAAACCAAAGATATTGAATTTTTAATCGGGCAATTGAAATACTTCCTAAAGCCAAACCATTTAAGGAAAACTGAATACCCAATATTTAAGACCTTTAAAAAAAAGCAAACGGCAAACTTAATACTGAACCTAAATACCCCTGCCTAGTGCTGAATAGGATTTCCCTATCTTTGCACAATCAAACCAAAACTTCCAGCAACCAAAGTTATGGGCTACTTTTCTTCAGACTTCACCATCGGCATTCTCGGCGGTGGACAATTGGGCAAGATGATGCTTTTCGAAACCCGCAAATGGGACATCCGCACCCACGTGCTCGACCCCAGCGCCGAAGCCCCGTGCCGCCTCGCGACCGACTATTTTGAACAAGGCGATCTTATGGATTTTACAACCGTTTACAACTTCGGAAAAAAGGTGGATCTGCTCACTTTTGAAATTGAAGGCGTAAATGTGGAAGCACTGGAAAAACTTGAAAACGAAGGCATCAAAGTTTATCCCAGCGCCGCGACCCTTCGGAAAATTCAGGATAAAGGCGTTCAAAAACAATATTATAAAAAGCACCAAATTCCTACTTCACCTTTTAAGGTTTACAAAGACAAAAACGATTTAAACGAAGCCATTGTCCGAAAAGAGCTGCACTTTCCCTTTGTGTGGAAAAGCTGCACCGGCGGCTACGATGGCAAAGGGGTGAGCATCATCCGCGATGCCGAAGCTGTAATTCCACTTCCCGAAGGCGCTTGCATTGCAGAAAAGTTAATTCCCTTTAAAAATGAATTGGCTGTAATAGTAGCCAGAAATCCTTCGGGAGAAGTAAAAACATATCCCGTGGTTGAAATGGAATTTCACCCCGAGGCCAACCAAGTGGAATACGTGATCTGCCCTGCTCGTATAGACGAAGCAGTTGCAAAAAAAGCAAGGGCGGTGGCAACAAAAGTTTCCGAAGCATTTAAGCATGTAGGTCTTTTGGCGGTAGAAATGTTCCAGACCGAGGACGATGAAATCCTCGTAAACGAAGTAGCGCCAAGACCCCACAACAGTGGGCACTATAGCATAGAAGCCAGTTATACCAACCAGTTTGAGCAGCAAATAAGAGCTATTTTAGATTTACCTTTGGGAAATACAGCTAGTAAAGTTGGCGGCATCATGGTTAACTTAGTAGGCGCCGAAGGCCACACTGGCCAAGTAGTCTATAAAAACATTGAAAAAATCCTCGGGATGGAAGGGGTAACGCCCCACATTTACGGCAAAAAGGAAACCCGCCCCTTTAGAAAGATGGGGCACGTAACCATCGTTAACAAAGACCTAAACCAAGCGCGCAAGATTGCGGAGGAGGTGAAGAAGACTATTGAGGTTATAAGTAAATGATAGTTTTTGTATCTTTCATAAAAGTTTTGAAATGACATTCTTAGAGAAAAAGAAAAGCCTAAAAAAGACAATGGAATCTTTGTCTGAAGAGCAAGTGGATGAAGCTCTATATTTAATTGAAAAGGTTATTGGTCAGGACGAAAAACGTAAAGAATATGTAAAGGATTTGCTTAATAAAGAGAAGAAGTTATTTGATAGGCTGGCACAATGATTTCTTTAAAACTATCGAAAGAATTAAATGAAATTATTGCCAAAGTATCAGGTGGCTCAGCGGGAATAAGAGATACAAGAAGTTTGTTGTCTGCCCTTAATCGTCCCTTCCAAACATTTGATGGCGAAGATTTATATCCCACCGCAATTGAAAAATCGGCAGCAATAATTGAAAGTATTATAATAAACCATCCTTTTATTGACGGAAACAAAAGGATGTGATATGCCTTCATGCGATTATTATTGGCAGAGGATGGTTATGACCTTAAAGCCTCAGAAAATGATATTTATGATTTTATAATATCGATCTCAACGGGTGAAATAAATACAGATAAAATAATTGAATGGATAAAAAATCACACTTAATATAAATTGTTAGTTTCATTAAGTAAAAACCTGAAACTTGCAACCTGAAACCTGAAACCAATGAATAAAGTAGCAATAATAATGGGAAGCACCAGCGACCTGCCCGTAATGCAGGATGCCGTGGATATTCTAAAGAAATTCAATATTGAAGTGGAAGTGGACATCGTTTCCGCCCACCGTACCCCCGACAAACTTTTCGATTACGGAAAGAATGCCCATAAAAGAGGTATTGCAGTAATTATTGCAGGCGCGGGCGGCGCGGCGCACCTTCCGGGGATGATCGCCTCCCTTTCCCCCTTGCCGGTCATTGGCGTACCCGTAAAATCCAGCAACTCCATTGACGGCTGGGACAGCATTCTGTCAATCCTCCAAATGCCGGGCGGCGTTCCCGTTGCCACCGTTGCATTGAATGGCGCCAAAAATGCGGGTATCCTGGCTGCACAGATTATCGGCGCGTCCGATACGGCTGTTTTGGATAGAATCATCGCTTTTAAACAGAGTCTTAAATCCAAAGTTGAGGAAGGCGCTGAACAAGTTCGCAACGGGCAGTAGTCAGCGTTCAGCGTTTAAAATTTCGAATTTTAGGTTTCAAAAATATTGAATCTAAAATCTAACGTCTAAAATCTAAAATCTTTAATGAACCCCCTATTACAACCCTTCAACACCGCTCCATTTTCAAAAATAAAAAACCAACATTTCCTACCGGCAATCACCCAATTGATCGAGGCTACAAAAGTCGAGATTAATACAATTGCCTCAAATCCGGATGCACCAACTTTTAAGAATACCGTGGAAGCGTTGGAATTTACGGGAGAAAAACTGGAACGCGCCAGCAGCATTTTCTTCAATTTGAACAGCGCCGAAACCAACGACGAAATCCAAAAGATAGCACAGGAAGTTTCGCCTATGCTCACGGAGTTCAGCAATGATATATTGCTGAATGAAAAATTGTTTGAAAGGATCAAATCAGTTTACAAGCAAAAAGATTTGTTGAATCTTACAGAGGAACAGCACATGCTCCTCAATAAAAAATACCGAGCGTTCTCCAGAAATGGTGCCAACCTTTCCGAAGAAAAGAAAACCGAACTGCGCAAAATTGACGCAGAACTCGCAAAGTTGAAATTGACTTTCGGCGAAAATGTTTTGGCAGAAACCAACAAGTTTCAACTTCATATAACAGACGAAAAAGACCTTTCCGGCCTGCCCGAAGGCTTGATTGAGGCCGCTTCCCAAACTGCCGAGGAAAAAGGAAAGGACGGCTGGATCTTCACTTTGGATTACCCGAGCTACGTGCCGTTTATGACTTATGCCGACAATCGCGAACTGCGCAAAAAAATGGCGATTGCCTTTGGCGCAAAAGGGTTTCACAAGGATGCATTGGACAACCAACAAAATGTTTTGCAGATTGTAACCCTTCGCCATAAACGGGCCAATTTGTTGGGCTATGAAAGCCACGCCCATTTTGTTTTGGAAGAACGCATGGCCGAAACGCCCGAAAAGGTGCAATCATTTTTAAATGAATTGCTCGAAAAAGCAAAACCTGCCGCCCAAAAGGAGTTTGATGAATTGACCCAATTCGCGAAGAAACTGGACGGTATCGGCCGTTTGGAAAAATGGGACGGCGCTTATTATTCCGAAAAATTGAAGCAGAAATTGTTCAATCTGGATGACGAAAAGCTGAAGCCCTATTTTGAATTAAAAAATGTAATTAACGGCGTCTTCACGGTTGCTGAAAAGTTATACGGACTGCATTTTGAAGAGGTGCAACACATCGATAAATACCATCCCGATGTAAAAACTTATGAGGTAAAGGACGACGAAGGTGAAGGGGTTGCCATCTTTTACGCCGACTTCCATCCGCGGGCGGGAAAACGGAATGGTGCGTGGATGACTTCTTATAAACCACAACAAATTAAGGACGGAATAAATGACCGTCCACATATTTCCATTGTTTGCAATTTCACAAAACCAACTGCGAACAAACCGTCACTTTTGACTTTTAATGAAGTAACAACATTATTCCATGAATTTGGCCACGCGCTACACGGAATGTTGGCGAACACTCACTACCCAAGCCTTTCGGGCACAGGTGTTTATTGGGATTTCGTGGAATTGCCCAGCCAGATTTTGGAGAACTGGTGTTATGAAAAAGAAACGTTGGAACTCTTTGCAACACATTACAAATCCGGGGAAATGATCCCGATGGAATATGTTGAAAAAATAAAGGAATCCGCCACGTTTTTGGAGGGAATGGCAACCCTGCGCCAATTGAGTTTTGGATTGCTCGACATGGCCTGGCACGGGCAAGACCCTTCCGGCATTAAAGACGTGAAAGCCTTTGAAGTCGCCGCTTTTGATGACACCCAATTATATCCCGATGTAAAGGAAAACTGTATGAGCACTTCCTTTTCGCATATATTTCAGGGTGGTTATTCTGCTGGTTACTACAGCTACAAATGGGCAGAGGTGCTGGATGCAGATGCTTTCGCCCTGTTTAAACAGGAAGGCATTTTCAACAAAAAAGTGGCGGACCGCTTTAAAGGCTTTGTGCTTTCGCAGGGCGGTACGGTGGATCCGATGGAACTTTATATTAAATTTCGAGGACAAAAGCCCGATCCCGAGGCACTATTGAAACGGGCGGGATTGCTTCACTAAACAAAAAAGGCTTCAAGGATTTTTATCTTTGAAGCCTTTACATGGCAATTGTACCTACCGGATTACGCCGAAAAGTTTTTAATTTAAGATGAATTTTTTGGTCACCGCCTGACCATTTTCCAGTTTAAATTGTGCAATGTAAAATCCATTTGCCAGTTGTTTGAGCTCAAGACTTCCGGATTCATTATTTAATTCATCAGAGATAATGAGCTGCCCGGTTGGATTGAAAACAGCAACCTCCTTCACTTTTGAAACCTTATTGTTTTGGCGAAAATGGAGTGTTTTTTCTTTTACATACACACTAATTGCTTTTTCCGAAAAATCATTTACCGAAAGAGTCTCCGGCTTGGCCGCCTCAATCAAGAATTCCAAGCCCAATTTGGCGAATTTAACGGAATGTTCGGGTGTGTTGAAAAATGCGTACGTATCGCCCGAGCTGTGAATGTTTGGGTTATGATCGCCAAACGCCGCCTCAAACGGAAATGCGGCCTCAAAACCGTTGTCCGCCCAACTGAAATGATCTGAACAGCCATAGCCACATTCGGTATAATTATAGGTAAAGGCATGGGTTCCTGACGCATTGTAATGATCCATCAGATCGGTTAAAAAATTATTGAGCGAAGCACTGTTGTAAGCATCGGTCGTAATATAAATATCGCTGTTGGAACCATTAAATCCGGTCATATCGAACTGGACGAAGGCCAAAACATTTACCCCGTTTGCGGCGTATTCCTGGGCAATTTCAGCGGAGCCCACCAAACCTATTTCCTCGGCCGCAAAGGCCATTACTTCAATGCTGCGGTTTGGAACAAAATTCTTTGCCAAAAGAACGCGCAACATTTCGTTCAACGACGCAATTCCCGAGGCATTGTCATCAGCCCCGGGAGCATTGTCATTATCTGGAAATGCGGTAGAATCAATATGCCCGCCAATAATCACGAACTCGTCCGGGTTGTTGGCGCCATCCATGGTCAATATAACGGACGGCATAGGCGTGTTTACATGGTTGTAGATTCGGGTGTGCACATCGGTTCTGCCCGACGCCATTATCATGGCATCCCATTTTGCTTTTTGGTCCTGCACGGCTTGTACGGCTTGGGATCTGTTGTGGTAGCGCGTGCCATATTGCTGAAGGTCCAAAATATCGGTTTCTATGTTTGCTCCATCAACCAGATCAAGACATTCGTTCACAAACGCGTCTTCCGTAATGGTAAAATCCACCAAAGGATTGCGGCGCGATACTCTATTTAGCGATTGCAGCGCTTTTTCCTTAGAGGGCCGAAAGATATATCCGGGCCCATGGGTTTTTACGTTATCGTGTATTCTATGGATCACCTCTTCCGAAAGCAGAACCGCGGCCTGGCCATCCCGGCTTTCAAAAAGCGTGATTTCTTCGGGGAACAGATGTTTAATATAAATGGCATCCTCAGCATCCATGGTGGCAAAAGAAGATGCGCCGTGCTGTGCCGTGACCGTTGTTGCAAAAAGCAGAAATGGAAGTATAGCTTTAGTAAATTTAATCATCGGGAGTTTTTTTTGGTTCAACGCCGTAAAAGTAAAATTTATCCTCAAAAAATTCCACTTCCTGAAAAGTTTAACTATTTCCCGCGTAATAATTTAAACTAGGTGGCCCCTATTTCCGTAGCTATTAAAACTTTCCTATTTTTGAAATAGGCTTAAATTAGTGCACTGTGGAAATTCTGAATCCCGAAAAATGGATCGACACCTATTCCGATTATCTTTACAATTACGCCATTGTAAGGGTGAACGACGCCCTGGTTGCGCAGGATCTAATTTCGGAAACCTTTTTGGCTGGGCTGAAATCTAAGAAAAACTTTAAGGGCGAGGCTACGGAACGCACTTGGCTGATTTCCATCCTAAAACGAAAAATTATAGACCATTACCGCAGGAGCAACTCGGCCAAAGGGAAGGCTGAGATCCACATTTCCTATCGAAATGAGGAGGAGGAAGGCGACTGGTTGGAAGAAAACGCGGCAGATCCTTTCGACAAAACCGCGGAGGATACGATGGAGAATGAGGAGCTGCGCCTCGCCATTTTGGAATGTATGGAGAAATTACCAAAAAAACAGGCAGCCATTTTTAAATTGAAGACCCTTGAAGATTATGATACCGAGGCATTGTGTAAACAATTTAATATTACTCCGTCTAACCTGTGGGTAATAATCCACCGCGCGCGAAAGTTGATGATTGCCTGTCTTGAAAAAAATTGGTTTAATTAAAATTTATGAATATATTTTTAAAATGCAACCAGGCCGCCCAGGTGTGTGACAAAAGCCAATACAAGGAAGCAAGTCTGTCCGAGAAACTTAAGTTAAAAATACACCTGCTACTTTGCGGGATATGCCGCGATCACGCACACAGAAACACGAAACTTACCCAGAAGCTGCAATCCTGCAATATAAAAACACTTCCGGCCCAAGCCAAAATAAAGCTGAAAATCAAATTTGAAGAGGCCCAAAAGGAGGAGCCAACGGCCTAAAATTTTTCAAACAACACAAAAAGAAGGCACCAAAAAACGGGAAGGCCCTCCACCAAAAAAGAGGAAAAATAGCGCGTCTGCTCGGTTTTTGAAATTAAAAGGATCCATCCCAAAACGGTACTGAACACCAAAAGACTGATAACATAGGCTACTTCAGAGCTTTGCTTGAACAATTCAAAAACCAGGCACAGCAACAAAACGCCCTCCCCAATTAATTTGGTGGTCCTCACCCCCACCTGCTGGGGCAGTGTTTTTAGATTTAGGGAATCATAGGGCACATCGCGAATTTCAAAGGGAAGAATCAGCGCTACCACAATCAAAACCCGTTGGAAAAAAGTAAGCAGGATGTCCAAGGAAATGGGCACCTCCGAAGCAACCATAGGAACTATAACCGTAACGCCGGCCCAGACAACCGCCACCACAAAAATTTTTAAACCCGAAAAATTCCGAAGGTTTTTATGTCTGATGAACGGAACCGCATAAAAAAAAGTAACCAAACCAAATGCAACCGCTACCAAAAGGGTCTTTATGGCCAGCCTAAATGCCACAAAGGCAAGCAGCCCAAAGCAAATGCCTGAAAATACCTGAATGGTTCGCAAGGACTGGGTCAGACTTCGATGGTGAAGCCCGGCAACCTTGGCGTATTTTACGAAATTATAGCCCGTTAAGGCCCCAAGAAATACAAATGCCCAAAGGGCGGACGGAACAGCCAGCCCATATTCCAACGCCGTGATTGCCATAAGTGCCACCACGGCCAAAGCAACGTGAATGCTGCTATTGATATAAAAGGCAAAAACACGCTTCAGGATTTTCATAAAACCAAATTTAAACCAAAGTGTTCATAACCTTATGCTTTAGTTGAAAAATTATACGTTTCGGCCTTTTAAAAAGAAGCTATTTCATCTTTTATATTGTAATTTTGCGTCCTTAAAATCTGAATATTATCTGAACCCTATCGGTTCCAATTCACTTACGGAAAAACAACCCAAAAACATACCCGTTAATCGGGCCTAACTATGAACACAGATTCTTTTGCTTTAAGGCATATCGGTCCCCGGGAGAATGATCTTCCCGAAATGCTCAAAACCATTGGCGTTGGCAACATTGACCAATTGATTTACGAAACCGTTCCGGACGACATTCTTCTGAAAAAAGCACTGGACCTGGATACGGCCATGAGCGAGCAGGAATACCTGGAGCATATTACCGAACTGTCCACAAAAAACAAGCTCTTCAAAACCTATATTGGCTTAGGCTACAACCAGTCCATCACTCCGCCCGTAATCCAACGGAATATTTTAGAAAATCCGGGGTGGTACACGGCCTACACGCCTTATCAGGCTGAAATAGCCCAAGGCCGGTTGGAAGCACTTTTGAATTTCCAAACCGTCATTACCGATTTAACGGGAATGGAACTGGCCAACGCTTCGCTCTTAGATGAAGCAACTGCCGCCGCGGAAGCGATGGCACTGCTTTACAACGTTCGCGAAAAAGAGAAAAAACAGGCCGATGCCTCAAAGTTTTTCGTTTCTGAAGAGGTCCTGCCCCAAACCCTTTCGGTGCTCAAAACCCGATCCATCCCGCTCGGAATTGAATTGGTGATTGGCAACCACGAAACATTTGATTTTTCAGAAGAATTTTTTGGCGCTTTGCTGCAATATCCCAGCAAAACCGGAAAAGTTTACAACTATAAAAATTTCATTCAAAAAGCCAACGAGAACCAAATAAAGGTCGCCATCGCGGCCGATATTTTAAGCCTTGTAATGCTGGAATCTCCCGGTCATTTCGGGGTGGACGTAGTGGTGGGAACCACACAGCGTTTCGGAATCCCGCTGGGCTACGGCGGGCCTCATGCGGCTTTTTTCGCTACAAAGGACGAGTACAAACGCAGCATTCCGGGAAGGATCATTGGCGTTACCAAAGACACAGACGGCAACCGTGCCCTGCGCATGGCGCTTCAAACGAGAGAGCAGCACATTAAACGCGACAAAGCCACCTCAAACATCTGTACCGCCCAGGTTTTATTGGCGGTTATGGCAGGGATGTACGCTGTCTATCACGGGCCGGAAGGCTTGAAATATATTGCCCAAAAAGTTCACAACGGCGCTGCCACTCTTGCCAATGCGTTGGAAAAATTAGGGTTTGAACAAACCAATGAAACTTATTTTGACACCATCGCCATAAAAACCGATGCTACCAAAATCAAGTTTTTGGCAGAAGCGAAAGAAGTGAACTTCTATTATCCCAACGACGAAACCGTTTCAATTTCAATAAATGAAACCACCACGGTGAAGGATTTGAACAAAATCATCACCATTTTTGCCGAAGCCGTAAAAAAGAATTTCCAAAAAATTACCGATTTGGAAACAGGCAATAAAATACCGAAGGAAGTGGCCCGCAAGACTGAATTTTTGCAACAGGAAGTTTTCAACAAATACCACAGTGAAACGGATTTGATGCGCTACATCAAAAAACTGGAGCGCAAGGACCTTTCGTTGAACCATTCCATGATTTCGTTGGGCTCCTGCACAATGAAGCTGAACGCCGCCGCGGAAATGCTCCCATTGAGCGACCCGATGTGGGGAAATATGCACCCGTTCGTGCCCGTAGAACAGGCCGAAGGCTACCAAACCGTACTGAAAAAACTCGAAAAACAGCTAACTGAAATTACCGGATTTGCCGGCACTTCCCTACAACCCAATAGCGGCGCGCAGGGCGAATATGCCGGATTGATGGTGATTCGCGCCTATCATGAATCCCGAGGCGAAAGCCATCGAAATATATGCCTGATTCCCTCTTCTGCCCATGGAACCAATCCTGCAAGTGCCGTTATGGCCGGAATGCAAGTGGTGGTTACCAAGGCTACTGAGGAAGGAAATATTGATGTGGAAGACCTTCGCGAAAAAGCCGAAAAATATAAGGATAACCTATCGTGTTTGATGGTTACCTATCCCTCCACCCACGGGGTGTATGAGTCCGCTATTCGAGAGATAACCAGTATAATCCATGACAATGGTGGCCAAGTTTACATGGACGGCGCCAATATGAACGCCCAAGTTGGCTTGACCAATCCCGGCGCTATCGGAGCGGATGTTTGCCACCTCAACCTTCACAAGACATTTGCAATCCCCCACGGTGGAGGCGGTCCGGGCGTTGGACCCATTTGCGTCGCCAAACAATTGGTGCCATTTTTGCCATCAAACCCGGTAATTCAAACCGGAGGCGAACAGGCTATCAACGCAATATCTGCAGCTCCCTACGGCAGTTCCTTGGTCTGCCTGATCAGCTATGCTTACATTTGCATGCTGGGCGTTAATGGACTGAAAAAAGCAACGCAATATGCCATCCTAAACGCAAACTACATCAAGGAACGTTTGAATGGCCATTACGATGTGCTCTATGCGGGCGAACGCGGGCGTGCGGCACACGAAATGATCGTGGATTGCCGCCCGTTCAAAGCCAAAGGGATTGAGGTAACGGATATCGCAAAACGCTTAATGGATTATGGTTTCCACGCGCCAACGGTTTCCTTCCCCATTGCCGGAACGCTGATGATTGAACCCACCGAAAGTGAAAGCAAAATGGCTTTGGACCAATTCTGCGATGCCATGATTGCCATCAGAAAAGAAATTGAGGCTGCAGATAAGGACGAACCGAACAACGTTTTGAAAAATTCGCCACATACCCTGCAAATGGTGACCGGAGATATCTGGAATTTTCCGTACAGCAGGCAGGAAGCAGCTTTTCCGTTGGAATACGTGGCCGAAAATAAATTCTGGCCTTCCGTTAGACGGGTAGATGACGCATACGGCGACCGGAATTTAATCTGTACCTGCAACCCTATTGAAGCTTATATGGAAGCCTAACAATTCTGAATTCTGAATTTTTAAGCTTTTCAGTATTTTTAAAAAAATTTCAAAAGAAATGAATGTGAAAATAATTGGCATAGGCAGTTACATTCCCAGTGAGGTCGCCAAGAACGAACATTTTGGCGACCATCATTTCTACAATGAGGACGGCACCCGTTTTGGGCATGAAAATGAAGTGATCATTGAAAAGTTCAAGGCCATAACCGGCATTCAAGAAAGGCGCTACATTCCAAATCATCTATCCACCTCGGACATTGCTTCCTTTGCGGCCGAAAACGCTTTAAAGCGATCAAAAATTGACAAGGAAACGTTGGATTATATTATCGTTGCCCATAATTATGGCGACGTAAAGGAAGGATCGGTACAGAGCGATACCGTGCCCAGCATTGCAACGCGGGTTAAGCATAATCTTAAAATACAAAATCCCACTTGCGTTGGGTATGATCTTCTTTTTGGATGCCCCGGCTGGATTGAGGGAATGATTCAGGCTTATGCTTTCATAAAAGCCGGTATTGCCAAAAGATGTTTGGTCATTGGCGCCGAAGCCCTTTCGCGGGTGGTGGATCCGCACGACCGCGATTCCATGATTTACAGCGATGGCGCCGGCGCGGCGGTGGTGGAAGCTACTGACGAAGCCGGAGGTTTTCTTTCGCATTTCAGCGCAACCTTTGCCTTTGAGGAGGCCCATTTTATTTTCTTTGGAGAAAGCAACAATCTGGAAATAAAGGACAATCGCCGCTATATAAAAATGTACGGCAGAAAAATTTATGAATTCGCGCTGAACAATGTACCCGATGCCATGAAAACCTGTTTGGACAAAAGCGGGGTAGGGATTGATGGGGTGAAAAAAATCTTTATTCATCAAGCCAACGAAAAAATGGATGAAGCGATCGTGAATCGTTTTTATAAATTATACGACAAAACCCCACCGGAAAATATTATGCCGATGAGTATTGATAAACTGGGGAACAGCAGTGTGGCAACGGTACCCACACTTTATGATTTGGTTTTGAACGGCGAATTGGAAGGCCATTCCATCCAAAAGGGCGATGTTGTTATTTTTGCAAGCGTGGGCGCGGGGATGAATATTAATGCGATAGTTTATAAAGTGTAATTAATTCTGAATTCAGAATTCTGTCCCGATAGCTATCGGGATCAAATTAAAAAAATGTACGAAGGCAGATTTCCAAAGAAAAGATACAAACACACGCTTCGTTTTCTGAACGAAGTTATCTCCAAAGAAGAAAAAATATTGGATTTAGGCGTTACAAATCCATTTTCGGAAATTCTACGAAAAGAGGGTTTTAATGTTGCCAACACAAGCGGCGAAGACCTTGATTTGGAAACAAATGCAGTAAAAAGCGAAGATATTGATGTTGTTACCGCCTTTGAAATCTTTGAACATTTGATATCACCATTCAACGTTTTGAAAGAGATTAAAGCAAAAAAATTGGTGGCATCCGTACCTTTAAAACTTTGGTTTGCATCGGCCTATAGAAGTAAAACTGATGAGTGGGACCGTCATTACCACGAATTTGAAGATTGGCAATTTGACTGGCTTTTGGAAAAAGCAGGTTGGCGTATCATAAAGCGTGAAAAATTTACAAATCCAGTAAAAAAAATAGGCATACGCCCTATTCTCAGAAGAATTACGCCAAGGTATTATTTGGTTTATGCCGAGAAATTGTAGCTATTGTTTAATCAACTTAAAGCTTCTTGAATTTTTAGCATCCCAAGAGATTCTTACTATATATTCTCCGATTGGTAAATAGGAAACATCGAATAGATTTGCACTGAAATTATTATAGCTTACAATCTTTCGACCATTCGTGTCAAAAATTTGAATGTTGGAA
Organism: Aequorivita sp.; assembly: GCA_048265145.1. GTDB lineage: Bacteria > Bacteroidota > Bacteroidia > Flavobacteriales > Flavobacteriaceae > Aequorivita. Next base: position 53,130 of record JBLXCF010000010.1, read on the forward strand.
ACACCTTCAATTTCATTAAGGCTAAAGGAATTTCTTGAAGGATTGGGATATAGGAAAATAGTGTTTGAATCAGACCCTAACTCTTCAATGGATAGAATTTCACCCAACTGCAAAATCCATACGCTTCCTTTTTCAAAGCCCCCTTCATCATCAGAAAAACTTCCAACAGCTATACTATTTTTTTCAGTTAATCTTCCAATATTACTTACACTAAATCCAAATGAATCTTCCTCATCTATATCTCCATCAAAATGTTGAAGTCCTTCTGTATATTTAACATAGCTATTTACTGTACCGTCAACATTTAAATTAAGGATATAAAAAGCGCCAAAATTAAAAGCGCCATCATTTTGATATCCTCGAGCACCAACTGCTATTTCTATAAGTTCGTCACCATTTAAATCCCCCATCAAGTCAATTGATTTTCCAAAAAACATTTCATCATTAAATTCCGTATCAAAATTTCCTGAAATATCACTAATTTTTTGCAAGCTGCCAACAGTACCATCTATATTCATAAAAAGAATGTAGACAGCCCCTCTGTTTGCACCTCCATCATCGTCTCGATAAGCACCAACAGCTAAATCGATAATACCATCACCGTTAAGATCTCCGATATTTGCAACAGATCCTCCAAAATAATCACCTGCCTCCAAAACATCGTTTAAACCACCTTGAGTATCACTTATTTTTTGATAATTTTTTACGGATAAATCACTATTCAAAAATAAAATATAAACTGCACCCCTATCTGACCCCCCATCGGGATCTCTTCTGGCTGAAACTGCAATATCTTTTAATCCATCACCATCTAAATCTCCAATGGATTCAATATCTGTCCCAAATACATCTTCATCATCCAACGGGGCATTAAAATTTCCTTCAGTATCGCTAATTTTAGTATAAGAATGTACTGCTCCATCAACATTCAAGGATAAAATCCAAGCAGCTCCGTGCCAATAGCCCCCATCTCCATCATATTCTGCACCTACTCCAATTTCTATTAAACCATCATTATTTAAGTCTCCTAAATATGAAATTGATGTGCCAAATATATCCCATTCATCCAACTGTCCATCGAAATTACCTTCAGTATCACTAATTTTTTGATAACTATTAACAGAACCATCCAGATTCAAAAACAATATATAAACAGCTCCGTGATTAAAACCCCCATCATCATCTTTAATCGCAGATACCGCTACATCATTAACCCCATCACCATTTAAATCGCCAATTCCTTCCACAGCATAACCAAACCAATCTTCTATATCTAAATCTTCACCAAAACCTCCTATTTCAAAACCTATTTTTTCATAAACTGCTACATCATATATCTGTGCGATAGTTGAATTAAGGAAGAATAAAGCTGTAATAAATAATAATCTACGCATAAGAAAAATTTTTAATCTATATAATATCACTAAATATATAATATTTTTACATAATGAATATAGTAATTATTATTCCTGCCCACAACGAAGAAACTTTTATTAGCGGGATGCTCCAATCTATTGTTTATCAAAGTGTTCTTCCCAAAAAAGTAATCGTTGTAAACGATGCCTCTACAGACGGCACAAAAAAAATAATCAATCAATTTTCAGAAAATTATTCGTTTATTGAAAGTGTTTCCCTTCATTCTAACAAATTTCATGAGCCTGGCAGTAAAGTTATTAATGCGTTTTACAAAGGTTTTGAAACTTTAGGTGTCGATTTTGATTTTATAGGAAAATTTGATGCAGATATCGTATTGCCTTCAAATTATTTTGAAAATGTTTTAGCGCTCTTTTCTTCCGATGAAAAATTAGGCATCGCCGGTGGCAACCTTTACATAGAAAAAGAAAACGGTTGGGAGTTTGAAGCCATTTCAGAAAAAACTAAAGTACGTGGCCCCATAAAATTCTATCGCAAAAAATGCTTTGAAGACATCGGGGGGCTAAAAAAATCGATAGGCTGGGATACTGTGGACGAACTCCTGGCCAGGTATCACGGTTGGAAAGTAAAGACAGACACATCTCTTCACGTAAAACATTTAAAACCCACAGGGAAAGTCTATACAAAAGCCTCAAAACACAAACAGGGCGAGGCCTTTTATAAAATGCGCTACGGATTTTGGCTAACCTTGATCGCCTCGGCAAAATTGGCATCCAAAAAAAAAAGTATTCCCTTTTTTTGGAATACGATTTTAGGGTTTTTTAAAGCGAAACGCAGCAACATGGAATATCTGGTTTCCCCGGCCGAGGGCAGCTTCATCCGCAAACTGCGCTGGAAAAAAATCTGCGAAAAAATTGGTCTTGGTTAAAATGCCCGAGATTATTATGGCCAGCAAACCTTATTTAATTGCTATTTTTGTACGTAAAAAAAACCCCATGAAATTCAAACATTTCCTTTTTACCGCATTTTTTTCTGCAACTACTTTATTCATTTCCTGTGTTTCCGTTCAGGTTACGGAAAATAAGTTTCCGAGCGAAGCTTCCGAATTACAAAAACCAAAGAATATTATTTTGATGATTGGCGATGGCATGGGTTTAAGCCAGGTTTCCACTGCCATTTACTACAAAAACGGCCAGCCCAATTTTGAGCGTTTCCACACCATTGGCTTGAGCAAAACCTCCTCGGCCAGCGATTTGGTTACCGATTCCGCAGCCGGGGCGACGGTTTTCTCAACTGGCGAAAAAACCTATAACGGCGCCATTGCCGTGGATATGGACACCATTCCATTGCCCACTATTGTGGAACAACTTTCCAAGCGCGGACTTGCCACAGGAATAGTGGCCACATCCTCCATTCAGCATGCCACCCCTGCCAGTTTTTACGCCCACGTTAAAAGCCGCAGGCTGTATGAAGAAATTGCCATTTTTGCCCCCAACAGCGGTGTCGATTTTTTTGCAGGCGGCGGCCTACAATTTTTCAATAAAAGAAAGGATGGAAAAAATCTGTTGGCCGAAATGGAAAACAAAGGCTATGTGGTAATCACGGACGCGCTCCCACAAACGCCCAGCGACAAAAAGGAACTGATTCTTTTGGCGGAGGAAGGCATGCCCAAAATGAGCGAGGGCCGCGGCGATTTCCTTCCGAACGCAACAAAACTTGCCTTGGAAAAACTTTCCAAAAACGAAAAGGGTTTTTTCCTAATGGTTGAAGGAAGCCAAATTGATTGGGGCGGCCACGATAATGATGCGGATTATTTAATTCAAGAATTGCTGGATTTTGACAAAACCCTGGGCGTGGCGCTCGATTTTGCAAAACAAAACGGCGAAACCTTGATCATTGTTACCGCAGACCACGAAACGGGTGGTTATACCTTGGCCACGGACGGCAAGGATTACAACAAAATAAAACCCAGTTTTTCCACACCCGGCCATTCGGGCACCATGGTTCCCGTTTTTGCCGAGGGCCCCGGAGCTGCGCTCTTCAACGGAATTTATGAAAGCAATGAGATCTACCATAAAATGATGGCGCTATTTGATAAATAAAAGCTAAAACTTGCATTTTCAATATACAGTGGGCTAATTTTAGTATTTTAGCCGTAGCGATCATTTTTATGAAGTACTTACAAGATATTGGCTCCTATTTTTTAATGCTCAAAAGGGTGTTTGGCAGTTTTACCAAAACATCTGTGCTAAGGCATCTTGTTTTTAAGGAAATTGATGATCTGATCATCAATTCACTGGGAATCGTTTCCTTTATATCGTTTTTCGTTGGCGGGGTTGTTGCTATCCAGACTGCGTTGAATATGGACAACCCATTAATCCCGAAAAGTCTTATTGGCTTTGCCACGCGCCAATCCGTAATTCTGGAATTTGCCCCCACCTTCATTTCCATCATCATGGCCGGAAAGGTGGGTTCTTTCATAACCTCCAGTATTGGCTCGATGCGCGTTACGGAACAGATAGATGCTTTGGAAGTCATGGGTATTAACTCATTGAATTATCTTGTTTTTCCAAAAATCGTGGCGTTGATGTTCTATCCCTTCGTAATTGTGGTTTCCATGTTTCTCGGAATTATGGGCGGATGGGTCGCTGGAGTGTACGGCGGATTTTCGAGCTCGTCAGATTTCGTTGCGGGCTTACAGGAAGATTTTATTCCCTATCAATTATTTTATGCCTTCTTTAAAACCTTTGTTTTTGCCTTTATTTTGGCAACAGTGCCTTCGTGGCAAGGGTTCTATATGAAAGGCGGGGCGCTGGAAGTTGGCAAGGCCAGCACCAATTCATTCGTGTGGACCAGTGTGCTGATTATTGCGGCCAATTATGTTATTACACAACTAATGCTGAGCTGATGATTAGGGTAGAAAACGTACATAAAAGTTTTGGCGAGGAGGAAATCCTTAAAGGAATTTCTACAGAATTCGACAAGGGAAAAACCAATTTGATCATCGGGCAAAGTGGAAGCGGAAAAACCGTTTTGCTGAAATGTTTGTTAGGCCTGTTCAAACCAGAAAAAGGCAAAATTTACTACGAAGACAAAGCCATTCAGGAAATGGACGAGGAGCAACAACGGGGCCTGCGCGAGGAAATTGGCATGCTTTTTCAAGGCGGGGCGCTGTTCGACTCGATGACCATAGAGGAAAACGTTATGTTCCCTTTGCGAATGTTCACCAAACAAAAAAAGTCTGAAATGTTGGCCCGGGTAAATGAAGTGTTGAAACGCGTAAACCTTGAAAACGTCAATAAAAAATTTCCGGCCGAAATATCCGGAGGAATGCAAAAAAGGGTTTCCATAGCCAGGGCGATTGTGAACAAGCCTAAATTTCTTTTTTGTGATGAACCCAACTCGGGGCTCGACCCCAAAACCGCTACCTTGATCGACACTTTGATCCAAGAAATTACCCACGAAAACAATATTACTACCGTAGTAGTTACCCACGATATGAACTCCGTAATGGAAATTGGGGAAAAAGTGGTCCTGCTAAAAGACGGAAAACTTGTTTGGCAGGGGACCAATCAAGAAATTTTCAAGACCGACAATGAAGACGTTACCAACTTTGTGTATTCTTCCGATCTATTTAAGAAAATTCGCGACGTGCAGCTTAAAGAGGGATAATTATCTTGGATATTCGGTAACCTCAATGGTGTCCAGTTTCAGTTTAAATTTTAGCCACGCCTCTATTTTTTTCAGGTCGTTTTTTCGTTCCACCGGCCTAACGTCTTTTTTCCATCGAATATTAATCACGGGCAGCGTGTCGGTTTCTTGGAAGTTCGTCGTTATTTTATTGGAATAACTAAAAGTTTCAACACCCTCATAATTTATTTTCAGTTCCTCACTAAGCGCCTTAAAGGGTACATTCTGGATTTTTAGCAGTGCAATTTCGTTTTCCAGAAAACGGATCTGTTCGTCTTTGTCCTGTATCAGCTGTTCATTTTTCACATAAAGGTCTTCCAAAATGCCTGCCTTTATTTCGCCAGATAACTTTGCCGCCATTTCGCCACTCTGGTCTGCGCCCTGGTATATTCTAAGTTGGGCACCTTCCAATTTTTCGGTTTTTTCAAGCTGGGCAAACCATTCATTTATCTTGGCCTGCGGCACGGGCTGGCCTATCAAATACACATCGATATTCTTTGATTTATAATCTTGGGTAAACTTCACCACTTCGGCACCTTCATATTTAATAATGTTTTTAACGAACTCCTTCGTTTTGTTTTCAAACACCTGTTGCTCCAAAAGTTTAACAAAGAGCCACACGCTGGGAACCATTACCGCAATTGCAATTACCGAGGCAATTTGGGCAGTGCGCTTGCGTTTTTTGCTATTGGCATAGCGGACCAACGGAAATCGCAATATTTTTGAGACGATAAAGGTGGAAAGCGCGATGAACACCGCGTTTATTGAAAACAGATAAAGCGCTCCAAGGGCATAGGGCCCGCTGCCAATGGCCAACCCATAACCTACCGTACACAGTGGGGGCATCAAGGCCGTGGCAATGGCCACCCCAAAAATGACACTGGCAATGGTGCCGCTTTTTGTTTTTGCAACAATAAGCCCCAAACCGCCAAAAATAGCGATCAAAACGTCCAAAATAGTGGGATAGGTCCGGGCGATCAACTCGGGCGTTTCCTCGGTTAAAGGCGAAACTTTAAAATATAGAAAGGCAGTAAGCACGCTTAAAAACACCATCACCCCAAGGTTGATGAACGACCGGCGAAGGGTTTCCACATCATTGATGGCCACCGAAAGGCCAATGCCAACAATGGGTCCCATTAAGGGCGAAATAAGCATCGCCCCAATAACTACCGCTGTGCTACTAACATTCAAACCGATGGAGGCAACGAATATGGAAAAAATTAGAATCCACGCAGTATGCCCCTTAAAGGAAATATCTTTTTTCACCGCTTCGATGGTAGCATCGCGGTCAGAATCACTTTGAATATCAAAAAGTTCTATCAAAAATTTCTTGATGCTCTCCCAAGTGTTCAGTTTTACACTTTCAAACTCTTTGTCGTTTGGGGTTATTTTTATGTCTTCCTTGCTTTCTGATTGCTCCATCTACAAATATTTTTTGCCAAATTTAATGGAAACTTCTTTTAGAAGTTCCTTTATTTCCTGCTCTTTTTTCTTGGGAAAAACCAACAGTACATCGGCTTTGTCCACTACAATATAGTCATCAACGTCGTCCAATACTACCAATTTTTTTGTAGTTGTAAAGATCATATTTCCGTTGGAATTATTTAAAATGGTTTCAGCGTGGACCACAGCGTTGCCTTTTTCATCCTTATCCAATTTTTCCTGCAGCGCGCCCCACGTTCCCAGATCGTTCCAATCAAAGGTCGCCCTTTTCATAAAAACGTTGTCGGCCTTTTCCAAAATCCCAAAATCGATGGAAATATTTTCTGCCTGGGCATACTGGGTTTCAATAAATCCTTTTTCCTCGGAAGTATTCAAAACAGGAACAGCGCCTGAAAAAAGGGCATGCATTTGCGGCAAATGTCTTTCAAAAGCGGAAACAATACTTTTTGCGCTCCAAACGAAAATACCCGCATTCCACAGATAATTGCCTGCGGCGAGAAATTGTTTTGCGGTTTCGTAATCCGGTTTCTCCCGAAATTGTTTCACTTTTTTAATGGCTGCGCCATCGTTTTTGTCGGATTCAATATAGCCATAGCCGGTATTGGGAAAAGTGGGTTCTATTCCCAAGGTTAGCAGCAAATCTGTCCCTTGTGCAGCCTGAAAACAAGCGCGGACGTCCGTGGCAAAGGCATTTTCATCTTCAATCCAATGATCGCTCGGGGCTACCAACATTACGGCGTCGGGCTGCATTTTTTCGATTTTTAGGGCCGAGAGCAAAATGCACGGGGCTGTATTTCGCATTGCCGGTTCCAAAACCACTTGCCCAACTGAAATTTGGGGCAACTGCCTTAGGGTGAGCTCCAAATAAGTTTCGTTGGTTAGAATATAGATATTTTGGGCAGGAATGATTTTGCTGAGCCTAGAAAAGGTTTTTTGCAATAAGGTCTCCCCTGTTCCCAACATATCGTGAAACTGTTTGGGCAATTCCTGGGTGCTCACCGGCCAAAATCGGGACCCGATTCCTCCGGCCATAATCACTGCGTAATAATGTGTGTTCATTTAAAAATGTTTAAATGTTTAGCGCTTATAAGTTTGGGGCAGGCACGGCAAACTATTTTTTTAAAATTATTTCCTGATTTTCTAAACTCATCCACTTAAAAACTCCACTTCTGCATTCGGATTGAAAAGATAGGTTTTTCCGGTGGAGATTTCCAAACATTCAAACCGTTTAACACGCTGTTTTCCGCGTTTGAAGATTTTGCCGTTGTACAGCCTAAAATGGCCTCCCATGGGAATTTCAAAAATATAATGTTTATCGTTCTCTGGGTCAAATTGCTTTAAGGCCAACGCGAGCGCAGCATCTGTATCGCTGGAAGCTTTCGGGTTTTTAAAATGGCGAGCCAACAAGGGCAACAATTGGTTGGGAAAAACTTCCGGCCGCAGGAAGGGGAGCATCAAAACCTGGAAGGTTCGCTTCCATTCCACGCCGTGCGGCTTTATCAATCTGCCGTATTTTGTAAAGGCTTCCAAATGGGCAATTTCGTGGATCAGCGTAATCAGGAATCGATATTTGTTCAAGGAAGCGTTTACGGTAATTTGGTGCTGTCCATTGTTCATTTTTCGATAATCGCCGTGGCGGGTAACCCGTTCGTTCACTATTTTCAAATGAATTTTTTGGGAAACAATTTTTTCGAATACAGGCCTTACGGCAGCCTGCGGAATGTACCTTTCAAGTATTTCTTCCAAGAAATCAATGGTTTTGGAAATCAAAAATACACAATGTTTTGTGAATTCTTCAAAAAGACAATTTCAATGGAAAATAATATTGAAAATTATTTTACGCAATAAGCCATTTATTGCCAAACACTTATAAAAATATGAGAATTTCGCCTTTAATATCTTTTGAAATTCGACAAACCAGTTTTATTTTTGCGCCAATTTAAATTCAGTCTAAATAAATATGTGATGAAACTGCCTATCTTTTTACTCCTTGTTTTGTGGACTACTCTCGCGGTTGCCCAACAGAACGCCACTATTTCCGGAGAAATCCGCGATACAGACCAAAACCCCATTTCCTTTGCAACGGTTTACTTACCGGCCCAACAAAAAGGCGCCGTTGCCGATGAGCAAGGAAAATTCATACTCGAAAACGTTCCCTTTGGAAATTATACCATTACGGCAACTGCCGTTGGTTTTGAGCCAGCCACCACTACCCTGGACGTGCAGCAGCAACGGTATGACAGCTTCAATTTCACCCTTTCGCGCGATACGGATTTAGAGGAGGTGGAAGTTTTTGGTAACCGAAACGATCATCCCGACAAAATTGAATCGGTAACGCGATTGCCGCTGAAACCTTACGAACAGATTCAGAGCATTTCCGTGCTTTCCGAAAAATTGATTGAGGACCAAGGCGCGCTGACCATTTCCGAAGCCACCAAGAACGTGCCCGGCGTTTACACCTTCGCAACCTATGGCAATAAACGGGAAAGTATGTCCTCCCGCGGTTTTAGGGGAATTCCCATTCTAAAAAACGGGGTGCGCGTCCATTCGGATTTCCGTGGCGTGGGAGTGCTGACCGATATGCAAGGGGTAGATAACATCCAGATCCTAAAAGGGACTGCTTCCATAACGCAAGGGGTGGCTACCGATTTGGGCAGTCCGGGCGGAATCATCAACATTGTGACCAAAACCCCAAAATACACTTCCGGAGGAAGCGTAAGCCTGCGCGGCGGCAGTTTTGGTCAGGTCCGACCAACTTTTGACGTGTACGGACCGCTGAACAAAGAAAAAAATATTGCCTTCCGTTTAAACGGTGCGCTGGAAAGAGCCGATAGTTTTAGGGATTTGGTGGAAAAGGAGAGTTTCTACTTCAACCCTTCCTTTGAATGGAAAATTAACGACAAAACGACCGTAACTTTGGAATTGGACCATTTTTACGATAGCCGTACGCCCGACCTGGGTACCGTTAACCTTGCGGAAAACGACACAAATGCTATTTATGATCTGCCACATTCGCAATTTTTGGGCTTTGAAAACGATCGTTCCATCACCCAAAACACCACCTATGCTGTACGCATGGATAGAAAGTTGAACGATAAGCTAACCTTGAAAGCTGCTTTTTATAACAGTTCGCTGAAACTGGACGACAAAGGTGCCAGTTTGGGCAAAACCGTTGCCATAAACGATACGCCAGTTTACAACCTTCGCCAACGCAGTTATTCCACTTCCACGCGCGATGACGACAACAGTGTGCTCCAATTTGACTTGATTGGGGATAATGTGTACACAGGTTCCATAAAGCACACCTTCCAAGTTGGGTTTGACTACCGTGCCTCAAAATTTGGAACTACCAGCCAATCTGCCGGCGTGGTTGACACTATAAATGTTTTTCAAAATATAGAACACAGATTGCCCAATGTTACCTTGGGAGAAGCAACCGTGAACGGCGGAAAAACAAATTCATTAGGTTTTGTGGCACAGGATGTAATTTCTTGGAACACATGGCTGAAAACATTTTTGGGCGCCCGTTACAGTGCAACCGAAACGCTTTCAGAAGTTGAAAACACGAGGAGTGATGCTTTCAATCCGTTGGGAGGAATTATTGTTTCGCCCATAAAAAATGTGAACGTTTTTGTTTCCTATACCAACAGTTCCTATCCACGAACAGCATCTCGTTTGGGCCAAAATGGGGAGGAATTGGGCAATGAGCGGTACGACCAGTTGGAAGCCGGCTTCAAAACAACTTGGCTAAACGATCGGTTCCGCTTTAACCTTACCCTTTATAAAATCAACAACAAAAACATAAACCTTCCTGTGTATGACGATACTTGGACAAACATTTTATATTATGCCAAGGGCGGAAACGACCAACGGCAAGGGATTGAGGTGGAACTTACCGGACGTCCCTTGGAAAACTTGGAATTGATAGGTGGTTATGCCTATATCGATGCCCAATATAAAGAACACACTTCCTATGTATATGGCTCGGCTCCGTTGAACACCCCCAAGCATACCTTTAATATCTACGCCAATTATTCGTTCCGAAATGAAATTTTGGACGGGCTGTCCGTAGGTGCCGGGGCATATTACACGGGGGAACGCCCCATTAACGATTGGTCTTCGGGAGCGGTGACGCACCAAGGCATCGTGCCCGGCCAAAAACCCTTTAATGTCAAGGCCTACACTTTGGTCAATTTTCAAGCCGAATATCGCTTCGACAAAAACTGGAGCCTTCAGTTCCTGCTGAACAACGTGTTTGATACTATTGGCTACAATGCCTATCGCACGGCCTACATAAACCAAACCGATCCAAGAAATTTTGCCTGCGTATTACGCTATAATTTTTAATTGTTTGAGTTGTTAATCTTCAAAGGGCACGACGCAGGTTGTGCCTTTTGATTTTTAGGAGTATGGCGAAATTTTTAGGCTGAAAACTTTTTAAAGGAAATAATAAATCAGGAACCCGAAGAACAGAAAATCGGCATTAAATTTAAGGAGTGGTGCTGGAAACCTGCAATATTTTTCCGTTGTAAAATTTATTCCCCGTTAGTGAAAACTCCATTATATATTGTGCCATTTCCGAAGAGGTAAGCGGCGCTTTAAAGCCTGGGAAGGCCGCTTCCAGCATTTCCGTCTGCACAGAACCCAGCGCCAGAACATTGAAGGATGGGCCGGTTTCCTTGTATTCCTCGGCAAGCAACTCGGTTAGGGTTATGAGGGCGCCTTTGCTACTGCTGTAGGCGCTAAGCCCGGGAAATTTAACACTCCCCTGCACCCCGCCCATACTGCTGACGCTCACCACATGGCCCTCTTTCTTCATAAAAGGAATTGTTGCTTTTATCAAGGAAGCAACCCCAAAAACGTTCACATCGTAGCACCGTTTAAATTCTTCGGAAGTGATTTGGGCAAACGGTTTGTTCACCAAAAACCCGGCATTGTTTATCAAAACATCAACAGATTTCATCCCTGTCTGCAGATAGGCCGAGAGCTTAACAATTTCAGCCTGATCAGCAATATCGAATTCCAAAGCGGTAACATTCTTCAACTTTAAATCTGAAACGGGTTTTGAATTCCGCGAAAGCGCCAGAACCTTGTGGCCCGCTTCGGAAAAGAGCTTTACCATTTCAAAACCAATACCTCGGGAAGTGCCCGTGATTATAACGTTTTTCATACTTTAAATATACACAAAACCCGATAGTTTCTATGGGTAGCAAACCATCGGGATTGTTGTTGGCTCATAGATTTTTTATACAAACATCGTCAGCGGTTGCTCAATATATTGTCGCAAGGTTTGCAGGAATTTCGCTCCCGTGGCCCCATCCACAGTTCTGTGGTCGCAGGCCAAAGTTACGGTCATAGTGTTGCCAACCGCGATTTGTCCATTTTTTACAACGGGTTTTTGAACAATTGCTCCAACTGATAAAATAGCGGAGTTTGGCTGGTTTATGATAGAAGTAAATTCGGTAATTCCAAACATTCCAAGGTTTGAAACCGTAAACGTGCTGCCTTCCATTTCCTGTGGCGTAATTTTTTTGCTGCGCGCCTTTCCGGCAAGTTCTTTTACCTGCGCGCCTATTTGTGAAAACGTCATTTGGTCCGCAAATTTCAGAACAGGAACCAGCAAGCCTTCGTCCACCGCAACGGCAACGCCGATATGGATATGTTTGGCGACTTTTGTTGCTTCGGGGGTCCATTGGCTATTTACCTGCGGATGCTTTCTTAAGGCCATGGCACAGGCTTTTATAACCATATCGTTGAAAGAAATTTTTACATCAGGATCTGCGTTTATCGCCTCTCGTGCTGCGATGGCGTGGTCCATATCCAGCTCCACGGTGAGATAGTATTCGGGAGCGGTAAATTTTGATTCACTCAAACGCTTGGCAATGGTCTTGCGCATTTGGCTGTTTTTCACTTCTTCAAAACTTTCAGTTCCAACTGGTACGTACGCTTGTCCGCCGCCGGCTGCGGGTTGGTAGTTTTCAATATCGCTTTTAACGATCCGGCCGTTTTCGCCGCTTCCGCGCACTTGGCGCAGGTTGATACCTTTTTCCTCGGCCAATTTTTTAGCCAAAGGGGATGCAAAAACGCGGCCCTCGTTTGTATTTTGTGAAGGCTCTGATTTTTTTTCGACAGAAGTTTCCTTTTTAATTTCTTCTTCTTTTGAAGCGATATTGGCTTTTTGCGTTGCTTCCTTTGTATCTTCTTTTGAAGTTTTTTCTTCAGAAGATTTTTCTTCGGACCCCGAAGATTTTTTCCCTTTTTTAAAGTTTTCAGCAATACCTGAAACATCCGTACCCTTTGGGCCGATGATAGCCAGCAGGGCATCAACGGAAGCAGATTCGCCTTCGCCCACGCCAATTTTTAAAAGCGTTCCTGCGTAGAACGATTCAAATTCCATTGTGGCCTTATCGGTTTCAATTTCGGCAAGTATGTCGCCCTCTTCCACCTTATCGCCTTCCTTTTTAAGCCAAGTGGCAACGGTGCCTTCGGTCATAGTATCACTCAACCTTGGCATGGTGATTACCTCAACGCCTTCGGGTAATTTTGTTGAAGCGGAAGTACTTTCAGATTTTTCTTCGGAAGCTTTTCCTTTAGCATCCTTACTCTCTTCTTTGTCTTCCTTACTTTCTGCTTTTTTATCAGAGGTTTCTTTAATAGACTTTTTATCTGAAGATTTCCCATCAACCAAATCTGAAATATCCTCATTTTTTTTACCAATAATGGCCAAAAGCGAATCAACCTTTGCCGTTTCGCCTTCTTTAATTCCAATGTGAAGTAAGGTTCCTTCATAAAAGGATTCGAACTCCATCGTGGCCTTATCGGTTTCAATTTCGGCAAGAATATCGCCTTCCTTAACGGTATCGCCCACTTTTTTAAGCCAGGTGGCTACCGTTCCTTCTTCCATGGTGTCGCTCAAACGCGGCATGTTTATTACTTCTGCCATAATGTTGCCCGCTAACGCGGGTATCTTTTAATTTCTATTTCATTTTTTCATTGAAAGACTTAGGACATAGATGTTGGTTAGTTCTAGTAAAATTTGTCTTAAATCCTACGTCTTATTGTCTTATATCCATTTCAATCATAATTTATCTGATAAAAAAGGGTAATCTTCCTGCTCATATACAGCATCAAACATTACGTTCTTTTCCGGATATGGTGAATCTTCAGCAAATTTTTCGCACTCTTCCACCAAATCTTTTACTCTTTGGTCAATCTTTTTTACCTCTGCTTCCGTGGCCCATTTGTTCTCGTAAATTTTATGGAGCACGTAGGTTATTGGATCCTCCTCCTGTTTCTTTGCCACTTCTTCCTTGGTGCGATAATGCTGCGCATCACTCATGGAATGGCCACGATAACGATACGTGCGCAATTCCAAAAACGTTGGGCCGTCGCCGCGACGGGCACGCTGGATGGCCTCATCCATTTCTTTTGCAACTACTTCCGGCTTCATTCCATCTACCGGTTTGCAGGGCATTTCATAACCAAGGCCGAGTTTCCAAATATCAGTATGGTTAGCGGTTCTAGCCACGGAAGTTCCCATTGCGTAACCGTTGTTTTCCACACAGAAAACTACTGGCAATTTCCAGAGCATCGCAAGGTTGAAGGTTTCGTGAAGCGAACCTTGGCGGGTGGCGCCATCGCCCATATAAGTGAGCGTTACCGAATCCCTGTCAAAATATTTGTCTGCAAAGGCAAGACCGGCTCCCAATGGGATTTGTCCGCCCACAATGCCGTGGCCACCGTAGAATCTATTTTCCTTGTCAAAAATATGCATGGAACCACCCAACCCTTTGGAAGTTCCCGTTCCTTTACCATATAATTCGGCCATCACCTTTTTGGGGTCGGTACCCATTCCGATGGGCTGTACGTGGTTTCTGTAGGCGGTAATCATTCGGTCCTTGGAAAGGTCCATTGCGTGCAGCGCTCCTGCCAGCACGGCTTCCTGACCGTTGTAGAGGTGCAGAAACCCTCGTACTTTTTGATTTATATAAACCTGTGCGAGTTTATCTTCAAACTTTCGCCAAAAGAGCATGTTTTCGTACCAATCCAGGTACGTTTTTTTCGTGATTTTCTTCATCAGTACATTAATTGAACGGACAACAAAAGTAGTACTTTATAAATAGAAATCACAAATTCCAAATCCCAAAAACCCAGAAATGAAATGGAGTTCCCTATTTTGGAATCACGAAATTGAAAATTTCAATTACTTCCCAAATTCTGAATTAAAAACCAGGACTCTAATGTAAATAGCGTTAAACGGGGATATCAAAAAAGGTCGCAGATAGCTTCCTTTTTGGATGCAAGTTATTTTTTAAATATTGGCGTTGAAGTGGGGTTGCTATTTCCTTTTAAAGATATTTAGCATCGAAGCCCAACGGCAGCAGGTCCATCACCGAACCCACTTTGACGATTTCACCTTTTTCTCCCATAAAGTAGATGCTGATGGGCGCTCTTTGCTTTTGCTCAAATTCGGCAAGAGATTGCCGGCACGCGCCACAGGGAGCTATTGGCTCGGAAACTTCGTGACTTTCGGCACGTACGGTAATGGCAAGGTCGGTAATAATTTCATTTGGAAAATTGGCGCTAGCTGAAAAAACCGCCACCCGTTCCGCACAAAGCCCGGACGGATAGGCAGCATTTTCCTGATTGTTTCCAAGAACAATTTCACCCGAGGAAAGCCGAAGTGCTGCCCCTACCCTAAAACGCGAATAAGGCGCATAAGCACGTTCCCGTGCCTGCTGCGCCTTAATCATCAATTCTTGAATGTTTTTTGGAAGTTCTGTGATACGTCCAAAAACTTCCAAGTTGATTTCAATTTTTTGTTTTTTCACTTCCAGTTTTATAAGCCAACAAGGGTTTGGAAACCTTGCCGGAATTTTGTTTCCCCTTTGGAGGGATAGGTGGCTTAATACTCGTCGTAGGTATCGCCGAAGTTGAAGGTCAATCCAAAACGAAGGGTTCCGTCCAAGGGGCTGTTGGCCAATTTGGAGGTTGAGAACAAATAGGAAATATCAATGTTGATAGCGGTATAACGGAAACCTGCGCCAATGGTCGCAAATTTTCTGCCTCCTTTTTCGTCGCTTTCATTAAAGTAACCTCCTCTAAAAGCAAACACATCCTGATACCAATATTCCGCGCCCAAGGCCCAGGTAAATTCCTTTAATTCTTCACTGAAACCGCCCGGCGCATCGCCAAAGGATTGGAACATGCCTTTGATGAAGGTTACATCGTTGTCCTTTCCATCATAAATGGCTCGGTCAGTTATTTTTGTGTCAACACCGTTTTCATAAATTCCATCTCCGTTTTCATCGATGAATTCAGTTCCTCGTATTGGAGGAGTTGGCACCAACAACTTATTGACTTCTGCCGAAACGCCAATTTTGTTGTATTCATCAAGGATAAAATCGAACCCTCCGCCCAAGGCAAGTTTGGTGGGAAGAAAACTTTCGGAACCGATTTCATCATACTTCAATTTTGGGCCGATGTTTGAAATGTTGAAACCCATTCTCCAGCGACCGTCAAAATCGTTATAGGGAATTTCCTCGCTTTGATAATATCCGGCAACATCCACCGCAAAGGTATTTGCAGCAGTGGCGTCTGCAAGGGTGGTCTGCAATTTTAAATCTGAACGAATGTAGCGACCCGCAACCGCCATTGAAAACCGTTCGCTTAGGCGCAAAGCATAGGAAACGTCGAACAGAAGCTCATTTGGTTTTACAGGCAAACCTGGATCGAGCTCCGTCTCACGGAGTTCGATTTCTCCATTACTGAAATAGCGGAAACTGGCCGCTACTGCGCTACGTTCGGACAAACGGTTATAATAGGTAAGATTTCCTAAAAAGATATCATTTACCAATTTGCTAAGGTAGGGCGTATAGGTAACGCCCACTCCTTGTTTTGATAGTGAAAATGCATATTTTGCAGGATTCCATTGCTGGGAAAAGGCATCGGCAGAAGTGGTGACTCCAATATCGCCCATACCTCCGGAGCGCGGATCAGAACTTATTAATATAAAGGGTACCCCAGTAGTTATAACACGGGAATCATCTGGACTTGGTGTAATAATGGTTTCTTGCGATTGGCCCTGAAAAGCCACAAGGCCTATCAATACTGGGAAAAGTAATTTCTTCATAAAAGTTAATTTTGGACAAATATAAATTTAATTTTTAAAGGATGACGAGTTTCTCAAATTTTTCAACCTGCTGATTGGTTAACGCAGATCTTACCGTTATCTTATATATATAGACTCCTTTTCCGATGCGGTCGCCGAAATCGTCGCGCCCGTTCCAGGTTATTTGGCGGCTCAGAAAACTGCCCGAGGGAGGTAGGGAGGCGTTGTGGGTCCAGACCACCTTTCCGGTAACGGTGAACACCTGCACTTGCACATCCAGGGTTTCATCGGGCCTGTTGTGGTTGAACCAGAATTCGGTGTAGTTCACAAAAGGGTTTGGATAGTTTAAAACCCGGGTAATTTCAAGTTTGCCGCTACCCGCAACAATAAACTGGATTTCGGCGGTGGAGGAATTGTTGTACACATCCCAAGCTTTTAGGGTTAGCGTATGCAATCCATCTTCCAGATCGCGGAATTTAAAATGGGTTTTCCCCTTGGTAAAATCATCAACTTCGGCCTGGTAAAATTCATTCAACACAAATGGATTGGATTCATCGCCATCCAAAATAGCTACAATATCGTGCCCAATTCCGCTGGCGGTGTTGATTCCGTTGGGGTCTTCCAACTTGGCGAGCAGCAAGGGAGAGTCGTCGGTAATTCCTCCGGAAACAAAACTTTCGTCGTTCATATAAAGTTTTATCAACGGTCCCTGATTGTCTTCGGGCGCATTTTCGTTAAGTCCGCCCACGTTCAAACTCAGGTCCACGCCCGTTTGGTCCTCCAAGCCTGAATTCCGTTTGGCATAAAGGCTTACCCGTCCTTTCCCGACGGGAATCTGGATATCGCGTGGCACGACAAATTCAAATTGAAACAGCCCGTTATTGATGGTTGCCTGCCCATTGAAAAGCCCTTCCCCCAAGGTTATAAAATCCAAAAATATGTTGTGGTTGTCATTGTCCAATGTTCGGCGCATTACATTTTTGTCAAAGACCTTCGCTTCCAGCACGCCGTTATAATTGGTCATTACATTGCCCGAAGCGTCCACCACCTCGCCTTCAAGTTTTATTTTGCTCAATGCCTTCAACGTGTCTGTGGCTTGTGCAATTGGCACGCCATTCAGTTTTGTCAATCGAATGTCCCTTTTGGGAAAAGCGAGCGGCATGGCCGGATCGCCAATATAGAAAACAACCCGCCGGGTTGGGGTAGTCATTTGATTTTTTGAAACGCGAAGGCCTTCTGCAGGTGGCTTGGGCACCTCGGAATCAAATCCAAACAGTTGGTTTGCCAATCGTTTGTTGAAATCAACGCCCACATTCAGGTACACCGCCCGCGTAGTAGTAACCAGCGAAATTGCACCACCATCCTTGTTTTGAAAGGTAAGTTCACCGGCCGTAATTCTTTGCGGATTATCAAATTTGGTGAACTCGCAGGTAACGGTAATGATGCAGGGCAATTTATCGCTGTTCTTCAACTCTTGGGCTGCTTCCTTAGTATAAATTGCCTCATGGGCCAGACCGTCCTCTCCGCCATGGCCAAAATAATCGATAATAATGGCGCCCGCCTCAATGGCCGTTTTTATGGCCTCATTCACTTCAGGATAACGGTTTCCACCGGCCGATGCTTCTTGTTGATAGGCATCGGAATGGATTTTTTTTACATTAATAAAAGGTTTTTTAGCGGAAATGGTATCGCCCAATTTGTCCAATTCAAATTCCAGATCGTCCTCTCCGGGCTCGTCTATGTCGTCCGAAATCAACACGAAATTGTTGCGCCAATTGCCATAAGCGGCCTTTGAGGTATAATCGACAATTTTGTCCACCATAGCGTTTGCCAGCGACACGTTGTCAGCGATTATCCTTCCCATGGCAATGTCGAGCCTATCGAAATCATTGTTGGTGCCAATGGTTCCTTCATCGGAATCCATATTGCCGAAAAAGTCGTCTGCCATGAAGGAATTGGCGATACTCGTGCCATCCAAGGTGTTGAAAGTGGGCACGTTGTTGTTGTTGTTGGGAATTCTATTTTTATAGTCTATGGAGGTATCGCCCATAATCCCCACATATTTTATTCGCTTTGATTCTGTGGAGGCATTGTAGTAAACATATCGCAGGAAATTGCGAATAGCGCTGATGTCCTGTTTTCCGGAGCTGAATTCTTCGTAAATTTTATCGGTAGTTACCACTTTTACATTTAACCCTTGCAGATCAATATTATGGCGCGCCAACCGAAGGGCGGGTTGGATAAGGAAGGGTGGAGCGATAATAATATAGTCCACATCTTTAAAATTACCCGATTCGTCCTTAAAGATGGTGCCTTTTAAATTTTGGTTCGGAACATAGGATTGTGCAATCTTTGTGGGCTGTAAATAATTTTGTGGATTAATGGCCACATATTTCCGCACCTCGCCCAGCGTTTGCTTAAATGAAAATGCGGAGGCGTTTCCTTCGTTCTGTTTGGAAGTAATAAATTGAAAATCGGTTACGTCCCAAACCTGTGAAAACTGGGAGGCATTGCTTATTTGATATTCTCCGATACCCGCCAAGTTTGCAGCCTCATTATACTGAAAGGGCAATTGGCCCCCGGCTCCAGACAATTGCCTTTTGGCCCAAATGGCAATGTAGTCCAAATAGCCAATACTGGAAGGATTTCCGGCATTGTTATAGATCAGGTCTATTTTTACGGTGGCATTGTTTGCGGGCACATCCACATTCATGTTCTTCAGGCTCAACAATCCATCCCTTCCCAAGGCTGAAAAATTAAGTGGGTTCAAGCTGGTGCTGTTAATGGATACTGCCATGGACGTATTGCTTTCGGAAGCCGCGGCCGCCTTTATAGTCAAGTTCATGGGCTTGCCCGCTACAATATTGGGAAATTCGAAGGTGAAACTTTGTTCACTTTCAATATCAAAGCGGTTCCCGAACCACCTTCTTCCCAATTTTGTAGGACTGTATTCATCTTGTTCAAAAAATTGGTAATCATCAAATTCGGTAATGGTGAATTCAGCTGGGGCCGAAGGCTCGGTCATTGCGATCACCCGTTTTCCCGGCGCACCATCGGCTGTGATGTAATAATAGGAGTCGTCACTATATGGATTTATATTGGAGTCATTTTCTGCAACATACCCTTGCGTACTGGTGCCATAAAACAAAATGAAATCTGCCGCATCAAAACTGCCATCTTCTTCCCCCACTACTTGAATGGCATTTTCAGGCAAATCAAAAAATCGATTTAAACTATTTAGAAGCGGAAGCGATTGGCCGCCATTCCCATACACTTTCAGGTTTCTCGGGTTAATGCCCTCAGTATTCATTCCCAAACTGGCCAAGAAATTTTTATCCAATTTATAGACCCCTGTCTTGTCCACCTTAAATTTGAACCACTGCCCGCTTGCCAACACCGAATTGGTCAATCCCGGGGGATTGTTCCGGTTTTGGGGCCCATAGCGATAATCCACCTCAAAGGACAATACTTTTTGGTAGCTGCCATTTTTCTTAACAATGGGAGAAATGCTCACGATGGTGTAAAGCACATCGCGCGCCATGGTACTCGTTATTTTGGATTCCAGGTTGCTGGGCACCATGGTGGGATCAATCTGTTGAAGTTCTTCCGCCGAAACATTGCCATAACGCACATTGGTTACCGTCAACGAATTTGGGTCGGCAAAGGCATTGTCCCTCCATTGTGTAGTGTACCTCAAGGTGTATTTATCCACTTGAAGCTTTAAACGCTCCAAAGCCAAGTCGGCATCATTGGCCGCTGCTGCCCGTTCCCCGAACTGGTTGGAAGCATTGCTTTCGGTCCAATAAATAGAAATAGATTTGGATTGGGCCTTTCCTAAAAAGGGCAACATACACACAATAGAAAGAAGTATTGTTTTTCTCATCAGTACCTTTAACGCTTCAAATAAACACTTAGTATAGGCCAATTATTTTAAGTTTTAAGGCAAATCGGAATTAGGATAATAATTTTAAAACTAATACGTTTGCATACCGGATTAAGAGGAAAAACACCCGCAATCCCCACGGCGCAATAATAATAAAATATTATTGTGTTTTTGCCGTTAATTACTATATTGCGAACCCAATTTTATCATATTTGAATCTATGATGTTAAAAGAAAACCTAGCATTTAAGCTATTTATTACTGTAATAGCGGCCTCGCTATTTGTAGGTTGCAACAAAACCAGAGACTACAAAAACAGTTCCCGTGCCACAGGCTGGAAGATGAACGCGAAGGAAGGTGGTTTCCAATATGACCCAAAAGCCAAGGAACAGGAAACCGGACCGGGCCTGGTTTTCGTTGAAGGTGGAACTTTCACCATGGGCCGGGTTCAGGATGACCCCATGCACGACTGGAACAACTCGCCCACCCAGCAGCACGTTCAGTCCTTTTACATGGATGAAACCGAGGTTACCAATTTAATGTATCTTGAATATTTAGACTGGCTAAAGAAAGTGTTCCCTCCCTCCGATCCAAATTATCGAAAAATATATGAAGGCGCTGTGCCAGATACCCTCGTTTGGAGAAACCGTTTGGGTTTTAACGAGGTGATGACCAACAATTACCTTCGCCACCCCGCCTATTCGGAATATCCAGTGGTGGGCGTAAGCTGGGTACAAGCAGTGGAATTCAGCAATTGGAGAACTGACCGTGTAAACGAAGCGGCCTTGGAAAGCGCAGGAATAACAGCCCGCAACGCCCGATATGACGTGAAACCAGGCGAAGTTTTTAATACCGAGACCTATTTGAACGCTCCAACGCTAACTTACGGCGGAAATGACTCCATTACCCGAGGTGGAAAAAGGTCAGAATCAATCGCAAAAAGAAGCAAGGACAGCACCAATTTATACGTAGGCCGAAAAGACGGAATTCTCTTGCCGGCGTATCGCCTTCCAACCGAAGCGGAATGGGAATACGCAGCATTAGGGCTCGTGGGGCTTCGCAATTATAACGTTTATCGCGGCAAGAAAAAATATCCTTGGGAAGGACAATACACTCGCTCGGGCAAAAGAAGGTCCCGTGGAGACCAATTGGCCAACTTTAAACAAGGCGATGGCGACTATGGCGGAATTGCAGGCTGGAGCGACGACGGTGCAGATATTACTGCCCAAGTAAAATCTTATGAGCCCAATGATTTCGGCCTTTACGATATGGCAGGAAACGTAGCCGAATGGGTTGCCGACGTGTACAGACCTATTGTGGATGACGATTTTAACGACTTTAACTATTACCGCGGAAACGTTTATACCAAAAATGCTATCGGGGAAGATGGCAAGGTGAAGGTGGTTACCGTAGATTCTATTATCTACGACACCCTTAGCAATGGCAAAATTGTAGCCCGAAACTTGCCCGGAGAAATTCTTCAAGTTCCCGTGGACGAAAATGAAACCTATTTGCGCACCAACTTCTCCCAAAGTGACAACCGCGACTATCGCGATGGCGACAAACGTTCTTCGCGCTACTATCAATCCTTTGCCGATGAACAGTCGGAAAGCGGTGATGATGCCCATAGAATGTACAACTCCCCCATCCAAAAGGTGTATGCCGATAGTTTGGGCGAACTCGACAGACAGTATGACAAATCCTCCAACCGAACCACATTGGTGGACAATGAAGTTCGCGTATACAAAGGCGGTTCTTGGAGAGATCGCGATTATTGGCTCGACCCGGCACAAAGAAGGTATTTCCCACAGGATATGGCCACCGATTATATTGGTTTTAGATGTGCCATGAGCCGCGTGGGCTCCAAATCGAAAAAAGGAAAACGACCACGAAATTAACAATTCGAAATTCATAAAAACAGCCCTCCTTGGCATACAGCTTCGGAGGGTTTTTTAGTATTTTTATTTTATGAACGTAACAGCCATACACAACCTATTTTTAGCGAGCAGTGGCATAAGCACAGATACTCGTAAAATATTTCAAAATTGCATTTTCCTTGCTCTCAAAGGCGAAAATTTCAATGGAAATCTCTTTGCTCAGGAAGCGTTGGACAAAGGAGCTTTTCGTGTAATTGTGGACGAAGAAGCTTTTCACAAAAACACCGGTGAGACTATTTTGGTGGAAAACTGCCTGTTGACCCTTCAACAATTAGCCCGGCACCATAGAGAATTTCTGGGCCTTCCCATTATTTCCCTTACCGGAAGCAATGGCAAAACCACTTCCAAAGAACTGATTAACGCAGTTTTGTCGCAGAAGTTCAGAACCGTTGCAACGCAGGGCAATCTGAACAACCACATTGGTGTGCCGCTAACCTTGCTGGCGATGAACAAGGAAACTGAAATAGGTATCGTGGAAATGGGAGCCAACCATTTGGGGGAAATTAGAATGCTGAGTGAAATCGCCGAACCGAACTACGGTTACATCACCAATTTCGGGAAGGCCCATTTGGAGGGTTTTGGAAGCCTGGAAGGCGTTGTCCGAGGCAAGACCGAACTCTACCAATTTTTAAAGTCGAACGGTCGAAAAATATTCGTGAATGCAAACGATCCACAACAAATGGCACAATCGGAAGGTTCGCACAGAATTACTTTCGGAACCGCCCAAAGTGATTTTGATATTCAATTGTTGGATAGCTCAAACTGTCTCACTATCCGCTTCAAGGGAGTAGAAATCCAAAGTAATCTTGTGGGCGCCTACAACTTTGCCAATCTTTCGGCGGCGATTGCCATTGGGGCTTATTTCAAAATTTCCCCAGAAAAAATTAAGATGGGCATTGAAAGTTATGTACCATCCAACAACCGTTCGCAATTATTGACAAAAGGATCCAATACAATTTTGATGGATGCCTACAACGCCAACCCCACCAGCATGCTGGCTGCCTTACAAAATTTTAAACAGGCCAAGGGCAACTCTAAGATCCTGTTTTTGGGCGATATGTTTGAACTGGGCGCAGCGGCCGAAATCGAGCATCAAAATATTGTAGATTATTTACAGGAGAATAACATTGGAAGGGTATTTTTAGTGGGCAGCAATTTTTTTAAGACTAAAGTGCATTCCCTCCAAATCCAAAAATTTGAAAATTTTGGCGACTTACAAAAAGAGCTGGAAACCGAGGTTCCAAAAAATGCGACCATTCTCATAAAAGCCTCTCGAGGAATGGCATTGGAAAGAATCCTGGAATATATTTAACCGGAAAATTTAGGCGGAATGAAAGTGGGCCATGTTGGATTCGAACCAACGACTTCCACGTTGTCGACGTGACACTCTAAACCAACTGAGTTAATGGCCCGTTTTCAGAGGCCGAAAATACGAATTCCAAATCACAAAACACAAATAAATCGCAGGGAAGAGCCAAATAATTAAGGGCTATTTATCGAATTTTTTTATTGGCTTCTTTTTGATCATGCCGCCCTTTGCATCTTTCACCGAGGTCATAATAATAAAGGCCTGGCTATCAATTTTATTAATTTCAGTTTTTAGTTTGCTCATTTCCAAACGGGTTATTACGGTATAGACCACATCCACCGGCCTACGGATTTGCCCGTTTTTTGTAAAGCCATTTTCGGCCTTAAAAATAGTACAGCCCCTTCCCATTTTCTCAATAATCGCCAACCGTATTTCCTCACTTTGGTCCGAAATGATCGTAATGCCCATAAATTCCTCAATGCCATCAATAACGAAATCCACCGTTTTTGATGCGGAAAAATAGGTCAATATTGCATAAAGGGCAATTTCCGTTGAAAGAAAGTAGGCGGCAGCCAAAAAGATAATCACGTTAAAAATCATAATTACGTTCCCCACCGTTAGACTGGTTTTCCTGCTTATATAGATTGCCAAAACCTCGGTTCCGTCTATAATGGATCCTCCGCGAATGGCAAGCCCGATGCCCAAGCCCAGAAAAAGGCCGCCGAAGGCCGCTACCAAAATCTTGTCGTCTGTAATGGTGGGATACGGAAGTAGGGCTACTGCCACCGCCAACAGCACGATGCCCAGCACGCTTTTTACGGCAAATCGCTTTCCGATTGAAAAATAGGCCAAAGCCAAAAATGGCAAGTTAAAACAAACCAGCAATAGAGGAAACGGAATGTCGGCAAGCTCGTTCACCATTAAGGAAATACCCGTTACCCCACCGTCTATAAACCTATTTGGCATTAAAAACCCGCGCAAACCAAAGGATGCGGAAACAACGCCCAAAAGCAAATAGAAAACATCGGTCAGTTCGTGGGTTATTTCCACTTCCAAATTCCTTACACGTTGCTCAAAAGGCTCGGCATCTTTTGAGGCCTGGCGCTGTTTTTGGCGGCTCTTTACAACATTTATGATGACATTTTTAAATAATGGATTCAAAGGTGGATTATTTTTGGAATGATATTCCCCAAAGTTACTTGTAATTCCCGAAAAACTGCAAATCCGTAAAAAATAGATGAAAAAAGCTGTAGCTTAAATTTTCGCCCGTTAAAGGGGAGGCCCCCGGAGCCGCAGGAATACCAACTTCTTTCGATTAATCTTTCGGGGATTGTTCTAACCTTTCCAAGTTTAATTTGAAGGTTAGCCCAATAGTTTCTCCTTTTGGCAAAAACACATCAGCTTAAAGCTCCCAATCCATCGCTTTGGAAGTAAAGCCTTTGGGCTGCCGCAGCTGTTCCTTCCAACGGGCGTCTATACTTTCCGGGGATCCGAAGAAAACCCTCGTATTTTGGAAGTAAATATAATACAGAAAAAAATGCATAAAAAAAGCCGAGGACTTTGCCTCGGCTTTTTAAAATCTGGTGGGCGATGAGGGGTTCGAACCCCCGACCCCCTCGGTGTAAACGAGGTGCTCTGAACCAGCTGAGCTAATCGCCCTCAATAAAACAATTTACTTACGCTTCCCAGACATTCCCAAAGTTAATTCGGGATGCCCTGAACTAGCTGGGCCATTGGCCCCTCATTGTTTAGAGGTTGCAAATATAGGTTAGTTTTTATATTCCACAAACATTTATTTGAAAAATATTACAAAACCTCCGCCACCACAAAAGTACTGCCGCCAACAAATATTAAATCTTTTGCCGAAGCGGTTTCCATTGCTGTTTGGTAGGCCTTTTTTACAGAAATATACTCTTCCCCAATCAGACCATATCCCCTCGCCTTTGTCAGCAAAAGTGATGCTTCCAAACCCCTTGGAATATGGGGTTTGCAGAAATAATAAATTGCGTCCGTCGGGAATAGCGGAAGAACGGAATCCAAATCCTTATCGCTCACTACGCCCAAAACTATATGGAGTTTTTCAAAACTTTCTGTTGCGAGTTGCTTCATCACCAATTGCAGGCCATCTTTATTGTGGCCCGTATCACAAATTGCTTTTGGATTTTGCCGTAATACCTGCCACCTTCCCATTAATCCAGTGTTTTTTATCACATTCAACAAACCGTTTTTTATATTTTCTTCTGAAATGTTCCAGCCCCCTTTCTTTAAAACACTTAGGGTGGCCAAAACGGTCTTGATATTTTTTTGCTGATAGGCTCCCTTTAAATCGGAAATATAAGTCGAAGCTTCTATGGTTTCGGCAAATGTGATTCGCGCCTTTCTTTCCGTCGCAATCTTTTCAAAAACGGTTTTGGTTTCGGGGACTGTTTCGCCAATCACTACGGGAATATGCCCTTTAATAATTCCGGCCTTTTCGGTTGCAACCTTTTCCAAGGTATCACCCAAAAACTGGGTATGGTCGAGACCAATATTGGTAATGACCGAAACTTCGGGAGAAATTATATTAGTGCTGTCCAACCTTCCTCCCATCCCAACTTCAACAATGGCAATATCTATTCTTTCCTTTCTGAAATAATCAAACGCCAAACCTACGGTCATTTCAAAAAAGGACAGCGCATGCTCCTCAAAATATGGCTTGTGCTTTTTTACAAATTCCGAAACGTATGGCTTCGGAACCATTTCGCCATTAATTTTAATGCGTTCCCGAAAATCCTTGAGATGAGGTGAAGTGTACAGGCCCGTTCTGTAACCAGCTTCCTGAAAAACAGAAGCCAACATATGGCTGGTGCTACCTTTGCCATTGGTGCCCGCCACATGTACAGATTTAAAGCTATTTTCAGGATTGTTTAAATGTGCGGCCAGTTGGAGCGTAGCAGCGAGGTCGGCTTTGTAAGCAGACTGTCCCACCCGTTGGTACATGGGCAGTTGTGCGAAAAGCCACGCTATGGTTTCTGGATAGTTGATAGTTTCAAGATTGAAAGGACCAATTTACTGAGAAAGACTAAACCTATAAATAATTTTTCCAATTTGTTTGGCGGGTGCTTTTTCGTCGGCATTGAATTTCGTTGCCAGGGCGGCGCGTTTGGCCGGTTCTGTAAGACACCGGGAATTGTTGGTGGTGCCGCGAACCCCTGGAGTAGCGCTGATTACCTTCCCGGTTCTATCCACTTCAATGCTAACCACAACCGTTCCGGCTTCGTTACATTCCTGTACGAATTTTTCCTTGTTCAGCGCCTTTCGTCCGCCCAGTAAATAATTTCCGTCGCCATCCAATCCCTTGCCTGTGCCGTAATAACTACTGGCATTCGGATCGCCATCTGGACTGCCTTTGTCTCCCGGTTTGTCATCGTTGCCCTCCCCGCCTTTAGCGGTTCCATCACTTTTCGGACCGTTCAAAATACTTGAAAGCGCATCGGTGGTGGATTTGTCGGGTTTCGGATCTGGCTTTTTGGTCTCCTTTTTTGGTTGTTCTTTTACCGGTGTTTCGGTCTGTTCCTTTTTTGGCTTTTCCTTTTTAATTACCGGTGCTTCTTCGATATCCTGCGTAACCACTTCTTCCTTTATGTTCGATTTTGGCTGAGAAACTGGCCGGGAAGCAGATTTTTGGGGGGCAGATTGTATTTTCTCGTTTGGCTGAATAGTTCCGCTGCCCGTTTCCGTTGTGCCAAAATTAATGGCAATGCCCTGCTCCATAGGCGGATCGAGATATTTCATTCCCACATAAAACAATAGCACCAAAATAATGATGTGCACGACAACCGTAATGGTCATACTTTTTCGTTTATGTTCTGTATCTAAAAGACTCAAGGTTTTTAAGTTTCAGGATTAAAGTTTCGGGTTGCTGAATACTATTGAAAGGTTGTTAAAATCGAATTTTAAACGATGGTTTAAAAATCTTTGCACAGAAAATCGTGGGTTCAATCTGTGTTTATTGATCAATTGCGGTTTTTGGGTTTAATTAGGCCGAACGGCGAGCACCACTTTAAATTTGTTTTTATTGGCAATATCCATCACAAAAACCGCATCTTCAATGGGCACGCCCTCTTCCGCCCGAAGAATAATGGTGGGCTCTTCCTGTCCCGCGAGCACTTTTTTCAGTTCACTTTCAATACTGTATTCACTAACGCGTTCCTTATCTACATAATAGGCACCGTCCTTGGTGATGCTTACCGAAGCTTTTTGAACATTTGAAGTTTTCCCTTTTGCTTTTGGAAGAATCAAATCCAAAGCATCGGGCGTAATCGCTGGCGAAGTAAGAAGAAAAAACACCAATAACAGAAACACAATATCGGTCATGGAGCTCATACTGAACTCGGCGCTAACTTTATTTCTTCCTCTTAAATTCATTAAACCGGCTCGTTTAAAATATCAAGGAAATCCACCGCGGTGGCCTCCATTTGGTGCACCACTTTATCGGTTCGCACCACCAAGTGGTTGTAGCCCATATAGGCAATAATGCCCACGATCAGACCGGCCACTGTAGTGGTCATAGCGGTATAGATACCTTCTGCAAGGCTCCCCATTTCGGCCTGGCCGCTGCTGGTTGCCAACTGGTGAAATGCCAAAACCATACCGATTACCGTTCCAAGGAAACCGATCATCGGCGCAGCACCGGCAATAGTCGCCAATACGCTTACGTTCTTTTCAAGCTTGTAAACCTCCAATCGGCCCGCATTTTCAATGGCGGTGTTAATATCCTCCAGCGGACTACCGATTCTGGAAATTCCCTTTTCGGTTAAGTGCGATACCGGGGTATTGTTTTGTGCACAAAGCACCTTTGCCGCTTGTATATTACCTTTCGCTACATGGTCGCGGATTTGGTTCATAAAATTACTGTCCATCTTTGAGGCCGCTTTGATCGCAAAAAGCCGTTCAAAATAAATATAGACCGCCACAAAAAGCAACACAAAAAGTACTGCGATAATTATTTGGCCGGCAACGCCCCCGGTCAATAAAAGGTCCATGATGGAAAGGGTTTTTTCTTGGGCAACGGGTTCAAGATCCTGCGCAACTTCCGCGCCCTCTTGAAAGAAGGAGTTTATCATACAATAGGTTTTGTTTTAGTGAATAACGGAATTAGATTTCAGAAATTGTTAGGTGTGGTGAAATAACACCCTTTCAAACAATAGGAACACGCCGGCACCAGCGATGAAGCCAAGAAAGGCCAGCCAGGTAATTTTTTTCAGATACCAAATAAAATCGATGCGCTCCATCCCCATGGCCGCAACACCGGCAGCGGAACCAATGATAAGCATACTGCCTCCAGTTCCTGCAGAGTAGGCAATAAAATGCCAAAGCACCGAATCCATGGGCAGGTCATACATTCCCATGGATGCCGCCACTAAAGGTACGTTGTCGATAACTGCCGAAAGCACGCCTAATAACAAAATTACTACATCTTGATTTGGAATGGCGCCTTGCAATACCTCGGCGACATACCTTAGCGTACCTACCTCTTCCCCGTTTACGGTACCATAGACCAGGGCCTCAAGACCAGCAACCGCCATCAGGATTCCGAGGAAAAAAAGGATGCTCGAAATTTCAATGCGCGACAGCGCTTTATGTGCAGAATACAAATGCCGTCTTTCCTTACTGAAATCCTCCTCTGGGTGAATGTATTCCGAAACCAACCAGACCACGCCCAGCGCGAGCATCATGCCCATATAAGGAGGTAAGTGTGTCAATGATTTAAAAACGGGTACGGAAATAATCATTCCCAACCCTAAAAACAGCATTGTTTTACTGCTCAACAATTTTTCCTCGGCCTTATCCTCGCGGGCATCAACATCAATTTGTCCTCGGAAAACCGGCATATAGCTGGCGATAAGAAAAGGAACGGCAAAACACACAATGGACGGCAAAATCACAAATTCAATAAGTCCTTCAGCCGTAATTTTTTTGGCAATCCAAAGCATGGTAGTGGTAACATCGCCAATTGGAGACCACGCCCCGCCGGCATTCGCGGCTATCACCACCAATGCGGCATACCAAATCCTGTCTTCCCTTTTATGAATCAACTTTCTTAAAAGCGTGATCAACACTATGGTTGCGGTAAGGTTGTCGATAATGGCAGATAGAAAAAACCCAAGAATCCCAATAATCCAAAGAAGCTTGCGTTTGCTTTTGGTTCGAACTGCACTCTTTAGCACTTCAAAACCTCGGTGGAGATCGATTATCTCAACAATCGTCATCGCCCCTATAAGGAAAATAAGGATCTCCGCCGTTTTGCCCAAATGGTGCAGCAGTGTTCCCTCAAAACCCTCCATGGCCGCTTCGCCGCCCGATAGAAAACTAAAGGCCTGCTCTTCGCTATTGATGACATCAAACCACCCACTGGTAAAACCAATGGCGAGCACCGCCCAAATGAGCGACGCCATGATCAGCGCGGGAACGGTTTTGTCAAGTTTTAAAGGATGTTCCAGGGTGATGGAAAGATAACCGATTACGAAAATTAAAATTATTATTGATGCCATAGCTTTTTTGGATTATTGTTCACTACACTAATTGTTTTAAGGCAATTTCAAAGGCAGTCTTGCTAATGTTTGTTTTAGTACTGTTGTTGTCAAAGGTGTTTTGGATGGCGTTTTTAATGGTGATGGAAGTGTCGTTAAAAATAGCCTCATCCGTCATCTGGACCCTCCGTTCCATAAAATAGGCAAAAACTCGCGCCATACCGCAGTTGCTGATAAAATCTGGAATCAGGCTAACCCGCTCATCGGTGTATTCCATAATCGGTCCGAAGAAAATCTCTCTGTCGGCGAAGGGCACGTTGGCCCCGCAACTGATTACCTCCAGCCCCGTTTCAATCATTTGGGAAATCTGTTCCTTGGTGACCAATCTGGAAGCCGCACAGGGGGCAAAAATTTCGGTTTCCAGCTTCCAGATTTTTTGGTTTATTTCTTCAAAAGAAATCATATTTTCTGCAACCAAGGTATTGCCGTTTTTGTTGAGGAACAAATTTTTTATTTCATCAAAAGAAAATCCATCCTTATTGATGATTCCGCCGTCGCGATCTATAATTCCCACAATTTTGGCACCCATTTGCGCCAAGTAATAGGCAGCCGCGCCGCCCACGTTACCAAAACCTTGGATTACTGCCCGCTTGCCTTTAATGCTACCTCCATAAATATCGTAATAATGGTGCACGGCCTCGGCCACGCCATAGCCGGTGATCATATCGGCAACGGTATATTTTCGTGAAATATCCGGCGAAAAGTTCACGTTTTCCAATACTTTTATAACCCCCTGTCGCAACTGCCCAATTCTATTGATTTTATCTGCTTCCGTTGGCGAAAAATGGCCGTTAAAAACACCTTCCTGTGGGTGCCATACGCCACTGCCCTCGGTCATAGGAATCACTTCGTGAATTTCATCGACGTTCAAATCGCCGCCGGTGCCGTAATAGGCTTTCAACAACGGCGAAACGGCTTTAAACCAACGCTCCAGCACGCCTTTTTTGCGCGGGTCGGAAGGGTCGAAGTTGATACCGCTCTTCGCCCCGCCTATGGCTGGCCCCGCCACGGTAAATTTCACTTCCATGGTCTTGGCAAGGGAGAGCACTTCATTGACATCAAGCCCTTTTCGCATCCTCGTTCCGCCACCGGCAGCACCGCCGCGCAAGGAGTTGATTACTGTCCAGCCTTCGGCCTCTGTTTCGGGATCGTTCCAATGGAAAACAATTTCGGGATTTCTTTCTTCGTACTTTTTGAGGAGTTCCTTCATGTATAGGGAGCGTAAAATGTCTAAAAAAATAACGCCAGGAAGCGTGATGACAAATATAAAAAACTTGTGAGGGGTTTGGATTTTTTTTGGATGAAATTTAAGAAGTGCGTTTTTTGAAACAGTCATCCCCCAAAAAGTTAACTTGTTGGGGATCCTAAAAAATAAACAGGAAATTATTTATTCTCCGGACAACTTTACATACCGCTCGTCGCATATTTCATCGCAGCCCGTGGAACCGTCTGGACCGATGAAGGATAAGAAAAGCTTTCCGTTGTCAAAAGAAAAAGTATATTTGATTAAGCTCCCGTTATTGAAAACCAATGCAATCAAGGCAAAAAAACCTTTCCGGAACAGTGGTCCCGTGCAGCGCCCGTAACGCTCGCCAAACAATTCACCTCACCCCGAAGTTTCAGTACACCCAACAGTCCAAAAATCAGCGCCTCTTTGTATTCCACGATTTCTGAAGAAGGAATAACAACCTCAACCGAAGCGAGATTTTTCAATCTTTCAATCAAAAAAGAATTATACGCCCCGCCGCCGGTGATCAAAACGGAGGCACTTGTTCTGTGCGAAGCGGAAGCATCTGAAAATTGATTGGAAAGCTGCACGGCAATATGCTCGGTAAAGGTTCGCAAGATATTTTCGGTAGCACTCCCCGAAGCCTCCAAAAGTGGAAAAATATGGTGTTGCACCCATTCCAAGCCCAAGGATTTTGGGGGTTCTTCGGCATAATAGGAAAGCGCGTTCAATTTCTGAAATAAGTTTTCATCCACTTTTCCGGAAGCGGCTAGTTTTCCGCCATCGTCAAAATCAAAACCCAATTTTTCGGCATATCGATTCAGTACGATATTTATAGGACAAATATCAAAAGCAATCCGCTCCCCATTTTTTTCAAAGGAACAGTTGGCAAACCCGCCCAGATTTAAGCAATAATCGTATTCCGGGAACAACAAACGGTCGCCTATGGGCACCAGCGGCGCGCCCTGCCCGCCCAACGCCACATCCTGCACCCTAAAATCGCAGACTACCGTTTGACCCAACATTTTGGCAAGACGCGGCAGGTTGCCAATTTGATAGGTAAATCCCCTTTCGGGTTGATGCAGAATGGTGTGGCCGTGGCTGCAGATGGCGTCAATTTCCTGCACATTGTGTTTTCTAATGAATTTTGAAATTTCCTCGGAAAGTTTTTCGGTGTATTTAAAATCAAGCCGTTCCAGGTTTTCCTCGGAATAATTTATGGCTTCGCGCAGTTCGCTTTTCCAATAGAAGGAATACGGCACGGTCTGGGCGAAATTTATATTAAAATTCCACCCCCCTTCGGAATACGAAAGGCTTATGTCGGCCAAATCAATGCCGTCCAAAGAGGTGCCGCTCATTACGCCGATGATATGGTATGTGTTCCCTTTCAATTTTTTGGAAAGATTATAAATTTAAAGATACTACTGTTGTTTTAAAAAATTCCAAATTCCAAAAAAAACATCCAAAT
Organism: Aequorivita sp.; assembly: GCA_048265145.1. Taxonomy (GTDB): domain Bacteria; phylum Bacteroidota; class Bacteroidia; order Flavobacteriales; family Flavobacteriaceae; genus Aequorivita. Next base: position 86,144 of record JBLXCF010000010.1, read on the forward strand.
TCCAATTGGCAAATTCCTTCCCAAAACTTCGGAAGGGATTTAGAGTTTGGCGCTTCTTTGTTATATGGTTTTTGGGATTTGCCTTATTTTTAAAGTACATTTGCAATTCTTAAAAATGATTTTTTTCAAATATAAAGCCCATGGATTTCAATCTATCCGAAGAACAATTGATGATTCGCGACGCCGCGCGCGATTTTGCCCGAACTGAACTGCTTCCGGGCGTAATAGAACGTGATACCCACCAAAAATTTCCTGCCGAACAAGTGAAGAAAATGGGCGAACTCGGTTTTCTTGGAATGATGGTGGACCCAAAATATGGCGGCGGCGGCATGGACACCGTGAGCTATGTGTTGGTAATGGAGGAATTGAGCAAGATTGATGCCTCCTGCTCGGTGATCGTTTCGGTAAACAATTCCCTGGTTTGCTACGGGCTGGAAAAATATGGGTCTGAGGACCAAAAACAAAAATACCTCACCAAACTGGCCACCGGCGAAAAACTGGGCGCCTTTTGCTTGAGCGAGCCCGAAGCCGGTAGCGACGCTACTTCACAACGCACAACGGCAATTGAGAATGGCGACCATTATATTTTGAACGGCACCAAAAACTGGATCACCAACGGTGGAACTGCCGATTATTATTTGGTGATTGCCCAAACCGACAAGGAGAAAAAACACAAGGGCATCAACGCCTTTATTGTTGAAAAGGGCTGGGAAGGTTTTGAAATTGGACCCAAGGAAGACAAATTGGGCATCCGCGGAAGCGATACCCATTCCTTGATTTTTAATGACGTGAAAGTGCCGAAGGAAAACCGCATTGGTGAGGATGGTTTCGGTTTCACCTTTGCTATGAAGACCCTTTCCGGCGGCCGCATTGGCATTGCAGCACAAGCTTTGGGAATAGCCGCCGGCGCCTATGATTTGGCTCGCGAATACAGCAAAGTGCGCAAGGCTTTTGGCACCGAAATCTGCAACCACCAGGCCATCGCCTTCAAACTTGCAGATATGCACACCAGCATTCAAGCAGCCCGCCACTTGGTGATGAAAGCAGCTTGGGAAAAGGACAACGGCAGGAACTACGATATGAGCGGCGCCATGGCCAAACTATATGCCAGCCAAGTGGCGATGGACGTTACCGTGGAAGCGGTACAGGTCCACGGCGGAAATGGTTACGTAAAAGAATATCACGTAGAGCGATTAATGCGCGACGCGAAGATTACCCAGATTTACGAAGGTACTTCCGAGATTCAGAAAATTGTGATCTCGCGGGGGCTTTTGAGGGATTGATGAGCGTTAAGCGTTAGGCGTTAGGCGTTAGGCATTAGTAAAAATAACCCTTTCGGCGTTTTGGACGTTGGGAGGGTTTTTCTTTTTAGAATATTCAGGTCCCGCCTTTTTTATAGGAAGAAATTCCACACCAGCCCAAACCGCAGTACATTGTCCCGATAGGGATAGCCTGGCGCAGAAAAATATTCGTTTCTTCCTCCGAAAATTGATGTGAAGTTTTCATAAATAAAGAAAATACGCGTCTGCCTTATTTTCGCATTGAAGAAAATATCCACCAACGGAAAACCACCCAACTCCTGCTGTTTCTGTACATAAAACTCCGCGAGTACGGGGTCGTATGCGTTCATATTGTATTTGGTGAAATAATTAAACCCAACCCCGGTCTGCAAAAACAGCGCTCGTTTAAACCAGTGGTCCTCAAAATAGATCGTGTTTCGGGTAATGAGCTGTGGCACGTTCAATATACCTTCGCCGTTTAGCACTTGTTGGTACATAACCGTATTGTCCAATCCAAAATGGCCCAGTTTAAATTCCTTTTCAAACTTCACCTTTAAATAATCAATGCGCTCCGAAGCCTGCATAGGGGAAGGCGTACTGTCGTTTTGCCTAATGCCGAAATAGGCGTAATCGTCAATACCGGTATAGCTAACAGACGCATTGCCGAATTTTTTGGTGTATATTTCGAATTTCAACTCTTGGGTCTTCACGTTGTTGAGTTCGTATTTCCAATTGTAGTTTTTATAATCGTTTTGGTAAAGCAAAAAATTAAAGTTGGGCGCCACGGAATGGACCGTTATGGATGCCCTGGCGTTGTAATTTTCATTCAAATTATAGGAGGCCGCGCCCTGCAGGTAGTTACCGTCAAAATCGCCTGCCACATTTATCGCTCCTTTTCCGCTTAGTTTAAAGCCTCGATATTCCTTTTCATAGGCGGCCCCGGCCTCGATCAAATTTCCTTTAATTCTATTCGGAATGCGTTCCGAGTCCAAGATTAGCACCGAATTGTAGCCGTAGTTAAAATCGGTATAGCCCGCCCAAGCCGTCATTTTCCCCAAAAGCGAATTTTTGAAATCGGCGTATGCTTTCACATTGAAATCCTCCAATTTGGTTTTGGTGCTCAAATTTGTACTTTCATACGAAGGACCAAAACCGGTGAATGCCTTACTTTGATTGTAGCGAAAAAACTTGTCCTCATAGCTCAGCACGTTCCCGATGGAAAGCACGGAATAGCCCGTACTGTCGCGCTGGCTCAGCAATTCATAATAATGGTCGCCATAAAAGCGGAGGCCTTCCAATTTATTTTCGGCATCTTCAAACTTTACGTCCAGCCTGCCCCGATCGCGAAATTCGGAATCGCCACTGGTGAAAAGCAACAGCGAATTGTCTGTCAAGCCGCCGTTTTCTTGATTGTAAATGTCCTGTGCCGCCACGTGGGCCCTAATAACATAGCGCTTGTTTTTGGTATGGTAGTTTGATGTAAACAGAAAATTTCCAGTGCTGGTAAGTATGTGTTGATATTTTCCGAGCGAGCGCACCCCTTTGTAGCCAATGGAGAAGTTGAACTGCGGCGAGGTATTCACCGTAAAAAAGGCATCGAGCTGTTGGCCCTGTTCGTAGGCGGTCTTAAAATAAAGTTCGGTCAACGGCGTTGGCACGTTGAAATAGTTTACCTCCTCAATTTCCTTGTAATTGAAATGGTGCGACTGTGCGGCAAACACTGGTTTTAGGTGCAACCTGTCAAAAGAATAGGCCAGCGAGTTATAGGTCTGCCCCACATTGGAAAACTGCAACAATCCAAAATTGTCCCTGCGCAAATAGTTAAACTTGTTTTTCTTATAAATGGAAAGCGTAGTATCCACAAAAGTGGTATCGCGGGCTGCCGAAATTATCTTGTAGTAATCAATGGGCGGTTTTTCCCTTTTGGGCGAAGGAGTCTGCGAAAAACCCCCCGCCGACGCACCCACCAAAAAGAAGAACAAAAACAGATTTTTCATTTAGCGCAATTGTATGGGGCAAAATAACGAAATATGTTGCAACTATCGGGCAAAATCGAAAAGGCAATTGGCATTTCACATTTGGGATTTGGGATTTGGGATTTGAAACTTTTCCGTGAAATTGTAAACAACCCAACAACCAACAACCCAATAAACCAATAACTTAGTACCTTTACCCCGTGTTAAAGCTCAAAATCAATCCAAGTTTAATAGAATGTGGCACTGACGAAGCGGGCCGTGGCTGCCTTGCCGGACCGGTAACGGCGGCCGCAGTGATTTTGCCCGATACGTTTGAACATCCATTTTTGAACGACAGCAAGCAACTTCCGGAAAAAAAACGGTTGGAGTTGAAAGCCGTCATTGAACGGGAAGCCGTTTGCTATCAGGTGGTCCACGTAATGATGGACGAGATAGACAGCCTAAACATTCTGAACGCTTCCATTCTGGCGATGCACCGCGCGATTCAGGCCCTATCCTGTCCTCCTGAATTTATAGCTGTGGATGGAAACCGGTTTAAACCTTTCGGCAAAACCCCCTTTGAATGTGTCGTGAAAGGCGATGGCAAATTCCTTCATATTGCCGCGGCATCCATTTTGGCAAAAACGCATCGCGATCAATTTATGGCCGGGCTACACCCCCAATTTCCACAGTACAACTGGAAACGCAACAAAGGCTACCCAACCCTGGAACACCGCGAAGCGATCCGCACCCACGGAATTACAGGTTTTCACCGGAAAAGTTTTAGGTTGCTTCCGGAGCAATTAACAATTGATTTTTAAATATTGGGAAGGAATTATTATTAAAATTCCAAAGGCTCCATCCGAACATGGCGAACCCTTAAAATTCGAATTTCATTTTTTGCAATTTGATAAGCCACACGATAATTGTGTACTTCGAAAGCACGAAAGGAACCATCGTTATGTGTCTTATACTTATCAGCAGGAAACTTTTTAGGATTTTCGCCCAAGGTTTCAGTGGTATCGAGAATATCTTTTGTTACTTTTCGTGCCGCTTCCAAAGAATCCCTGCCAATATATTCAAAAGCTTTCTTTAATTCGGCCAAAGCCTTTTTGCGCCAAACAATAGCTACCACCCTTGAAAGAATTTTTTAGCCTGTTCCTGGGTATAAAATTCGCCCTTTTCAACATCTGCGACTGCTTCCTCAAGTTCTTTGTTATATTGAATTATGCTCACACGTTCCGATTGGGTTAAACGTTTTCGATATTCCAACATGTTTTTTATAAGTTCGAGAAAGGCAGGATCGGTTACCGATTCCAATTCCTCTTGAATCCATTTTATTTCGTCGGTTAAATTCATAACAAGCTGCTTTGTTTGATAAATATACTGAAAAAATCCAATCGTGAAATCTATTCCAAGTAAAACAGAACCATCGAGTTCCATAAAATATCGGAATTTTTAAAATTGGGCGGGGAACTGTTGAAAACCCGTCAATAAACAATTTCGGGCAACCATTAAACCTCCGTTTTTCCTTCCTATTTTTGTGGCATGCGAAAATTTAGGCCAAAATTCTTTAGGTATTTACTGATAGTTCCCCTATTTATTTCACTATTGGGAGGCTGCGACCCAACGCCCCAAAAAACGGGCACCCTTATGGATTTTGTGCCCGAAAATGTGACCGTGGTTTTCAAGATTTCCGATTTTGAAAATCTGAAGGCAGATCTGAAAAACAATTCCCTCCTTACAAAGTTCCAAAAAACGGACCCTTACCTGTTTTTTGCTGAAAACGCGGCGCTTTTTGAAAATTTGCATCCCACAGAACCGAGCCTTTTCTGCATCAACCAAACCAACGATTCAGTGGCGGCTTATACCTTCATTTCAAAACAGAGCAAAAACCTGTTCCATACGGATTCGCTTAAAAACAAGAAAATCGAAACGTTGAAATTGGATGATTTGTCTTTTCAGCGCATAACCATTGATCAACGAATAGCCTATTCTGCAATCCTCGACAGCGTTTTCGTGCTATCCTCGTCGCAACAAATTCTGCTCGACATCCTAAAGGGCAAAACCGAACGCAACCCCACCTTTAAAAAGGTATTCAGCCTTCCTACTTCCAACGAATTTACGGCGCTGGTCCGCGGCGGTGCGGTGGCAGTTACGGATTCCACAAACGTGCGCTTCACTTCTTGGACATCGGTGGATCTGGCCCTTTCGCCCGAGGCGATAACCGCAACGGGAATAACGCTGGCAACAGACACGATTCCACAATTGCTGAATGTTTTTGAAGGCCAAGTGCCCCAACAAAATGACGCTCCATCCATCATTCCCACCGATGCTTTGGCCGCGGTGAGTTTCACTTTTAACGATGCGGAAAAATTCCAGAAAAATCTTCGGGAATTCCGCGGTGAAAAGCAAGCTGTCCAAACCACCGGCATTTTCGGTTCGGTGAGCGAGGCGGGCACCATAGACCTTAAAACCGAAACCGCCATTTTTATAAAGAGCATCGATCCACAGTTAACTGCCGATGCCTTGGCACGCTATGTTTCGGCAAAAAGTGAATTTCGCGAGGTAGCGATCAGTGCTTTTAGCACGCCCGATTTGTTCCAAAAAACCTTTTCACCCTTCGTGGACTTCCAAAAGGCGAATTTTGTTTTCAAACTGGATAATTTCTTCCTATTCACCGAAACTGAAATCACCGCCCAGCAGATCATCAGCGATTTTCAAACCAACAACACACTAAAAAACACTTCATATTATAAAGAAACGGCAAACGATTTGAGCACGGCCTCTTCCCTATTGATCTATAAATTGCAGGGAAATTTTTCCAATGCACTATCACGATTTTTTAACAGGAAAAGCAGCAATGCTATCCCGTCCATTTCCTTTGGGGAATTTCCGTTGGCGGCACTCCAGTTCCGTTTTGACCGAAATTTTGCACACGTAATCCTGAGCTGCAGGGAATCCGGAGGCAGCGCCAAAAGTATTTCCGGCACCGTAACGGAAAAGTTCAACTTGAAAATGGACCGTGCCGTTTTGGGCAATCCGCAGATTTTTGACGGCCAAAACAACGGGGGCAACGTGGTCCTGCAGGATATGGCCAATACATTATATTTTATTTCGGAAAGCGGTAAAATTCTTTGGACCAAAAATCTTGGTGCTCCCGTGCTGGGAACCATTGAATCCGTGACCCTTTCAGGCCATTCGCATTTAACATTCGCGACCCGGGACGCATTCCATATATTGGACCGGAATGGACGGGAGGCCCAAGGATTTCCGATTAAGTTTAAGGATGCGGTTACCCAACCTTTGGCAGTGTTCGACTATGATAACAATTTAAATTATCGGTTCGTAGTGGTGCAGGGCAAAGAGGTGCTTATGTATGACAAGGCGGGCAAATTGGTAAAGGGATTTAATTTCAGCAAGGCCAAAAGCACTATTGTGCAATCCCCCGTGCATATCCGGATGGGCAATAAAGATTATATTGTAATTGCAGAGGAGAGCGGAAAAATTAATATTTTGAACCGCGTGGGCAAACCCAGGATTACCGTTTCCAAAAATTTCAACTTTTCCGAAATACCTATTGCCGAGGAAGACGATACCTTTATAATAATAACAAAGGAGCACACGAAGGAGCGCATTTCGCAAGAGGGCAAGGTTTCTTCCCAAAAACTGGAAGTGGGCAGCAGCTATTGGTTTGCGATACACGGCAACGTTAAAGCTACTTTGGATGACAACCTGTTGCGGATAAACGGAAAACTTACCGAGCTGCCCTTAGGATTGTACAGCCGGCCCCAAATATACACGATGCACCGAAATGCCTATATAACCCTTACGGAAACACAAGAAAAAAAGGTATATGTTTTTGATAGGAACGGCGAGCTTTTGAATGGTTTTCCAATTTACGGCACCTCTGCCGCGGGAATGGGCGAAGGCAGCGCAAAAAACGCCAAGAATATGGTAGTGAAGGGCGGTCTGGATAGTGTGATTCTCTACACAATCAATTAGTTTATAAATAGTTAGTTTTAAAAAAAGACGGTGTAACTATTTTAAGTATTTTTAAAATGCAAACCAACTTTTTAAATGCTACTATGAAGGCGCTCCTCTCCATCCTTCCCTGTTTTATGGTGGCTGCCGCCTTCGCACAATATCCTACGGACCCCAAGCCTAGCGCGGAGGATTCCCTCAAGCTCGCCAACTATAGGACCAAGGTTGCGCAGACTATTAATTCAAAACCAGACAGCGCTTTATTCTACATCCATCAATTAAAAAAGTTCAGCACGGAAAAGGGCTATCGCCGTAGCCTTACCGATGCCGATTATCTGTTTGCCCATTATTTCAGAAGAATACAAAATTCGGATTCCGCCATTTTCTATTTTAAAAAACAGATTGCCGCTTCCAAAAAAATAAACTATTTCCGTGGCATGGCCCAAGGCTACAACGGGCTTTGCCGCACCTATTATTTAATTGGCGAAATAGACAACTCCATACGTGCCGGCAATAGAGCGATTGAATACACGCGTAAATTTAACGATAAGGGCAATTTTATATTGGCGGACACCCAAAATGCCCTCGCCATAGCTTTTTCCAGACAAAACAAAATGAAGGAAGCTATTGAACGCCTGCTGTTTGTGGATTCCCTGCACAAAGCCGAACCCCTTCGCGAAGATATCATTGCGGCTGCCTATCAAAGCTTGGGCAATGTGTATCTGGAACTAAAGGAGTATGATGCCGCCGAGGAATACTATTTAAAGGCAAACAGGGAATTTGAAAAAATGCCCGGCGGAGGCACCTTCTATTTTAACACTACCAATGTTTTTTTGGGGCAAGTGTATTTTCATAAAGGGCAGGTAGAAAAAGCCGATTCCCTGCTCTCCAAAACGCTGTTGTTTTACGATCAAATTAAAGAAGAACGCACCGTTGCGGAAATCAGCAATTATTTGGGCTTGATACATCTGAAAAAAGGAAATCTGGATAGCGCGCAACGCTATTTCCAAAACGCTTTAAATTTCCAAAGAAAGAACGACTATAGTCTCGAGGCCGGCCAATCTGCCATGCAGCTCGGAAAATTAAATATTGAAAAAGGCAAGCCAAACCTGGCAATTGAATATTTGGAGCAGGCCCTAACCTTTAATCGCGACATAAAAAACAGCACCCTAAACCAAAATGTATATTCCCTTTTGGCGGTAGCCTATGCAAAACAAGGAAATTATAAGGCGGCTTTTACCAATTCGCAACTTGCTAGAAAAATTAACGATTCCATCCAGCAATCGCAAAGTGCAGAAAAAATTAAGGAAATTGAGGGCATTTACCAAACCGAAAGCCGCGACAAGGAAATTGCGCTATTGACGGCCGAAAACGAGTTGGCCGAACAACAACGCAAAAACCAACAATATTTGTTGTGGGGCATTTTGGCCATCATTGCCATTGTTGCGGGCTTTGTGTTTTTCCAATTTCGAAACCGGCAAAAGACCACCAAAAAACTTCAAGAGATAGACAAGGCAAAATCCACCTTTTTTGCCAATATTTCGCACGAGTTCCGAACGCCACTAACGCTAATTAAAGGCCCTTTGGAAGACCAGCTCCGCTCTGAAAAACTGGAACCATCGGAGCGCAAAAACCTGAAGTCGGCCCTTCGGAATTCCCAACGGTTAAAAGATTTGGTAGATCAGCTTTTGGCACTGGCAAAGCTGGAAAGCGGCAGCTTAAAACTGAACATTCAACCGGGAAATCTGCCCAAATTTATATGTGCGCAAGCGGAAGTATTTTCATTCAGCTGCGAGGAAAGGAATATTGATCTTTCCATGGAAGTTACCTTGGATGAAACCGAAGACTGGTTTGACCAGGACATTGTGGAAAAGATACTGTACAATTTAATAGGGAACGCCATTAAATATACGCCCGAAAACGGAACGATTGCCGTTACGGGAAAAAGACAGGCGGATCAATTTCTGATTGCAGTGGCCAACTCAGGAAACCATATTCCGTTGGAACTACAACAAAAAATATTTAACCGTTTCTACCAAACCGACACAAAAAACCCGGGAACCGGCATAGGGCTTGCACTTACGAAGGATCTGACAGAAATCCACAAAGGAAAAATTACTGTGGTTAGCCAGAAAGAAGGCCTAACGGAATTCACGGTGCTAATTCCAAGAACCAAGGATTTTTTCCAAAAGGATATCCTGTTTATTCCAGAAATAGACGCACCTGCCCCGGAAAACAACCAAACGGCACTTGTTGAAAGGGAAATAATCCCCACCGAGGAGGCGCCTGTTATTTTGGTAATAGACGACAGCAAGGATATTCGCGATTACGTAAGCTCCATTTTTGAGGGTGCTTATATCATTAAAACCGCCGCCAATGGCAAAGAAGGATTTTCCATAGCTGTGGAAACCATTCCGGACCTTGTGGTTAGCGACATTATGATGCCCAAGGAGGACGGTTTCACCTTTACCAAACATTTAAAAGAACATCCGCTAACCTCGCATATTCCGGTAATTTTGCTCACCGCGAAAACGCAGATTACCTCAAAACTGGAAGGCCTTGGCATTGGAGCAGATGCCTATGTAACCAAACCTTTCAACAGCCAACTGCTGAAAGCCACCGTAGAAAACCTGCTCGAAAACAGGAGGAAATTGCAAGAACGGTTTTCACAGGAAGCCATGCTGATTGCAAAAGAAATAGCGGTTTCCTCGGAAGACGAAAAATTTCTGGAACGTTTGCAAAAGGTGCTCGACACCCACTTGACCCAACCCGATTTTTCTGCCGAAATGTTCAGTGCCGAAATGGGCGTGAGCCGAATGCAGCTGTATCGAAAATTGAAAGCGTTGACCAGCCAAACGCCTTCGGAGTTTATCCGATCGCAACGGCTGAAACTTGCAGTGTCTTTATTGAGAAGCAATAAAATTTCCATTTCCGAAATTGGATACACCGTGGGTTTCAACGACCCGTCCTATTTCACAAAATGTTTCAAACAGGAGTTTGGCTGCTCCCCTTCCAGTTTTATTTCAAGATAACCAAACCCTCGTAGCACCCTTCCTTTCCTTCAAAACCGTGCAACATTTGTCCTAGTTTCGGTTACATTTTTTATAGGGAAACCTTTCTCATGCAGCTATTTTTGCCTTATAGAAAACGATTAATTCAATTGAAACAAGGAAGTTTCAAAGTAATCCATTCATAAACCTTAAAATACTGCGAATCATGAAAACAATTTTTACCATTGGGGTGCTCCTTTTTACGGCCTTAGGCCACGCCCAGTTTTTAGATAGATTGGGCGACAGGGCTGTGAACGCGGCCGAACGCACCGTTGAACGACGGGTAGAAAGAGAGGCGACAAAAAGTACGGACAGGGTTTTGGACACTATTGTGGACGCACCGAAAAACAAAAAAAAGAAAGCCCGAAAAAAAAGAACCTCCGAGAAAAATATAATTGGAGGCAACCCTGAAAATTCCGCTTCCGCAACACAACCTTCGGAAAACGAGGAAGGAACAGCCCCAGAGGAATCGGAGAAATAAAAAGTTATGCTATTCAAAAAATCAATAATCCAAAGCCATTAAAAAATGAAAACACCTTTCACATTACTTTTGCTATTTTGCCTGTGTGCCGTTGGTATTGCACAAAACGATTGCAACAAATACTACCCGCTGAACGAGGGCACCAAATTTCAGATTACTGTTTTTGACAAAAAGGAGAAACCTTCGGCCTTCATTGATTATGACGTTGTGAACGTTCGCAAAACGGGCGGCGAAAAAATTGGGACCCTCCATTCAAAAATGACCGACGGCAAGGGAAAGGAAATTGCGGACACCTCTTTTGACGTTAGCTGCAACGGCGAGGTTGTTTCCATCGATTTCAAATCGTTGATGAACCCGCAGCTATTTGAACAGTTCGGAAATATGGAATATGAAATTTCCGGAACCAATATGGAATGGCCCAACAACCTGTCCGTGGGGCAAAAACTTCCGGATGCAGCGATGGATATGAAAATTAGCATGAGCGGCATCAATATGAATATGACCGTTTCCATTACCGACAGAAACGTGGTGGGTCAGGAAACCCTAACCACCCCGGCCGGCACCTTTAATTGTTTTGTAGTAACCTACACCACAGAAACCGTAATGGGCATAACCCAACGAAGCACCGCAAAGCAATGGATTACCGAAAAAATGGGTGCGGTAAAAACCGTTAATTACGATAAAAACGGCAAGATTACCGGCAGCAGTGTTCTCACCAAATTTCAGGGCTAACCCATTTCATTTCAATAAAAAAACCGCCCACTTCGGGCGGTTTTTTAGGTTAAGTGAATAATGGAGATTGTGGGGATGTATTTTTCCTACTGTTTAATGATCTGTTTGGTGACCTCGCCCATTTCGGTGCTGATCTTCACAAAATAAATAGCTTGTTGCAGGGCACTTATGTCTATTTGATGCTGGGTGCTGCTGGCTAATTCAAAATGGCGGACTCTTCTTCCGCTAACATCAAAAATTTCAAGGGAATTGATTTTTACCTCTGGAGAAGCAATATTCAGCAAATTGCTTGTTGGGTTGGGAAATACCGAAACCTTGTCCAAGGCACTGCTGTTATCACCAAGCGAACCATTATCCCTGAACTGCAAGGTAAACCTACTGTTATAGTTACCTTTTGAAGCTTTGAAGGTGTAGTTTTCCTGCGAGAGATTGGTGGTGGTGTTCAATTCATTGTCTATCAAAAACACCGTTATATTATCAAAGGAAGGCCCCTGCATATCTTTAATGGAAATGGTGTAATCAAGGTTTTCGTCCAACAAGCTCGAGAAACCCATTAACACCTTGGCCCCATCCTGAAATAGTTCGCGGCTTTGGATTCCCAATTCCTTGCTTCCATCGTCAAAATGGGTATAAAGCGAAAGTACGGTGGCCAACCTGCGGCTGTCGTACCCCTCGTCCATTCCCGCAGTGGTCAGCGGTGAAAATCCGATAAGAGTATTGTTCTGCATCTGGTAGGCTTCGTTTTTGATCTGCACCCAAATCCGGTCGTAATCGGTTTCCACTGGGCGATTGCCGGTATTGTTGTTCCCGATAACACGCATGGAATTTGTGAAAGTTGCGATTCCGGCGGCGGTGGCCTTTATTCCAAAACCTTGTCCCGTAGAAATATATCCGTTGGGCTCCGTTTGGGTAGGATCTGAGGGTGCAGGAGTTCCCCCCATAAGGTTGTACATAGAAATATCCTCCATACTGAAATTCATGGCATAGGCCCCCGGCAAGCCCGCATTGGGAGGGGTGTTGGGGTTCCAAAAATACACTTCATTCACCATGGAATTGGCCGTTATGAAATCGGCCGCGCTTATGGCCGAAGCATACGGATTGGCCAGCACATTCGGACTGCTGTTGCGGTTGCCATTATATTTTACGGTAAAATCTATATTTCCGGAATTTAAGGTTCCTTGCGCAAAAGTCATATCATACGTTTTATTGCCGTCGTTGCCGTTCAATTGCGGCCGCGAAATGTACCCCTCGCCGGGATTGATGGCTCCGGAATGCAACACCCAATTGTCCCGATTGTCATCTGCAAAATTTTCGGCAAGTGGAAATTGTGCCGCCACATCAGGATTTGGAACGAAGTTTTCGGTAAGGTGATTTAGGAACATATAGGAATCTGAGAAAACACCTTCCCGCGTCTCGGCGGACATCGGGCTTCCCAAAACAAGGAAAACGCGCGGCAACATAAATGGCGTTGTGTAATTTACATTGATGGTTCCATTGTTGGCGACGGCAGCAGTAGCATCGGTCTGCACCACGCTCCCCTGGTGCTCCACGATCAGATTTCCGTTTACGGTGATGTTTTTGGTGATGTTCAAGTAATCGTCTGCACCAACGGTAAGGGTTCTGTTGGCATCCACTTGGCAGGTGCAGGCATCAATGCTACCCTTTGTGGCGGTGTTGTAATCTTGACTTATTCGGGCGTTGGAGCCAGGCCCTGGAGTACCATTGTTCCATGCGCCGCTGATGTAGCGTGTGGTTGGCGCCACTACGGTAACCACTGCGGTACACGAAGCCTTGTTGGCATAATCATCCTCGACGGTTAGGGTAACATTAAACGACTGCCCCACATCTTTACAAGTGAAGGTAGTTTGCCCGGCGGTAATCGTTCTTTTGGTTATTCCAAAATTATCGGTAGAACCGTTATCGATGTCTGCAGCAGTAATAGTAACACTGCCCGTGTTTTTATCCAAAACAGCGTTCAGGTTTTTGCAAATGGCCGTGGGTGGGGTGTTGTCGTAGAGTGGGTCTTTTATAACAAAAAGACCGCCATCGCCATTAATGTCCCCGTTCCCGAATCCTGTGGCTATCAAGTTCCCACTTGCGAAATAAGGATATACATTCCAAGTGCCGTTGAAGGCCGCTTGGTTGTTCGTGGGATAGCAATCAAAATAATTTATTTCTTGCATGGATGGATTTTGATTATACAATCCATCTACTTTCATAATGCGAAGACCTGCGGCATAATTGGCCAGATAGAATCTGTTGCCTCTTACATATCCGTTATGGTCGATTGCGGGGGTTGCGCCATAATGAGTGTAAACCAAAGTAGGATTGTTCAAATCTTCAACATTAAAGACAAGGGTACGTGTGTTGAATCCCTTATTTTCTTCATCTACCTCATCGCCTGCAATAAAGAACTTTTTATCCTCCGTAAACCAGCCTTGGTGGGTGTAATATTTATCGGCATAGGTAACCGACGATATTAGAACAGGATTGCTCTTATTTGTGAAATCGATAATATTTACTTTGTTATTTCCACTGAATGCGCCTATCATAATCTCCTTTCCTTGGTAATCGGGATCTGGGCCATCGTAAATTACTACCTCCGCATCGTGGCAATATCCTAAAGTAGGAAATAATTTTACCACTCTTGGGTCATTTGGGATGCCATTATTGTTATCGTCTAATTTTACTACAATCGGCCCGCCACTGTTGTATCCTTGGGAACCCAAAATATAAGCATAGCCAGAATCTTCATTAATTACAATATTGTGGGCACTTCCTTTTTTACTGGGGCCAGAACCGTCCCAAAATAAATTACCATCGGTTTGTGATTTTGTAAAGGTAACCGGAGAGCTACCGGTAAGCGTTCGCAATCTTCTGAGGTCGAAAATCTGCATTCCGTGGTTGCCATTTGCATCGCTAACTATAAAAGCGTGATTTTTATAGACCTTCACGTCACGCCACAGGCTTGAACTTACTTGTGAATCCAAGCGTGCAAGATATTTTGGACTGGTCGGGTTGCTGATATCCACGAAAGCTGTACCATTATCCAAGGCAACAATAGCATATTCCTTTCCGCTCTGCGGGTCGGTCCAGCCCCAAGAGTCCTGTGCCTCTGCAGCACTCATTGTAGCCGCAGATATATAGCTTTGGAGAGTCAAACCGTTGCAAGGGTAACTTTTGCCACCAACTGTGGCATAGCCGTTTACGCAAGGGGTTTGTGCAAATGCAAAAGAGCAAATGATTCCAAATAGGAAGGTTAAGCGGTTTTTCATATAATGCAATTATTCAGTTTAAATTAGGTTATTTAGTCTCCAATAAATGTAAATTCTACCGAACAGGGAAGATCGTGACCAATATGGCCCTGACCATCTCCACTGTCTCCATTATTTACAAAAAATTGGTCGCCTGTTATAGTGCAATTTGTGAGACTAAAAGTATAATTTTCGCCTGCCAACAAATGAAGATAATGGACAACCCCTTCAAAATGGGGCACTAGGTGGCTTTCGATAGAAGGTGATTCTATTGTATTTAATGCACTATAGGAATGTGTGTACATCCATCCTCTCTTATAATCAAAGGTTCCCGACGCTGGATTGATATTTACGCCAGATCCGCTAATCTTAAAAAAAAAGGCTCCTTCCATGGTTGCTAAGGAAATATTGTCTTCGGTTCCCGCAAAATTCCGCACCTTTCCTGCCGCAAAATTTGTTTTTACCTCCACCTTGTAGGTTCCAGAATATTTAGGTGTAAAGATTCTATTAGCCAGTCCAGCTACATTATCGGCATTGTTTGGAGAAGGATTAGTGAATTGTTGTTTTATGGTTGTTCTTTGGCATCCTCCTGTCTGTAAAAAAAGTTTGTAATCCTCCATTTTAAACTGGGGGTTCCATTGGGTTCCGCTCCAAGCATAAATGCCAGGGAAAACATTGTTGTTGGCCAATTTGGTCTTACTGGTATTATAAACCACAGTACCTTCAACAAGAGGGCCGCCATTTGGATTCAAAACTGGTCCCGACAGATTACGGGCTGTAAGCGCCACAGCGGGAATAACGAACCCCTCAGAAGCAGTGTTTAAATGCAGGGCACCTTCCGGAGCAGTTGTACCAATTCCAATCTGTGCATGCGCCGAATGATTAATACCTAAAAAGATAAAGCAAGTAATTCCTAAAAGTTTGAAGTACAAGTTTTTCATGGTCTCTGATTTTAAAATTACTATTCCCCGACGTAATTAAATTCAACCGTACACTTTAGGTTATCGCTGATGGTGATATAACCTCTTCCGTTTCCACCATCACCATCACTAATAAAACCTGGAGCATTTTCTGCGTTAAAGGTGACACTAAAGGTATAAGCAGTACCGGCTACAAAAGTATCTTCAATGGAGTAGGAGGTTTGATTGTATTGATCTACGTAATTTTTTTCGGGATTTCCCGAACCCCCTTTAAACAACCTATCGTTGTTTTTGCCTGAATAGGACTTAATTGTAAAAGCAGTGGTATTTCCGTCAATGGTGAATTTGAATACACCTTCTTCTGAATTAAAATTTACAAACTGCGTAGAAGTTGTCGGATCCACTTCTCCACCTCCAAAATGGACGGTCAAAACTATTTTATAATTTCCGCTAAATAAGGGTGTAAAAACATTACTGTTGAAAGTTACCGCCTGATCGCCAGCAGAGGATTTAACCCGACGGCTGCTGGACTGATAAAAAAGTTGGTTGTCCCTTTTGTTAAATTGGGGCACCCATTTGGAGCCATTCCAAAAATAAAGTCCGGGATAAACGGAACTATCGTCCGCGCTTGATGTACTTCCATTATAGACTAGCGTGCCCGTGACCAAATTGGCTGCATTAGGATTGCTAATGGTTTCACTGTTTATATTCACCAAAGAAACAACCGGATATACCACTCCTTTGGTAGTGGAATTTATATCCAAGGCGCCATTGGGACTAGTAGTTTGAATTCCAACTTGGCTCCAAGTTATAACCGGAATGCAAAGTGAGAGCGCAAAACAGCCCATTTTTAGTATTAAGGAAAAATTGAGAGTAGCTTTTTTCATATCCAATATATTTTAATCTCCAACGTAGGTCAACTCAACAGTGCAAGGCAAATCATAAGCGATCCTCCCTTTTCCATCTGTTGTATCATTCGTATTTGTGGTATTACCATTATCATAAAATTCCGGCAAATCGTCTTGATCAAAGGAAAGCGTGAAACTGACAGGGGTATTTGCAGTTAATCTTATATAATCGGTTACATAGAATTCTTGCCAAATAGCAAAGTAATTCGTAGCATTAACATCTGGCTGGTATGAGGTAGAATAAGAGTGTGCGGGAATATCATAATTAGTACCTCCAAAATTTAAGCGGAATTTCCCGGAGGCTTTGGCAATGTTTAATTTACCATCAGATTGATTGACTCCTGTACCTTTATTGGGCACCTTGGCATTTCCGCCGCCATAATTTACGGAAATATTAAGTCGATAGGTTCCGGTATATTTTGGATTGAAGGATCTATTTATCATACCCGGAACGTTTGAAAAACCTCCACTGGAGGTAGGCCTATAATTAATATCAGATTCAAACAATTGGCTATGCTTGCGCTCAAATTGAGGCACCCATTTATTGGTTATCCATACATAAATCCCCGGACTAACAGAATAATTGTTGCCTCCCGAAATCACATTTGCGGTATTTGTGTTATAGATTACGGTACCGTTTGGAATATTCCCCCCCTGTGGATTAGTAGCCGGTGCCATCACATTGGTTGCGGTAAGCGCCAACCGGGGCAGAACAACACCGTAATTGGCACTGCTTATTTCTAAAATTCCATTGGGAGTGGTAGTATTAATCCCTACCTGACCGTAGGAAACGTTTGTAGCCAAGAAAAGTGCGGCCAAAACTGGCCACAGCGTAGGTACTTTTATTTTCATGATTTGGGGTTGTTGAAAATATCGACACAATATTATGACATATTTTCGATAAATTGCAAGTTTTTCAGGCAAAAAGTTAATTTTTTCTGAAAATAACTAACACATTATCAGTTGTTTCCTACAATCTTGTTGGGAATTTCATTCGTTTTCAACATAACATAATACCTTATATTTGCGCTATGCAATCCTTCCTTCCCGATGCCCACATTCCACTGGTTTCCATTGATCTTTCACAATTCGGAATTTCAGGCCCTTCCCTCACCATAAAACGCGACGACCTGCTCCATCCCTTTGTTTCGGGAAACAAATTCCGAAAACTGAAATACAACCTTATGGCCGCAAAAAACCAACACCACTCGGCCCTGCTGACATTTGGAGGGGCGTTCTCCAACCATATTGCGGCAGTGGCGGCCGCAGGAAAGGAACTGGGTTTTAAAACCTTCGGTATCATTCGGGGGGAAGAACTGGAAGGACAAATTACGGCCAATCCAACACTTTCCTTTGCTAAAAACTGCGGAATGAATTTGCATTTCATTTCCCGAAATCACTATAAAAACAAGGAAACCCCTGAATTTATCGCGCAACTGGAAAATCAATTCGGCAGGTGCTACCTCTTGCCCGAAGGAGGCACCAATGCGCTGGCCGTTAAGGGATGTACCGAAATAATCACAAAAGAGGAAGCAAACTATACCCACCTCATCGCACCGGTAGGTACCGGAGGCACGCTGGCAGGATTAGTGGAAGCCTCCACGCCCGGGCAATTCGTTTTGGGCATTTCGGCATTGAAAGGCACCTTTCAGACCTCCCTCCTTTCAAAATTCACCGCCAAAAAAAATTTCCAGATTACGGACGCCTATTGTTTCGGGGGCTATGGCAAAATAGATAAAGATTTAATTCGTTTCATTAATGAATTCAAATTTAAAACCAATATCCCGTTGGACCCAATTTACACCGGCAAAATGATGTATGGCATTATCGACCTCCTAAAAAAGGGGCATTTCCCAGAAAATAGCCGTATTTTTGCCATCCATACCGGCGGCCTGCAGGGCATTACGGGAATGAACCAAAAATTGAAAAAGAAAAACCTTCCCATTATTGAATAAAATGTTTCGCAAAACAACTATCCTCTTATTGATCCTCACTATTTGCCTTGGCGGTTGCAAATCAAAAAAAACCGCTTCCTCCCACAGAAAAAAGCACAAAACCGAACGGGTGGTCCGGGTGAAACAGCCCGTTAAGGAAAAGGACACCAAGGCCGAAGAACCGGAGGTCGTAGTGGTTCCCGTGAATATCCCCTACAGCGAGCGCGTGGCCAATTACATCAACGAGTTTAGCGGCATCGCCAAGGAGGAAATGCTTCAATACGGCATTCCGGCCAGCATTACCCTGGCACAAGGTATTTTGGAAAGCGGAGCCGGCGCGGGCGAACTTACCCTAAAGGCAAACAATCATTTCGGCATTAAATGCCATACCGGCTGGGAAGGCGACCGCGTATATCACGACGACGACGAGCGGCAGGAATGTTTCAGAAAATATAAGGACCCCAAGTATTCCTATCGCGACCATTCCCTGTTCTTGACCCAGCGCAGCAGGTATCAGGATTTGTTCAAACTGCGCAAGGACGATTACAAGGGATGGGCCAAAGGGCTTCGCAAAGCCGGCTATGCCACAGACCCCAAATATCCCGAAAAATTGATCGGTATTATTGAAAGGTACAATCTGGATGCCTATGACGCCGAAGTCCTCGGCACGCCAGTAACCGCCAACACTGCCGATGACTCCAAAATCGGAACCTATTCAGTCCAGGCGGGGGACACGCTCTACAGTATCTCCAGACGTTTTAACCTTACCGTTGAAACATTAAAAAAATACAACGGCCTGCGAAACAATGATATTTCCATTGGGCAGGTGCTTTATCTGCATCCGGTTAGCAATTAGGGCTTAGGAAAGGATTGCGAATTACGGATGGGTGGGGAGCCAGTGGTTAATAAATTATTTTTCAATACATTTTCAAGTAACGTATTTATGAAATATCAAAGAAGCAGTGCGCTTTTCGCAGAAGCACAAGAGGTTATTCCGGGCGGCGTCAATTCTCCCGTAAGGGCATTTAAAGCGGTTGGCGGCACACCTATTTTTGTTGAGAAGGCCAAAGGTGCCTATTTGTTTGATGCCGACGGGAACAAACTTATAGATTACATCAATTCATGGGGACCCATGATTTTGGGCCACGCGTATGAACCCGTTGTAAATGCCGTAATCGAAAAGGCAAAAAAGGGAACTTCCTTCGGGATGCCCACTGAAATTGAAACCCAAATTGCAGCCTTGGCAGTAAAAATGGTCCCGAACATTGACAAGATCCGTTTTGTGAATAGTGGCACGGAGGCCTGTATGAGCGCCGTACGCTTGGCTCGGGGTTTCACTGGAAGGGATAAAATAATAAAATTTGCCGGCTGCTATCACGGGCATAGCGATTCTTTTTTAATCCAAGCCGGAAGCGGTGCCGTAACTTTTGGGAGTCCGAACAGTCCGGGCGTTACCCAAGGAACCGCAAAGGACACCCTTTTGGCCACCTATAACGATTTAAAAAATGTGGAAGCCGTAATGGCGGCCAACAAAAACGAAATAGCCTGCATTATTCTCGAGCCCGTGGCAGGAAATATGGGCTGCATCCCTCCCGCTCCAGGTTTTCTGGAAGGGCTGCGGCAACTTTGTGACGAAAACCAAATCTTATTGATTTTTGACGAAGTAATGACCGGTTTCCGACTTGCCGCCGGTGGCGCGCAGGAATTGTTCGGGGTGAAAGCAGATATCGTTACCTTCGGAAAGGTAATCGGAGGCGGTCTGCCCGTAGGTGCTTTTGCGGCCCGCCGCGAAATCATGGATTACCTGGCGCCCATTGGCCCCGTGTATCAGGCGGGGACTTTAAGCGGAAATCCGCTGGCGATGGCGGCCGGGTTGGCCATGTTAAAGCACCTAAATAAAAACAGGGAAGTTTTTAATTCCATAAATAAAAAGACGGAATATCTTCATATTGGTTTGCAGGAGGCGCTTTCCTCAGCAAATGTGAAGTTTACCATAAACCGCATAGGCTCTATGATTTCGGTGCATTTTTCCGAAAAACCTGTAACTGACTTTGCGTCCGCCGCCGAGGCCAACAATGAAAATTTCAAGATTTTCTTCCACGGAATGTTGAACGAAGGGGTTTATATTGCGCCCAGTGCTTTTGAAACCTGGTTCATCAGTGATGCGCTGAGCTATGATGATTTGGACACTACGATTGCTGCGTGTGGTAAAGTAGCCAAAACACTGAAATAAAAGACGACTTCAAAAACCACCAACGCAGCAACAAGGTATTTTTATCTTATAAAAAAGCCCCTTTCTAAACTATAGAAAGAGGCTTGGTCTTAAATATAATTAATCACTAATTATTCATTTTTAAGCCATTTGGCATATTGGTCTGCGGTCAAGGTTTTTTTCATTGCTTCCTTTAGCTGGTCGTCCAGTTTTTTCTTTTCCGCCGTGTTATTGGCGTTTTTTTGATAGCCAACTTCCTTTGCTACCAAAGCCCTAAACACAGCACGGCTTTGATCGCCATCTAAACCCAAGGCATCCGTGAGCTTTGCGGTTTCGGCTTTTGCAATTACCTCTGGCCTACTTTTATCTTGCGACAATTCTTGGGCTGCGCTTGTTTGAATGCCCATAAACAGGGTAGCAACAAAGGCAAATATCGTTAGTAGGTTTTTCATTTTTAAAAAATTTTGGTTTTAAGGTTACTAATGTAACTATTTTGGAAATAATTAAAACAATAACCAGACCAAAAGTAGCAATTTTAGGAAAATTTTATTGCTTCGCGTTTCTTCCATGGTTCCTTTTCGCTTTTACACCCGCACGCCTGTGACTTTGTTGAACTTCCCATTTTGTCATTTGTTCTTCGGTGAGAATTTCTTTCAATTCCTTTTTCATGGCAATACGGCGGTCCAGCATGGCGCTTTTGATCTCGTATTTTTGGGTATCGGTCATTTCTTTCCAGTTTTCTGGGCGTTCGGGTCTTTCGTTTTCCGCTTTTAAAATAAGTTGTTTCACTTTTTGTTGTTGTGAAGCGGTAAGATCTAAGGCCAGGGTCATTTTTTTGGTTTT
>JBLXCF010000011.1:0-34708 GCA_048265145.1 Aequorivita sp.
TTCAGAGCACAAGTTTTTAAGAGTGCATCAATCACATCTTATAAACCCCAAGTTTGTAAAAGGAATTTTAAAACAGGATGGCGGTAGTTTAATTATGAGCGATAATATTGAAATACCCGTATCCAGACAGAAGCGAGTACAGATCAATGAGATTCTGGAAACCATGCTTCGCTTTAAATAGATAAGTACAATCAAAAACTACAGCGGAAAAGGAAGTTATTTTAAACCCTCCAAATAAAAATCCATTCCGCATCTCTTCAAATTCGCTCAATACTATCTGCATGGAGTCGCAATTAAACCACCTCCGCGTAAAGATCAAAATCTTCGGCGGCCGTAATTTTCACAGTACAGAATTCGCCGGTTCGCAGATAGCCTTTTTCGGCATTGATGAGCACTTCGTTGTCCACATCGGGGCTGTCAAATTCGGTCCTGCCCACAAAGTATCCGCCTTCTTTTCGGTCTATCACTACTTTGAATTCCTTTCCAATTTTCTGTTGGTTCAATTCCCAAGAAATCTGCGATTGTATTTCCATAATCTGATTGGCGCGGTCCATTTTCACCTCTTCCGGCACGTCATCCTCAAGATTGTAGGCGTGCGTATTTTCTTCGTGGGAATAGGTGAAACAGCCCAAACGCTCAAAGCGCATCTCTTTTACCCATTGTTTTAGGGTTTGGAAATCTTCTTCAGTCTCCCCCGGATAGCCTACGATTAGCGTGGTTCTGATTGCCATTTCGGGAACTGCCGCTCTAAATTCTTCCAATAATTTGGTAGTCTTCGCTTTGGTAGTTCCGCGGCGCATCGATTTCAAAATAGAATCTGAAATATGTTGCAACGGAATATCCAGATAATTACAAATTTTTGGCTCGGTGCGCATCACTTCCAAAACGTCCATCGGGAAACCCGTAGGGAAAGCGTAATGCAAACGTATCCACTCGATACCTTCAACCTTTACGAGCTTTTGGAGCAGTTCTGCAAGATTTCTCTTTTTATATAAATCCAGGCCGTAATAGGTTAAATCCTGTGCGATCAAAATAAGTTCCTTCACCCCTTTCGCGGCAAGTTTTTCCGCTTCAAGTACTAAATCCTCCATCGGCGTGCTTCGGTGCTTTCCGCGCATAATGGGGATGGCGCAAAACGAGCACGGCCGATCGCAACCTTCGGCTATTTTAAAATAGGCATAATTTTTTGGGGTAGTTGTAATGCGCTCGCCAATCAACTCGTGTTTGTAATCGGCGCCCAGAGCCTTCAATAGGTCCGGAAGTTCGGTGGTACCAAAATATTGGTCCACATTTGGGATTTCCTTTTGTAGATCTGGCTTGTATCTTTCCGAAAGACAGCCCGTAACAAAAACTTTGTCCACCAAACCGTCTTCCTTTTTCTGCACAAATTCAAGAATCGTATTGATGCTTTCCTCCTTCGCATTGTTTATAAACCCGCAGGTGTTTATTACCACAATATTCCCTTCCTCTTCGTGCACAACCTCTTTATTGCTGGCGCGCAACTGGCCCATCAGCACTTCGCTGTCGTACACATTCTTGGAGCAGCCGAGGGTTACAACGTTTATTTTGTTCTTCTTAAGGGTTTTGGTACGCATATTCTTGATTTACGATTTTGGATTGCCGATTTACGAATTCTGAATTAAGAATTCAGAATTTTGAATTCCGAATTTTTAAAAGTGTGCAAAGATACTACTAAAAAAAGGAAACAAATTATAAATTCCAACTACCCCAAATCCAACCAAACACTCCCACATTTTAAGTACCTTTACACTTTTTAAAATTTGATCACAATGAAAAAAATCACGTTCCTGCTGGCGTTTTTGAGCGCCAGTTTGCTGTTTGCACAGAAAACCTTGACGCCCGAACTTTTGTGGCAAGTGAAAAAAGTAAGTCCCATTGGGTTATCCGAGAACGGCGAAGTATTGTTTTACAAAGTAACCACGCCCAATATGTCCGAAAACAGTTTCGATTCAAAATATTACGCCATGCGTGTTTCGGGCGGCAATTTTGCGGAAGTGACCAAGGAGGAAGCCAAAGTGGCCGACAAAAACCTATCGCCCGATGGCAAATATCTGTTGCTGGACAAGCCCGTGCACATCAAGGATATTACTGGCAAGGACATTTATAACGACCTGCCCAAGAGTGACGCCTATGTATATACCTCGTTGGACTACCGCCACTGGGACACTTGGAACGACGGCAGCTATAACCACGTTTTCTACAAGGACGTCCAAACAGGTGCCGAAACGGATATTACACCCGGCCAACCCTATTATGTGCCCCAAAAACCCTTTGGTGGCGACGAGGATTATATTTGGGGCCCGAAGGGTGAAAATATCTACTACGTAAGCAAGAAGAAAGCCGGTACAGACTATGCCGTGAGTACCAATACTGATATCTACAAATTCAACCTCAGCACAAAGCTTACCGAAAACATCACCGAGGACAATAAAGGCTATGACACCCAACCCGCCTTCTCAAAAGATGGTGCGCTCGCTTGGCTTCAAATGAAAACCGATGGGTATGAAGCCGACAAAAACGATATTATTGTGTTGCAAAACGGCGTAAAACAAAACCTGACCGGCCAATGGGACGGAACAGTGAACGGTTTTAAGTGGGCCAACAACAATAAGGAAATTTACTTTACTGCGCCGGTGGATGGTACCGTTCAGCTCTTTAAGGTGGATCACCCCGGCAAAACCCGAAAGATGCCCTCTGTGGAACAACTATCCAAAGGGCAATTTGACGTAACTGGCATCGTTGCCGAAATAAACGGCCAACTAATCGTTACCCGCACCGATATGAACCACGCCACTGAAATATTCAGCTTCGATTTAAAGAAGAATACCTTTAAGCAGCTAACGCAAGTAAACACCGACTTCTATGGAAACCTGGATTTGCCTTCGGTTGAAAAAAGAATGGTCACCACAAAGGACGGCAAACAAATGTTGGTTTGGGTAATCCTTCCGCCAAACTTCGACAAAAACAAGAAGTATCCCACGCTTTTGTATGCCCAGGGCGGACCGCAATCGGCACTGTCGCAATTCTATTCAACGCGTTGGAATTTCCAGTTAATGGCATCTCAAGGATATATAATAGTTGCGCCAAACCGTCGCGGCATGCCGGGGCACGGCGTGGAATGGAACGAAGCTATTAGCGGCGATTGGGGCGGTGGCGCCATGCAGGATTACCTTGATGCGATTGATGATGTTGCCAAAGAACCTTATGTGGACAAGAACCGATTGGGCGCAATTGGTGCGAGCTTTGGGGGATATTCCGTGTTTTGGATGGCAGGAAACCACGAGGGACGTTTCAAAACATTTATTGCCCACGACGGCGTGTTCGATACCCGAAGTATGTATGGCACCACCGAGGAGCTTTTCTTTGTAAATTATGATATGGGCGGTGCTTATTGGGAAAAGGATAACGCAAAAGCGCAGAAGGCCTTTAATGAATTCAACCCTATAAATTACGTAGCAAAGTGGGATACGCCCATTATGATCGTTCAGGGTGGCAAGGACTATCGTGTGCCTATAGAACAGGGACTGGAGGCTTTTCAGGCAGCCCAGCTACGCGGCATAAAAAGCAAGTTAGTCTATTTTCCCGAAGAAAACCATTGGGTACTTCAGCCACAAAACGCTTTGGTCTGGCAACGCGAATTCTTTAAATGGCTCAAGGAAACACTTTGAAAGGGTGTAGGCTGTAGGCGGTAGGCTTTAGGCTGTAGGCTGTAAGCTGTAAGCTGCAGGCTGTAAGCTGTAAGCTGTAAGCTGTAAGCTGTAAGCTGTAAGCTGTAAGCTGTAAGCTGTAAGCTGTAAGCTGTAAGCAAAATTAAAAATCAATTCACGAATAATCCTGCAAGATTTTTAAAATCCTGTAGGATTATTTTTTGGGATGTGGGGGTTTATTTACGTCCGAAAACATTTATTTGAAGAAGGAATCCACAAATTCAACTTTGTTGAATACTTGCAAATCCTCCATCCCCTCGCCCACACCTATATATTTTACGGGAATTTGAAACTGATCGCTAATACCTATTACCACTCCGCCTTTGGCCGTACCGTCGAGTTTTGTTACGGCAAGGGATGATACTTCTGTTGCGGCCGTAAATTGTTTGGCTTGTTCAAATGCATTTTGGCCGGTGGATCCGTCAAGCACCAAAAGCACGTCATGGGGCGCATCTGGTACCACCTTTTGCATCACGCGTTTTACCTTGGTTAGCTCGTTCATCAAGTTCACTTTATTGTGAAGTCGCCCCGCAGTGTCAATGATCACTACATCGGCATTTTGGTTTACGGCACTCTGAAGGGTATCAAACGCCACACTCGCTGGATCGCTGCCCATGCTTTGTTTTACAATGGAAACATCAGTTCTGTCGGCCCAAATTTGCAGCTGGTCTATCGCTGCTGCACGGAAAGTATCGGCCGCACCCAAAACCACTTTCATTCCGGCTTTTTTAAATTGATAGGCAAGTTTGCCAATAGTGGTGGTCTTTCCAACGCCATTAACACCAACGACCATAATAACGTAGGGCTTTTTGGCCTTGGGCACTTCAAATTCGGTGGCGTTTCCCGCTTCAATTTCGCTTAAAAGAGCGGCAATTTCCTCCCGCAAAATAGCATTGAGTTCATTGGTGCCCAGATATTTGTCACGGGCCACGCGTGCTTCAATGCGTTCAATAATCTTTAGGGTTGTATTTACGCCAACATCACTGGAAACGAGCACTTCTTCCAAATTGTCAAGTACATCATCATCCACCTTGCTTTTTCCAGCAACAGCTTTGCTCAGTTTGTCAAAAAAGGTGGTTTTTGTTTTTTCCAAACCCTTGTCCAAGGATTCCTTTTTTTCCTTTGAAAATATTTTTTTGAATAAACTCATGTTCCAGGTTTGAATGTTGAATGGATCTGTTTCATTTTCCGATATTCCGTATCCTTTCTGAGAAAAAGATATATTTTAAAATCCCTTTAAAGCGATTAAAAAATGGAAGGGCCACAAAAATACGAAAAGCCACTTTCGCAAAAAAGTGGCTTTTGTTCAATATTTATCGTGCTGGCTATTTTTTGTTCAACCAGTCGTTTACAAAATCTGGAGCCATGATAGCTTCAGTAAATGTATATGCTCCTGTTTTGGGCGACTTAACCATTTTTATGGCTTTAGTTAAACGCTTTGAACCTGTTTGTAACGATGCTACTGCTTTCTTTGCCATGACGTATATTATTTTATTTCTTTATGAACGGTCATTTTCTTCAGGATTGGGTTGAATTTCTTCAACTCCATTCTGTCCGGTGTATTTTTCTTGTTTTTGGTAGTGATGTAGCGTGAAGTTCCGGGCTGTCCAGACTCCTTATGCTCTGTGCACTCCAAAATTACCTGTACTCTATTTCCTTTTTTAGCCATTTTGACAGACTTTAGTGATTATTGCAATTATTTGGTTAAAAAGCCTTTTTCGCGGGCTTCCTTCATAACCGCAGAAATACCTTTTTTATTAATGTCTTTTATAGCAGAAGCTGAAACGCGAAGGGTTACCCATTTATCTTCCTCTGGAATATAAAAACGTTTTTTTAGCAAGTTTACATCAAACTTACGTTTTGTTTTATTCATTGCGTGCGACACGTTGTTTCCAACCATCGCTTTCTTTCCGGTAAGTTCACAAACTCTTGACATTCCTTAACCTTTTTAGTTATTTTTTAAACAGGGTGCAAATGTAACTAATTCTTTTTGGATGTACAACAAAGAGAAATTAGTTTTTTGAAATTTCTTTTAGCAGCATCTCCAAGGCTTTGTTTGCCGCCTTTTCAATAACCCGATAGCGGTCGTTTCCGAAACTAAATTTCTCTGAAACGGGGCCATTTGGCGTGCCTATGGCAATACACACGGTGCCCACCTCGTCTTCCCCATCGCCCTTTGTAGGGCCGGCAATACCTGTGGTGGCAATGGAATAATCCGATTCAAAAAGTTGACAGCATCTTTTAGCCATTTCTTCGGCAACGGGAATACTCACCACGTTATATTGCTCGATACTGCTTTTTGGCACACCCAGTATCTTGGTTTTAAGCCGCGTATCGTAGGGAATGATGCCTCCCATAAAGGCCGATGAAGCACCGGCATTCTGTGTGATTTCGGAGGCAATCCTACCCCCGGTACAACTTTCCGCGACGCTGTAAGTCATCCCCTTTTCCGATAGGATTTTTCCAATCAATGCTGCAATGCTTGTTTCGTCGTCAAAGCCAATGGCTATATCAGACAGTAATTGGTTAAGCGACTGCATTCGGGAATCAATGCTATCCTTAAGTATTTTTTCATCTTTCCCCGTTGACGATAACCGCAACCGAACCTTTCCCAAAGAAGGCAAATAGGCCAGTTTTATATTTTCTGGCAGCGCGCTTTCCCAACCTGAAATGCGTTCAGCAATCGCACTCTCCCCCAAACCATAGGTCAAAAGGGTTTTATGGTAATTAAATGGTCTATCAAAGCGCTTCATTACGCGCGGTAAAACCTGCTGTTGTAACAGATGCTTCATTTCATAAGGCACTCCGGGAAGAGAAACAAAAACCTTGTTTTCGCTTTCCATCCACATTCCGGGAGCGGTTCCGTGTAGATTCATCAATACCGTTGCCTTGGAAGGAACCATTGCCTGCTGATAATTTGCAGGCAACGGTTTGTTCAAGTTATATTTTTCAAAAATGTTTTTAATGTTGTCCACCACCGTGGGATCCTCCACCAATATATCGTTGAAAAATTCGCAGAAGGTTTGTTTTGTTATGTCGTCCTTCGTAGGTCCCAAACCTCCGGTAACAATAACAATATTCGCATGATCCTTGGCTGTTTTTAGGGCCTCGAGAATATGGGTTCGGTCGTCCGGAATGGATGTAATTTTATTTACCTTAACCCCAATTTTATCAAGTTCCTTGGAAATATATGCCGAATTGGTATCAACAATTTGGCCGATGAGGATTTCATCGCCTATGGTAATAATTTCTGCAAGCATTTTATAATTGGAAATCGCTTTTCAGCTCAGAAAAAACGTGGCGAAGGGTTATTTGAACGCTTTCCAGGTGAGGCTGAACAACGGCCTTGTTTTTAGAGGTCTTGGACCATGATTCAATACTAGTAATATCTTTTAAAACGTCAATCCCAAACATTTCAATATTGGGTTTCATTTTATGGGCAAATTGATAGGCGAGCTCCCTGTTTTCATTTTCTATGGCCTCTTCCATAGAACGCAAATCTGGTGGAATTTCATCCAAAAAAGTCTGGGCCAATATCTTCAAAAAATCCTCATCGCCATCTGCGATTTCGCTTAGATTTTCCTTTGTGTAATACTTTGTCATTTTCATTTTACTTTTATGGAGAACATCTCGGTTTCTCCAATAAATCCGGTCAACACATCGTTGGCTTCCACCCTGCCCACACCTGCCGGAGTTCCCGTAAAGATAATATCCCCAATTTTGAGCGTAAAATATTTTGAAACATATTCGATTAAAGCATCAATTTTCCACATCATCAGCATAGAATTGCCCTTTTGGACGGTTTTTCCATTACGTTTTAGGCTGAATTCTATGTTATTTATATCTTTAAACTCTTCTTTTTTGATGAAATTTCCCACGACGGCTGCACCATCAAAGGCTTTTGCTTTTTCCCACGGCAAACCTTCCTCTTTCAATTCGGTCTGTAAATCCCTTGCGGTAAAATCGATTCCCAATCCTATTTCATCATAATATTTATGTGCAAATTTTTGGGAAACGTGTTTTCCTATCTTGTTTATGCGGACCAAAAGCTCAACTTCGTGGTGCACATCATTGGAAAACTCTGGTATAAAAAAAGGTTGCTTTTTCAACAGGATTGAAGTGTCGGGCTTTAAAAAAACAACTGGCGCGGCGGGCCTTTGATTGTCCAACTCCTTGATATGGTCGGTATAATTCCTGCCGATACAGATAATCTTCATGGGCTGCTTAAATTTTTGTGTTCAACTTTTGAAGGCGGATTCGCGTCAGCACTTTTTTTGTGTATAGTGGGAAGTCTGCATTCAATAGCCATCCAAAATAACCGGAGTCCTTTTCGAGAATTTCGGTTACCAAATTGCCTTTGTATTTTCCAAAGCCAAAGATCTCCACACCCTCCTCATTATAACTAATAAAACCTGCAAAATCCGCGTGTTCCTTGTGCGAACTGAAATCTGCCAAAAAATTGATGTCATTTTCCAGCTCGCTGTATTTATCCAATTGTGCCTTTAGGACTTCATAGGTGGCATGGGTATCTGCTTCCGCGCTGTGGGCATCTTTTAAATCCTTGTTGCAATAGAATTTATAGGCGGCCTCCAAGGTCCGTTTTTCCATTTTGTGGAAAATGGTCTGCACGTCCACGGCGAGGGCTTTTTTCATATCAAAATCAACTTCTGCTCGCAACAATTCCTCGGCCAAAAGAGGTATATCGAACCTGTTGGAATTAAAACCTCCCAGGTCACAGTCCTTTATCAATGCGTAAACTTTGGGGGCCAATTCCTTGAAAGTGGGTTCCTTGGCAACCATTTCATCAGTGATGCCATGTATGGCCGAGGCGCTTTCGGGAATAGGAATTTCGGGATTTACCCGCCAGGTATGGCTTTCCCTGTTTCCGTTTGGAAATACTTTTAAAATCGCAATTTCAACAATTCTGTCCGTCGCAACATTGATGCCCGTAGTTTCAAGATCGAAGAAACAGATTGGTTTTTTAAGGTTTAGTTCCATTGTTTTATTTTGTTTTGCAAAGATACTTTTAATTGAAGTTTTGATGGCAGTAAAAAAATGAAAAGGGGATTTTGAATTCAAAATCCCCTTTTCCAATTATATTATACCTATAATTATACTTCCCTATCAACATCCCAAGCCTCCAAATATTCGGCCACCCTTTTCACGAATTGGCCCCCTAAGGCGCCGTTCACAACCCTGTGGTCATAACTGTGGGAAAGGAACATTTTGTGGCGGATGCCGATGAAATCTCCTTCGGGAGTTTCAATTACCGCCGGGACTTTTCTGATGGCTCCCAAGGCCAAAATACCCACCTGAGGCTGGTTTATGATTGGCGTTCCCATAATGCTGCCAAAAGTGCCCACATTGGTTACAGTATAAGTTCCACCTTGAATTTCATCCGGTTTCAGTTTGTTTTCGCGGGCGCGGTTTGCCAGATCGTTCACTGCTTTGCTCATTCCCACCAAATTCAATCTATCTGCATTTTTAATAACCGGCACGATCAAATTGCCATCGGGAAGAGCTGCCGCCATTCCAAGATTGATGTTTTTTCTCTTTATTATTCTGTCGCCATCCACTGAAATATTCATCATCGGGAAATCCTTCAAGGCTTTGGCCACGGCTTCCATAAATAGGGGTGTAAACGTTAAGTTTTCACCTTCGCGCTTTGCAAAGGCGCCTTTAACCTTGTTCCTCCAGTTCCAAATATTGGTTACATCACATTCCACAAACGATTGCACATGGGCCGATGTTTGTGTGCTTTCCACCATGTGGTGTGCTATCAATTTGCCCATTCGGGTCATTTCAATAATCTCGTCCTCTCCGCTAACGGAAACGGGCGATTTAGGTTTTGCGGTTTCTGCAGGTGTTGCTTTTGCCGGTGCGGCAGGCTGGGAAGCAACGGTCTGTTGTGGCTTTACTTTTTCTGAAGAACGGTTTTCCACATAGCCCAAAATATCATTCTTGGTAACCCTTCCGTCCTTGCCAGTACCTGAAATTTTATCGAGTTCTGATTGGGAAATATTTTCTGCGGCGGCAATATTTTTTACCAAAGGAGAATAAAAACGGTCCGCACTATTTTCAATAGGTGCCTGTGTGGTTTCCTTAGCGGTTTCCACTTGCTTTTCCACTTCTTTCACAATTTCGGGTGACGGAGCACTTTCGGCAATGGTCTTGTCGGTTCCGTTGCTTCCTGCGGTTTCAATAATGGCTATGGTCTGGCCCACTTGCACCACATCATCAACATTGAAAAGTTTTTCAACCAAAACCCCTTCCACCTCGCTTGGCACTTCGCTATCCACCTTGTCGGTTGCAATTTCAAGCACCGCCTCATCGGCTTCAATGGGATCCCCTACTTCTTTTAGCCAATTCGTCAGGGTTGCCTCTGCAACACTTTCGCCCATTTTGGGAAGTTTCAATTCAAATTTTGCCATTGGATTTTTGTTCAAGTTTATTAATCGGCCCCGCTGCTTCTTTTAGGGCGAATTAGTGAGGTGCAAAATTAGTTAAAAATTGTTCGTTTCAGAATTCAATTTTCTTAAAAAAGTACTACCCCGCCCTTTTCATCGCTTTGATCGCTACCAATGATGAAGCTGCAGCTGGATGGCCGAATGCGGAAGATATTGCCGAGACCCTTTAGTTGTTGCATCCATTCGAAAATTTCGGTATAGCTTATAAACTCCGCATCAAATACCAAAAGGCTGTTTTTTAACTGTGAAGTTGGGGGGGCGTGTTTTGAAAGTATCTGAAAATCTGCACCCGTGGACACAGAAATCCGTTCAATCAGGGCTAAATTCTCCGTGATTATAAAATTACTTTCCATTTCGCGAAACGTATTTTGGCTTTTTTGGGGTGACATCCTGCGGGCTTTTTTGGCTAGGGCTACTCCGGCGCGGACCGAACCTTCCAACAGCAAGTTTTTGCGGAAATGCTTTTTGTAGAAAATTTGCATTGCGCCGTAAAAGCGCTCAAAATAGGCATCGTCCTTCTTGGTGCTTTCCCCCTTATAATGCAGTACGGTAGTGGTTCCCAGATAATAATTGGCAAAGCCGGCTTTTGTTATTTTATAGGAAAGGTCTATATCTTCGCCATACATAAAATAATCTTCATCAAAGCCGCCCACTTTTTCATAGACAGATTTTTTCAGTAACATAAAAGCACCCACGAGCACCTCAACGCTTCCGTGCGACCTATCCGCAAGATGGGAAGCGTAATATTTTTTTGGAAAACCGGTCAATTTCATCAGCGATATTTTTGGGGTTGGAAGGTTGCGCTTGCTCTCGGGAAGAAAATTGCCGGTACCGTCCATTAAATAAACTCCCAATGCCCCCAAGTTTTCCATAGTTTCCGAAAAGGCGATGGATTTTTTGAAAGTATCCTCGGCCACCGCGGTATCTGGATTTAAAATACAAACATACTCGCCCCTCGCCACGGAAACGGCCTGATTGTTCGCCTTACTGAAACCCACATTCGTTTTGTTTTCAATCAGGACCACTTCGGGAAATTGGGCTTTTACCATTTGGCAACTGCCGTCCCTGCTATCGTTGTCTATCACGATTATTTCTGCGTGTATATCTTCAATTGCCTTTTGGACCGATAGGATACATTGTTCCAAAAAATACCGCACGTTATAGTTTAGGATTACAACAGAAAGTTTCAAGCGATTAGGAATTTTTTAGGGAGGATTCAAAGGGTATTCTGTGCAAAATACTTCTGCCGAGCGTTACCTCATCGGCGTATTCCAGCTCATCGCCCACGGAAATGCCGCGGGCAATTGTGGTGGTGGTTATGTTGAAGGGCTCAATTTGTTTATAAATATAGAAGTTTGTGGTATCGCCTTCCAAGGTGGAACTCAGCGCAAAAATAAGTTCGCGGACATTGCCGTTTTTTACCTTTTCAATCAAAGTGGGAATGTTCAAGTCCCCCGGACCTACTCCGTCGATGGGGGAAATTTTGCCTCCCAAAACGTGATATTGACCGCGGTACTGACTGGTGTTTTCTATAGCCATAACATCGCGGATATCTTCCACCACACATACCATTTTCTCATCGCGGCGCGGATTGGCGCAAATTTCGCAAAGTTTGGAGTCGCTAATGTTGTGGCAGTTCTTGCAAAAATTGATTTCCGAGCGCATTTTCAGCAAACCTGAACATAATTTTTCAGTTTGCTCCGTTGGTTGCCTCAACAGGTGCAGTACCAACCGCAATGCGGTCCTCTTTCCGATTCCCGGTAATTGGGACATTTCGTTTACTGCGTTTTCAAGAAGTTTTGAAGAAAATTCCATAATCCATTTCCAGAGGGCAAGTTAAAAAAAATGCTTCAGAAAAAGATTTTTTCTGAAGCATTCCTGACCGGTAAAAGAGGTTCTAATTTATAAGAAGCTTTTTGGTGGCGCTACCCGCTTCGCTGTTGATTCGAACAAAATAAGTCCCAGCGGAAAGCGTAGATACATCCACCTTATGATCGTTGGCAATCACGGCCTCAGCTTCATAAATGAGTAGTTTTCCGGTGATGTCAAAAACCCGGATTTCAGCCTTTAAGGTTTTCGGGAAGGCGATGGTAACCTGGGAAGTGGCTGGATTTGGATAAAGCGAGATTTCATTCCCAAAAGCCGATTCCTCCATGCCAACGGTGGGGTCCACCAATGGCGACGCCCAAAGGCCCCTTCCGTAGGAACCGGCGTATAGAGTGTTGGTTACATTGTTGATGTCCAGTTCATTGATAATCACGTTCGGCAACAAATTGCTATACGGTTGCCAATCCGAAAATGTGGTATCTATGTAATAGATTCCATAATCCATTCCCAAATAGAGCCCATCTTTACCATTATCATCCCAAATAACTGCCAAGGCACTGAAATTTGGAAGATTCAGCTTGTAATCAGTCCAGTTGGTACCTCCATCGTTTGAAACAAATACACGATTTGCACTGGTGGTGGCAACTGCAATTTTATCTGGGTCTGTAGGGTGAATGGCAATTGAATTTATGAGTCCGCCCGGCGTAGTCATTTGTACCCAGTTTGTAGCACCGGCATCTGCGGTTCTATATAAAACGGGACCTAGGGTTGCATACATGATTTGGTTGTCTGAAGCGGCTATTTTCAAATTATCTAAATTGCCACCGAAGTTTTGGGAAATGGGAGACCAGGAACCTCCATAGTTTCCTGACTTGTAGATTATATTGTAGCCAACGTAAATTGTGTTTGCGAGCGCGGGATCCTGTTCAAAAGGGGTGACCCAATTTCCCGAACCATTGCCGGGTTCGTTCAGCCCAACATAGGTGGTTCCTCCATTATTGGATCGGTATAACTGGCCGTTTTGGCTGGTTCCATAAAAAATGTTGCTGTTAGTTTTATCAATAAAAGATTCCATTCCGTCTGCACCCAGCCAGTCCCTCCAACCGGTTGCTGTTGTATAGAAGGAAGTCCCGTTATCCTGTGCGCCGCCCGATACAATTAAATCAGAGGTTTGGGCAACGCCAATTTTATAAAACTGCCGGATGCCCATACCATCGGTAAGGTCTTCATAATAATTGGCACTGATGGTATTTGTATTTGCCGCTCTAAAAATTCCTCCGTCGGTAATCGCATAAAGGGTTGTTCCGTAAAACATTAGGTCGTCCACATCGGCGTGACAGTATCCAATATTCGCAGATGCCGCATTTCCAGGGATCCAATCGGAGGTACAGGTAAACGAGACGCCACCGTTCATAGATCTCCAAGTTAGAATTCCGGCAATATGTACTTCGTCCACATTGGTTGGATTTACGGCAATACCCATATCGCGGGGAGCCTGGCCGCTATTATCATTCCCGGAAGTACTGTATCCAAAAAAGTTAAGTCCTCCGTGATTGAGTTTTGTAAAACTGCCGCCGCTATCAGCAGAGGTATAAAAAGCACCAAATTTGCCATTAGCCGCTTCCACCACATATACAACACTGGCATCTGCCGGGGAAACCCCGATCATTTTTGGACCGTTTGAAAACCCACTGATGGTTGTAAACGTGGCACCTCCATCTGTAGATTTATGAAAACCGCTACCCGAAGCATACACCACGGAAAGATCTCCAGGCTTATACTCTACATCATAGCCCCTATTATCTCCGGAAATAACTTTAATCCACGTTGCGCCTGCATCGGTGGATCTGTAAATTCCAACATTTTCAGCGGTAGCAAACATTATGTTTGTGTTGGTAGGATTAATTAAAATTTTGTTTACCAGGCTGCTCCCAATTTGTCCGTGCAGATTCCAAGTTGCTCCGGCATCGGTAGATTTAAAAATCCTTCCCCCAGTAGAACCGAAAAAATAGGTATCTGAATCTGTTGGATCAATGGCAACAGAATACACAGAAAGATTCGAAAAATAATCATTGAGCGGGGTCCAGGTGGCTGCGCCATCCACGGTTCTCCAAACGCCCCCTGTATTGGCTCCAACAATCATATGATTGTTGTTCCCCTCGTCTATTGCCAATCCGGTTATACGGCCAACCCCGGGATTCCAACCCGAAGTAGCGTTCCAAGAGGTCGGGCCCAATTCTTGCCAGTTATCTGCGAGTACGGCTCTGTTTTGGGCAGTACTATTTAGGTATGCGTTCCAACGTTTCAATTCGGTAAGGCGCTCCTCGATGGTCGGCAGATAGCCGTTTTCCTTTACCATTCTTAGGGCATTGTACTCCCATCTTTTAAACTGTTTGTAGCCCGAGCCACGGCCTTTATCCCTATTGGCAAAATAGGCCTCGGCACTGTCTATAATTTCCTGAACCTTATAGGTTCCGGCATCAATCATTTGAAGGTATTCTTGGGCCTGTATGGAAATTGAACCCAAAAAAACGGAAAAGAACAAAAGTAATTTTAAACGCATCTCATTAATTTTTAGGAGGTTATATTTTTAATTTTTCAAGAATTCCAAAAGTATTAAAAATAAAAATGCTGGGGTAATCAAACTTTGTATTTTTACCAAGAATCTTATCGAATTATTTATAGTCCTTGATTGTATGCAACCCTTACATATACTGTTTTTAATTATTGGTTATTTCTTGATACTCATTTTTGTTTCCTTTTTAACCAACAGAGGCGGCAGCAACGCCGATTTTTTTAAGGCAGGCAAACAATCGCCTTGGTATTTGGTGGCCTTCGGCATGATTGGCGCGTCGCTGAGCGGGGTTACCTTCATCTCCGTTCCGGGCTGGGTAGAGGCCTCAAAATTCAGTTATTTCCAGGTGGTCTTAGGATATACCGTGGGATATGCCGTGATAGGAACGGTGCTTCTTCCGCTTTATTACAAACTTAATTTGACATCCATTTACACCTATCTGGAAGGCAGGTTCGGAAATGCTTCCTATAAAACCGGAGCTTCCTTTTTCTTGCTGTCGCGAGTGGTTGGGGCAAGTTTTCGGCTTTATCTGGTAGCTGTGGTCTTGCAAAGTTTGATTTTTGACGCCATGAATATTCCCTTTTGGACAACGGTTAGCATTACCATTATGCTCATCTGGCTCTACACCTTTAAGAGCGGCATCAAAACAATCGTGTGGACCGATACGCTCCAGACTCTTTTTATGCTGGTGGCCGTTGGAGTTTCGGTTTATTATGTGGCAACAGATTTGGGGCTTTCCGGAAGTTCCCTTTTTACTTTCATTGCCGACAGCGATATGAGCCAAATTTTCTTTTTTGACAATTGGAAGTCCGGTGATCATTTTGTGAAACAGTTTTTAAGCGGGGCATTTATCGCCATTGTAATGACAGGTTTGGATCAGGATATGATGCAAAAAAACCTTACTTGCCGCAATCTTAAAGACGCCCAAAAAAATATGTTCTGGTTTACCATTGTGCTTACTATTGTAAATTTCGTTTTTCTGGTGCTTGGGTTGCTTTTGACCGCTTATGCCTCCCAAAATGGTATTGATGCCCACAAAGACCAACTCTATCCAACCCTTGCTATGCAAAACGAATTTGGAATCGGTGTGGCCGTGCTATTTATTTTGGGGCTTATTGCTGCGGCCTACAGCAGTGCCGATAGCGCCTTAACAGCACTAACCACTTCTTTTAGTATTGATATTTTGGACATTGAAAAAAGGTTTGATGGGGCTAAACAAATTCGTGTTCGCAAAATGATCCATATCTTGGTGTCGGTGGTGCTGATTGCCGTAATAATTATCTTTAAATATGTTATAGCCGATGATTCCGTAATCGCCAAGCTATTTGTTTTTGCAGGTTACACCTATGGACCTTTGTTGGGATTATATGCTTATGGCCTCTTTACAAAATGGCAGGTTCGCGACAAGCTGGTGCCGGTGGTGGCGATACTCTCCCCGTTTTTGGGCTATGCCATCAGTTCTTGGAGCACTGCCCTTTTAAATTTTGAGTTTGGATTTTTTATTCTTATCCTCAACGGGGCGCTCACTTTTTTTGGGCTAGTATTGATTCGTGCCCAGCAACACTAAAGTGCAGGCTACTTCAGACTTGATCTTATTCTTTTCGAGGATTTTATACAGTTCCGGATTTTCGGTACCGGGATTGAATATGACACGTTGTGGACGTAAGGATACAATATAATCATAATATTCCTGTTGCCGTTTTGGATTGAGATAGAGCGTTACCGTATCCACAGCTTGATACGGTTTCTTTTCCGTGGCGATTTCAACACCGGCCACCGATCCTTTTCTCAATCCTACAGCCACCACGGAATGGCCGTAGGCAACCAATCGGTTTATGGCCATATTGGAATAGCGGCCGGGATTTAGGCTTGCACCGAGAACTAGCGTCTTTTTCATCTTTCATTTTTTATGAAAATACAACTCTCATGATGAAGAATTCATAAATGTTCGTTAAAAAGAAATAGGCTTTGAAACATTCAACGGGATTGAACGTCTATTAGGTATCTACTGCTTTACTGCAACAGTTTTTACGTTGATGGTTAGTGTTAATAATTGCAGTAAAGTTTCAAACCCGGAGCACTCGCTTCGGGTTTGTTTTTTTCAATAAAATTTCAACATCGTTGTAACGGAAGAAAAAAAGGATCGTCATGTAGATAATCCGGAAAGTATTTGCAACTTTACTATGCTATGCAAGGTAATGTCTAATACATTTTACTGGTGAATCATTCATAAAATTTCAAAATCAATCAATCAAAAAATGAAAAACTTATTATTTTTAATCGCGTGCCTTGGGCTTAGTACTTTATATGCCTTTGCCGATCCCACTGAAAAACCTGGGACCATTTTTGGAAGTGTTTCAGACAAAGTCCTGAACCAACCTCTCCCCTATGTAACCGTTGTTGTTAAAAGCATTACGGGCGAAGTAGTTACCGGCGGGGTAACGGACGATGCCGGAAAATTCGAGATTCAAAAAATCCCTGAAGGCAGCTACCGTGTAATCATACAATATATTGGTTACAAACCCTATACTACCGAAATACATCTCAAAAAAGGAAACCTAAAAATTGATATGGGCACCATCCTGCTCGAGGAGGATGTTGCGGCGCTTGACGAAGTGAACATCGTTGCGGAACGATCCACCATCGAGCAGCGCTTGGACAAAAAGGTAATAAACATTGGGAAAGATCTTGCCACGGCGGGTCCAACGGCGTCAGACATTATGAACAATTTGCCCACCGTGAACATTGACCAGCAAACCGGCGAACTTTCCATGCGCGGAAACGAAAATGTTCGCGTTATGGTGGATGGCAAACTTTCAAATGTTCCCGTGGCACAACTGCTCAAGCAGATTCCCTCTTCATCCATTAAACAAATTGAGCTCATTACAAACCCTTCGGCCAAATACAATCCCGAGGGGATGAGCGGTTTGATAAACATTATTCTGCACAAAAATGTAAATATTGGCTTCAACGGAACGGCTTCGGTAGGGCTTACCTTTCGGGAAAACGCACGATTCAATGCGGGTTTGGACCTGAATTACCGCCACGGGAAATTCAACTTTTACACCAATCTGGGCAATAATGTTTCCAAACAGGAAAATGGAGGCCTCATCGAGCGGTCGCTGAACAATTCGCGCGAGCAAGTCCAATTCTTGGACGATAGCAAATCGAACCTCTTCAAGGCCGGGCTGGATTTCTATTTGAACGAAAAGAACACCCTTTCGTTTTTTACCAACCAAAATATATATGAAGGAAAGGGCGTGGGCAGTTCCTCCGTGTTCTATTTGGACGAACCCGCTTGGAACCAACAGCAATTGTTTCTTTTTGACAATGAAAATATTTCATCGCAATACAATTTTAATTATAAATTGAATTTTGAAAAAACCGAGCACAGCCTTGAGCTAGAGGCCGATTACAACACTTTTTCGAATGAGACCAACGGAAGATACACCTTTCGCGGCGCTTCACCATTGGAAAATTATTCCGATAATGACGAAACGGACCGGAACCAACTAACCATCAATCTTGATTACGTAAATCCCATTTCGGAAACCGTTAAAGTGGAAGCCGGGGCAGAGGCCCGCCT
Organism: Aequorivita sp.; assembly: GCA_048265145.1. GTDB lineage: Bacteria > Bacteroidota > Bacteroidia > Flavobacteriales > Flavobacteriaceae > Aequorivita. The sequence continues at coordinate 18,184 of JBLXCF010000011.1, forward strand.
TTTTGAAACAAACATAGACTACGCCTCTACCGGCCAGAGCTATAATGCCAATGGCGAATTGGTGCCCACGCCCGCAACCCGCTTTGCGTATAGCCGCGATATTTATTCGCTTTATGCCACTTTCGAAAAATCGTTTGAAAAATGGTCCTATCAACTGGGGGCTCGCGTTGAAAATGTAAGTGTGCAGGCAGACACCAACCAAGTGCGCGCCTTCACGAATGATTATTTTCAAGTGTATCCCAGTGCGTTTGTAACTTATTCGGTTAGCGAAAAAAACCAATTCCAATTGAGTTACAGCCGGCGCGTGGACCGTCCGGGCATCGATCAGGTGAACCCGATCCGCGAATTCAATACACCCTTGATTTCTTCCTACGGAAATATTAAACTGGAACCACAGTTCACCAATTCAGTAGAGTTAAATTACACCAGAAATTTAGAAAAAGGCAATGTTACCGCTGGGGTGTTTTACCGTCTTGTGGACCACGAGATCAACCGCGCCATTCTTGTGGACCGCACAAACTTGGATCGTTCCATCCTGACCTTTCAGAATTTTGAGAACACCGATTTCTACGGAATTGAACTTTCAGGAAATTACAAGCCTACCAAATGGTGGAGCTTCAACACCAGTTTTGAACTTTACAAACGCACTCAAAAAGGGATTACAGAAGTTTTTGAAAATCCATCGGAAACGCCCAGCGCTGATGCCATTGTAACCCAAGTGGTAGCCGTTGACAACATTACGTGGAACGTGAGGATGTCCAACAACATTTCGGTTACGAAGGATTTTAGCCTTTCGGCGTTCGGAATGTATCGTGCCAAAAACAAGGGCATCCAGTTTGAGGCGGAACCGTTTTATTTTGTAAATCTGGGAGCGCGCTATACCCTATGGGACGGGCGCGGCACCTTCAGCCTGAACTATAATGACGTGCTAAACTCCAGAAAATTTTCCTTCAGTGGCGATACGCCCTATCCACAACGCGGTGAATTCAAGAACGAAAGCAATACCATTTATGTGGGGCTTTCTTATAGGTTCGGTGGCGGTGACTACAAGGCGAAAGGGAGAAAAAACAGAGATGACAACACCACCTCGGGCGGCGGCGGAATTTTTTAGAGCGTTATTGTTTTGTTAAATACCACAGGGAGGTGAAACTATAGTAACCTTTCATCCGTCTATTGAATACGTACCTAAGAAATTTCATTATTATAATATAATTGCCATTTGGGCAGTTTCGTTTGAATTAGCATTTAACGAATTATACCTCATTTTTTGGGTAAACAAAAAAGCCTTTCCAATAATCTGAAAGGCTTTTTTAATATTTTTTTTCCGAAACAGCTTACCAGCGAATAATGGCACTTCCCCAGGTAAATCCACTGCCGAAAGCTGCCAAAACAATCAGATCGCCATCTTTGATCCTTCCGGATTCCCAAGCTTCGGTAAGGGCAATGGGGATGGAAGCCGCGGTGGTATTGCCATATTTTTGGATGTTGTTGAACACTTGCGCATCCGTCAGTTTCATTTTTTGCTGAATGAATTGCGAAATGCGCAAGTTGGCCTGATGGGGTATCAGCATATCAATATCGGCCACCGTTAGGTTGTTGGCCTCCAGCCCTTCCTGGATAACCTCCGCAAAACGAACAATGGCGTGCTTGAAAACAAATTGGCCATTCATTACCGGATAATACGGAATATTTTCCTGTGGGTTTTCAGCAATAATTTCCGGCACCCAATGGCCTGTACTTGGGCCCTGCAAGGCAAGCTCATCTTTGTGCTTTCCTTCACTGTGCAAATGTGTGGATAGGATGCCGCCCTTTCCGGTTTCATTTCTGGAAACGACTGCCGCGCCGGCACCATCGCCAAAAATCACGGATACGCTTCGGCCCCGGGTGGTCATATCAAGTCCGCCGCTATGGTTTTCACTACCAATGACGAGCACATTTTTATACATTCCCGTTTTAATGAATTGGTCGGCCACGCTAAGCGCATAAACAAAGCCGCTACATTGGTTGCGCACGTCCAAAGCGGGAATGGTGCGCATTCCCATCATTTCCTGTACCTCTACCCCACCGCCCGGAAAATACATATCGGGGCTTAAGGTGGCAAATACGATCATATCTATATCGGCCGGCTGGAGCTTGGCGCGCTCCAAGGCTATGGTTGAGGCCTTAACCGCCATAACCGAGGTGGAATTTCCATCTCCCTTCTTTATATGCCGCCGCTCCTTGATTCCGGTGCGTTCTTGTATCCACGCATCGTTGGTATCCATTATTTTTGAAAGATCATCATTGGTAACCACATTTTCGGGCACGTAATAACCCAACCCGGTAATTTTAGAAGTGTACATGCAAACCCATTTTTAAATAGATGGGAAAGATAACCATATACCTCCTTTATCTGAAACAAAATGGCCTTAATATAGTATGCGCGCATAGCAAATAAGGGAATTAAAATCTGTAGAAATAAAAAAGGGCGCAAAAGCGCCCTTCTTAAACAACCTAACCAATTAAATAATAGAATATTTTACTTTTTCATAGCAATTATATATTCGATTATTCAAGAGTAAAGATACTGTTCTTTAGCGGGCGAAGTTGTTAATGCCCTAACCAAAGTTTTGTTAAAGTTTAAATATATTCTTTGTAATTGTTGATGGATACCTTCGCCCCAATGTCATTCATTATATTATACAATCCGAAAAAAGTTCTGTTAATGTATAGAAAATGTTTGGAGCCGCGATTGCCATTCATTTTTCTTATCTCCGTGTCTTTTGAGTATTTATGGCTCAAAGGTCCAATTTTTCCAAAGAATTTTGCATCCGAAAAATCGAAGGATTCTTTATGGAAAGGTTGGGTGAATAAGCTGAGCATTTCGTGGCATCAACGGTTTGTATTGGTTTCTTTTTTGAAGTATTGTTTTTTAGTGTTGCCATGGCCCTCTTGTTTAATATTAAGTAGCATTGTTGGTGAAAGCTATGCTAAGTTAACTTTTGTTTAAACTTTGATCCAAATTTATAAACAGAATGTTCTGTTAAAGTTTCTTTGCCCCCCTATTGGAGTGACAACGTGGCAGAACGAAGTGTCTTGGTATTTTATTTGTCTAATTGGAAGTGGGTCAAACTAAAATTTAAAAATTTAAAATATTTATAAGATGAGCAAAGGAACTATCAATGTATCGGTGGACAATATTTTTCCGCTGATCAAAAAGTTTTTATACAGCGATCACGAAATATTTCTTCGTGAATTAATATCGAACGCAACCGACGCAACCCTGAAATTGAAGCATTTGTCTAATATAGGCGAGGCCGAAGGGGTGGAATACGGGAATCCAATTATTGAAGTGAAGCTGGACAAAAAGAAAAAGGAACTTCGCATAATAGACCAAGGAATTGGGATGACCCAAGAAGAGGTTGAAAAATACATTAACGAAATTGCTTTTTCGGGCGCCGAGGAATTCATTGAAAAATATAAGGACAAAAATGGAAAGGATGCGGGAATAATCGGCCATTTCGGTTTGGGTTTCTATTCGGCATTTATGGTTGCGAAAAAGGTTGAAATCATTACGAAAAGCTACAAAAATGAACCCGCGGTACATTGGACTTGCGATGGCTCGCCTGAATTCACCATTGATAAAGCCGATAAAAAAGAAAGAGGAACCGAGATTATCCTTCACATAGCCGAGGATTCCACAGAATTTTTGGAAGAAAGTCGCATTCGCGAATTGCTGGTGAAGTACAACAAGTTTATGCCTATTCCGATAAAATTTGGAACGCGCACCGAAACCCTTCCAAAACCTGAAGGTGCAAAAGAAGATGACAAAGCACCAACAAAGGAAGTCGACAATATTATCAATAATCCAAATCCGGCGTGGACCAAGCAGCCCACTGAGCTGGAGGACAAAGATTATAAATCCTTTTACAGGGAATTGTACCCCATGCAGTTCGAAGAGCCGCTATTCCACATACACCTGAATGTTGATTATCCTTTCAACCTTACGGGAATACTTTATTTCCCGAAGATGACCAACGATATGAGCATTCAAAAGGATAAAATCCAGCTCTATCAAAATCAAGTATTCGTTACCGATAATGTGGAAGGGATCGTACCGGAATTTTTAACTATGTTGCGCGGAGTTATTGACAGTCCGGACATTCCATTGAACGTTTCGCGCAGCTATTTGCAGGCCGATGGCGCGGTAAAAAAGATTTCAAGTTATATTACCCGAAAAGTTGCCGACAAGTTGAAAAGCCTATTCAATAATGATCGGGAAGGTTTTGAAAAGAAATGGAACGATATTAAAATCGTTATTGAGTACGGCATGCTAACGGAGGATAAGTTCTTTGAGAAGGCGCAGGATTTTGCGCTTTATCCAACGGTGGACGGGCAATATTTCACTTTTTCTGAATTTAAGGAAAAAATCAAGGACCATCAAACCGATAAGGAGGACACTCTGGTCATCCTTTATGCATCCAATAAGGAAGAACAACACAGCTATATTGAGGCCGCCAAGGAAAAAGGGTATGAAATACTACTGTTGGATTCGCCCATTGTAACCCATTTGTTACAGAAAGTGGAAAGCAAAGAGGAAAAGATTAGCTTCGTTCGCGTTGATAGCGACCACGTTGAAAACCTCATCAAAAAAGAGGACACCCACATTTCAAAACTTTCAGATGATGAAAAGGAAAGCCTGAAAACCTTTTTGGACGGAGTAATTCCGAAAGAAAAATTCAGCGTACAACTGGAGGCGCTGGATAGCAAGGCCAACCCGTTCATAATTACCGAGCCCGAATTTATGCGCAGAATGAAAGATATGCAGAAAACCGGAGGAGGCGGAATGTTCGGAATGGGCGGTTTTCCGGAAATGTATAATTTAATTGTGAACACCAACCACGAACTGGTTGGCGAAATCCTGAATACAAAAACTGAAAAAAAGAAAGAACGGTTGGTACACCAAGCCCTTGATCTTGCACGATTGAGCAAAAATCTCTTGAAAGGAGAAGAACTTACCGCATTTATTAAACGAAGTTATGAAATGATAAAATAAAGAATATCAAATTTTCATTTTAAAGGCCATTCCGGAATTTAGCGGAATGGCCTTTTTCATTTTATCATCAAACTGCCCTGTAAAAAAGTACCGTTTTTTTAACAAAAATATTTGTTACAAAGACATTTTAAATGTGAAATTTTTAACATACATTTAATGTTCTAACTTTAAATATGTTAATTATGAAAAAAATTACAATGCGCATTACATTATTGCTGTGCATGGTACTCACTTTCGGCGCTTTTGGGCAGATTTCCGAAAATGCCGATGGAAGTATCTCGAGTACACAGCCCTTTATGAACCTCGGAAGAAATATTCCGAATACCGGAACCCATTACACGCCAAGTTCTTTGGCCCCCGGATTAATTTACGACAACGGACCCATCATAAATGTTTCTCCTGACAGAAGCCGTCTGGAAAGCATTACTCTAGGAATGAACACTTTAGGGTTCGGAGCCCAAACCATCAACAATAACCGAATGGCAGATGACGTAACCCTAAGTGGAGATTACGACATTTCAGAATTTAAATTCTACTGCTATCAAACCGGATCCACCACTACCTCTACCGTTACGGGTATAACCTTACGCATTTGGGACGGAGTTCCGGGCGTGGCTGGCAGCAATATTATTTGGGGCGACGCCACCACAAATGTTCTTGCTACAACCTCCTGGACCGGCGTGTATCGAGATAGCGAAGGCACCCCAGCTACAAATAGGCCTATAATGGAGGCTACAGTGGCTCCTGTGGGATTAACGTTAACAGCTGGAACCTATTGGCTGGATTGGAATTTCAGCGGATCTTTGGCCTCAGGCCCTTGGGCGCCACCAATTGCCATTTTGGGTCAAGCCACCACAGGCAACGGGCTACAATCCCTTGCAGGAGGTGCCTATGCCGCGGCCCTGGATACCGGAACCAGCACCCAGCAAGGTCTTCCCTTTCAAGTATGGGGTTCCGCCGTTGGGGGTGGACCGGTCGCCGAATGTGGAACTGGCAATCCCCAGGCCATTCCGGCTTCTGGAACTGGAGGAGCCGGTTGTGCTTCACCAACACTTTCTCCGGCAACCGTTTCTTCTGCTGGAATCATTGGTTCTGGACCGGGAGAATATACCTTGGATTTTATTGAAATAGATCTACAGCACACATGGGCTAGTGATCTGGACATTTATTTAGTATCCCCAGGTGGGGCCGTTACCGTTGAAATATCAACGGATAATGGAGGCAGTTCAGGATTAGATACACGGGCCATATTAGTTTTCGATGATGATTCTGCAAATTTGGTAACGGGATGGACAAGCGGAACACCTGCTGCCGATTATCGAGCCGAAGGTGGGGTATTGAATTCACTGCTCGCAGGACAATCCATTACGGGAGACTGGACCCTTCGCGTTTGCGACGATAGCGCCGGAGATGTGGGCACGCTTTATAATTTTTGCATCAATTTTACGGAGAATATTGTGGTTGTTGGAAATCCCCCGACCATCATTTGTCCCGCTGATATCGTAATCAACAACACAACCGGAACTTGCGGTGGGGTCGCGAACTTTGCCGGAGTTGCCTTTGATGACGAAGACGGAAACATTTCTTCATCCATCATTGCAAACCCTCCAAGCGGAAGTACTTTCCCGGTGGGGGATACCACTGTGGAACTTTCCGTAACAGATAGCGACGGCAATACGGCTACTTGTTCATTTACCGTTACCGTTGTAGATAACGAGGCACCTATAGCCGTGTGTCAGGATTTGACTTTAGATCTTGATCCCGTTACCGGAACGGTAAGCATAACCGGAGCTGATATTGACAATGGATCAACAGACAATTGCGGTATCGCTTCCATGACGGTTGACATTGCTACTTTTGACTGCTCCATGACCGGGGCAAACACCGTAACGCTCACCGTTACCGACAACTCGGGCAATTCAAGTACTTGCACTGCTACAGTAACTATTCAGGATGTTACTGCTCCAGAGGTATTTTGTATTGGCGGTTTTGGAATTTTCAATGAAACAGAGAATTTTGAAGCGGGCCTTCCCGCAGGTTGGTCCACAGTAGTGAATTCCGGAACTTGCGATTGGATCAATAGTAGTGACATGCCTACTGGTGATGATTTCCCTACCTTGGCCATGATTTTTGACGATGACGATTGTGGCTCTGGCGCACCGGCCAGCAATGTATCTTTACTTTCAGCAGTTTATGACCTTACCGGAGCATCTAACGTTACGGTAGGATACGACGTTGCCTTCCAGGAATCGGGAACGCAAACCTTCGCGGTTGAAGTATTTGATGGAGCCGCTTGGCAACAAATTGCCTTTTACGATGCAGATTTGGATCCCGATATCCAAACGGAATCCATAGATGTTTCCGCATACGCAAACGCCAGCTTCCAAGTGCGTTGGACCTTTGATGACAACGGAGGTGAATGGGGCTGGGGAGCCGGAGTGGACAATTTCTTGTTAAGCTATGAAGCGGCCTCAGGCGGCGGATTGGACGTGTATCTCGATGCAAACGGTATGGCCAGTGTAGACCCAAATGATTTAGTGGTGGGTGTAAATGAGGCTTGTGGATATACCATAACAGCCGGAGGATCTGGCGGTGGAACCCCAGGGTCACTCACCTCTCTCTTCGCTTCGAATAACGGCGGAAGTAATGGGGGCGCAGTATATTTTGATGTTACCGTTGGCCCAGCAGATATAGAGGTGACGGAAATTGATATAAACACTGATGAAGGCGGCAGTTTCACTATGAATGTCTATACCCTCGTTGGCACCTATGCGGGTAATGAAACCAATGCCGGTGCGTGGACCTTGGCAAGCGCTGCCTCTGGAACTGCTTCTGGCACTATTGATACGCCATCCAATGCTGTGCTTGCTACTCCAATAACTCTAACCGCAGGAACAACTTACGGAATGGCGCTTGTATTGGATGCAACCCATGGCCATAGTTATACCAACGGCGATGGAACCAATCAAAACTATTCCAACGCAGATATGTCCATGAGTTTGGGATCGGCAAGTAATGTTCCGTTTACCGCTTCTATCTTTTCACCACGCATATTTAATGGAACCATTCATTACACCGCCGGCTCAGGTTCAGGTTTAGACTTTACTTGTGCTGACTTGGGCGAGAATCTGGTGGAGGTTACCGTCACAGACGATAGCGGCAATGCCTCAACCTGTATGGCAGTAGTAAACGTAATTGACAATATTGCGCCCGTATTGGTTTGTCAGGATGCCACCATCGAGTTAGGTCCTGACGGAACGGCCACTGTTGACCCTATGGCGCTATTGGCATCTATGCCGTCTACCTACGAAGTAATGGTTATAGGAAGCGACAATCAGTCCGGAAATGAAGGTTTTACTGATTTTACGGTGAATATCACAGAAGCCGCGAACGTATCCTTTGATTGGAGCTTTACGCTAAACGATGCGCCCGGATTCGATAGCTTTGGATATCTTTTGAATGGAACCTATACCCAACTTACAGATCCTTTATTGGGGAATCAATCCGGAAATGCCTCTGTAACGGTTGCTCCCGGCGATGTATTTGGATTCAGGGCCCAAACTGACGATAATGTTTTCGGCAACACTGAAACCGTTATTAGCAATTTCCTACCAGGGTTCGAAGGACAATTTGATCCAGCAAATTGGGTATTAACATTGACCGAATCTGATGGAGACGCCTATTTCACCGAAATCCCCGGAGGACCATTATCCTATGATGCCTGCGGAATTACTGTATTGGCAGTTGATGTAAATGAAGTAAGTTGCGCCGATATTGGAACCCCAATAACCGTAACGGTTTTTGCGAGCGACGCCAGTGGAAACATAGCTTCCTGTACTTCTGTGATTACAGTTGTGGATCTATTGGGTCCAGAATTGACCTGCCCTGCAGACCAGACCGTTGATCCGGGCGCGGGCAACCTGTTCTACATCGTTCCGGATTATTTCGCCACCGGCGAGGCCACGGCGGACGACAACTGTACCGATCCGGTAACGGTATATACCCAGGACCCAGCAGTGGGCACCCCACTGTCCGACGGCACCTACACCGGAAACACTTCCAGCTGTTCGTTCGAGCTTACGGTTCAGTCCACCATCGGCATTAGCGAGAATACGCTGGACAAAGGGCTTGCGCTCTATCCGAACCCCGCCTCGAACGTGGTGAACCTGGTGAACAGGACCAATATTTCCCTGGAAAAAATGATGATCTATGATATAAACGGAAAACTGGTGGGCCAGACAGACCTGCGCAGCATGCAGGGCGAAAAGGCCGTGGATGTTTCAGCCCTCGCCTCTGGAGTTTATATGGTACAGATAACTGGTGACAACGCAAGCACTGTGAAGCGCTTGATAAAGGAGTAATCACCAAATAACCAACCAAAAAAAGGAAACCCCTTCAACAATAGTTGAGGGGGTTTTTGATTTTGTAACGAGACTGATAAAAAGTACACTAATTCACTATCTTTACCAATCTTGAAAAAATTCAGATTATGAAAAAAAATATGTTCATTGTAGTTTGTGCCCTAATTCTGGTGGGCTGTAACAATTCCAAGGATAAAAAAAATGAAAAAACAAAAGCAGACATGACACAAAGTGAAAATCCACTTCTTTTAGAAAGTACGTTACCCTACGGCGCTCCAGATTTTTCAAAAATAAAGGATGACGACTTTAAGCCTGCCATGTTGGAAGGAATTGCCCAGCAACAAAAGGCCGTAGAGGCAATTGCAAATTCAGAAGAGGCGCCAACTTTTGACAACACTGTTCTTGCTCTCGAAAAAAGTGGATATCTTTTAAATAGAGCTTCCCAAGTGTTCTTCGCGCTTGCCAGCGCCAACACGAATGAAACCTTACAGACGGTTGAAGAGGAAATGGCTCCTAAATTTGCAGCGCAACGGGATATGATTTATTTGAACGATAAGCTATTCCAACGGTTTAAAACTCTTTACGACCAAAAAGCAACGCTTGGATTGGACGCAGAATCGGAAAAATTGTTGGAAGAATATTATGAGGATTTCGAAATTGCAGGGGCAAAACTCGCAGCCAATGACAAAGAAAAACTGAAAGAAATTAATGAGGAATTGGCCACCTTAACGACCAAATTCGGTAAAACGCTGTTGGATGCAAACAACGCCGGAGCGGTGACCTTTACGAATAAACAAGAATTGGCTGGGGTTGCTGAAGATTTCCTAAAATCGAAGCAGACCGCAGATTCAAAAGGCTGGACAATTCCACTTCAAAATACCACACAGCAGCCCATGTTGCAATCCATGGAAAACCGGGCGAGTCGTGAAAAACTCTTTTTGGCTGCCTGGCATCGGGCGGACCGCGGAACTTTTGATACGCAACCTATCATCAAAAGAATTGTTGAACTCCGGGCACAAAAGGCCCAACTTTTGGGATTTTCTAATTATGCCGAATGGAGCCTTCAAAAAACGATGGCCAAAACTCCCGAGAACGTAACCACATTTTTTAATGGCCTTATTCCTGCTGCTACCGCAAAGGCCCAGTCGGAATCTGTTGAAATTCAGAAAATGATTATTTCCAAGGGTGAACAATTTACTTTGGAGCCTTGGGATTGGAATTATTATGCAGAGATGGTTCGAAAGGAAAAATATGATTTGGACGAAAATCAAATCAAACCCTATTTTGAATTAAAAAATGTGCTGGAAAGAGGAGTTTTTTACGCGGCCCAGAAACTTTACGGGATAACATTTAAAGAAAGGACAGATCTTCCCGTCTATCAGGAAGATGTAAAGGTTTATGAGCTTTTCGAGGAAAATGGGGAACCATTGGGGCTTTTTTACACCGATTATTTTGCACGACCCAGCAAGAGCGGGGGTGCGTGGATGGATAATTTTGTGACCCAGTCTAAATTGTACAATAAAAAACCGGTCATTTTCAATGTAATGAATATTCCAAAACCAGCAGACTCACAACCCGCGTTGCTAACCTATGACGAGGTGGAAACGATGTTCCACGAGTTTGGGCATGCGCTTCACGGTTTTTTTGCCGACCAGCAATATCCTTCGCTTTCTGGAACGGCGGTGTCGCGTGATTTTGTGGAATTTCCATCCCAATTCAATGAAAATTGGGCATTATATCCAGAAATACTGAAAAATTATGCCATTCATTATGAAACAGGCGAGCAACTTCCGCAGGAATTGATTGACAAAATAAAAAATTCAGGAACATTTAATCAAGGGTACAGTCTCACTGAAAATTTAGCGGCTTCCAATTTGGATATGCAATGGCACACCATTTCCGCAGATCGGACTATTTCAGATGTGAACGCGTTTGAAAAAGAGGCCCTGAAAAAAACTAGATTGGACGTAGTGCACGCGGTGCCCCCACGATATAGATCCACCTATTTCTCCCATATTTTCGCAGGCGGCTACGGTGCGGGATATTATTCCTATTTGTGGACTGAAATGTTGCACCACGATGCCTACAATTGGTTTGAGACCCACGGCGGATTGACCCGCGAAAATGGGCAGCGTTTTCGCGAAATGGTGTTGTCCAGAGGAAATACACTGGAACTTGAAAAAATGTATAAAGATTGGCGCGGAAACGAGCCAAAAATTGAGCCTATGTTGAAAGCTCGCGGTTTAAAATAAAAAAAGCGAATAGGAAAACCACGAATCTGCAAATAGGAAGTGTAAAAATTTGCAGATTCGTGGTTTTTCTTTTTATTTCTTCTTGTTAGCTGTTTTTGTTCCCTTCTTGGGGTGGACGAGTTTTAGTTCCCCAATTAAATTTTTCGCTCCTGCATATTTATCCATAATAAAAAGTACGTAGCGAATATCTACCATAATATTTCGGGATAGGGCCGGATCATAATACAAATCGCTCATGGTGCCTTCCCAAACACGGTCAAAATTGAGACCGATTAAATTGCCATGGGCATCAATTGCAGGACTGCCGGAATTGCCTCCCGTAGTGTGGTTGGTACCTATAAAATTTACGGGCATTTTTCCATTTTCGCCATATTGTCCGTAGTCTTTTTTCTTATATAGTTCCATCAATTTTTTGGGCACATCAAATTCATAATCGCCCGGGATATATTTCTGCATGACCCCCTCAAGATGGGTTACCGGTTCATAATAGACAGCATCTGCGGGCGAGTATCCGGCCACCTTTCCATAGGTTACGCGAAGGGTACTGTTGGCGTTCGGAAATAGGCGTGCCTCTTTTGGGCTTAATTCAAGCAGGGCTTTCATATAGTCGCGTTCCAGACCTGAAATTTTTAATTGTAGTTCTTCGTATTTGGGTGCAGCGGTTTCAAAATAAACAGTGGCCATTTCCATTACAATTTGAAATCCGGGATCGTTGTTCAGATTTTCTAAGACCTTTTCGGCATTGCCTTCCAACAATTTTTTGAGCGACCCATAACTAACGAAGGCCGAATTTTTATATACGTTCTCACTGGTCTGTTCCACATCTAAAGTTTTAAAGGTAGCCGGTAGAAATTCTGAGGGTACGTTTTTTATATATAAGGCCAGCAAGGCCTCAAAAACGTCTTTGTCCAATTGTGAATTGTAATCTTTGTATTGGCCCTCCATGGACGCTACCAAATTGTTTTTTCTATCTTCAAAAGATTGAGCACCTCGGGTTTCGAACACTTGTTGCAATTGATAGGTCTGATAGGCCATTTTTAGCAATTCCACATTTCGCAAGACGGTTTCAAGGAAATATTCGCGAGCTAGGGCGTAGGGCTCAATTTCGTTGTAAAATTGTTCAAACTGTGGCAACAGGTTTCCGTATTCTTGTTCCTTCCCTTGTTTTTGTATCTGTGAAATCAATTCATTTTCCTGTTGTTTTTTTATCCCAACGGCATTGCTTTTTGTTAAACCGAGGGTTTCGCCCTTCCACTTTTTCCAGTAGTTTGCGATGCGTGCATATTTGGAGGCATATTGAATTTTTATTTGAGGGTCCGCACGCATGTATTTGTCCTGTATTGCCAGCGCGGCATCTCGAATAGCGATCCGCGCGGGGTTGATGGTCTGAACAATTTGCTGGATGGCCACAGAAGGTAAATATTCATCTGTTGTTCCTGGGTATCCAAAAACCAAGGTAAAATCATTTTCGGCAACCCCGTCCAGGGAAATGGGCAGAAAGTGCTTGGGAGTATAGGGCACGTTATTTTCGGAATATTCCGCTGGATGGTTATTCTTGTCTGCATAAATTCTAAAAAGCGAAAAATCGCCCGTATGTCTTGGCCATACCCAATTGTCCGTATCGCTGCCAAATTTTCCAATGGACGAAGGCGGAGCGCCCACCAAACGGACGTCTTTATAAGTTTCAACAACAAATAGCATATACTGGTTGCCTTCATAAAACGTGCGGACTCGGTTTTCCTGCCATGGTTCCTTGGGGGAATTTTGGACCACAAGGGCAATGTTTTCCTCCACCTTTTTTTGCTTGTCCGCTTCGGTCATACTTTCGGAAATTCCTCTTAGAACTTGCTGCGTAACATCTTCAATTCTAACCATAAAAGTGGCCGTAACTCCCGGATTTGGCAGTTCTTCCTTTAGGTTCATGGCCCAAAATCCATTTTCCAAATAATCATTTTCTAACGAAGAATGGCTCTGGATTTGCGAATAACCGCAGTGATGGTTTGTTAGCAAAAGGCCTTGGTTGCTAATCACTTCAGAAGTACACCCGCCATTAAAATGCGGTACTGCATCTTTCAAGCTTGCATTGTTGACATCATAAATGTCCTTTGCGGACATTTTCATTCCCAAATGCTTCATTTCAGATTCGTTCATCCCTTCCAAAAGCGATGGAATCCACATACCGCCCTGCTGCGCAAACACAGGAAGCGAAAAAAGGATAAAAAGTAAACGTAGTAATTTCATTAAAATCTAATTTTTAAATTAAGTTGCAATATACTAATAGCGCCCCAAATGGTAAAAACCTTTGAAGCCAAGAAGGGGAAATGGGTTTCAAATTTCCTGAAAATTGAAAAATATGAAGTAGCAATTAGGTTTCCATTATACTTTTTAATGGTAGAGGAGGCGGCAAAATGTCTATGTTCGCGGTTCAGCGAAACAAGATTTTTATTGAAGAAAATGAACGGTTGAAATTTAAATATACTTTATGGCAAGTATTTCAATTTTTTTGGTTTCCGATCCCAAATTAAATGGAACTACTTCGCCAACGCTATGGCCCGTTAAAGCTACGGCAATGGGGGCTACAAATGCAATTTTTTTTGCTGCGATATTGGCTTCATCTACGCCCACAATTTGAATGGTATGAGTTGCTGAAGCAGGCAAAATTTTATAGGTTACCGTGGCTCCAAAACGCACTTCGTTCTGGGGTTGCTTTTCGAGCTCCAAAACCCTCGCGGTAGAAATACGCTCCTGTAGTAGCTCCAATTTGCCGTTGATTACGCCCAATTCAATCCGGCGCTGCTGCTCATGGGAGGTGTCAAGGTTGGCACGCTCGTGTTCCAAGGTGGTGCGTTCTTCGAGCAACGCCTCCATACCGGTTGGGGTAACGTAATTTGTGACTCCTGCTGGAATTGCAGCACGTGGTGGAATTATTGGAGTTTCTTCCTGATCTCCTTCTTTTACAAACCCTCTGCTCATATTTTGTAGAATTTTTTGAACCTCACATTATAAAATAGAAAAAAAGCCACCTGTTAGGTGGACTTTCTTTCTATGGCATGAAATCTTATATCTTTTCCAATCGAATCAAACAAGGGAATACCTTTGGATTGGGACCATCTTTCTACGGTTCCAAAGGGCAGAAGACTTTTTGAAGAATCTGTACTCCGCTATAATCCTTGGGCCAATGATTTTAGCTTTCGCCTTGAAGATAACCAATTGCCAACAAAACTATCACCAATACTAAGGTTGCAATGAATAAATTTCCTACGCCCATGTTACTATTAATTTTAAAAATCTGTTGTTTCGAAACCGTAAAGATAATGAAATTGCCCTTAATGAAACCAAAAGGCTGCCAAGGATTGCCATCTAAAATAGCATTATTCTTACCAATGGAGCAGTAATTATAGAGACGAAAATGTTGAAGGTCCTGGAATCCGGCGGGAGTTGCACTCGATTTGAAAATTGGCCTGAGGCGAATTATTTTACACAGAATGCAACCCTATTTTCAGCAGCTTTTGGAATTATCCTTTTAGGATTGGTTTACACGTGGAAAATGTCGCCGTTCAAATTGAAGGTGCTCACATTTCCTTATTTCTTCGATGTATTGATACTCGTTGATAATTTAAAAAAAACGTATGCAAAACGATATTTTGATTACCGAACTCCACAAATTTTTAAAGCATCCTTCGCAAACCAACGATTTGGATATCTTCAAAAAGTATAACCTGTCCACTGACAGCATTTTTAAATTGAAGGAATTGAACCAACTAATACATCCTCAGGCTGCCAATATCCAAGAACTTCAGTTGAACCTTGGAAAAAAACAACTGCAGATGCAATATCAGCAGCTTGACCAATTATCCAAATCGGGATCACAAACCTTTGAAGTGATAAAGAGTTTAAAGGATAGCTTACAACATTCTTTGGACGAAAGCAAGAATTCCCAGAATATTACGCGAGTGATGTATGTTGTAAGTTTCTGTTTGGGCCTTTGTTTAATTATTGCCGCCTTAATATTCGGTATGTATGGCAAAGCTATTTTGGCGGTTGCCTTTGGGGGCTTTGGAATGGCGAGTATTATAACGCATTTCATTGCGGATCCTCCCGCACGGCTGCAGGAAAGCCGAAGCAATTATGTTCAGCTTATCGGGCTTACCTTGGCTTGGTTCAAAGAAACCGTGAACAATGACACATACATAGCATCAACGGGGCACATAACGAAGGAAATGTTGGAGAACTATACTGTTTTGGCCTCAAGTTATGTAGCAAACACCGGCAAATTCTTCAAAATGATGGATGATTTGGCAGAACCGCAAAATAAAAAGTCAAAAAACGATTCAGAACCTGCGGAGCAAACAAACTGAAACGGACTTTTTTTAAAATAAGAAAGCCCATAACCTTTAGGGAAATGGGCTTTAAAGTGGAGCCGGAGGGATTCGAACCCTCGTCCAAACGTGCAATTATAATGCTTTCTACATGCTTATTTTCCATTTGGTTTTTCGTGGGCTTGCCGGTCGGAAACTACCAACGCACCCCTTAGCTTCGTTTGAGCTTTACGAGTGCATCAAAGCCCTGCACTCGCTAGGTTTACTTTCACGAAGCCGCTATATCGAACGCCGTAAACCAAGGCCTTCGAGCGACTTCCTGCTTGCCCACCTTGTGGGCCGAGGCATACCGTACTATAATTCGGGTTATGCAGCTAGGGCGTAGTTATTCTCGCCGTTTAAAAAAGTGTGAAATATGAGATTTACGAGCTGTATCCCAGCGCTCGGCATGCTTACAATACAATTGGACCCGCTGTCAAAACCAGTCGGCCCCTTTTTTTTAGTTATGAGTTATGAGTTCTGAGTTATGAATTAGGAAAAACAAATAGGGTGTTAAAC
>JBLXCF010000011.1:34808-99931 GCA_048265145.1 Aequorivita sp.
TCAGAACTCAGAACTCAGAACTCAGAACTCAGAACTCAGAACTCAGAACTCAGAACTCAGAACTCAGAACTCAGAACTCAGAACCATAATCGTTGAGCCGGCAAAGATACATGAAAATCCCTATCTTTGCCACCGCATTAATTTATCCCAAAAAACATACCAAATGCCCATAACCTTTGCCATCATAAAAGAACGCAAAAACCCGCCGGACCGTCGGGTTGTTTTTTCACCTGAAAAATGTCGTGAAGTTTTAAAGCGATTTCCTGAAGCGCGTATAATCGTGGAATCTTCGGACATCCGCATTTTTCCCGATGAGGCATATCGCGAAGCGGGACTTGAGGTAAAGAACGACATCTCGGAGGCCGATGTGCTTTTAGGGGTAAAGGAAGTGCCCGTCGAGGCTTTGATTCCGAATAAAAAATACTTTTTTTTCAGTCATACCATTAAAAAACAGCCCTACAACCGCAAGTTGCTAAAGGCCATATTGGATAAAAAAATTGAACTTTTTGATCACGAAACCATAGTAAATGCAGATAAACACCGATTGATTGGTTTTGGATACTATGCAGGATTGGTTGGAGCCTATAATGGTTTTAGAGGATTGGGACTGCGCGATGGATTGTTTGCATTGCCCAAGGTAGAAACACTTCCGGATTTGGAGGCCGTAAAAAAGGTATTGGATAAAATTTCCCTCCCCAAAATAAAAATTGTGCTCTCCGGAACAGGCAAGGTTACAAGAGGAGCTAAAGAAATTTTAGATCACTTAAACATCAGGGAAGTTACCGATGCGGAATTTCTTGCAGAAAATTTTGATCAGCCGGTTTACTGTGTGATAGATGTTTCGGAATATAACAAAAGGAAGGACGGCAAACCTTTCAACAAAGAAGAATTTTATGAGGATCCTTCCGATTATGAAAGTGATTTTATGAAATATGCCAGAGTGAGCGATATGTTCATTACCGGCCATTTCTATGGAAACGGTGCGCCCTACCTCTTTACAAAGGAAGATGCCAAAAAATCCGATTTTAGAATAAACTTTGTTGCCGATATTTCCTGTGATGTGGACGGTCCCATTGCTTGCACGCTTCGGGCCTCTACTATCGCAGATCCATTTTATGGCTACAATCCAATTTCCGAAACCGAGACTGATTTTGACGCGCCTGGCGCCATTACGGTTATGGCAGTGGATAATTTGCCCTGCGAATTGCCAAAGGACGCGAGCCAAGGTTTTGGAGAAATGTTTATGGAAAATGTTATCCCCGCATTTTTTAATAATGACCAAGACGGAATTCTACAACGCGCAAGAATAACCACCAAGGAAGGAAAATTAGCGCCGCGATTTGCATATCTTCAGGATTATGTTGAAATTGCCGACTAAAAATTTAACTTTTCCTTAACTACACCAATTCTTATTAAACAAGAGCGAAAAATAGCAATTGTAACCGGTGCGGCCTCTGGTCTCGGTTTTGAACTGGCCCTTCTTTTGGCGAAGGATAATTATGATTTATTCTTAATTGATGTAAATGCAGAAAAGCTCGAAGTGGCAAAACAACAGATTCAGGCTCGATATTCTTCTGAAATATCATTGCTTTGTAAGGATTTGGGAAAACAACACGTGTCCGAAGAAATTGTTGCGGCGTTAAACGGAAAACCGATTGATGTTTTGGTCAATAACGCGGGGTTCGGGATTTTCGGGCGTTTTTTTGAAACCGACTGGAAACGAGATGAGGCCATGTTGAACCTGCACGTTATGACTACCACACATTTAACCAAATTGGTCTTAAAAGGAATGGTGGCCCGTGGCAGCGGAAAAATTCTTAACATGTCCTCACTGGCCGCCTTCCAACCTGGGCCATTGATGTCGTTATATTATGCCTCCAAAGCCTACATTTTGTCTTTTTCCGAAGCCATAGCGAACGAGCTTAAAGGCACAGGAGTAACGGTAACTTGCCTGTGCCCGGGCCAAACCAAAACCTGTTTTCAGGAAGTGGTTTCCAATGGGGCCAAAAGCAAGGCTGAAAACAAAATTAAATTCAACATCGGTTGTCCGCAAAAGGTTGCCGCCTATGGCTATGACGCCATGAAAAAGGGGAAAGTAGTGGCCATTCCAGGAAATTTCAATAAATTTCTATCAAAACTGCCACGCTTTGTTCCACGCCGTACGGCCACTGCCATTATCCGGAAAATTCAGGAGAAGAACAGGACCGCATAGCTTTACAGATTCCGAAGCTCAATGGATGAAAAACTGAACCATTTCCAGGAGAAAAAATTTTAAGTGTCTCAAAAGTAGGAAAAGGAATACAGAAAAAAAGGGGGAATTCCCCCTGCAAAAACAGGGTTTTTCCTCTTGACTGGCGTTGTTCTTCTTCGCATCTTTACACTATCAAATTAATTGGGGAGTTAATTTTTTCAAATGGTTAAGGCTGTTTCTTTTCGGAAACAGCTTTTTCATTTAAATCTTATCAATGTCAAAGGAAAAAAACCCACAAAATACGAAGGGCGGAACCAGCTTGAAATTCGGATAACGAAACAGCAATTCCAAAAACATTTTGTTTTTAGCCAAAAGTGTCCTGCTATTAGAAACGGCAGGACACTTTGTTTTTTAATTATTCAATTTAAAGTTGGTTTACGGTTTTTCGGATAGCCACAAGATCTGAAAGGAGTTTTGGTAACAGTTTTAGGTCCAGCATATTCGCGCCATCGCTCTTGGCGTTGGAAGGGTCAAAATGCGTTTCTATGAAAATTCCATCGGCACCGGTGGCAATTCCAGCGCGCGCAATTGTGGCGATCATTTCCGGCCTTCCGCCCGTTACGCCTGCGGATTGGTTAGGTTGTTGCAGGCTGTGGGTAACATCCAAAACCACGGGTGCATATTGTTTCATTGTAGGAATGCCGCGGTAATCCACGATCATGTCCTGATAGCCGAACATCGTGCCGCGGTCGGTAATCATAACCTGTTGATTGTTGCAGTCGGTTACTTTTGTCACGGCGTGCTTCATGCTTTCTGGGCTCATAAACTGGCCTTTTTTCAAATTCACCACTTTTCCCGTGTTGGCAGCGGCCACCACCAAATCGGTTTGGCGTACTAAAAAGGCGGGTATTTGCAGGACATCTACATATTCGGCCGCCATTTCGGCATCGCTAACTTCGTGGATATCGGTTACCGTGGGAACGCCGAAGGTTTCGGAAACCTTTTTTAAAATTTTTAAGGCTTTTTCATCGCCAATGCCGGTAAAGCTATCGATCCGGCTTCGGTTGGCTTTTTTGAAACTTCCCTTAAAAATATATGGGATTTCTAGCGAATCTGCTATTTTCACGATCTTTTCCGCAATGTGCAGGGCCATTTCCTCGCCCTCGATGGCACAGGGGCCGGCGAGCAGGAAGAAATTGTTTGAGGTTGTGTGTTTTATTTGTGGGATTTTATTCAGTTGCATCGTTATCCTTTATTTTATAGCAAAGGTAACTAAAAGCTTCTTTCGCCCAACTTTGAAAACTCAGCGGAAGTTTTCTAAAAATTAATCCTTCAAAATTTTATGGGTTTGTGAATTTCCTTTTTCATCTTCGATATTTAAAAGATAAACGCCAGCTTCTGCATTGGAAAGATCGATCTGATTTGTGTTTTGGTTTGTTTCAATGAGTTGTCCCAAAAGATTAAAGACAGAAATTTGTGATATTGGGAGTTTTGATTCTATGTAAAGTATTCCATTTGTTGGGTTTGGATAAATCTTATAATTGGCAAATTCATTTTTTGAAATGCCCAAAGTATTGTTTTTGTACCAAACTAATTTGTTATTCCCGCTAGATGCCGAAACGATATCGAGCCAACCGTCACCGTCGAAATCTGCGGCTTTGGCATCTCCATCATAAGGTGAAAAGTCCACTTCTGTCGAGATTGTTATTAGATTTCCAAAAGTACCGAGTCCATCTTGATTTTTCTTCCATGCTATTATATCTGTATAAAGATTCCAAAGTAGCATATCGTTATCGCCGTCATTATCCAAATCATAAAAGACATAGTAGTCATCAGTACTCATTATGAACAGAAGGTCCCCATAATTTCCTAAATTATCCAAGTTTTCAAGCCAGTGAATAGAAAAATTAAAATTTTCATCATAAGAAGTCATTGCAATATCTTTTTTGCCATCGTTATTTATGTCTATAAATTGAAATTCAGAAATATTAGTTCCACCTGACTGTACCCACAAAAATTGATAAATGACTTGTGCATCGGCAAAGGTTGCATTTCCCATATTTTTAAACCAAAAAATTTTGCCTTGAGCATAGACAAATTCTGTGGCTATAATATCCAAAAGCCCATCATTGTCAATATCTTCTAAAGCTATTTTTGCAAATTCACTTGTATTTTGAAACAAGGTAATTTCCGGACCAAAATTTCCCTGCCCATCTTCATTTTCATACCAGACTATCCATCCAGTAAAGGTATTAGTTGTTGCGGCAATTAAATCTTGATCTCCGTCATTATCCATATCTAATGCTTTAACAGAAGAAATAAAATCCTGTTCATTTATAATTTGTTCTGGACCAAAATTTCCAGCACCATCAAGATTTTCCATCCAAGCAATATAACTTGCATTATTGCTATGATATAAAATATCCATATCGCCATCAGTATCTATGTCCACAAAATCAATTGAAATATAATAAACAGGAATTTCGTTGATAATAATTTCTGGACCGAAATTACCCATTCCGTCTAAGTTTCGGTACCAACTCATTTTATAGGTTTCTCCCGAAGCAGTTAAGACATCCATATAACCATCATTGTCTATATCAAAAGGAATTGATAAATATGGTTTCAAAGTAGCCGTAGAAATTATTTGCTGAGATCCAAACTGGCTGAAGCCGTGAAAAGTGGACAATAGTGAAATCGTGAAGAGTAATTTTAATTTCATATGTGGTTGGTTCTTATTAAAGATACTTCATTTTCAATAATTTCAGCAGTAGTGGAAGTAAAATTTAGGGTTGTAAATATTTCATTTTTCCGAAGAAACACTACTTTTGCACCCTCCAAAAAAAATCGGAGCTTCAATATGAATATTAAAAACATTGCCATCATTGCACACGTTGACCACGGAAAAACCACCTTGGTGGACAAAATAATGCACCACTGCAGCCTTTTCCGAGAAAACGAACTTACGGGTGAGCTTATTCTTGACAATAATGACCTGGAACGCGAACGCGGCATCACCATTACCTCAAAAAACGTTTCGGTTGTTTATAAGGATACAAAAATAAATATCATCGATACCCCCGGCCACGCTGATTTTGGTGGAGAAGTGGAGCGTGTTTTGAATATGGCCGACGGCGTTTTGCTGCTGGTTGATGCTTTTGAAGGCCCAATGCCACAAACCCGTTTTGTGCTTCAAAAGGCCATTTCACTGGGCCTAAAACCTTGCGTGGTCATCAACAAGGTGGACAAGGAAAACTGTACCCCGGAAGAGGTCCACGAATCCGTTTTTGATTTGATGTTTGAATTGGGCGCAGAGGAATGGCAGCTCGATTTCCCGACTGTGTACGGCTCGGCCAAACAAAACTGGATGAGCGAGGATTGGAAGCATAAAACAGAAAATATTGAGCCGTTGTTGGATATGGTTTTGGAACACATTCCATCGCCGAAGGTGGAGGAGGGCACCGTGCAGATGTTGATTACATCGTTGGATTTTTCATCCTTCACGGGCCGAATTGCTATTGGGCGGTTGCAGCGTGGCGTTTTGAAGGAGGGCATGCAGGTTACACTAGTGAAACGCGACGGTTCCAAAGCAAAATCGAAAATTAAGGAATTACACACCTTTGAAGGTCTTGGCCGTAAAAAAGTGGCCGAGGTGCAGGCGGGCGATATCTGCGCCCTCGTGGGTCTGGAAGGCTTTGAAATTGGCGATACCGTGGCAGATGCCGAAAACCCAGAAGCACTAAAAACCATTGCCATTGACGAGCCCACGATGAGCATGCTTTTCACCATCAACGATTCGCCTTTCTTCGGAAAGGACGGAAAATTCGTTACATCGCGGCACATAAAGGAAAGGCTCGAAAAAGAATTGGAAAAAAACCTTGCACTTCGTATGCAACCAACGGACAGTGCCGATAAATTTATGGTCTTTGGCCGAGGGGTCTTGCACCTTTCGGTTTTGATAGAAACCATGCGCCGCGAGGGCTATGAACTTCAAATTGGCCAGCCACAGGTTATCATCAAGGAAATTGACGGCGTAAAATGCGAGCCCGTTGAAGAAATGACCATCGATTTGCCAGAAGATGTTAGCGGAACGGCCATCAATATGGTAACCATCCGCAAGGGCGAAATGATAAGTATGGAAGGAAAGGGCGAGCGCATGGTCTGCAAGTTTATCATTCCTTCCCGCGGAATTATTGGCCTGCGTAACCAATTGCTTACCGCCACTGCCGGCGAAGCCATTATGACCCACCGTTTCTTGGAATACCAGCCCCTGAAGGGCGGTATTCCAGAACGCCAGAACGGCAGTTTGGTGTCTATGGAAACGGGCCAGGCCATTCCGTATTCAATTGACAAATTGCAGGACCGCGGCCGTTTCTTTGTGAACCCGAACGAGGATATTTACGAAGGCCAAGTTATTGGCGAAAACACCCGACAGGACGATATGGTGGTGAACATCACCAAGACCAAAAAACTTTCAAACGTGCGTTCTTCGGGCGCTGACGACAAAGCGCGCATCATTCCGGCCATAAAATTTTCTTTGGAAGAAGCCTTGGAATACATCCAAAAAGATGAATATGTTGAGGTAACGCCAAACCATTTGCGGCTTCGGAAAATCCATTTGAAAGAAGTGGACCGAAAGCGGAATAAGATATAAGACGTAAGATTTTAAGATTTAAAACATGTTTGGCATCTATTAAAATAGAATAGTCTTACGTCTTAAGTCAATTTTTAAAAAGATAATTGGTGTTCAATCCAATAAGCTCGGCCTTTTTTAGTTTATTTGTTGTTGCCAAACGGTAAATTTAGCGTAAAATAATATTTATGAATTTTCTTTATTTCGATCCGGGGCTGGGAGCCATGATAGTGCAGGCGGTAGTAGCGGCAGCCGCTGGTATTTTGCTCTTTTCAAAAAATGTTATGTATAAGGTGAAATCTTTTTTCGGATTGGTAAAGGAAGAGGAAGATACTTACGACTCAATAGACGTTGAAGAGCAGGACACCGATACCGATGACAAAAAAAACTGACGCACACCAAGCTTCTTTCCGCGATCCCTCTGGATATATTTTTTATGATGGGCAGGTTTTAAGACGGGCCATCAAACCCATCTACTTTCCGCAGTATCAAAAACTGAAGGACAGCGGTTTCTTTAAGAATTTAATTTCGAATGGATTGCTTATTCCGCATGACGAAACCTCGGTTTCTTCGGAAGAAATAATCATTACCCCCGAAGAAATCCCATTTATTACAAACCCCTATGAATGGAGCTTTGAGCAGTACAAACATGCTGCCCTCCACACGCTGAAAATCCAAAAGTACGCCCTGTCAAAAGGTTTTATTTTGAAGGATGCCTCTGCGTACAACATAACATTTCACAAAGGAAAACCCGTTTTTATAGACACACTTTCCTTCGATTTTTATGAAGAAGGAACTCCCTGGCGGGCTTACAAACAGTTCATTACCCACTTTTTTGGCCCATTGGTGTTGGCAAAGTACCACGGCACCGAAGTTTTCAAAATGATGCAAACGCACATTGATGGAATTCCCGTGAAACTGATTTCATCATTGCTGCCAACACGCACCAAGCTTAGTTCGGTTATTTACCCAAACATCCATTTGCTCGCAAAAATGGAAAGCAAGCACAGCGAGGATTACAAGGCCGAAACGAAGATTGCCGCCCTTTCCAAAAAGGCACAGGAAAATATTTTGGAAAGCCTTTTTGATTATATAAAGAATTTAACGCTCAAAGAAACCAGTGAATGGGGCGATTATTACGATAAAACTAATTATGATGCCGCCGCTTTTGAGGCAAAAAAAACGCTGATAAAAGAGTGGATAAAACCATTGGCACCACAAAAATTGATTGACGTTGGCGGCAACGATGGCACGTTTGCGCGAACCGTGATTGATAGCGTTCCGCACATCATTGTTACTGATATTGACAGCAACGCTGTTGACTATAATTACAAGCAGATGCAACAAAATAAGGAAACCAATATGCTCCCGTTTGTGTGCGATGTGCTGCAGCCCGCTCCCGGAATCGGTTTCAATAACACGGAACGAAATTCGTTAATAGAACGATTGGCCGAGTATGCGCCGGATGTCACGATGGCTTTGGCTTTAATTCACCATATTACCCTTTCGGGAAATGTGCCTTTTGAAAAATCGGCTTCGTTTTTTGCTTCTTTTTCGAAGAATTTAATCATCGAGTTTCCAACCCGTGAGGATTCCTGGGCGCAGTCGCTTTTGGTCCGAAAGCGCGAGTTTATGGACCATTTCGATTTTTACAACGAAACGGAATTTGAAAATGGGTATTCCAACTATTTCAACCTTGAAAAAAAGGAGACAATTTCAGGTTCAAAGCGGATTCTCTATTTTATGAAAAACAAAAATACCGATGTCCAATAGCAAAAAACAGCGTTTCGGATTTTCGGAGGAAAACAAATGGTTCCCGATATTGGCGGGGGTAGCGGCGGGTCTTTATCCGCTGTTGTTTTATTATACAAACAATTATAAAATGATCAATTCCTGGGAACACCTGGGATATTTTGTGTCTTTATTCCTGTTGTTGCCAATGGCGGTTTTCTTTGTCGCCCATAAAATTGCCAAAAAAGGTGGTTTTAAAAAAGTGCAGCCTTTTATCCTGCCATTTTTCAATTTTTTTCTATTTCTTTCTTTTCTTAATATTGCGCTATACGCCGGATTTGACTGGACACGTACTTCCATAGTTTTTGCCATTGCCGTTGTGCTGGCCGTTTTTCTTCCGAAATTTTTCAGAAAAATAATCGTGTTCCAGTTCCTGCTCGCTTTAATAGGGGTTTTTACTTTGGTGCCAGTGGTGGTAAAGCAATTGAACTATTCTACAATGTGGATGCAACAGCCCGATGCCATTGAAACCGCAGTGTTCAAGCAAAAGCCGAACATCTATTTTATACAGCCCGATGGCTATGTAAATTTTTCGGAACTGAAAAAGGGGTATTACAATATTGAAAATGGTGACTTCGAAAAGTTTCTTACGGAAAACAATTTTAAAACCTATCCCAATTTCCGAAGCAATTATGCCGCCACCTTGCCCACCAACAGCGCCATCTTTATGATGAAGCACCACTACTACAACAACGGGTCAGATTTTACCGAAACCATTGATGCGCGCAAGGTAATCGTTTCGGACAACAGCGTATTGCGCATTTTGAAGAACAACGGCTATCGCACTTTTTTTATTACGGAACAGCCCTATTTCTTGACTAATAAGCCAAAGTTGGGCTACGATTTCTGCAATTTTTCGCCCCAGGAAATTAGTTTTGTGACCACCGGAATCGGCGAGCCGAAAGATGTTATCGCACCCTTTAAAAAATATATGGAAACCTTTCCCGAGGGGCCCAATTTCTTTTTTGTGGAGATTTTCAATCCGGGACACATTACCAATACACCGGCCGATTCAAAAGGCGTGGCTGGGGAACGCGAACACTATATGGAGAGCCTTCGGGAATCCAATAGAAAATTGACCGAGCTTACCAAAACCATCCTTGCCAACGATCCCGATAGCCTCATTATAATTATGGCCGACCACGGCGGGTTTGTGGGTATGAACAACACTTCGGAATCCTACACAAAAAACACCAACCCCAATTTTGTGAACTCAATTTTCAGCACCATTTTGGCAATTCATTGGCCTAACGGTGAAGCACCGAAATTTGACAATACCCTGAAAACTTCAGTGAATCTCTTTCGCGTGCTAACCGCATTTTTAAGCGAAGATCCTTCGTGTCTTGCAAAGCTACAGCCCGACAAAAGTTTTTTGGTCATAAATAAGGGTGCGCCTAAAGGGGTATATGAATATCTGGATGAAAACGGCGAAGTAGTTTTTAATAAAAAATGAAGGAGCAGCAAAACACACTGAAAAGCAAAAGGGCATCGTGGACCGAAAAGGTCCTAAATCCTTTGTGGATAGGGCTTGCTACAGGTTTGTACCCTTTGGTGTTCTATTACTCCCGCAATTTTGGGATGGCAAATTCATGGGAGCAATTTGGCTTTTTTCTGGCTCTGTTCCTGCTTTTCCCGGTGGGGCTATTTTTGTTTTTGAACTGGATAACCTACCGCCCGTTCCTGCGAGATTGGAGAAAATCCATACTTCCATTTTTTAATCTATTCATCTTTTTCTTTTTTTTAAAAATCATTCTTTACACCAATGTTGAACGCAAACTAATAGCAGGAATTTTTCTGGTTTCGATCTTGGCTGCCTTTTTTTTGCATCGGCATTTCAAAAAGTGGTTGGTCGTGCAGTTGCTTTTGGCACTAATAGGCTTTATCGGTCTCGTGCCCGTCCTGCTGAAATATATAAACTACAATGCCCATTGGACCCATCAACCGGATAACATTGAGGCGGTGGTTTTTCAGAAAAGACCGAATATCTATTATATTCAGCCCGATGGGTATGTAAACTTTGCCGAGCTCAAAAAGGACATATACAAAGCGGACAACTCAGATTTTGAGAATTTTTTGGAGGAAAACCATTTTGCCAACTATCCCCATTTTCGAAGCAATTATGTTTCAACCCTAACATCAAACAGTGCTACATTTATGATGAAGCACCATTACTACAATCAAAGCACGGAATATTCCGAAATGGTGAACGCCCGGAAATTCATAATTTCCGAAAATTCCGTGCTGACCATTTTTAAGAATAATGGCTACCGAACCCATTTCATAACCGAACATCCTTATTTAATGGTGAACAGACCTACGATCGGATTTGATCATACCAATTTCAGCTATGGTGAAATACCCTATCTTTCTACGGGATTTAACGTGAAAAAGGAAGTGCTTCCCGATCTGAAAAACGCGATGGAAGCAGGAACAGGTAACCCGAATTTCTTTTTTGTAGAAATTTTTGAACCAAGCCATATTCCGAGTGCCAAGGCTGCTTCGGCAGGAAAAGAAGTTGAACGCAAAAAGTGGTTGGAGAAACGAGAAGTTGCCAACGGCAAGATAAAAAGCATAGTAAATTTAATTTTGGAAAAGGACCCCACTGCCCTCATACTGGTTATGGCAGATCACGGCGGTTTTGTGGGTCTGGATTACACCCGCCAATTTGAAACAGAAAATTCGGAACGGGATATTGTTTACAGTGCTTTCGGGTCAATGCTTTCCATACATTGGCCGAACGGCGCCCAACCCCAGGAAGCAAAATATTTAAAAACCAGTGTAAATGTTTTCAGAATAGTGTTTTCGTACCTCTCAGGCAACCAAAAATATTTACAGCATCTACAGGAAGACAGCAGTTATTTTGTGCTGAAATCAGGAGTGGAGCCGGGCGTGTATCAATTTATTGATGGCCAAGGAAAAGTAATTCTTAAAAAACAATAACCCATTTTAATGGAAAATTCCCAAACCATACCAAACGCAGTAACAGTTAAAGTCTTCCAGCCGCAATATCGTTTGGAATGGGATGAATTTATTGAAACATCGCAGAATGCTACCTTTCTTTTCAAACGGAATTTTATGGAGTACCATCAGGATCGGTTCGAGGATTTTTCATTGATGATCTATAAAAACAAGAAATTGTTCGGGCTGCTTCCCGCCCACAGGCGCGCAGATGTTTTCTACTCGCACCAAGGCCTAACCTATGGGGCACTGCTTTTGAAACGATTGAACACCACCAACGTGGAACTTGTCCTAAATGCGGTATTGGATTTTTTAAGGGAACAAAACTTCAGCGCGTTTCACCTAAAAATTATGCCCCAATTTCTGCAGCAGCAATACCATAGTGCCCTTGAATATTTTATGTTCCAAAAAGGAGCAAGGCTCGTTAGAAGGGACATGAATTTTATTATAAATTTATCAATACCCTTAAAACTCAGCAATTCAAAGCGAATTAAACCAAATTCCGAAACGGCTAATTCGTTAACCTTGGAAATAAGTGAAGATCTAAAAACCTTTTGGCAAACCATGCTGGTGCCTGGTTTGGAAAGCGCCCACGGGGTAAAGCCGGTACATTCGCTGGCGGAAATTCAACTTTTAAAGAACAGGTTTCCAAAGAATATTCTTCTGTATTACGCATTTTTTGATGGGATGCCGGTAGCAGGAATGTTGTTGTTCGTGGACAGGGGCGTTCTAAAATCGCAATATGTTGCTGCAACCGAAAGGGGAAAATCGCTACGGGCACTTGAATTTTTATATGTAAATCTTCTGATTAAATACCAAAACGATGGATTTCGTTTCTTTGATCTTGGAATTACAAATACGGATGAGGGAACGCAGTACAATCGGGGCTTGACCAAGTATAAAGAGGAATTTGGTGCCTACGCCGTAAATATGGATCATTTTAAATTAGAATTATGATATCATTTTTGGACTTGAAGCTGATCAACAAGCGTTTTGAGGCCGAACTTCAGCGCAGTGTCCAAGCCTTTTTGGCCTCCGGGTTCTATATTCTCGGTAATCAGGTAAAGATCTTTGAAGCCAATTTTGCCCAGTTTTGTGGCGTCCGGCACTGCATTGGAGTTGGCAACGGTTTGGATGCACTACGATTGATTTTGGAAGGGTACAAAATTCTTGGAAGGCTGCATGAGAACGATGAGGTCTTGGTTGCGTCCAATACCTATATCGCCACTATTTTGGCCATAAAACAGGCCGGTCTAAAGCCCGTACTGGTCGAGGCCGATCTACAGACCTATAACTTTGACCTGACTGCGCTCCAAAAGGCAATTTCCCCAAAAACAAAGGCAATTATGCCCGTGCATCTCTATGGACAATTGGCGCCGATGGAAGAAATTCTGAAAATTTCAAAAGAAAAAAAACTGCTGGTCATAGAGGATGCCGCCCAGGCCCACGGAGCCTTGGACAGATTCGGGAAACGCGCCGGGAATATTGCCGACGCGGCAGGCTTTAGCTTTTATCCAACCAAAAACCTTGGCGCCCTGGGCGATGCAGGCGCTATAACCACGAACGATGATGCCTTGGCAGAAATGGTTGAAAAACTTAGAAATTACGGCACGGCTACTAAATATGTAAACGAAATTCTGGGATTCAATTCTAGATTGGACGAACTGCAAGCAGCGTTTTTGAATATAAAACTACCTACATTGGATGCAGATAATGACCGGAGAAGACAAATTGCCAAAAAGTATCTATCGGGTGTAAAAAATAAAAAAATAACGCTTCCCAAGTATGACGGGAGTGAAAACCACGTGTTTCATTTGTTTGTGGTCCGTGTGGAAAATAGAAATGAATTTATGGACCATTTGGATAGGAACGGCATCGGCCATCTCATCCACTATCCAATACCACCACATAAGCAGCAAGCGCTTTCGTCCTATTCCAAGCTGCATTTTCAAAATACGGAAAAAATCCATAAAGAGGTAATCAGTTTGCCAATGAGCCCCGTCATGACCACCGCCCAAGCAGAAACCGTAATATCAGTTTTAAATAAGTATTGATTGAAACTGCCAAAGTCCATACGCCAGAACCTTCTGTTAAAGATGACTTCCCTCAATGCCGGGGTTATTGGCGTTCGTTTGTTTGTTTCGCTGTTCATCCAAAGATTGTTGGCAGAACTTGTGGGGGAAGTGGGAATCGCCAAAATCGGCTCGCTGCGCAACCTATTGGAAATGTTGAGTTCCTTCGCTTCTGTGGGGATTTTTAGCGGCGTGGTAAAATATGTGGCGGAATATAAGGAGGACAAACCACAACTTCAAAAATTATTTTCCACCACCCTGGTTTTTACGGTATTGGGATCCTTCGTAGTTGCCATCGTTCTATTTTTTGGGGCGGAATATCTTAGCGACACCATTTTTGATGGATCCGAATATACCTATCTCATTAAATTATTGGCCGTAATGGTCCCGTTCATAAGTATGTACCGGGTGTTCAACGGCGTGGTCAACGGACTTTCACAATACAAACGGCTGGCTGGCATAGACCTGTTCAGTTATATTTTGAGTGCCGCGCTCACCATCGTGCTGTTGCTTACACACAATTTGAATGGCGCCCTCATCGCCATCGCTATAACCCCGGCATTACAATTTTTTGTGCTCCTATTCATTTTTTTGAGGGTGCTGCGGGAATACGTTCAGTTTTCAAAATTATCCTTTAAGGTGCCGATGGCGAAAGGGCTTTTGGCCTTTTCATTAATGTCGTTCTTTTCCACCGTTTTGTTGAATTATGTGGAAATCGATATCCGGGTAATGATCCAGAACAGAATTACCATGGCCGATGCCGGAATCTGGACCGCGATGACCAATATCTCCAAAAACTACATGGTTTTTTCGAGTGCCATCTTCACTTTGTATGTGCTTCCAAAGTTTGCAGGAATTCACAACAAAACCGATTTTAAGGCCGAACTTTTTAATATCTACAAAACGCTCTTGCCGCTTTTCGGGGCGGGCATGTTGCTCATTTATTTTCTTAGGGACTACGTGATCCAGATAATCTATCCCGATTTCAACGGAATGGCGCCTCTTTTTAAATGGCAGCTGTTGGGCGATTTTGTGCGTTTGGCGGCTATCGTGTTGGGCTATCAGTTTTTGGCGAAAAAAATGGTCCGAAACTTCATCTTTTCCGAAGTCCTTTCGCTTGCCCTGTTTTATGGGTTTTCCTATTACCTTGCGGGAATTTATGGGGTTGAAGGGGTAGTGATGGCCCATTTTCTGCGATACGTGGTGTATTTCTTTGTGGTACTTTATTTAGTGTTCCGTTATTTCAAAAGAAGAAAAATACCCGCATAGCATTTTTGTCCCAAAAAAATTTTTAAAGAACAACCCTTTCCAAGGAACAACGCTTTTCAATTCCGAAAAAAGCAAACCGCCGATAATGGTTACCTTTGTAATAAATAATAGCTAATTCTTTTTCTATTACTGTATGGCCCAAGAGCGCTACAATCCCTTTAAGGATTTAATCTTTGACGATCATTTCTGCTTCCTTTCCGGGGCGCTTACAACTCAAAAAATGCCCGTTTTTCCGCAATGGTTGATGGACCATTTCAAATTTGGCAACGAACGCATTGAAATGATGGACAAACAGAAAACCTATGTGTACACCGATCTGCAACTGCCCTGCACACCCCAAGTGAAAAATGCCTTTGACGCTTTGGACCAAAAAATTCAGGCGGCCTATAAAGAAGGGTATGAGGCAATGGCGGCCTTGGACGAACTGCTCCTCTTTCAATGGGCAGGCCGGATGTTGTACGGCATGCTCTATTATGAAATGCAATACGAAAGGGAACGCTTGCTTCGCCAAGGTGAGGAGTTTTCACTTTCCGATGTGTTGCGAAAACGCTTCGGGCTTTTTCATCTCATGTTGCAGTCCATTGTGCAACCTATTTCATTTGTTGGCAAAAAGCCCTGGAGCATCGTTGTTTTTCCCTTGAAATATTCGGCAGATATCTTCAGCTACCGCGATGACGCCATCAATCTTCTCTTTTCATTTGGGGTAAACGGGTTTGGCTTTATTGCTTGTTTGCAGGACAACGGCATAATTGCGGAAAAGCAAGGCCAACTGCTGCAGAATATGAAAGGCCACGTGCTCCATCCCGTGCAGTTTGAGGAACTTTACGCCCGCTTTCACTATTCAGATTATATTTTGCAATACACCCCCGATTATGAAATTGAGGACAGCGGCACGGAAATTAAGATTCATTCCATTCCTATTGAAAAGATTGGGGCAAAGCCCATTTTTGGTTTATGGGATGAAGATGTTTTTGCCCAATTGCTTGCCAATTATTGGAGCGTGTACGGCATTGAGCGCGAGGATATCCTGCAGTTCCAAAAGCCGCCGCTCAGTTTTTTGGAGCATCCGTACACCAAGGAATTTGTTGATCCGCAAACCATAGACCTGCCGTTTTAAGCCTGCTCCCAAGTGTGCAAGTATTTTTTGGCAACAGTTCTGTAATCGTGTTCGCGCGCAATGAAATCTCGTGCATTTTTTGAAATGGCGCCCAGTTTTTCTGGATATAAAATAAAGGCTTGCATTTTTTTGAAGAGATATTCAACATCGGGGAGCGCGTTTATGCACACCTCATCTTCTTCTAAATTATAGCGGACCAAAAATTCCCTTTCGGCCCCGGTAAAAACCACTTTTCCCTTGGCCATGGCCTCCAGCGCGTTGTAGCCCTGGTCATACGCAAATACTTGGTCGAGCACAATATGTGCGGCATTGAACTTCTCAATATATTCTGAATAGGGAACGTTTTCCACAGTAATGACCGCTACTTTTGAAGGATATTCCTGTTGCAGTTTTTTAAGGGCCGCTTCAAAATAATCATTGCCTTTTTTGAAATAATTTGCGCGGTTGATCCCGTGAAAAAAAATAATTTTTTCTTCGGAAGGTAAGGGTTGATAGCGCAACTTTTCAATATTGACAGGGTTTGGAATAAGTCCCAAGTACTTGGGGTGGCCCTCGAGCGGAATGTGATAATCCAAATCGGAGGCAATAATTCCATGGGCGCTTTCAAATACAAACTTGTGTAATTTTCTATATTCAGGTTTTAAATATTTCAATACCGGAAAATAGGATTTCTCTGAAGCTTTTCCTTCAAAAAATGGCGTTAATATGGAGTAACGGAACTTTTTTTCAAATGCAAATTGCACGCTCTTAAAATCGGTTCCGCAGGAAAGCAGGAAGAGTTTTTGGTTGTTTTTTTTTAAAAATGAAATGATTTCCTTTTCGTGTTTTGGCAAGATTCCCATCGGACTTTCGTTGATGAGCTGCACCACATCAAAACCTTTAAATTTTTCTTGCTGCTTAAAAAATTGGTTTTTTAAGGAAAGGGAAGAAATGTCAAGCCCGAAAATGTGGAACAAAGCTACCTTTATTTTTTTCGAAAATCCGGTGTCAAAATGGCGTTTCAATAGCAGATCCGAAGGGTATTTTTTGAACGCATCGCCCGTGGAAACCAGCGTCACTTCGTGGCCGATCGCCTGCAGGCCTTCTTTTAGGGAATTGTGCAACCGGCTATATTCGCCCACCAAAAGTATTCGCATAAAAGTTATCTTTGCCTTGTGCAACCAAAAATACATAATAAATAACGATGGCCGCCGAAAAGAAATTGAAAGTGTGCCTCGTTGCCATTTCGCTTGCCAAGGGCGGCCTGGAGCGGTCGTGCGCGATGCTTTCGCAAATGTTGGAAGCAAAGGGGCACGAAGTGCATTTGGTGATCTTGAATGATGAAATTGATTATCCGTTTAACGGTAAAATGCTGAATCTCGGAACGTTGAAAACTGAAAGGGATTCGATGGTGAAACGATTGCTTCGCTTTCGGAAATTTCGAAATTATTTGAAATCGGAGCATTTTGATGTAATAATCGATCACCGGCCGAAGAATAACTTTGAAAGGGAGCTGTTTTATTCAAAATTTATGTATCGGGAGCTCCCTAAAATTTATGTGGTACACAGTTCCAATAAAACGGAATATCTCACGGAAAATCCGGGGTCATTTTCAAAAATCTGCCAGAAAAATCTTTTGAATGTTGCGGTTTCAAACTACATTGAAACTGAAATTTTGAGAAAGGAAGGCATTGAAAATTCGGTTACTATCCACAATGCGTTCAATCCGGTTTGGGCAGAAACCGTTGGGGCGCTTCCCGAAATACTTCAGAATAAAAAATACATTCTTTCTTACGGCCGTTTGGACGATTCCATCAAGGATTTTTCATTTTTAATTGAAGCTTTTTCACAATCTAAAGTTTGGAAAAATGATTTTCAACTCGTCATTTTGGGCGATGGAAAGGATAAGGAAATGCTACAGAAATTGGCCGCTTCCAGTGACTGTGCCGGGCAGGTTTTATTTCTTCCTTTCACCAAAAATCCTTTCGAAATTATTAAAAATGCCCATTGCGTAACGCTCACCAGTAAATATGAAGGATTCCCCATGGTGCTCGTAGAATCGCTTTCGTTGGGAACGCCCGTGGTTTCACTCGATATAATTTCGGGACCTTCCGAAATTGTGCAACACCAAAAAAATGGTTTGCTGATTGCCGAAAGAAGTTTACCTTTATTTGCGGAAGCGTTGCAAAAAATATGCTTTGATGAAAAACTTTATAATGAGATGAAAGCGAACGCAAAACCTTCCGTAGCACAATTTTCAATGCAGGCCATTTCTGAAAAATGGAACCAAACATTACAACATGCACTACGTTGATCTTGATAAAATAGAACTCAGGGAAATCCCAAAAATCACGGATCCTGACGGTCGTGGAAACCTTTCGGTTGTTGAAAAGGATTTTTTGCCTTTTACCATAAAACGCGTTTACTATCTCTATGACGTTCCAAGCTCTTCAACGCGCGGCGGCCACGCCCATAAGGAATTGCAGCAATTTTTGATTGCTGTAAGCGGCAGTTTTGACGTGGTTTTGGATAACGGAAAAACGCGAAGGACCATAACCTTGAACAAGCCAGACAAAGGTTTGTTGATTCCGAGTGGAGTCTGGCGGGAATTGGAGGATTTTTCTTCGGGAGCAGTTTGTCTTTCGTTGGTCAGTGAAGAATATAATGAAGATGATTACATTCGCGAATACGAGGATTTTAAGTTATTTAAAAGTACCTAACCGCAGTCCGAGCTTTTCCAAATTATGCTTCGTTTTTGAAAGATACTTTAAAATGGTTTTGTTTTGGCGAAGTAGAAACTGTTGCTTTTTGCTGAGGTTTTCCAGATTTATCTTTTTTAAATTTTTCTGAAAAGCCTCTTTATTACCTTCCATTTTAGCCAGAATACACAGCGAATATCTATTTAGGTCCAAAAACTTTTTAAGGGCGGAATTGTCTTTTTCAAAAGTTTCATAAGCTTCAAAATTGGCTTTTTCTTCCAGATTTTTTACACTTTGGAACAAGCTGTTTTTTCGGATAATATAAGTTGCACATACTTTCGGGCTGAAAACCACCTTGTATTTTAAACCAATGCGAACGTAAAGATCTGTGTCCTGGCCGCTTTTTATTTTTGGATCATACCAACCCACATTTTTAAATACATCTTTTTTTAAAACCGTGGAAGAACTGTGCAGTACCGAATCCAATTGGCTGGCGTCAAAATAGTTGACTACCGTGGCATCCTTTCCAAAGGTTTTGATGGAATATTGGTTTTTGAAGGTCTTGCCGTTGCGCTTTATTTCGGCGGCAGTTGCAAAAACCGATTGCGACGGATACTGCACCGTTAGGCGGTTTTGCTCTTCCAGATAATAGGGATGCCAATAATCATCGGCATCCAAAAGAGCGATATATTCGGCTTGGGCCTTGGCAATGGCTGCATTTCGCGCGGCCCCCGCGCCTTGGTTCCGTTGTGAAAAATAACGGAGCCGTGGGTCATCAAACTTTGCTATCTCGGCCTCGCTATTGTCTGTAGAGCCATCGTTTAGGACAACAACCTCAAAGTCCTGAAACGTTTGCGCAAAAACGCTGTTCAGGGTTTGCGCAATGTATTTTTCCTTGTTGAAAACCGTTATGACTACCGAAAATTTAGGCATTCTTTGAATTTAAACAACTAAGATAGCCCAAGCGATACAAATCGAAAAAGAAAAGTGAGGGTTTTGCCGACAGAAGGTTTTTCAACAACATTTTTTTGAACAAACGGTGAAACCCACGAACGGCGAAAAGTAGATGCCTTTTTTTAAGCCACAAATAGGTTTCCAAAATTTTTACACTCTCGGGCCGGAGTGACCCCGTTTCGTAAAAATTCAAAAGGTTCTGAAGGGCCAATTCTGACTTGTCGAGGAAGACTGCCTGGGTTTCCAAATTCAGATGCACCACAGGGTTTGCAATATGGCTGATGGGGATTCCGCTTTTTTGGAGGTCGTGGGCAAACACGGAGTCTTCATAGCCATAGCCCGAAATTTTTTCGCTGAATTGGACGTGTTGAAAAACTGTCTTTTTAATAGCAAACCCCATCGTGATAAAGCTCCGGTACGGGTTTTTTATTCGTTCCGCCAAAGGTATGCTTTCACGTTGCAAGCCGTATTTGTGCCGTAAACTGAAATGTTCCGCGGTTTTTTCCGGATAGGAAATACCGCCAAAAATAACGGAAGTTTCCTCGGAAAAGGCCGCTACATATTTCGAAATAAAATGCGGGCTGGCGGGGAAGGTATCCGCATCCAAAAATAGAAGCCAATTGTATTTCGCCTTTGTGGCCAGCAGGTTTCTGATGCCGCTTCGGCCAAGGTTCGTTTGCATAACCTTAAAATGGCAGTGGGGCAAGGTATTTATTTTGGCATTTTCCTCGTAATAGGAAGGATTGGTGGACGCATCGTCCAACACCCTAATTTCAAAAACAACAGCCGCATTTGTACATTGTTCCTGCAGCGCCTTTGCTAATGGATATACATTGTAATTGTATGTGGGAATGAGCACCGAAATCATTTGCTGCAAAGTAACACAGTTTCTTCCATAAACCCATAACCGTCGTTGGCCGGAAATCGCTTTATGACCACTTTTTTGAAACCGTTCGTCAACAGGCGTTGCTGCAACCCTTCCACAGAATAGATGCGCACATGGTCCGCCTGGCCAAAAGCCTGGAGCCGTCCTTCGGGCGTTGTGATTGTTGGGTCTTCGTAAGTTTCCCCTTCCTTAAACGGCGTTTGGATCACGCACGTACCGTGCGGTTTTAGCACCCGGTGAAGTTCGGCCATGGCTCGGGAATCATTTTCTATATGTTCCAAAATATGATAGCAGATAATCAAATCAAAAAAATCGCTTTCCAAAGGAATTTTTGTGATATCAAACCGATAATCCGCTAGAAATTCATCCTCGAAATCGGTGCTGAAATAAGCAATATTTCGATTTTTCTTCAGCAATCTGTAAACACTTCGCGAAGGTGAAAAGTGAAGCACGTTGCCGTAGATTAAATTCGTTTCCTTAAGAAAGGAATACAGGCGTCTGGTTCGCGAACGGCTACCGCAAAAGGGGCAGAGCAGGTCGCCGTCGGGAATTTTCAGGAACCTTTTGTTCTCGTGGCCGCAAATTGTGCATTGGTGGTTTTTTCCGCGCAGGGGAAAAGCAAAAATGGAACGAAAAAAAACCTCGTTCTCAAAAAGAATTTTTTTTGGAAGAAGCGCAAGTGCAATTTGTTTTAGCCTATGGTACATCGCTATAAAGTAACAGAAAGTTTTTTAATTTCGGAATATGCCATTCGGGAATAAATCCTGCCATTGAAAAAAAGCTAGGGGCTCTCTCGGCCTTTTAAAATTGGATTGTTTGTATATTGCGAAACTAAATTAGCAACGCATACATGCTTTTCAATACGGTCGATTTTGCCATCTTTTTTCCCATAGTGCTCCTTTTGTACTGGACTGTATTTAAGAAACCGCTTTCCCTACAGAACCTATTTTTGGTTGTAGTTAGTTATTTTTTTTACGCGTTCTGGGATTGGCGATTTCTTTCCTTGATTTTTATTAGCACCATAGTGGATTATTCCACGGGTTTGTGGATCGGGAATACCTCCAATGAGCGTAAACGCAAGGCCTTGCTCGGGTTAAGCCTTGTGTTTAACCTCGGAATGTTGATGACCTTTAAATATTTTAATTTTTTTGTTGAAACATTCGTAGAAGCATTTGGGTTTTTTGGCAAACCGTTGAAGATTTCTTCGTGGAACATATTATTGCCCGTGGGGATAAGTTTTTACACTTTTCAGACCATGAGTTATACTATTGATTTGTATCGGAAAAAAATAGAGCCTACCCGAAATGTTATTTCGTTTTTCGCCTTTGTGTCCTTTTTTCCACAGTTGGTCGCCGGACCAATAGAACGAGCTGCGCATTTGCTGCCGCAATTTAAGGTGCCACGAAGCTTTAATCGCGAAAAAAGTGTGGACGGATTGCGCCTGATTCTGGGCGGACTTTTCAAAAAAATGGTGATCGCGGACAATTGTGCGCTACTGGTGGATCAAATTTTTGGAAATTACGAAACAGCCAGCGGAAGCACCCTCTTTTTTGGGGCTGTATTTTTCGCTTTCCAGATTTATGGCGATTTTTCGGGCTATAGCGATATTGCCATTGGAACGGCCAGGTTGATGGGGTTCAACTTAATGAAAAACTTCAACTATCCCTATCTTTCCCAAAATCTTTCCGAATTCTGGCGGCGGTGGCATATTTCGCTTTCCACTTGGTTTCGCGATTATGTGTATATCCCCCTGGGTGGAAGCCGCGTTTCCAAGGGCCGACTGATATTAAATGTTTTTGTGGTTTTTGTGTTAAGCGGGCTATGGCATGGCGCCAACCTGACCTTTGTTTTTTGGGGGTTTTTGCATGGCGCCTTCGTGGTAGCGGCAATATTATTTGCAACGAAAAAAAGTGCTCCCGCTACCGAAGGCCGTTTTCCTTCGGCAGCACAGTTGGTTCGTATCCTTTTCACTTTTTTGATCGTTGTGTTCACTTGGATTTTTTTTAGGTCGGAGCGTATCGGAATGGCGTTTGAATATATTGGACGGATATTTTCCCCCAGCCTGCTCACCAAGCCCGAAATTCCATTGAGTGGTGTATTTTTCCTTTTTCTGTTTATGGTTTTGG
Source organism: Aequorivita sp. (assembly GCA_048265145.1). Taxonomy (GTDB): domain Bacteria; phylum Bacteroidota; class Bacteroidia; order Flavobacteriales; family Flavobacteriaceae; genus Aequorivita. Next base: position 57,484 of record JBLXCF010000011.1, read on the forward strand.
AATGGATACAACGCCGGCGCGATCACATTTTGGATATAGCCCATTTGCCCAAAAAATGGCAGCGCTATGGCATCTATTATTTGGTGGTTTTTGCTTTGTTTTATTTTGCGGGCGATTTACAGCCGTTCATTTATTTTCAATTTTAGTGATGAAATCTTTTTATAGCAAAATAGCACTTTTTTTACTGCCCATTTTTTTGGTTTGGATTGCAACGGAAGTCTTCTATCGCAACGTTGAAAACAATTATACCTTCAAAACCGAACGCCTCCAGGTTGAAAAAAATAGAATTGAAACGCTTGTGCTGGGCGATTCGCATGCGTTTTTTGGTATAAATCCAGATTATTTTTCAACATACACCTATAATCTGGCAAACGTGAGCCAAAGTTTGTATTTTGACAAATTGCTGCTGGAAAAATATATTGATAGCCTGCCAAAATTAAGAACCGTTGTCTTAAACATAAGCTATTTTTCACTGTCATTGGCGGATGATACGGGCGAGGATAAATGGCGAAAATATTTTTATCAGCAACAAATGAAGGTGGACGTTCCATCCATTTCCGTTTGGGACCCGAGGCAATATAGTTTGGCCCTATCGCGAAGGTTCGGGCAGTCTGTGGAATTGTTTAAGGAATATGCGGCAAAGGGTACCTTGGTGAGTAGTTACCCAAATGGCTATGGAATGCAGGATTCATCCAATATTGTAACGGACAAGGTTGCTATTTCCAGATTGATTTCCAAGAAACATGAGGACCATTCCCTGGATTTTCGCAAAAACACAAAGCGATTGGAGCAACTGATAACAATGTGTGAAAAAAGGAACATCAACCTAATTCTGGTGGAGATGCCCGTATATAAAACTTACTACGGATTATTGAATTTGAGGAAGAAAAAGCAGATCAGCGCTACGCTTTCCCGTCTGGAGAAGAAATATCGGGGCGTGCGCTATTTTAACTTCAGCCAGGATGCCCGTTTTACCGATAGGGACCTGCGCGATGCGGATCATTTAACCAATGAAGGTGCGGTAAAGTTCAGCAAGATTCTAAACGGAATCATGGAAATGTAACTTAGTGCTAAACTGATTTCTGAACTACTTCAAAAATTTGGTTTTCATCACATTTCAAGGTTTTGGAAGGATATTTCAGCAATAATGCGTAATCGTGGGTGGCCATTAAAATGGTGTTCCCGTTTTTGTTGATCTCGCGCAGGACCTCCATAACTTCTACGCTGGTCTGTGGGTCAAGGTTTCCAGTGGGCTCGTCTGCCAAAATAAGTTCGGGGTCGTTCAAAAGGGCGCGGGCAATGGCGACCCTTTGCTGTTCACCTCCAGAAAGTTGATAGGGATATTTGAACGCTTTGGTTTTCATGCCCACTTTATCCAGCACTTGGTTTATTTTGCTTTCCATAGCGGCCTTGTCCTTCCACCCGGTGGCGGTGAGCACAAACCGCAGATTGTCGCTAACCGTTCGGTCGTTCAGCAATTTGAAATCCTGAAAAACTACTCCCAATTTTCTGCGTAAAAAAGGAATGTCTTTTTCCTTTAGCGTTGCCAAATCATAACCAACAATTTGTCCCTGTCCCTCCCTTAAGGGCAGGTCGCCGTATAGGGTTTTCATAAAACTACTTTTTCCGGTACCGGTTTTTCCAATCAAATACACAAATTCGCCCTTTTCCACAGCAACGGAAACGTCGGAAAGCACCAGATTTTCGCCTTGATAGATGGAGGCATCTTTTAATTGTAAAACAGTTTGGTCCATGAAAACTAATTTTTTTGCAAATGTAATTTAAAGCGTTCTTAATCCGAAAATGTGGAAGGCCATTTTCTGGAAATTTCCCTATTTAAAGATGGGTTCATATTTTTTGGGCGGTTTGGGTTCACAAGGTTCCGTTGGAATTGCAGGGTTAATGGAGAGTTTTATTTTTGAATCGCCAGAGGGTTTCAAGTGTGTTTTTGGCTTTAGGAATATCGCCTTTCTCGCTTTGAAATCCACCATGGCGCGCTCCCTGAAAGTTTGGTTTTGGATGGTTATGTTGTTTAAGGCGCGTTCAATCCTAAAATCAAAACGGTAAAAATCGCGATCGCTTATCAATACATTTCCATGTTTATCCTTTAAATCATTGGCCATTTTTACGGCTTTATAGGTATCCAGACGTCCCGCCCCCATCATTCCACGAAAGGCGGTGTTGCCGTTCAAATTTTCAACATCTTCGGAAGTCAGTTTCAGGATGGATTCAATTTCATAGGAAGATAGACAGTAATTGGCGGACCACATAAGACCGATGGTACCCGTAACATAAGGGGCAGAGGCCGAACTGGCTCCGCCGAAATATTCGTCCTTGCCGCAAATTTCATTTCCCAATAAATACCCTTCAATTGGCGCCACCAAATCCACCGCTTCGTTCATCTGTACGCCTTTTTCAATGGGTGTTGGCAGAAGTATGCCGCTCTCGTTTATTATAAAATATCCACTTCTGCGGTCTTTCAGTCTATGGGTATAATTTATTCCTTCCTTTGTAAAATAACCGTCGGCAACGGTTCGGTTTTCCGAAAAAACACCGGATACGGAGATTACCTTATCAAACGACGCCGGATATAGTGGTACCCCGATGGCGGATTTATTCTTGGAACAGGCAATACCATTGCCTGCGGCGGCCACTATAATGATTCCGTCGTCATAATATTCGTTGATGCGCCTATTTATTTCCTCGGCTTTAGGACCCTTATTGCACATCACCCAACTGGCGTTGATCACTTTTGCACCTGCCTGCACCAATTGCTCAATAAATTTGAAAGTTCCATAACGCCCGCTAATGCCTCTACATTCACCGCAAATGCCGGGTCTTCCATAGGCATTGTCCATTTTGGCAAAGGCTATGGCTGCCACGTTGGTGCCGTGATAGCAACTGGAGTTTGTTCCGGCGGGGGGCACGTACAGGTCTTTTATGATTTTATGGCGCAGATCGCTGTTCAATGAATCTATTGGGGTGTCTGAAATTCCGATGATTACCTTGGCATCTCCTTTTGTGATTCCCCAAGCACCGGGAGCATTGATCAGATCCAAATCGCGGCTGGAATATGGGTTGCCCAAATTGGCTACTGGGCTTGTGTTGCCGTAATCATTGGGGTAATAGGCCCCCGGTGTTGGTTCTATTTTTTCAACCCCAGTATATTTTTCCGGATATGCTTTTTGAAGCTCCGTTATCAACGATTCATCATTTATGCTGAGGTGATATACGCTTTTCAGCAATGCGCGATCCGTATTGGGGTAGGCAAGCTGGAATTTAAAGATTCGATAGCTGGAATAGAGGGCCGTTTCCCTTGGGTCGCTTTTATTTATAACTGAAAGCATACCTTCGCCCACTGGCTTCACTTCCAAAGAATTTGCATCCTTTATATTCACCAAAAAGTGGAGGGAGTTATCTTCCTGCGAAAGTACCGGAAGCGCAAAAAAACATAAAATGCAGAAATTCAACAGTTGTTTCATTGCTCGTCTTTCAGTGGGTTGAGCGTGGACTTCAGGGCGTCAATCTCCTTTTGTTGCTGGATGGTGTAGAGGGTCAATTCCTCAATTTTTTGCAGCAAGAGCAGGTTCATTTCTTTTAGCGAGATTCCCTCGGTTTGCATTTTTTCTGCGGAAGGCACATTGGGTAGATGATGATTTTCCTTTAAAAACGCCGCTAAATCTTCCAGGGAAATCAAACTGTATTCGGGCATCGTTTCCGAAGAACCCTTAAAATAGGATTCAAAAACATAGTCGGGCGCCACAGCGCCGTCAAGATCTACCAGAACTTCCTGCGTGTGTATTTTTCCTTTTACGGTAAGCAGGGCATCGGGATTGGGGGTTCCTATTCCTATTTTCCCATCCTTTTCAGAAAGATTTTTGAAGGGATTGCGTTGGGCGGTGGCCGAAAAACAAAACAATAACAAAATGGAAAGGGCGATTTTGGGAATCAGATTTTTCATGGCAAAATAATTTTTATAAAAATAGGGGATATTTCTGTAACCGAACGATTTTGGTAATTTCCCCTTAAAAATGTTATTTATGCCTGGTGCAAATGGTAATGAAATAGGCGCCGTTCCATCCGTAATTCCACCATTGTGCGCGGATGGATTCAATTCTATATTTTCCCCTGAATTTTGCCACAGACCAATGGGTTTCAAAATTTTTAACGGAAATTTTATTTCCTAAAAATAAATAATATTCCCTTGCAATCTGAAATGTAATTTATTGCCATTTACAGCGTTATTACAGCAGGAAAATCCACCAAAAAACCATTCGTTAATTAAACCTTAAAAGTTTACAGTATCGCCGAAAGCTACATTTATTCTTAAATATCTTTACGCCACAAAAACTGTAAATAATGATAAAGCATTTTCTTGCCTTTTCGCTTTTCCTATTCCTTTCATTTTCATCGTTTTCGCAGCAAACAGCGGTCTTTACAAATGACCTTGCTGAATTCAACCAGGCCCTCGAATTGTACAACAACGGACAGTTTCTGGCCGCGCAAAGCCTTTTTGACAAAATAAAAAACAATAGCAATGACGAAACGGTAAAGAGCGATTGCGCCTATTACATAGCAAATGCCGCGGTGCGCTTGAACCAGCAAAATGCCGATCAGTTAATGGAGGAATTTGTGGAAAAATATCCCACAAGTTTAAAACGCAATTCGGCCTATATTGATGTGGCGAATTATTATTTCGAAAACGGAAAATATGCACACGCCCAAAAATGGTACGAAAAAGTAGACGCTGGCAATCTAAGCAGAAATGAACAGGAGCGCTTCAATTTCAACAATGGTTACGTCAATTTTAAGGCGAAGCGGTACGACGAGGCCAAAAACTATTTCAACAAAGTTTCCACTTCGCAGAAATACGGCTCGCAGGCGAAATATTATTTAGGCTTTATCGCTTATGAAGGCGACGATTACGAAGAAGCCAATGAAATGTTTGAGGAAGTAAAGGGCGAGGAACGCTATTCAGAAGACCTTAGTTATTACCAGGCCGACATGAACTTTAAGCTGGGCAACTTTGAGAAAGCCATCGCGATGGGGAAGGAGCAATTTGATAAATCCAGTCCGCAAGAGAAAAGCCAGCTTTCAAAAATCATTGGCGAGAGTTACTTTAACTTGGGCCAATACGTCGAGGCAATTCCCTATTTAAAGGAATACAAAGGAATGCGCGGCAAGTGGAACAATACCGATTACTACCAATTGGGCTATGCCTATTACAAGCAGGGCGATTATGAAAAAGCGATTGGTGAGTTCAACAAAATTGTGGACGGAAGAAACGCCGTGGCCCAAAATGCCTATTACCATTTGGCGGAAAGTTATCTGAAACTCGGTAAAAAACAGGAAGCGCTGAACGCTTTCAAAAATGCTTCGGAAATGGATTTTTCCGCTGAAATTCAGGAAGATGCTTATTTGAATTATGCGAAATTGAGTTACGAAATTGGCAACAGTTACAAAAGCACGCCCCAGGTTTTGCTTTCGTTTATCGAGAAATATCCGAACAACCCCAATAACGACGAGCTGAAAAAATTGTTGATCGACAGTTATATTACTTCAAAAAATTACAAAGAAGCTTTGAATTTGCTGGAAAACAATAAAAATTTCGCTGATAAGACAGCGTATCAAAAAGTAGCTTTTTACCGCGGGATAGAATTGTACAACGAAGCCGATTACAACGAAGCCATTTCCTTTTTTGACAAAAGCTTAAAATACCCCGAAGATGCAAACTACGCCGCACGCGCCACCTATTGGAAAGCCGAAAGTGATTATCAACTTGGCAATTTTGAAAAATCCTTGGCGGGCTATAAAAGGTTTGCGCAAATGCCGGGTGCGCAGCATACTTCGGAATATAAAAATTTGAACTATAATCTGGCATACAATCAGTTTAAACTTAAAAATTACAACGAAGCCATTTCAAACTTCAAAAGTTACATCAGTTCTTCTTCCGCAGAAAAAGTTCGAAAAAAGGATGCCTATCTGCGTTTGGGCGATAGCTATTTCGTGACCAGCCAATATTGGCCGGCCATGGAAAATTACAACGCCGCTATTGATTTGGGTGGCGATAACGATTATGCCCAATTCCAAAAAGCGATAAGCTACGGTTTTGTGGACCGCAGCGAAAAGAAAATTGAGGAGCTAATCACTTTCATAAAAAAATATTCCAAATCCGTTTACCGCGATGATGCGCTGTACGAATTGGGAAATACCTACGTGGCGCAAAACAAGTCCAACGAAGCTATTTCGGCTTATGACCAATTGGTCCGCGATATTCCGAACAGCAGTTTCGTTTCAAAAGCATTGTTGAAAAAAGCCTTGATTTTTAATAACACCGGTAAAAGCAACGATGCCTTGGCTATTTTTAAACGGGTTGCGAAGGATTTTCCCTCAACGCCCGAAGCGTTGCAGGCCGTTTCTTCCGCAAAGATTATTTATATAGACCAAGGCAATGTTGACGAATACGCGCGCTGGGTAAAAACTTTGGATTACGTGCAAGTGGGCGACACCGAGCTTGACGATGCCGCATATCTGGCCGCGGAGCAACCTTATTTGGAGAATAACCAGAGTCAAGCAAAAGGCCGATTTGAGGAATATTTAAAACAATTCCCGAATGGGCGGCACGCCTTAAGCGCCCATTTCTATTTGGGGCAGATTTACTTTGCCGATGGCAAAAATGAGGCGGCCATTCCCCATTTTGAATACGTTGTGAATCGTGAAAGAAGCGAATTTACAGAGCAAGCTTTGGCGCGGGTTTCGGAGTTGTTTTTGGGCAACAAGGAGTATCAATATGCCTTAAAATATTTGAAGCGTTTGGAAACCGAAGCCGATTTTCCGCAGAACATCATCTTCGCGCAGACCAATGGTATGAAGGCTTCGTATGAATTGAAGCAATATTCGGAAGCGGTCAATTACGCCGAAAAAGTACTTCAAAATTCAAAGATTGACAATTCGATTAAAAGTGATGCACAGGTAATCATTGCCCGTTCGGCGATGAAGACGAATGACGAGGCAAAAGCGAAAACCGCTTACGCCGAAGTCCAAAAAATAGCCACCGGAGCCCTGGCTGCAGAGGCGCTTTATTATGATGCCTATTTCAAAAATAAGGAAGGAAAGTATGAAGCTTCCAACGCCGCTGTGCAAAGATTGGCAAAGGATTATTCGGGCTACAAATTGTACGGCGCGAAAGGTTTGGTGCTGATGGCGAAGAATTTTTATGCATTAAACGATGCCTATCAGGCTACCTATATTTTGGAAAGCGTGATAAAGAATTTCCCCGATTTCCCAGAGGTAGTGGAGGAGGCCAAAGCCGAGCTCGCAGTAATCAAAAATGCTGAGGCAAAAACAAATTCATCAGTACAAACCGGAAATTAAAACGGTTGCGTCCTCTGTGCCTCTGCGGTAAATCTTCCACCGCAAAGTCGCAAAGATCCCGGCGCAACATTAAAAAAATAGTATTATAAAATTTGAAAATATGTCCATAAAACAAGTAGTTTTATTTTCAATTCCCGCATTATTTCTATTTCACAATTCAGCTTTTTCACAGGAGAAGGAACTGGATCCCGAAGTAGTGAACATTGTAAAACCCTACACGCCCACCATTTCCGACGCCTTTAAAGTGAAGGAAACGCCCGAGTTGAACGATTCCATTTCCACCCCAAAAAAGGAAGTGAGATACAGCATATTCTCGGTGCCGGTGGCTTCTACTTTTACACCTGCAAAAGGAAAGGCTACAACGGTTGAAAAAGCAAAACCCATTAAATTATACGACAATTACGCCACGCTCGGCTTCGGGAATTACACTTCCATTTTGGGAGAGTTTTACAGCAATTTTGAGATCAGCCGAACCGATAATGCCGGATTTTTCTTTAGGCACAATTCTTCGCAGGGCGATATAAAAGGCGTGGAACTGGACAACAAATATTACGACACCAGTCTTGACGCCAATTACACCAGCCGCCAGCGCGATGCAACCTACCGGCTCGATGCGGGCGTGGAGCACCAAATTTACAACTGGTACGGTTTGCCGGAAGATTACGTGACGTATCCCGACAACGTGATTGCTGATATTGATCCGTTGCAAATGTATTTCAGCGGTTACGCGGGCGGAAGTATTGCGTTGGATGATTCGTTTTTTGAAAAGGCGGCATTGAATATCCGCTATTTGGGCGACGCATTTTCCTCTTCGGAATTTAATGCCACTTTAAAACCTGAATTTTCGTTTCCATTGGAAAACCTGACTTTCAATATTGATGGCGATATTGATTATTTAAGCGGAAGTTTCGACCGAAATTACGCGAACATTTCAGACATTCAATACAGCTATTTAAACGCGGGTCTTTCACCGTCCATCACTTTTGTAAATGACAACTTCAGCGTTTCCTTGGGGGTTGCGGGCTATGTGAGTTTGGATTCCGAGCATAGCGATACCGAATTTTCGTTGTACCCGAGATTAAATGCTTCCTATCGCCTATTGGACGAAACGGTGATTGTTTACGGCGGGGCCGAAGGTGGACTTCAACAAAATTCCTATTATAATTTTAAGGAAGAAAACCCATTTGTTTCGCCCACCCTTTTGATTGCCCCGACCAAAAAATTGTATGAAGGTTTCGGAGGAGTGAAGGGAAAGCTTTCAAATTCCGTTGCCTACAACGTTCGCGCTTCCTATGGAAAGGATGAAAACCGCGCCTTGTTTCAGGCCAATTATATCAATTTGCCTGAGCCGGAATTGGAGGGTTATGAATTCGGAAATTCCTTTAATGTGGTTTATGACGATGTGAACACGCTTGCATTCTTCGCTGAATTGAAGGTGGAGATTTCAGATCAGTTTTCATTGGGAATCAATGGCACATACAGCAATTACAGTACAGACCGGCAGGAGGAGGCCTGGAATTTGCCGGATTTAAAGGCTTCCATATTTTCAGATTTCAAAATAACCGAAAAATTGTACGGCGGTGCTTCGCTATTTTATGTGGGCGAGCGTAACGATTTACTGCGCCGGGAAGTTTTATACAGCACACCCACTATTGACGAGAAAATTACATTGGATGGCTACGTAGACGCCAATCTGCATTTCGGCTACCGATTTACCGATAGACTTTCCGTTTTTGTAAAGGGAAGTAATCTGTTTGGCGATACTTATGAAAAATGGATGCATTTTCCGGTACAGGGAATCCAGGGATTGGCGGGGGTTACCTATAAGTTTGACTGGTAACACGAAATAAATTATGACTTCTGAAAACATCCGTCTTTGGCGGATGTTTTCTATTTTTGTCATCTAAATAATTAAGATGAAAAAACTACTTTTCCTTTTTATAACCATTAGCTTATTTTCCTGCGCCCCAGAAAAACTTCCCGCTGATTTATTGATCAAAAATGCAATAATTTACACGGTCGATAAGGATTTCAGTACGGCAAACGCCCTTGTGGTGAAAGATGGAAAAATTCTCGAAATTGGCCTAAAACCCGAACTCGAACTGAAATATAATATAAAGGAAACCTACGACGCAAAAGGCAATACGGTAGTTCCCGGACTGATTGACGCCCACGCCCATTTGTACGGCCTTGGCCTCGGGCTTCAAAATGTGGATTTAATAGGCACTACCAGTTTTGAACATGTATTGGGGCGAGTAGTTGCATTTCAAGAAGAAAGAAAAATGCCCTATATCATCGGCCGGGGCTGGGACCAAAACGATTGGGAGGATAAAAATTTCCCTACGAAAAAGGAGTTGGATTCCCTCTTTCCCGAAACCCCGGTGGCATTGCAACGGGTGGACGGCCACGCGTATTTGGTAAACTCAAAAGCATTGGAACTCGCGGGAATTACCGCTAAGACGAAAGTGGCCGGAGGGGAAATCGTGTTGGAAAATGGCGAACCCACGGGAATTTTGATTGACAGCCCAATGGAATTGATAGATAAAACTTTTCCTGAAATTACCCAAGAAGTTTCCACCGAAGCACTTTTGGAAGCCGAAAAAATATGCCTTCAATACGGTCTAACGACGGTAGATGATGCAGGCTTAAACCGAAATATTATCGAGTTGATCGATACGCTTCAAAAACAGGGAAAATTCAAGCTCCGGATGTATGCTATGGTCAGCAACAGTCCTGAAAACCGTGACTATTATTTGAACAAAGGCATCTATAAAACCGATCGGTTAAACGTGCGGTCCTTTAAAGTGTATGCCGATGGGGCGCTGGGTTCCCGAGGTGCCGCCATGCGCGAGCCCTACAGCGATATGCCCCACCATTTTGGGGCAATGATAACGCCGGCCGACAGTTTAAAGTTTCTTGCCGAAAAGTTGGCCGCCTCCGAATTTCAAATGAATACCCACGCCATCGGCGATTCCGCAAATATTGCCGTACTCCGCGCTTATAAAAAAGCCTTGGAAGAAAAAACCGACAGACGCTGGAGAGTGGAACATGCGCAGATAATTTCGGCACAGGATTTCGATTATTTTGATGATAACAACAATATTCTTCCATCAGTGCAACCAACGCACGCCACCAGCGATATGTACTGGGCCGAGGATAGAGTGGGAGCCGAACGGATGGAGGGCGCCTATGCCTATAAAAAATTGCTCGATGAAGCGGGAATGATAGCCTTGGGAACCGATTTTCCGGTGGAGCACGTCAACCCAATGTACACCTTTTACGCCGCCGTTGCCCGAAAGGATTTAAAAAATTACCCCAAAAACGGTTTCCAGATGAAGGATGCCTTAACTCGCGAAGAAGCTTTAAAAGGAATGACTATTTGGGCAGCTTTCGCCAATTTTGAAGAAAACGAAAAAGGAAGTATTGAAGTCGGGAAATTTGCAGATTTCACCATTCTCGACAAGGATATTATGAAGGTAAAAGATGCCGAATTGCCCAATACAAAAGTAGTGGCAACATTCATTAACGGCGAGTTGGTTTACGAAACTGAGTAAATAAAGACTTTGCGTCCTTTGCGACTCTGCGGTGGAAGTTTTACCGCAAAGGCGCGGAGCGCGCAGAGAAAACTAAAGATGGAAAGCATCCTAAAAAAACTTCCCCAAAAAGCAAAGGAAGCCGAAGCCGAAAACAAGAAGTTTTTCGCAAAGCTGAAAAAGAAACCGCCCAAACACCTCGACAGTTTGATGCAGGAATTGCATGAGGAAGAATTCAGAAGAACAGATTGTTTGACGTGCGCCAATTGCTGCAAGACCACCGGCCCACTTTTCACCGATAAGGACATCGAGCGGATTTCAAAACATTTCCGAATGAAACCGCAACAGTTCATCGAAACCTATTTACGGATTGATGAAGATAAAGATTTCGTGCTGCAAGGCGTGCCCTGCACATTTTTGGGCGCCGATAACTATTGCAGCATTTACGACGTGCGCCCAAAGGCCTGCCGTGAATTTCCGCACACGGACCGAAAGAAATTTCAGCAGATTTCAAACCTAACAATGAAAAACGTGGCTATCTGTCCGGCAGCTTTTAATATTGTGGAGGAAATGAAACGGAGGGTAAATCTCAAATAACAAATTCCAAATTCCAAGGAAAAACTAGTATTGGCTTTGGAATCTGAGCTTAGGTGCTTTAAGGATATAACAAATATTTCTCCCGAATCTTCTGAAAAACTGCAAGCCCATCCTTCCAAGAATTTCGAATTTCTTCAGCAGATAAACCTTGTTCTATTTGTTGCTGCAATTTGTCAGTTCCGGCAAGTTTCACAAAAAAACTATTGAAAAAATCGCTTTTCTTTCCATTGGCGTTGTAGGCATCTATCAACCATTCCAAATTAATTTTGCTCAATCGCGGTCCGTTTCTTAAATCTTTACCGTGGCAGAGCTGCCCCTTGAATTTCGGGTCTTTGGCTCCTTCGTTGGATTGTGGTGTATATTCAAACGTATATTTTGAAGCGGGCAAACTCGGTGCGCCAAAAACCTGAAACTGCATATCGGTGCCGCGGCCGGCATTGATAAAAGTTCCCTCAAAAAAGCAAAGGCTGGGGTAGAGGTTGATTGCGCGATCGTTGGGCAGGTTTGGCGAAGGTTTTATGGGAAGGGAATACGGAGTTTTATGGGTATAATTTTGCATTTCAATTACAGTCAAATCACATTTTATTGAATCGTTTAACCAACCTTCGCCATTGATCATCTGCGCATATTCGCCAATGGTCAATCCGTGTACTACCGGCACGGGATGCATTCCCACAAAACTTTGGTGTTCCTTTTCCAAAATGGGACCATCGATATAATGGCCATTGGGATTGGGCCGGTCGAGAACGATAATGGGAATTTTCGCCTCGGCACAAGCTTCCATCACGTAATGAAGCGTGGAGATATAGGTGTAAAACCGGGCGCCCACGTCCTGAATGTCAAAAATCAGCACGTCAAATCCCTTCATTTGTTCCTTTGATGGTTTTTTATTGTTTCCGTAAAGGGAAATGAGCGGTATCCCCGTTTTTTTATCGATGCCGTCCTTTACGTGTTCGCCCGCATCGGCCGTGCCACGAAAACCGTGTTCGGGGGCGAAAACTTTTTTCACTGAAATTTTTTTGTCGATCAAATAATCTACCAGATGTTGGTGCTCACCCTGCAAAAAGGAAGTCTGGTTCGCTACAACGGCTACTTTTTTATTTTTTAGGAAGGGGCCATAGCGCGAAAATTGTTCGGCGCCGGTAACAATTTCGTCAACCACGCGCAATTCCCCGGTTTTGACCACTGCAGTTTTTTTTGAATTTGGAGCGTCATCTTCCGTAATGGGCAAGTTTAATGGGTTTTCGGCGTTGGGTTCAACGATAAGCACGTCCGAAACCAAACGGTTGCTTTCTGTGGTTTGGCTTCCACAGGAAAAAAATAGTAGGAGAAGTATTAAAAATGTATTTTTGACAAACGTTAATTTCATAAAACTTCAGTGAATTTCGAGTTTTTTATCGCCCGGCGCATCATTGCTTCCAAGGACTATAAAAGTAGTATTTCGGCACCGATTATAAAAATTGCAATCACCGCCATTGCCATCGGGATTGTGATGATGCTCGTGTCCATCGCTACGGGCGTAGGCCTGCAGAAAAAGATTCGCGAAAAAGTCTCTGCATTTAACGGCGATATCATTATTACCAATTTTGACACCAATTTTTCCAACGACAGCCAAAACCCCATTTCCAAAAACCAGCCATTTTATCCCGAATTCAAAAATGTTGACGGTATAAAACACGTACAGGTTGCGGCCTCAAAAGGCGGGGTAATCCGCACGGAAACCGATTTTGAGGGAGTGGTGGTAAAAGGCGTTGGCAGCGATTATGATTGGTCTGCTTTTGAGGATTTTTTGGTGAAGGGGAGACTGCCCGATTTTAAAGGCGATTTGAATGAAGATATTTTAATTTCAGAATATTTGGCGAATCGGCTACATTTAAAGTTAGGCGATAAAGTGACCACTTTCTTTTTGAACGATGAGGTTTCAAAAACACCTCGAAGCCGCGGTTTTGATATTGTGGGCATTTACAACAGCGGGTTTCAGCAGTTTGATGAGCAATTTATAATTACGGACATTCGCCACATTCAAAGATTGAATAAATGGGAAGCAGACCAAATTGGCGCCTTCGAGGTTTTTGTAAATGATTTTGATGAAATAGAAACCATCGGGAACGCGGTTTATAATGAAACCGCAAGCACGCTGGACACCCAGACCATCCGCCAAAAATTTGCTTCCATTTTTGAATGGCTCGACCTTTTCGATTTCAATATAATTATGATTATCGGGATAATGATTTTAGTGGCGGGCATCAATATGATTACCGCGCTTTTGGTTTTGATTTTGGAACGAACTCAAATGATTGGAATTCTAAAAGCTTTGGGCAGCAGCGACTGGAGCGTGCGGAAGGTGTTTTTGTACAACGCGATGTATTTGATTGGCGTCGGTCTTTTTTGGGGAAATGTAATTGGAATCGGGTTGCTTTTGGTCCAGAGATACGGAAAAGTTTTCAAACTCAATCCAGACACCTATTATGTAAATGAAGCCCCTGTTTATTTGAATTGGGACTATATTTTGATATTGAATGCCGGCACTTTTCTGCTTTGTCTTTTGATGCTTTTGGTGCCTTCTTTTATTATTTCAAAAATTTCTCCAGTGAAGGCCATACGGTTTGAGTAACTGCTTTTTTTCAAAAAGTATTTCGGTTTTAATCCCATACTTTGGATGGGTTAAATCATAATTCAGAATTCAGAATTCAGAATTAAGAATTAAGAATGATACCTTTGCATTTCATAAAAATCGGAAATGGAATACGCAGAAAATATACTGGGAACCATCGGCAACACGCCTATGGTAAAAATCAACAAGATAATTGGGGACATTCCCGCTTTGGTGCTCGCCAAATACGAAACTTTCAACCCGGGAAATTCGGTAAAGGATAGAATGGCCGTAAAGATGATTGAGGATGCTGAGGCCGACGGAAGGCTGAAACCCGGCGGCACCATCATAGAGGGAACCTCCGGCAATACAGGAATGGGCCTCGCACTTGCCGCAATCGTAAAAGGCTACAAAATGGTCTGTGTAATCAGCGACAAACAGAGCAAAGAAAAGATTGATATTCTAAAAGCCGTTGGCAGTAAAGTGGTGGTTTGCCCCACAAATGTTGCGCCCGAAGATCCGCGTAGTTATTATTCCACTTCAAAAAGATTGGCAGAGGAAACGCCCAACAGTTGGTACGTAAACCAATATGATAATCTCAGCAACACCAAGGCACATTATGAAAGCACGGGCCCAGAAATCTGGAAGCAGACTGATGGAAAGGTTACGCATTTTGTAGTGGGCGTTGGAACCGGAGGAACCATCAGCGGTGTGGGAAAATATTTAAAAGAACAAAACCCGAACGTAAAAATTTGGGGAATTGATACCTACGGAAGTGTTTTCAAAAAATATCACGAGACGGGAATTTTTGATGAAAACGAGATCTATCCGTACATAACGGAAGGAATTGGAGAAGATATTCTTCCTAAGAATGTTGATTTTAGTGTTATTGACGGTTTTGTGAAAGTAACCGATAAAGACGCCGCAATCTATACCCAAAAGCTGGCAAAAATGGAAGGTTTCTTTTTGGGGAATTCTGCCGGGGCGGCCATAAAAGGCTTACTTCAACTGAAAGATAAATTTACGAAGGACGATGTGGTCGTCGTACTTTTCCACGACCACGGCAGTCGTTACGTTGGTAAAATGTACAACGACGAATGGATGCGCGAACGTGGTTTTGTGGAAGACGTGGCAAAAAACGCTTCCGATCTGATTCAGGAACACGCGAACAAACCTTTGATTACCGTTAAGACCGAAGAACTTGTGGGCCATGCCATTGAGCGGATGAAAAAGTACCACATCAGCCAGATTCCCGTGGAGGATACTTCCGGTTTTGTGGGCGCTTTGGACGAAACCGATCTGCTTCGCAAATACCTCGAAAATAAGGATGTCGCCAATCTTCCCATAAAGGAAGTAATGCACAAACCCTTTCCCATTGTAAAACAGAGCACGCCGATTGAGGAAATTTCAAAATTGATCCATAAAGAGAACAATGCTGTTTTGGTAGATTTGGGCAATGGCAGTTACCATATCATTACCAAGCACGATATTATTAGGGCGTTATAAGTTTCAAATTTCAGGTTTCAAGTTTCAGGTTATTAGCTTTATCTTTGTGTGAACGACCACATAAAAAAAACGACAGTTAACCAGAAAACCCTATGGAGATGAAGGATGAGGCCAAAAAACTATTTCGATTTCTTCGCACCAAGCCAGTGCCCGCCAATACCAATGAAATTTTGGCATTGGAGCGAACCAAACTCGCCAATGAGCGCACGCTGCTTTCCTATATAAGATCCTCGCTCTATCTTCTCTTGGGGGGGATAGCCTTGCTGCAACTTAAGGATTTTAGGAATATCCATTGGCTGGGATATGTTGCTCTGGCCGTTTGTATCATTTTCTTGGCCGTGGGCATCTTTAGATATGTGCTGTTGTCCAGGCGTCTATACAAATGGAACCGGATTCTTTTTGTCGATACTATTTCGGAAAAAATTCAAAAACAATCGGATACGCGCGATAAAAGAGAAAAGCAGGAAGCAGAGGCTTGATTTTTTCTTATATTTACCGTATTGATTTTTAGACTCCCCTTTAAACTTTTTTGCAATGAAAGAGGATTTTCTGCACTATGTGTGGAATTTTCGAAAATTGGAGGTGGGTCAATTCTTCACTTCTGAGCACGAAAGCCTGCACATTCATAACCCCGGGAGGCCTAATGTAAATTCAGGGCCGGATTTTTTCAACGCCCAAATTGAGCTTAATGGCCAAGTGTGGGCCGGCAATGTTGAAATCCACATTAAATCATCAGACTGGTATGCCCATGCCCATGAAAGGGATCCTGCCTATGACAATGTTATACTACACGTGGTCTGGGAGCACGATGCAGAAGTTTTCAGAAAAAATGGTACGGCCATTCCAACCTTTATATTGAAGAACCACATTCCACAAAACACGCTCCGTCAATACCAGAATCTTTTTTCCAAAGGCAAAAAGTGGATAAATTGTGAAAGCGACCTTGGAAAAGTAGATTCCTTCATTATGGAAAACTGGCTTGAAAGACTCTATTTTGAAAGGCTCCAAAAAAGAGAAACCCTGCTGCGTGATGAACTTGAAAATTCCCGGCACCATTGGGAAAGCCTATTGTTCAGAATGCTCTGCAAGAATTTTGGGCTGAAGGTTAACGGTGAATCCTTTTTCAGTATTGCAAAATCCATAGACTACTCGGTGTTGCAAAAATGCGGCCCGGACCGGCAGCAAATGGAAGCCCTTTTGCTGGGGCAGGCCGGCCTGCTGGATGGGGAAAAGGAGGATTGGTATTTCAAAACCCTTAAAACCGAATATGAATATTTGAGGCATAAGTTTGGATTGACCACCGAAACGGTTGTCGCTCCTAAGTTCTTTAGACTTCGACCTCCCAATTTCCCCACGCTGCGGCTGGCCCAATTGGCCATGCTTTACTCTGAACAGGCAAATCTATTCTCGAAAATTAATGCCGCAAATACGAAAAAGGAATTCTATGCCCTCTTCAATATTTGTGCAAGCGATTATTGGAGCAAACATTACAATTTCGGGGTGTCTTCTCTGGAACGAAAAAAACGGATTACCAAAAGTTTTGTCGATCTTTTGATACTGAACACCATCATTCCCATAAAATTCTGTTATGCCCGTTGGCATGGCAATGATGTTGCGGAAGGAATTTTGAAACTTGCCTCTGAAATAGCTCCAGAGGAAAATACCGTAGTGAAGAAATTCAATTCGCTCAGAAATAGTGCGGCCAATGCCTATCAGAGCCAAGCCCTCTTGCAGCTGAAAACAGACTATTGTGACAAAAACAGATGTTTGCAGTGCGCCGTGGGCAATTCCATTTTAAACCCGAAAGAGCAAACAGGGCTTAACCCTTCCGTAGAAAACTGAATTTTCGGTGCAGTAATCCTTAAAAATTAAAACTAAAAACTGTACTTTGCGGTATGCTTCAAGCCGTTTATACCTTACGACACTATCTTGAAAAAAGAGGGTTCTACGTATCTTCCAGACTTGCAGACAGGCTGGGAATGCGCGCAAAAAATGTGCGTCTTTTTTTTATCTATGTTTCCTTTGCCACATTTGGGGTAGGTTTCGCAATGTATCTGACCTTGGCATTTCTTTTAAAATTGAAAGATCTTGTGAATACCAAACGCACTTCGGTTTTTGATCTCTGAAACATTTATAGAGAAGGTAGCGGATAAGTTCGGATAGGCCGACCGGAACAGATTGAAAAATTTAAAAAAGACATTTGGCGTTTAAGAAAGCGTTAACAAATTTCGCATCAATTCTTTGAATTTGTAAATTTTTTTAAGCATCTTGCTTCGTTTTAATGCTAAAACCGTTTCATTTTAAAAATCCACTATGAAGAAATATCTTCTTTCGCTACTTGTATTTTTAACCCCAATTTTAACATTTTCCCAAGAAACCAACGCCTCAGATCAAATTGATGCTTATTTTAAGCAATATACCGGTTGGTTCGTGGATCTGATTTTTTATGAAATTCCCTTTTCGGAATCCTTCAAAATTCCTTGGGTTCTAATCGTATTAATTGGAGGTGCGGTCTATTTCACCCTTTATTTTAAATTGATAAATTTTACCGGCTTTGGTACTGCCGTGAGGGTGGTTCGCGGAAAGTATGAAGATATTGAAAAACACGGGGCCGATACCCTCTATGGCGATGTTACCCCCAACGAACAGGAAAATCTTATAGAAACCATTCGAGATGACAGCGCGGATGGTGAAGTTTCGCACTTTCAGGCGCTTACCGCGGCATTATCTGCTACCGTAGGTCTTGGAAATATTGCTGGAGTAGCCGTAGCGCTATCCATTGGTGGACCGGGCGCCACTTTTTGGATGATCGTTGCGGGACTGTTGGGAATGGCGTCCAAATTTGCGGAATGTACCCTTGGCGTAAAGTTTAGGGATGTTGGTCCGGATGGCACTGTTTACGGCGGACCCATGTATTATTTAAAAAAGGGACTGAAACAAAAAGGCCTGGGCGGCCTTGGAAAATTTTTGGCCATTCTCTTCGCAGTTTTCGTAATTGGTGGTTCCTTCGGCGGCGGAAATATGTTTCAGGCAAATCAAGCTGCGGCCCAGTTTGTGCAGTTGTTTGAACTGCAGGGCACTAGCGGCGCCATGTGGTTCGGAATTTTTATGGCTTTGATCGTTGCCATTGTAATAATTGGTGGAATAAAGCGAATAGCCAAGGTTACTGAAAAAGTAGTGCCCTTTATGGCAGGGATCTATGTTTTGGGAGCTTTGGTGATTCTAGCGGTAAACTATCACCATATTGGGGATGCGTTCGCCCTTATTTTTGAAGGCGCATTTTCCGGACTCGGAATTGCCGGTGGTTTGGTAGGCGTAATGATCCAAGGGGTGCGTCGAGGAGCGTTCTCCAATGAAGCAGGCGTGGGGTCTGCGGCAATTGCCCACTCTGCGGTGCGGACTAAATATCCGGCATCCGAAGGAATCGTCGCGCTATTGGAGCCCTTCATTGATACTGTAGTTATTTGTACCATGACAGCCTTGGTTATTGTTATTACCAATTTTGACAACAATATTTTGCAGTATGGAGTTGAGGTAAAGGAAGGCGTAGAACTAACGGCCACAGCTTTTGATAGCGTTATTCCTCATTTTTCAATTGTGTTGACCATTGCTGTAATCCTCTTTGCATTTTCAACCATGATATCTTGGTCCTATTATGGGATGCAAGGTTGGGTCTATCTGTTCGGAAGAGGAAAAATTACCGAACTTATTTATAAGCTATTATTTTGTATCTTTATTTGGGTGGGTTCAGTAATCAGCCTTGGTTCCGTAATCAACTTTTCCGACGCCATGATTTTTGCAATGGTGGTGCCAAATATAATAGGTGTGGTATTGTTGACGCCCGTAGTAAGAAAGGAATTGAACCGATATATGAATGCCATTCGCACCAAGCACGAAGCCATTGATGATGGCTTGCAGGATATGCAAAAACATCTCTAAAATTTTATGTTATGGAATTCAAATCCCACTTCACGTTCAACACGCAACAAAAAAGTGGGATTTTACTTTTGGTGTTGCTCATAGTTTCGTTGCTGGGCATACTTTTTTTTGTTGATTTTTCAAAAGAAGATACTTTGGATGTATCTTCCGCCGAAGTCCTCTCATTACAAAAGCAAATAGATTCACTACGCCACGCGGAACTTGAAAAAAGAAACATAAAAAGACATCCTTTTAATCCTAATTACATCACCGATCATAAAGGCTATATTTTAGGAATGACCAATGAGGAAATAGACCGTTTGCAAAAATATAGGAACGAGGGCAAGTGGATCAATTCTGCCGCAGATTTTAAAAGGGTTACCGGAATTTCAGATTCCCTACTGCAAGTATTGGCCCCGTCCTTTAAATTTCCGGATTGGGTCACAAATCCGAGGCCCAAGAATAATTTCAGCAACTATAAAAATGAAAAAGGATTTGCTGAAAAGCCATTTTCGCAGAAAACAGATTTGAACACGGCCACCGAAGAACAGCTCCAACAGGTTAGTGGGATTGGTGCGGCCCTTGGCAAACGAATTGTTTCCCATCGCGAAAAACTGGGCGGTTTTTCGGACGACCTCCAGCTTTATGAAGTGTATGGTCTTTCGCCAGAAGTGGCCGGCCGAACCCTAAATATGTTTACCGTAAAAACTCCAAAGGCAATAGCAAAAATCAATTTGAACAAAGCCACGGCTTCCGACCTTGCCACCATTCCGGGAATTTCTTTTGAAATGGCTAAAAAAATATGGGAATTTAGGCGCCTTCGCGAAAAAATAAGCCACATCCAAGAATTGGACAAAATTGAAGGAATGACTGAAAGAAAGTTACGGCTAATTCAATTATATTTGTCCGTCGAGTAATTAGAAAAATCGCCAAAAGGCCCATAAATATTAGTTTTTATACCGAATGGACAAAATGTATTTTACAGAGGAACACGAGTTTTTCAGAAAAAGTTTTCAGGACTTTCTTCAAAAGGAAGTTGTGCCCCATATAGAAAAATGGGAAAAAACGGGCCATATTGAAAGATTCATCTGGGAAAAATTTGGTCAGATGGGCTATTTCGGCATCTATCAACCCGAAAAATATGGCGGTTTGGACTTGGATCTTTTTTATACAGTGATTTTTCTGGAAGAACTTCAAAAAATAAATAGTGGTGGATTTGCGGCGGCCATGTGGGCCCACGCCTATTTGGCGATGACACACCTTAAAAAGGAGGCCAACCACGAGCAAAAGGAAAAATATCTGGCCCCCAGCATAACCGGCGATATGATAGGATGCCTGTGCATTACCGAACCTTTTGGCGGCAGCGATGTTTCGGGAATGCGCAGCACGGCGGTCAAGAAAGGCCAAAACTATATTTTGAATGGCTCCAAAACCTTTATAACCAATGGCGTTTACAGCGATTATTTGATAGTTGCTGCCAAAACGGCCCCCGAGCTGGGCAATAAGGGCATCAGTATTTTTGTGGTGGACCGCGAGGCGAAAGGAGTTTCTGCCACCAAACTCGATAAACTGGGGTGGCGCGCCAGCGATACCGGCGAAATCGCTTTTGACAATGTTGAAATTCCCGCCGAAAATCTGTTGGGTGAGGAAAACAAGGGCTTTCCCTATATTATGCAGCATTTTGCCTTGGAAAGGTTAATAATGGGAATCAATGCCCACGCGCGTAGCGAGTTCGCGCTGGATTATACCATTCAATATATGAAGGAGCGCACCGCTTTTGGGAAAAGTATTTCCAAATTTCAGGCCTTGCGACATCGGGTGGCACAAATTGCCAGTGAAATTGAAGTGTGCAAAACCTTTAATTATGTTACCACAAAAAGACTCAACGATGGCGAATATGTTGTGAAGGAAGCAACGATGAGCAAACTTATTTCCACCAAAGTTGCCGATGAGGTAATGACGGAATGTCTACAATTTTTGGGAGGTTACGGCTATATGGAAGAGTATCCGTTGGCGCGGCTGCTCCGTGATAGCAGACTTGGGCCCATTGGCGGCGGAACGTCCGAAATTCTACGGGAAATTATTGCAAAAATGGTTATCGAAGGGAAGGAATACAAACCGGCAACCTAACTTTTTTCCAGCATTTATTTTCAAATTCACCCAAAAAAAATGAACTATTTCAAATTTAAGTCCTTCCTGCTGCCATTTATCCTTTTAATCGCTGGGGGCACCTTTGCCCAAACAGACCTAAAAGGAAAAGTCGCAGATTTTTTAACCTTCGAGCCCATTGAGAGCGCCAGCGTTTATATCCAAAATACTACAATAGGCTCCATCAGCAATGCCGACGGAAATTTTGTCCTTAAGGTCCCACAACAAAATATGGGCGATACGCTCGTTATTTCTTCCATCGGATATAAAAGTTTTAAAATGGTTATAAGCGATTTTGAAAACGGTTCCGAAATATTTTTGGAAGAAGATGTGGCGTCGCTTGATGAAGTGGTGGTCGTGGCAGACCCCAGGCCCACGACCGGTAATGGCATTGTTCAAAAGGCAATGGAAAATCTGCCCAAAAACCTACCCGAACAAGCTTATTTGTTGAAGGGTTTTCTACGACATAAGGAACGCAACAAAAAGGAGTACAAATGGCTCATCGAAAGTGCCATCACCGTGTACGATTCCGGCTATGCCGTTGGAGCCAAGGATTTTTTGAAAATAAATGTGGATGAAACCCGAAAAAGCTATGATCTCCGCGATATTGACAGCCTCTTTACCTATTCTGCCTATCTAAAAAGCATGAACTCCAAAGTGGGGAATATTAGTAGAAATACCGTAAAAACTTCAGCCTTGATAGATGCTATAAAATGGAATGATGCCCGCGTCAATGGGTTGGACAACCTGTTTAAGGGACGATTAAATTTGGTGCGCAATTCAAATATTGCCGGTGCGCTGTTCGGCAATAATTTGTTGGAAAAGCAACAATTTCATTTGGATACCATTTTGGTTGATAACGGAAGAAAAATCTATAAAATCAAAATTTCAAAGGGTGCTGATTTTGTGGGACTCGCCACGCCAAATATTTATAATGAAGGTTTTGAACCAAGAGGTTGGATTTATGTTTATTATGATAATTACGCCATAAAAAAGGTAGAATATGAACTGATTGCCGCATCGGAAATCCAAAAGAAAAGGAGCAAAAGCCTTTTTGATACCCAAATTATCCACAAACTTGTATTGACCTATAAAGAGTATGATGGAAAAATGTACCCAAATTACATATATTACGAAACCCCAAAATTGATAAATACCGGCGATAGGTCGTCCGATAGGATAAAGACCGAAGCCGAACCCGGTTTTGATAAGGATGAACAGTATTATTACACTATCCAGGAAATTTTGTTTACCGATATTATTACGGATCCAGCCCTAGTAAAAGAGGAATTGCAACATAACGATTGGTCCGCCGATATTTTTTCAACAAAACCTTACCACGAAGCCTTTTGGAGAAATTATAATGTTTTGCTGGAAAGCGAGGAAGAGGAAAAACTAATTTTAGATTTGAGCAAACGAGCCACGCTTTTCAAAAAATAGATTTTTCAAAAAAAAATCAACAACTCATACCCCAGAACTCAGAACTATTTTCTATTTTTGCCACCCTAAAGAAAGGAGGTGATGACATTATGTTAATAATACCAGTAAAAGACGGGGAAAATATCGACAGAGCGCTGAAGCGTTTCAAAAGAAAATTTGATAGAACCGGAACGATGCGCCAATTGCGAAACAGGCAACAGTTTACCAAGCCATCTGTTAAGAAGAGGGCCCAGATACAAAAAGCGCAATATATTCAAAGCCTAAGGGATCAGGAGGATATTTAAGATTTTCTCCTTTAAGTCCTTATAAAAAATCCGTTGGAAAAATCTCCAGCGGATTTTTTTTGTTTGTGTGGAGCTAACCCATCCAAGTTTAATTCATTAAATTTAATGCCGAAGCCCATAACCCTTTAACCTTTAAGCAAAGAATGTCCATCCCAGCCTTTTCGGATTATCTTCAACTTGAAAAGAAATATTCGCCGCACACGGTTTCGGCCTATTTGGGGGATTTGGAAGAATTTCAAACTTTTGCATTTTCAGAATATAATTTTTCCGAACTACTTTCAGTCCCTTATTCCGTAATCCGAAGTTGGATTGTTTCGTTGGTGGATGCAGGTATTTCCAACCGTTCGGTAAATAGAAAAATTTCTTCGTTGCGGACATACTATAAGTTTTTGCTTAAAACAAAGCAGATTGAAAGCCATCCGTTAGCGACCCATAAACCCTTAAAGACTTCGAAAAAAATACAGGTTCCTTTTTCAGAAAGGGAAATTACGGCGGTTATTGAAATGCTCGAACCCGAAAACAATTTCGAGGGAGTCCGGAACCGATTGATTGTTGAGTTGTTCTATTCCACGGGAATCCGGCGTGCAGAATTGATTCACTTAAAGTTGGGGGACGTCTCCCAGGCACAACACACCATAAAAGTTTTGGGAAAACGCAATAAGGAGCGAATCCTGCCGCTACTTCCCTCCGTCATAAAAACCATTGCGCACTATCTGGAATTGCGCGCCCAGCTAGAAAAATTGACCGATGCCGATTATTTATTCCTGACGCAAAAGGGGGTTAAAATTTACGAAAGCCTTGTCTATAGGATTATAAAATCATACTTTAGTCAAACCTCAGAAAAGGTAAAAAAAAGTCCGCACATCCTGCGCCATTCGTTTGCGACCCATTTATTGAATGAAGGCGCAGACATTAATTCGGTGAAGGAACTTTTGGGCCATTCCAGCCTTGCTTCAACGCAGGTTTACACCCAAAATAGCATTGCGAAACTGAAAGAGGTATATAGAAATTCGCATCCCAGGAATTAAATTAAGAAAACCATTGCCTATGTCATAAAGCTACCTATTACTTTTTACGTTAACCTTAAAATAATTTAATATGAAAGTAAACGTGCAAACCCCCAACTTTGCTGCCAAGGAAGAATTGTTGGTATTTATTGAGAAACGACTGTCCAAATTGGAACAGTTTTATGATCGCATCGTTTTTGCGGACGTATTTTTAAAAGTCCAAAAAACCAGTGAAAAGGAAAATAAGGCAGTAGAGGTGTTATTGAGCGTTCCTGGAGACGACCTAATGGTTAAAAAGGAAGCAAAGAGTTTTGAGGAAGCAACCGACGAAGTGGTCAAGAGTTTAGAAAGGCAATTGAAAAAAAGGAAGCAGAAGCAAAGGGCATATTTGTAAAGTATTTTTTTTCAAAAAAATTTTGCAGACAAAATAATTTCTCTACATTTGCAGTCCGTTAGAAATAGCGGACTTTTTTATGGCTTCGAAACAGCCTTAAAAAGAGGTCTAAAAGCCTCCATAGCTCAGTTGGCCAGAGCACGTGATTTGTAATCTCGGGGTCGTGGGTTCGAATCCCTCTGGAGGCTCTTAATTTTAGGGCCGCATAAAATTCGAGGGCGAAAAAAATGCTCTAAGTGGGCCAGTTTTGAAATGGCGCATTAAGATAGAAGTTCTTAAAAATAAATCGGGGGAGATACTCAAGCGGCCAACGAGGACAGACTGTAAATCTGTTGGTTTTCACCTTCGCAGGTTCGAATCCTGCTCTCCCCACTGCCTTAATTCTGATTTGGGAATTAAGAAACATGGATTTTAGTTCATTAAAATATTGAAGTATAATTCTGAATTCGCCATTCCGAATTCTGAATTAAAAAAATGCGGGAGTAGCTCAGTTGGTAGAGCGTCAGCCTTCCAAGCTGAATGTCGCCGGTTCGAACCCGGTCTCCCGCTCAAAAATGAGTTACAAGTTGCACGTTAACAGTTGCAGGTTTCCGTAGCCTGAAACTTGAAACCTTAAACCTGGAACCAAAAATGCCGGTGTAGCTCAGGGGTAGAGCGTTTCCTTGGTAAGGAAGAGGTCATGGGTTCAATTCCCATCATTGGCTCTAATACATAGAATGCAAATAACACTAATATAAACTAAGATTAAAATTAATACAAAATGGCAAAAGAAAATTTCGATCGGTCAAAACCACACTTAAATGTGGGTACAATTGGACACGTAGATCACGGTAAAACAACGTTAACCGCAGCTATTACCAAAGTAATGGCCGACGCGGGTTATTCAGAAGCCAGATCCTTCGACCAAATTGATAACGCTCCTGAGGAGAAAGAAAGAGGTATTACAATTAACTCTTCACACGTTGAGTACCAAACAGCAAACCGCCACTATGCGCACGTTGACTGTCCTGGTCACGCGGATTACGTAAAAAACATGGTTACTGGTGCTGCCCAAATGGACGGTGCTATCTTGGTTGTTGCCGCCACAGACGGACCAATGCCACAAACACGTGAGCACATCCTTCTTGGCCGTCAGGTAGGTATTCCACGCATCGTTGTGTTCATGAATAAAGTGGACATGGTAGATGACGAAGAATTATTGGAATTGGTAGAAATGGAAATCCGTGACCTTCTTAACTTTTATGAGTATGATGGTGATAACGGACCTGTAGTACAAGGTTCAGCTCTTGGAGCTCTTAACGGAGAGCAAAAATGGGTTGACACCGTTTTGAAATTGATGGATGAGGTGGATGCTTGGATTGAACTTCCAACACGTGATGTTGATAAGCCATTCTTGATGCCAATCGAGGACGTGTTCTCTATTACCGGTCGTGGTACTGTTGCTACCGGTCGTATTGAAACTGGTGTTGCCAATACTGGTGACGTAGTAGATATTATTGGTATGGGTGCTGAAAAATTGAGCTCAACCATTACTGGGGTTGAAATGTTCCGCAAGATTCTTGATAGAGGTGAAGCCGGCGATAACGTAGGTATCCTTTTGAGAGGTATTGAAAAATCAGATATCCGTCGTGGAATGGTAATCTGTAAAAAAGGTTCAGTTACTCCACACGCTAAATTCAAAGCTGAGGTGTATATCCTTAAGAAAGAAGAAGGTGGCCGCCACACGCCATTCCACAACAACTACCGTCCACAGTTTTACGTTCGTACTACCGACGTAACCGGAACCATTATGCTTCCTGACGGTGTTGAAATGGTAATGCCTGGTGATAACTTGACTATTAAAGTTGAGTTGCTTCAGCCAATCGCTATGAACGTAGGTCTTCGTTTCGCTATCCGCGAAGGTGGACGTACCGTTGGTGCAGGTCAGGTAACTGAAATTTTAGACTAATAATTATATTGTTGAAAAGCACTGGGTGTCCCGAAATTCCTTCGGGATACCTTGGCTTTTATAACGGGTTTAGCGTTAGTTTTTTTAAGTGCTACGCCTTGTAAACGGGTTTAGCTCAGTTGGTAGAGCACTGGTCTCCAAAACCAGGTGTCGGGAGTTCGAGCCTCTCAACCCGTGCAGAATTTAAATAACCGGAGGGTATTGGGGCGAGAAGTTTATGCTGGGCCCAGTCTAAGCAAGCCTCTCCAGCCCATGAAAAATAGTTATTCCGAAGCTGGTTTTCCCGCCGGCATATTTCCGAATAAGAACCTTTAATACGGTCAAAAAGATGACAAACTATATTACAGAATCGTACAAAGAGCTAAAAAATCATGTAACCTGGCCTTCTTGGGCAGAAGCTCAGAAGCTTACCGTTATAGTTGCGGTTTTCTCGGTGCTCCTGGCCCTTGCGGTTTGGGGTATAGATACCGTATTCCACTGGGTGGTTGACCAATATTTCATCTGGATCAAATCCTAAGAAATGACCGAAACAACAGGAACAAAAAAATGGTATGTGGTCCGGTCAGTGAGTGGCCAGGAAAACAAGATCAAATCGTATATCGAAACTGAGATAAAACGGTTGGAACTTGAAGACTATATTGACCAAGTGTTGGTGCCTACCGAAAAAGTAATACAGATCCGTAACGGAAAGAAAGTAAACAAAGAACGTGTTTATTTTCCGGGTTACATAATGATTAAGGCGAATTTGGGCGGGGAAATACCCCACATTATTAAATCCATTAACGGAGTAATCGGGTTTTTAGGTGAAACCAAAGGTGGCGATCCCGTGCCGCTCAGACAGTCCGAAGTTAACAGAATGTTGGGCAAAGTTGATGAACTTTCCGTTAAAGACGACAGCGTTAATATTCCCTACACCATTGGTGAAACCGTTAAGGTTATAGACGGTCCATTCAACGGTTTTAATGGAACGGTCGAAAAAATTAATGAAGAAAAACGCAAGCTGGAAGTAATGGTGAAGATTTTCGGAAGAAAGACCCCCTTGGAACTCAGCTATATGCAAGTTGAAAAAGTTTAATTGTTACGCTTAATAGGTCCTTCACAGGCTTCCACTTTTGAAGGGCCACATTAAAAATTAAAAATGGCAAAAGAAATAAGTAAAGTAGTTAAGTTGCAAGTTCGCGGAGGTGCTGCCAATCCATCACCCCCAGTTGGACCTGCGCTTGGTGCTGCCGGTGTCAACATCATGGAGTTCTGCAAGCAGTTCAATGCGCGGACCCAGGATAAGCAGGGAAAAGTGTTGCCAGTAGCGATCACGGTGTATAAGGACAAGTCTTTCGACTTCGTAATTAAAACCCCACCCGCTGCGGTGCAGTTGCTTGAGGCTGCTAAATCCAAAAAAGGCTCCGGTGAACCACACGCAAAAAAAGTAGCCACAATCTCTTGGGACCAAATTAAAACGATCGCGGAAGACAAAATGCCCGATCTTAATGCATTCACCATTGAGTCTGCTATGAAAATGGTAGCCGGTACTGCACGTTCCATGGGAATTAAAGTAAAAGGTGACGCACCTTTTTAATCTCAAAAAAGAATTTGTAAAATGGCACGATTAACAAAAAAGCAAAAAGAAGCCGCCGCTAAAATAGAACCTAACAAGGCTTATACCGTTGCCGAAGCTTCTGCTTTAATAAAAGAAATCACCAACGTAAAGTTTGATGCTTCCGTTGACCTAGCCGTTCGCCTTAACGTGGATCCACGAAAGGCAAACCAAATGGTCCGCGGTGTGGTTACGCTTCCACACGGAACGGGTAAGGACGTTAAGGTATTGGCCTTGGTTACCCCAGATAAGGAATCCGAAGCCAAAGAAGCCGGTGCAGACTACGTAGGTCTTGATGAGTACCTCGATAAAATTAAAGGAGGATGGACAGATGTTGACGTTATTGTAACTATGCCAAGTGTAATGGGTAAATTAGGTCCATTAGGACGTGTGTTGGGTCCCCGTGGCCTGATGCCAAACCCAAAGACTGGTACGGTAACGATGGACGTTGCTAAAGCAGTTTCTGATGTAAAAGCTGGTAAAATTGACTTTAAAGTGGATAAAACCGGTATTGTGCACGCAGCCATAGGTAAAGCATCCTTTGATGCTGAAAAGATCGCCGGAAACGCAAGAGAATTATTAACCACCCTCGTAAAACTGAAGCCACAGGCCGCCAAAGGTGTATATATTAAGAGCATCTATATGTCCAGCACCATGAGCCCCGGAGTTCAAGTTGACACCAAAAGGTTTACTGAGCAGTAAAAACTTGATATTATGACAAGAGAAGAAAAATCACAAGTAATTGAAACGTTGACTGCACAGTTGTCCGATAATGCCAACATTTATCTGGCAGATATCTCTGGCCTTGATGCGGGAAATACTACCAACCTTCGTCGTGCTTGTTTTAAAGCTGGCGTGCAGTTGGCCGTTGTTAAAAACACCTTGCTGAAAAAGGCAATGGAAAGTTCCGATAAAGACTTTGGTGAATTAACAGGAATACTTAAAGGAAACACTTCCCTAATGTTTTCCGAAACCGGTAATGCACCTGCCAAGGTAATTAAGGAATTCAGAAAGAAATCTGATAAGCCTCTTTTGAAGGGAGCCTATATCCAAGAGTCAATTTATGTTGGCGACAATCAATTGGATAGTCTGGTTGAACTTAAGTCGAAAGACGAACTTATTGGAGAAATTATCGGGTTGTTGCAATCGCCTGCCAAAAATGTTATTTCAGCGCTTAAGAGCGGTGGTAGCACTATTGCAGGTCTTGTTAAGACCTTATCCGAAAGAGAAGGATAGAATTTTATTTTGCACTAATTAATTTATATAAACACAATTATTTTTAAAAACGATAGAAATGGCAGATTTGAAAGATTTCGCAGAACAATTGGTTAACCTAACAGTTAAAGAAGTTAATGAGTTAGCCGCAATACTAAAAGACGAGTATGGCATTGAGCCTGCTGCTGCAGCTGTGGCTGTTGCCGCTGGTGGAGGTGCTGCTGCAGGAGCTGAGGCTGCTGACGAGCAATCAGAATTCACAGTAATGTTGAAGGCTGCCGGCGCGTCTAAACTTGCAGTTGTAAAACTAGTTAAGGAATTGACTGGTGCTGGTCTAAAAGAAGCAAAAGAAATGGTAGATAACGCTCCATCCGCAATTAAGGAAGGGGTTTCTAAAGACGAAGCTGAGGCCCTAAAAGCTCAATTGGAAGAAGCTGGAGCTGAGGTTGAGCTTAAGTAAGCTTTTACCATTCAAACCTTAAGGTTTAGGTCATCCGGACGTTCCGGGATGGCCTAAACCATTTTGCGTATATAATGGTTAACCCCTTTTTATACGACCTTTTCATTTTCATTTTAATTAAAATTCCGTCCATAGATGTCAGCAACGCAAACTGAAAGATTGAATTTTTCCTCTGTAAAAAATAAGCCGGAATATCCCGACTTTTTGGACATTCAGATTAAATCCTTCCAGGATTTTTTCCAATTGGAAACCAAATCAGAAGAAAGAGGCCAGGAAGGATTGTACAAAACTTTTCTGGAAAACTTCCCGATTACCGATACCCGAAACCAATTCGTTTTAGAATTTTTAGACTACTTCGTAGATCCGCCAAGATATTCCATCCAGGAATGTATTGAGCGCGGCCTGACCTATAGCGTCCCTCTTAAAGCGCGATTGAAACTGTACTGTACAGACGCCGAGCACGAAGATTTTGAAACCATCGTACAGGATGTCTATCTCGGTACCATCCCATATATGACCCCCAGCGGCACTTTCTGCATCAACGGGGCCGAGCGTGTTGTTGTTTCACAACTTCACCGTTCTCCAGGGGTGTTCTTTGGCCAATCCTTCCACGCTAATGGAACGAAGCTTTACTCTGCCCGCGTAATTCCTTTCAAAGGTTCATGGATTGAGTTTGCCACTGATATCAATAGTGTGATGTACGCGTACATTGACCGTAAGAAAAAGTTGCCCGTTACCACACTTTTCCGGGCCATCGGTTTTGAAAGGGATAAAGACATCCTTGAAATATTTGACCTTGCCGAAGAGGTTAAGGCTTCAAAAACAGGCCTTAAGAAATATATAGGTAGAAAACTTGCAGCGCGTGTACTAAAAACATGGCACGAGGATTTTGTTGACGAAGACACAGGAGAAGTTGTTTCCATCGAGCGTAACGAGATTATTTTGGACCGCGATACCGTTCTTGAAAAAGAGCATATTGACGAAATCATTGATTCAGGAACAAAAACAATCCTATTGCACAAAGAGGATAACCTTCAGGCCGATTACGCCATTATCCACAATACACTGCAAAAAGACCCTACCAACTCAGAAAAGGAGGCGGTAGAACACATATACAGACAACTTCGTAACGCCGAACCACCCGATGAGGAAACGGCTCGTGGTATTATCCACAAACTATTCTTCAGCGACCAGAGATATAATCTTGGTGAGGTAGGGCGTTACAGAATGAACAAGAAACTGGGTCTTGATATCCCAATGGACAAGCAAGTGCTTACCAAGGAAGATATTATAACCATAGTTAAATATTTGATCGAGCTTATCAACTCCAAAGCGGAGATTGATGATATTGACCACCTTAGCAACCGTCGTGTACGTACTGTAGGTGAGCAATTGTCACAACAGTTTGGCGTTGGTCTTGCGCGGATGGCGCGAACCATTCGCGAACGCATGAACGTTCGCGACAATGAGGTATTTACCCCTATCGATTTGATTAATGCGAAAACACTTTCATCGGTAATCAACTCATTCTTTGGTACCAACCAGCTTTCACAGTTTATGGACCAAACAAACCCATTGGCCGAGATTACGCACAAGCGTCGTCTTTCGGCACTTGGGCCAGGTGGTCTTTCCCGTGAAAGGGCAGGTTTCGAGGTTCGTGACGTTCATTATACACACTACGGACGTCTTTGCCCGATTGAAACCCCGGAGGGTCCGAACATTGGACTTATTTCTTCACTTTCGGTATATGCCAAAGTGAACAACCTTGGTTTCATTGAAACACCTTACCGAAAAGTTGAAAATGGCAAGATAGACATCAAGCACGAACCCGTGTATCTCTCGGCCGAAGAAGAAGAAGAGCAACACATTGCCCAGGCCAACATTCCGCTGTCTGACAAAGGGAATATCGAAGCCGACAAGGTAATTGCACGTATGGAAGGCGACTTCCCGCTTGTGGAACCAACGGTTGTAAATTATGCCGATGTTGCACCAAACCAGATTGCATCCATTTCCGCATCGTTGATTCCTTTCTTGGAGCACGATGATGCAAACCGTGCACTTATGGGCAGTAACATGATGCGCCAGGCGGTACCGTTGTTGATTGCAGATTCCCCAATCGTGGGAACCGGCCTTGAAAGACAGGTAGCTTCCGATAGCCGCGTTTTGATAAATGCTGAAGGCGACGGGGTAGTGGAGTATGTTGATGCCAATGAAATCACCATCAAATATGACCGTACCGACGAAGAACGTATGGTTAGCTTTGATAGCGATTCAAAAACATACCAATTAATTAAATTCAGAAAGACAAACCAGAGTACTTCCATTAACTTGAAGCCAATTGTTCGCAAAGGCGACAGAGTGAAAAAGGGACAGGTGCTTTGCCAAGGATATGCTACCGAAAAAGGAGAATTGGCTTTGGGCCGAAATATGAAGGTTGCCTTCATGCCTTGGAAAGGGTACAATTTTGAGGATGCGATCGTTATTTCAGAAAAAGTAGTAAGAGAGGATATTTTCACTTCCATCCATATCGATGAATATTCTTTGGAAGTTCGCGATACCAAACTGGGTAACGAGGAATTGACAAACGATATTCCAAACGTTTCCGAAGAAGCTACAAAAGATTTGGATGAATTCGGTATGATCCGAATTGGGGCCGAAGTAAAACCTGGCGATATCCTTATCGGAAAAATTACGCCAAAAGGAGAAAGCGACCCTACGCCGGAAGAAAAACTGCTTCGTGCCATTTTTGGCGACAAAGCTGGCGACGTTAAGGATGCTTCGCTAAAAGCTTCTCCATCGTTGAACGGAGTGGTAATAGACAAGAAATTGTTTGCCCGTGCTGTAAAAGATAAGCGCAAGCGTGCAAAAGATAAAGAGGACATCGCAGAACTTGAAGCAAAATACGAAGCAAAATTCGTAGCACTGCAAGATGTTTTGGTTGAAAAACTTTTCGCAATTGTAGGAGGAAAAACCGCTCAAGGTGTAAACAACGATCTTGGCGAAGTAGTTTTCCCAAAAGGTAAAAAGTTCACCTTAAAAATGCTTCATGCGGTTGATGATTACACCCACTTAACTGGAGGTACCTGGACGACAGATGATGAAACCAACGTATTGGTGGCAGATTTAATGCACAACTATAAAATTAAAGAAAACGACCTTCAGGGTAACTTACGTCGTGAGAAGTTTACAATCTCCGTTGGAGATGAGCTTCCATCCGGAATTTTGAAACTTGCCAAAGTGTACATCGCTAAAAAGCGTAAACTGAAGGTAGGGGACAAGATGGCGGGACGTCACGGAAATAAAGGTATTGTTGCGCGTATAGTGCGTGAGGAAGATATGCCTTTCCTTGAAGACGGAACTCCAGTTGATATCGTGTTGAACCCACTTGGGGTACCATCGCGTATGAACATTGGGCAGATTTATGAAACGGTTCTCGGATGGGCTGGGCAGAAATTGGGTCGCAAATTCGCAACTCCAATTTTTGACGGTGCAACTATTGACCAAATAAATGAATTGACCGATGAGGCGGGAATTCCAAGATTTGGACACACCTATCTATTTGATGGTGGCACCGGAAAGCGATTTGACCAACCCGCAACTGTAGGGGTTATCTATATGCTGAAATTGGGCCACATGGTGGATGACAAGATGCACGCACGTTCCATCGGACCGTACTCGCTTATTACGCAACAACCCCTTGGTGGTAAAGCACAATTTGGTGGTCAGCGTTTTGGAGAGATGGAAGTTTGGGCCTTGGAAGCATACGGTGCATCCAGCACACTTAGAGAAATATTGACTGTTAAATCTGATGATGTTATTGGAAGGGCGAAAACCTACGAGGCAATCGTAAAAGGGGAAACCATGCCAGAACCAGGATTACCGGAATCTTTCAACGTACTTATGCACGAATTGAAAGGATTGGGTCTTGACATTAGATTGGAAGAATAATCCGAAAGATTATTCCGGTAGAGGCGCGATGCATTGCGCCTATACCCAATAAAAACAAATAATCATTTTTTCAACATGATGAACAGAAATAAAGAAAACACAGTACAGAAATTCGACAAGATTTCTATTGGTTTGGCTTCCCCTGAATCCATTTTGGCGGAATCACGCGGTGAAGTGCTAAAACCCGAAACAATCAACTACCGTACGCACAAGCCAGAGCGCGACGGTCTTTTCTGTGAGCGCATCTTTGGTCCGGTGAAGGATTACGAATGTGCCTGTGGTAAATATAAAAGAATCCGCTACAAAGGTATCGTTTGCGACCGTTGCGGGGTGGAAGTAACGGAGAAGAAAGTACGTCGTGACCGCGTGGGGCATATCAATTTGGTGGTTCCCGTGGCGCACATTTGGTACTTCCGAAGCCTTCCTAACAAAATTGGTTACCTTCTTGGATTACCTTCCAAGAAATTGGATATGATCATTTACTACGAACGTTATGTAGTAATTCAGCCAGGTATTGCAAAATATGAAGGTGGTGAGAATGTGAAGAAAATGGATTTCCTTACCGAGGAAGAATATCTTGCAATCCTTGATTCCCTTCCACAGGAAAACCAATATTTGGAAGAAACAGATCCAAATAAATTTATTGCGAAAATGGGAGCTGAGTGCTTGATCGATCTTTTGCAAAGAATTGATCTTGACCAACTTTCATATAACCTTCGCCATAAGGCTAATAACGAAACATCCAAACAACGTAAAACTGAAGCGTTAAAGCGCCTGCAAGTTGTGGAGGCGTTGCGCGAGGCTAATGCCAACCGCGAAAACAAGGCGGAGTGGATGATTATGAAGGTAATCCCCGTAATCCCACCGGAATTGCGCCCCTTGGTGCCTCTTGATGGTGGCCGTTTCGCTACTTCCGATTTGAACGATTTGTACCGAAGAGTAATCATCCGTAACAACCGTTTGAAGCGGTTGATGGAAATCAAGGCTCCGGAAGTAATCCTTCGTAACGAAAAACGTATGCTTCAGGAATCGGTAGATTCATTGTTTGACAACACGCGTAAATCTTCCGCAGTAAAAACCGACAGTAACCGTCCATTGAAATCCCTTTCGGATTCCTTGAAAGGAAAACAAGGGCGTTTCCGTCAAAACCTGCTTGGTAAGCGTGTGGATTATTCGGCTCGTTCGGTAATCGTCGTTGGACCGGAATTGAAATTATTCGAATGCGGTCTTCCAAAAGATATGGCTGCCGAGCTTTACAAACCTTTCGTTATCCGTAAATTGATTGAAAGAGGGATTGTAAAAACCGTAAAATCAGCCAAGAAAATAATCGATAAAAAGGAGCCTGTAGTTTGGGATATTCTTGAAAATGTATTGAAAGGCCACCCTGTTATGCTTAACCGGGCCCCAACGTTGCACAGACTTGGTATCCAAGCGTTCCAACCTAAATTGATTGAAGGGAAGGCAATCCAACTGCACCCATTGGTATGTACCGCTTTTAACGCGGATTTCGATGGTGACCAGATGGCGGTCCACCTTCCACTGGGGCCAGAGGCAATTTTGGAATGTCAACTTTTGATGCTTGCTTCACATAACATTTTGAACCCTGCAAACGGTTCGCCGGTGGCGGTTCCTTCACAGGATATGGTTTTGGGTCTGTATTATATGACCAAACTTAAAAAAACCATGGGCGATGTTGTCGTGAAAGGAGAGGGACTTACTTTTTATTCAGCCGAGGAAGCTATTATTGCCTATAATGAAGGCAAAGTAGATTTGAATGCCGAAATAAAAATCAGAACCAAGGATTTCAATGAAAACGGTGAGTTGGTGAACCAAATCATCACCACCACTTTGGGAAGGGTGATCTTTAACGAGAAAGTTCCGGAAGAAGCTGGTTTCATAAACGAAGTATTGACCAAAAAATCGCTTCGTGATATCATTGGAAAAATCCTTAAGGTAACCGACGTTCCTACAACCTCCGCTTTCCTTGACGAAATAAAGGGCCTTGGTTATAAATTCGCTTTTGAGGGTGGATTGTCCTTCAGTTTGGGCGATATTATTATCCCTGCTGAAAAGCAGAGTATGATTGACAGTGCCAACGAACAAGTGGATGGCATTATCAATAGCTACAACATGGGCCTTATTACCAACAACGAACGTTACAACCAAGTAATTGATATCTGGACTGCAACGAATGCTGAACTTACCGAGCTTTCTATGAAGCGTATTCGCGAGGATCAGCAAGGATTCAACTCTGTGTATATGATGCTTGACTCTGGGGCGAGGGGTTCTAAGGAACAAATCCGCCAGTTAACAGGTATGCGTGGGTTGATGGCGAAACCAAAAAAATCAAACTCCGGTGGTGGCGAGATTATCGAGAACCCGATTCTTTCCAACTTTAAGGAAGGTCTATCCATTCTTGAATACTTCATTTCTACCCACGGGGCGCGAAAAGGACTTGCCGATACCGCACTTAAAACAGCGGATGCGGGTTACTTGACACGTCGTTTGGTGGATGTTTCGCAGGATGTTATTATCAATATTGAAGATTGCTATACCCTCCGCGGTATTGAAGTTTCGGCTTTAAAGAAAAACGAAGAGGTGGTAGAAACCTTGGCCGCCAGAATTGTGGGACGAACTTCTTTGAATGATGTAGTAAACCCATTGACCAAAGAATTGTTGGTAGGTTCCGGCGAACACATTACAGAAGAAATTGCCGAGGCTATCGAAAAATCACCTCTCGAAAGTGTGGAAGTTCGTTCCGCCCTTACCTGCGAGGCAAAACAGGGAATTTGTTCACAATGCTACGGACGTAACCTGGCTACCAACAAAATGGTGCAGCGCGGAGAGGCCGTGGGCGTCGTGGCCGCACAGTCCATCGGTGAACCTGGTACACAGCTTACGCTCCGTACCTTCCACGTGGGTGGTATTGCCGGTAACATTTCCGAAGAGAACAAATTGGTTGTCAGATTTGACGGAAAAGCCGAAATCGAAGATCTTAAAACCGTTAAAGGTGAAGATAGCCAAGGAAAAACGGTCGATATCGTTATTTCCCGAACTTCTGAAATTAAACTGGTTGACAAGAAAACCGGTATAACCTTAAGCACCAATAACATTCCATACGGTTCCACACTTTATGTAAAGGATGGCGATAGCCTGAATGCTGGTGATGTGGTCTGTTCTTGGGATCCTTATAACGGTGTAATTATTTCAGAATTTGCCGGAAAAATTAAGTATGAAAATATCGTTCAAGGTTTGACCTATCAAGTTGAAATTGACGAGCAAACTGGTTTCCAAGAAAAAGTAATTTCTGAATCTAGAGATAAAAAGCGTATTCCAACCCTTCAAATTTTAGGGAAGAAAGACGAAGT
Source organism: Aequorivita sp. (assembly GCA_048265145.1). GTDB lineage: Bacteria > Bacteroidota > Bacteroidia > Flavobacteriales > Flavobacteriaceae > Aequorivita. The sequence goes on from JBLXCF010000011.1 coordinate 94,811, forward strand.
TATCCGTAGCTATAACTTGCCTGTTGGAGCCCACTTGATGGTGGACGATGGCGACAAAATTAAGATCGGTAAAATTCTTGTGAAGATACCACGTAAATCTGCGAAAGCGGGTGATATTACCGGAGGTCTTCCACGAGTTACCGAGCTTTTTGAAGCGCGTAATCCATCCAACCCCGCAGTAGTTAGTGAGATTGACGGTGTAGTTTCCTTCGGAAAAATAAAACGTGGTAACCGCGAGATTATCGTTGAGTCCAAATTGGGCGAAGTGAAAAAGTATTTGGTGAAACTTTCAAACCAAATTCTTGTTCAGGAAAACGATTACGTGCGTGCAGGTATGCCACTTTCCGATGGTTCCATTACTCCGGAAGATATCCTTCGCATTAAAGGCCCTTCAGCAGTACAGCAATATCTTGTGAACGAAGTTCAGGAGGTGTACCGTCTGCAAGGGGTGAAGATCAACGACAAGCATTTTGAAGTTGTGGTTCGCCAAATGATGCGCAAAGTACAGATCCAAGATCCGGGAGATACCACTTTCCTTGAAGACCAATTGGCTCATAAAGATGATTTCATCGAAGAAAATGATAAGATTTTCGGAATGAAGGTGGTTACCAATGCCGGCGATTCTGAAAACTTGAAGGAAGGTCAAATCCTTTCTCCGCGTACGCTTCGCGATGAAAACTCTTTGTTGAGAAGAAACGATAAAGTACTTGCAGAGGCGCGCGATGCCGTTCCTGCAACAGCTATTCCGGTACTTCAGGGTATTACGAGAGCGTCGTTACAGACCAAGTCATTCATCTCCGCGGCTTCCTTCCAGGAAACCACCAAAGTATTGAACGAAGCAGCAGTTGCTGGTAAGGTTGATACCTTGGAAGGATTGAAAGAGAACGTAATTGTGGGCCATAAAATACCAGCCGGAACGGGTATGCGTAGGTATGATTCCATAATTGTGGGTTCTAAGGAAGAATTGGAGCAAATGAACCGCGAAAAGCAGGAAGTAAATTATAATTAATATATTTTTGATTTGCGATGTGCGATTTTAAATTTAAATCGTACATCGTAAATCTTATATCGTAAAATCAAGTTATGGCAGATCAAAAAAACCAACCTCCCAAACAGGGACAGATCAACATAGAATTGGATGAAAACGTGGCTCAGGGAATCTACAGTAACCTGGCCATAATCAACCATTCGGTATCTGAATTTGTAGTGGATTTTGTTAGTATAATGCCTGGAATTCCAAAAAGCAAGGTGAAGTCGAGAATTATCCTGACCCCTCAACATGCCAAAAGATTCCTGAAAGCATTGGGCGACAATGTGAGGCGATTTGAAAATGCCCACGGCGAAATAAAGGACTATGAGCAACCACCTATTCCTTTAAACTTTGGCCCTACCGGCGAAGCATAAGAATAAAAAAGCCCCGAAATTTTGGGGCTTTTTTATGCTAAAAATCCAGTTTTTTGAATTCCAAATCTGCCTTTCGGCAGCCAGGTTACAAATCCCACAACGTTTTTACTTCTCCCCTTTGGGGGTTAAGGGGCTAAATTCACTAACAAAATGAAGCTTTACATTCGGATATTTTGATTGGGTCATTTGCAGTGTAAATGCAGAATCTGCAAAGAACACCAATTGACCGCGCTTGTCCTTGGCCAAAAATTTCGCCTTTACTCTTTTAAAATCGGCATATTCCTCGCTTTTTGGATCTTTCGCCTCTACCCAACAAGCTTTGTGCACGTTCAAATTTTCATAGTTGCATTTGGCGCCATATTCGTGCTCCAAACGGTATTGGATTACCTCAAATTGTAATGCGCCAACGGTGCCGATTACCTTTCTTCCGTTCAATTCCAAAGTGAAAAGTTGCGCCACACCTTCGTCCATTAATTGATCGATGCCCTTTTCCAGCTGTTTGCTCTTCATCGGGTCGGCATTGTTAATATATTTGAAATGTTCCGGTGAAAAGCTGGGGATGCCTTTGTATTGCATCTCTTCACCTTCCGTAAGAGTGTCGCCTATTTTGAAATTACCTGTATCGTGCAATCCCACAATATCACCTGGATACGAAATATCCACAATCTGTTTCTTTTCGGCAAAAAACGCATTCGGACTGCTGAATTTCAATTTCTTGCCGTTGCGAACGTGTAAATAGGGCGAATTTCTTTCGAAGGTGCCCGAAACCACTTTTACGAACGCCAACCGGTCTCGGTGCTTTGGGTCCATATTCGCGTGAATTTTAAAAACGAAACCAGTAAATTCCTTTTCCTCCGGCTTAACCAAACGTGTGTCGCTTTCCTTTGGGCGGGGAGTTGGGGCAATTTCAACGAAGCAATCCAACAGTTCGCGAACCCCAAAATTATTTAAAGCCGAACCGAAAAAAACGGGCTGTTGTTTTCCTTCCAAATAGGCCTCCCGATCAAAATCCGGATACACCTCATATACCAATTCCAATTCCTCGCGCAGGGTTTTTGAAGCTTTCTCACCAATGAGCTTCTCAAGTTCTGCACTTTTAATGTCTTCAATTTCAATGGTTTCTTCAATATTTTTCCGACTATCCCCGCTGAAGAGATTTACATTTTTTTCCCAAATATTATAAATACCCTTAAAATCATATCCCATTCCTATTGGAAAACTTAGTGGGGTTACCCGTAGGTTGAGTTTTTGTTCAATTTCGTCCAAAAGTTCAAAGGCATCTTTACCCTCCCGATCCATTTTATTGATAAAAACGATCATTGGGATGTTTCGCATCCGGCAGACGGCTACCAATTTTTCGGTCTGCTCTTCTACCCCTTTGGCCACGTCTATTACCACAATAACGCTGTCCACAGCTGTTAGGGTTCTAAAAGTGTCCTCGGCAAAATCCTTGTGGCCGGGCGTATCGAGAATATTGATTTTTATTCCCTCATATTCAAAGGCCAAAACCGATGTCGCCACGGAAATTCCCCGCTGGCGCTCAATTTCCATGAAATCACTGGTGGCTCCTTTTTTGATTTTGTTGCTTTTTACGGCGCCGGCCTCTTGAATGGCACCACCGAAAAGCAAAAGCTTTTCCGTTAAGGTTGTTTTCCCAGCATCTGGGTGGCTAATGATCCCGAAGGTTCTTCGGCGTTTTATTTCTTTTGTTAAGGACATGCGTTCAATCTAAAATGGTTGCAAAGATAAAGTTTGTCGGCCAAGTTTTAGGTCCGAATCCCATTTTTAATACGGATATGATTTTTGTATTTCTTCCTACTTTTTTGTTGAAATTTTCCTTATCAAGTTACATTTTGAAATAGATTATTGCAACGGCTCCAAACGGGTTGATAAAATGGATATTAGGGGCAGCTGTTTGATTTTTAATTGCCGTAAAACCGCCCAAAAACCGTGCTTTTAAACGAAATACGTACTAACACGTATGAACTTTTCCTACAAGAAATATGAGTATTTTATTTGTTTTTGGTTGTTTACCGACTATTTTCCACTGTTCAACTAATACTTCTTTGTGGCTACTTTCTTCCTACCTATTCCACTGTATCTTTGGGCAGTAATTTAGGTGCAATCCACCGTTCAATTTACATTGACAAAAGATATCGGTTAAAATAAAATTCAAACTTATGATTAAAATAATTACTAAATTATTTACTTCTGATAAGAGGTTTTTAATAGGTCTCATTTTAATAGTTTGCTTGGGCAATAGTGCATATTCCCAAGTAAAGAGTTCCAGCGATGGGGAGGAAGTCATCCTGTCCTACACAAAGGAATATTTGGATCAATACAATGCATCGTTAGACAAAAAGGCTGAAATGGCCAACAGTACTTTTCGTTCTAGGTCCAAAGCCGAGGCATTTAATAATGCCAGTAAAGGCAATATTGTTGGCGCCTGTAACCTTATTACCTGCGGTTCTTTTGAAAAGGTGGATGTTAGCGGAGGAACCTTTAGAACGGCCGTTGGCGGTACCAATGGTCAATATCAGGCGGATGCAAAATATACCTGTTGGAATGATAATGGTACTGTAGATTGGTCTGAGGGGCAATATATTTCCTATTCGCAAACCAACGCCAACGTAGTTTATCCTGGAATAATTGAACCCTCCACTTATGATGGGGGCGGGTTTGCTATTTTTTCCTACCAAAATGAAGCCATAAGCCAAACCTTATCAGTTATTCCAAATACTGTTTATACAGTATGTTTCGAAATAGCGGTTATTCCTCGATATAATACCGTGAACAGTAATAATCAAGGAGGACAGATTTTAGAGTATGCACCGAATCTGCAATTTGGAGTTAGAAATGGCGCAGTTCAAATAAGTGACCCATTAACATATACCCACAATAATTTAATCCAGCATACTACCAATGATTTCCCTGCGCGGTTATCATTTGCAACAAGTGGGAATGGTGGTCATCAAAATCCCGGCGGCTGGACAGAAATTAACCCCTATTGGGAAAATCGTTGTATAACATTCAAAGCTGGGCCAAGTGCTACTTCCGTAGAGGTTTTCTACAAAACAGGAAATCCTGGAAGATCCGTTGTTTTAGTAGATGGTTTAAGACTCTCGGTGGAAGGATATGCAAACTCTCCTGAACTGTCCGTTACCACGAAAGAATATTGCCAGCCCACCCAAGTGCAATTAAATTCTTTCGTTACATCTCAAACCCCACCGGGCGCACAATTGAAATGGACTACGAATCCGGATCTAACAGTGATCGCAGATCACCTTCCGGCGAATCCAACTGTAACAACACCCGGACAATGGTATGCATTTTATTATAATCCAACCTTGGGATGTACTTCTCCGTCCCGAAAATTGACCTTGACAAATTCCACATTGGATTCAAGCTACTCTAAGCAGAATGTTAGCTGTTTTGGTGGAAATGACGGAACAATAGATTTAACCGTAACAGGAGGATCTGGAAATTATACCTATTTGTGGACCACTTCTGATGGAAGTGGATTAAATCCTTCTTCACAAGATCAATCGGGTTTAACGGCTGGCACCTATAAGGTAACGGTTAACGATGGTTCGTGTACCACTTTAGAAACAATCATCATCTCTCAACCCAATCAAATTAGTGTTGACGCCGGGAGCTACGGCCCCCTTTGCGACAACCTGAGCCCGATCACCCTGACCGGAACACCCACTAACGCCA
>JBLXCF010000012.1:0-81455 GCA_048265145.1 Aequorivita sp.
TGTTCTGTGTTTTTTGCCAAAAACAGTGCTCCAGAATGTAGCATGGCATTTTTTAAGAGCACCAAATCTGGTTCCTATTCAAGCCTGACCAAAAAAGCATGGCCGCTTAAAACGGCTTATATTGGTTCAGGTATAAAAAAATTAAGGGGTTGTGCAACGGTTACTGATGTTATCGCTTCAGTGTTCTTTTTCGTCCGCTTGTTTGTCGGTCGTTTTGGTGGTGTGGTTGGACAGGCACATTCTTTGCCAAGCTTGGGTTGTAGCGTGGGCTTTTGCGGCTTGGCAAACCGCTTGCGGTTCACGAACACCATTAAAAAAAAACAAACAGTGAGTAATTGTGTGGCTGTGAAGGGTTGGCTTAAACATTCAGTTCCGCTTTTAAAGTTTTTATTGTTGTCAATGCACCCTGTATTTCTGTCGTTATTTCGTGTTTATTAATGTCGTGATGGCTTAAAGGATTCAGTACTAAGCTTGTATAATGGTCAATCTGTGCTGATGTCGCTGGTGTAAGTCCGCATCTTGTTGGTTTATCTTGCCTGAATTTCTTCACTGCGGTCCATAATGTATCTGTTTTCATTTTTGAGTTGTCCAAGTAAAAAGTTACGGGCACCTTCTCATAACAGAATCTTTTGAGTATAAACTCAAATGCTGAACGTAGATAAACTCCAGCGGCTTTGTTGTCGGCTTGATTAAAATAGTCTTCAGCTTTATCAATATAATTTTGAATGTGTGAATTTGAATTGTTCTCTCTTACGATAGGAATTTCAAAACCTTTCCTTGACCTACGAGCATAAAATTCAAAACTCTTCCAAGCGTTGTTGCCGTCTAGGTAAGTAGATTTTACAAACTCGTACCAAGGCTTATCATATGTAGTTATGAAAACCTGGTAATTCGGAAATTCTTCATCGAGTATTTTCAGCAATGGTAATCGGTTTGAAATATCCAAACCAATGAAAATATCATCCAAGAAAAGCACTTTGCAAGGAATGCCTTGAACGTGTCTTTTTACCATTCCTAAATAAATGGAAATAGCAATGGCTGAAAGCCTTGCTTCGTTCAAGAAAATGTGTGGCTTAGGAATTTCTTTCCCTAAGTATTTCACTTTTGCTCTTACGTGATTGCGTTCAATAATATTGTATGCGGTATTTGGTCTGGCTTGTGTGTAGTTGAGTTCGATTTCTATGTTGTGCCCAAACTTGTCTAAAATGGGTTGGGCAAACTTCATTATGTTTTCTATGCTGGTTTTGTCAAATAGCTTTTTGAATGCCGTATTGAATTTATCAATGGCTTCATCAACTTCCTTTTTCTTGGCAGTAATGTTAAATGCCTGACCAGTTTCTTTCTTAATGGCTATCTCTACATCTTCCCACAATTCGCCTAATTCTTTTGTGCCTGTGATGGCTACACTTTTGAAATGCTTGAGAACGCCTTTTACCAATAATTCAAACAAGTCAATCTCATTCTCTTTTTTGATATGATGAATGGAAAGTAGGTGTTTGTATGTCAAAAAGCTTTTGAGTTTGATGGCATCACGGATACTTGTGTCTCCTGCGGTGTACGTATCTTTTGATGTTTTCTTAACGGTGTAGGTTTTGTCATTGGCTGCTCCGCTTCGGTCAGGATTGAAAGTAACTTTTATGAAACCTTTCCCTTGTTGGGCTTTGGTCAAAAAAATGTTTTCTGTTTCATCGTAAACTAAGGTTTCAGTGGATGATTGAAAGAAGTCCTTCAAGGCATAGTAAAAGGAACTTTTACCGCTTCCATTTTCCCCGTAGATAAAAAGGTTTTTGCCATCTACATTAAATTCATTCAAGCCGTAGAATGCCTTATAATCTTTTATTTCAACTTTTTTGATTCTCATCCATTAAACAGTTTTAGCTCCTTTTGATTGATTATGATAGGCACAAAGAAGTTCACCATTTTCAATGTCAGTCTTACCGCCTTTTGAATGTGGTAAAACGTGGTCTGCTTGGTATTTTGACCAACTGACTTTTGCTTCATTTTCAGGTTTACCTTCACGCAAACATTGCTGGCACATTCCTTTATCTCTCCTATAAATAATAATTCTGTCTAATTCAGAAAAAGCTCGATTTTCATCTTTTTCAATAATTTTCAATCCATTGTCTTTTAGGTATTGGAAGAAAATCTGACGCATTATCCTGTCACGAATTTCAAGGTCGTTTTCACCTTGCTGTCTGTGATTACTGAATGATAGTAAGTCATTATCAACTGACTCATCATAAGTTTTCCACCTTTGAAAGAAGTTATAAATAAAGTCTCTAAGAATCTCTTTCATTGGCTCATCAAAAACGTAATGCTTTCGGAGATGCCTTACCAAAGAGTAACAGGAAATTATAAAATATTCTACTGATAATTCTTTAATACCATTGTTTTCATCAAGTATCGGGTCGTCTTTGAATATGTCATAGAAGGCTCTCAGATTTTTCAATACTTCTTGTGCTGAAGGAGTTTTTTCGTAAGAATAGTCCCCAATACCTTTATCAGTTTTGGCACTGTTTATAAACTCTTCTATTTTTCTATCACTTAAATCAGCATAACCATTACCCAACTCAATCAAAACAAAGCGTGCCATAAATTGTAAATGCTTCATTCTGTTGTTGTCAACATTCAGCAAATTGAAAAAAGGTAATTTATCAGGGTTGTTGTCTATGGGTTCGTAAGTGTTGTAGTCAAAGGTTTGGTCGTCAGCATACTTTACAATGAAATTTCTTGTAAGGCTAGAAAGTTGAGCGTGTGCAACTTCCATATAATTAAGTGTTTCGCCTTGTTGGAGTCGCCAAAATATTTCTGTTGCAATAATTTGATGTTTTACATCATCTGGTTTTTCGATATTCTTGATAACATCTGCCTGATATTTAAGTGATTTATCGATGAACTTCCTAACATCTGTATCTAAGTCTTTATAATATTTACCTGGTAAATCTTCCGAAACATCTTCCAAAGATTTTGGCAAGGGATATTGGTTGCTAAAAAAATCTTGAACAGTGGTTATTCGTTGCTGACCGTCAATTATTTCATTCACGGTACGGTCATCTGATAAGCGAACTTCTCTAACTACCAATTTAGGGATATAATACCTTCGAAATAGACTATCCATTAAAGATTGCTTTTTAGCCTTTGACCAAACCACTTTCCTTTGGTAGGGTGGACGAGTTACATAATCTTCTTTGTACTCGTGGAAGTCTTTAATGCTGAATTCCGTGGGTACTATGGTATATTCTGGTTTCGGATTGAATGACATATTTCTGAATTTTTATTACTTCAAAGCTTCTTTAATAATCCTCACTTCCTCCACACTATCCAATGTTTCTATAGCAAAGCGAACCGGGTGGTTAGGATCATACAAACGCTCAAACTCACTTTGAATAATAGCCAGCTTTTCTTCCTCACTCATATCATCTGTTATGGGTTTCAGGTCTCCCAAATGCTTTAGGATTTCTTTACCTGCCGATTTGATTTCTTCAGGGAAGTAGAGTTCGAAGACAAGGGCATCAAGCAAGGATTCAAAAAACTTGAAAACAATGTCGTCTGCCTTTGATTTCGCAAGTATTACATAATCCACCAGCTTTTCATAAGGTATTTGTTCTTCTTTAGGGATAATGGGTATTGGGATTTGCTCAACATACTGCTTGGTGTAGCGTTTCCTTCCTCCTGCAATTTTGGCTGTAATTTGAAAGAAATAGTAATCTGCAACGGATGAATTGAGAACAGAAACAAGATATTTCAAATTTTCACCTGAAATAAAATATGCAGAATTTGTTAAAAAATGACCCTTCTCATCATAGGCATAATTGGCCTTATCTGAAATTTCAATCCATACAATCTTTTCTTTCAAGAATTCAGTCCAATAGTTCGAACCATATCGTTGAAGTGCATACCATTCATACCGAATACCTGTTTCGTCTTTATTTCTTGAAGTAAGTTCATCTTTGAATTGAGAAAGATGATTGTAAATACCTCGATATTCTTTTTCTAAAGCTTCCTCAGCATCTGCAGAAGCATTAGCAATACTTGAATCATTATGTAGTGGAAAATGCCAAGGTATGAATAGCATATACCAGTATGAATAGTCGTATTTCCATCTTTTGATATCCTTTCCTCTTAAGAGTGGATAGATAAATTCAGAATTCTTTTTGTCAATTTTAATTAATTCATCTCGTGTGTCCTTTTCAAAATGGAAAGCACTGTTTAATCCAGTAGTAATACCCCTGAAAAATTCTATATTTTCCCATTTCATTAATTTTAACCCTTTGTCTTCAATCCTTTTATTTATTTGTAACTCTTTTGATGAAGCAATTTTCCAGACTTCTTCTCCTTTTATAGAAAGTGTAACTTTTCTTTCTGCAAAGTAATTTTGTAGCGGTACAGTTGGCAAATAATTGCCTTCAACGGCAACTGCATCTACTTTTCCATCTGCATTACTTCGTTCAAGCATTAGAATATTTACGAATACAGTAACATTTGGAAAAATTCTGACTTTGGCAAAGTCAATCAGTAATTTGGGATTGGTTTTCTTAGCAAAGAAGCTTCTTGTCTTTGTTCCGTAAGAAGCATTTATCCATTTGTTGGATGTTATTAGGTTAACATTCCCTCGTGGCTTTAAGAACTTGTAACCACTTTCATAAAAAAGAACATACAAATCACCGGTAGTTGCGTATGTTTCATAGTTCATTTTCTTGAGTACATCTTTGTAATCCACTTTTGAGATACCCACATATGGCGGATTCCCAATTACTACATCAAAGCCCCCTTTTTCACGCCACACTTCCGAGAAAAAAAGTTTGAAGTCAAAGTCTATTTTATAGCCTGCAAACTGTTCGGCAGAGTCTAAGAGTTCCCGTATTTTGGTGTTTATCTGTTTTCGGAGTTCTTTCTTTTCTTTCTCGTCTGTAATGTCGTAGAACTTTTCTTTTAATTTTTCCAGTTCATCTTCTACCTCTAAGTTGCGCATTGCTCCCTCAGGCAAACCAATCAATGAATTGCCACACACAATCTTGTAATCCAAGTTGGGCAGGGTTTCAATCGGGTCAAGGTCGTCTTCATCCACCACCAAGCTCAACCACAAACGCAAACGGGCAATGTCAATGGCAGAGCTGTCTATATCTACTCCATAAATGCTTTCTTGTATGATGTGGCGTTTCAGTCGGTAAATGTATCGGCTGTCGCTGATACTTTCCCGGTGGGCAAAGCCAAAGCCGTTTAATTTGTCGGTCAGGTAATCGTAACTCAAATGGGGTTTCAGCACCAGCATTGCGTTTACTAATTCGTGCAATAAACCCACAGGAAAAGCACCCGAACCAATGGCAGGGTCACAAATTTTTATGCTGCTCAGTTTTTGGTCTATCAGGTCGGCATTTTTGCGGATGCTTTCGGGAAGTTGGTATTGGTAGGTTTTGGTTTCGCCTTTGTTGGCTACCCGTTCATCATTTTCTAAGGCAAAATGCCCTTCACGAATGAATAGTTCAATATCCTTTTTCGGCACAAGATTTTGGTTTCCGTGTTCCAGTTCAATTTTCAGGTTGCCTTTTTTGTCGGTACTTCCGCCAAAGAGTTTGGTTTGGTCTGAGCCTAATTCCTGATAACTGCTTGTGCCATTGTTCAGAGCATTATCCAAATAATGAATCAAGCTTTCCTGACACATATAATGCACAATTTCACGGGGCGTATAAAAAGCACCTTTGCTTTTCCGCTCCGTGATGTCGAGCATATTTTCAAATACTTTCCCCAACATTTCAGGGTCAACGGCTACTTCTTTGTCTAATGGCTCATCTTCTTTGATGGTAAAGTTGTAGCGGTCGAAAACGTCCAGAATTCCAGTGCCTACATCACCCGCTTTGTTTTTTTCTTCGTTGCGGAATAAGTTTTCGGGAATGGTAATGTTGGCTTCCTGCCAGTTGTAATCTGCTTCAAACAAACCACCATTCAAAAATGGGATGCGACAGTCAAATCTTTTGTAGTAAGAATTTACATTATCCCGCTCTTTGGCCAGGGCTTCATAAAACAAGTATTGCAGCTTGTCTTTGAAGAAATTGACTTTTTCGTTTTGTGCGGTTTCAAAGAGATTTTGGACAAATCGTTTATTACCCTTTCCCCAACGTTCATTTTGGGCTACACCCAACCAGCCTTTTTTCTGCAAAAAGTACAGGAACACAATTTGCCCCAAAAGTTTTTTGGTAAATCGGGCATTGTCAATTCCTGCATTTTCGAGTTCGGTTTTTACACGGCTGTCGTTTTCAAAATGTTCGTAGAGCTTGATGTACAGGTCTTTGTATTGGTTGTAGAATTCGTCCGTTACTTTTTCAATGCTAAAGGCGGTTTCCAATTCTTCAATGGTCGGGTTGTTGGAAATGTTTTGCAACAACGGCAACAACTGATTTTTGGCGGTATGTGCTTTTTCGTATTTGCCCACCAAAAACGAGTATCGCTTGGCAGGGGTAAATTCTTTTTTGGTTTTTACCTTGCCTTTTTCTTCGTCCAGTTCAGAACGGTATTCTAATTTAATGAAGGAAAATCGCCAATCGTTCCCATTGTCGTCTTTAGCATAAAATGCTACCAGCCCGTAATCTCGAGATTTTGATTTATTCTTGTCTGATTGCAACCATTTTATCACAAAATTTCGCAGAGAAGTCCTTGCCCTTTCAAGCATTTGGGCTTTCTCTACTTCTACAATAAGTACTTCAATCTCATTACCATCAGGGTCAGTATATAGACCAACTCGTTTATATTTCGAGATTTTGTCTGCAAAGTCATCATAAATCAAGGTTGACCAATTCCTAACGTGACTAAAGTCAATATCATTTAGTAACTCTTGAGAGAATCGAATGAATCTATCTTCGCTAAATGAGTCATTGAATGTTTCTTCTATAAGAATTTGAGCTGTCTTCTTATCCATACTGCTTACTTGATTAAGTACCCTGAAAGGATAACTTCACGTTTTTGAAATTTTTTTGCGTTCTGTGCTCCTTCAATTGCTACATATCGGATATGCTTTTCCAGAATGTGCAATATTTGAAGCGGGTCTGTAGTTTTTTCCAATTCTGCTTTGATGAGTTGTGCTGTTTTCTTGGCAATTGTACCTTGTGCCAACATTTCCCGCACACCATTCAAAAATTCGTCATTAAAATCGGTAAAACCTTTGAAGTTTTTAAAAGACTTGTCTTTCAATCGGGTTTCAATGTATTTAGCGTTTGAACGTCCGCCACTTCCTTTGGTTGGTTCATCGCCTGCGGTAGTGTCCAATTCAAAACGTGTTTTGTTGGTTTGCAACAAATGAAAATATTCGTTTGGAATGTTTGCACGTTTTGTGTCAGGCTTACATTCTAAATCTTTTACCGCATCAAAAAAGGTAATCTCATTTGATTTGCCACTTTGATTGATGTAAAACTTCTTGAGTTTTCCAATGCGGAAGAAAGTTACCAAAGCATCATCTTCTAATTTTTCCTTTTTGAAACCTGAACGAGCTTTCTTTGGTAGGTGCTTTATTTTGTCAAACAGTTCGGGTTGGTCGTCTCTGATTTTTCGCATCAATTCCAAATACTTCAATTCGGAATCGCCTTCACCATCTTCACCAGTGTAGGCTGTTTTGCTATTCAAAGTGTTGAATAATTCCTGACTTCCGAATTCTTCACCGTCACTTAGGTATTTGGCATCTTCACCCAATATGTCGTGAAACATTTGGATTTTGTTGGTGATGTTCACTTCCAAACCTAGATGTTCATCTGATTGGGTAGTAGGGAAGAAGTTGAAAATATGCACCTTCGGGAATTTGCTACCCAAACGATTTACACGACCTGCACGTTGCAATACCCTTGTTGGATTCCAAGGCAAATCATAATTCACCAATACATTAGAACGATGCAAGTTGATACCTTCAGCCAAGACATCTGTTGCAATCAATATTTTTAAGTTGTCAGCCTGTTCCTTTCCTTTACGATTGGGGTCAAAGTTGGAAGTGATTATATCACGAGAAATCGTATGATTAGAAGTTAATTTTTTATCTGTGTGCCTTCCACCAGTGCTCGAATAAAACATTACCTGCCCAGGGAATTCATCAATCAGAGCTTCGTAGATGTAATCACCCGTTTCTTTAGATTCGGTAAACACTACCAGTTTATTGCTTTTAAGTGCTTTGGTTTCCTTTAAGTCACGAATAAACTGTTCTAGTTTAGGGTCAGAATCAACTTTTGCCCAAAGCTTTTTTATTTCTTTCAGAATTTCTAAATCAAATTCGAGTTTGGTAACAAACTCTTTTCTAAAATCCTTTGAATCGTACTTGTGGGCTTTTTCATCTTCAACAAAAGCTTCTAATTTCTCAATATTGTCACTTTCAATAAGGTCGTACACATCCACCTTTTTGCTGATGTAAACTGTACCATTGTGGTACATTTCAATGAATTTTTCATAAGAGATAATGAAGCGGTCAACACTTTGACGAAAAGCGTGAAAACTGCTTTCCAAACGCTTTACCAAAATACCTTTCATAAAGCCCCCAACGTTTCGTTGCTGTTGCTTTTCAAATTCACTCAACGCTTTGTTTCCGATGTAATAAAGCAATGGTGTGTATCGGGCATAAGTAAACTCAGCTAATTTTTTGATTGTTTCAATGAATGTTTCTTCCAATTCTCCTTCATACTCATAAACAATCTTTTGAGGATTGTCCAAGTCAGGGAAAGTCAATCCCTGCATTTGCATATCCTGTTTGAAATAGGTCATTACGTCTTTCCGAGTTCTGCGAACCATCACATAACGAAGAATGCTGTTTCGGATATCATCAGAAACTTCTTTGATTAGTTTCTTGTAATCAGGATCGGTTTTTTCGAGCTTGTTTAGCTTAGTCCGAAATCCTGCAAAGTACTTTTCAAGATTTGGTATTCCGGGAATCGTGGAGTTTTTCGGTGCTTGAAACAATTTTAATTGAGCGAAAATATCATCAACGGTATTGTTCAACGGTGTTGCCGTTACCAAAATCACTTTCTTGCCACGGCAGATGTCCAATAAGTTGGCGTATGATTGGGTGTTTTCATTTCTGAAACGGTGAGCTTCGTCCACCACAATGTACTCGTAACGTTCTAAGCCTTTTTTGATGATGTGTTCCAGCTTGCCTAAAGATTCCACTTCAAAACTTCTGATCCCGAAATCAAAAAGTGAATCTTTCCAGTAGTCTTTCAACACAGGGGGACAAATCACCAAGGTTCTGCCTTGCAATTGTTGAAGCAATAAAGCTGTGATAAAGGTTTTACCCAAACCAACTACGTCAGCCAAGAAAACACCGTTGTATGTTTCCAAAATCTTCTTTGCCTGAATAGCAGCCTGATTTTGGTATTTCAATTTCATAAAACCATCAGGAAGGAATGGCTCAAATTCGTCAGCCAAATTGATGTCTTCTTCGAGATATTCGTAAATCAATTTTAAATAGAGTTCGTATGGTTTGATTTGGTCGTTGAGCCAAGTTTTGTTTTGAATGGTATCAACAAAGTCTTCTGAAATGTCAACCGATTCTTTCCAAAGTGCATTGAATTGTTCTTCTGCAAAAAGAACATCTCTTTTGGTTCGCAATTCAACATTGAATTCTCTGTTTGCCACGAAACCCGATTCAGAAAAATTACTTGAACCTGTAATCACAAAACCATAGTCACGGTCTTCGGGTTTGAATTTTCCGATGTAAACCTTTGCGTGAATATTTTTGGATGGGTATGCCCGAATTTCTAATTTCTTTCCATTGCCGATATATGCTTTGTCCATTGCAGGGTCTTGGCAATCGGCTTTTAGAAATTCAATAAACTTGCGTATCCCTATTTCAAGTCTGTTGTCGTTTTCATCACTGTTTTCAATTTCTTCCTTTAGGTTCTGTTGGTAGCGTTTTTTGGTGCGTTGATGCGATTCAAAGTCTATTGTGCCATTTTGTTGATGGTACTGCATCATATCATAAGAGTCTCTGTCCACGCTAAGCCCAACCAGGATTCTGATTTTCTCAACGGGTTCAAGTGCATCATAGAGTTGATGAAAACCACTTGCTCTGAAATACCCAACCAACACGTCAAAAAGTTGCGTGTCTTTAAGCGTTGATTTGAACCTACTTAATAAAGTATGTCCTTCTTCATTAGTGAAGAAAGTCAAGTCTGTTTGGTCTATTTTATTTTCTAAACTCATATTTACTTGCGACTTTTAATGGTGTTTAGCGTTTCTTCCAAGCCGCTTTTCAAAAATTTTAAATCTCCTATGTCAGACATAATAAATGCTTTGATAAATTCAATTTCCATTTCCTTTTCCTGAACTTCCAAAGTCTTAGCTAGTGTCGGCAACATTTCTTTTGTCGCTGCACGTTCACTTCTCTCAATCTTACTCAGAATCGAAGTGTCAATGTCGAGTTCGGCTGCAACCTTTCTGAGTGGAAGTCCCAGTTGTTCTCGTCTGCTTCGCAAATATTCTCCAAAAGAATTCATCTTGTCTTATTTGTTTGGACTAATTCGTCAAAAGTAAGATTTATTTTTAAAGCTGTCGCCCGTGCGGTGGGAAAAATTACTCACGTCACTTCTATTATTTTGTTGGTGTTCGTGAATCGCTTCGCTTATTTCAAGCTCTTTTGGTTTTGCGAAGGGTCGGCTTTGTGTGTCGAGCAAAACCAAATATGCTTGAATGTGCGTTGGCTGTCTTTTTACACTGACCGACAACGGTTTGCATATGGCTTTGTGGCGGTTTCGAAGACTTTCCTGTCCACCGAGACCGAAACTGGCTACGAAGCGAAAACCTTGCTGGCAGCCGTTCACCCGCCATAAGCTATATGCTGTGTTGTGTCCAGTTTTTTTATTTTAATTTTTTCAATTCCTAATTTCAGAGGTATTAAAAGACTGTCCGATTTCTGAATTTCATATTTGTTTGTAAAGACGTTGTTTGTCTCTTCTTCTAAGTCATCTCGTTCTAGTCGTAGTATATTGTCTTGAATGGAATATTGTCCCGAATAAGTACAACTCCAGTCCACATATGAAGTCCGAACGCTGAAAGTTTGATTTGAATAAAGTACTATTTGTGCGGCTCTGAGGTCTCCAACTTCTACGTTCCCAACTAATTCCTTGTCGGTCCAAAATTTATCTTTCTCATTTTCCAACAAGAGTGAGTTGCCGACTAGGAAAACGGTAAGAATTAGAAGAGGTAAAAAGTCAAACTTTCGTTTTTTCTTAAATGTCTTGATTAAATCAATCGTCAGGAAAATCACAAAGGAGAGTAAGAAAAGTCCACCCAGAAAAACGAATGAAAGAGCTTCAACTAATCCAGAGCAATAGTCTCCAAACGGAAAATTCTGATAAAAAGTCAGAAATGTCAAACCAGTTAAAAGTCCATATTTAATTACTCTGTAGGTCATTTTTCAAATTGGGCACAACATGTGTATATACGCATGTTTTTAAACCGTTATTGCTGTTATCCCGCACATGTGCGCAAGTTAATGATTCCAAATATAAATTTAAAAGTATAGCTTTTGCAGTACGGAAAACCGTAATAAGAAGCAAATTAAGCGGGGAGAAATCAAATATAGGGAAAAAAGCTTTAAGCCGTAGGTAGGCCTGTTCGTGCATGTAAGTGAATTTATAAATAGGGAGGGTTGAACGAGTCTTTAGCAGTTGAAGAACAATCTGGATGGAACGCGATGCAATCCAGCGAGGAACGCAATGCAATCGCGCACCAGCGAGGGGCAAAGAGCGGGGCGGAAAGCCTTGTTCTGTGTTTTTTGCCAAAAACAGTGCTCCAGAATGTAGCATGGCATTTTTTAAGAGCACCAAATCTGGTTCCTGCTCAAGCCTGACCAAAAAAGCAAAGCCGCTTAAAACGGCTTATATTGGTTCAGGTTTAAGAAATTAAGGGGTTGTGCAACGGTTACTATTGTTGTAGCACGTTTTACTTCAAATACTCTACGTCAGTGCGAACGTATTTCCGCCATCGTTGTCCGTATTTTTCATCCATTAGTTCAAACATTCTCTCATTGTACAGTTTTAGACAGTCCATTGCGGGAGGTGAATCTCCAAAGTCGTAATATTGAATGTCATATTTCC
The DNA here is from genome assembly GCA_048265145.1 of Aequorivita sp. Classification (GTDB taxonomy): domain Bacteria; phylum Bacteroidota; class Bacteroidia; order Flavobacteriales; family Flavobacteriaceae; genus Aequorivita. The sequence continues at coordinate 12,066 of JBLXCF010000012.1, forward strand.
TCTCGAAACGTTCGTCGGCTTTAGTGTTAGCTATTGGCGCAATGGATCCAAAAAGCAGTAGTTTTGGAGTTTCATTTTTCCAGTCCGTTTCTGCTTTTTCGGCATCAAACTCACACTCAGCTTTTAGCACAAAGAGTTCATTTGAGATTCCATTTTTTGTGGTTACTTCAAATTCTTGAGTAGGAAATCCGAAAGCTGAGATCTTGAGCAAGTAATCCTTATTAGGTTCTAATTGTTTTAATCGAAATTTTCCTAAACTGTCGGCAATCGTTCCTGGATGTCCGGTTCTTATTTCTTGTATGTAAATTTCTGCGTCCGGCTTTAAACCTGTCAATTCAGATAATACAGTTCCCCTGATTTCCACTTGGGCAGGGATTAAGCCACAAATCATAACCATAATCAAGGTTAATATTTCCTTTTTTCGATTCATTTCTATAAATGTGCTACAACGTTTTTCAGCTTGGCGAAGTGGCGGATTTTGAAGCACATACTTTCAATTTAGCACTAAACTTTATTTGAAAACCAAATGTTCAATTTAGCACTAAACCCGCCAATTTGCCAAACTGCTGTTAGCAGCCGTATTTTTAGTTGTTAAATGGTTTGTGAATAAATAGTCCACAATACCTTTTTTTAATTAAAGTTCTAAAATCGTCAATTGTTGTTATTGCATCTAAGTCTGCTCTGTTGATTATTATTACTCTTATTCCTTCTCCAAGAGCTGCTTTAATCAAGTCAATTGCTCCGCTACCATTATTGCTATTTAAAAAGTCACCCGTTACACCACTTGCAGCAATGAATATCCCTGTTTTCAGTGTTCTTCGTCTAACTTTTGAAATAAAACTGTCAAATGAAGGTGCACCTACAGGGTTTGACCAGTTCTTACATTCTACAAGTATGGTGTTGTCGAATGGTCTTAATACTTCTTCTGTTTGTGCGTTCCATAGAACAATGTCAATTTCTTCTGAAGCCATAACTGCATCTCTTCCTTCAATACTAACTCCAGTTAGATTGTTAAACAAATAGGCACATAATTCTTCAAATCTATCTCCTTTTTGTGTCGCTGTTACAGCTGCATCTACAGCAGCAAGTAAACCTTGGTATGTTGGAAGGTCAAACATCGCTTAGTAGATAAAAAATTTTCTGAATGACTTAATTAAGGCTTTAATCAAGTCCTTTGAAGAATTTATAATTCTTAAATCTTCCTTGTCAACTACAAGAATAGCAATTCCAGAGTGTGCTTTTAAGTCTCTAATCAATTTCTTATTTCCTTCGGTAAGATTTGCAGTCGTAATAAGAATAAATGACTTGAACCCTTGTGAACTTGCTTTACTTATAAGCGAATGGATTAAGTTGTTCTCAACATACTTTGACGCTTTTACTTCAATAGGAATTGGATTCCCTAAACCTTTTAATTCTTCCGATTCGTTAGAATTCCATACGATAAAATCATATTCTTTTCCATTTCTTTGCTCATTATACTGAACTTCAAAACCTGGAATTTCTTTGAGTAATGTAAATATCCATTTTTCAAGTTCATAGAACTTTGCAACGCCATTTAAATTTAAGATTTCGTCTAATCTATTATTGTTTGTAAATTCTTGAAAATCTAAGATGTGTTTTTTTCTTGTCTGTGGCTTAAGTTGATTTAATTCATTACTATCTGATAAAATTTGTTCAAGTCTAAATGAAAGGTTTTTAATTCCTTTCGAGTCAATGTCATAGTTGTAAAACCGATATGATAGTAAAGAAAATCTATTGAAGTTATTTGTCTGGCTAACTAAAATTACTGGCTTTCCCATTGAATGAGCAATACCTACTTCATAATAGATATTAGGATTTTCGTTTGAAATGTCAGCAACAACTACATCAGACTTTTTAATGGTTTCTATTATTTGTGGAACAATTTGTTCTTCAATATTGAAATAGTCAGCCTGATAAAGTTCAATATTTAGCCTACCCGAGATCATTTCCAGTGCTTCTCTCACTGGATTTAAATTTCTGTAGTTTGTCGAAAGATATATTTTCATTTTTCAGTTGTCGTTATGTTGTTGCAATGTCGTCTTAATATGGCTGCTAACATGTGTATATACGCATGTTTTTAAACTGTTATTGCTGTTATCCCGCACATGTGCGTAAGTTATTGATTCCAAATATAAATTTAAAAGTAAAGCTTTTGCAGTACGGAAAACCGTAAGAAGAAGCAAATTAAGCGGGGAGAAATCAAATATAGGGAAAAAAGCTTTAAGCCTTAAGCCTGCTCGTGCAAGTAAGTGAATTTATAGATAGGCAAATACATAATTAGGTGAATAACCCCTAATCCCTAATCCCTAATCCCTAATCCCTAATCCCTAATCCCTAATCCCAAATCCCGATTCCCAAATTAAAAATTCAATATTAAATGTAAGGCAACATTCAAAATTCAAAATTCAAAATTCAAAATTCAACATAAAATAAACGTTCGTTTGTGATCTGTCTATTTTATTGCTTTTTAAGCATTGTTGAACCTTGGATTTGCTTGACTACGTAATGCCGGCACTTTGTACCCGGTCAGTGCAAGCAACATCGGTATCGGTCTAAAATGACAGGCTAATCCTTAAGCTTATCGGCATGCATTTTTCTGAGCCGTGAAAGTTTGGGTGAAATCACCGCGCTGCAATATCCGGCATTCGGATTGTTTTTGTAGTACTCCTGATGGTAATCTTCTGCCTCATAAAAAACCTTTAAGGGCCTGATTTCCGTTACGATTGGGTTTTCGTAATACGGCTGCATTTCCTGTATCACCCTTTCTGCAATTGTCCGTTGGCCTTCGTTGTGGTAAAAAATTGCCGATCGGTATTGGGTGCCCACATCCCCACCCTGCCGGTTTAGCGAGGTTGGGTCGTGGCTGGTCATAAAAACAATCAGTAGGTCTTCAAACGCAATCACGTTTGGATCAAAGCTAACTTGCACCACTTCGGCGTGGCCCGTAAGGCCGGAACACACTTCGCGATAGGTGGGTTTTCCCGGAGCCGAGCCACCCGTATATCCTGAAACTACTTTGTTAACTCCCCTTATTTCGTTGATTACGGCCTCGATGCACCAAAAACATCCGCCGCCCACTGTCATTAATTCCATTATTTTTTCTGTTTATCGTTCATTATTAGGGTATATTCCTTTGGCACATTGGTTGTTAGATTACGTAATTTTGACCAAAAATTTAATATCCATCCGTTTCCTTAGGATTGCTTACTTATCCCTTCCACTGCCCTCCGTGTTACCTTTGTGCTACAGCCACTTCTTTCTTTTAAAATACCAAAGCAGACCGACAAAAACCAAGATCATCAATCCCCAAAGGTAGAAATAGCCATACTTTAAACGGAGTTCGGGCATATAGTCAAAATTCATTCCGTAAATACCCGCCATAAATGTAAGCGGAATAAAGATGGAGGCCATAATGGTGAGCACCTTCATCACCTCATTCATTTTGTTGCTGATGGTGGTCATATACATATCCATTAAGCCCCAGATCATATCGCGGTATATTTCAACGCTTTCGTTCACCTGTATGATATGGTCGTAAAGATCGCTGATGTATTTGTTGGTGCGTTCCTCAATAAGCGGGGTTTCAATTTTTTCCAGTCTATTGATTACTTCACGCAGCGGCAGAACAGCCTTTCTTATTTTGAGTATTTCCTTTTTCAGCTCTTGGATCTCCTCGGTGATGTTTTCCTCTTTGGAATCATCAAAGAGTTTGTCTTCCAGGATTTCCACCTTGTTGCTCAAAAATTCAATCACCGTAAAATAGTTGTCCACTACCGCATCCAGTATGGCAAACATTAAATAGTCCGCAGCGGCCCCACGTATCCTACCCTTCCCGTGTTCCAAGCGGTCGCGAAGATCGCCGAACACATCGCCTTCGGCCTCTTGGAAGGTAATAACATAATCCTTGCCCATAACCATGCTAAGGTGCTCGTTTATCAGGCGCTCGCTCTCGTCATAATGCAGCATTTTAAAAACGATGAACAAATAATCCTCATATTCATCAATCTTGGGCCGTTGGTTGGTAGTAACGATGTCTTCCTGAATTAATGGGTGCAGTTCAAAATGGGTCCCAATGGCCACAATATCGTCAGCGTTTCCCAAGCCGTTAACGTTGATCCATTGAATGTGCTGGGAATCCTCATACTTAAATGCATCCTCAATATGGTGCGTCTGAAAGCGGTCAAAATGGTCCTTGCTGTAATCTATAATATCGAGTTCCGTTGTGGTGGGGGCCTTTTTCCCGGTATATTTCACGGTGCCAGGCGACAGATTCCGGGCACGTTTGGGTGCTATTTTGGTAGGCTGTTGCTTTCTTTTCCTTTTGACGGCCATAGTAACTGTTTTTCAGTTTTAAAGGTAAGAAATTTGCTATTGGAAACTTTTAACGGTTTCCCAATTTAAAATATAATTCCCCCAATCCATAAACCCACGTTTATAGTTTGTAGTTAATAGTTAATAGTTAATCGTTAATCGTTAATAGTTAATCGTTAATCGTACATTATCTCTGTCCTCTTCAAAATTCAACACCCATAATCCATCATCCATAATCCATCATCAATTTTCACTTCAACATTCAAAATTCAAAATTCAACATAAACATATTCCGCTGTTCAAAAACTTGTGAATATTAAAACCCGGGCCGTATAAAAGCAACCCTCAAAAACAGTATTTTAACACGCGCTAACATTCACCAAACACAACGCCCTATGCATCTCGGCACAATAGACTGGATCATTATCGTTTCATTTTTCATCATTTTTATTGCCATTGGCCTTGTGGTTGCCAAAAAATCGGGCAAGGATTCCAGTTCCTTTTTCCTGTCTGACAGGAACATGCCGTGGTGGTTGCTGGGCGTTAGTATGGTTGCCACGACCTTTGCGGCCGATACCCCCAATTTTGTGGCAGGCGTTATTCGTGAGGATGGCGTTTTCGGGAATTGGATTTGGTGGAGTTTTTTATTGACAGGGATGCTGACCGTTTTTTTCTATGCCAAACTATGGCGAAGAAGCGGCATCACCACCGATCTGGAATTTTATGAATTGCGCTACAGCGGAAAAAGCGCCGCCTTTTTAAGGGGATTTCGGGCCCTTTATTTGGGCGTTTTCTTCAACATTGTGATTATGGCGAATGTTTGCTTGGCCGCCATTAAGATTGGCCATGTAATGTTCGGCCTCTCCTCGTTGGAAGTATTGCTGATCGCCTCGCCCGTGGTGATGATTTATTCCGCTTTTGGCGGATTGAAAGGGGTGCTCCTTACCGATTTTGTGCAATTTATCATCGCGATGGTCGGTAGCATTTGGGCCACCGTTTATATTGTGAACATGCCCGAAATAGGCGGATTGGAAAACCTTCTCGCTACTCCTGCCGTTGCCTCAAAAACCGCAATGCTCCCCGATTTCTCAAACCCAGAGCTTTTGATTCCATTGCTTATTGTTCCACTGGCCGTGCAATGGTGGAGCGTTTGGTATCCCGGGGCAGAACCGGGCGGTGGCGGTTACATTGCCCAGCGGATGCTTGCCGCAAAGGATGAAAAACACGCCACTTGGGCAACGCTGTTCTTCAATTTTGCACATTATGCGCTGCGCCCCTGGCCGTGGATTATCATTGGCTTGGCATCCCTAATCATTTTCCCCAACCTGGAAAGCTTGCAGGCCGCCTTCCCTAATTTAAATCCTGCCTTTGTAAAAAACGACCTCTCCTACCCTGCCATGCTCACCTTTTTGCCTGCCGGTTTGTTGGGAATCGTTATCACTTCATTGATAGCCGCGTTTATGAGCACCATTTCAACGCACCTGAATTGGGGAAGCTCCTATGTGGTGAATGATTTTTACGTCCGCTTTCTTCGGAAAAATGCCAGCGGCAAGGAACAGGTGGCCATCGGCAGGATTTCCACGGTGTTGATGATGGTATGTGCCGGCGCCCTCGCCTTTGTTTTGGAAGAAGCCCGCGACGGATTTGACCTGTTGCTCTCCATTGGCGCCGGTACCGGTTTGTTGTTTATTCTGCGGTGGTTTTGGAGCAGAATTAATCCATACAGCGAAATTGCCGCAATGGTCATCTCGTTTTTGATTGCCGGATTTTTCTTCGTAAACGGAAAAATGGAAACCCCAATGGTGGAAATGGCAGGCCATTGGCAATTGGTGCTCAGCGTGGCAATCACGACCGTGGGTTGGGTGTTGGTTACCCTTTTAACGAAACCTTCTAAACCCGAAACGCTGCACAGTTTTAATAATTTGATCTTCGGCAACGAATCTAAATTCAAGGGATTCGGAATGAAAATACTTGGATTCTTCGCGGGTGTGGTGGGCGTTTATTGCTCGTTGTTTGCCATTGGGAATTTTATTTACGGGAAAAATTTGTTGGCGTTTGGATTATCTGCGGTAACGGTGGTTTGTGGGCTGTTGATTATAAAGTCTTTTCGGGGAAGTTAGCTATTGGTATTATTGACGTATTACCTTTTTCACTTCACATAAGCTATCATTACTAATTATTTTACATAAGTAAATCCCTTGTTTCAAATTAGAAACATCGATAAAATTTTCGTTATAATTTGTCATTACTTTTTTTCCAAAAATATTGTAAAATTCTATCTGCTTTATTGGCTCTTTAGAAGTGATATATATATAATCATTCGTTGGATTTGGGTGTAAAATAAAATTTGTTCGAAGGTTTTCATTTATTGAAAGAACATTTGAATTTTCATACCAAGCTATTTTATTATCCGCAAAAGAAGCTGAAAGTACATCAATATCACTATCATTATCGACATCAGCTGCATAAACATCTAATGCACCAATTGCGTTACTCGTAATAATTTGTTGCTGTCCAAATACTCCTAGGCCATTAATATTCTCATACCAAGCTATTTTAAAGTCATTTCTTGATGCAGATAATATATCTATATCACCATCTCCATCAATATCGGATGGATATGCATTGCTCATGCCAGAAACAGAGGTAGTAATAATTTGTTCATTTCCAAAATTACCTAAACCATCTGTATTCTCGTACCAGGAAATTTTTGGGTCATCCTCACAAGAAGTTACAATGTCTAATTTACCATCTCCATTTATATCGGCTGCATAAACAGATCTAGCTCCATTAGTGCTTGCTCCAATCACTTGTTGATTTCCAAAGTTACCCAAGCCATCAAGGTTTTCATACCAAGCAATTTTATTATCGGTATAAGATGTGTAAAAAACATCCATATCACCATCATTGTCAATATCAATTGAATAAACGTTTAATGCTCCAAAAGCATTATTTTCAATAATATTTTGAATACCAAAACTTCCTAAACCATCAAGGTTTTCATACCACGCAATTTTATTATCCAGTCCAGATGCAGAAAGAACATCGATGTTGCCATCTCCATCAATATCTGCCGCATAAACTGAGGTACCATAATCTATATTTGTAGAAATAATTTGTTGTTCCCCAAAGGTACCTAAGCCATTTAGATTTTTATACCAAGCAATCTTATCATCATTTGAGGACGCTGAAAGTACATCTATATCTCCATCTCCGTCAATATCTGCAGTAAAAACTGAAGTAGCATAATCAGCGTTTGTAGTAATAATTTGTTTTTCACCAAATGTGCCTAACCCATCGGTATTTTCGTACCAAGCAATCGTATCATCATTTCTTGAGGCGGATAGAATATCTATATCTCCATCCCCATCAATGTCGGCCGTATGAACATCTTTAAAATCTGCTGAAATATTAACGATATGGGTTTCAAATTCTATTTGACTATAGATTTTTGATGTTGCAATAATTGATATTATAGATAATAGTATTTTTATTTTCATATTGCTTTTATAAATAAAATTTGACAATTTGCTAATCCTGTAATTTTTTTAAAAATTATTTGTTTTCAATTTTAACAAAATAAAAGTGTAGTTAAACTTTATAATTGCTACCAAAAATTAAGTCTCGACTGCGCTCGACCAGACATCTTATTAATTATTCCCCAAAATCAAAGGCAAACCATTTTCGCCGGAGCCCACCACAACTACTTTTGCGTTCGAAGATTTTGCAAGTTCCAACGTGGCCTGTATGCCCTTTTCCTGTAAAATTTTATCGGTAAGCGAAGCGCTCAAAATACTGTTGGCGCGTGCCTTTCCCTCAGCTTCAATACGCTGGCGCTCGGCCTCTTTTTCAGCTTTTTCCAATCTAAATTCATATTCCAACGATTCCTGTTCTTGGCGTAATTTGCGCTCAATGGCATCCTTGATCGTGGGCGGAAGGGTAACATCGCGGACCAGGATTTCGTTCAATTGCACATACTGTTTATCGAGAATCTTTTTGGTCTCCTCAAAAATCTCTTCTTGAATAGCATCGCGCTTGCTGCTGTACAATTGCTCCGGAGTATAACGCCCCACAACGCTACGTGCCGCACTGCGAATTGCGGGCTGGATTACGCGTTGCAGATAATCTTCCCCCTTTTCCTGATGCAGTCGGGCCACGTCCTTATAAATGGGTTGGTACCAAGCCGAAGCATCCAGTTTTATCTCCAAACCGTTGGAGGATAGCACTTGCATTTTTTCGCTGAGTTCCTGTTGCCGAACCTCATAAATAAACACTTTATTCCACGGCGCAACAATGTGAAAACCCTCGCCCAGAGGCGGTTGGTCTGTTACTACCCCATTGCCGAACGTCTGGTACAGCACGCCGGCGTGCCCCGCTTTGATAGTCACGGAGGCTTTTGCCAACAGGATGATCAACAATATAATTCCAACGATAACGGGAATTGTAAGTTTGGGTAATTTCTCCATAGTTATATTTTTTGTGTTTGGATTAAACAAGGCCGTTGTATTTTCTGATAAACCATTCCGAAGCCAGTGCCAAAATTATAATTGCCAACAGATATTTCCAATCTATTAAAGGCACCACTTTCTGTTCGCTGCGTTCTATATTCTGAAAATTCTCGTCGGAAAGCAACGATTGGATCAGCGCATCGGCTTGGGTTGCAAAATAGGCATTTCCATTTGTCTTATCAGCCACGCGTTGCAGCTTGGCCACATCGGCATTTAAAAATTGCTGTTCTACATTAAAATCCAGTATGGTAAAATTACCGCTGCTGGAAACCGCCTCGTTGGCCACGGAAACCGTATAGGAATACTCCCCTGCCGAAAGGCTGTTCAGATCTACCTCAAAATAATTGTTGCGGAGCAGCATGGGGAAGGTGGTCTGCTTGTTCGTTTCCTTATTGCTGACCGTTATGTTCAGGGCTGCCCGGGCATCAAAAACATAATTTTTATCAAAATACTGGGCCGAAATTTTTATCGGATTGTTGTTGTAATAAAACGTTTCCGAGGCAACCTCCATCCTACTTCGGCGTTTGTTGGAAGCCAGATACTGCACCATATTTCCGATGAAATCGTCAAAACCCTGAAAACTCTCCGTGTCCAAAAAACTTCGGGCACGCCAACGCCAAAAGCCCTCGCCGTCCCAAATGGCATCGCGCTTGCCATTGCTTTCCATCGTGGCCAGCAAAGGATTCCCGTTCTCGATTCCGCTCACGGTCTGTGCCAACATTACTTCATTTGGAACGCTGATTGTCAACGCGCCAAATTCGGTATGCAAGGGCGGGAAATTTTCAAAACCAATATTTTCCAGGGCAAACGTTCCGTAGTTGGCATTCAATTTGGCTTGCACTTCCTCGTTTTGGTTGGAAGCTTCCTTGTTGAAATTGTCCTGCGCTCCATTCAAAAAATACCAATCCGTCTGTAGGCCGGAGATTACCCAGGTATTTTTATTGAGTTTTTCAATTTCGGCAAAAACCGAAGCAAAACTTCTATCGGGCTGGTACAGGATTATGAGCTGGAAATTATTCAACACACCCACGGATTCGGAAGGGCTTTTAAAACTTAGGGTCCGTTGTTCATTGGCAGTAATCGCTTTTTTAAGCGCCCCCAAATCTGGGTGTATAAGTTTGCTAACCACCAAAACGTTGGTGGCTTGGTCTATTACTTCAACGGCAAACTGCTTGCTGTTGTTGGTCTTGTTTTTTTCGTCCGCCAGCGGAAGCAATTGTGCAGTGTATTTTAGAAGTCCCACGCCCGTAGCCGGCAAGGTAAATTGAAGCGTTTTAGAGGTTTCCTTTTCAGAAAAGGATAGCTTGCTTCGATAAATGGTTGTGGCGCCCTGTGAAACTGTAAATTCAGAGTTTACCGAACCTGAACCACTATAGGAAAGGATGACCTCTACTGGAAATTGGTTCTTTAGAAAGGCATAGCGGTTGGTGTTGAGCTGTTCAATTTTCAGGTCGGTATATTTAATGGAATCGCCCAAAATTATCGGATAAATGCGGTTTTTAAGGGTTGCCGCCACAAATTCGTAGTCGCTGCCCAGCGTTTGGTTTCCATCGGTTATGAGGATTGTTGGCGCAGTTTGATTTTTGAAAATTTCATTGGCAGACGAAAGGGCTTTTGAAATTTGGGTGTTTTTTTCAGCAAAGGAAAGGGAATCGCTTTCGCGGAAATCATTTCCAAAGGAATAATACGAAACATCAAATTTTTCGTTCAGTTGCTTGTTATCCTTTATTTTTTGAAGCAAAGATGAAACATTTTCCGTTTGGTTCAACTCCCCTATCGAAGCGGAATTGTCAACAAGCACAGGAAGTTTTGGCTTTTCAATAGTATAGGTTTCACTTTTGAATTTTGGGTTAATAATCAAAAGCAAGATTGAAAACAAGGTTATAAACCGAAGTATCCCAAACACCCATCGCAGCGAACCCGTTTGTTTTGGCTTATAGCCATACATAAAAACCGCCAGCGCAATTGAAATCACTCCGGCGAGGACAATATAAACTATGGTTTCTATGGACACTGAATAAGTTTAAATGTTGAGGGGTTTATATGTTTATGATTTGAGTGGATGAGGAATCGATAAATTATTGAGTTATTGGGTTAACCGATATTTAACCGCGCCCATCGAGCAATTTTTAGGCATTGTCTTCGCAAAGATTCTTCTATTCATAAAATCCGAAAACCAACAAACTACCTACTACCCAACTACCCAACTACCTACTAAGTAAGCATTCCTCCGTCAACATTCAGTACCTGTCCCGTAATGTAGGCAGAAAGATCGCTGGCAAGAAATACGCAGGCATTGGCAATATCTTCGGGGGTACCGCCGCGTTTCAAGGGAATGGCCTCGCGCCATCCTTTTACGGTGGCCTCGTCCAATTTACCGGTCATTTCCGTTTCAATAAATCCCGGGGCGATGGCGTTGCAGCGAATATCCCGCGAGCCAAGCTCCAGCGCCACAGATTTGGTGAAACCTATAATCCCTGCCTTTGAGGCGGCGTAGTTGGTCTGTCCGGCGTTGCCCTTAACGCCCACCACGGAGCTCATATTAATGATGGAGCCCTTTCGCTGTTTCAACATGGCCCGCTGCACAGCTTTGGTCATATTGAAAACCGATTTTAGGTTTACTTCTATCACCTTGTCAAAATCTTCCTCCGAAATGCGCATCAAAAGATTGTCTTTGGTAATTCCCGCATTGTTTATTAGAATATCGATACTGCCAAAATCCTTCAAGACTTCCTCGGCCAATTTTTGGGATTCCTCATAGGAGGCAGCATCACTTTTATAGGCCTTTGCCTTCACCCCCTTCTGTGAAACCTCAGTTGCCAATGCGTTAGCCGCCTCTGCCGAAGCGCTGTAGGTAAAGGCCACATTGGCCCCATGTTGCGCAAAAGTTTCCACGATTCCCTTTCCGATTCCACGGCTACCGCCGGTAATGATTGCTGTTTTTCCTTCTAATAATTTCATCTTTATAGGACAGTTTTAGTTTTAACTTTATGTGTATGACCTGCAGGCCAATGCCCTTATGCGTTTGCGGGCACCCTGCGGAAAAAAACCGCTAAAATGGCGGGGATTCAAATATAACAAAAGGTTGTGGGTTCTTCATAAAAAAAGCGCCGTGAATTTCACAGCGCTTTTTGATGTCTTATGGCCAAAAGCTTAAACAAGCATTGCGACTTCGGCAAGGTTTATTAGCCCAAAACTTCCTTTACCTTCTTACCAATCTCGGCAGGCGAATCCACCACGTGGATGCCACATTCGCGCATTACCTTTTTCTTGGCCTGGGCAGTATCATCACTTCCGCCAACGATGGCACCCGCGTGCCCCATGGTGCGTCCGGCAGGTGCGGTTTCACCCGCAATAAAGCCTATTACCGGTTTTTTTATGCCGCTATTTTTATACCAATTGGCCGCATCAATTTCCAGCTGGCCTCCAATTTCCCCGATCATCACCACTGCTTCACTTTCCTCATCCCGGATGAGCATTTCCAAGGCTTCCTTGGTTGTGGTACCAATAATGGGGTCGCCACCAATGCCGATGGCCGTAGTTATTCCGAGGCCTTGTTTAACCACTTGGTCGGCGGCCTCATAGGTGAGGGTTCCCGATTTTGAAACAATTCCCACGCTTCCCTTTTTGAAAACGAAACCGGGCATAATGCCAACTTTGGCCTCGCCGGGGGTAATTACACCCGGGCAGTTGGGGCCAATCAAACGGCACTCTTTATCTTTTATGTAATCCGAAGCAGTAATCATATCCTTGACCGGTATTCCTTCGGTAATGGTGATAATTACCTTGATGCCGGCATCGGCTGCTTCCATAATGGCGTCTGCGGCAAAGGCGGGCGGCACAAAGATAATGGTCGTGTCTGCACCAGTTTTCTCAACAGCCTCGGAAACGGTATTGAACACGGGCTTGTCCAAGTGTTTTTGCCCGCCTTTTCCAGGGGTTACTCCACCGACCACATTGGTGCCGTATTCAATCATTTGTCCGGCGTGGAAAGTGCCTTCACTACCGGTGAAACCTTGAACAATTATTTTTGAATTTTTATTTACTAAAACGCTCATTTTTAATTATTTTCTATTGTTTATTTTTATTTTTTATTCAAATAAATATTCTTGATTTTTTTCAGAATTGGGCAAAGATACAATTTTTAATTGCCCTTTGGGTGTAAGGGGGCTAAACCTTGACACGATGATAGCTCTCATTGGTGTCATCTTTGTCGGTAACGGGCTGGCTCACCTGATAGCCCCGATAAATTTTATCATCCTTTATTTCCCAAATAGCTATAAAATGGGCAATACCCAGTTCCTCGTCGGCATTTTCCATGGTGCGGATGTAATATTTATAGCGAATGGTAACGTGCGGACCATCTGCCAACAGGTGGCTCACCTCCACCCTTAAATCATTGTAGGATCGCCTTACTTCAGCGAAAAAGTTCACGACATCATCATAGTGCATAATGGAAAGGCCATTGGCGCTGTTCCAGATAAGTACCAAATCTGGGTGGAAAAAACGTTCCAATACCGATTTATCCTTCAGGATATCAGACCTGTAAAATTCTCTAACTATTTCTTTTGCTTTGTTACTCATGACAATTCATCCAATTTTTTTATTATGTCCGGAATTAGTTTAATGGAAGCCAATTCCTTGTATTTACTTCTAAATTCATCCGCAGGGGTACCAAAATAGGCTTTGTTCCCGGGCAAGGATTTGCTTACTCCGCTCTGCGCGGAAATAACCGCCTTTTCGCCAATGGTTATTCCACTGGTTATGCCCACTTGGCCCCATATAGTTACAAAATCGGCAATCAGCACGCAGCCGGCGATTCCCACTTGGGAGGCAATCAAACAGCGTTTTCCGATAACCGTATCGTGGCCCACCTGCACCTGATTGTCCAATTTTGAGCCTTCCCCTATGGTTGTTGCGGCGGTAACTCCTTTGTCAATGGTACAAAGGGCGCCCAGATCTACGTGGTCTTCAATTACCACATTGCCCCCGCTTAAAAGTTTGTCGAATTTTTCGGGTCGGTTTTTATAATAGAATGCATCCGCGCCCAAAACCGTTCCCGCATGAATGGTTACATTGTTGCCGATAATTGTATTGTCGTAAATACACACATTGGAATGGATTACGCAGTCGCGGCCAATTTTCACGTGGTTGCCAATAAAGACATTGGGCTGAATTACGGTTCCCTCGCCAATTTGGGCAGTAGGGGAAATAGCGGCATTGGCCCTTTGAAAAGGTTTAAAGTAATGCGTTAATTTGTTGAAATCGCGAAAGGGATCGTCTGATAACAGCAAAGCCTTTCCATTGGGACAGTCCACTTTCTTATTAATAAGAATGACCGTTGCCTGTGATTGTAGGGCGCGGTCATAATATTTTGGATGGTCAACAAAAACGATATCTCCCGGCTGCACCACGTGAATTTCATTCATGCCGAAGACGGGAAAAACGGCTTCCCCCACATAATCGGAACCGATTATGGCCGCAATGCTTTCAAGTGTTTGGGGAATTGGAAATTTCACTGGAATTGTTTAATAATATTTGTTGATTGAAGGTGCTGAACCATTTATTAAAATTTTGGAATTTGGAGTATGGCTATTCCTTCATCCGTTCCTGATACTGTCCTTTTTCCGTATCGATACGGATTTTGTCTCCCTCGTTGATGAACAGGGGCACGTTCACTTCGGCGCCCGTCTCCACAATTGCAGGTTTGGTGGCGTTGGTGGCGGTGTTTCCCTTTACCCCCGGTTCCGTGGACACAACTTGGAGTATAACGTGTGCCGGCATTTCTACGGAAAGCGGGGCATTGTCCTCAGAGTTTATCAGCACAGTAACTATCTCGCCTTCCTTCATCAATTCTGGGGTGTCCAGAATATCGCGATTCAATTGAATTTGGGAGTAGTCTTCCGTATTCATAAAATGAAAAATATTTCCTTCATTATACAGGAACTGAAACTTATGGGTTTCAACGCGTACATCGTCAATTTTATGACCTGCGGAAAAAGTATTGTCAATTGTTTTTCCGGTAGTTACACTTTTCAATTTGGTACGGACAAAGGCGGGTCCTTTTCCGGGTTTTACGTGAAGGAATTCAATAATTTTGTAAATATCGTTGTTATAGCGGATGCAAAGTCCTTTTCTAATATCTGATGAAGTTGCCATTATAGGGGTTATTGTTTGTTTGTTGTTTGTTTGTTGTTTGTTGTTTATTGTTTGTGGATTTTGATTAATTGCTGTTGAAATACCCTTTCATTATCCCGCGTTTGGAGTTTTTGATGAATTGCAGGATTTCGTCCCGTTCTGGTGTGGCTTCCATTTCGGCCTCAATAATTTCGGAGGCTTGGGAGGTGTTGTAATTTTTCTGGTACAGCAGACGATAGATGTTTTGTATTTCAGTAATTTTTTGTGGAGTAAAACCTCTTCTGCGTAGCCCGATGGAGTTAATTCCCACGTAGCTCAAGGGCTCTCGCGCGGCCTTTACATAGGGAGGCACATCCTTACGGACCAAGGAGCCGCCGGTAACAAAGGCGTGATTGCCTATCATACAAAATTGGTGTACGGCGGTCATCCCCGCAAGCACCACGTGGTCGCCAACGGTTACGTGGCCAGCAAGGGTGCTATTGTTTGAAAAGATGCAATTGTCGCCCACTATACAGTCGTGCGCAATGTGGCAATAGGCCATGATCCAACAATTTTTTCCGACTACGGTTTTACCCCGGTCTATAGTTCCACGGTTGATGGTTACGTATTCGCGGAGGGTGGTTCCATCCCCAATTTCAACGGTAGTTTCCTCATCCTTAAACTTTAGGTCCTGTGGAATTGCCGAAATTACCGCTCCCGGAAAAATATTGCAGTTTTTACCAATTCGCGCCCCTTCCATAATGGTTACATTGCTGCCAATCCAAGAACCTTCGCCTATGACCACGTTATTGTGGATGGTTGCGAAGGGTTCTATCACAACGTTTTTAGCAATCTTTGCGCCCGGATGGACATATGCAAGTGGTTGATTCATCTCTTTCTATTTGTTTATCAAGCCTGAGGTCGGGGGACTATTATTTTCCCTAACACGGGCTCCGACTGATTTGCTATAAATTCTTTGTTTTCACCATTTGGGCCATTAATTCGGCCTCGGTAACCAATTTTCCATTTGCGTATGCATTCCCATGCATGTGCACAATGCCCCGGCGTATGGGGGAAATGAGTTCCAATTTAAAAATCAGGGTATCTCCCGGGTTTACCTGTTGTTTAAACTTCACATTGTTTATTTTCATAAAGAAGGTGAGGTAGTTCTCCGGATCGGGAACGGTGCTCAACGCCAAGATCCCTCCGGTCTGGGCCATTGCCTCCACGATCAACACGCCGGGCATGACCGGGGCGCCCGGAAAGTGCCCAACAAAAAAGGGCTCGTTCATGGTAACATTTTTAAGGCCCACAACGCTGGTTTCTGTCATTTCCATAATTTTATCGACCAGCAGAAACGGAGGCCTGTGCGGCAACATGGCCATTATTTCATTGACATCCTTTACAGGCGGAAGATTAATATCATATTTTGGAACATTGTTTCTGGCTTCCAATTTTATAATCTTTGAAAGCTTTTTTGCAAACTGTGTATTGACGTGATGTCCGGGTTTATTGGCAATTACCTTTCCGCGGATCCTTGTTCCCACCAATGCCAAATCGCCAATTACATCCAGAAGTTTGTGACGCGCCGCTTCATTTGGATAATGTAGGGTCAGGTTGTCCAGGATGCCATTGGGCTTTACTGAAATATTGTCCTTTCCAAAGGCCGTGCGCAGTTTGTCCATGGTACTGGGAGAAAGTTCCTTGTCCACATACACGATGGCATTGTTTAGATCGCCTCCTTTTATTAGACCGTGCTCGAGCAAGGTTTCAATTTCGTGCAAAAAACTAAAAGTCCTGGCGTTGGCAATTTCATTTTTAAAATTGGAAATATGTTTGAGGGAAGCATTCTGGGTGCCCAAGACCTTGGTGCCAAAATCGACCATAGTAGTTACTTGATATTCATCAGCGGGCATGACGAGTATTTCGCTTCCCGTTTCCTCATCTGTAAAGGATATAACCTCTTTTACCACATATTCTTCGCGGGGTGCCTCTTGTTCAACCACCCCAGCCTTTTCGACGGCCTCCACAAAAAACTTTGAGGATCCGTCCATTATGGGCGGTTCCGATGCGTTAAGCTCCATAATACAATTGTCCACCTCAAGCCCCACTAAAGCGGCCAGGACATGTTCGGAGGTTTGGATCTTCACGCCACGCTTTTCAAGATTGGTGCCTCGCTGGGTGTTTACCACGAAATTGGCATCGGCCTCTACCACAGGGTGTCCTTCCAAATCGATTCGAACAAATGTGTATCCGTGATTTTCGGGCGCCGGCTTGAAGGTAATTGTAACTTCTTTTCCCGTATGCAGCCCTACTCCCGTCAAGGAAACCTCTTTTCCGATGGTCCGTTGTTTTACCACACTATCAATCATTATCGAGTTTTTTTTCAACTATATTGAACCTGTCCATAATTTTGGGAAGGTTTTTGAAATATACATAACTTTTATTGAAATCGCCATATCCGAAGGCCGGAGAGCCCTGCAGGGTTTCATTATCTTTCACATTTCTGCCAATGCCGCTCTGTGCTTGGATTTTAACATTATTGCCAATAACTATGTGCCCGGCAATTCCAACTTGGCCCCCAATGATACAATTTTTTCCGATTTTGGTGGAACCTGCAACTCCTGTTTGGGCCGCAATTACGGTATTTTCTCCTATGGTAACATTATGGGCGATCTGAATTTGATTGTCCAGTTTCACTCCCTTTTTGATGAGGGTAGAACCTAAGGTGGCCCTATCTATGGTGGTTCCCGGGCCTACATCTACATTATCCTCCAAAATTACATTCCCCGTTTGTGGCACTTTGTGATATTCTCCTTTTTCATTGGGAGTAAATCCGAAGCCATCGGCGCCAATCACTACCCCACTGTTGATAACACAGCTATGGCCGATTATTGTTTCCGAATATATTTTTGCTCCCGTGAAAAGCGTGGTATCGTTTCCGATACTTACATTATCACCAATATAAACATTGGGATAAATTTTAACATTGTTTCCTATTTTCACATTTTCACCTATATAGGAAAATGCGCCCAAATAGATATTGCTGCCATATTTTGCGGTTTCGGCGATAAACACGGGGTTTTCAATTCCGGTTTTATTCATTTTTACCTGATTGTAATATTCCAGCAACTGTGAAAAGGCTTTATAGGCATTTTCTACGCGAATCAAGGTAGTGGACAATTTTCCCGACGCCACGAAGTCATTGTTCACAATGGTTATGGACGCCTGGGTGGAGTAAATATAATGGGTGTATTTGGGGTTGGCCAAAAAGGTGAGACTTCCTTTGCTTCCTTCTTCGATTTTTGCGAGTTTGGAAACTGCGATATTTTCATCGCCCTCGACGGTACCGTTCAGAATTCCTGCTATTTGGGCCGCCGTAAACTTCATCCTTTCCTGTTTTTTGCAAAGGACGATGAAATCCTTATGGATTTCAGCTTCTTCGTATATTCAAAAAAATTTGATGTTTGTTTCATTGGATGTTGGTTTTCTTTACCAAAAGGTTTATCTGTACTCCCTTCAAATTGCTACTTTTTAAAGATTGGAATTAAGGGTTCTATACCTTTCATTCTTGCAAAAATAGAAAAAAAGCCATTAGTCCCGATAGCGGTGGGGATTGTTTTTTGGAAAGCACATATAGTATTTGACAACTGATTTTGAGAGGGCCTCCAAATTTAATTGGTCGCTTGCCTTGGCCACATCTATCATTTTTCCGTTCTGCTTTAGGAGGTTTATGGTGTCGCGCTCCATACTGTAGGCTTGGTTCTCGAGTTTTCCGGCAAACACGAAATAGGCGGCCTCTTCTTCTGAAATAGAACAGGTTTCAACCAATTTTTGTTGTTTCTTCCTCAATTTTTCAACCGCAAAAGGCTCTGACTTAATTTTTATTTTCAACAATTCTCTATGGAGCAGCATGCTCGAAAGATTTTTCAGCACAAAATCGTCATTTTCCACCCAGGTTTTCAGGGCAGAAAGGATGTCAACATCGTCCAGGCGTGCAAAAGTATTGAGAACACGATCGTCAAAATTGCTGGCGTCAATGGTATTTATTAGAAAAAATTTCAATGCCGAGCTGGCGGGCAGGTCTATTCCTTGCGCGGTGAGCTGCTTGGCACGTTTCAGGACCCTAACCAGAAGTTGTTCCGCGACAATGCCCGTTTTGTGAAGATATACCTGCCAATACATCAACCGGCGGGCGACCAAAAAATTTTCTACCGAATAGATTCCCTTTTCCTCCACCACCAATTGGTTGTCGCGAACGTTGAGCATAGCAATTAATCGCTGGGCATTGACGGTGCCTTCGGGCACGCCGGTGTAGAAACTATCGCGTTTTAGGTAGTCCAGCCTGTCCATATCCAATTGGCCCGAGACCAACTGGTGCAAAAATTTGCGCGGATATTCATTTTTGAAGATTTTTATGGCGAGCGCCAATTGGTTGTTGAACTCAACATTCAGGTTTTCCATAAACAATAAGGAGAGTTGTTCATGTCCAATATTTTCAACTATGCTATGTTCCATAGCGTGCGAAAACGGGCCGTGGCCAATATCGTGCAGGAGAATGGCGGCATAGAGGGCAGTTTCTTCTTTATTTGAAATTTCAACCCCTTTTGTTTGCAGCACTTGCACGGCCTTTTGCATTAAGAACATGGCGCCAAGCGCATGGTGGAAACGCGTATGGTGCGCCCCGGGATATACAATATAGGATAGCCCCATTTGAGAAATCCTGCGAAGGCGTTGCAGGTAGCGGTGCTCCATCAACTCAAAAATGAACTTATTGGGAATGGTAATAAAACCGTAAATGGGATCGTTAATGGTTTTATGCTTTGGTAGGGTTTTCAAACTTTAACTTTAAATTAATAGCAAG
Source organism: Aequorivita sp. (assembly GCA_048265145.1). GTDB lineage: Bacteria > Bacteroidota > Bacteroidia > Flavobacteriales > Flavobacteriaceae > Aequorivita. Next base: position 31,887 of record JBLXCF010000012.1, read on the forward strand.
GGTTATTTTTTTGAATGGAATCGCACTTATTTTTGGTCCGAATTCCTTTAAACCAGGGAATTTCCATTCCTTTAAGACCAGTATCAGCAAGGGCCTATTTTTTTTTTTGGAAAATGAAAATTGAAAAAGGTTGCTTGGAACTTGAATTAAAAAACAAATATACAATATGAGCGACATAAAAGTACTATGGGTAGATGACGAGATCGATTTACTGAAGCCACACATCCTATTTCTTGAAAGTAAAAACTATAAGGTAACCACTGCACAGAGCGGTACGGACGCGCTGGATGAAATAGCCAAGGAAACGTTTGATATTGTTTTTCTTGACGAAAACATGCCTGGGCTTTCGGGACTGGAAACCCTGGCCGAAATAAAGGAACAACAAGCCGCCCTACCCATAGTGATGATCACCAAGAGTGAAGAGGAGTACATCATGGAAGAAGCGATAGGGTCCAAGATTGCCGATTATTTAATAAAACCGGTCAACCCGCACCAAATCCTATTAAGTTTAAAGAAGAATCTGGACCACAGCAGACTGGTTTCCGAAAAAACCACTTCGAGCTATCAACAGGAATTCCGAAAGATTGCAATGGACCTATCCATGGTCAACAGTTTTGACGAATGGAAGGAGCTTTACCAAAAGTTGGTCTATTGGGAACTGGAGCTTGAGAATATTGAGGATACCGGGATGTTTGAAATTCTGGAGTCGCAGAAAACAGAGGCGAACAGCCAATTCTGTAAGTTTATAGACAAGAATTACCCAAAGTGGTTCGAGGATCAAAGCCAAGCGCCCGTAATGTCGCATACTTTGTTTCGGGAAAAAATTAAACCCCAATTACAGGAAGGAACCCCTACCCTGTTGGTGGTGGTGGACAATTTAAGATTCGACCAGTGGAAGGCTTTCGAGCCAACCTTGCTGAATATCTATAAAAAAACAAAGGAAGAGCTTTTCTGCAGTATCCTGCCCACAGCCACGCAATATGCACGAAACGCCATTTTTTCTGGCCTTATGCCCAGCGAGATGGAAAAACTACATCCGGATCTATGGCTGAACGACACCGATGATGGTGGCAAAAACATGAAAGAAGAAGAATTTTTTGCCGCCCAGTTAAAACGTTTGGGCCTCAATATTAATTGGAGCTACCACAAAATTTCAAGTTTAAAACAAGGGAAAAAACTGGCAGAAAATTTCAGAAGCCACAAGGATGAGGATTTGACAGTTGTAGTCTATAATTTCGTGGATATGCTATCCCATTCCAAAACAGAAATGGAAGTCATCAAGGAATTGGCCTCCAATGATAAATCCTACCGATCGCTTACCCAAAGCTGGTTCAAGAATTCGCCTTTACTCGAAATTATTCAGCAAGCAGCTCGTTTGGGCTTTAAGCTTTTAATAACCACGGACCATGGCACCATAAACGTAAAAAATCCATCTAAGGTTATCGGCGACAAAAACACCAGTTTGAACCTGCGCTATAAAACCGGCAAAAGTCTAACCTATGAAGACAAAGAGGTCTTGGCGGCCAAAGATCCGAAAACGATTTTCTTGCCTTCTATAAATATGAGCAGCTCGTTTATCTTTGCCAAAGGCGACTACTTTTTTGCCTATCCAAACAACTATAATCACTACGTTAGCTATTACCGCAACACCTATCAGCACGGGGGTGTTTCGTTGGAGGAGATGATCATTCCTTTTTCAGTTTTAACGCCACGATAGTCCTTTTGCGAGCCTCTTCACTTTTTGTGAATTCCTTTGGAGTGTAGCTTCCAGATGCGGTTTTAACCGATATATTTTTTATATTCGTTCCGTTTTAAAATGGAGATAACATACACCCAAAACCAAATTTCCGAAGTTGCCTCCCGTGTTCTGGCAGCCGCCACCTCGTCTATTTTTTTATTTTATGGCGAAATGGGCGTTGGGAAAACAACCCTAATTAAAGAATTGGTGCGCCAGCTTGGGGTCCGGGAACCTTCGAGCAGTCCGTCGTTCTCCATTGTGAACGAATATCAGATAGAGCAGGGCTCCCTTTATCATTTTGATTTTTATAGAATAAAATCCATTGAAGAAGCCTATGATATTGGCCTGGAGGATTATCTCTACACGGGGAATTATATTTTTATTGAATGGCCGGAAAAAATCAAGGCCTTATTGCCCGAACATTCAAACAATATAACTATACAGAAAAATTCTAATGGAAGTAGAACCCTAAAACAAATGCCGGTGAAGTAAAAATTGCAGCGAACCTAACATTTTTTTCTCATATCCCCTATTTTCATCCATTACAGACCCCAAATCGCAATGTGTTGAGGAACGGGAGATTATTGGCAAAAAATTTATAAATATAGAATAATAATAATTAAAATAGTTTTCATTTTTCAGAGTAGGTTTGTCCTATCATTAACCTCACAAAAGCTTATTATTATGAAAACTGTAAAGTACCTTTTTATCGCTGCAATCATTTCTTTAGGAACATTCGCTTCTTGCACCCCAGAAAGCATTCAAGATGAGCAAACACCCCAACAGATCAAAAAATCCGAAATCGTCGTACCTAGTCACGGGTAGTATTATTGCGTTACTCATAGCGGCTACGCCCTATATTTTTTATTCTTATGAAAGTTTCCCTCGTGAAAATACGTGGGAAACTTTTTTGTTTACGTATCACTCCAATTGGTACCCTTCAGTTTATGTGACAGTTTGGACCATGATGGGTAAATTTGTACCTCTTTTTTTATTGGTTATTTGGTTTATAACCTGCAAACATTGGTGGTACCATGTAATCTTGATTCCCATAGGGATGTTTGCCTTTCAGCTCTTTAACGTAATTAATGACGACGCCAGTTTTGTGGACGAAGTTGAAATCTGGTGGCTCTTCCCTATTATGTTGGTTATTATTCCATTGGTTTATCTGATCCGCGCCAAAATTACCAATCAATTGGTGGGCAAGGACCTAAAGAGTTTTGAGGAAGATCTGACTTCAAAGAAGAATATTTGGCAACAGATCAAAGATCTTTTTTAAAATTCACTTATAATCTGTTTCAAATTTAATATGTAACTTAGTACGGTGTTTGAATCAATACACTATCATTTGATGACGATAACCTCCATAAAATTAAACATGGAATTTTGTACTTAGAAGATAAAAAACCTCCTCAAAACCCAAATCTATTAACTAACAAAAAAACAAGAAATAACCTAACGAAGTGCTGCCGGTGAAATAATATAAAAGGTATCCGTTATTGAAATTGTCAAGGTTTTAACACCTACACAATCTTTAAAATGTATTTCAAAGCATTTTATTGCAGAATAACCTGTAAAGATACCATAAACATAATTAGTATGTTCACGTTTTTTGAGTGTAAGTTTGACCCATATTAACCTCACAAAACTTACTATTATGAAAAACTTAAAACTTATTATTGTAGCCGCAATTTTTGCCGCAGGATTATTTGTTTCTTGCACCCCAGAAGGAATCCAAGATGAACAAGCCCCACAACAAATCGACGTCAGAACGGTTAAAGTTCCGCCAGCCGGATAGAAAAAGTCTTATACAGGGAGGCATCATTGTTTTTATTATGGCCTGTACTCCTTTTATATATTATTCCTATGAAAGTTTCCCAGCCGATACTATGGTCTGGGAAACTTCATTTTTTACCTTTACCACAAAATATCCCTCTCTTTACCAATATGCATGGTTTCTTACGGGTAAAATAATTCCAGTTATCCTTTTATTGATTTGGTTTTTTACTTGCAAGCACTGGTGGCACTGGATAATTTTGGTTCCCTTGTCCATGTACATCTTTCAGCTTTTTAATATTTTGAAACAAAATTTGAATGCTGATGAGGTTGAAATTATTTATGTTATACCAATTATGATGGTATTAGTTCCCTTTGTGTACCTGATCCGCGCAAAATTATTCAGCCAGATGAGGTCAGACGATCTAAAATCCTTTGAAGAGGAACTGTTGCAAAAAAGATCCTTCTGGACACAAATAAAAGATCTATTCCGCTAATGGAACATCGGAACCTCTAAAGTTATTTTCTTACCTTGAAGCATCATGCCAAAACCAAAATCACCTTTCACGATAGCACAGCTACTGCCCCAAGAGGAAACTCTTGAAATTTCCAAGGAAAAAGGAGCACTTTATATCGGCATTCCCAAGGAAGCGTATTTTCAGGAAAAGCGAATTTGCCTTACCCCCGATGCTGTAAACGCCATTGTCAGCAATGGCCATAAGGTGCTGATAGAAAAAGGGGCCGGCAACGATGCCGGGTTTTCAGATAAGGATTATGCCGAAGCAGGCGCCCAGATGACGGACAACACAAAAAAAGTTTTTGGATGTCCAATAGTCCTTAAAGTTGAACCGCCCACCTTAGAGGAACTGGAATTCATAAAACCGAAAACCGTTCTAATTTCTGCGCTTCAATTAAAAACGAGGCAAAAATCATACTTTGAGGCGTTGGCCAAAAAGAAAATTACGGCATTGGCCTTTGAGTTTATCAAGGATGAAGACCACAGTTACCCGGCAGTTAAGGCGCTGAGCGAAATTGCGGGCACTGCAGCAGTTCTTATAGCCGCTGAACTCATGGTAAATGCCAAAAAAGGAAACGGGCTACTTTTCGGGAACATCAGCGGGGTGCCCCCTATTGAGGTGGTGGTGATAGGGGCAGGTACCGTAGGGGAGTTTGCCGTTCGATCTGCATTGGGATTGGGCGCAAATGTAAAGGTTTTTGATAGTTCCATTACCAAATTGCGAACTATACAAACCAACGTTAACCGGATTCTCTACACTTCCACCATTCAACCAAAAAACTTAATGAAGGCTCTTTTGCGCTGTGACGTGGCCATTGGCGCAGTGCGTGGACAAAATCGGGCGCCCATCATCGTTTCTGAGGAAATGGTACGGAATATGAAAAAAGGTGCTGTAATCATTGATGTCTGCGTGGATATGGGTGGCTGTTTCGAAACCACCGAAATGACCAGTCACGATAACCCAACTATTATTAAACACGATGTTATTCATTATGGAGTTCCCAATATTCCTGCACGCTATCCAAAGACGGCATCCATTTCCATAAGCAATATTTTTACCCCCTATATTTTGGAAATAGCAGAAAGTGGTGGACTGGAAAATGCCATTCGTTTTGATAACGGATTAAAAAATGGGTTGTATTTTTACCGCGGAATTTTGACGAACAAAGCGGTCGCGGATTGGTTCGATCTGCCGTACAGCGATCTTAATCTATTGATTTTTTAATCTCCGTCCACCCTATTTCTTAAAATGTACTAACCTTAATCCAAAAAAATGAAGTTTGCTTACCGATTGGCCTATTTTTCAGGTGGTTTTGTTATTGGAATAATTTTACTTTTTTTTATTCTTAGTGGCAAAAAGACCTCCTGCGCCTACGGGTTGGACGCAAGGACCTTAAAAAATATCCGGCTAAAAAACAGGGCCTTCTCCGAAAATACACTTTTGGTTCTGCGTGAAAACAGAATGGATACCAACGCAATTTCCACCTTATTGAAAGAGGGCGATGTTGTTTTTTCCGAAAGCAATACCCGTTTGGATTCTTGCAAACAATATGTTATTACGGGAAAGGTTTTGGAGAGGAAGCTAAAAATTAAAGTAGAAAACTGCGACAGTTTGGCTACGATAATGACCGCGGAAGTGATCCAAAAATAGCATGGAGCCCTTCGATGGAATACTTCTTTATTTCAATTTGTCGCTAAAGCTTTCTTCGCTCCTTCTCCTTTTTTAAGAGAGTGAGTTCGCGGCTGGTTTGGCCTGCCACCGAAGTATTTTCCTCGGCGCGGCGTATTAAATAGGGCATCACGTCTTTAACCGGGCCAAAGGGAATATATTTTGCTACATTATAACCCTCAGCTCCCAAATTAAACGAAATGTGGTCGCTCATCCCGAACAACTGGCCAAACCAAATCCGGTCATCACTTTTTGAAATGGATTTTTGGTCCATTATTTCCATCGCCAGGTAGGTACTGTTTTCATTGTGCGTACCCACAAAAAGTTCAATATCGTTCAGATTGTCCAGAATATATTTCATTATTTCGTTAAAGTTGTCGTCCGTTGCTTTTTTGCTTTCACAAATGGGCGATTTGTATCCTTTTTCAGCAGCACGTTCGTTTTCCTTTTCCATATAGGCGCCACGGACAATTTTGAAACCTAACTTGTACCCCTTTTGTTTGGCTCTTTGGTGAAGCTGCTTTAAATAATCCAATCGATCCCAGCGATAACACTGCAAAGTGTTGAAAACAATGGCGCGCTCCGTATTGTATTTCTCCATCATGGATTCGCAGAGCGCATCTGCGGCATCCTGCATCCATGATTCCTCAGCATCAATCAGCAACCGGATTCCATATTCATTGGCTACCTTGGCAACCCGATCATATCGGTTTTCGATGTTATTCCAATATCCTTTTTCCGCCTCGGTCAACGGTTCATTTTCTGTGATTTTTTGGTATATTTTAAATCTTCCGAATCCGGTTGGCTTAAAAACCGAAAATGGCATGGCTTCCATGTTTTGGGCGAGCTGTGTCAATTCAATAACTTTATTGGCTGTAGCATCAAACTGAGTGTCCTCTTCCTTTCCTTCCACCGAAAAATCCAATACCGAAGAAACGCCAACGTCAAAAAGTTTTTCAACCGTCCCCATGCAGTCGCGCTCATTCACCCCGCCACAAAAATGGTCGAAAACGGTGGAGCGTATCAAGCCCTCCACAGGCAGGTTTACATTCAGCGCAAATTTGGTAACGGCAGCTCCAATTTTCACCAGAGGTTCCTTTGAAATCATCTTGAATAGAAAATAGGCGCGTTCCAGTTCCGAATCGCTTTTAAGTTTGAAGGCAATTTCGGTATTATCGAAAAGGGAAGTTGGGATCATATACTTTTATAGATAAACTGTGCAAATATACTTAGATTTGAACTTTTAAATATATGAGAAATATCAATAAAATGATGGAAAATGAAGGCTTCGAAAAAGGACGTGTTTATAAGAATGAGCACGCCTGGGAGACCTTATTGTCGCTCCTAGACCATAGGAAACCTTCGAAATTATTCGTCCTCGCTGATGAAAATACGCACGATAACTGCCTATCCTATTTCCTAAATAAAATAAGCCCTCACTCCTCCTCTCTTCAAATCATTATTATTCCAGCGGGAGAAATCCACAAAAATCTGGAAAGCTGTAAATATGTTTGGGAAAGTCTTTCGGAAAAAGGCGCCGATCCCGGTAGCCTCCTAATCAATCTTGGCGGAGGTGTAGTTACCGATCTGGGTGGTTTTGTAGCTTCTACCTTTAAGCGGGGAATGGATTTCATAAACGTTCCCACCTCCCTGCTCGCTATGGTGGATGCGGCCGTAGGAGGAAAAAACGGTGTGGACCTGGGGGCGGTAAAAAACCAAATTGGGGTTGTAAACCATCCAGATATGATATTGGTCGATACGGCATTTTTAAAAACCCTGCCCGAGGAACAACTGTTGTCCGGGCTTGCAGAAATGTTGAAACACGGCCTCATACATTCCAGCAGTTACTGGCACCGCGTGAAGAACACCAATTTCAGAAATGATTTGGAACTGGAAGCCCTTATTTGGGAATCAATCCAGATAAAAAATGAAATTGTGGCAAAGGATCCGCAAGAGCATAACCTTCGGAAAACACTTAATTTTGGCCACACCTTGGGCCATGCCATTGAATCTTATTTTTTGGAAAGCGCCCATAAACAAACCCTTTTGCACGGAGAGGCCGTGGCAGTAGGTATGATTTTGGCCACCTATATTTCCTCTGAAATGTGCGGTTTCCCAAAAAACATATTGGCTGAAATTTCGGACACCCTAATCAACTATTTTCCCAAACAAGAGTTTTCAGAAAATGACATAACGGCTATACTCAAGCTAACCCATTTCGACAAAAAAAACCGCAACGGGCAGGTGCTTTTTGTATTGCTCCGGGATATTGGTAAGCCCGAAATCAATTGTATAGTCAACAATGAATTGATTTATAAGGCCTTTGACTACTATAAAAATTTCTGAAAATTTTCTTCAAATTATTTTGCAGTCCTCAATTTTTGAATAGTTTTATAACCACAAATCAAAGCATACATATTAAATGAAGCGAATCATTGTAGATTATAGAAAGTTGACCCCTGAAATACTTTCTTTATTGGTGGAGAAGTATCCTGACGGATATGATGACGACCATGTTATTACCTTTAAAAATGCTAAAAATGAAACCATTGAAGCTGTAGAGGTTCGAACCGAGGACACCATATATTTGGTTAAAGTAAGCTCCCGGCTTGAAACAAGCATGGCCAATTTTGATGAAGACGATTACGATGATGCCGATTTCAATGAACCGATCAGCGAAATTCCGGACAAGAAAAAAATGGATGACGGGGAAGAAGAATAATTGCTCTCACCACCCAATAAAAAAAGAGGCCTTGGGCCTCTTTTTTGTTTCGGTATAAAATAATACCTCTATGCGTGTTGCATTTCGTGTTTTCCCTCTTTAATTTCCTCGATCAATTTTGAATTAAATGCGGGCAGATCGTGCGGATTTCTGCTGGTAACAAAACCTTCGTCAACCACCACTTCCTCGTCAACCCAGTTTGCACCGGCATTGATGAGGTCATCCTTAATGGAAATGAATGAAGTCATTTTCCGTCCTTTTACCACGCTTGCAGAAATCAGGGTTTGCGGACCGTGGCATATTGCTGCCACTGGTTTTTTCTGTTCAAAGAAATGTTTTACAAATTTTAATGCGTCTTCATTTCTACGCAACTTGTCCGGATTTATAACTCCACCCGGAAGTACCAGAGCGTTGTAGTCTTTTGCCGATGCATTTTTTAGGGTAGTGTCCACCGCATATTGGCTGCCCCAATTGCCATCGGCCCAGGCCTTGATTTTGCCCTCTTTTTCACTTACAATCTCTACCTTAAAACCTTCTTTTTCCATAGCTTCCTTAGGCGATTTCAATTCAGATTCCTCAAAACCGTCTGTAGCCAAAATTGCAATTCTCTTATTCATAATCTTTTTCATTTTTAGTTAAACAATTATTTTGGATTGAATTTAAATTACCCGAGGCGGTTCGGCAAGTTTATACTACTAATCTTTTATTAATCTTTGTTAAGGAATTGCAAGGTTCAATTATTCTTTAATGTTTCGGCTTTTTTTTTATCGGCCTCTACCTTTTCCTTGTATTCTCGCAGCTTTTCCATTTCCAATTCATAACTAAGGGTTGCATTGCTGGTGGGTTCAATTTTTATGTTTCGGTGAATGGCCCAATTGACCGTGAACTCAGCGCCGAAAAATAGAATGAGACAGGTGTAGTAAACCCACAAAAGAATGAGCACCAAACTTCCCGCAGCCCCATAAATGGACGCCGGATCTGATTTGGCAAAATAAAAACCGATCAAATATTTTCCTATCAAAAATAAAAGCGAAGAAAAAAAGGCCCCGATAAAATTGGTTTTCCACTTAATTTTTACATCGGGCAGCAGGGTGAAAATGGCAGCAAAAAGCGAGGTTATAATCAATTGCGAAAAGACGAAATTCAAAATTTGAACAATATGTTCGGAAAGTTCGGTGTAATAATTTCCGATAATATCGCTCAAGGCATTGATGGCGGTAGTGATAACCAGGGAAATCAACAACAAGAGGCCAATAATCAGAACCATTCCAAAAGAAATGGCCCGTCGTTTCAACGTATCCAGAATGGTGTTCTTTTTGGCACGCACGCTCCAAATGTCGTTCAATGCCTTCTGCAGTTGAAAAAATACTCCTGTGGCACCGAAAATCAAAATTCCCACCCCGAAAATTATAAACAGCACGGAACTTTCTGAGAGGGCGGCATTGATAATCATGGTCTGTATCAATTCCGCACTTTGGGTGCCTATTAGCCCACTAATTTCGTTGGTAATCCGACCCTCAACGGCCTCCCTTCCAAAAAATATACCCGCAAAATGGACGGTAATAATTAGCAGTGAAGGCAGGGAAAAAAGGGCGTAATAGGCAATCACCGCGCTTTTTGCCCACGGATCGTTCTTATCCCAACTCAAATAGGTTTGCTTTAATAATTTGAAAAATCGTATCATAAATAGCGTTCCTTAATAATGTTGCAATGGTGAATTTCGTGCCCACAAATAATAATTCCGGCTGCCCTAACGGACATTTCACTACCGTTGGCGCGGCCTCTCTGGGATAATTGATGGTCGGTAAAACTTGAAAACAATTTTAGTGTCGCGGCACGGACGGCTTTGTAATTATCCACAAGCGCTACTGTGGATTGTTCATTGGCCATTGCGGTTTCCGCAAAAATATTTTCATCAAAACCCTTTAAATCGGCATTTTGGCTACGGGCAAAATATAGAGCGCGGTAGGCAAAAACCCGTTCGGTATCTGCTATGTGCTGTAGAATATCCTTGGGTGTCCACTTCTCCGGGGCGTAGCGATAGGTCCAAACTGCGCTGGGCAAGCTTTCAAAAAAAGAAGCCACTATGGATTTTCCGGCAGAAAGTGCCTCCATCAATGATGTATTCGAAACCAAATCAATATAAGATTTATAGTAGGGGTTGTATTCGGAGGGATTTAAAGCAATGCTCATATACTTTTTTACGAAAGATAAAAAAAACCTTTGCCGGAGGACAAAGGTTCTAAGATAATTTTGGGAAAAAAACTAAATCTCCTTAAATATGGAATGGAGCAATCGCTTTTTATCATTAATACTTTCTTCCATGGAAATCATGGTTTCCGTGCGGCTAACGCCCTCAATGTCATCTATTTGATAAATAATATCCTTGGCATGGGCAGTATCGCGCGCCCTGATCTTACAAAAAATATTAAATTTTCCTGTAGTAACGTGGGCTACAGTAACAAATGGTATGTGGCTGATGCGTTCCAAAACAAACTGTGTTTGGGAAGTTTTAAAAATAAAGACTCCAACATAAGCAATAAAGGAATAGCCCAATTTTTTATAATCAACCTGAAGGGATGAACCGGTGATAATGCCCGCATCTTCCATTTTTTTTACACGGACGTGAACTGTTCCTGCAGAAATATCCAATTTTTTTGCAATATCCGTAAAAGGAATTCGGGTATTATCGATTAGTAAACTCAGAATTTTGTGATCGGTATCGTCTAATTTAAACTTTGGCATAACAATTTTATTTTTTTTTGCAAAAGTATAAAGTTTCGCAGGATAAAGAAACTAAATTATTGAAAATAGAGCATTGAAATATCATTTTTATCAAAAATTTCTGAAATATTGGCCCCGACTGTTAAATTATCTTGCACATTCGTTAGAATTTGTTTGCCGGTAAAATCATACTCAATATGTCCGAATTTACTTCCCATATTTCCAATTTCGTCAATTATAGGGACAAATTTTATTTTTTCGCCCACCAAAACCTCTTGATACTGAATGCCAATGGAGATTGTTTTTGATTGGCCTTCCAGGGAAACATTTCGCAAAATGATATCATTATAGTTCTTACGGTTTTCAGGAATATTGAAATAGGAATTATAATCAATTTCTTTTAACGTATTGGGAAGCAGGTCAAAAAGAGAAAGCAGGGCGTACAATATAAATTCCCTTGATTTTTCGCGCTGGTAATCCTTCTGGAAATGGCCGGCCTCGAACAAAATTGTAGGGACCCCTAATTTTTGAAAGGTATCCCCTACGCAGGCTTCGTTAAAACTATCATCATATCTACCAATTTGGCCCGGAACTATTTGTTGCAGATAACCGTTCATCTTTACAATTTGAGCCATGGCCGTTTTGCGGGCAGCGGTGATGGACAATTTTGTATCCGCGGCCGGTGCCAAAAAGGACAGCGTTGCCGGTTTACCATTTTGAAATCCATAAATGGAACGCTGATCATGAAGGTTGAGGCACAAATCAGGTTTCAAAAATTCAAATACATGTCGTAAACATTGGCTTTCCTTTTGGGAACGAAAATTTGCATCGCGATTTAAATCCACATTATTTGCATTTTCCCTCGTATAATTACTTGCGCCATCCGGGTTTAATATCGGAAAGAAATAGAAGGAATATGTTTTAAAAAATAAGTCGATTTCCTTTTCAAAAAAGTGTTGTTGGCTTATAAATTTTAAAAAATCAAAAAGAGCTTTGGTAGTTGTAGCTTCATTACCGTGCATTTGTGACCAGCCCAAAACAATCTTCGGCCCCTTACCCACTTTTATCAACGGCAGATCCTTGCCGGATTCCGAAAGACCCGGAACCGAAATTTCATAATGCAATTGGTACATGTCCAATAGTGGATAAATATGTTGCATACTGATGTACCTGCCTTTTAGCTGGTGTTCAAAATGGTCGCGATACCAAGTCTCGATTTTCATTTAAAAAGAGTAACGCTACAAAGGTAAACAATGGCTTGTTTACAATTGTAAACTATTAATCGGTGATCTATTGTTTACAAATGTGTTTTAAGTAGACGAAATGCATACCCTCTTAAAGCCTACTAAGTAATCGTTTCTAAAATAAAAATTGTAAACACTATAAATCAATAAATTAAATAGTTTTATTTAAAGTAAAATTTAAATAATATCCCATTCGTATTCTATTAAAACAATGACTTTATTCAAAAAATGTTTACATTTGTAATCGGTTAAATTCATTTTGAAATGTTACAATGATAAACTCAACTGATTTTATAAAAAGACTAGAAAAAATACTCTCCTTTTACGGAATAACTGCCACCATTCTGGCGGAGAAAATAAATTTTAACCGTTCCAGTATTTCACATCTTTTATCCGGAAGAAACAAACCGAGCCTGGAATTTGTTATGAAACTAACGCAAAAATTTCCGGAGGTACAAATGGATTGGTTGCTCTTCGGAAAGGGCTCCTTCCCTGCTCCCGTTTCTTCAGACGAAATATTGAAAAAGGGTGAAAAAATATCCACACCACGGGAAGGCGCGTCCCCTGATTTATTTTCTGACCCCATCGGCTTGCCTAAACAACAAGCCACCACCATTAAAAACGGAGCGGCAACTATTGAAAAGGTAATCATTCTATATACCGACGGCAGTTTTAATGTGTACCAAAACTGACCGATTGTGCTTAAAATTTCGGAAATTCGCAAAAAAATAATCAAATGCGCTTTTCATTTCCTTTAGCCCTCCTTCTTCTTTTAACGAACAGTTGTTATGAAAGGGAGCGCGATTGTTCGACCTTCAGGACTGGAACCTTTGAATTTGAGGCTCTTTCAGGGACTGAAGTTTTTAAGACTACCATTATCAGGAACGATTCCATAGAAATTGACTTTTTCAATGGCAAAAGCGACACTTCCTCCATTCGGTGGATCAACGATTGCGAGTATATTCTGGAAAAATTGCATCCAAGGAACCAAGCAGAAAAAAAGGCGATCCACATAAAAATTCTAAACACACACAAGAATACCTATTCCTTTGAATTCAGTGAGGTAGGGAAAACCAAGACCAGCAAGGCATCCGCCAAAAAGGTGGAAGATTAATGCTGCTTTTTTTTCAAAAGGGCGTTCTGTTCTTCCATCAGCTTTTCGATGTTTGAAAGAAGTTGGATGTTTTTGGGAGTCTCGACCGTTTTATCGCTCGGGTCTTCCGCTTTTTGCTTGAACTTGTGGATTATTTTTATAACCACAAAAATGGTGAATGCTATTATAAAAAAATCAATCAAAACCTCGATTAATTCCCCATAGCCAATAGCAACTTCCTCAACGTTTGTGGATGCCGAGCGGAGCAATAGTTTTTTATTGGAAAGCTTTACCCCATCTGTAAGCAGGGAAAGCGGCGGCATTATGATTTTCTTGACTATAGTACTAATAACATTGTTGAAGGCTGTTCCAATAACAATTCCCACAGCCATATCTATCATATTGCCCTTAATGGCGAAATTTTTAAATTCCTGAAAAAATCCCATAGTTCAAAAATTAATAAAAAAGTTCAAGTTTAGGAAAGTTTTGGGAAACCCAAAAAAAATGATTTCAAAAAGTTACAAGCGTCCTGCAATGCGATCCTTGGCCAATTGTAATGCCATTTGGAACTGATCTTGAAGATTCATTTCGGAATTATCAATTTCAATTGCGCCTTCCGCCTTGCGAAGTGGGGAATCCTGCCGCGTAGTATCTATGTAATCTCGTTGCTGAATATTCTGAAGAATTTCATCAAAGGTAACCGTGTCGCCTCTTTCCCTGAGCTCCTTAAACCTTCTTTGGGCACGTTCCAGTGCCGAGGCATTCATAAAAATTTTTAGTTCAGCCTTGGGAAAAACAACCGTCCCGATGTCGCGCCCGTCCATAACAACCCCTTTCTCCAGGCCCATTTGTTGCTGTTGCGCCACTAGTTTTGTCCGTACTTCGTGTACAGCGGCAATTTGACTAACAAATTTAGAAACTTCCAAGCCGCGGATTTCATTTTCAACATCGCGTCCATTCAGGAATATCCTGGCTACAGGCCAATCTTTCTGTTTTTCAAATGATAGATGGATAGCAGGCAGCACCCGGAGCAATTGCGGCACATCAAAATGTGCTTCCGCAATTATTCCCTGCTGCAGGGCGTAAAGGGTGATTGCCCTATACATGGCGCCGCTGTCCACGTACACATAGCCCAAATAATCGGCCAATTGTTTGGCTACCGTACTTTTTCCGGTGCTGGAGTACCCGTCTATGGCAATGGTGATTTTCCGACTCATTGCAGATCCAGATTTAAGCCAAAAAAGCTGGAGGAAGCCGCCGCGCTGTATTTTGAATAGGAATAGCTCAGCCGAAATTTATTCAATTTTATGGCAAATCCGGCACTGAGGCCTGCAAAGGAGCGCTTTTCAATAATGCGCAACTCCTCGCCCCTTCTAAAGTTATAACCCAATCTGATATTGAATCCACTTTCTGGGAAAAGTTCTACACCCGCAATCATGTGCCGGAAGGCGTGGTCTATAAATGAAATTTTCTCCGGGGTGGTCTGCCCTTCCAAATCTGTTTCCGCCCGAGCGGGGTTTGCAAAGCCAATTTTCCATTGTTGCATATTCTCCAAGGTGAAATGCCAGCGAATTGGAATGTTTTCGAGTGTTTGCGAAATTCCTAATATAACTTCAAAGGGCAGCGGTTCATATTCCTCGTGATAGGGAGTAAATTGGGTACCAATATTTCGGGCCACTCCGCTTATGTGCAGATCCCAGTCTTCATAAACATACATCAATCCAACGTCCAAAGCGCCACCAAATGAGGAGTAATTTTCCAATTTGGAGGAAATCAGCTTGAGGTTTACGCCCACATGGAAATTGGTAAATGCAATGTTTCGGGCATGTCCCAGCGAAAGCGCAACTTCCCCGCCTCCAAAGCTGCTGGTTGGGTTACCGGTTTCATCATAGCCGTCAAATTTACCGTAGTTTATATAGCTCACCCCGGCGTGTAGCACTTGTGTCCTTCGGTCCCAAAGATAGGCGTAGGCCGCGGTGCCGTAATTTACATCGCCTATATAATTGGTATAATTGAGAGAAAGTTGATTGTCCATTGCCGGGTTGATACTCGCTGGATTGAAGGAACCCTGTGTTGGATCGTAATCATAATTGGTAACCACCTTGCCGCCGAGTGCAGCCATCCTGGGGCTATTTACCAAATTAAGGAATTGATAGGTTGCCCTTCCCCCGATCTGAGCCACTAAAAGCTGAGATAAAAAGAGCGAAACAACTAAAAAAACCTTTTGGGCCATAAATGCGAGTTACCGTAACTAAAATCTTAACGAATGCAAGTATAATTTATTTTTGCAAGGCAATGAAACTTGGCTGTCTAATTTTTTGAATGCCAAAAAGGACAATCCCTTAATGTCTTCCGATAATTATAGAGCCTTAGACATTATTGAAAATTCTCCTTCCGTTTGAACAAACCCCTACAACTTTTTGGGGTTTTTTACTTTCTCCTTGGTAAGGGCCAAGTTCAATACGTCGCTCATATCCTTTACATAATGAAAGGTAAGGCCTTTTAGATACTCGGGTTTAATTTCCTGAATGTCGCGCCTATTTTCTTCGCACAGCAATATTTCCTTGATTCGCGCCCGTTTGGCTGCGAGGATTTTTTCCTTTATTCCGCCAACGGGAAGCACCTTTCCCCGAAGTGTTATTTCGCCGGTCATCGCAATGGATTTTTTCACCTTTCGCTGTGTAAAGAGTGATACTAGGGAGGTCAGCATGGTAATACCGGCACTGGGCCCGTCCTTTGGGGTGGCTCCTTCGGGAACATGAATATGCACATTGTAGTTATCGAAAATATCCGGATTGATGCCCAATTGTTCCGCGTTGGATTTAATATATTCCAGTGCGATGGTGGCCGATTCCTTCATTACCTTTCCCAAATTACCCGTCATGTTCAACAAGCCTTTTCCTTTTGAGAGTGTTGATTCAATAAACAATATATCGCCTCCCACTTTGGTCCAGGCAAGACCCGTTACCACGCCTGCCACATCGTTGTTTTCATATTTATCGCGTTCCATTTTCGGAGAGCCCAAAACTTCAACGATCGTAGCGTTGGTAATTTTTTTCTCGTACGGCTCGTCCATGGCAATCTTCATAGCGGCATAGCGCACCATTTTTGCAATTTGTTTTTCCAGGCTTCTTACCCCGCTTTCACGAGTGTAACCTTCAACTATTCTTTCCAGCTGGGGCCGCGCAATTTTTAAAGCGTCTGCTGCCATACCGTGTTCCTTGAGTTGTTTTGGAAGCAAATGGCGCCTTGCTATTTCAACTTTTTCCTCCACCGTGTAGCCGGTAACATTTATAATTTCCATCCGGTCGCGAAGGGCAGGCTGAATGGAGCTCAAACTATTGGATGTTGCAATGAACATGACTTTTGAAAGATCATAGCCCAGTTCCAAAAAGTTGTCGTAAAATGCGTTGTTCTGTTCGGGGTCCAGCACTTCCAGCATGGCGGAGGAAGGATCGCCTTGGTGGCTGGCCGAAATTTTATCAATTTCGTCCAAAACGAAAACCGGATTGCTGGTTCCCGCCTTTTTAATACTTTGAACGATTCGCCCGGGCATGGCCCCGATATACGTTTTGCGATGTCCGCGGATTTCGGCCTCGTCGCGGAGTCCGCCCAAACTCATGCGCACGTATTTTCTGCCCAGTGCCTCGGCTATTGATTTTCCCAACGAGGTTTTACCAACGCCCGGGGGACCATAGAGGCACAGGATGGGCGATTTCATGTCATTGCGCAATTTGAGTACGGCCAAATATTCAATAATCCGCTTTTTGACATCGTCAAGTCCGTAGTGGTCGCGATCCAAAATTTTACGTGCGCGTTTCAGGTCAAATTTGTCCTTGCTGTATTGCATCCATGGAAGCTCCAAGAGCAATTCCAGATAATTTCGTTGAATGCTGTATTCCGCCACCTGCGGATTCATTCGCTGCATTTTGGAAAGTTCCTTTTGAAAATGTTTCTCCACTTCCTTCCCCCACTTCTTCTTTTTGGAACGTTCGCGCATTTCCTCAATTTCCTCCTCCATGGTCGAGCCGCCCAATTCTTCCTGTATGGTTTTTATTTGTTGTTGGAGAAAATACTCCCGCTGCTGCTGGTTAATATCGCTTTGAACCTTGCTCTGGATGTCGTTCCGAAGGGAAAGCTTCTGGATTTCCATATTCATATAGCGAAGGGTTTCAAGCGCGCGGTCCTTTAAATTGTTAATTTCCAAAAGGGCCTGCTTCTCCTCTACTTCTATATTCAAATTGGAAGAAACAAAATTGATAAGAAAGCTCGAACTTTCAATGTTCTTTATTGCGAATGCAGCTTCGGAAGGAATGTTCGGGCTTTGTTTAATAATTTTAAGGGCCATTTCCTTTATGGAATCTATAATGGCGCCAAATTCCTCGCTTTCCTTTTCGGGCCGCGCTTCGGCAACTTCCCGAATGGTTGCGGTCATATAGGGATTGGTCGTTATGACCTCGGTAACCTCAAAGCGTTTTTTTCCTTGAATAATAACGGTGGTGTTTCCATCTGGCATTTTTAGGACCCTTAAGATTTGGGCAACCGTACCGATAGTGTTAATATCCTCAAGACCCGGCTCCTCTTCGTTTTCATCCTTTTGTGCAACCACGCCAATTACCTTATTCCCTTTGTTGGTTTCGTTGATCAATTTTATGGATTTGTCGCGCCCTGCCGTAATGGGAATTACCACTCCCGGAAACAAGACCGTATTCCGAAGTGGCAAAATTGGAAGTATCTCCGGAAGTTCTTCCTTGTGCATTGCATCTTCGTCCTCTGAGGACATAAGCGGTATAAATTCTGCGTCTTCGTTTAAATCCTGAAATGACAACTTGTCCAATGATATAAGTTTTGAATTTGCCATATAATTATTTAGGACATTGTGTCACAATATAACAGTACACAAGGTCTGATTATTTATTTGATTTTAATTTGGAACATGTAGAGAGCACTGGGCTTCACCTTTTTTCTATGCTCTGCAGCTCATTATTTCAAGAGTTGTGCCAGTTCTAGTGAATTTACTTTAAGACAACCGATTTTCAAATAAAAATGCCGCCAGAGTGAATTCTAAGACGGCACTTTTTTTTAATTTTTTAGTAGGGTTATGGAAGCACAATCAAAAATTGACCGCCGGTAATTTGGTATTCCGTTGGGTCCTGTCCCGTGGCGTCCTTGCCGGTAAAATTGAAATTTCCTTCAATGATACCATTGGCGAGGTCATAATTTGTTATTTCCAGAACGCCGGGCATGGACGCGTAGCTAATGGTGGTTCCTACTATGGGTGTATATGAGGCCACTATTTCATCGCCATCCACAACCTCAGGACCCATGTCAAATATGCCTTCGGTTATGGTCAACGGAAAGGATAGCATCATTCCTTTTTCATCTTGCGTCGTGGTGATGGTAACTCGTGGATATTGATTTACTACGGAAGTTTCCACAACTATTTCCCCGGGCAAGTAGGGCGCGTTGTTCACGGTTGCAGAAAATGCGTTGCTGGCACCGGGAACTCCTTCAAAATATACGGTCAGGCTTCCTTCGGTAATTTCAACAACGTCGGGAATTTGATTTAATGGATCGGTGCCGGTGAAGGCAAAGGTTGCTTTAAGCACGCCTGTTTCAAGATCGAATTCAGTAATGGTTATAGATCCCGGATCCGAAGTAAGGTTGTCGCTTCCGTTGCCTGCATTATAAAGAGCTATTAGATCGGTTCCATCGGAAATGCGTGTCATTTCAAAAGTGCCCACTCCCAGCAATCGAGGAATATCTATACGAATTTGTTGGCCTTCGGAATTTTTTGCCTCAATTTTTATCATATGGACATTTCCAACTATTGGTTCGGTCACCGAAATTGTATCCGCGATAAAATCTACACCGTCAACCTTTGCAAAAAATTCGTGCTCCGGTGCGCCGCCCCCGCCGCCGCCGGTGTCGTCCAAAATATATTCAATGGAATTGAAGGCTCCGGAGGCAATTTCCTTGCTTTCCAAAACCGGATTGCCATTTCCGTCCAGGACGGGCTCGCCATTGTCGTCCACCTTAATTCTGTAGCCAACAAAACTGAAGGTTCCCGTAACTGTTTTAGCATCCGTATTTAGTTCGCTTATCTTCAGCTGGCCATATCCTCCCAAGGCCTGGGCGGAGCTATAGGGCAATGGGTTCACCGAACCGTCAAAATAAAAGGCGCCATTTTCGACCGCGCCTCCGGTAGAAAGGTTAAACGAGCCCACAGCTGCATCTACAACGGCCAGCACGATGTCTTCGCCACCGGGTTTTGATCCGGTAATTACCAATTGGTTTTCGGTAGTTAAGGTTGCCGATGCAGTAGCTGCAATAAACTGAACTCCTTCAATATCGGCAATAAATTGTCCCTCCTCAGCCTCGTTTTGTTCTTCTTGATAAAATTCGCCGGTCAGGGGTTCATTTTCGCACGAAAGGAAATGAAAGGCTATACCAATAAAAAAAAGCGCCTTCAATAAATATATTTTCTTCATAGATTGGGTTGTTTGGTAGGTAATAAACGCAAACTTAAACAAAAATTGTTTAATTGTTTTTATTTCGGGGAACTCTTAAAAGTAAAAATACGCCCGTCATAAAAAACAATACCAAGAACAAAATGGAATTGCGCATACTTCCGGTAATTTGATCGATAAAGCCATAAATAAGCATTCCTATTACAATTCCAATTTTTTCCACGACGTCGTAAAAACTGAAATAGGAAGTAGTATCCTTCGTTTCAGGCAAAAATTTTGAATAGGTGGAGCGCGAAAGCGATTGGATGCCTCCCATCACCAAGCCTACCACACTCGCGGTAACATAGAATTCAACAGGTCGGGCAATAAAAAAGGCCACAATGCAAATGGCTACCCAGATACTATTTATAACTACCAATACAGGAATATTGCCAAATTTTTCCGAAGCGCGCGAGGTTAGCACCGCACCGCCAACGGCAACGAGTTGGATTATAAGAATACTTACAATCAATCCCATGGTTTTTGCGCCATCATCGCCCCAAGCAATTTCCTGTTCACCAAAATAGGTGGCCACGAGCATCACCGTTTGCACCGCCATGCTGTAGATAAAGAACGCGGCCAAATAGCGTTTCAGTTGTTGGTTTGCTGCAAGGGACCGATAAACGCCCCGCAATTCCCTAAAACCGTTTAGCACTATTTTCGAGCTTACTTTTTTTCGTTCCATATTTCCCTTTGGTAAATAATAAAACGAGTACTGGCTAAAAATGATCCACCAAACCCCTACCGAGATAAAAGACCAGCGCATAGCCTCCATACTTGCGGAGCCACCTGCGCCAAATCCGAAAAGTTCCGGTTTCATGATCATTGCCAGATTCAATAGCAACAGTATTACGCTGCCAATATAACCTAAGGAATATCCTCGGGCGCTTATGCGGTCCTGCTGTTCCGGAAAGGCCACATCGGGCAAATAGGAATTATAGAAAACAAGACTACCCCAAAAACCTATCAATCCGAAGAAATAAAAGAGCAGGCTTATATAAATTCTATCCAAACTGAAAAAATAAAGACCCATACAGGACAAGGCGCCCAAGTAGCAAAAAAACTTCATAAACGTTTTCTTGTTGCCAACATAATCGGCAATTCCCGAAAGCAAGGGCGAAATAAATGCGACCAAAAGAAAGGCCCCCGCTGTGGTATAACTTATTAAGGGCGTACTGCGAATAGCCCCTCCAAAAATAGAAACGGTTTCCACCCCGGCCGATTTAAAGAGTGCCTGATAATAAATAGGGAAAATCGCGGAAGCTATTACGAGACTATAAACCGAATTCGCCCAATCATAAAATGCCCAGGCATTGAGCAATTTTTTACTTCCTTTAAGTAGTTTGGGCATTTATACTTATTTTTATTGTGGCTAAGCTAATAAAAAATCCCGCTCACCGCGGGATTTTTTAATCCTATATATTAAAGGAGAAAACTTATCTTTTAAAAGTAGTTACGCCAAATTTCCGAGCTTCGGCTTTGGCTTCCGGCGCCCAAGCCCTAATATTTTGAATTCGTGTTGTGCTGGAGGGGTGCGTACTCAAAAATTCAGGAGGGGTTCCTTTTTCTTGTGCTTGCATTCGCTCCCAAAGTTCTGCGGCAACCGTGGGTTCATAGCCCGCAATGGCCATTAAGATCAGTCCGATATGATCGGCCTCAGTTTCGTGACTTCTACTGAAGGGAAGCATAACTCCAACCGTGCTTCCCAGTCCATAGGCCGTGTTAAAAATTTGTTGGTTTTCCGGGCTGTTGGCCAGCGCAATATTTCCTGCAACGGCACCCAGTTGTTGCAATTGGGAAGCGCTCATTCTTTGCTGACCGTGGTTTGCCAGGGCATGGGCAACCTCGTGGCCCATCACGGCTGCCAATCCTGCTTCATCTTTCGTAATTGGCAAAATTCCGGTATAGACCACTATTTTTCCGCCGGGCATGCACCACGCATTCACCTCTTTGCTATCTACCAGATTGTATTCCCACCGGTAATCGGCCAAATAGCCCGCATATCCATTGGCATTTAAATATCGTTCTGCGGCGGCGGCAATTTTTTGGCCTACGTTTTTCACCATTCGGGCATCTGCGGTATTATTCACTACCTTATTTTCCGAAAGGAATTCCTGATATTGCTGAAAAGCCATCGGCAAAATCTGGGAATTGGGCACCAACGCTAAGGTTTGTTTTCCAGTAAATGGGTTGGTACTACAGGCCACGACAAGCGCGCCGAAGATTAAAATGGAAAGGGATTTATAAAATTTCATAATTGATGGTTTTGTTTAAATGTTAAAATTAGAAATATAATTTTTAGCGAACTATTAAAATTCCATTAAAATTAAAAAAGCAATCTCCGTTCCAAAAATGGGGAAATTTTAATGTTTCCTTAATAGAACCGTCTTGCGTATGGCTTTAAATTTATAGCACCTTAAAAGATGGAACGACTTTTGAACACTTTAAAACAAATTTAAAAATCAATACTTATGAAAAACATATTTCTATTTCTCGCCCTTTCATCTACAATTTTCTTTACTTCCTGCGAAGGCGATCCGGGCCCTCCGGGAGAACCTGGTGGTTTGGTGTATGCAAATGTTTTTGAGGTAAGTCCTGCCTTCAGTTACAGCGACTACCCAGAAAATCTCTATTTCAGCCCGGTTTATAATTATCCTTTTGAAGTATTTGAAAGTGATGTGGTCCTCGTTTATCGATTATCTGGTCAAGACACCTCGGTTTCGCCGCCTGCAGATATTTGGACGCAATTGCCACAAAGCATTTATTATCAAGACGGAACTGGAGACACCTTTCAATATAATTACAACAGCACCTTTATCAGTGTTCAATTTACCATTGAAGGAAATTTTGATCTAACGAATATTGACTCCGGCGATGTTAACGGACAAACCTTCCGAGTTGCGGTTGTTCCGGCAGAATTTGCAAAAACAAATCCTTCTATGAAAGAAATTTTGGAAGTGATGCAAACCGAAGGAAGCCAAATTGAAAAAATAGAACTATAATGATGAAGATCTTAAGCACGCTTATCATTATGACAACTATGCTTTTCAGCTGCCATTCACCGGCACAAAAGCAAAAAGAAAACCCAAAGGAAACCTTCAAGGTTAGCAAAACCGATGCCGAGTGGAAAGCCCAGCTCTCACCGGAAGCCTATCAGGTATTACGGCACGAAGCCACGGAACCCGCTTTTTCGAGCCCGTTGAACGACAACCATAAAAAAGGAACCTATGTGTGCGCTGGGTGCGGCACCCCGCTCTACAAAAGCGAAAATAAATTCGACAGCGG
This sequence comes from Aequorivita sp., assembly GCA_048265145.1. Lineage (GTDB taxonomy): Bacteria > Bacteroidota > Bacteroidia > Flavobacteriales > Flavobacteriaceae > Aequorivita. Next base: position 55,164 of record JBLXCF010000012.1, read on the forward strand.
AACTGGCTGGCCAAGTTTTGATCGGGTAATTGAAGGAAATGTATCATTTTCAACCGACAGAAAATTGGGCTATACCCGAACCGAAGAGCATTGCGCCGTTTGCGGTGGCCATTTGGGCCACGTGTTTAACGACGGTCCAAAGGAAACAACCGGAAAAAGACACTGCATTAATGGAGTGGCACTAAATTTTATTCCTGACGATGGAGCATCCAAATAGCTATCCCGTATCAAAATCTGAAGCCGAATGGCGCGAGGAACTTGGCGAAAAACGCTATCACATTCTTCGAGAGAAGGGCACGGAATTTCCTCGCACCGGCGAGTATAATCTTCATTTTGAAAATGGCACCTATCGATGTGGGGCGTGCCACGTTCCGCTATTTGAGAGCCAACAAAAGTTTGAAAGCAACTGCGGTTGGCCATCCTTCGATAAATCTATCGAGGGGGCGGTGGAATATGTAAACGACACATCACACGGGATGCTCCGCACCGAAATCCTTTGCGCAAATTGTGGGAGCCACTTGGGTCACGTGTTCAATGACGGGCCAACCAATACGGGCCAACGTTATTGTGTCAATTCACTTTCATTGGATTTTCAGGGATCATAAAATAGAATCACCATTTTAAAGCACCAAACTTGCAAAGGATAACTTTGTGATTTGGTGCTTTTTCTATTATTTGGAATTTCGTCATAGTAAATTTGGGCCTTTTTTTGGAATTTGGATTTTGGAAGTTGGGCATTTTCCTTTGGTATTTTGTAAATTCGTTGCTTAAAAACAAACACACATAAATTTAAATAATGAGCAAGTACGACGTAATAGTTTTAGGAAGCGGTCCGGGTGGCTATGTTACCGCCATCAGGGCTTCACAATTAGGATTTAAAACCGCCATTGTTGAAAAGGAAAGTCTTGGGGGCGTATGTTTAAATTGGGGCTGCATTCCCACCAAGGCTTTGTTGAAAAGCGCACAGGTTTTTGACTACCTAAAACACGCCGACAGTTATGGACTTACCGTTAAGGAATTCGACAAGGATTTCGGGAAAGTTATTGAGCGCAGTCGCGGGGTGGCCGAAGGTATGAGCAAGGGCGTTCAGTTTTTGATGAAAAAGAATAAAATTGAAATCATCAACGGCTTTGGAAAAATAAAACCCGGTAAAAAAGTGGAGGTTGCTGGCAAAGAATATTCCGCAGACCATATTATTATCGCCACGGGTGCGCGATCGCGCGAATTGCCCAATCTAAAACAGGACGGAAAAAAAGTAATTGGTTACCGAGAGGCCATGTCGCTAAAAACACAACCAAAGAGTATGATTGTGGTGGGCAGCGGCGCCATTGGCGTTGAGTTTGCCCATTTTTATAATTCCATGGGCACGGAGGTAACCATTGTTGAATTTTTGCCAAATCTGGTTCCGTTGGAAGACGAGGACGTTTCAAAACAATTTGAGCGTTCCTTCAAAAAAGCGGGAATCAAAGTGATGACAAGCTCTTCAGTTGAAAAACTGGATACCTCCGGAAAATTGGTAAAAGCTACCGTAAAAACGTCAAAAGGCGAAGAAACCTTGGAAGCTGAAATGGTTCTTTCTGCGGTAGGAATCGCCACAAATATTGATAACATCGGGCTGGAAGATGTCGGCATTGTAACCGACAAAGGCAAGGTGATGGTGAACGATTGGTACCAAACCAATATTCCCGGCTACTATGCCATAGGCGATATAACTCCAGGTCCTGCCCTTGCCCACGTTGCTTCGGCAGAAGGAATTACCTGCGTTGAAAAAATTGCGGGATTGCATGTTGAACCGATCGACTACGGTAATATTCCGGGCTGTACCTATGCTTCGCCCGAAATTGCAAGTGTTGGGATGACCGAGAAGCAGGCCAAGGACGCGGGATATGAAATTAAGGTCGGTAAGTTTCCTTTCAGTGCAAGCGGTAAAGCGAGTGCCTCTGGCGAAAAGGATGGTTTCGTAAAGGTAATTTTTGATGCCAAATATGGCGAATGGCTGGGCTGCCATATGATTGGTGCCGGCGTTACCGATATGATTGCCGAAGCTGTTTTGGGAAGAAAGCTGGAAACCACCGGCCACGAAGTACTAAAAGCCATACACCCCCACCCCACCATGAGTGAAGCCGTAATGGAAGCCGTTGCTGATGCTTATGGGGAAGTGATTCATTTGTAGGCGTTAGGCATTTGGCATTAGGCTTTAGGCTTTAGGCTTTAGGCATTAGGCATTAGGCATTAGGCTTTAGGCTTTAGGCATTAGGCTTTAGGCTTTAGGCTTTAGGCTTTAGGCTTTAGGCATTAGGCATTAGGCTTTAGGCTTTAGGCTTTAGGCTTTAGGCATTAGGCTTTAGGCTTTAGGCTTTAGGCTTTAGGCATTAGGCATTAGGCTTTAGGCTTTAGGCTTTAGGCTTTAGGCATTAGGTGAAAATTAAAAAACCGCAATTAAATCTCGCGGTTTTTTTTCATCCAAAATTTAATACTGAATACAACCCAATGACTATCGACTATTTAAGAAAACTTTGCAAAGCTAATTCATAACTCTGCAAACCAAAACCAACAATCACCCCTTTCGCATTGGGCGAAATATAGCTTTTATGCCTAAAATCCTCTCTTGAAAAAGTGTTGGAAATGTGGACCTCAACAACGGGGGTCGAAATAGCTTTTATGGCATCGGCAATTCCAATGGAAGTATGGGTGTAGGCCGCGGCATTTATAATAATTCCGTCATAGCCGTAACCTACTTCCTGAATTTTATCGATCAACTCCCCTTCAATATTTGATTGAAAATGAGAAATTTCCACATTGGCATATTTTGTCTGCAGTTTTTCATAAAAATCATTAAAGGTTTCGTTGCCGTAAATATCGTTTTCACGTTTGCCCAAAAGGTTTAGGTTTGGGCCGTTGATGATGATTAGTTTCATAATGTAAATTTAAAAAATAAAAAAAGGCAGGATAAATTTCCTGCCCATTTTTAAAGATGCCGCTTTCCGATTAAAAAGAATAACCAGCGGAAATTTGAAATACGTTGTTTTGATTCTTGTAGGTGTAGCTATAGTAATAATCGTCATAAGGATCATAGTATTCTTCATCTTCTGAAATATCCATAATTCCTTTATTAAATCTCAAACTGAAGAATATACCATTGTTTAAACGATAGCTGGCGCCAATTCCCACGGCAAAATCCAAAGATTTGTAACCGTCTTTAGCGTCCTCAGTGTAAGAGCCGTCTTCGTCTTCACCTTTAAATTTTGCATTTACAAGAACACCAACCTGTGGTCCCAATTCGACGCTTAAACCTTCAATGATGTAATATTTTCCCATAATTGGAACATTGACATAATCCAATTGGATTTTTTCATCGTACCCGAAATAACCATATTTAGCGCCTTGGGCCGAATACAGAATCTCTGGTTGCAGAGCAAATTTTCCAGCTAATGGAATTTCAACCAAACCACCAACATGGAATCCAACTCTGGAATCCAATCCACCAACATAATCACCACCGATGGATGCAATGTTAACACCAGCTTTAGCCCCCAAACGGAATTCTTGTGATTGTGCAGTAGTAAATGCAAAAAGCGCAACTGCGGTAAATAGTAAAAGTTTTTTCATAATAAATAAAATTTTGTGTTAGTGACACTATTGTCAGTCCAAAAATATGGGATTGTTTTGATTTATTATAGAAAAATTGTAACAAATGCCATAATTAACGAATCAAAAAAGGCTGCCCACAAATTCTGTGAACAGCCTTTTTATTTGGGAATTAATATCTTTTAAAACGAATACCCCACAGAAACCTGCAGCACGTTGTTGTGGATTTTATAATCATCGCTGTCGGCAGCATCGTTCACGTTGCTCAGACCAAAGTTATATCTCGCCCCGAAGAATAGGCCCATGGGCAGTCTATAGGAGGCACCTGCGCCCAACGAAACATCTACGGAAGAAAGATCATTTTCATCCAAATCGCCCTCATCTTCGCTTTCAAACGGACCTAAATCCCCGTCGAATTCATATTTATCATTTACTAAAAAGGCCACTTGGGGCCCGGCTTCTATGGCCAATCCTTCAACTACATACACTTTCGCCATAAGGGGCACTTGAATGTAGTCTAACTTGGTAGTGACCGTATAGTCATACGGAACGCCGCCAAATTCGCCCGCATCTTCATACTTTGCACCTTGGGCGGAATATAGAATTTCCGGTTGTATTGAAAAACGCTCGCTTAACGGAATTTCAACCAGTCCACCAATGTGGAAACCGGTTCTGCTGTTAACGTCTTCCACGTCGCCACCAAAGGTTGAAAGGTTTAAACCACCCTTCGCTCCCAAGCGAATTTCTTGGGCTTGTAGCGCAGTGGCCGATAAAAATAATGCTGCTGTAATTAAAAAGAACTTTTTCATAATGATTTGATTTTTTGTTAATGCCCCAAAGAAACCAAGAATCAAAAACCAACGCCGACCATTTTGAAATTCTTTAACGAAAAAACAACCTAATTTTAAGCATTAAGAGCTGAAAACCTTAATTATTATATAAAAAAACCATCCTTTTGGGATGGTTTTTCGCGTTTGGATTTGTTTGAATTTTATAGGAAGGAATAGCCAAGTGCCAAGGAAAACACACTGTTTTTACCTTCCACACCTTTTTCTTTCGAAACATCCGTCAATCCAAAATTGTAGCGCGCGTCCAGCCGAACGCCAAAGGGAAAGTCATATCCTGCGCCAACAACTCCGGAAAGATCAAAGTCCTCAGCTTTCGCTTTGGTGGAAATATCATCAAAAACCTCAAAGGTTATTTTATCGTCAACAACGAATCCAAATTGAGGTCCCGCCTGAATGTTGAGTCCATTCACCAAATAATATTTTAGAACTACCGGCACATTGATGTAGCTGAGATCAAACTCACCGCCGTCAAATTCGGCACCTTGTTGTGAATAAAGCATATCTGCTTGTAGCCCCACTTTTTCGCCAAACTTAACTCCGGCAAAAATTCCTGCCTGAAAGCCCGTTCTGTTGGAAAGATCGACATCAACATCAGAAATGTTGGCAAAGTTAACACCGGCTTTTATACCCAGATCCAAATCCTGCGCAAAGGCTGTGCTTCCTATTAAGGTAATACAAACTGCAAAAAATAATTTTTTCATAATACTTGGGTTTAATTGAATATTGTTTTGAAACCGCAAAGATACCCCTATTGTTATGGCTTAAAATACATTTAGATTTTTGTTAACTATTGTTTTTAGTGGTAATATAGCGCTATGAAGTGGAGCCAAAGTCTAAAGGATTACCAAAACTATCTTCGATTGGAAAGGGGACTTTCCGAAAATTCGATCCTCAATTACAGCTTCGATGTAAAAAAATTGATGCGTTGGCTTGAAGCGAACGAACTGACCATTTCGCCTTTGGCCATTTCCGAAGAAACGCTCCAACAGTTTATCTATGAAATGGCCAAGGTATTGAATCCGCGTTCGCAAGGCAGACTGATTTCGGGGCTTAAGGGGTTTTTCAATTATTTGATTTTTGAGGATTACAGAAAAACCAATCCGTTGGAGTTGATCGAAACACCAAATTTGGGTAGAAAACTTCCCGATACGCTGGCCGTTTCGGAAATTGACCAATTAATTGCCGCCATCGATCTCAGTTCCAAACAGGGTGAGCGCAACCGGGCTATTGTAGAAACGCTCTACGGCTGTGGCTTGCGGGTTTCAGAACTTACCAATCTTAAAATTTCCGACCTGTTTTTTGAAGAGGGATTTATAAAAGTGACGGGAAAAGGCGACAAACAGCGGCTGGTGCCCATAAGCCAAACCACCCAAAAATACATCAACCTCTACCGCGGGGAAATTAGGGTGCATTTGGACATAAAACCCAACGCGAAGGACACCCTTTTCCTAAATCAGCACGGAAAAGGACTTACCCGAGCGATGGTTTTTACCATCGTAAAACGATTGGCGGAAAAAGCGGGTATCAAAAAATCAATCAGTCCCCACACGTTTCGGCATTCCTTCGCCACCCATCTTTTGGAAAACGGGGCCGACCTTCGTGCCATCCAACAAATGTTGGGGCACGAAAGCATCACCACTACCGAAATTTACACCCATTTGGATCGAAAACATTTAACCGAGGTTATCCACAAATTCCATCCGCGACGTTAGCCAACAGTTTCAATCGAAATGGAAATTTTAAGCATTGAACAATTCTTTTTCTGGTTAAAAAAAAGCTAAACAGCTTTATTTTTTTTATGCGCCATGCTTCCTTTTGTATTTTGAAAGGAAAATTCAAATCAATAAAAATTACGTATGAAAACACTAAAATTTAAAAATGGGGATACAATGCACGCCATCGGTCTTGGAACTTGGAAAGCAACTGGGGCAGAAGTGAAAAAAGCCGTTAAGGACGCGCTGCACGCAGGATATAGACATATTGACACTGCCGCTGTTTATGGCAATGAAGAAGCCATTGGCGAAGCTTTAGCAGAAGTTTTTTCCGAAAGTGAAATTTTAAGAGAAGATGTTTTTATCACTTCCAAACTTTGGAATAACGCCCATGGGGAAGGTCAAGTTAGACCGGCCTTGGAAGATTCCCTTAAAAAATTGGGCCTCGATTATTTGGATCTCTATTTAATACATTGGCCGGTGGCGTTTCGCCATACGGTGGATTCTCCAAAAAAACCGGATGACTATTTAAGCCCGGAGGAAGCACCCATCAGCGAAACTTGGAAACAAATGGAAAAGGCAAAAAAGAACGGCTTGGCAAAGCATATTGGGGTTTCCAATTTCAGTGAAAAAAAATTGAGGGATTTAATCTCCAAGGTTTCCGAAAAACCCGAAATGAACCAAGTGGAAATTCACCCTTTACTACAACAGCGGGCTTTACTTGATTTCTGTAAGAAGGAAGATATTTTGGTAACGGCCTACTCGCCTTTGGGTTCTGGGGACCGTTCCTTGGCAATGAAAGGAGCGAATGAACCCAATATGATGGACCTTCAAATTTTAAAGGATATCGCAAAGGAGAGAAACGCCACGGTTCCACAAATACTTATTGCCTGGCACGGCCATCGGGGCTGTGCGGCCATTCCGAAATCCACTTCCAAGGAACATATCATTTCAAATTTTCAAGGGGCGGCCGTTTCCCTGTCGGATACGGATATGGAAAAAATTGAAAAATTGGATAGGCATTATCGCTATATCACAGGCAAATTTTTTGAAGAACCATCCAAAGGTTATAAAAATATGTATGACGAATAAAGCGGACGACAAATAAATGGCATCGTCGATGCGGTATTTCACAAAAAAAACTCCGAGCGGAGTTTTTTTGCTTTAAAAATAAATCTTTTCCAAAGGCATTTTGAATTCTTATTTTGCAATATTTACTGCCCTTGTTTCGCGGATCACCGTAACCTTCACTTGGCCCGGATAGGTCATATCGGTTTGTATTTTTTGGGAAATCTCGAAAGAAAGTTGGGCGGCCTTTTCGTCGCTCACCTTGTCGCTCTCTACCATTACGCGAAGTTCCCGCCCGGCCTGAATTGCATAGGCCTTGTTGACCCCGTTGAAACCAAAGGCGATATCCTCCAAATCCTTCAAACGCTGAATGTAGGAGTCCAACACCTGCCGTCTGGCACCAGGTCTGGCTCCGCTAATGGCATCACAAACCTGAACGATGGGCGAGAGAAGGCCTGTCATTTCAATTTCATCGTGGTGGGCGCCAATTGCGTTGCAGACCTCGGGTTTTTCACCATATTTTTCGGCCCATTGCATCCCTAACAATGCGTGTGGCATTTCGGTTTCGGTTTCTGGCACTTTTCCAATGTCGTGAAGAAGACCAGCACGTTTGGCAAGTTTCGCGTTCAATCCTAATTCCGAAGCCATTACACCGCAGAGCCTGGCAACTTCGCGCGAGTGGTGCAACAGGTTTTGGCCATAGGAGGAGCGATATTTCATTCGGCCCACGGCCTTTATTAATTCTGGATGCAAACCGTGGATTCCAAGGTCTATTACGGTTCGTTTTCCAACTTCTATTATTTCTTCTTCTATCTGTTTAGTTGTTTTTTGGACAACCTCTTCAATTCGTGCGGGGTGAATTCTTCCGTCGGTCACTAATTTATGGAGTGACAGACGGGCTATTTCCCTGCGAACAGAATCAAAACACGAAAGAATAATTGCCTCTGGGGTGTCGTCAACAATAATCTCCACTCCAGTTGCGGCCTCAATGGCACGAATGTTCCTGCCTTCGCGCCCTATTATCCGTCCTTTCACATCATCACTTTCAAGGTTGAAAACAGAAACGCAGTTTTCAATCGCTTCTTCAGTTCCAATCCGCTGAATGGTGTTGATAATAATTTTCTTGGCCTCCTGTTGTGCGGTCATTTTTGCCTCCTCCATGGAAGATTGTACAAAGGCCATTGCCTGGGTCTTGGCCTCGTCCTTTAAGCTTTCCATCAGTTGCGACTTGGCTTCCTCTGCCGAAAGGCTGCTTAGGGCTTCCAATTGTTCTACTTGGCTCCGGTGCATTTTTTCAAGTTCCGCCTGTTTTTTATCCAGAATGGAAATCCGCTCGTCATAGTCCATCTTCTTTTCTTCCAGTTCCGCATTTAATTTTTTCGATCTTGCCAATTCGCTGGAAACTTGTGATTCCTTATCGCGGGTCCTTTTCTCTGCTTCAGACATTTTCTTGTCGCGGTTCAAAATAACCTTCTCGTGTTCTGCCTTCAATTCCAGAAATTTCTCCTTTGCCTGAAGAATCTTGTCCTTTTTAATAGTTTCGGCCTCCGATTTTGCCTCCTTTAAAATGGAAGATGCGCTTTTCTTGGCCCTCGCAATAAGTTGGGAGGCGTTGTTGCGCTCCAGGATTTTGGCGATAAAAAAACCGATCGCCAGCCCCACTACGGCGCTTATTGATATAGTAATAATATCCATTGTAGTTCAATTATAGTTAAAAAAAAAGCCTACATCAATAGTATTATTTTGAATAAACTCCTTAAAAACAAGTTTAGGGTTAACAAGCTGGTCAAGTATCCGCTCGATGACGGCTCGCTTTTACAACTTAAACTCACCCTTTTTAAAGAATTCCTGTTGAGTTTACCAAAAATTAGTATTAATGTAGGCAGTAACCTTATTTAATTTAAAGAACGTTATGATAGCTGCTCCTGCAACAGACGGTCCAAAGCTTTTAGTTTTTCTTCCGTATCCTGCGTGGCGCTTGAGGTATCAATTTGTTTTTGCTCTACTTGTGCGGCAAACTGGAGGGCGCACATGGCGAGTACATCCTGTTTGTCGCGGACGGCATAACTTTGTTCGAACTTTTTAATCATTTCCTCTATCTTTTTGCTGGCCAAGCGCAAGCCCTCTTCCTGTGAGGGGTTGATGGTCAAGGGGTACACCCTGTCCGCAATCGATAGTTTAATTTTTAATGGTTCGGCCATCCTTTTTTTATTCGGAAAGTTGGTTTATGCAAAGGTCAATTTCCCGAATTAGAGCGTTTATCTTAAGTTTCGTTTCTCGTTTATGCTGGTCGCTGCCAAGCATTGAATTTGCCAATTTTAATGAGGTACATTGGGCCTCCCAAATTTCAATTTCTTCCTGAAATTGCCGCTGTCGCGATTTTGAATGTGCCAATTCCGCTTCCAAAGTGGCATTGGCTTTCTTTAAATTTTCAAGTTGGGTTAGCAGTTTGACAATCTTAGATTCAAGAGAATCAACTATTTCTGAAAGATTGCTCATTACAAACCGGATTCAATACTTCTCCCACAAAGTTAGCATACCATCCCTAATAAGCAAATGGTTTTCCAAAATTTTTTGTATAATTGGTGTACGGAACAATAATTTATCCGCTCTCCCCTTTTAGTTATAGCGAATTTTTATTTTTACGGTATGAAGAATTATAAATATCTGCTCTTGCTGATAGGCTCCATTTGCTTTGCCCAAAACGACATCCCCACCGATTATTTTTCCAATCCATTGGAAATTCCCTTGGTGCTTGCCGGAAATTTTGGCGAAATGCGGGCAAACCATTTCCACAGCGGACTGGACATAAAAACCGAGCAGCGGGAAGGACTTGCCGTTTATGCGCCGGCAGATGGCTATGTTAGCCGCATCAACGTGCAGCATTATGGATATGGCAAAGCCCTTTACATTCTTCATCCCAACGGATACACCACTGTTTATGGCCATTTAAAAAGTTTTGCGGGCAATATTGAAAAATATGTAAAGGATACCCAATATGCAAAAGAAACATTTGAGGTGGAGCTTTTTCCGGAAAAAACCTTGCTGCCCATAAAAAAGGGTGATCTGATAGCATATACCGGCAATACCGGTGGCAGTGGCGGCCCGCACCTACATTATGAAATCCGCGATGGCTCCCAAAGACCTATGAACCCCTTGCTTTTTGGAGTGCCAATTCCCGATTCCGAAAGACCAATTATTCATGCGGTATTCGCCTATCCAATTGGGGAGGACGCACACGTGAACCACAGTCGCGAACGCACCAAGTTGAGGCTCATAAAACAAAAGGACGGCAACTATAAAACGGAGCGCGTGGAGGCTTTTGGGAAAATTGGAATTGGCATTACCACCTATGACCAACAGGACGGAGCATCGAACAAAAACGGCACCTATAAAATCAACACACGATTTAATGGCACCGAAAAATTTGAGGTGCTCTTCAACAAATTCGACTTTGCGGAAACCCGCTATTTAAACAGATACACGGATTATAATTACTATCAGGCCAACAAAAGCATGGTCCAAAAACTATTTAGGGAATCGAACAATCCATTAAGCATTATTACCAAGGAGGACGACAGTGGCTACCTGACGGTTAAAGATAGTTTGTCAGCGATTTTTACCATTGAAGCAGCAGATTTTTCGGGCAATATGATGCTCGTGTCCATTCCCATTACAGGCAAAAAAATGGATTCCCTTCCCGCCCGAACGGAACAAAAAACAGATGATTATATTTATGCGGACCACGCCACCTCCATTACCAAGGGAAAATTCAGTATTTATATTCCGGCCAATAGTTTATATGAAAACACCTATCTAGACATTCGGGATGAGGGCGATATCCTTAAATTCCATGAAGACGTAATCCCGATTCACAGCAATATTTCCATTACTGCGGATATCTCCAATTACAACGAAAGCGATCGCGACAAACTCTACATTGGCAGATTGAACTACAAAGGCCTTCCCTATTACACCAGCACCAAGCGCAACGGCGACAAGCTCACCGCCAAGACCCGTACCTTTGGCAGCTACACCGTTGCCATGGACACAAACCCGCCCACGATAAAACCATTAAATTTTGCCGATGGAAAATGGATCAGCAACCAAAATTTCCTGAACGTTAAGATTACGGACGATCTCAGCGGCATTAGTTCCTACCGTGGAACCATCAACGATAAATTCATTTTGATGGAGTATGATTATAAAAAAGACGTTTTAACCTATAATTTCAATGATAACGTTAATCTGGAAACCGAAAACAATTTCAAACTCATCGTAATAGATAATGTTGGAAATAGTGCTACATTTGAAGCAAAATTTTTCAGAAAACAAAACTAACCCTTGCTTTTGAAAACAATAAAACTGCCGCTTACCCTACTCTTCCTTTGCTTTGCTACATTAGGATTTGCACAAAAAGCCATCATTAAAGGAATAATTCTTGACGAAAACAAAATTCCCGTTTACGGTGCCAACGTTACATTTGGCGAAACAGGGACAATTTCAGATTTTAACGGATTCTATTTGCTCGAAATACCTTCCGGGGAAGATGTTACGCTAACCTTTTCGCACGTTAGCAACAAGAAAGTGCAAATAACCGTAAACCTTTCGCCCAATGAGGATTATGAATTTAACCCTATAATGAAAACCTCCATTGAGCAAATAAGCGAAGTGGTAATAGCCGGTCGGGAAAACAAGCGGGTTGAGGGGGTAACCACGATTTCACCGGAAGTCATCCGCAAAATGGTTGGCGCCAATGCGGGGGTAGAGAATTTGCTGAAATCGCTGCCGGGAGTAAACGGCAACGACGAATTGAGCACCCAATATGCGGTGCGCGGCGGAAATTATGATGAAAATCTTGTCTATGTAAATGAAATAGAGGTCTATCGCCCCTTTCTGATCCGCAGCGGCCAGCAGGAAGGCCTCAGTTTTGTAAATAGCGATCTTACCAGCAATGTGGAATTTTCGGCTGGGGGCTTTCAGGCAAAATATGGCGACAAACTTTCTTCGGTTTTGGATATAACTTATTGGCGGCCGGCGGATTTTGGAGCTACCATAGACGCCAGTCTTTTGGGCGCAAACGGTTCCATAGAGGGCATTTCCAAAAATGGAAGGCTCTCGGGAATTTTAGGGATTCGGTACAGGGACAACAGTCTTTTTGTAAAAGCGAAGGAAACCGAAACAAATTATAGACCCAAGTTTGCAGATGCGCAAACCTATTTGACCTATAAAATCACCAACAATTTTGAACTTGGTTTTCTTGGAAATGTTTCCATCAATGAATACAATTATCGGCCCCTGACGCGTCAAACCAATTTCGGGACCATAACGGATCCTATCGCACTCCTCGTTTTTTACGAAGGCCGTGAAGAGGACAAATACAACACCTATTTTGGAGCGCTAAAGTCCACTTGGGTGGTTTCAGACAATTATACCGCCAAATTAATAGGTTCGCTGTACCAGACCACAGAACAGGAATACTACGATATCCTTGCCGAATACCGTTTGGGAGAAGTAAATACCGAAATTGGAAGCGAAGATCTCGGTACTGTTGAATATACCCGCGGAATTGGCGGTCAGTTAACACACGCCAGAAACGATCTGGATGCCTTAATATTAAATGTGGAACACAAAGGCAATCTATCTTTGGAAGAAAACAAAATAGAATATGGCATCAAATATACCCGTGAGGACATTAGGGACCGAATTCAAGAATACGAAATCATAGATTCTGCCGGATTTTCCATCCGTCCGCCCATTTTCCCGCCGAACAATCAGCCTTACATACCAGACAGCTCGCCGCTGGTGCCCTATTCCAATGTACGGGCCTATAACGAAGTGCAGATCAATCGAATTTCCGGCTATGCGCAATGGAGCCGAAAAACAAACCTGGGCAACAGCGAGCTATGGCTAAACGCAGGAGTTCGGGCCCATAACTGGACCGTAACCGGAATGAACATTGCAAGCAGTACCCAAACCGTGTTTAGCCCACGTGCACAGGTAGCCTTAAAACCCGATTGGGAAATGGACATGCTGTTCCGGCTTTCAGGTGGGGTGTATCAACAACCGCCCTTTTATCGCGAACTGCGCGATGCCACCGGAGCTGTGGTTCCAGATGTGGCTGCGCAGAAATCGGTACATATAGTTTTTGGAAACGACTACAGTTTTAAAATGTGGCAGCGGCAGTTCCGATTGAATTCCGAAGTATATTACAAGCATCTGACCGACGTAAACCCTTATACTTTAGACAATGTCCGCATCCGCTATCAGGCAACTAATGACGCGGTAGCCTATGCATACGGACTTGATTTGCGCCTGGCCGGCGAATTTGTGCCAGGAACGGAAAGCTGGTTGAGTTTCGGCTATTTGAAAACGGAGGAAAACATCAACGACCGTGGCTATATTTTCCGCCCAACGGATCAGCGACTAAAATTTGGAATGTTGTTCCAAGATTATGTTAAGATTATTCCCTCCCTCAAAATGTATTTGAACCTTACATATAACACGGGGTTGCCCGGCGGATCGCCCAGTTATGCCGATCCCTATAAATACCAAACACGTCTGCCCGACTATAAACGGGCGGATTTGGGAGTAAGTTATGTGTTGGTGGACGAAACAAAACTAAAGGAAAGCGGTTGGTTAAAACCCTTTAAGGAATTATCGGTAGGTGCTGAAATCTTCAATATTTTTGATGTTCAGAACTCCATCACCAATACGTTCGTACGCGATGTGTACACCAAATTGCAATATGCCATTCCGAACTATTTAACGCCACGCGTGTTTAATGTGAGATTGACTGCTAAATTCTAATCCGGATTTTTTTTGGATGCGAAAATTTAATTTTTAATCACACCATTCCTAAGCCACCGATTGGGGGATAAATTCCTTAAGAACGGCTACCACATAATCAATTTCTTCCTTGTTGTTGAAAATTGAAAATGAAAAACGAATGGAAGGCTTAAGCAAGTCTTCTTCGCAAAGCAGTTCGTTCAATACGTGGGAACCCCCTTCCGCGCCACTCTGGCAAGCACTTCCTTTGGAACACGCAATTCCTTTTAAATCCAATTGAAAGAGAAGCAACGTGGCCTTCTCTTCCGAAATGGGCAAACAAACATTCAAAAGGGTATAGGTGCTTTTGGCGCTATCGGCACATCCGCCATTGAATTTAACGGAAGTAAAATTTTCAGTTAAGCGTACTTTAAAATATTCTTTAAGTTCGGTAATGTAATTGCGCTCTTTTTCAAGGTTTTGGCCTGAAATTTTTAAAGCCTCAGCCATCCCGGCAATTGCGTAAACAGCTTCGGTACCAGCACGCATGCCCCGCTCCTGCTCACCGCCGTGTATTATAGGTTTCAGGCCCGAATTTTTTCTTATGAAGGCAAAACCCGCTCCCTTCGGTCCGTGAAATTTATGGGCTGCGGCCGTGGCAAAATCCAATGGAATTTCCGAAAAATCAAGCCGAAAATGCCCTACGGATTGCACCGTGTCGCTATGGAACAGTGCGTTGTATTTTTTACAGAGCAGGGCCACCTCTTTCAAATCAAGTACGTTCCCTACTTCATTATTGACGTGCATCAGACTGACCAAGGTTTTTTCGGAAGATGCGGCAAGTAGCCTTTCCAAATCGTGAAAATCCACAAAACCACATTCGTCAAGGTTCACAAAATCTACTTCAATTTTGTATTCGCTTTTTAACCATTCAAGAGTATGAAGCACCGCGTGATGCTCAATTCTACTAGAAATAATTCGTTTTACGCCAAGATCGCGAACCGAGCTAATCAGGATTAAATTATCTGCCTCGGTCCCGCCGGAAGTAAAAATTATTTCACTGGCAGCAACATGTAAGGCTTTTGCAATTTCCTTTCGGGCCGTTTCGAGCAACGATTTTGATGATCGTCCGTATGAATGTGTGGATGAAGGGTTTCCGTATTCTGTTTTTAAAACTTCAGAAATGCAACTAATTACTTCCTCTCTGGGTTTTGTAGTGGCTGCATTATCAAAATATACTTTTTTCATTATGCAATTTTTATTCGAAAAATAGAGCCCTCTATTCTGAAACGACTCTTTTTGAACGTATTTATTTCGGTTCGCAAAAATACATATTAAAACAGTTTTGCCGATGTTTCGGTAAAAAAGAAATGCGTTACTTTGCAGGGGAAAGCCATTTTCTTGGAAGCAATTAAAATTTGGATTTTGCGCGGGGCAAAAATTTCAAAATACGTTCAATTGCCGATCAAGTAGTTTCCTATTCAATTTTTAGACCAATGAGACCTATTTTTTTCCTTTTGATCCTGGGCATTCTCTTTCAAAGCTGCGATGATGGTGACATTATTATTACCACTTTCAATTTTGACGATGCGGAGCTGAAAAGTTGCGGACAGGCCGGCAATTTTGTTTTTTATAAGGTAAACCCGCAGGCTCTGGAAAGCCTTTCGCTTAAATTGGTGGTAACCGACAGTCTGTATAAAGAAGAGGGCACCAAAGAATACACCCTAAACGGTACGAGCAATTTTGTTAGTTACCGCACCTATGACGGTACCTTGGATCAAAACTATTTTTGTAGCAGTATTCCGCCGACCGCGCCCAGAGTTACCAAGGAATATGTCGCAGCTTCCGGAAAGGCAGTTTTTACTGTAGTCTATGAATATGACGATAACGATGGAGTGGCTTCGGACAAGGAATTCAATGGCGATAGCGACGGCGACGGAATACCCAATCTTTACGATGTGGACGATGATGGCGACAATGTGCCAACGGCACTGGAACTGGATATTTTAAATGCCGATGGCGATAATGATCCTTTAACCAATCCGCTGGATACTGATGGCGATGGCATTGCGGATTACTTAGATCCCGATGATGATGGCGATGGTGTTTTGACCCGAGATGAAGATAAAAATAGCGATTTGGATCCGCGAAACGATGTGACCGATGCCAGTGTGGGTGCCGACTATTTGAATCCGGCAGTTGCAGTAGATTATGACGTGAACCAATACCGGCAGCACACCTATAAAATCATAAAAAGCGTGAAAATTGTTCTGAAAAATTTGGTGTTAGTTAATGGCGAAGAGGAGATAATTCAAGAAACCCTGAATATGGGTACCTTAGAAAATGTTGAAACCATTTCCAAGACCACCACGCCTGAATTTTAGAAATCTATAATTTATTCAAATGGGCACGGTCTATTTAACATTTTGAAAAATATAGACCTCCGTGGCACCCCGCCCGTATTTTTGATAATCTGCGTCATAAAACTTGAGATTGTCGTACCGGTTAAACAGGTATTCCAGCTCCGACCGCAACACGCCCTCGCCCACTCCGTGAATGAACACGACTTTCTGGATACGCTTTGAAATGGCAAATTCCAATTGTCTTTTGGCAGTATCCAGTTGCAGTGTCAAGATTTCGAAATTGTCCATATTTTTTGTTTTGGAAACCAATTGATGGATGTGCAGATCCACCTCCATAGGCGGCAAGTTTCGATCCTTTGGCTTTATGCGTGCTGACTTTCTGGGTTTTTTGGATTGCTTTTCGGATATTATGCTGTTCAGATCCATTCGGGCCAGTTCTTTTTTTGAAACGGAGCCATCCATTACGATCAATTCGTTTTCATTGAATTCAAGTTCAAATCCATCCGTGGTTTCTATGGTTACTTGCGAGCCTTTAATGGCAGTAACAACGCCATAAATGGCATCATCCAGCACGGAAACCTTATCGCCCTTTTTCATAAATGAAATGTAATTTTTACGCGTTCCTAAATGTGTTTCATTTCGCCCATTTATCGGCTTTAATATCCTAAAAACGAATTTTTTATGTATTTTGTGGGCATCTGTATTTTATTCTGATTTTTATTTTTAAATTTAAACCCTTAAAAATAGGCTTTGTAGCCCCAAATCCAAGGCTTTTAAAAAACCGTAAAAATATGAAAAACCTACTACTTTTTTCAACTTTACTGATAGCTACTCCCAGCGCCTTTTCGCAACTAACGATAAAACCGACTTCGGCCGGGGCCGATTCCTTTGTTTATGTAAATAACGAAGTATTGTTTGTGAAACAGGCGGTCAATTTAACCAAAAACCCAACCACGGGCCAAGAAGCCAGCATTTATCTTAGAAATGACGGCCAGTTGATACAGGACGGAACCACCTCTACCAATTATGGAAATGGCTATCTTTCGGTGCAACAAAATACGCCAGACACCAATGCTTGGGCCTATTACTACTGGTGTTCGCCCGTTGGCAATCCAGATGCTGACCAGCCCATGACCTTTGGAAACAACAAGAACTTTGGAATTCTCAGTATTTACGAAGATCAAAACGCAACGCCGGGTATTGGCATCAATGCCCGCCAAGCTAGTAGTGTGAGCACGAAAGAAGGGTTTACCCTTCCCCAATTAACCATTTCACGGCGATGGATCTATACCCACCCAGTTCCGGGAACGGAAGCGGAAGGCAATTATATTCGTATTAACAATACCAATGGGGCCAAAGCTGGCTTTGGTTTTACAATGAAGGGCGTAAATACAGGTGGGATTGGAAGTCCAGCTCCCCCGCCCAACACCAATCAGATCTATGAATTTAGAGGAAGGCCCAATAGCGGCGATTTTGCGATACCCGTTCAAGGACCTGTGGGCACGTTTCCAAATGTTACGGCACGAATGACGCTGTCCGGCAATCCTTATCCATCTGCCATGGATATGAACAAATTTTTTAACGATCCCGACAATATTGCCTTGGACGCAATCTATTATTACGATGAGGACAGAACCAAGATGACCCATAATTACAGTGGTAAGCCGTTTGGGTATGGCACTTGGATCGCCAATGGGGTGGATCCCTATACTGGAGGGGTGCCAGATCCAATAAGCTATCCCGGAATTTATACCGCGGCCCCTTTTTTCATTTGGAATGCAGCAGGCGGAAGTACAGGAACCGGCAATAATGGAACAAGCGTGAATAACAAAAGATTCGCTCCGATTGGCCAAGGATTTATGTTGGTTGGAAATACATCTTCAAGCACCGATGTATATATAAAAAACTCCTATCGCATATTTGTTCCGGAAGGCCCGTCCAATTATTCCGTATTTCAAAGACCTGGAACGGATGTAAATGATGAGACCAACGAGGGAGAAAATGCAGGGCCTTCCCTATCCACTTCCACTACTTGGGCCATTCCAGATAGGCGCCCCCCTCTTCTCAGAATATATGCAATTTTTGACGAAGCCATGACCCGCGATTTGGTCCTTTCTTTTTCAGATGAGGCGACTGATGGCTACGATCGCGGCAGGGATGGGTTGAGCCCCGGTGGCATGGCAACAGATGTCTATTTTCCCGTAGGCAATGACAACAACCGTCTGCCTTATGTGATCAATTCGGTAAAGTATGAAGAAACCAAACATATCCCCATCGCCTTTAAAATTAAAAACCCTACACAAATCCGTTTGAAAGTTGTGGAGGAAATAAACAAGCCCTACGAGAAAGTATATCTTTTTGACAGGCAGGAAAACACCTTTAAAGAATTGAACAATGCAACAGCTTCGGGGCTTACCTTTAACTTGCCCGCAGGAAATTTTGACAATCGCTTTTTTATAATTTTCCGAAAGCCAAACCTTAGACCAGAATCTGAATTGGAGCAAATGGAAGTTGTAAAGGCTAATGTTGACCTGTTCCAAAACAACCCCGCCCAAAAGCTCGAAGTTAAAAATCCGGAAGGATACACTATTAAATCTGCCTTGGTTTATGATATGAACGGCAAATTGGTGATTCAGGAAAATAATTTGGGAACAAAGAACAATTATAGTTTTTACACCGGCAACCTGAGTGATGGGGTTTACTTGGTGCGTCTTACTACGGATCAGGACGTTCTTATTGAGAACAAGGTTATCGTCCATAATAAATAATCCCCTTCAAAAAGGATGTTAAAAAATCAAAAAAAAGGCCCTGGAAATTTCCGGGGCCTTTTTGATTTTCTGAAGGTTGGCAAAAATAAGTTGAAGCCAGATGGACTTCTATTCAAATTCCTTTAGTGTTTTGATGATGATAGCCACGCAATCCCGCAACTGTTCCTCATTCATGACCAATGGCGGCGCAAAACGAATAATGTTTCCATGGGTAGGTTTTGCCAATAGTCCATTGTCCCTCAATTTCAGGCAGATGTTCCAGGCCGTATCACTTTCTTCGGAATCGTTGATAACAATGGCATTTAGAAGTCCCTTTCCACGGACCAATTTCGCAATGGTACTGCTTTCGATATAAGCAGCCAATTCGCTTCGGAATATTTTCCCAAGTCGATCGGCATTCTCCTCCAATTTTTCATCGCGAACAACCGTCAACGCTGCGATAGCAACGGCTGCGGCAACCGGATTTCCGCCAAAAGTGGATCCATGGGTACCGGGTTTTATAACGCCCATAATAGCATCATTGGCCAAAACTGCGGAAACAGGATAGGCCCCGCCGCTCAAGGCTTTTCCAAGAATCAAAATATCGGGTTTTACGTTTTCGTGGTCCACTGCCAAAAGTTTTCCGGTGCGAGCAATTCCTGTCTGAACTTCATCTGCAATAAAAAGCACATTATATTTTTCACACAACGTCTTTGCCTTGCTCAAATAGCCTTCGGAAGGAACATACACACCCGCTTCGCCCTGGATGGGCTCCACCAAAAATCCGGCTATATTTTTATTGTTTTGCAAATGGCTTTCAAGCTGCTCCAAATTGTCGTATTCAATTTTGATGAATCCTTTGGTATAAGGGCCAAAGTGCTTTCGGGCCACAGGATCATTGCTAAAGGAAATTATGGTGGTAGTCCTTCCGTGGAAATTGTTTTCACAAACGATGATTTCGGCCTCATTTTCATCGATGCCCTTTTTTTCATAGGCCCATTTTCTGCATATTTTGAGCGCAGTTTCAACGGCCTCTGCGCCCGTGTTCATAGGTAGCAATTTATCAAAATTGAAAAAATCACAGGCAAATTTCTCATAGGGACCGAGCATATTATTATAAAAGGCACGCGAAGTAAGTGTTAGCGTTTTGGCCTGTTCAGTCATTGCATTTACGATTTTTGGATGGCAGTGGCCTTGGTTTACGGCTGAATAGGCCGAAAGAAAATCGTAATATTTCTTGCCGTCCACATCCCAAACATACACACCTTCACCCCTACTCAAAACCACCGGCAGTGGATGATAGTTGTGGGCACCATACTTGTTTTCCAAATCGATTGCGCGCTGCGATTCCTTTTGTTCTAAAACTGACATAAGATTGTACTATTTTGAAGTAAAAAAGTTGTGATTCCTGCTTATTGGAGAGAAATCATCCGTGGGGCGCAAATTACTAAATTAATCCCATATTTTTTGGCGACTTAACAGGATTTAAACCTAACAATTATAGTATTTTTGCCGCTATGGCGAGAAAAAATAAAAGGCAAATTTTAGAAAATCTGCGGGTAATCGATGCCGGGGCGAAAGGCAAAGCAGTCGCTAAAGCCGAAGACGGTCGCGTGGTTTTTATGGACAATGCGGTGCCGGGCGATGTTGTTACGGTGCAGACCTATAAAAAGAAAAAAGCCTTTTATGAAGCCTCGGTCCTTTCCTATTCCCACTATTCTGAAAAAAGAGTAGAGCCGGTCTGTCCGCACTTTGGGGTTTGCGGTGGTTGCAAATGGCAAAATTTGGGGTATGAACATCAATTATTCTACAAGCAAAAAGAAGTTGCGCAAAATTTACAACGCATTGGCAAAGTTGAATTGCCAGCATTTCAACCTATTTTAGGTTCCAAAAAGCAATATTTCTATCGCAACAAAATGGAATTCAGCTTTAGCGATAATAAATGGTTGACTTTGGAACAGATTAAAAGCGATGCAATTATTGAAAACAGGAATGCCTTGGGGTTCCATATTCCGGGAATGTGGGACAAGATTTTGGACCTAAACGTCTGTTACCTTCAGTCAGATCCCAGCAACGCGATTCGCGATTTTATAAAAGCAAAGGCCGAAGCATTGAATCTTTCCTTTTTCAATACACGAAAACAGGAAGGGTTTTTACGAACGTTGATGATACGGACTACTTCAACAGGCGAAGTAATGGTTTTGCTTCAGTTTTTTTACGAAGACGAAAGAAACAGCACATTATTATTGCAGGCCATTTCGGAAAAATTTCCACAGATAACTTCCCTATTATATGTTATCAATTCCAAAGGAAACGATACTCTTTACGATCAGGAAATTGAACTTTTCCACGGAAGGGACCATATTTTTGAGGAAATGGAAGGATTGAAATTTAAGATTAATGCAAAATCATTCTATCAGACCAATAGCGAGCAAGCGTACGAACTCTATAAAATAACCCGCGAGTTTGCAGGACTTACCGGCAACGAATTGGTGTATGACCTTTATACCGGCACGGGAACCATTGCCCAATTTGTAGCAAAAAGGGCAAAAAAGGTGATCGGCGTAGAGGCCGTTCCCGAAGCTATTGAAGCGGCCAAGGAAAATGCACTATTGAATTCCATTAAAAATGTAGAATTCTATGTTGGCGATATGAAAAAAGTTTTTAATGAAGCATTTATAGCACGACACGGAAAACCGGATGTCGTTATCACGGACCCGCCCCGAGATGGAATGCACGCCGACGTGGTTTCGCAATTATTGAATTTGGGAGCCAATAAAATTGTGTACGTTAGTTGCAACAGCGCTACACAGGCCCGCGATTTGGCGCTCTTGGATCCGGCTTATGCAGTTGCAAGGGTGCAACCGGTAGACATGTTTCCGCAGACCCACCACGTGGAAAATGTTGTACTTTTGGAAAAACGAAATTAACACCATGGGGAAACGAATTGTTTTTTTAATCCTGATCCTTTTCATTTTTAAGGGTTGCACAAAGGATGATATTTGTCCGGAAGATACGGCCACTACTGCTAAAGTGGTCATTTCATTTAACGATTTTGCCAATCCTACCAATACCAAAAATGTTAATGTACTGAGTGTGGAAACAGATTATAATCCTTCTGTTTCGGTCGTTTCCTTTCAAAACGTAAAGGAAATTGCCATTCCGTTGAGTACCACCTCAGACACCACGAAATACAAATTCATCCGCAATATCATTCGAACGAACGACACCCTTACCAATGTGGATCGGTTGATGTTCGTTTACCAGCGGCAGAACATGTATGTAAGCAGGGCTTGCGGATATAAAATGGAATATTACAATTTGAGCGTAAAGCTGGAAGATGAAGGAGCCGAAAATTGGATAAAATTGGCCACAGTAATTAGAGAAACCGTAAACGATGAAAATAGCGCCCACGTTACTATGTTGCATTAGCATACTATTCGCGCCACTGGCCAGTAGCGCACAGAAGGAAGCGTCTGCCACCGATAGCATTCCAAAAATTGAGAAATTTGGACTCCGCGTTGGATTGGATCTGGCCAAACCCCTGCGCTCTGTGATTGAGAATGGGTATTCGGGTTTTGAGATTATGGGCGATTTTCGGGTTACCAAAAAATTCTATGCCGCCTTGGAATTGGGAACCGAAAAAAAGGATTGGACCGAGCCTTATATTTCGTCAAAAACCGCGGGAAATTATGCCAAAATAGGTTTTGATTATAATGCCTATGAAAACTGGCTGAATATGGAAAACGCCATTACCTTGGGCCTGCGTTATGGTTTTTCAACTTTTAAACAAGAGCGAAACAGTTATAGAATATATACGGATAATCCCGCCTTTCCAACGCAAACAATTTACGATCCACAAGAATTTAACGGTTTGACCGCGCATTGGGCGGAATTTATTTTTAGCGTTAAAACTGAAATTATAAACAACCTCTATCTTTCCGTCAACGTGCAGCTGAAACGAAAGATAGCCGAGTCTGAACCTGAAAATTTTGCAAACCTTTACATTCCCGGTTTCAATAGAACCTATGACTATAGCGAATTTGGCGTGGGTTATGGCTATTCGGTTTCGTACCTGATTCCCCTTTTCAAAAAATCAGCACCTACTTTGGAGTGATAAATAATGGCAAATGAATATAGATAAGGGATAATGAATAAGGATTTTGGGTTATAATCAACAATTATTGATTGCTACCGACGCACCATCAACAACCTACTACCTACTACACACTACCTACTACTTAATACCTACTACCCACTGCCTCACTGCTTACTAGCTTTCCTGCTTCCTTCATACATTTCATAGCGCACGAGCTTCGCCTCCAATTTCCCATTAAACAATTTGAATTTCTTGGAAGGCCGAAGCCCCACAAATTTCAAGGCTTCCATATTTGAAGTTATCATCCAGGCCTGAGTTCCCGGATAGCCTCTTTTGAGCGTATTGCCAATGGAACCGTAAAATGACTCCACATCGCGTATTGACAGCCGCTCGTCATACGGTGGGTTGAAAATCAGGAACAATGCCTTTGAAGTTTCTTTTTCGCTTTTAAAAAAATCTTGCTGCCTGATTTCAATAAAATCCTGAAGATTTGCATTTTTTATATTCACTTTCGATTTTTTCACAGCTATCGGGTCCAGGTCGAATCCAAAAATTTTATGGGGAAAATCCCTAATTTTTTTGAGCGCTGCCCCTTCAATTTTTTCATAAAGATCCACATCAAAATCTGGCCAGGTTTCAAAACCGAATTCATCCCTATTTAAATTTGGCGGAATATTGCAGGCTATCATAGCCGCTTCGGCCAGCAACGTTCCGCTACCGCACATAGGGTCCAAAAAGTCGCATTGGCCCTGCCAGCCCGCAAGCATTAAAATTCCCGCTGCCAGTACCTCGTTGATCGGCGCCAGGGTAGCTTCTGTTTTATAGCCCCTCTTGTGCAATGATTCTCCCGAACTATCCAGGGAAACAGTACAAATATTCCGGTCAATATGAATGTTGATACGCAACGTGGGGTGGTCCAAATCGACATCCGGCCGCACCCCTTCCCTATCACGAAAACGGTCCACAATGGCATCCTTTGTTTTTAGGGCTATGTATTGGGAATGGGTAAAAACTTCTGAAAAAACCGTTGCATTTACGGCCAAGGTACCGTTCACATCCATGTATTTTTCCCAAGGCATTTGGTATATGTGTTTGTAAAGGTCTTCTTCGGTAAAAAGGTTAAAGACTGAAATGGGTTTCAATATTTTAATTGCGGTACGGCAGCACAAATTGGCCTTGTACATAAAACCGGTATCGCCCTCAAAGGACACGTTGCGCGTACCAATTTCGATATTTGATGCCCCCAATTGCCGAAGTTCCTGCGCCAGCAATTCCTCTAGCCCATACAATGTTTTGGCAAGCATTTTAAAGTTTTGTTCCATATTTCTAAAATCCAATGTTTTAATAACGGCAGGTATAATTTGTATTGATTAATAAATCCTATCCTTCCCTTGCACAACAAAAATACAGTATTTTAGCAGGGCGAAACGATAGCTATGCAAAAAGAAAAGGACAACTGGTACGCTTCGTGGTTCAACACCCCCTATTACCACATTCTATATAAAGACCGAAACCATAGGGAAGCGGCACTGTTTATGAACCGCCTTACCGAATTTCTCAAGTTAAAGCCGAACGACACTATTTTGGACCTGGCCTGTGGTCGAGGGCGTCACGCCAAATATCTTTACAAGAAAGGGTTTAACGTTACCGGCGTGGATCTTTCTGAAGAAAGCATTCGGTATGCCAAGCAATATGAAAAAAATAGGCTTCATTTTGAGGTACACGATATGTGCTTTCCCTACCCACAAAAGTTCGATGCGGTTTTTAATCTTTTCACAAGTTTTGGTTATTTTGAAAATGAAAGCGATAATTTGCGCACCATCGAGGCAATCAAGGCTGAATTGAAGGAGAGTGGTTATGGCGTGATCGATTTTTTGAACACAGAATTGGCCATTAAAAATTTGGTACCTTCCGAAAAGAAAAAAATGGAGAATATAGTTTTCGATATCAAAAAATTTGTAGCGAATGGCCATATTCTTAAGGAAATTCGCTTTAAGGATCTAGACAAGGAATATCTTTTTACCGAACGTGTAAAAGCTTTAACATTGAAGGATTTTAAAGAATATTTTAGCGAAGCACAAGTAAAATTGAAACATACCTTTGGCGATTATCAACTAAACCCTTTTGACCCAAAAAAGTCTGAACGCTTAATTTTAATTTTCAAGTAATGAATTATATATTACTTTTTTTGGCTGTGGCCGTTGGCTATATTACCGCGCTGTTCCTAAACAAAAAGGAAATGCGCAATATGGAAGTATTTCTCGCTTTCAGTGGAGCCTTCCTGCTATCAATTACTATATTTGAACTATTGCCCCATGTGTTTGAAAACCCATCAAAGAAAATTGGAGTTTACATAATGCTCGGAATCTTGCTTCAAATTTTTCTGGAGTTTTTTTCAAAAGGTGCTGAGCATGGCCACGTGCATTTGCACGCCGAGCATAAACATTTTCCGTGGATCTTGTTTATAAGCTTAGGAATACATGCTTTTATGGAAGGTTTTCCAATTTCAGAAGAAAATAATTTGTTGCTGGCCATTATTATCCATAAAATTCCCGTGGCCATTATTCTTTCCTTTTTTTTCATCACCGCCGGGTACCGAAAAAGCACTACACTGTTTTTTTTATTTTTCTTTGCCCTATTAACCCCTTTGGGCAGTTTTTTGGCAACAAATTATGATGGAATCCACCAGTATGAAACCGAACTAACTGCAATAGTTATTGGAATTTTTCTACACGTTTCCACAACTATATTATTTGAAAGTTCCAAAAATCACAAATTTAATCTGTCAAAGATGACTGCCGTTCTCATAGCAGTGGTTTTAGCCTATATTTTATAAACTTTCCTTTTGTGAAATATAATCTTAAAAGGAATTTTTTAAAAAATCATTAAAAAATCCCCAAAAAAAAAGTCCCCCATTTTTCAATGAAGGACTTTAAAGGAAGGCGGCGACCTACTCTCCCACGGATTGCAGTACCATCGGCGCAAACGGGCTTAACTTCTCTGTTCGGAATGGTAAGAGGTGAGCCCCGTCGCTATAGCCACCTTAGTCTTGAGCTGTATGCCATCGGCAATATGCTTTGAGCTCATTGCCTACGGCCT
>JBLXCF010000013.1:0-79801 GCA_048265145.1 Aequorivita sp.
AATGCTCTGGAAAATAATCCGGACGGCCACACTAGTATCAATTTTTAAATAAAACAAAATGAAAAAAATAACATTAATTTTAGTTACGGTTTTCCTCAATATGGCTCTTTTTTCCTGTACGCCCCAAGCTATTTCTGAGGAAGTTAAGGGTGTACAAGCATGTTGTGGCGATGATGGGAATCTGCCACCGCCACCCCCGCCACCCGTAGGCGGAAACGGAGGCTGATAAATATTTACCAATTTGTTAGTACTTTAGAGGAATGAATGCACCGCGTTTTTCATTCCTCTTTTTTTTAATTTCTCTCATATTTTTGAGCATAACATGCTATTCGCAACAAAGTGATAGTACGGCCTACTATTACAAAAAAATGTTGCATCCTACCCAAAGTTCAGATATTCCCTTGGCCATACAATTTTACTCGGTTCAGTCTGAAAAACACCTCTCTCAAAATAAAATTTATGAGGCGATAAAAGGGTTTAGAATGATTGCTATAGGCGAGTACGAAATGGGGAATACGTACGATAGTGAAAATGCGATAGTACGGGCGCTCGCTCTTATAGAAAACTCCCCAAAAACCGACACCCTTATTGAAGCACGCAAAGGACTTTACAATCAGTTGGGAAAAATATACAGAGCCTCAGACCAGCCTGAGAAAGCAATAGAAGCATATAATTTAGGGCTGCAATTTTCAAAGACGACAGCAGATAGTATAACGCTCCTAAACAATAAAGCTACTATATATAAAGATGGCAAAAAGTATCAACAGGCCTTGGAGCAATTGGAGCTGGCATTGCAGAAAAAAAACAGCAAGCACTATCCCGAAGAATTGGCCAGGGTGCTGGATAATTTGGGATATGTACAATTTAAACTCAACAATCCAAATGCCCTTGCCAATTTAAACAGATCCCTACAGCTTAGGGACAGCTTAAATGATTTATATGGCCTTTACTCCAGCAATAAGAATTTAGCCCTTTATTATTTTGAGAGGAGTGAAAAAAAGTTGGCAACCTCCTTTGCAAATAAAGCATACGATGTTGCAAATAAAATTAACAGCCTCACCTATTTGCAGGATGCCCTTTCGCTGTTCAGCCAAATGGCAGACGATCCCAAGATTGTTCAGTTTGATGTTATTGCAGACAGTATAGCCAAGCAAAAACAATTGGCCCAAAATAAAAATGCCTACCTAAAATACAATGTTGAAAAGGAACGGAAAAATACAATGGTGGCGCAATTGGAAAAAGAAGAAGAGAAGAATCAAAAAATCATATTTATATCTCTGGCCATATTCCTACTTCTCAGTTCGGTTTTTGTATTTATTGCCCTGCGTCTGCGCCATAAAAAGGAAAAAATAGTACAACTACATACTACCGAGGCGCGTATTTCCAAGAAAGTACACGATGAGGTAGCAAACGATGTGTACCAGCTAATGGCAAAAGTTCAAGGTACAGTACATAATAAAGAAGCCCTATTGGATGACCTTGAAAATATTTACAACAAAACACGCGACATCTCAAAAGAAAACAGTGCCATTGAAATAGGAGCCGACTTCAGCGAACAGCTTAACGATCTCTTATTGACTTATCAAACTGATGCGACAGCTATCTCTACCCGTAATTTAATTACTCTCGATTGGGAAACTATTCCAAAAATTAAAAAGGAAACTGTTTACAGGGTGCTGCAGGAATTGATGACCAATATGAAAAAATATAGCAAGGCGTCTGCAGTATTGCTCACTTTTCAGCAAAAGGGCAAAAATATAACTATTGACTATATCGATAATGGGATAGGTTGTACCCTAAAAAATAAAAATGGCCTCCAAAATGCGGAAAACCGTATTCAAGCAATTAAGGGAACCATTACTTTTGAATCTGAACCGGGAAATGGATTTAGATCAAAAATAAGTATATAAGTATGTTTAATAAAGTTTTGGTATCAGACGACCTTGAATGCATAAACCAAGGGGTAGTTTCTGTGTTGAATGCAATGAGTATAGAAAACATTACGCAAGTTGCATACTGCGATGATGCCTTTATGCAAATTGAAAAGGCGATTTTGGATAAAGCGCCGTTCGACCTTTTAATAACCGACCTCTCCTTTGTGGCTGACCATCGAACCCAACAGTATGCTTCTGGCGAATTGTTGATACGGTCGCTAAAACAAAAACATCCCGATCTAAAAATAATAGCCTATTCCGTAGAGGACAACCTACAGAAAGTGCGCACCGTTGTGTTGGATTGCAAAGCTGACGCCTATGTTTGCAAAGGTCGGCACGGACTCAAACAACTGGGGCAGGCCATTGCGGAAGTGTACCAGGGAAAGCAACATCTTTCCCCCCAAGTAGCAAACGCCCTCAATAAAAAATTGTCCATAGAGATTAGCGATTACGATGTTGAGATTCTTAAACTACTCTCCTACGGTCATTCGCAACGCGAAATAAGTAAGGATTTCCTTAAAAATAAAATATCTCCTTCTAGTCTTAGCTCCATAGAAAAAAAAATCAGTAAGCTATGCGATCACTTTAAAGCGAAAAACACTACACATTTAGTTGCAATAGTTAAGGACTTGGGTTTATTATGACCCATTCGCGTATTGAAGATGTTTTGCGCGTCCTTTACGGAAAACCGTAAAATACTTTGCTATTCCCAATGTAAGTTTGAACAGAGATAGCCAGCAGGCAATATCTGGGGAGTCATTTGGCTATTTCCAATCCCTTCCGGAAGACCGTAAGGGATTTTTTATTTGGGGTAATGCAAGTAAAAAGTGAAAATGTGCTCTAAAAATAATATCATGTTTGCGGAATCCCGTAAAATAAAATGATGAATGCACTGTAGGTTTGTCAATGCTAAACATTAAATAAAAACAAAATGAAAAACAATGCTCTAATTTTATTTGCTTTTGTACTTATAGCTACTTCCTGTTCAAGTTCAAAAAGCATTAGATTCTCGAAGAAACCAGATGATATAGTAAAAACAGAACCATTAAAAAAATTCCTTTCCATAAATAAAAATCCAAAAGTAGTATTAAGGGTAAATGAGGCATCATATACAGTTACAGAAAATGAAAATATTGATTACCTCTACAACGCCATTGAAAACCAACTTTTGGCAAGTGGGTTTGTGGTAAGGGACAGGCAACTTTTTAACCAGATAATTGGAAACAAAGACAATAATATAGATTATGAAGTCCTTAAAACCAAATCAGATACCGATCTAATTATTGAACTTACAAAGCTAGACCCCAAGATCAAATATTCTACCAATAAATATTACAATAAAAACAATGATGAAAAGATTGAACAATCCTATGTCCACGAACGCTTTGGCGCTTCAGTTGAGTTTAAGGTAGTGCTAATCAATACTAACGAATTTGCAGGCGTTTATAAATTCAATTACACACCTTGTACCGATGGATGCATTATCAAAAAATCTATGAATGAATTAACCAAAGAACGTAGGGAAAGAGAAAAAAATGGTCCTCAAGGCTATGAGGGTGTTGAAAAAGACGAGCTCGAAATCTTTATAAAGGATGCTACGCGACAATTGGTTGCAGAAATGAGAAGTTAATCTTGACACTTTACGGAATCCCATAAAATAGTATTTATCAGTCTTCTTAAGTTTGATTAATCGATAATAAATCTATCTATGATGGCATAGCATTTCCAAAATTTGTTATCAAAAAAAGTAGTAACAACAATTACTATTTCATTTTACGCGCTGTGAACTCACAGATTATTGCTACTAGTGAAATGTATGAAACCAAAGTTGGTTGTAAAAATGGAATACAGTCGGTTAAGTCTAATGCGCCAAATGCCGAAATTGATGACCAATCCTAGAATGAAGAGATAAAAAATTTTATAAGGTCTTATATTATAAAAATCAATATGGGCTTTCGATATCGAAAACGGATAAACCTAGGTAAAGGCTTTGGCCTCAATATCAGCAAATCTGGTGTAAGCCCGAGTTTTAGAACCAAAAGAGGCAGCTTAAGTTCCAAGGGGTATTCCATTCGCTCCGGTATTCCTGGATTGACGTACCGAAAAACCTTTAGTAGGGTCAAAAATAGTGGATGCTTGGTAGTAGGGGGTTTATTAATTAGCACGGCAATTTTTGTTTCACTTCTAATTAGCAACTAATGGGCAACAAACGATGAAAAATCTCTTCAATTGGCTATATGCTTTTCTAATGATTTCATATCGCCAAATTATTTATAGAATCACTAATCGAAAGATGGTAGCTAGCAATGTGTATGTTGATGCTCCTATAGGTATTATTGGTCAACCCAATAAAATAACTTGGGATGTGCAAAACCTTCTTTACGCTAAAGTGATACATAGAAGTAAAAAGAGGATAATTACTCAAAACTTCTTTCATTTCACCAATGATTTAAGCACTCAAAATGTCGAAATAATCTTTTATGGCATAAAGGAAAAGACTGTTAAAAAAATTGAACTTTATTTTATAAAGGTTCAAAAAACCCCTCCCCCAGAGCCCTTATTTAAAAAGGAATACAGACTGAATTTAAAATCAGAATTCAAATCCAAAAATGTTTTTCCTTCCTTAAAACCTTCCTTTTCGCTTAAGCCTTCCACCTCAAGAATCAAAAACAATATTCCAGAAATAGCAAATTTAAATATTGAAATTCCACCCTTGAATATATCAGAACTAACAGAAGAAATACTCAAAGTAGAAAAAGAAAAAAATCTTAATACACTAACCAAAACCATCAAAGATGAAAAGAGATTATTACCAAAGTCCGACCCCAGACCGTATCATGAAGTTATTATGGAAAGCCGCTGGTTCGGATAGCTACATACTACAAAGGTCCACGTATTCCGATCAGGTTAAATATGCATGTTTGGGCGGGGTGGTAGTCGCCACGGGATTTATGGCCGCCCTTGCTGGCGGTTATGCCATGTACACCATTTTTGAACCCAATGGTTCCGTTCTTGAAACGGAGACTCACTGGCCAACTGCTATTAAAGCAATTCTTTTCGGTATTATATGGGGGTTGATAATTTTTAATATTGACCGATTTATTGTCGCTGCAAGTGGTGTGGGCGATGGAACCGAAAAAATAACCTGGGGTGAATTGGGAGGGGCGATCCCTCGTTTGTGCATGGGAATCATAATCGCTATAACCATTTCCAAGCCAGTGGAGATTCGAATGTTTAAAAGTGAAATAGATGCGGCACTATATGAAGAGCAACAGAAGCTTCAGAAGGATTATGAGATAAATACGCGTGCAAATTACGCTGAACGTTTTGCTGCTTTGGATACTCAATTAGAGTCAATTGAAAAAAAAAGATATGAAATACTTGAAAAACTGGCAGAGGCTGAAAATAAATACACAAATGAAGTAATGGGAAATAACGTAGCAGGGAGAGGCGAAGGGGAAATTGCTAGAGCATTAAAAGTCTTTGTTATAAAATATCAAAATGAATTAGAGCAATTTGATACAAAAAACTCTAGTGAGTTATCAAAATTTAAAAATCAAAGAGAGACACTCGCGAAAGAACTCGATGCAGAATTAAAGAAAAACCAGAAAGTAGCGGCCGGTCTTGACGGACTTTTGGAGCGTATAAAATTGGCACATGAACTAGCAGGTTTTTGGATTTCCTTATTTATAACCTTGCTCTTTATGGCCATAGAATTGACTCCGATTTTCTTTAAGATGATGCTTACCAAAGGACCGTATAATTATATGAAGGATAATGTTAGGGAGCTATTGCTAGCAGAACAGGGCATAGAAATCCATTACGATTACTATCAGGACAAAAAGGGCCAAGAGCGTATTAAAGTAGAACACCACCAAGCCCAAAAATTAATACACGAGAAAAAGCAGCTTTTGGTAGCGCAACAAAAACTCAATGAAAATATTATTGATAAATGGGTACAAAAGGAAATCGACAAACTGGATACGAATCTTGAAGATTATATCACTACCTCTAAATCTTGATAGCACATGCAACTAGCGCTTTGGAAAATGGCCTGTGAGGATTATCAAATTTTGTATCAGGCCAGTAAAAAAACCCGAAGGGCCTTCACTTTTTCGGGTGTGGTGATGGGCATAAATTATATGGTCTCACTATTGGGATTATATCAGTTTTTTGAAGTCATATTTGTAGACATTTTTATCGCCCTGGTGCTGGGCGCATTTGTGACCATCGTATTCATGAATATATACAAACTTTGCCTAACCACCTTAAACAAGGATGAAAAAACATTTAGTTTAAGTTACTTGGCTTCCTTGTTAGGTCGATTAATTTTTGTGGGGTTTATAGGGTTATTGATTATAAAAGGCTTTGAATCTTTTTTAATTTTTACAGTCTTTGAAAAATTGAGATTAGCGGATTATGAAGGAAAAATACTTCTCAGTTTACGTACCATTCATTCTAAATTTCCTTGGATTTGGATGGTAACCATTGCATTATTAACCTTATTTATACTACCCTTTTTTATTAAAGTTAGTATTAAAGCTGGAAGCATCTATATTCAGGAAAAGAAAACTGTTGAAAAGAATATAATTCTCGAAGACTACAAAAGATTTAAGAAGAGGTATGCTATTATATTTCAAAGGGATTATAACTTATCGATTGAAATTAAGGAACACTATTTAGACCCTCCTTTCAATACCATTCCCCTTATTGTTACCCAAAATCTTGGTACTACTGAAGATTTTATAAAGTTTTTAAATTCTGAAGAAGTTAGTTGAAATACGGAAAGAACGTATAAAAAACGTTTACATCAAGGGTGACTTTGTGGGGCAATATACTGGCTCCCAAGATCGACTTAAGGCTTTATTTCAAACTGAATATCTATATAACGATCTAAAAATAGATTGGGGAGAATTGCGCAATTTCGTCCAAATTTCTGAGGAGGAGTTTTATTCGGTAGAAACAGATCGTATTGCGGAACAGTCTTGTTTAAAAAACATTAAAGCCTATCCCTCGATAAAAAGTCTAGATTTTGATGGGTATAACCTTGCCCTATCAGAGGTGCGAGCCACAAATGTGCAAATTGTACGAGCGCCCCAGCAGGACCTACAACCTTTTCTGGGTGATATTCGGTTCACTCTTTATGGTAAAATTAATAGTACTGAATTTTATACTGATTTCCTTGAAATTGAAGACAAAAAGGAAGTTGTATTTTCTCCTTTGTTGGATAACTACCCTTCAGAATATGAAGTAAGGGAGGATCCCCCCACCTCCCTACGTCCCTCAAACTCAGGTTGTCTTTCTGGATGTTTTTCAACCATTGGCATGCTGTTCGCAATTATACCTTTGTTTGGATTGTTGCTGTTTTTCCTAAGTATTGGTTGGATCCCTACGCTATTGATACTTGCCATACTAGGATTAATCTGGTTACTAAACAGGTTTCCAACTCTCGGTAATTATGCAGGAAGAAATTTAGGTTGCCTCCCACGAATATTTTTAGGTATATTTTCAGTTGGTTTCTTTTTATTAATGGGTTGGGCATTGCTTTCCATGATTATGAAAGGATGCGGAAATGAATCCTCCAACGGCACATTTCAACCTCCCGCTCCAGTGGTGGAAGAAACGGAAAATCTTCAAAAAGAAAAGATAATCAAAACAAAAAATGATGAATTTTCGGATAATTCCGATGTGCCAGAAGCGGTTTATGACACCCGAAATTCAGAAAAAAACGAACCCATTTTTGATACCTTAATAATTAACAACAGAGTATGGAAGGATTATCACGGCGACATACACAGAATGGATATTGTGCTATCAAAAAGAGATATACGAATTAGCAGAAACAACAGAAACCAAAACTATCTTACCAATGGCTATAGTGGACTATACCAAGATTTATCCATTTTTAATGAAGCATTATTGGAAAGGGTATACATTAGCCTAGACTCTCTAAGACTGGCTAATAAAATGGATGAAAAAACTTTCGCAGAAGCCATTGTCAGCATGGTTCAGGATATTCCCTATAAACTTATTCTTGAAACAGATTGTGCGCAAGGCGCACAACAATCACGCTATGTAATGGAATACCTTAGCCAGTGTTCTGAACCCTGCTGCCTTGGTAATACTAAATTCGGGCTGCAAGCACCGACTGAGTTTTTAGGGAACCTGTTTGGTGATTGTGACACAAGAACATTATGTTTATATACTATCCTAAAACATTTTGATTACGACGTCGGAATCATTAATAGCAATCAGTTGGCCCATAGCATGCTTGCAATTAATTTACCATACGAAGGAGTATATAAATCTTATAACAACAAGAGATACTTTTTGTGGGAAACAACAAATGCCGGTTTTGTGCCAGGTTATGTACCGCCCGATTATAATAATATGAATTTATGGGAAATGGAATTAACTTCTAAATAACTAACTATGAAAACCTCAATCCTTGAAATTACAATTGCTCTGCTTTTTAGTGTCCTAATTTATATTTTGTACTTAAAATTTGCGATACTCAGAGTTTATAAGAAATACGATTTTGAAATTACGAATATCGCAGCTACGATTTATACAACAACTCTGAGTGTAGTATTTATTCTAATATATACCACTTTGCCCCAATCCATTCTTAACGCATACGGGATTATTGAAATGAACTCGATGAACGATATATCATTATGGAAGTCATTTGCTCCTTTATTAGGCCAGTATCTTTTAATATTGGCTGTTGTATATTTAATCCTTTTATTTATTAGTCGCTATATATTCAAATTATTCATTGATAAAGAAGGTATATATAGTAGCATTTTAGATGATGAAAGGGCAAAAGTTATTTTCTTTTCAGTGATAATTATTTCCATTTCAATAATTACAAGGTATTTTGTGGAGCAAATTGCACAACAAATGATTCCCCTAAGCAATACAATCTTTTAAAATTTGAAGAATATAATTTTATTTTTTTTATTCCTTCTTTCCCTAAATACCAATTGCCAAACCCTCACTGGAAAAGTAGTAGGCATTATGGATGGCGACACCTTTAAACTCCTAACCCCAGATTCAATCATAGTAAAGGTACGTTTGGCAAATATAGACTGTCCCGAAAAAAAGCAGCCATTTTCCCAGAAGGCCAAGGATTTTACTTCAAAGGCCATTTTTGGCAAAACAGTATGCTTAGAGGTGCTAAAAAAAGATAGGTATAGGCGCAGTATTGCCATTGTATTCTATAATGATTCCTTAAATTTAAGCAATCAACTGTTGATTAATGGCTTAGCCTGGCATTATACGAAATACTCAAAGGAAATAGAACTTCAAAAATTGGAAGCCACGGCGCGGAAAAATAAAATAGGCCTTTGGCAAGAAGCAAACGCAATTCCGCCTTGGGAATGGCGGGATTATAAAAAGAAAAAAATCAAACAATGAAATTTCTCCAACTCCTCATATTTCTTGTTCTCTTAGGCTGCGCCCAAAACAGTCCCGCCCAAACAGTCTATACCACCAAAACAGGCAAGAAATACCATACAGCAAATTGCCGCTATCTTAAACACTCCAAAAAAGATATCTCTTTGGAACAAGCTATAAATTTTGGATACCAAGCATGCTCGGTATGCAAACCTGGTTCAAATCCAGAACAGATTCAAAGTTTGTTATCAGAATCCGACCAAAACACCACATCCCAAGAAATCGTTTCACATAAAACTACCGCTACCCAATGCACCGGAAAGACAAAGGCGGGAAAGCGGTGTAAGCGCATGACAAAAAATGCGTCGGGACGGTGCTTTCAACATTAGAAGATAAACAATTAAAATGGGAGTTTGAGGTCTTAAGATTGCATCCCAAACTCCCAAGATTACAAATTTAAATTTACTTGCAACCATTCTTATCGCAAGTAATACTCTGTGATGTGTTTACCCAATGGTCCGGATGAGCATTTGTGTTTGTTCCACATCCAGTGTACCCACCTTTGGAACCACTGTGAACTTCGCCTGTGGGCGTGTGTTTTACTGCCATAATTTTGAGATTTAAATTGTTAATACAACTAAAATAGCCTCTAAAGTTTAGCTTTCCTTACGGTTTTCCGTAAGTATCCTATTATTATCTATGGTAATTTTATTCCTAGTAATATAAAATTTAACAAGATGGAAAAAATTAAAGCAATTAAACCCGGACCGAAACCTAAAAAAGACGACGGTACACCGGACAAAAGAAGACGTGTTACCCCAGAAACAAAACCTAAACACCCTGGATTAAAACCGCACAAACACAAGCCTAAAGATTAACTTAGTTAGGGTAGTAATAAATGCCTCTATATTTGGAGGCTTTTAATTTTCAATCAATTGCGATGTTGCTATTAGGGCCGTCATTCAATTTTTTATCTTCTTGTTGCAGAACCTCCACCGCCAAGTCCCTCTATTCCGGGAATAAACCCCAACCAGTAAGTAAATCCAGTATTGTTCTCTGCATAAATTCCAATATCAGCACAAAATTATTTACCGAATAGAGAAAATATAATGATGAAGCCATGCCACAATTCTTAAAAAAATCCAGATTCGTTGGATATGTATCCCACCAGGACATAGGATGTGGCACATGTGAGTGTTATGAAGAGCACGAGAAGTATAATTTTTTGACTTTTCATTATTGTATTAGTTAATTATTGTATTCTAAAAATAAAACAAACACAAACCGAAGCATTACGGAAAACCTAACAGCCTGTATTTTAAGCGGGGAGAATACCAGATATAATTATTTTGTTGGTTTCTAAAAGTCGTTTTATAGCACGCCAGAGGGGAAAGCTCCCTCCCATAGAGGAGGTTTTGTTTTTCTTGAATTCACCCTCCTTAATTTTTTACATTTTAAGTAATAAAATTATTAATATCAATATTTTTTCGAATGTTTATATCGTTGAAATTTAGGACTATGTAAAATTTTTTTATTAATTAAATAGGGTCATACGTATTACCACGTATTTATTATTTAACATAATATTATATTTTTGGCGCCAAAATTTCTAAACCCCAAATCATGAAAAAAATTACCCAAGCGCTTATTGTGGTTCTCTTTTTGAGCGCAACGTTTCCGTTATTGGCACAAACTTTTACGTTTACATCTGCGGGTGCAAGTGGCCAATACGGGCCTACCCAGAGCCAGGTTAACAGTGCATATATAGGCACTCCCTTAGAGGGGCAGGTAGTTGTAATTACTCAAGGTATTCAGGAATGGACCGTCCCGGTTACGGGCAACTATTCATTACAAGCCAGAGGTGCTCAGGGCGGTTTTGACGGTGGCCTGGGTGCGGAAATGGGCGGGGTGTTTGCCCTAACCCAGGGCGAGGTATTAAAGATTCTTGTGGGCCAGGCAGGCACAACCGTTGTCAGTTCTAGTAATTCCGGGGGCGGCGGAGGTGGCGGCTCCTTTATTGTGAATACAACAGGAAATACGCCATTGCTAATTGCAGGCGGCGGCGGGGGTTTTTCAAGTGAACCAGTCTATGGTCCATATGATCCTAATATAACAAACGGAAATTCTAGCACAAATGGTGGATCAACCGTAGGAAACGGCGGGGGAATGAACGGCAACGGAGGTCAAAATGGAACTTCTGATTGTTGCTTGCCTGGAAATATTGGTGCCAGTGGAGGCGCAGGTCTTCTAACCAATGGTCAGGCAGGCTCTAATGGATTTGAGCCCCTATCCTTTTTAAATGGGGGCGTGGGGAGTGCTGCAGGCCCTAAAGTGGGATTTGAGACTGTGGGTGGAGAAGGCGGTTTTGGAGGTGGCGCTGGCGCTAGCTACGATAATGTGGTGCGCTCTGGCGGTGGTGGCGGCTATAGCGGCGGTCAAGGCGGTGTGGTGGATTTTGTAAGTGGTTCCCCTAGTGGCGGCGGCGGCGGTTCCTATAATGCGGGTGCGGATCAGGTAAATACTCCCGGCGCAAATTCAGGCCACGGACAAATAACAATCACCCTTCTAAATGCTCCCCCAGTTATTACCTGCCCCGGGAACTTTACACTTTCTAATGATGCAGGAGTCTGTGGGGCAGTAGTTACATATACCGTTACGGCCACGGATGATGAAGATGGCCCATTAGTACCTATCCAAACAGCTGGTCTTCCCAGCGGAAGTGAATTCCCTGTAGGTACTACAATCAATACCTTTGAAGTTACCGATAGTAATAACAATACTGTTACCTGCAGCTTCGAAGTAACGGTGAACGATACCGAAGCACCTGAAATGTTGTGCCCTGCAGATATAACCCAAGATAACGATCCTGGAATCTGTGGGGCGGTGGTTACTTTTGCCGAACCTACGGTTTCAGACAATTGTAATATCACCGGAACATTAACATTCAACTATACCGGATCGGTTCAACAATTTATTGTTCCACCCGGTGTAACCGAAATCCATGCTGCGGTGTATGGTGCCCAAGGAGGCGCCAATTGGACTGATAATACCAATTATGGTGGTCTTGTGGAAGCTGATATGACAGTGGTTCCCGGCGAAACACTTTATATCTATGTTGGAGAACAGCCCACAGGTATCACTGGGGGTTGGAACGGCGGCGGCAACGGAGAAGCTGCCGGTGCGGGCGGCGGAGGCGCTTCCGATATTCGTATTGGTGGTACTACATTAATGGACAGAAAAATTGTAGCCGGTGCCGGAGGAGGAGCAGGTTTTTGGATGGGAGAGCATATTGTTGGGGGCCAGGGAGGTGGTCTTATAGGCGGTGCGGGTTATAGAGGTAACCCTGGCAATCCGGGTGGCGATCCCGGAACGCAAACTTCCAGCGGGAATGGAACTTGCGGTTCTTTCAATAACCCTATTGTTTCCGGAGGCCTTGGTTTTGGAGGTGCTCCAAATGGTTGCGGTTGTGAGGGCTACGGCGGAGGCGCTGGATATTACGGGGGTGCTGGAAGTGGAAACTGCCGAGGTGGCGGGGGCGGAAGTAGCTATACCGACCCATCTTTAACTAATGTGGTCCATTCCCAAGGAGTGCGTACTGGAAATGGGATGATTACGCTTTCTTTCAATGCCAACCCATCCATAACCCAAACCGCAGGTTTGCCAAGCGGAAGTGAATACCCCGTAGGTATTACAACAAATACTTTTGAAGTTACGGACGCAGCAGGTAATACTGCCACTTGCAGCTTCGACGTAACGGTCAACGATACAGAAGCGCCAATGGTTACCTGCCAAAATATAACGGTGGAATTGGATGGAAGCGGAAATGCGACCATTATACCTGCTGATATCCATACAGGAAGTACAGATAACTGC
Organism: Aequorivita sp.; assembly: GCA_048265145.1. Classification (GTDB taxonomy): domain Bacteria; phylum Bacteroidota; class Bacteroidia; order Flavobacteriales; family Flavobacteriaceae; genus Aequorivita. Next base: position 13,206 of record JBLXCF010000013.1, read on the forward strand.
GGGGTGGATACTATTGAATTTACGGAAACATTTACTGCCTTTGCGGAAGTAAACGAAGGACAGGATCTTACCATTACCCTACCTCCCGGAAATGTAGTATCTGCAGTTGATTTTGCAAGCTACGGTACTCCAAACGGGAGCAATGGCAATTATACCATTGGCACTTGCCATGCTGCCAATTCACAGACTATTGTGGAAGGATATGCCCTGGGCAATAATACCTTTACCATTCCGGCAACTAATGGAGTATTTGGCGATCCTTGTGCAGGAACTCCTAAACGACTTTATGTTACCGTTAGTTATGCAACAACTGGTAATAGTTTAGATCTTACTTGTGCAAACGTAGGAGCCAACGATGTAAATCTTCTTGTAACCGATATAAACGGTAACACAGCAACCTGTACCGCTATAGTAACGGTTGAGGATAACGAGGCGCCGGTAATTACCTGCGTCGCTGATGCCACCCGTGATACCGATCCAGGCGTATGCCAATACACGGTGGTAGGTACGGAATTCGATGCGACCTTTATCGATAACTGTACCAGCGGAATTATCACCAACGACCTTAACGGCACAACAACCCTTGCCGGTGAAATCCTTCCAAAAGGAGCTACTACGGTTGTGTGGACTGTGGACGACGGCAACGGCCAAACGGCTACCTGCACCACGGTTATTACTGTGGAAGATAACGAGGCGCCGGTAATTACCTGCGTGGCTGATGTCACCCGTGATACCGATCCAGGGGTATGCGAATATACTATCGTTGGTACTGAATTCGATGCTACATTTACAGACAACTGTGCGGATGGCAGCATTTCCAACGACTTTAATGGAACCGATACCCTTGCAGGTGAAGTGCTTCCAACGGGAGATACAACGGTAGTATGGACGGTAGATGATGGCAATGGCCAGACAGTTACATGTACTACGGTTATTACTATTGCGGATAACGAAGCGCCAATCATTGCTTGTCCGGCAGATATAAATGTAAATACCGATGCGGGCGAATGCTTTGCTACGGCAAGTTTTTCCCCTGCCCTTGCTTTTGACAATTGTGGCGTGGATACCATGGTACAAACTGCCGGCCTTCCGAGCGGAAGTCAGTTCCCGGTAGGTGTAAACACTATTGAGTTTACGGCTACCGATATCAATGGTAACACAAGCATTTGTTCCTTCACCATTACGGTGACCGATAATGAGGCCCCAGTGGCTGTATGCCAAAATATTACCATTCAATTGGATGCAAACGGCAATGCAACTATCACCGCGGCCGATGTGGATGGAGGAAGCACCGACCAGTGCGGTGTGGCTTCTATCTCGATTGATATTGACACTTTTGATTGTAGTCATGTGGGCGACAACAACGTAATCCTTTCCGTAACCGATGTGTACGGCAACGTTTCAAGCTGTACGGCAATCGTTACCGTTGAGGATGTAACAGCCCCGGTAGTGGCCTGCCAGAACCTTACTATTGAACTCGATCCGGTAACGGGAACGGCAACCATTCTTGGAACCGACATTGACAACGGCAGTACCGATGCCTGTGGCATCATGAGCTATGAGCTTGACATCGATACCTTCGACTGCTCGAACATTGGCGACAACACCGTGATATTGACCGTAACTGATGTGAACGGAAATGTTGCTACCTGTACCGCTACGGTAACGGTAGAGGATAACACTGCTCCCGAATTGGTATGTCAGGATTTCACTATTGAAATTGGTGCTGATGGCACTGCTATTTTGGATCCAAGTGATGTGATTGCCAGCAATGATGATGCCTGCGGCATCTTTACCACTGCGGTGGATATTACCGAGTTCAGCTGTGCGGATATCGGAACGCCAATTACAGTTCAGGTTTTTAGCCAGGACAACAACGGCAACCTTTCCAGCTGTTTGGCAACCGTTACTGCTGTAGATGTTCTTGCGCCCGTCGTTACCTGCCCTGCAGACCAGACGGTTGATCCCGGAGCGGGCAACTTGTTCTATATTTTGCCTGATTACTTTGCAACGGGTGGGGCTACGGCTTTAGATAACTGTACAGATCCTGTTACCAATACCACTCAGGACCCGGCAGCGGGAACAGCCTTGCCAGACGGCACCTACACCATTACCCTTACGGCTGAGGATGAATATGGCAATGTGGGCACCTGTGAATTTGAGCTTACGGTAGATTCGGTACTTGGTGCCGGCGACCATGGCCAAGACCTTGGAAGCGTAACGATGTATCCTAATCCGGCAAAAGCCCATGTAACCATTGGCAACCCACAGGGCCTAGAACTTGAACAGGCAGACATTTATGACCTTAGGGGCAGGTTGGTAAATTCTTTCAACCTTAAGGGAATGGCAAATGAGAAGACAATGAACATTGAAGCCCTAGCTGCAGCTACCTATGTAGTGATCATCAAAGGCAAGAAGGGACAGATTACCAAACGCTTGTTGAAGGAGTAGTTTTTCATAGGTCTTAGATTATATAAACCAAATCGCCCGAGGAATTTCCCGGGCGATTTTTTTTAATTCCAAACATCCAAACATCCAAACATCCAAACATCCAACCATCCAATCATCCAATCATCCAATTGCTAATTGTTCATTATAAAATTTTTGCTTTAGGCTATAAGCTAGAGTCCAACAATTACACAATTAAACAATTAAACGCTTCCACAATTTACCAATCCAAAAATCTAACAATCCAACCATCCAAAAATTCAACAATCCAACAATCCAACAATCCACTAATCCAACCATCCAACCATCCAACCATCCAATTGCTAATTGTTAATTGCCCTAAAACGTCCCTGATACTCCACTGGGGTCATGTCAGTTATTTTTTTAAATATGTCACGAAAGGCTTTGGGATCGTTGTATCCTACCTCATACATCACTTCGCTCACTTGCTTTCTTCCACTTTCAAGTTCCTTCTTCGCCGCCTCTACCTTAACGCGTTGAATATATTCCACAGGCGTATTTGTGGTAGCTTTTTTGAAACGTCTCTCAAAGGTTCTTCGGTTCACGGCTATCTGTTCACAAAGTGCATCAACAGTGAATTTTTCAGGAAAATTCGCTTCAATATAGTCCTGAACCTGTAAGATTTCCTTATCGTCATGGGCCTTTTGGCCTTTGAAAATAATAAATGGCGACTGACTGTTCCTATTGATGTCTAGTTGAAAAACCTTAGAGGAAAGCACTGCCATCTCCCTTCCCGCAAATTTTTCTATAAGATATAAATTAAGATTCAAGGAAGAATAAGCACCTCCACTGGTGTAAATACCATTTTCATCTGTAAGGATACTGTCGTCCAACAAATTTACCTTAGGGAACATGGCTCGAAATTCCTCCGCGGCAAGCCAATGCGTGGCACAGTTCTTCCCATCCAGCAGCCCCGTACTTGCCAATAAAAAAGCCCCTATACAAAAACTGGCTATTTCGGCTCCCTTTTCCCGTTGTGCGAGCATCCAGGGCACAAAATCCTGATTCGACCTTACCACCTCTTCGTAATTCCCATGAATTGCCGGAATCATAATTAAATCGGTACTGCCAATTGTATCAATGGTAGCGTCCGGCTGCACCGTAAAAATCCCGTAGCTCTCCCGGATACTGTTTTCCGAAGCAACCAATTGTATCTGAAAGGCTGGGGAATGCCCCATTTTTTGAAGGGCATCATTGGCCATGGTAAACATTTTATGAGTCGCCTCCAGATTGCTCAAACTGCAATCGCCCTTGGGCACCAATACCGAAACGTGCTTCATGACTATAACTATTTATTTTATCAAAGATATTGAAAACTGTTGTCGCAATCAACCCGTTGGTTTGTCGTATTTACACAGTAGGCAAGGCTCCAATTCCTAGTATCTTTGGAATAGGATAATTATTAACGGCTATGGATTTTTCGCTAAATTTAAAAACGAGATAGAGAAAAACACCCAAAAGAAGATATAGTATGATGGCAAAAGAAGAATTTTTACGCAAATTTAATGAGGCCTATGCGAAAAGTGATACCGATTTTTTGATTGCCCACGTTACCAATGATATTGAATGGACGGTTTATGGCGACAAGACAATTTCCGGTATCCAGGATTTTAAAACGGCAGTGGAGAAAATGAAAAGTCAAGCAAAGGTAGTTTTGAAGTTAGATCAGATAATCACCCACGGCAAAACCGCCGCCGTAAATGGAACAATAAAAATGACAGGGAACGGAAAAACTTCAACCTATGCCTTTGCGGATATATGTATTTTAAGCGGCTTCAAAAACCCTAAAATAAAACAAATGAAATCGTATGTAATTAAAATTGAGAACGATGAAAAATAAAGTAAAAACTTTTTGGATCAACCTTCCCGTAAAGGATGTAAAAAAGTCAAAGGAATTCTTTAGGAAGCTGGGCTTTTCCGAAACGGAGCGCCAACCCCCAAATAACGAATACGCAGGCTTTTATTTGGATGAAAGGAAAACGGTATTGATGCTTTTTCCGGAGGAACGCTTTGCGCAATTTGCGGGCAACCCCATTTCCGATACCCATAAAGGCACGGAAGCATTTTTAAATATTGATGCTCCCACACGGGAATATGTGGATGAATTTGCAACAATAGTTAAGGAAGCCGGCGGTACAGTGTATGCAGCGCCTACCGAGGTTGATGGCTGGATGTATCTCATGGGGTTTATAGACCTGGATGGCCACCGCTGGGGAATGCTTTATATGGATAATTCCAAAATACCTTCGGAATAGTATATTCATATTCCAAACAAAAACGCAATAAACCAAAACTTTAAAACATGGAGCAACAAATTTTTATAAATCTTCCAGTACGGGATTTAGACAGATCGAAAGCATTTTATGAGAGCCTAGGATTCACCATAAACCAACAGTTTTCAGATGAAACAGGGGCATGTGTGGTGATTTCGGATACCATTTTTGTCATGCTGCTTACGCATGATAAGTTCAAACAATTCACCCCTAAGGAAATTGTCGATGCCCATAAAACCACCGAGGTCCTCAACGCCCTAAGTGTAGTGAGCAAAGAAAGGGTGGATGAACTAATGGAATTGGCACTTAACAATGGCGGCACCCAAAATGGTCAGACCCAGGAATATGACTTTATGTACGGCCGCGACTTTAACGACCCGGATGGCCATATTTGGGAACTGTTCTATATGGATATGGAGAAACTACCTAAATAATCTTAACCCCTTGTAATATGAAACGTAAAACATACAAAATAGAGATAGACGCGCCCCGCGAAAAAGTCTGGAAAATTTTATGGGAGGATGAAACTTACCGCCAATGGACAGCACCCTTTATGGAAGGGTCGCATGCCAAAAGTGATTGGCAGGAGGGAAGCAAAATCCATTTTTTGGGCCCCAATGGTTCCGGGATGCTTGCCATTATTGAAAAAAAGGAAGCGCCCAGCAAGATGCTCTTTAAGCACATAGGAATTATTAATGAGGGCGTGGAGGACACGGAAAGTGAGAAGGTAAAGGAATGGGCGCCCGCCGAGGAACAGTATTTTCTTTCGGAATTGAATGATAGGACGCATTTGAGAATTGATATGGATATTAATGAGGAATATCTTGAAATGTTTGATGGTATTTGGCCTAAAGCATTGAACAAAATAAAAGTCTTGGCTGAAAAATAATTTGAATTAAAATAGTTATGGATACACAAAAAGCAAATCCCGCAGTTTGGTTTGAAATTTATGTGCAACAGATGGCAAGGGCACAAAAATTTTACGAAAGCGTATTGAATGTAAAGTTGGAAGAATTGCCACTTCCTGGGACCGAAGATGATAATTTATTGCAAATGATGTTCTTTCCTTCCAATAGGGCCGGCTTTGGCTGCAGTGGCGCCTTGGTGAAAATGGAAGGTTTCACCTCCACTGGCAATAGTACCATTATTTATTTCCACAGCAAGAATTGCAGCATAGAGGAAAAAAGAATAGAACCCGCAGGCGGCAAGATCTTTAAACCCAAAATGACGATCGGCAAATATGGCGCCATTGTTTTGGCAACAGATAACGAGGGCAATATGTTCGGCATCCATTCCATGGAGTAAAAGCAAGGACAATACATTTTTAAATAGCAAAAAGGAAATGGGCAACATTGTTGAAATATTCCAAACAAACATTTCGCACTATAAGGACGCAGCCAAAATAACCTCGACTATCCAAGGACATTTTCCATTTTACGATACAAATTTTGATTTGGAGGACCGTGATAATATTCTTAGGATAGAAGCTGCTGAGCCTATAGATGCCTCGGGAATTTGTGAGTTACTCTCCAAGGCCGGTTTCAAGGGAACTTTACTGACCTAAACGGCAACAGTAAATCAAGTTCAATTTTTTGTAAGCCACTAGAGTGACTTTTAAATTTCATTCCCTAGGCTGTGAGCTTAAGGCTGTAGGCTTTAGGTTTTAAGCTTTAAGGTTTAAGCTTTAAGCAAGAGTCCAACAATCTAATAATCCAACCATCCAATTAGGCTATAAGCTATAGGCTAAAAGCTGTCTGCTAGAGTCCAACAATTCAACAATTAAAAGATTCCACAATCCAACCATCTAATCATCCAAAAATCCAATTGTTAATTGCGGCTTAGTACGGAGCGGTTTTAAAAATTATAATATTGTGCGTAGGTTTTATTCAGTTAAATTTGCTATACATTTTTCTCTTATTTCCCAAATTTGGTCAAATTCAAATTCCGAGTTGGCTTCTTTTAGCCAATTTTCAATAAATCTTTTGTGATAGCGAACTTTAAATTCCGCAACTTGTTCAGGTCGGATTTCCTTTTCTTGGATTATATCCTTTTCAATTTTTTTAAATTCCGATTTTTTTGTTGTCAAGTCAGTCCGTTTGCCATTGATTTTTAAATAACAATGGGCTTCAGGGATAAATTCAATTGAGCTTTTAGTTAGTTCAGTTCCGATTTTTGGAGTGTTCAATTCAGTCATTCGATAAATTCCGACGACCAATTCAATATTCGGCACATTGTTCAAATCCGCAACGCTTTTTAAAAGGGCGTGTTTTGAGCTGCAAGTTCCTTTTCTTTCGGAGAGTACGAGTTCAAAATCAGTCCGATTTTTATTTCGTCTGTACGGCAAGGCTTTAACAAATTCGGTTAATTCATTCCACGTTTCAATTCCGTTGCTTTTTGCAAGTTCCGTTAGTTTATCTTTTGATGTTAGTTTGTAATCTGAATTCATTTTTCAACTTGCCTACAACTTTATTTATATCGCTACATTATTCCTTATATATTTTAATATCGAGCAACTAAATGCAAGTTTTTGCATCCATATATTTCACGAATATAAAACAAACCCCAAACCCACCCATTACGGAAAACCATAAGAGTGGGCTTTTAAATTGGGGAGAATATCAAATATAAATCTTTTTTGCTATAGGCTGTAAGCTTTTGGCCTTAAGCTATAGTCCAAATATCCAACCATCTAACCATCCCACAACCGAAAACCGAAAACAGACAACCGAAAACAGACAACATACAACCCACACCTGAAAAATAACAAAAAATGTAAACTATAATACACATTATTCATAAATAACGTATATTTGTGTATTATAATACTCAAAAATGATTAAGGCAATAACAATTAAAGATGTAAAGCTACAACTCGGTGAGGTCTGTAAGCTTAAAAGACAAAGTTATGAAATGTCCCAAGAAGAATTGGCCAATGCATTGGACCTATCCCGTTTTACAATTCAAAAATTTGAAAGTGGAAAAAATGCAACCTTAGACACCGTATTAAAAATTGTAAACCACTTTGACTTGCTAGAAAGTCTTTATAACGCTTTAAAAGATTTAGAAGCCACTAACAGCATGGACTCATTGTACTAGTATGGCAAAAAACAATATTATAGAAGTATGGCTATTTGGCTTAGAAATAGGCAAATTGGGGTATGATGTGGATAAACGCATTTCATATTTTCAATACAACCCCGATTTTTTAGAATCAAACGCTTACAACAATATTTTTCCCTACGTATTTAAACGAATAAAATCAGTACAGGTATTTAATAAATTTGAAGGGGAAACCTTTAGAGGCTTACCCCCAATGATTGCGGATTCTTTACCTGATATGTTTGGCAACATTATCTTCAAGGAATGGTTTGAAGCTAAAAATAAAGAATTCAAAAAAATAACTCCTCTCGAACAGCTTACCTATGTGTCCAATCGTGGAATGGGCGCCTTGGAGTATCGTCCATCAGCTGAAATACCAAAATCAGCAACAATTAATATAGACGAAATTGTGGAAGTGTTAAAGAAAGTGTTGGATTTAAAAAATGAAACGGCTGAAAAAGCATTAAGTGATGCAGCCTTATTAAATATTTTCAAAATAGGAACCTCCGCGGGGGGGGCGCGCCCTAAAATTTTAATCTCTGAACACAAAAAGACAGGGCAAATTATTCCAGGGGATATAGCATATTCCAGTTCATACAACCACTATCTGGTTAAACTATGTATGGATGAATCATGGGGTTATATCAAAGAAAAGGTAGAATTTGCTTACTACCTCATGGCGCAAGAAGTAGGCATCCAGATGATGCCTTCAAAATTGATTGAAAACAAGCATTTTGCAACCTTGCGTTACGATAGACAAAATGGAGAAAAACAGCATGTATTGACGGCATCTGGATTAACAGGCTGGGATTTTAAAAAACCAGATAATGCCAGTTATGAAAATATATTCAAGTTAGCGTTGGACCTTAAAGTACCTTACAAGGATATACAAGAATTGTTTAAGCGAATGATATTCAATATCGTCTTTGCAAATATAGACGACCATTTAAAGAACCATAGCTTTATATACGCCAAGGATACGGATTCCTGGAATTTGGCGCCAGCCTATGACTTAACCTATCCGCTAAATATTAACCTCAACTACACCAATGTTACTAGGGCATTATCAATAAATAACAAAAGAACAAATATTGTTTTAAAAGATGTAATGGCCATTGCAGAAACCTTTGCTATTAAGAATCCAAAAGGAATTATCAAGGATGTTCAAAATGTTATGAAAAGCTGGAGAGGATTTGCAGAGGACTTGGAAATACCAGAAAAGGTAAATAATGGAATAGCAAAAGAGTTTAATAAATTAATATAAGATTTAGAATTGAAAATACCAGTAATTGACATATTTGCGGGACCAGGAGGGTTAGGAGAAGGATTTTCAAATGTTCCTTCAGCCAATTGGCGTAACTTTGATATTAAGTTATCTATAGAGATGGATGAAAATGCACATAAAACACTTGAGTTACGAAGTTTTTATAGGAAGTTTGCAGCTAAAAATGTACCTCAAGATTATTATAAAGTACTTGAGGAAAAAGATTCTGATAAGAGAGAATTATTAAAAGAAAAGCTATTTAAAAAATATCCAAAACAGGCTAGTGCAGCTAAAAATGAAGCATGGTGCACAACTTTGGGGATAGAATTACCAAATAAGGTAGATACTAGAATTCGTAGGGCTTTAAAAGGAAATAACAATTGGGTGCTTATAGGCGGGCCACCTTGTCAAGCTTATTCATTAGTTGGTCGTTCAAGAAACCAAGTGAAAGATAACTTAGACAATTCTGATGTTCGTGTTCACTTGTACAAAGAATATTTAAGGATAATAGCGGTCCATAGTCCTGCTGTTTTTGTCATGGAAAATGTAAAAGGATTGCTATCTGCTAAAGTTAATGATGAGAAAATATTTGATTTAATAAAAAGAGATTTAAGAAACCCTTCAATAGTATTTCCAGAGGCAGCGCATAAATATAAAATATATTCACTAACATCAAGCCCAATAAATTTTGATAATGAAGGTCAGCCAATTTATGATAGTGATTCAGATTACTTGATAAGATCTGAAAATTACGGCGTACCTCAAAAAAGACACAGGGTTATTTTATTGGGAATCAGAGAGGATATTGAAATTATTCCTAACACACTTGATGAGCATTCTGATTTAATAAAATTGGAAGATGTTATAGGTGATTTGCCAAAAATACGTAGTGAATTGAACCGATCATTTGTAAAAAGTAAAACGGTTATTGTTAAGGGTAAAGAAAAAAAGAAAAGATTTTATAAGAAAGAGATTGATTCCGATGAGAACTGGAAAAAGCTTATCAATTCATTTAGAAATGAAATAATATCTTGGAATGGTTTTGCCAAAAATTACTCATCTATAGAAATCGAAGTTCCTAAAAAAGGTATAGGTTCAGAGTTTGTTGAGTGCAAAACACCTTCAGAAAAAAATCCGCTTTACAATTGGTACAATGATAACAACTTAAAAGGAGTTGCTAATCACGAGTCAAGATCGCATCTTATCCAAGATTTAAAAAGATACATGTTTTCAAGTATGTTTACTAAAAAATATGACCGTTTTCCAAGATTACATGAATTTGAAGAACATAGTTATGAGCTTTTGCCAGATCATGACAATGCAAAATCTGGAAAGTTTACAGATAGATTTCGTGTACAATTACCAGATGAACCAGCTACAACAGTAACTAGTCACATTTCAAAAGATGGCCATTATTTTATTCATTATGATGCAAACCAATGTAGAAGTTTAACTGTAAGGGAAGCTGCTCGAATACAAACATTTCCAGATAATTACCTGTTCTGTGGCTCGCGTACATCTCAATACCATCAGGTGGGTAATGCTGTTCCACCTTACCTAGCTAAACAAATAGCAAAAATAGTTTTGACGATTCTTAATGAGGTTGATGATTAATGGTTTCTAAAGAATATGACATATCACAAGAATTAATTAGCATTGCTGATTTAGAGTTAAAACGGATTGAGGAAATATTTCCGAAAGATGAAGTAATGCGATTTGTTCTTCTTACTGAAACTATAAGAATGTATGATTTTCTTCATTTCGGTGATAGCTTAGAAATAAAAGATTATTCTTTAACTCGCCAAGAAATTGATGTTATAAAATGGGGATGGAATTTAACCGCTTCAATTTTATTCAAATCAACAAAGGATATTAAAGGTTTTCCGCTGATGGAAAGTACAATTAAAACTAGAAAGTTTGCAATCGGTATATTATACCAGCTAGGGTGTGTTGTACTACTAAGACGAACTGCAGAAATGATTAAAGTAGGTATTCTTTCGGTAAAAAAAACTGATAGCCAATATTCTTTTACAATTACATCTGAAGCAAATCATCAGTATTTGGATGCAGTGGAACCCATTTATTTGGAAGATTTAGAAAATACACTTAATGAAAATCGAGATCATTATAATGGTTGGAACTTAGTCAATCATAAAGACATAGAAAAAGCAAGCAGAAGTTATGGGAATTTTATGTCGAAAAAAGCAGAAGACCCTTTTATTGACTTTAAATTAAAGAGTGATACTCTAGAAAAAAAAATGGAATCATTAGTCAAACCGTGGGATTCTGGAAGAGGTGTAATGATGGGGTATGACTCAACGGATGAACTTGATAAACACTTTATGGTTACAGCGACTACCTTACTCAAAGAGTGGAGGGAAGAATCAGGACTGCATCCAGATCTTGATCTAAGTGAAATTAAAGCAGGAGATATTATGGCTGTTGCAATCTGTCTTGTTAGCTTTAACCTTAAGCATATTAAATTTTCTAAAATCGCTTCGGAGAAATACCCAAAAATATCAATTCCTCAAAGTTTAACAATTTGGTGTCCATTGAAAGAACTAATTGAGGATATTTCAAATTATACCGGAATTCAATCTTCTACAGTTAAAAAAGTATTTGATAATATTTCATTAAAATCAAGTGATTCTATTTTTCTACGAAGTCATACTTCTCTTTTCATGCCTTTAATAATAAATTTAGAGAACGGTTTTGTTCTAAGGCCGTTAGCGAGCCTATTAAGGAACCCACTCAATACAATTAAAGACTTACTTTCATTAAGAAATCCCAATTTGGCGCCTGAATTTACTAAACATAGAGAAGATTGGTTACGTAATTATTTATATGCAATGTTTATGGGATCTAGATATGAAAGGGTTTCTGGAAATATCAACCTAAGGGAGAATAAAAAAAATGTTACTGATATAGATGCTGCAATTTATGACAGAACTACTGGAGAGCTAGCTATTTTTCAAATAAAGTGGCAAGACTATCATTCTAATGATGTTAAAAAGTTGAGAAGTAAGGCAAGTAATCTAACCAAAGAATTAGACCAATGGACACGCAGAGTTTCAGAATGGATTGAATTAAACGGAACTTCTCTGCTAGTAAAAAATCTTAGATTAAAAGAGTTTAAAAAAGTTGATGTTTCCAAAATTTATTTGTTTGGATTATCAAAAGATGCAGCACGAATGAAGGGTTATGGGTTCGAATTAGAAGAGAAAAAAATAGCAATTACGACTTGGGCTCAATTCATACGTAATCGTACGAACATTGGGCCATCAAAAAACGTATTTGAGGATTTGTTTAATGAATTAAAAGATCAAGAAAATACAGTGGTAAACGTAATTCCCAAACCTATAACATTTAAATTTTCTAATAAGAAATTTCATTACGAAGATTTATGGTGTGTAGTGGAAGATTAGAAAAGAATTATATAATATATATTAATCAATGATGGAGCAATTTAAAAAATATGAATGTGAAGAAGCAATTCCGCACGCTGGTTCAATGATAGAGAGCTTCAGATCTATAGGTTATAACCTGTCTACAGCAGTTGCAGATATTATTGATAATAGTATAGCAGCAAAAGCTAAAAATGTGTGGATTGATTTTGAATGGAATGGGGCTGAAACTTCACTTATTATTTGCGATGATGGCAATGGTATGTCATTAGAAGAATTAGTAGATGCAATGAGACCTGGCTCAAAAAATCCTCTTTCTGATAGAAGTTCCGAAGATTTAGGAAGGTTCGGGTTAGGCCTTAAAACTGCTTCATTTTCCCAATGTAGAATTCTCACAGTAGCAAGCAAAAAATTAGAAGAGTCAATATCATATCGTAGTTGGAATCTAGATTATGTTGGTCAAACTGGCGAATGGAAACTACTTAACTATTTAAAAAATAATGCACTTATAAATAGACTAAAGATATTGAAACATGGTACAGCTGTTATATGGGAAGATATGGATAGTCTGGTTAAAAATACCAAAAGTGATAATGAAGATGATTTGAATAATTTTCTGGATCAAATCAATCTTATGGAAAAACATTTACAAATGGTCTTTCATCTCTTTTTAGAAAATAAGGAACTAAACATTTGGATAAATGATAATCGGATAACACCATGGGATCCTTATATAAAATTTAACGAGCATACCAGTAAATATGAAGAACATCTCTTAAGAGGCAATGTCAAAGTTGATTCTTGGGTATTGCCTCATAATTCTAAATTATCTAAAGAAGATTTTGAAAAAGCATCATGGCTAAAGGGGTGGAATGCACACCAAGGTTTTTATATTTATAGAAAGAATAGATTGATTATAGCTGGCGATTGGCTTGGTATGTTCAAACAAGAAGAACATAGTAAACTTGCTAGAATTATGGTTAACGTACCTAATACTTCAGAATTAGATAAGGAATGGCAATTGGATATAAAAAAGTCTACAATTAGTCCACCTAGTGATATAAGGAAAGAGTTAAAAAAAATAGCTATTGATGCAAGAAAAGAAGCAGTTGATATTTATCGACAAATTGGTAAGGCCAGAAAAGTAAAAAAAGATAAAAAAGAAATTCCTGTTTGGCTTCCTCATAAGTGGAATGGTAAAAGGAGTTATCAGATAAATAAAGAACATCCATTAATTAAAGGATTTATTGATGGTATTGAAGATGACAAGACCAAAGTAAGAAGACTTTTTAGGTTGATTGAAGAAACTATACCATTAACAATGATAATAATTGATGAAAGTGAAAATAAGGATAATCAGAATATTCCTTTCGAAGGAAAATCCATTTCGGACTTAGTTTCTATGGTCATAAATCTATTCCAAGAACTAACCAAAGGTGGACTTTCTAAAGAAGAAGCTATAGACGAAATATTAAGAACAGAGCCATTTAATTATTATCCAGAGTTAATGGAAGGCTTGGGTGAAAATTAGTTAAAAATTATGGATTTAGACCTAAAGGAACTTGAAACAGAAAAACATCACTTTTTAACAGCAGCAGCAGGATTAAACTTTGCCCACGCTGCTTCTGTTTGCTTAGAAAGTTGTGGACACCCAGTAACTGCTGAAATTGCTGATACAGGTCATTTTGGAAGTACCTATAACATTTCTCGTTATGAAGTTAATGACCAAATGAAAAGAACTCATAACGATGAACAAGTAGCTACAGAAGAAGGAGCTTATGGAGTAGCATTTATGGTAGCGTCAAAAGAAATGGAAGTAAAAGCAATTCAGAAATCTAGAAAGAAAACCGGTATTGATTATTGGTTAGGTACCGAAGATAATTTTCTGTTTCAAAATAAGGTTAGATTGGAAGTGTCTGGATTACGTAATGGAAATGACAGTCAATTTGAATCAAGATATAACACAAAGATGGATCAATCTAAAAAATCGGATGATACTTTATTGCCAGCTTTTATTGTTATTGTAGAATTTGGACAACCTCGTATTAAAACGGGACTAAGAAATGTAATATGAAAGACGACGATTTACAAAAATATCATCGCATAGCTATGGACAATTCGGAATTAGCTTTAAGGGCACTTCGTAATGGTGATATAGGGAAGTTCAAAGAACTATCAGAACGAGCTTTTGAATATGAAAAGAAAGCTGCTTTAGGGATGTACAATCAACATCTTGAACCTTCCAGATCTGTTTTGTTCAGAAGTGCTGGATATATAGCACTTGATAATGCTGATTTCATTGAAGCTAAAAAACTCTACGAGTATGCGCTTGAAGGAGATGTTCCAGGTGAAATAAACGAAGAATTGGAAGAATTAAGAACCGAAATAGATAGAATTCAAACTGAAAATGAAAACCTAATTCAAGTAGCATTAACCTTTTTAAATAATAAACCAAAACCAATAAAGGTCCAAGATATAGAAAGTGATATAGATAGAGCATTAGGAGCATTCAAGGAGAGCGAAATAAATCGAGATTATGTATCAGAATATCTAAGAAGACAATTTAGTATAGATTCTGATAAACACACGATTTTAGATGAAGGTTATGAACCTTGGATTGATGCAAGAAAAGGAGAGGTGGATAAAAGATTTTGGGAAAGATATAAAAACTATCTTCTCAAGGATCAAAAATGGGCACCAGATACAGTTGATAAGCTTGATGATATTACGGATGATATTTTAGATCGTTTAAAAAACCCAAAAACTGGAGGGGATTGGGATAAACGAGGTTTGGTTGTAGGTCAGGTACAATCAGGTAAAACAAGTAACTATATTGGGTTAATGTCCAAGGCAGCTGATTACGGTTATAAAATAATTGTGGTACTGGCAGGTTTAACAAAAGATTTAAGATCACAAACACAACTTAGGACAGACCTTGGGTTTTTAGGGTGGGATACTCAAGTAGATAGAGAATCACCAGGGGAAAGTCGTAATTTTGGTGTAAGTAAATATGACTCAAGACCCCAAGCTCATTATTTGACAACCAGTGCTCTTGATGGCGATTTTAAATCTACTTCAAGAAGAAGTGCTGGCGTTAATCCTAGAGTTGCAGGTCATTTAGTGTTGGTAGTAAAGAAAAATCCCACGGTTTTAAAAGAATTTATCAGATGGTTTTCAGATCTTGGTGATGAGCTTGGAGATGGAAAAAAATTAGTAAAAAGACTTCCGTTATTAGTTATTGATGATGAAGCAGATAACGCATCTATAAATATATCGCCAGATACTATATCAACCATCAATGGATTAATTAGATCATTGCTTTCTCTTTTTCAACAAAGTGCTTATGTTGGCTATACTGCGACCCCATTTGCTAATGTTTTTATACCATTAACTGAAGATGAGGATGAAATATCTCGAGGTTTAAATGTTAGGTTATCGGAATTTTGGAAATATTCAGGAAGAGATTTATTTCCCAAAGATTTTATTTTAAATATTCCAGCACCTTCCAACTATATAGGTCCAAAGGAAATATTTGGATTAGATGCAGAGATAAGTTCTGAACCTGATACCGAGTATCAAGGATTACCTCTACTAAAAGAAATAAAACCGGTAGAATACAGTGTTTATTTTCCTGATAAACATAAAAAAGATGACCCACTTCCAGAAGATTTACCAGAAAGCTTAAAACTAGCTGTCAAATCATTTATACTTACGTGTGCTATTCGCAGAGCCAGAGGGCAAATAAAAGCACATAATTCCATGTTGGTTCATGTAACCCGATTTGTCCGTTGGCAAAATAAAATAGCTACTCTCATCAATAGACTATTAAAAAATTGGCAACAGCAAATACAATATAGTCAAGGAACTATTGTGTCAGAGTTAAAAGAGCTTTATGAAAAAGAGTTTTATGAAATTACAGACATGGTTATTAAGGACGAAAGATATGACGACACCATAATTCGTCACCTTGATTGGTTTGAAGTAGAGACTCAATTAAAAAAATCAAGTGCTAAAATTAAGGTTAGAGCTATCCATGGTGACAGTACACAAGAAGGGTTAGAAGGTTTTGAAAACATTTCATCCTTAGATTATTATCAATATAGACACACTGGTTTATCTGTAATTGCAGTGGGTGGTAATAAGCTTTCCCGAGGTCTTACTCTTGAAGGGTTATCTGTAAGTTATTATTTGCGAGCTTCAGTAATGTATGATACTTTGATGCAAATGGGAAGATGGTTTGGTTATCGCCATGGTTATTTAGATTTATGTAGGCTTTACACAAGTGGGGAGTTAATAAAATGGTATAAGTATATTACTGTTGCTTCTGAGGAATTACGAGATGAATTTGAGCAAATGAAGCGAGAAAGAAAAAGTCCAAAAAACTTTGGAATTAAGGTACGGAGAAGTCCTGGCGTACTGAAAATTACTGCTACTAATAAAATGAGGTCAAGTCAGGAAATGCAACTTACTTACTCAGATAAATTACGAGAAACTTGGTGCTTTAAAAGAGATAGGAAGTTAATTAATGATAATTACAAACATACTTTTAGTATTATTAACTCATTGGAATTACCAACTTCTAAAAATGGCCAACAATTTGTCTGGCAAGGTGAAAATAATTTTGAAACTGTTCTTCAATTTTTAAGAGGATATGCAGCTGATAATAGAATTGACCACCAAAAAATAATAGAGTATATATCTGAACAGGCAAAATATGATTTCCTGATAAACTGGACAATAGTTTTAATCTCTAATGAACAAAACATAACGAACGATTTATTTAAAATTAATAATGAATATATTCCTGTTGGTCTTACCATGAGAAGTGATTCAAGAGGTGGTGAAGGTGATTATTATGAGGTGGCTAAAAGTCATATAATTGACCCAAAACATGAATATATTGATTTTGATATTTCTGGAAAGCCTTTTGATAAAGCTCTAGAACTAACAATTGACGATTGGAAAAGAAGTGAAAGGAAAAACAAAAAAAAGGAACCGCCTACAACGCCTACAGGGAAAAATATTAGAGCTTTAAGACCAGTACAAAATGGATTACTTTTAATATATCCACTTGATCCAAAACCAAATGGATGGGAAGACTCTGATTTAGAAATGCCAATAGTTGGCTATGCAATAAGCTTCCCTAAAAACGAAAGTGACAAAAAGTTAACCTATGAGGTTAATGAAGTGTTTATGCAGGAATTTGATTATGATATTGAAGACTTTGAAGACGTTGAAATTGAAGAATAGAAATGATTTATGATATCAGTCATTTGTAAGCTTCCCCTAATTAGAACTGCTCATTCTTCTAATTTTTAAACTAACTTAATTATATCGGCTATTATTTCCTTTTATCATACTAAACGCCACTGTATTACTTTTATGTGGATAAATAAACACAAACCCACCCATTATGGAATACCATAAGAGCGGGTTTTTAAATCGGGGAGAATATCAAATATATTAAATTTTAATGGCATAAAAATCAGATTGATAGCATTACAAATGCAATTGTGAATAAACCTGCGCAGTAAACGAACAGCACAGAAAACAACCGGCGAGATGCCCGCGTCATCAAGGGAGTATCACTTTACTTTCGATTGTTCATACTCTTCATCACTAATTTCCACGAAGTCATAAAATTTCACATCGCCTATAAGACTTTTCTTATCTTCGAGAATTCTAATTCCTACAATAATGCCAGACAGCTGCGGAATCAATTCATCTTTAATGACATGTTTATAAACAAATAAACTTTTGACTTGCGAATCGTCATCAAATACTACTCCATTCATTACGTCTAGTACACATTTAGCGATATTATCCGCATCAACGGTTAGTAACCTTTTTTCTGTCATACTAATTTGCATCACAACTTCCAATTGTGTTGGTTTTTTATAAGGATGGTTTTTAGTAAGCATATTTTTAATTGCTCCTAAAAATCTGTCTTCAAATTTTTTAAGGTTTTCTTTCGCTTTGTTATTAGAAATATAAAATTCGCCTTCCATTTTATACTCTTCACCATTTTCATCTTTATAATAGATGACCTTTGGTTTTAAAGGTTTGAATTTATCTTGTTTTGTAGGGATATCATCAAATCCACCAATATATCCACCTATAAAATCAAAGTCAGGATTAAAAATTTGTTTTACTTTCATACATTTTCATTTGAAAAACCGACCCATTACGGGAAACCCGTAAGAGTGGATTCTAATATCGGGGAGAATAATTAATTTTTCTTATTTTATTTTTCTTTCAATTCCCTAATATATTTTTCGACATCAATTTGTATTTCGAATAGGTTAACTTTCTTTAAATTTAATCCCTTCGCAAAGAGAATTAATTTATCTAAAGTAGGATTACCTTCACCTCTTTCGATAGAACCAATTGTAAATTTAGTTAACCCAAGATGATTATCAGCAAGTTCCTGTTGAGAAATATGAGGTTTATTATATTCTTTACTAGGTATTTTCTCCCTTAATTTAAATAAGTAATTACCTATCTTTTCCTTCTCAGTCACTTCGATTCTCTTTAGTTATTGATAAATTTCTCACTTATTAGTAATATTTATGGTATGATATATCTTACCGATAAATATTTTTTACTATATTTGTTTTTATAAATAAATTTGCGATTCTTCTAAAAGCAAAATAGTAGAAGCTTTCGCTTTGATTCTCGGATTGAAAACTGGTAATTTTAGGAACGAGAGGATAAGCAGATTGCTCACGACCCGGGCGTGGGCTCTCTTATCGTTCCAAGGTATACCAGTACCCCAATCCGGTAAGTTGAGTTCCGCGCCCTTTTGTATTGGGCTTGGTCGGTTTTTCTTTGCTCAACTTTCTTTCAAGGCGTTTTTAGTTAATCGTGAAATGTGAATCGTGATTCGCGAGTCGTAATAGGTACATCGTGAATTTGATTTTACGAACTCCTTCAACTAGCTCAGCCTATTTCCTTAAAATGGGGCGAAGCTTTGGGGAGGAGGTATTATTAATTTTAAAACGAAATGCCAATGAGTAAAATAGCTTAAAGCTTACGGCCTAAAGCTTACAGCCTTTAACAATAAAAACCCACTCCAAAGTTTTCGACGACCGTTGGAGCAGGCCAGTAGTTAAAATAATGTATAACCTTAACCAATGCAAAATTATGAAAAATAATTACAGGCATAGGCTTGCGCTTGCAGGTATTTTTGCCCTTTTCTTTCCTTTAAACTCCCCACTTTTTTCTCAGAACATTCCACTTAAAACCTTTAGTGGAACCATTACCGATACAGAAGGCCCGCTTAGTGGAGTCAATATATTGGTAAAGAATACCTCCCGAGGGAGCATAAGCGATCTGGAAGGCCACTATGAAATAACCGCAACCGCAAACGATACCCTTGTCTTTACTTATTTGGGTTATAAAATGCAGCAATTGGTGGTCGGCAATAACAACATTCTAAATGTTGTGATGCAAATGGATGCCACCGCCCTGGATCAGGTGGTTATAAATGCAGGATATTACAAGGTCTCCAATAAAAACAAAACCGGAAGCATCGCCAAGGTTACTGCCAAGGAAATGGAAAACCAACCCGTTACAAATCCCTTAGCGGCTTTGCAGGGACGCATTGCCGGTGTTTCCATCACACAGACTACTGGTCTTGCCAGTGGCGGTTTTGAAGTGCGCATTCGTGGGCAAAACAGTATTGCCGCAGGAAACGACCCCCTATATATAATCGATGGCATTCCCTACGATTCACAGACCATGGGCTTTTCAAACGTGGGGGCAACCACCATCCCCGGGGGCAGGATAAGCCCATTGAGCCTAATAAGCCCAAACGACATTGAGAGTATCGAAATATTAAAGGATGCCGATGCCACTGCCATTTATGGGTCAAGGGGCGCGAATGGGGTGGTACTTATCACCACCAAAAAAGGGAAGGATGGAAAGACGAAATTCAACTTGAATACCTATAGCGGTCTCGGGCGGGGCACAAAAACCATAGACTATATGAAAACCCAACAGTACCTGGCAATGCGCAGGGAAGCTTTCGCCAATGATGGCATCGAGGAATATCCCGTAGATGCCTATGATGTAAACGGCACTTGGGACGAAAACCGTTATACCGATTGGCAAAAGGAACTGATCGGGGGTACGGCATACCTCACCAATGCACAGGCCTCAGTTTTGGGAGGCAATGGAAACACCCGATTCTTGCTGGGCGGCGCATACCATAAGGAGACTACGGTTTTTCCGAAGGACTTCCAGTATGAACGTATTTCCGTAAACAGCAATCTCGACCATACCAGTACCGATGATAGGTTCCAACTTTACTTTTCTGCCAACTATGCGGTCGAGAAAAACGACCTACCGGGCATAGACCTAACCTCCCTTACCAGATTTTTGCCTCCCAATGCCCCCGCACTCTATGATGGAAATGGCGACCTTAATTTTGAGAACGGAACATTTGCCAATCCGTTGGCGGAACTGGAGGGTAAATACCTCACGAATAGGAAAAACCTTATCAGCAACGCCCGAATTAGTTATAGGCTCTTGCCGAGCCTCACGGCTATCTCCAATTTTGGATATACCACTACCAAGCTGGAGGAATCGCGCACCAACCCCAGTACCAAATATGACCCTGCCCTTGGGCTTACCAGTAGCTATTCATCCATCTATACCAATGACGCGGAAAAGGAGTCATGGCTCGTGGAACCTCAGATCAATTGGGTCAAGACAATAGGAAAATCGAAGCTGGACATTCTATTGGGCGCAAGCTACCAAAAGCAGTCGGACGATGTCCTCTCGCATTTTGCTCGGGGCTTTGCCAGCAACAGCCTTATCTACAACCTTGCCGCCGCCAATACCTTAAACGTACAAAGGGACGCACTGACCGAATACAAGTACCAAGCATTTTTTGGAAGGGTAAATTATAGCCTTGCCAATAAATACATGCTAAATCTTACGGGAAGGCGGGATGGCTCAAGCCGCTTTGGTTCCGGCAGGCGCTATGCCAATTTTGGAGCAGTGGGAGCGGCATGGATTTTTAGTGGGGAGAATGTGATTGACGATGCCCTGCCTTTTTTAAGCTTTGGAAAACTGCGTGGCAGTTATGGTGTTACGGGGAATGACCAGATAGGCAACTATCAGTATTTGGAAACGTACAGCACCACAGGTGCCAATTATGATGGGGTAAGCGGCCTACAGCCCACACGGATACTTAACCCCGATTTTGGATGGGAAACAAATAAAAAATTCAGCGCTGCCCTCGAACTTGGTTTTGCCAATGACAGGATAAATGTGGTTGCCGAATACTACAACAACCGCTCAAGCAACCAATTGGTGGGAATCCCCTTGCCCGGTACAACTGGCTTTCCAAGCATACAGGCAAACCTCGGGGCTATCGTGGAAAACTCAGGTTGGGAGTTTGGCCTTAACACAATTAATTTGAAAAACGCTGCTTGGCGTTGGACTACGGATTTCAACCTATCCATCCCACGCAACAAGTTGGTAGCCTTTCCCGATCTCGAAAGTTCCACCTATGCCACCCAATATGTTATCGGGGAACCTCTTGGAATCAAAAAACTGTACCATGTCATAGGCGTTGATCCACAAACAGGAGTTTACCAGTTTGAAGACTACAATGGGGATGGTAAGATAAGTGCGCCGGAGGACAGGCAATATATCGTTGATACGTCGCCTCAATATTTCGGGGGCATAAACAATAGGATATCCTACAAAAACCTCGAACTTAATTTCCTGTTCCAGTTTACCAAGCGCAAAGGATATAATTATATTTTGGGAAGTGCCGCACCCGGACAAATGGCAAATCAGCCCGAATTCCTGTCGGGCCAATGGCAGGGCAGCGGCGATGATACCGACACCCAACTTTTTACCGCAGGCTATAACCAAGATGCCTTAATTGCCTTCTCTCGCTATATATTCAGTGATGCCTCCATTGAGGATGCCTCCTTTGTGCGCCTGCGCAATGCTTCCATTACCTATACAATACCCCGGCAGCACATAAAAAATTTGGGCTGTAAGGTATATGTGCAAGGTGAAAATCTCTTGCTATTCACCAATTTTAAAAGCGGAGATCCGGAACAGCTAACGGGCTTTCTGCCACCCTTGAGAAAGTTGACCCTTGGCGTTGAATTAACCCTTTAAAAATCTGATTATGATAACAATATTAAAATATAAAGTAAAGCGATTTACAGCCTATAACCTGCTTATAGGTTTGTGTTTAATCTACAACTCTTGCGAGAGTTTTACGGAAGTAGGCCTTCCACAATCGGAACTTACGGCTGATGGCGTTTTTGAGGATCCCGCAACCGTGAACGCTGCCTTTGCGAATATCTATGCCAAATTGCGTGATGATGTTTTGGTAACGGGACAGGGCAATGGTCTTGGCACATTAATGGGCCTGTATGCCGACGAATTGGATTATTACGGGGTGCCGGGCGAGCCCGCTGATACTTTTTTTAGGCATGCAGTACTCCCTTCCAAAACGGAGGTAAATGCTATCTGGAACGATACTTATAATTTGGTGTACGCCGCCAACAGTATTTTGGAAGGGGTCCATAGATCGACCAAACTTACCCAAGCCGATAGTGGTAAGTTTATGGGAGAGGCTTTTTTTATTAGGGCGTACCTCCATTTTCATTTATCCCAGCTTTTTGGGCCCATCCCCTATATAACTACCACCGATTATAAAACGAATAGGAATGTAAGTAGAACCCCCTTGGATGAAGCTTATTTCTTAATGGTTCAGGACCTATTGGAATCTCAAACGTTGCTGATGTCCGCTCCTATGAGCAATGAAAAAACCCGTCCCTCGGTTTTGGCAGTACAGGCCTTGTTGGCCCGCATTTATCTTTATCAGGAGGATTACGCTTCCGCGCTTACAAATGCATCAATGGTTATAGACAATGGCACTCTGGACTTGGGGGAAGGTATTGAAGGCGTGTTTTTAAAAAATAGCCCATCCACAATATGGCAACTCAAACCAGATATAGGTGCAAATACTTGGGAGGCATTGACCTATATTTTTGTGGGCCAACCACCATTTGTTGCCTTGAATCCAGAGCTTGTAAGTTCCTTTGAAACAAACGATGCGCGAAGGGAACAATGGATAGGTGAGGTTAACGCTGGAGGGGAAATCTTTTATTATCCATACAAATACAAAGTCCGTCAGGGGGGCAGCAGTGAATACTCAGTCTTGATGCGCTTAGCTGAACAATATCTCATAAGAGCCGAGGCTCGATTATATCTCGGTGATTTAAATGGGGCGCTTCAGGATATTAATACAATAAGGAATAGGGCAGGACTTCCACCTTCAAATGCGAATACAACTGCTGAAATAGCATGGGCGATTGAAGTGGAACGCCGCCACGAACTCTTTACTGAGCATGGTCATAGATGGTTCGATCTTAAACGAACCGCAAGAGCCAATGAGTTAATAGGTCCAATAAAGCCCAATTGGAGACCAACGGACATCCTACTGCCGTTGCCTGAGACCGAACTGAACCTTAATCCAAACCTTCAACCGCAAAATGCGGGCTATTAATATGAAAATTTTACAAGATTATCTTAGAACCCATTTAAAAATTAGCCGACTCTTTTTTATCATTTTCTTGTTTGTATCAGTCTGTCCAAGCTTTGGGCAGGCTGTGAACAAGAAAAAAATATTACCTGAAGATTTTTCAAAATGGAGTATCCTCTATAGACCTACAATTTCCAATGATGGAAAATGGGCGGCTTGGTATCTAAGATACCCAGGGATTGCAGATTCTTTGATTGTAATGAATACCCAAACACGAAAGACAATGAAATACGAACACGCCATAGAATATGTATTCAGTCCCAACTCAAAATGGATCTATAATTTCGAACCCGATAGAACCCTTAAATTAATCAATCTCGCCAATGGGGAGGTAAAAAGTTTTCCCGACTTGGAACTGTTCTACTATTCCAACCAAAGGAATTATGCAGGGGTTTTGGACAAAGAAAATGTATTCACACTCGTTGATCTGGAATCCGGTAAGACTTCGAATTGGGAAGGGGTCACTTCATTTAACTTTTCGCCCGATGGTAAGTGGACGGCACTAACCCTCAAAAATGAGGGGATAAACGCTATTGAACTGATGGCTACAGAATCACAGAAACGCAGTACGATAGTAAGGAGTGAAAATAGCAGTTTTTCCAATTTGGTCTGGAACAATGAAAGTTCCGGGCTTGCATTTATGGAGGTGATGCAGGAAGAAGACAGTAAACCTTTCAGTACCATCCTATATGAATTTAGGAATGGAAATAAACCCAAATTGCATTCCCTCAATACCGCATTGCAAAAGGGATTTTTTAAGGATACCTATATTGACAGTAGAGCGGAGCTTTTCTACGCAGCAGACGGGGAGCGTATCTTTTTTAATGTACGGCCGATATCCTATTTGAAAAGAAATTTAGATTCCCTAAAAAACAACGTGCAGGTATGGAAAGGGGATGATAAATGGATTGTACCCCGCCAATTGAAAAACGCCGACCCAGAGTTTGGCCCGTGGCTGGCGCAATGGAAACCGGGAAAAAAAGAAGTATTGCAGATTGCTGATAAGAACCTGCCCGTTGCCTTTCTCTTGCCGCAGGAAAATCATGCCCTCCTCTACGACCCAAAACAATACGAGCCCAGTTTTCGATATTCCGGAGATGCGGATTTCTATGTAATGGATCTGGAAACAAGGGAAAAAAATTTAATGGTCAAAGAACATAAAACTGACTTTAATAATAAATACGGGGCGCCAAATGGAAAATATATTGCCTATTATAAAGATGGAAAATGGTGGGTTTACGATTTAGAGAAAAATACCCACACCGATTTGTCCAGCAACATTCCATTTAAAATGGAGGTGGAGGATAGGGCAACCGAGAAAATTTATTGGCTATATGGTTTTGCGGGATGGAGCGAGGATAGTAATTGGGTCTTTGTTTACGATGAATTTGATATTTGGAAGGTGGCAGTGGATGGTAGGGAGTTTCATAGAATTACAAATGGAAGGGAGGAGGGCCTTTCTTTTAGGGTTTACGAAAGAAAATTTGAGGAATATCCTTTTCAGCGTTTCCCAAAATTTAGCCTTGAAATTGTCAACACAAAAAAGGATATAATTTTGGAAGCCAAAGGAGAAAAGGGATCGGGCTATTATATTTGGAACCAAAAGAAGGGAATAACACCTCTATTTACAAAAGGTACAAAGATTGAAAACCTCAAAAAGGCCAAAGAAGTAGATAGATATATAGTTCAAGAAGAATCCTATGATATTCCAAGACGAATCTATTTACTGGAAGATGGAACGGAATCCCTGCTCTATGAAAGCAATGAACAGGCAAAGGAATTTGTTTCGCCCAGACAAGAGTTGATACACTACAAAAGTTTTGACGGAAGGGATCTGAAGGGAATCTTGATGTATCCGGATGGGTATGAGGAGGGAAAACAGTACCCAATGATAGTCCATGTTTACGAACGCTTGTCCAGCAAATTCCACGAATACCAAATCCCAACCCTCTATAATAGCGATGGTTTTAACCCCAAGCTATATACAGGGCAGGACTATTTTGTTCTGTACCCGGATATTGTTTACAAATTGGGGGATCCGGGAATGTCGGCCCTGAAATGTGTAGAGACTGCGGTGGAAACCGTATTAAAAACAGGCAAGGTGGATAAAGAGCGATTAGGCCTACAGGGACATTCCTATGGCGGGTATGAAGCTGCATTTATAGCCACACAAACAGATATGTTTGCTGCAATTGTGTCCAGTGCTGGGGTAACTGATTTCCGAAGCTTTTTTCTTACAATTGGCGGATATGATGGCAGACCTAATAATTGGTGGTTAGAGGAGCACCAATGGCGTATGGGAGTTTCCTATTTTGATGATCCTGATGCTTACAGGAGAAATTCACCCATTGACCACCTACAGCAGGTAAATACACCTGTTTTACTGTGGTCCGGTGCCGAGGATGTACATATTGATAGGCTGCAGAATATCGAATTTTATTTGGCATTGCGCAGATTGAAAAAAGAGGTAACCTTTTTGTATTACCCAAATGAAACGCATGCGCTTTTAAATCCCCATAATCAAAAGGACCTAACCCAACGAATCTCCAACTGGTTTAATAAGTATTTAAAGCCCTAATAAAAATGGCGCCCAACGGGCGCCATTTCCTTTTTTAAAAACTGTTTTTAATTGAAAAACAGCGGCCGGTCGCAACCGGTTGAGCCATCCATGGCATAAACCAAATTGCCACTGGAAGTACATTGTACAAGTCCATCGGTATAGCACTGAATGGACTTCTTACAGGGCTGTGTGGTATGCACATATCCCTGTTCAAAAATCAAATTTTCGGAATTGGTCTTTTGCGTAGCAAAGGCTGCAGTTACTGCAAAGGCTACGGCCAATAATGGCAAGGCCCATTTGAATTTTAAAGTTTTCATTTTTGTAAAAATTTAAATTTATAAAGTGATCTACTTTTTTCTACAGGTGTTCGATCTTTATACCTGATACTGGCCAGTATATTTTTATAAAGTTTATTTTTTAAAATAAGTTTCGTTTAGTTGATACTTTATTAGATAATCTCCCAAAAGGGCATAGAGTTGGTTCTCATGTACTCGAAAGCTGGAAACCTTTTTATTTTTATAATCGTAGAGATAAAAACTAAACTCATATGTATTGTTTGAAAGGTTGTAAACGTCAATAATAGTGGCACGTTTCAAGCTCTTGCTATCTTCATATTTTCCAAGCCTTTCGGAGATTATATATAATTTATTCCCAGATACTGCTGCTTGTTTATTTACAACTATGGCATTCCCTTTTAATTTATTCTTATCCGTGGTTGAATTATGGATTATTTCAAGCTGAGGTTGGGAAATGGTATCTATTGTCTTCCCATAAAAATCTATTTTTAATTGGTCATCGAAAACAAGGAATTGATTGCGGTAGTAGTAGCTATAAATTACTTTTCGTGTGGTAGGGTCATATAGTAGCTGCCCATCGACATCAAAAATACTTCCCCTTTCTGTTTTTAATAGCTCATCATTGACCCTTAATTTTTGTAGATGTAGAACGTAGCTGGCAAGAATCTGTTTTCTTGTTTTTCCATCAATGGTCCTTACGACAATGTGATTGGTATCAATTGGAGCTAATTGTGAAAAATAGATTTGGTTATGCATCACGGTCTGGGCATTCCAATTGCTAACATCCCCTCGTAAAATAATAGGCACATTGCCATCGCTAACATAAAAATAGGGCGGCTCAATGGCGAGATGTATACGGGAATAAGGTAGCTCCATAGCATCAAGCTTAATAATATGATTTTTTGGTGCGTTCAGTTCGGTATCAAACTCCAAAATCTTTAAGGGAGCAGTTACATTACCTAAATAGATAGTTTTGTTAGTCAGTCCGGCAATGTAATAGGAATCATATTTTAAATCGACAACAGCTTTTAACGCTGTTGGATGAGGTATAAACCTTCTTTGGAAGGCATTGTTTCGTTGCATTTTTTTCTCAGAAAAAGCAAATAGCAAAGTAACTATTCCAACCCCGAGGAAGGCAAGAAATAACAATATCGTTTTTTTATTATTTCCATTAAATAAAAATATTCCAGTCCCCGCCAATATTATAAATACCACATTAAAGATAAGATGCTGTGTCCAGCTCAGTTTTTCGAGCACCCCACCGCAGGAGCAGGGCACAAAATCAGAGAAATTAAGGATGATATAGATATAGGCCGTGAACATGACCATAAGGGTAAAGGCGGCGTATAGCGCAAAAAGTCTAAATCTCTCAAATACCAACAATAGCGCAATAGCTATCTCTATTCCAGGAACCGCCCAAGCAATAAAACCTGCGTATGCACTTAGAAGGGGCGACTGTGCCAATTGCACGGTAAACGTTTCAAAATCCAAAAGTTTGCTTATCGCGGCATAAACAAAAAGCAATACAAACAGGTAGGCAACTGCCCTAACGCTAAAGTTTCGGTATTCCTTTCCAATGAATAGAGTAGCCATAATTGTGGTGGTTCAAATCACCTATAAAGGTAGCGGCCATTAAAAAAGAATGTGTTAAATGCACCTTACCATCTGGGCGGTTTATCCTTACAATTTGGTCACATTTCCCGTAAAGGATTAAAACTATATAAACCCATGCCTCCGAGCCTGCTGCAACAATTCCCGATCCTCGCGATCCTCCACCCCTAAGGCAATCTTTAATTGCCGCTTGCGCTTTTCCAAGGCCCCTAACGAAAATGGCATCAAATCGGGTAATTCCTTCATCCGTGTTCCTTGTGAGAGCTCGTAGAGCAAAAGACGATCCCATTTGTCCAACAGATAATCATGGCTAATGTATTTTCTGATCGCCTGTAGCACGGTCTTGCTATAATATGGAGGGTCCGTTAGAATTTCCATGAGGGCAGGGCCCAATGTGTCGTGGTCAATATCGCTCTTTATTACAAACCCCTCGGGATTGATGCTCCTAAAAATATTCTGTATTCGGTAATTGTCGTTAAACGTAGTGGCAACAACAATCTTGGCCCGTGGGTGGTTTTCTCGAATCATCAATCCCAAATCTTCTCCGGATAATACCCCAAATGTTTCGGAGGGTGGCAACTTTATGTCCAAAAAAACCAAATCCAAAGGTGTATGTGCAGAATATCGTTCCATCAATTGCTGGGCAGAGTCACAAGAAACTGCCTCAACTATGGCAAACCGCCATCCAGTTTCTTGCTTTTCCAATTCCAGAAGAGCATTGCGAAAGGCATTGATGATCAATGGATGGTCATCAATTATCAATGTGTGTGTTACTTTTGTTTCCATAATCAAACTTCTATAGGTACACATATATTTATTGTGGTACCTTTCCCCGGTACCCCCTCAATCTCAAAAATACCTCCCATTTTTTGGGTCCGTGAGAGCATATTTTTTATCCCAATGCCCGTTTCCAAAACAGGCTTACAGTACCCCACGCCATCATCCGAAATGGTAAGCGATAAAAACCCGTCCCTTGCCCTCAATTCCAAATGTACTTCCTTGGCTCGGGCATGTTTCGCAATATTGTGCAGCGCTTCCTCCAAAATCGAATAAAAATTGGCCTTTACAAAACCGCCTGCTTGCTCCCAGGGGGTCGCTTCGGTTATCTTGACTGTTACCCTAAACTTCCCGCGAGCCTTCCAATCCTCCACAAGCCTAGTCAGGTTCTGAATATATTGCGTCTCACTCAAATAAAGGTCGTTCCGCAAATCATGGGAAATATCCCGTATGTCTCGCTCCAACTGCTTCAACATCTTCAAATATCCTCTGTGCTTGACGAGGGCTGGTGGCGACCCCTTAACATCCAGGGAGGCCCAGGTCATCCGTATGCCAAACATACGTGCCAAAATTCCATCGTGGAGATCCTCTGAAATACGCCGACGCTCCTGCAGCCTTCCCTTGGCCAATTGCTCTTGCTGCTCTAAAGTCAATAAATAAATTTGCTCGTTCGCCTGCTGTTGTTGTGCTTCAAAAGCCAGTGCTTTGTTCTTGCCCCGTATCTTATAATTGGCGATTAACAATAAGAGAATAATTACTATGGCCCCGGCACCGCCGGCAATAAAGATCTTTTCACGTGCCAATCGCTCGTTCTTGGCGATATAGCTGTCCGTTTCAAAGGCAATTCGTGTAAATTTATCCCGCACCTGGCGTTCCATCTGGTTCAGCGTATCATTCAAACCTATGTGCTCATCTAAATAGGTGGTACGATGTGCTCTATCTGCTTTGGCAAGGATCCGTAACGCGCTTAATGCATCGCGGTTCAGGGTCAAAGACTTCCCCAATTCATATGCCCTTTTAGCATGCCGAATAGCAGCTAAACTATCTTTTTGGTGCAGATGGTAGGCCGCCAGATGGAGATGACTCATTACAATTCCCGCTGGATGTGCTATACGTTCCCGAATGCGCAACGCTTCGTAAAAATCTCCGGGAAGAACGGTTTGGTTTCCAAGCAAAAACATACTTTGGGCCCGATTGTCAAGAATCCTCGCATAGAGGGCAGGATCTTCCTTTAAAAGGTTTTTATTTGCTAAGGCGGCCTCAAACAGCTCCAAAGCCTTATCCTGCTTTCCCATTTTTTGGTACAAAACCCCCAGGTTGTTCTCAATATCCATCCTGGCAATTCCGCTGGAACCACTAAGTTCCAGATAATCCATGGCCTTCTGATAATGGTCTTGCGCTTGGGAATACTCCTGCAGATTGTCATAAATAGCTCCCAAAAGATTATGGCAGAGGTAGAGTTGCTTGTATTTCTTGAGCGGTAGCAATGTTCCGGTAGCCTGATAGACCAATACTTCCGCGCCCGTATAATCCTTGATATAGGTCCGGATTAAAGCCATATTGTATAACATTTTTGCGCTGTAATACGCATCCCGTTCTTTAAATTGTCTATGGGCCTTTTCGTAATATAAATAGCTCTTTCCATAATCCAACCGTTTTAGGTAGTGAATTCCATAATGCCAATAGACCTCTCCTAATATTTCAGGGCGGTCCTCCTTTTCAGCAAGTGCCAACGCACTATTATTGGCTTTCCTAAAAAGCAGACTATCCTTACTGGATGTAAGTAAATAAGCAATATCGGTATAATAGGCTATTTTCAGACTATCCGTTTCCAAAGCGGCAACTTTCTCAAGTGCCTGCTTCAAATAGACTTTGCTTTCCGGCTTCTCTGTAGAATATAACCCCATAATCGAATCGATGGGGTTGTGGGAAGATGAGTTTGCAGGCAACTCCTGTTGACAGGCCGTCAGTAGTATAATAACCATGCCTAGCACACTAAACCCTATCAAAAAATGGATGGCTTTCATGACAGTACAAATTTGGGGCAACCCAAATGTAAGAAAAGCCTTCCCGTAAAGGAAGGACTTTTCGTTTAACTGTAAGCAAATCAATCTTTGTCGTTGTCGGGACGCAAACTCAAATCGTCCCCGGTGCTTACGGGCGTACGTTCATTGCCCGTTACCTGCTCTGCCAAACCCGTGGGGGTACAGCCAATGGTTCCTACAAAGACCAATAGGGCCAATAATACGAACTTAAACTTCATGGTAAACTACATTAAGGTGTTGAATAAATGTTCAGCCCATCACCCTGATGGGATATATTCAATGGTGCACCTTGAAAAGTCTGATTGACACCAGACAGGAGAGCAACTTCCATAACCTAAAAATAAACCGGGTCATATACTATAGGGCTATTCAAAACCCCATACTTTGTAAAATCGGTGGTTTTCATGACGAAAACTGCAATAGTTGGGGCAAGCCTAAAAATGGAAGTCGCTGCGTTTCCACCAATCTATCTTTCCAACAGCGTTTGCATAAGTGGTGGAATAGGGAAGGGGCAGTTCAGATCCATCCAGCCACAAAAATCGCTTGGCAAAATGGATCCGCCTTATATGTTGGGCGTTAACGATATAACTCTTGTGAACCCTAATAAATGGTAAATAAAGTGTATCCTCAAAATGGGAAAGGGTATTGAAAACCGTAAATTGACTTCCATCCCTCAAGTGGATGGCAACATAATTATTGTCGGCCCGTAAAAATAAAATCGATTCGGTATCCAGGTAGCGCACCTCCTTCGGACAGGCTATCGTTAAAGGTCTATTCCTTAACAACAATTTGGGCAGCATTTTGTACAGAAGGTCCATTACTTCATTTTGATGCACCGGCTTTTGTAAAACGTCGACAAAACTGTGTTTTAAAGCATAAAAACCTTTCCTGTAATCCATGGTAATCCCAATCCATAAAATTTCCGGGCGTATCATTCCTGCCAAATCTTCAATAGTGTCCACTAAGTCCAAATCCAAAATAAGTATTTGGGGCCGTTTTTCCGCAACAATCCTTGCGAGGTGTCGCGGCCCATCAAAACAACAAATTTGGGATACCGTAAAATAGTTGGCTAATGCTCCGCCAAGAGATGCGGCTATAGGCGTGGATGTTATGTTCACCAATTGAATCACTTGGTTTTTAATTGCATAATACCATTATTCAATGGTGGCCCGGTAAGGTTTTGCCTTACTTATTGTAAGGCAAAGCCCACCGGTTAAATCAGGGTGCATCCTACATTTAACCACCAAATCAACCTAAACTGACCAATTATGGAAACCTATTTACAGATAATGGAAGCTTTTGAAAAAGAAGTGGCACCCATTTCACAAAATGATCCATTTAAAATGGAACACGTCGAAAAAGGCATCCAGCATTGCCAAAATTGCATAGAGAAACTGCGCGAATAGGTGATAAACCGCGGTTTCAAATCCCGGCAGGACGAGATCCGATTTTTTAAGACTCTCAAGCCAAAGTTGGTGGGAACGCTGATAGCCTTCCTCAATATCCGGAAAATATTGACGCACCTTCCCATAATCCCAGCCGATAAGATACCAACGTTCTATGCCGAACAAACAGCCTTGTTATATGCCTTTTTTCAGGAAAAACATGAACTGTATTATTATTTCCTTCGCAATCATGACCATCTCGACAACGTGTATTTCACCCGGGGTTATCATATGTTCTCCAATGAAATAAATGCGTTCCCCCATATTATCGACAGCCATTTTTCCACGCCAAAGGATATGTTTTTCGCACAATTCATCGGCAACCAGAAAACCCTGGCCTTTCTAAAAGAATGCCCCATCGGGCGTCAGGAAACAGCCCAACCTCCGGCTCATACCTTTAAATGGACCGGCCAAAAAGTAGATCTGGTCGAACTCATCTACGCCCTTCAGGCTTCAGGTTTAATAAACAATGGCAATGTAGAAATCAAGGAACTGGCCCTGGTCTTTCAGGATCTTTTCGCAATCGAAATAGGCGATTACTACCGAACCTTTCTCGAAATAAGAATGCGCAAAACAAAACCCGCAAAGCTCCTCGATACTCTAAAAACCAGCCTCCAAAACAAAATAGCTTCTACAGACGCCTAACCCCTCAGCATCCCATTCGGAATCCAAATGTCAGTTCGAGTGTTTTCCGACGGAGTGACAGCGGAGGCGGAAAATGTATCGAGAACCTATTTTTCCAACCATCCAATCATCCATTAATCCAATAATCCAACCATCCACCCATCCATTCGAGCGGAAAAAATTTGGAAATTCCTTAAAACTGCAAATAGCCAATAAACAAAAGAAATCAATTGCTTCTGGCCCCTTTTGTCTATTTTAAAATTTCGCATTAAATTGACATCCGTTGCTAAAACCTACTTTAATAGGCAGTTTACGATTAGATTGGATAAATTGATGAAGAAAATAGTTTACTCCCCCTTTCTGGCATTGCTCTTCTTTTTGCCGACCCAAATTTTAGCCCAGTCTGAAACCCTAAAAACAGTTGCGGATCAAATTGACCTCGGTGTAAAATATTTAACCGAAAAAAAGCACACCGAATCCATAGAAGAACTCTTGGAGGCCAGAGAGGTGGCCCTTCGGAATGATTGGTACACCAAAGCCTTTAACGCCACCCTGAACATTGGCACCAATTATTATTTAATGTTGGACTATGGTGAGGCTTTTCAATATTATTATCAAGCCTATGAAATTGCAATCAACCATCTTGGGCCCCGTCAGGAGATGGCGGTTTATAATAACATTGGAGTCTTGTATGTCGAGGAAAATGATCCCGCAAAGGCGGAGGAATCTTTTTTAAGGGCCTATCAAATTGCTAAAAAACTCGATGATAACCAACAGATCGGCACCTACGGAATAAACTTGGCATTGGTACTCCACAAATTGGGTAAGATTGAGCTGGCACAACGTTATATTGAAGAAGCCTTACCCCTATTAAGGGATGTTCCAAATGTTTCCCTCTTGGCTGAAATTGCCAAGACGGAAAATCTGTTATTGCAGGGCCAATATTTTAAGGCCGAAAAATTGGCGCTGGAACTTCTGCCTCAATTGGAGAATCTCTCCCTTTTAAAGGAACAGATAACGGTAAACGATAAAATTACACTACTGTTGATACTCACCAGAATCTACGAAAAGCAAAATAAATATAAAATAGCCCAAACCTATGCTCTGCAAGCCCGCTTCCTTTTGGCAAAGATAGAGGAACGCATTGCGGTATATGATAGGCTTGCCACCCTCCATGCACTAAGCAATGATTTTAAAACGGCTATGGCCTACAAGGATTCCGTAATCATAGCCTCCGATTCGCTTCACGCTATTAAAAACAGTGCGTTGTTTAAAAGTGAAAAGGTAAAGTTTCAAATTAAAAATTATCAGCACGAATTAAAGGAAAGCAGGGAAATATTAAAAAAAGAAAAACAGTTCTTTTATCTCCTCATTTCTGCCGTTGTGATATCTATGGGTTTTTTAATATGGATCTATAAAAACAATTCATTTAAGTATAAACAACAACAAAGAATAATGGAACTGGAGCTCGCTAAGGAAAAAAGCGACCGCTTGTTGAAAGAAGAGCAGCATCGTGAAAAGGAAGCAATGGTGTTGTTGGAAAGAGAGAGGCTTAAAAATGAATTGGAAACCAAGAACAGGGAATTGACGGCAAAGGCAATGTTTTTGGCCTCAAGAAATGAGTTGATTGAAATAATTATCCAATCCCTGTCCCAAACTCCGCAGATCGTAGATAATATGGTTTTGAAAAAACAACTTGGTGAACTTAAAAAGCACCTGCGCAAAGATTCCCAATGGGATAGTTTCTTTGTCCATTTTGAAGAATTAAATCAAGGCTTTCTAGATAAACTCCGTTCAAGACATCCTAATCTAACCCCTAACGATATCAGATTTCTGACCTTCTTATATATGAATTTGAGTTATAAGGAAATCGCTTCCCTGTTAAATATTTCACCCCAGTCCTGCCGAAAACGGAAAGAACGAATTTCAATAAAAATGGAAGTTCCAGAAAATCTTTCCCTTCATGCCTATCTTGCGGCCCTGTAGCAACTGTCACGAATAAATTTAAAAATGTCACAAAATGTCACCCCTGAAACCAGTCAAATTAAACAACGCCTCTTTATATTTATCCCAATCAATAAAAGGTTAAGGAATCCGCAGAATGTTTTTACTTAAACTGTACTTCCCTATTTCCATAAAGTATTCATATTTTAAAACCAACAACAATGAAAAAAATTACAATTTCCCGGCCTATGGCTTTGTTCATTTTTATATTGGGTGTAATGCCTGTATTTGCCCAATATAGTCAAGAAGCTAAAATGGTAAGTGAAAATCGCGAGTCGCGTGCGGAATATGGCACCTCGGTCGCAATTCTTAATAATTATGCCGTGGTGGGCACATCAAGGGAGAATGTTGCTTCCGGTGCGGCATATGTCTATCATAAAGATACTAATGGCGACTGGTCCTTCCTTCAAAGCTTTACCGCCCCAGATCCCAATATGGGTGCCGAATATGGCGGTGGTGCCAAACTCAATGATGATATTATGGTTATCGCAGCAGGTAGGGCGGACGTTGGCGGCATGGAAAGGGTGGGAGCTCTTTATGTTTATCAGCGCAATGGGGCTTCTTGGGAATACGATACCAAACTAATTGCCAACGACTATAGTTCCGAGGCAAAAATGGGAATGAACCCGACCTCACTGGCCTTGGAAGGCAGTACCATAGTGGCCGGTGCCCCAGGTGAAAATTTATGGACGGGGAGTGTCTATGTTTTTGAGAAATCGGGCGGGAATTGGAGCCAAATCCAAAAAATAATTAGCCCTAATCCACAACCGAACGATATTTTTGGGATAGGGGTATCCCTCAACGGGGATTATATGGTGATAGGTGCCAGCGAGGAGGACAACACAAAAGGGGCAGCCCATATTTATATGAAAAACAGCAATGGTCAATGGGAACACAAACAGCGAATAACTGCTTCTGACGCTATGGTCCAAGCCTATTTTGGCACTTCCGTTTCAATATCAAATACTAGTATTGCAGTAGGTGCCTATGGCCACGCCGGTGGTGAGGGCGCAACATATATTTATGAGGCAGATGGTGCTGGAATATGGGTAGAAACCCAAAAAATCAGGGCTTCTTCCCCGTCTTCCGAAGCCAATTTTGGTTGGAATTGCATTCTTAAAGACAATTATCTAATTGTGAGCGCTCCACATCCTTACGGGTCGGAAAAAGGAGAAGTGTATGTGTACCAAAGAAACAGTGGCCCATTCACCGAAATCCAAAAAGTTGAAAGCTCAGACCTTGCTGCCGAAGACTTCTATGGTTGGAATATCGAAATGGATTCGAATCAATTGATTGTC
Organism: Aequorivita sp.; assembly: GCA_048265145.1. Lineage (GTDB taxonomy): Bacteria > Bacteroidota > Bacteroidia > Flavobacteriales > Flavobacteriaceae > Aequorivita. Next base: position 49,953 of record JBLXCF010000013.1, read on the forward strand.
GGGGCACCATGGGAAGATGAGGACTTAAATGGAGGTAACACAATTGACCGTGCAGGTTCTGCCTATATTTTTAAAAACCCGCTCCTAAAAACAAATGAATTTTCCCACCATTCCACCATCATTTATCCAATGCCGACAAGCAATTACTTGACAATTGCCACCACTGCCGTACTAGATAACATCACCCTTGTAAATCAATTGGGCGCAACACTTATGGAAAAAAAGAACATAGCTGAATCGAAACACACCCTCGACCTTTCAGAATGTGCAAAGGGAATTTATTTCCTAAAAATAGAAATGGCGTCCGGACAAAGCGAAGTTAAAAAAATTCTTGTGCACTAAGTAAGAATCTCGGGTTTCAACTAACCCCCTTAAAATGGGCTTTTATGGGGGTTAGGTTATCCATAATTTGTAAGTGTTATTCTTTATTACAATTGCCCAGTCGCAACCATTTCGGCCGTACACACCCAAATCCTTAAAATAAGTCGTAAGCCATAATTTTAAGCACCAATCCAAAAATCCAAAAATCCAACCATCCAAAAATCCAAAAAATATGGGATAATGTCAGCATTATTGTCAACACCCAACCTTTTTTCCTTTGAAATAAATTCTTTTTATTGGGGACAATAAATTAACTTTAAGTTAGAAAATATCACCTGCATACTATTTACAATTACTAGTTCATAAAAGTTGTGGTATGGACAAGGTGGATAAACGAAAATTCCTAAAATTTTGCTTTATGAAAAAACTTTACATTTTAACGATCTTGATGGCCTACAATGTTGAAGCCTACCCCCAATCGGGAGTTCTTGACACTTCCTTTGGAAACAATGGCATTGTTACAACCGCAATTGCAGGCGATTATAATTCTGGCGAAGCCGCGGTGGTACAGCCGGATGGAAAAATAGTTATAGCGGGACAAGCGGGAGATGCATTTACCTTTAAGGTTGCAGTAGCTCGCTACAACCCCGATGGCACCTTGGATGGGTCTTTTGGAAATTCAGGAACCCTGGTAATACCGGTAGGTCCTGCGCGATCGTATGCGAGGGCCGTAGGTCTCCAGAATGACGGCAAAATTGTGGTTGGGGCCTATACCTATGACGATGTGGAAGGCGATTTTGCGGTAGTGCGCCTTAATGCCGATGGTACCTTGGATAATACCTTTGGCAGCAATGGAATTACAATTGTTAATGCCGGCAGTCATGAAGTTGTGGATGCTATGACGATAACGGATGATGGCAAAATAATCTTGGCCGGTAACGATTTTGACAATTTCCTGGCCGCAAGATTCAATACCGATGGTTCCCTCGATACCGCCTTTGGCGTAAATGGATGGATAACTTCCGTTTTTACTAATAGCGCCGGACAGGTAAAGGATATTGCATTTCAGGATGACGGCAAGATTATACTTGGGGGCTTTGCCGCCGATTTATCCACCGGGAGGCATAAAATAGCTGCGGCTAGATTCAATCCAGACGGTTCTGTTGATCCTACCTTCGGCAATGCTGGTCAAGTATTGTTCAACATTGGCAACTTTGATGACTATGGTATAGCGGTAGAAGTGCAATCCGATGGAAAAATAGTATTGGGAGGTTATACCACTGCCAGCATGAGCCCCATAAAATATGATTTCGCGGCAATACGGTTGAACCCCGATGGCAGTTTCGACAATACGTATGGCAATAATGGGATTGCCAAAAGCAGAGTGGTTGAGAATGGGAGAAATTATGTGGAAGAAATGTTGATCCAGCCGGACAATAAAATTGTTTTGGTGGGTTTCGTAGTATCAACGGCTGATTCCAATTTAGGGATGATCCGCTTTGATATGGCGGGAAATCCGGACCCAACCTTCGGCGTAGCCGGGAAGGTAAATACCGATATCTCTGGAAGGGAGGATTTCGGCAAGGCCGTTACCCTCCAACCAGACAATAAAATTATCCTTACGGGTTTTTCCTATACCAATGCCGGAATTGGTGAAATTGTTGTTGCCCGTTACGACAATCAGCTTTTGGGAATCAACGATTTCCAAAACCTCGAATTCCGCCTGTATCCCAATCCCACAAGTGAAATATTGACTGTCGAGTCGGCCGATCCTACTTCGGACTTTCAACTTGAAATTTTGGATATCTCAGGGAAAAAAATAATCTCTTCCCAAATCCTAAAAACTGGGCATATTGATGTTTCGGCCCTGGCAGCCGGAACTTATTTAGTGCGACTTAAATCTGAAACCAAAACAAAAAGTCTTCGATTTATAAAACAATAAAAGTTTTTAGGGAATTAAACAATAGAGGCTACTAATTACTGGTAGCCTTTTCAGCTTATTGTGGCATCCATTGGTTTAGGATTGATTTTAGTTTTTTAAGGTAGAGTCCCATTTCACCCAAAAAATATTTCCCAACCCGTTTAATGGCGAATTGAGAATGCCCAAGTATTCACGGGTCTCCATTGGTCTTTCATAAATATATGGCTGCGAATCCCTAAAACTGGTGAAAAATAAATATCCTCCGTCCCAGGATATCACCGGGCACTGCTCCATATGTTCGGTATTTATGCTATCTCCTAAATTCCTTCCCGTGGTCCACGCTCCATTTTCGTTACGACTGATATAAAGGTCCCCACTGCCCCGGCTATCGCTATATCCCATTCCTGTATATACCAGATAGGACTCATCCGGGGCTATAAAGGAATCAAACTCTATGTTCGCGGTGTTAATACTACCCTTGAGGCTTTTGGGTTCGCTGAAGGTATCATTTTTAAACTCCGCGATCATAATGTCATACCCGGTTTCGCCGTCTTCTGTTGAAAAATATAAATTCCCATTTGCCGCTACGGCCGGATATAGTTCATCCCTCGTGGAATTAACAACCTTTCCCAGATGTTGCGCCTCCCCAAAGGTTCCTTTGTTATGGGAAACGCGCCAGATATCAAAATCCGCTTTGGTGGTTTCTATGGCTATGGGTCGGGTAGATATAAAATAGACGCTTTCCCCCGAAGGTGAAAAGTATGGGTCGGCATCACTATATTTCCCCGAAAATGGTGCAATTTCAGGTTTGGTCCAGTTGCCATCTACATAGCTGCACAATTGGCCGGAGGTCTCGAACTTTTCAAAACCGTCTGTTATTACAATCAGGAACAGGGCCGTCTTGGTGCCCAGCCCCGGGATTATAATGCCCCGCAAGTACGCTCCCGAGGCCGCGAGAGCATCGCGTAGCTTTTTAATCTTCTTCAATTTTAAATTCATTTTAAGAAAACCCGGTTTCAATGGCGACCTAAACTTAGAATGTACGCGCTGGCGGATGCAAACAAATAATCGTAGTTGGCCTTATCAAAAAATTCATTTTCGGAACTAATTAACTCCCCGCAATGGGCGAACCGAAAATTCCCACCGCAATTTCAGCCCAAATCAAAAGAAAAAAGAGTACCATAGCCGCAACTACATAAATCTTATACTTTGTATTCTTTGTTTTATGGAAAATAAATGTCAAAACCGAGCCAAAGAAAAACAACAAAATACCCCCAACTACAAAATCAAAAACACTCCAATTCACTTCGGAAGAAAATTGCATGGCTACCAAGGGGATTAAAAGAATACTGAGGCAGAAAGCCAGAAGAAGCACCGATTTCTGATAAAGATTTAAAGAGGGCATACAGCTACAATTTTATAAGCTAACTGCCAAATCATAAAATATATTTTATGGATTAATATCTTTTTTTAAAAATATAGAGGCCGTCAAGTAGTTTGCTCGAAAAATCCAACCATCCAACCCTCCAACCATCCAAATGTCAGTTCGAGTGTTTTCCGACGCAGCGACAGCGGAGCCGGAAAATGTATCGAGAACCAATCGTTCCAACGATCCAGCCCTCCAAAAATCCAACCATCCAAAAATCCAACCATCCAAAAATCCAAAAATCCAACGAACCACAAGAATAAGTCACAGATACCTCACGGATAAGCCATAGATGGTTCCTTAAAAAATAGGAAATCATTCATTTTTTTTTCTACAAATCGACCCTCCCTTAACATTACACCTGCACCGGAGGTCAGTATAACGTTATTCGCTCTTTTCATAACTTGGGACCATCTTGGGGAAACAGGCTTTGGTTATATTCTTCTAAACCCGTTTCAGTACTGCGCTATCCTTTATTTGTATCAAGAGGTTTCTATCCCCTTGGTCATTTTCGCCTATTCTTACCTTCCGCTTTTAGGCCTGACTGATTAAGGCTTTGGTTCGATTAAATTAAGTCGTTTATTTTCATACCCATCTAATCCCTTTCGTCAGCGCTTTTAAAGGGTTTTAACCAAATAAATCATACCCAAGATACGCCCAACTTGTGAACAATCGCTTTTCCCACAACCCATCTTTGCAGCTAACTTTAAATCTTTTAATTATGGCAAAACAAACCGGAATTATCAAGTTAAAAGGTACTATCGACGATATCGCCTTTTACAAAACCGCAGATGGTCACCTTGCCCGAGCAAAGGGTGGGGTAGATAGCGACAAAATCAAGCATAGTGCTGCTTTTGCAAGAACTCGGGAGAACAACTCCGAATTCGGCCGGGCCGGCCAGGGCGGTAAATTGATTCGCACCGCCCTGCGCTCCCTGATGCAAAAGGCTAAGGACCGTCGCGTGGTGAGTAGGCTAACCACCCTATTACTGGCCATCATTAAAACCGATGCCGTAAACTCCCGTGGTAACCGCACCCTTGCCGAAGGTAATCTGGCCATGCTGGAGGACTTCGATTTCAACGTTAATGGAAAACTCGGAACTACCTTCTTCGGTCAGTTCCTCCCCAGTTTTGATCGGGTCACCGGCGAAGCCACCATTGCAGTAGATGCCTTTGCGGCAACAGAGCAGGTTGGCGCGCCTTCTGGCACTACCCACTACAAAATGGCTATGGGCGTGGCGGAATTGGACTTCGCCAATAAAACCTTTTCCTTCAGTGAAATGGACTTGGGAATCCTGCCCTATGACAATGCTCCCGTAGCGGCCACAAACCTTACCGCCTCGGTAAACCCAAATTCCACTTTGCCGATCATAACGGTAATGGGCATCGAGTTCTACCAGGAGGTGAACGGGCAGTACTATTCCCTAAAGAATGGTGCCTTCAACGCCCTCAATGTGGTGAATGTCGATAAAGTGTAAATGGAGCTCGTACTAACAAGGGTGTATAAGCGTGGGGGTACCAACGGTACCCTCACCTTAAACGGACACTTCGTCTGTTTTACCATAGAGCTCCCGTGGAAGGAAAACCAAAACAACATTTCCTGTATCCCGGAAGGCAAATACGAACTGAGGTCCCGAACCTCCACCAAGTTCAGGAACCATCTCGAACTATTGGATGTGCCAAACAGAAGTTATATCCTTATCCATCCCGCCAATGACGCCATTAAGGAACTTAGGGGCTGCATCGCCCCGGTCAAACAGTTAACGGGTATCGGGAATGGAATAAACTCCAAACTGGCCCTACAGAAACTCCTCTCCCTATACCATCAGGCACGGGACAGGCAAGAAAAAGTAATGCTTAATATAAACTCAAATCGTTATGAATATCTTAAACAGGTACTCCAAACCAACTCCTGAATTTTTCAGGATACTGCGAAACGTGGGCATTGCGCTGGCCACGGCCGGAGGCACGCTTTTGGCCGCTCCCATAGCATTTCCATCTTGGCTGCTCTCCGCCGCTACCTATGTGGTAGTGGCAGGCACTGTCGCCACGGCAGTTAGCCAGGCCGCCGTCGAGGGAGACGACAACCCGGAGCCACCCCAATCAGATCCGTATGGTGGTTAGGGAACTTCCCGTTCGGGCCGGCGCAATAGGAGGTTTTCTCGCTTCCACCATCCCCAATATAGGTGCCCAACAATGGCTCACCACCTGTATCTTGGCGGTCACCGGGGCAACAGTAAGTTTTTTTACAACCCTCCTTTTGCGTAAATTGGTAATAGCGTGCAAAAACCTTTGCATTAAACTCGGCAAAAGGTTCCAAAAACCATAACGGCAACAAAGACCGTTGGGAAGCAATTCCCAGCGGTTTTTACATTTTCTCCAAAAAGTGCTAACTGCAAACTATAAATTTTTTTCCCCCAGGAAAGTATCAAAAAAAACCCACAACACCCTAAGCCATCACGAGTGTGCCGTAATAACCCTTCCCATTGACAAAAAGGACCCCCAATCCAAGATAGTCCTGGCTCAATTTATGGCCGACTACCTATAACCCAAAAAAAACCAATCAATGTTGAAAAGCCGAAGCAGGTTCCTGATCAAAGCCGAAGCCCGGTCTCTGAGCGCCTGCCAGCCGGATGTAGGAGAGCCAAAGGTGTTTCCTGAGCGAAGTCGATGGGACCACCTACCGCCTACATCCTACCATCCTACCAAACCAACAACCTACTACCTACCACCTCCCAAACTACCAAACCACCAAACCAATCTGTGGTCAATCCAAGAGCCACAAAAGCAAAGGCCCTGATTTGGTCCTTAAATGAATAAGAAGAGAGTACTCCCAACCCTCACCGTTAGCGGCCTTTAAGGGAATTTGCGGAACTAAAATAGTCTGGCAATTGGAAGGTAACAACAAATGAACTATCTCAAGCCTTGGTTTTATCTTTGTTAATATTGATTTTAACGCCTATCTTTGTAAGCTATTAATTATACTACAAATGGCAGCCGCTAAAATTCCATATTCAAAAAAAACGCCGCTTGGCGTAGCGCTGTCATTATCCTACTTACTTGACGATATTTTTTTAAAAAATTCAAAAGAGTTTATCAATTAATCCCTGTTTCGACTCAGAACAGGGCCACGCTTTCGGATTCTCAAAATTTTAATCTATTTTCTTCTTATCACTGCTGTTGGCATCCAAAAACAGAAGCTCCCTAAATTGCGCGCTAGTTTGGATGTTTGAGTCGCGATTGCACGGTATTCTGAAGGAAATCCAAAAAAAAGTATTATGTCTGAAAATGTAATTTTAACCACCGGAATATACGATATGATTAAAGATCATGTGCGAAGAAAAAAGGTGACCAAACAAGAGGAAGAGCTGTTGCTCTTGGAATTAAAGGAAGCCCAACAGGTATTAAGACGGGACTTACCGGAGAACGTGGTTACGGTAAACCGACGTGTAAAAATTAAGGATCATACCGATAATAAGGAAAAGGAGTACTTGTTTGTGTCCACCACTAAGCAAAACAACAAAAAAGGGAAATTCTCTATTTTGAGCGATGTTGCCGTTGCCACGGTGGGCCGGCAGGTGGGCGATGTAATTAACTGGCCATTTAGGGATGGCGAAAGAAAACTGGAAATTTTAAAGGTAGAAAATCTGTAGCTTTTAAAATAAAAACCCGTGAAAAGAGCTTTTGTCAATCCAATGCAAAAGCTCTTTTTTTGTTTTGACACTCAAGGTAGTTGGTCCTACCAGCATAGGTTCTACAACCGTTACCTTTAAATATTCCGCTTTTTCTGCCACCATAGAAGTTTTCCTTTGCCATTGATTTGGATTTTTCTTGGGCTAAAATGTGTTGTGTTACAAGGACGTTTTAAAATGGAGGGTATCCCGAGGCCCAAACAAGTTCAAGTTCAATTTCAAATTCAATTTCAAATTCAAGGTGAAGTCCAAATTCCCAAATCTATCCAAGTTTTATCCTTTTATTTGCGATGTGAAAGTATTGGTAATTGAAGACGAGGAGCAGTTGCTCAACAGCATCAAGGAATCCTTGGAAAAGGAAAAAATTCTTGTGGAAACGGCCATGGAGTTCAAATCAATAGCTATATTAACATTTGTGGCGCTTATGGCCTCCTGCTCCAATGACGACGACAGCAAAAACGAAGATGTATTGCTTGCAGAAGAGGACATTCCGTCGGCCATTATTGCCTATAAAACAACCCATTTTCCCGAACACGAGATTGTAAGCGCCTATAAAGATTTGGACAATAATACGCTGAGTTATGACGTCCTATTATCGGGTGCCGTGGCATTGGATTTTAGTTCAAGTTATAAAATAACGGACATTGATGGAACCACCCAACTGCCCGATTCTGTTATTCCGCAAGCCATTCAGGATTACGTTGCCCAAAGCTATCCCGCCAATTTTATAACAGACTGGGAGTTTGAACGCAACCACCAACAAATAGAACTGAACAATGGCCTGGAACTGGAATTTGAATTAAACGGCGCTTTTATTCGCATTGTTAGGGAGTAGGGTTCGTTGAACATATTTGCTGAAGGGCATTGGGCTGGAAGAAGATTGGTTTTAAGCCTTTCGTCTTTCGCTTAATGTCCTTTATTTTTTCCAAAAAAAGTATCCCAATGTAATCTTTGTTACAGACCATAGCCATTCCGCGGTCTATCTTTGTGGTACTCTTTTTTGACTGGTTTAAATAAGAAAATAATGAGTTACTACATCAGCACAATATTGCAAAACACGACGTTTCAGGAAGCTTTGGAGAAGACTACCGCAGCGTTAAAGCAGGAAGGTTTCGGCGTGTTGACCGAAATAGACATCAAGGCTACATTAAAGAAGAAGCTCGATGCCGATTTCTATAACTACACTATCCTCGGGGCCTGCAATCCCCGTATGGCCCATCAGGCGCTACAAGCTGAGGATAAAATAGGCACCATGCTGCCCTGTAACGTGATCGTGCAGGAGCGGCAGCCTGGCACCGTGGAAGTATCGGCAGTAAATCCCGCTGCTTCCATGATGGCGGTTAAAAACAAATCCCTGGAAAATATTGCCTCGGAAGTACAGGCAAAATTGACGCGGGTGATCAAAAATATTTAGGGGCCGTTTAAGTTGGTTAGCCCTTAAGTGTGGATTTTTAGATTGGTTAGTTAAAAAGGCATCCTATAAAAAGGGTGCTTTTTTTATTGGTGCCGGACGGTTGCATTTCGGTAACAAAGGTTACTTACAATCGGAGTTTTAAACTGTAAGTTTGCAAGGCGTAAACACGGTATTATCCTTAAGCATTGGGGAATTTCAACACCATTTTTCAATACAATCTCGTCTTGGCATATCTTCAAATTCTGGAAAAAAAATTGAGCAAAGTGAAATTGAAAACTAAAACGGATTTCTAGAATCCGTGAGGGGATTCATTCTGGATGCCTAAACCTGATAGTATAAATTTACGGGTTTAATTTTTGGATTGATGTATCTAATTTTCATTGATAAATCAAGGTTACATGGAAGCCGAGGAATTTAAATCCAAAATCATTTTTTTATAATTTTTTGAATAGAATGGGAATTGCTGGCATTAACCTTAATGAAATATATCCCGGAAGCCAAGGCTTCCAATGAAATTTCCATGGTTGGATTATCTGTTTGTAGATCCATCTTTTTAAGCACACTTCCATTGGAATTTATAATTTCCGCGGAAATGAGGGTAATGCTATTATCATTAATTATTACCAATCGGCCATTTGTTGGGTTTGGATAAATAATAAGATTTTTTAGGTTGTTTTCTTCAATTCCCACAATTTCTTCTACTATCAATTCAAAACTACAATTCACTTCATTTCCCGAAGTATCGGCTGCGGTTATTTCAATGGAAGTTGTTCCCGCTCCAACTATTGTTCCCACTGGGGGAGTTTGAACGATGAAGGATGATTCGCAATTATCTGCGGTCGTCAATCCAAGGGTTGCCACATAATCTGGAATGGTGTATGATTCTCCCATAGTAATAAACTCTGTAATGCTTGTCGTGGGACAGTTTTCAATAATAGGGGCTTGGTCATCTATTATAGTAACAATTGCGGTACAAGTGGCCTCTTGCCCAATGGAGTCTGTAACCGTTAACGTAACTTCTGTTTCGCCTAGATCATCGCACGTAAACTCACTTTTGTCTATGGTTAATATTATGTCACCTTGCAGATCGTAGGAACCGTTATCAATATCGGCAGGGGTTAATATGAAATCTCCACTGGCATTTAAAACACCGGTAAAATCCTTACATACTGCAGTGGGAAAACTATCTGGCGCCAAGCCGCATAAATCTACCAAACTTTCTATGGAGGTTAAGTCGGTGTTGGTTGTAACAAACGCTCGCGTGCTTTTATAGGGTTCGTATTCAATATTACCTAAAAAAATCGGGGTATTGTTAACCACAAACGCTTTTGCACCATAACTTTCCACATCTATAAATTCTGGATCATAGGTTATGGTTAGGTCATTCATTTTGGTTCCGTCCAGGCCATTAATTTTCATAATGCCCCAAGCACCTGGTCCATAATTTGCAGAGCCATAATATCCAGTAGCAAAAATGTTTCCCTCACAGTCAAAATCGAATGACAGGATCGCTTCTTTATCTCCGGTGTGTGGGGTGCTCTGACCGATGACGGTCATATGCAAATTGCTGGACCACTCTATAGCTGCATTTTCCAGATTGATTTTTACAATTTTATAGGAAGTATATACGGATCCAACAAATAGATGGGCCAAACTAAAATACATATTGTTATTGTGGAAATGAAAATCGGAGACACGTTCTCCATAGCCTACATTATTGATAGACCAAGTTTCACTGCCATCAATGCTGTTTATCTTAAAAAGATCGGTGGTATTGGAATTAACGCTGAAGGCAAAAATCTCATCCAAATTATTTATATATAAACTGCTTACTTCCTCCATGGAAGCTACGCCATTCTCCCAATGGTAGTAGTCTTTTTCCCAAATAACATTTTTAAAGTCTATTCCATTTACCTTTCTTAAAGAGGTGCGGTATGGGCTATTGGCATTGTCTCGTCTAATAAAGGAATGAAACATATTGCCTTTGGAATCCTTGACCATTTTTAAGGAGCTCAACGTTTGGCTCGATTCATAAATTAAATTTGAATCACCACTTAGTTTTTCAAGCATATGTACTTCCCAACCCGCAATAGAACCTCCAAGATTATCTCTTTTGGAGTTATAAAAAAGAAGCCTATCGCTATCATATTCAATTAAACCTGGTGGAGAATCCCTATCTGAAATATACAATCCGGTTTCCCATACAACGATTCCTACAGCCGGATCTATTTTTAATATTTTTACGTAAGGAGAACTATTATGGTGCGACTCTGGTATTGTAAGTAGCGCATATAAAAACCCGTCAGAAAATTTAAAAAGATTAATGAACCTTAGGTTTGTATAGCCGTCAATATCATCCTCTATACGCCAAACTTCTTCCCCGTTTAAATCCAGTTTTGAAATAACAGGAATGTTTGGGGTAGCCTCGCCAATTTCGGCACTTATAAAAATTCCATCTGAAGTTTTAAGGGAGTCAAATAATATATCGCAAGGCGCTTGGCCATAATTGACCATTGAAATCAGGAAAACAAATGTAGCGAGAAGATACTTCATAATTAGTCGAGAGTAATTGAGTTAGAAACCTGACATCCTTGCGGGCCTGTTACGGTGACCGTGTAAGTACCCAATTGGTCTACGGTTATTAGGTTTGTGGTTTCTCCAGTAGACCACAATAAGGTAGTGCCCTCCATAAAAGGTACGATGAGATTTGTTGCGTTTTCACAGTCACTATTTTCAGTAATAATCGGAAATTCCTTTAACTGAAAAATGTTTAGAATGGCTTTATGGTCGTTGCTGTAATTATTGTCCAAATGTCCATTGGGATTGCTCACAAAAAATTCAATTTTGTTATAATTCGTATTGGCAATTATATCGCAGTTTTCTACCGGAACCAATACCGTTTCATTGGGAAGAATAGTGATAGTGTAAAGGGCAGAATTGCCACGATTGCCATTTATTGAACTTTCTATTTCAAAACTCGTAATAGGGGAATTGCTATTGTTTTTTAGGGCCAAAACAACTTGGGAATTATCACAGGGGGTCGTGGTGGGCGATACTATTTCCGCCAATTCAAGATCTAAATATGTATTGTAATCCATACTAAATTCATCGGCACCGATATCGGGCTCTGTAGCGTTTCTGTTTTCTCCATCAATATCAAGGGTTACTTCAGGAATGGGGATACCTGCGCCGTCTAACATATAAGCGTTGGGAGTGTGAAAATCCAAAGGCGAAACATATACATTGCTAACCACTAAACTATTCATTTCTTTGCCGGAAAAGTTTTTCCAATTCTGAAGGTCAAAATATTCCCACGTATAATTGTTGATCTCATACACGATGGCATCTTTTTCCTTACTGAAGGCATTGCGGTCGGCAGTCAATTTATTCAAATCTAAGTTTTGACCAACCAATATATTAGCCGATTCAAAATCCGTATAGAAAATGTTGTTTTGAAGTGTAATACTCTGCAATTTCGAATTTCCGTAAATTCCTAAACAATGGCTGCTTTGGGATGCAAAGGAATTATTGACGATAAGCATAGTGTCAAAATCAGACGTAGCCAAACTTGCCATTTGTGATAGAAAGTTATTTTTGAAAATCAAATTTCCAGCTTCAACGGACGAATTGTTTATATAGGTGGTATAGCCACTGGGTCCGGGATATTCTATATTTGCAGTGTACATTTTATTGCCACTAATAATTGTTGTGCCGGACAAAATAGAAGTGTGAAGGGTTCTGTACTTAACGATACCCATATAATTATTGTTTTGGAAGGTTAAATTATGAACCCGTTGCATATGAACAGGTGTAATTAACGTTCCGGTAAAGGTATTGTTGGCAATAGAAATGTTTTCTGCAAAACCTTCATTTACATTTCCCATTTTATAAATAATCGCGCCGTTGGTGCCAAAATCATTGTGGGAAATTGTCAAATGTGAGGTGTTTGAAATTAATATAAAAGAATATTTGGCTCTATTAGAATCAAAAATTGCGGATGTCAAAAAGGATGATCCACCTAAAAATTTGCAATGTGAAATGGTTATGTGTGAAGTGGGAAGCCCTGAAACCTCAAAAGCCCTTCTATACAAGTCTGAATTGGTATAGGTGTTAAATTTTAGGTATTGAAAAGTAACATACTGCGCCCCATTTTTTAAAGCAAAAATTTTATTTCCTTTTATAGTAACATTCTCGGCATTCAAACTTTCGGATTGAAACGTGACTGTATTAGCGGAAGATCCACCGGTAATGGCGTTTATATTTATATTTTGTTCCGTGTAGATGCCATCCTTGATGTTGAAAACCACGGGCCCGGAAACACCTAAAGTGTTTAAGTCAGATACTGCATTTGAGATTGTAGCATAGTCAGAAGGTGGGTTTCCAATAACATAGTTTCCGTTTAACTGGCCGGATGCAATTTGGACAGCCAATAAAAAAAGATTAATGATGTAAAATTTCTTCATATAATAAAGTAGAATTTTTTTGCTTTCAGTCTTTTGGCTGACAATATATTAAAATTTTGTTAATGAAACCGTAGATTTTTCTGTACATTAATTCAGGAAACGAAGAAGGAAAGTTACATATGTATTATTTTTTCCATATTCTCCTTTTTTTGGCACTATGCTACCATGTAACGTGATCGTGCAGGAGCGGCAGCCTGGCACCGTGGAAGTATCGGCAGTAAACCCCGCTGCTTTCATGATGGCAGTTAAAAACAAATCCCTGGAAAATATTGCCTCGGAAGTACAGGCAAAACTGACCCGGGTGATCAAAAATATTTAGGGGCCGTTTAAGTTGGTTAGCCCCTAAGTGTGGATTTTTAGATTGGTTAGTTAAAAAGGCATCCTATAAAAAGGGTGCTTTTTTTGTTGGTGCCGGACGGTTGCATTTCGGTAACAAAGGTTACTTACAATCGGAGTTTTAAACTGTAAGTTTGCATCAAAATGGAATTAAAAATGAAATTGAAAAATTTATACATGCTGTTCGCTTTGTTGCCCACACTGTCAGTGGCGCAACAGCCAGTGGCCATTTCCAAGGCTGAGGTAGTGGAAAAGGTACTGCAACAAAACAATACCCTGAAAATTAGCGAACAAGAGGTCCAGTCAGCCCAAGGCGATTTCAACCAAACGAAGGCCGTGTTTTTGCCCAATATTACGGCTTCCTATAGCGGAATGGCCACCACCAATCCGTTGATGGCTTTCGGGTTTAAGCTGAACCAGGAAATCGTGACCCAGGCCGATTTTGACCCGAACAAACTCAACGATCCTTCACAGATCAATATGTTTGCTACCAAAATTGAAGTTCAACAGCCGCTGATAAATGTGGATGGTATCTTCCAGCGAAAAGCCGCAAAGGCAAAATGGGAAGCTACCCAGATGCAGTTGGCACGCACGGGCGATTACCTTGCCCTCGAAACCGAAAAGGCCTATATGCAGTTACAGTTGGCGTATAAGAGCGTTGATGTTTTAGAAAAAGCATTGAGTGCGGTCAATGAAAACCTGCGTCTGGCAAACAACAGTTTTAAGCAGGGCTATCTGCAACAGAGCGATGTGCTGGCGGTGCAAGTGCGCGTTACCGAAGTGGAAAACCAATTGCAATACGCCAAGAGCAACGTGATAAACGCTTCGGAATATCTTGCCGTACTGATGAACGAGGAAGTTGCCGGAGTTTTAAATCCAACGGATTCCTTAATGGTTGCTTCGGAATTGAATGCTGCGGAAATCCTTTCCGATTCCAGGGCCGATATTCAGGCGATGGAGTTTGCCGCCGAAGCCTACAAACAAAATTACAAAGCCGATAAAATGACGTTTTTGCCAAGACTGAATGCCTTTGGAAGTTATGAACTTTATGATGATGAAATATTTCAGGCCGATGCCAATGGTTATTTGTTTGGCGCATCCCTTAGCTGGAATCTATTTGAAGGTTCAAAACGCTTCGGAAAGACTCAAAAAAGCAAGGCCGAGTTCAACAAGGCAAATCTGGAATTGGAGCAATACAAGGCCGAAAGCCAATTGGAGCTGAACAAGGCAAAGCGAATGTTCCAAGATGCGCAGAACAATTTAAAATTGACCGAACTGGCATTGGAGCAATCAAGGGAAGCCCTGCGAATCCGCACCAACCGATTTAAGGAAGGTCTGGAGAAAACCACAGATCTGTTAATGGCCGAGACGCAGTATTCCCAAAAGCAGTTGGAATATTTTAATACCGTTTTTCAACATAATTACGCCTTGGCATACCTTCAGTTTTTAACGAAAAATGATTGAAATCGATCCCGATAGTGATCGGAAGGAAATTAAAAATAATTTAAATGTGTACCCGAATAAAATTCCCCTTTGGGGGCTAGGGGGACAGACGAAAAAAACCAATGTCAGGTTGAGCGCAGTCGAAACCTATTTATAAATACTGAATAACCCTAAATTAAAATTTTGCTTGTACCGCAAATAAAAACGAAAACGAAATCGATCCCGATAGCAATGGGGACTAAAACAAAAATAAAATAACAGTCGAAAACAATAACAAAATAAATTTTGACTAAATCCTCTTCACCCCCTTGGGGGGCGGGGGGACGAATCAACATCAAAATAAGATTTAAAAACATTCCATATGAAATCAATAGTTACAAGTTTGTTTTTCACAGCGGGTTTAATATTAACCAGCTGCGGCAATGCTTCCGAAGAAAAAAATATAGATAATACTCCTGCAGTGCCGGTAACTGTAAGTTCAGTAGCTGCGGAAAACAATTCCCCGTTTTTAACCGCCAGCGGCAAGATTGAGGCCGCCAACAGCGCCACCCTCAGCACCCGGATGATGGGCTTTGTGGATAAGGTGCACGTAAATGTGGGCGACAAGGTTTCAAAAGGGCAATTGTTGGTCAGTATCAACAATTCAGATCTTTCAGCAAAACAAGCCCAGACCAGTGCCGGGATTACCGAAGCGCAAGCGGCTTTTAACAATGCCGAAAAGGACTATCAGCGGTTCCAAAATCTTTTCGCCGAAAACAGCGCAAGCCAAAAGGAACTCGACGACCAACGCGCCCGATACGAAATGGCAAAGGCCAGATTGGAAGGCGCAAAACAGATGAAAAATGAGGTGCAATCACAGTTTGCCTACGTAAACCTGAGAGCGCCTTTCAACGGGGTGGTGACCAACAAATTTATTGAAGCGGGCGATATGGCCAATCCGGGCGTGCCGCTGATTTCCGTAGAAGGGCCGGGCAATTTTGAAGTAACCGCCTCAGTACCCGAAAGTGAAATTGCTTCCATTAAATCGGGAAGCGAAGTAAAGGTATTGATAAAATCCGCGGAGGAAGCAATTCCCGGCAGGGTGACAGAGGTGAGTACCTCTGCCAGAAACACTGGCGGACAGTATTTGGTGAAAGTAGTTTTGGAAAAAACCGATGCCACTATTTTTTCGGGAATGTATGCAACGGTTCAATTTCCCATACAAAGAAAATCCGAGGCGACAACCGTTATGGTCCCCAAGGAGGCCATAATAACCCGCGGCCAGCTAACGGGCATTTATACCGTAAGCCAAAGCAATACCGCCATCCTGCGCTGGTTGCGCCTGGGCCGATCCTTCGGAGATAGGGTAGAGGTGCTTTCTGGATTAGCGGCCGAGGAAAGGTATATTGTTTCTTCCGAAGGAAAATTATTCAACGGTGCCAAAATAACCATCAACCAATAGCTATGAAAGACGGATTTGCAGGCAGGATTGCCAAGTTATTTATAGGCTCAAAGCTTACGGTACTGCTGATGATCGTGTTTATGGTCATTGGCGTTTACAGTTCGTTTTTGATACCTCGCGAGGAGGAGCCGCAGATTGACGTGCCCATGGCCGATATTTTTGTGGGCTACCCCGGCGCCTCCCCGACCGAAGTGGAATCGAGGGTGGTAAAACCGCTGGAGAAACTGGTTTCTAACATTCCCGGGGTAGAGTATGTGTATTCCACTTCTTCCAAGGAAGGGGCGATGGTTATCGTGCAGTTTTATGTGGGCGAGGATATTGAGCGCTCCTTTGTAAAACTTTACAACGAAATGAACAAGCATATGGACCTGATGCCCCCGGGTGTTACCATGCCGCTTGTAAAGCCACGAGCCATAGACGATGTGCCTATGCTGGGCCTCACGCTGTGGAGCGAAAATTACGACGATTTCCAACTAAAGCAGCTTGCCGACGAACTTACACAGGAAATTGAAAAAGTTGAAAAGGTGTCTGCCACCCATAAAATTGGCGGAAGGAACAGGCAGTTGCGCGTGGTATTGGACAAGGACAAACTGGCGGCCAGCGGCCTTGACTTTTTGGGCGTTGCCGAAATGATAAAGGCAAACAACCAGCAACTGGGCTCCGGCAGTTTTGATAAAGACGATACCGAATTCCTTGTGACCACTGGCAATTTCCTAAAGACTAAAACCGATGTGGAAAATCTGGTAGTGGGCGCACAGCAGAATCAGCCTGTCTATTTAAAACAGGTGGCCTCCGTTATTGATGGTCCCGAAATTCCACGGCAATATGTTAGCCTTGGCTTTGGGGGCGGCAGCGATCAATTATCCGAATTTCCTTCGGAATACCCCGCCGTAACCATTTCGGTAGCCAAGCGGAAAGGCGCCGATGCGATGAAGATTGCCGAAGTGATCATCGACAAAGTGGACCATCTGCGAACAAATCTGATCCCCGATGACGTACACGTGGAAATCACCCGCAATTACGGCGAAACGGCTTCGCATAAAGTATCGGAACTGTTGATGCACCTCATTGGCGCCATCATAGCCGTAACCCTTGTGGTAATGCTTGCCATGGGCTGGCGCGGCGGTTTGGTAGTCTTCCTTTCGGTGCCGATTACCTTCGCCTTAACCCTTTTAAGCTATTATCTGCTTGATTATACGTTAAATCGGATTACCCTGTTCGCCCTTGTATTTGTAACGGGAATCGTGGTGGACGACTCCATCATCATAGCCGAGAACATGCACCGGCATTTTAAGATGAAACGCTTGCCGTTTAAGCAGGCCGCTATTTATGCGATAAATGAGGTAGGAAACCCGACCATTTTGGCAACCTTTACCGTAATCGCTTCCGTATTGCCAATGGCGTTCGTCTCGGGCTTGATGGGGCCGTATATGTCGCCAATGCCTATAGGAGCTTCCATCGCGATGATACTTTCATTGTTTGTGGCTTTAACGATAACACCTTATTTGGGCTACATTTTCCTAAGAGAAAAAGAAAAGCCTGCCCGCCGTGGTGGGAAAGGAAAAGCGCCAAAAGAAGAAAAACCTTTGGAAAGCACGCTTATCTATCGCATCTATTCAAAACTTGAAACCCCTTTGATTGAAAACAAAAAAACGCGCTGGCTATTTTTGGGAGTTACCGTGCTGTTGCTGTTGGGGTCTGTGGCAATGTTCTTTACCAAATCGGTAGCCGTAAAAATGCTTCCGTTCGACAATAAAAACGAAATGCAGGTAGTGATCGATATGCCGGAGGGAACTACTTTGGAAAGAACAGCAGTGGTTGCCCGCGAAATTGGACAATACCTTTCCACACAGCCCTTGGTTGTAAATTATCAAAACTATGTGGGCACTTCGGCCCCGATAACCTTCAACGGTTTGGTACGCCATTACGACCTTCGTGGGGGTAGCAATATGGCCGATATCCAAGTGAATTTGGTAGGCAAGGAAGACCGCAGCGACCAAAGCCACGACATTGCCAAACAACTGCGACCCGGTATTCAGAAAATTGGAAAGAAGTTTGGCGCCAATGTGAAGATCGTGGAAGTACCGCCCGGACCACCCGTGCTATCAACTATCGTAGCAGAAATTTATGGTCCTGACTACGACCAGCAGATTGCCGTGGCCAAAAAGGTAGAAAACATCTTGAACGAAACCCAGGATGTGGTTGATGTGGACTGGATGGTAGAAGCCGACCAAAAGGAGTACGAATTTATCATCGACAAGGAAAAAGCCATGCGCTACGGCGTGGCACCACAGCAGATTGTCCATACAATGAATATGGCGCTTTCGAACAGGCCAGTAACCCATCTGTACGATCAAAACGCCACCAATCAGGTGGGAATATTGCTTGCTTTGGATGAAAAGGAAAAATCCACCATCCAGGATATTTCGCAGTTGAAGATTGCTTCCAAACAGGGCAATATGCTTTCTGTGGGCGATTTGGTCGATATCCGGGAAAGCATCCGTGCCAAGAGTATTTATCGCAAAAACCAAAAGCGTGTGGTTTATGTGTTGGCCGATATGGCAGGAGAACTCGAAAGTCCGGTGTACGCCATTTTGGGGATGACCGATAAACTTAATGAAATTGAGTTGCCCGCGGGTTACAAGATGAACGAGTTGTATTTGGAACAGCCCAAATACGAAGACGATTTCACCGTAAAATGGGATGGCGAATGGCAGATAACGCTGGAAGTATTCCGCGATTTGGGAATTGCCTTTTTGGGCGTAATTATCATCATTTACATCTTGATCGTGGGTTGGTTTCAAAACTTTAAGGCACCTGTTGTTATGATGGTTGCCATTCCACTTTCGTTGATAGGAATCGTGCTAGGCCACTGGATAATGGGCGCGTTTTTCACCGCAACCTCATTCATCGGGATGATTGCACTAGCGGGAATTATGGTGCGGAACTCGGTGCTGCTGATAGACTTTATAAACCTGCGCACTGCCGAGGGCATTCCCTTAAAACAAGCGGTGCTTGAAGCCGGTGCGGTTCGGACCACGCCCATTCTATTGACGGCCGGAACAGTGGTGATTGGCGCGTTCGTAATATTATTTGACCCAATTTTCCAAGGGCTTGCCATATCACTAATGGGCGGGACCATTGTCTCTACGGTGTTAACCCTATTGGTGGTACCACTTGTTTATTATATGATTGAAAATAGACGGGAGAGGTGAGATTTTAGACGTGAGATTTGAGAGGTGAGATTTGAGATTTAAATAAGAAATAAAGAAAAAAGACTTAAGACATAAGACGTAGGACGTAAGACGTAGGACAGTCAGGCTTGTATGACTTTGAATAAATAATAACAATAAACAATAACAATAAAAAATAGAAAATAACCCAATGAAACTACTAATAGTAACCGTTGTAGACGAATTTCAGAAAGACGTGCTGCGACTTTTCAAACAAGCGAATATTGAGAGCTTTAGTGGTTCCGATATTGAGGGCTATAAAAACGGGACCTCTTCGTTTATGATGAACGCCAGCTGGTTTCCCTCCCAAAAAAGCGGGGCGGACAGCAGCATGTTTTTCTCGTTTACCGAAGATAAAAAAATCGATTTGTTTTTTGAATTGGTAAAGAAATTCAACGAAAACCTGGAAACGAACAACCCTATACACGCCGTGGTGGTGCCTATTGAGAAAAGTATTTAGGCCCCTCCCGACCTCCCCCAAGGGGAGGAGATGTCCTTCGGGGTTGAAAAGTTTAAAAGTTTAGGAGTTTAAAAGTTTAAAATCAAGAGCGACTCTCTCTATAAGCGCCTAAACCCATAAACTTTTAAACCCATAAACCCATAAACTAATAAATAACTAAAATTCAATATTATGATAAACAGGTATATCCGTGCCATTGCCGGCACTTTCATTTTGATCAGCCTTTTGTTGTCCGTTTATGTAAACAGCAACTGGCTTTGGTTTACGGCCTTTGTTGGTTTCAACTTATTGCAATCCGCATTCACCAAATGGTGCCTGATGGAGAAAATCCTTAAAAAATTGGGCGTCAGGGATGAAGGGGAAAATTGTTGTGCCTAAAAACCGAAAGGTATCCTAACCGGCCGTTTTTTGCTTCTGGTGCGGTCTATTTTTTAAAATTGGACCGGCCGCGTTTAAAATTGTGGGTATGATATAAATCATTTCCAAAGCCATATAGAAGCAATATCTTTGAGGTATAATCCAATTCAGAAAGATATGACCATTACTATCCAATATGTAAAAATGCCTACCAGTGAGGCTATGAGTGAATACGTAACCAAGAAACTCGAAAAACTTGCCGAAAAATATGAATGGCTCATTCGGGCCGAGGTGAGTTTTAAGATGGAAAACAATGTTTACGGCAAGGGAAATATTTGCGAAATGGAACTGAGCCTGCCGGGGCCCAAGATTTTTGCCACTTCAAAGGAAAGCACCTTTGAGGCGGCGGCAAAGGAAACTCTTGCTGACCTTGAAAAACAACTAATAAAAAGAAAAGCAAAATTCACAACCCACTAAAAACCTATTATATGAAAAAGATATTAGTTCCCGTAGATTTTTCCAGGCATTCAGAATATGCCCTAGAGGTGGCCGCCAATATTGCCAGAGAACAACATGCCGAAATCGTCGCCCTGCATATGATGGGCCTAAGCGATGCCGTTGTTACCCGCGACGAAAGCAAGGAGGTTTTTGAGGCAATGTTTTATATGAAATTGGCCGAAAAACGCTTTGCCGAATTTCTGGATAAGGCATATTTAAAAGATTTAAAAGTGACCGATGCTGTACATAATTATAAAATTTTCAGTGAATTAAACGAAGTTGCCCGCGAGTTTGAAGCCGATCTTATTGTTATGGGCTCACACGGAAGTTCGGGTTTAAAAGAGGTTTTTGTGGGCAGCAACACTGAAAAGGTAGTGCGCACTTCCGATATTCCCGTATTGGTCATTAAGCACCGCCATGAAAATTTTGCGCCAGAGGTAGGGGTTTTTGCGTGCGATTTCCTTGAAAACTCCACCGGCCCCTATCTTCGGGCCCAAAAAATGTTCAAGGCTTTGGGAATCGAAATGCAAATGCTATATGTAAACCTTGCGGGCGATTTCCGCAGTACCCGCGAAATAGAAAAACGCATCCTCAACTTTTTAAAGAGCGCGGGCGAAGAGAACCCACTGGAAACATTAAACAAGGTGGTACAGTATAACGAATATTCTGTGGAAGCGGGAATTTTCGGCTACAGTCAAGTGAGCAATGCCGATATTATCGCCCTGCCCACACAGGGCAGGCAGGGATTGGCCCACTTTTTTTCGGGAAGTATTGGGGAAGATGTGGTAAACCATTCCGATTTGCCGGTAATGACCTTTAAAGTTTAGTTAATTGCTATCGACAATCAATTAACGTAATTTGGCAGGAATTTCAATGTTTGAGTTCCTGCTTTTTTAATTTTTAAGCCACCGTATTCAAAGCAATTTCGATCATTTTTGAAAAACTGCCCTCGCGCTCATCAGAAGTGGTGCTTTCACCGGTCACCAACGAATCGGAAATGGTGAGGATGGCCAGGGCCCTAACTTTGAATTTGGCCGCAATGGTATAGAGGCCGGCCGCTTCCATTTCAACACAGAGCACGCCAAAATCTGCCCATTTTTTATAGCTGTTGAAATCGTCATCATAAAATTGGTCGCTGGAAAGCACGTTTCCCGCCTTGATAGCTATATTGTTTTTTTCGGCATACTTGACGGCTTTCATAAACAGTCCGAAATCGGCTGTGGGGGAGTAGTCGCAATTTATGAAGCGGGTGTTGTTGATGCCCGACGTGCTGGATGCGGCCATTGCAATTACAATATCGCGAATGTTTATGTCTTTTTGATAGCTCCCTGCAGAGCCCACGCGGATCAGGTTTTTCACGCCGTAATCATTGATAAGTTCGTGGCAATAGATCAAGGCCGAGGGAATGCCCATGCCTGTGCCCTGAACTGAAATAGGTTTTCCTTGAAAGTTGCCCGTATAGCCCAACATACCGCGTACATCGTTATAGCATTTGGGATTGTCAAGAAAGGTTTCGGCTATCCATTTGGCCCGTAGTGGATCGCCCGGTAGCAAAACCGATTCGGCTATTTCGCCTTTTTTGGCTTCAATATGTGTGCTCATTGGTGTCTTTTTTATTGGAGGTTACTATCGCGATTCCGGAGGAGGTGCCAATTCTGGCCACGCCAAGGGCAATATATTTTTTGGCAGTCTCGGTATCGCGTATGCCGCCAGAGGCTTTTATTTTTAGGCTGTCGCCTACCTCGGCAATCATAATTTTTACAGCGGCTTCAGTAGCGCCAGCGGTGCCAAAACCTGTGGAAGTTTTTACAAAATCGGCGCCGGCAGTTTTGGAAAGTTGGCAGGCTGTTTTGATTTCTTCATTGGAAAGGTAACAGGTTTCGAGAATTACCTTTAGTATTTTGTTGCCAATGGTCTTTTTTACTTCGGCAATTTCATTTTGTACCTCCTTCTGTTTTCCATCTTTAAGAAACCCTATGTTCAGGACCATGTCTATTTCATCGGCCCCATCCATTATGGCCTGCTCGGCCTCTGCGACTTTTGCCTTTAAGCTGGCAGCGCCCAATGGAAATCCAACAACAGAGGCAATTTTCACTTTGCTTCCTTTCAATTTTTCCGAAGCCAGGGAAACGTAGCAACTGTTTACGCAAACCGCATAAAAATGATATTGTTGTGCCTCCGTGCAAAGTTTTTCAATGTCTGCTTGGGTGGCGGTGGGTGTTAAAAGGGTATGGTCTATATAGTGGCTGAGTTCCATTCCTTAGGAATTTTGCTTAATTATGGAAACCAATTCGCTTTTCTGCAGGACCCCGCTCTGTCGCCAAAGTTGGACACCGTTTTTAAAGAGGATCAATGTTGGTACGCCACGCACTTGGAATTGGGAGGCCAGCGGCTGGTTTTTATCGACGTCTATTTTTACGATCTTGACGCCCTCGCCCAGTTCATCTTTTACCTGTTTCAGGATGGGTGCCAGCATTTTGCAGGGCCCGCACCATTCAGCAAAGAAATCCACCAAAACGGGCGTTTCTGAATGGATTATATCTTTAAAATTACTTTTCATTTTCTTTTTGTCGGTTGGCTATTCGCTATTCGCTATTCTCTATTCTCTATTCCCTATTCTCTATTTCCTATTCCCTATTCTAATAAATCAACGGATTTCGTTTGTATTTTCGCAGAACGGGCATTAGGCGAACCAACGGAATCTGGATGGAATAAGTGCCGGTATAGGAAGGGCAGATCACGCAGTCGTCAAAATAGAATTCGGCCACATCATCATTGATCACAAAATTGTTTTTGGACGCGAAGAAATCATCTGCGGAAATGGCCCAGCAATCATAATAAATTTCACCCGAATTGATTTTTTCGTTGAGGGATGTGTTCAAAATTTCACGTAGTTCCTCTTCGGAGCCAGGATTGAAAAAATCTTCATAATTCATAAAAACCGCACGTTCCAGATCAAAATTCACCGTCTGAAAACTATAGGCAGGATGGGCCGCCCCTGTGTAGTGGTTTTCTTTGTAGAACAAAACGCTGATCAGTCGGTCGTTCAGATTGTATATTTTGAAATCTACTTTCCGGAGTTCGTTTCGTTTTGGAATTCCCAGCGAATCGCACAGGCGCTTTTCCTCTTTTATTTGTTTTTCAACCCCTTCCGCATCGAGATACCGCTGGGTGATGTATTCATTGAAGGTTTCAAACTGGGGCCTTATGTTTTCGTTGAGGTATGGATATTTAAAATCGAGGGTATAAAGCTCGGTTTCCTTCAAGAATGTTTTTTGAACGAGCAGGTTTTCCATTTGCCCGCGGGAATCCTTCTTCTCCAAAAGTTCCCTTCGTTTTAGGTTGAGGGTTTGTTGCTGTTTTTCGAGGTTTTTTTCGGAAACCCGCAACGAGTCCGATCCATCCGTTTGAAGGGTATCTTCGGGTAAAGGGGTGGCCTGCTCCTTTTTTGGGTCATTTTTACAGCCCATAATCACGGAAACCAGGATTAAAAAAAATAAGGGTTTCATGTTTTTCAAAATTATTCCCTAAAAGTAACAAAACCGCTGCAAGCTAAAAAAGTTGCCGCGGTTTTCTGCAAAACTTATTCCTGAAGTAGTTTTTGAAGTTTGGCCAACATGACCAACTCACTTTTGTTTTTTCCGGCAAATGCTCCTGCAATGGCGTTTGCGGTATCCCAGATCAATTTTTTGCGTTCTGGGGTAAAAAGCTTTGGATGGTCTTTTTTATAATCGGCAAAACTATCGAAACAATCCCCGGCATCAAGCTGTTCATAATCAAACCAATCAAAAACTATTTCAATCTGGTAGGCCGCATCGGTGTGGAACGAGTCTTCGTAGTCGTCCAGGTTTTTCCACTGTTGGGCAACAAGGGCCTTTAAGGTTGCAAATTCCTCTTCTTGGACTACCTTGTCTGCGGCGGCAATGGCATAAAAAAGTTCTCCCATTTTTTGGTAAAAGAGAAGCTGAGGTTTATCAACGGATCCCATAATTCAAAAAGATTACTGTTTCTTAAGGGGGTAAAACTAACAAGTTTTGCGACTTGATTTTATGATAAAAATCAGTTCCCAAAAACTGTTTAAAATCCTTACTTTTGGGGCATGAAGGTTTTTGAGGAAAAAAAGGGGAATATTTTCAGGATTCTCTCCGAAGCCATTTCCGAAGGCATCGTTATCGTTAACGAAAAACAGGAAATTGTGACCAGCAATGAAGCCGCGGACCGGATGTTTGGCTATGGGCCCAAGGAACTGCTGGGTGAAAATATAAATCTTCTCATTCCCCGGGAATACAGGCACAGCCATACCGAACAGGTGGAAGTATATCTTCAGAAGAACACGCCCCGCCAAATGGGCCATGGGCGCGATCTTTATGGAAGGCGAAAGGACGGCAGCGTCTTTCCGGTGGAAGCCGGCCTGAACCCTTTTGAAATCCACAACAGTAAATATGTGATGGCGCTGGTAACGGATATTTCCGTCCGCAAGGCACAGGAGCAGGAAATTATAGCTCTAAACCTATTGCTGGAACAAAAAGTGGAAGCCCGGACCACAGAGTTGAAACAGACCATCAGCGACTTAGAGGAGGAGGTTTCCAAGCGGAAGGAGGCCGAGCACAAAATAATGGAATCGCTCCGAAAGGAACGCGAGCTCAATGAACTGAAAACAAAATTCCTGTCGCTGGTCTCCCACGAATTCAAGACGCCGCTCAGCGGAATCCTTACATCCGCGACCCTTGTTGGAAAATACACCGATACCGAGCAACAGGACAAACGGGAAAAACACCTAAAGACCATCCAGAGCAAGGTAAAATACCTCAATAATATCTTGAACGATTTTCTGTCTATTGAACGGCTGGAATCTGGAAAGGCAACCTATAAATTCGATTCCTTTCCCTTGAGCAAAGTGGTGAACGAGGTAATCTACAGCGCCAATATGTTGCTGAAGGAGGGACAGCGGATAAACTATCCACCGAATATTGATGATATTACCATAAATTTTGACGAGAAGATACTGGAACTGGCGCTTACCAATTTAATAAACAACGCCATAAAATATTCACCGGAACACACCCAAATAGATTTTAGGGTAAGCCAATTGCCCGGCAAACTCAGCATAACCATTGCCGATGAGGGAATGGGCATCCCCGAAAAGGAACAAAAATTTATTTTCAACCGCTATTTCAGGGCTGAAAATGCGCTGCTGGACCAAGGAACCGGCATCGGTCTGAATATCGTGAAAAGCCATCTGGAAAATCTGGGAGGCACCATTGCCTTCCAAAGCGAAGAGGGAAAAGGCAGCGCTTTTACCATAAGCTTTCCTGTAAATATCAACACCCCATAATATGAAAACGATACTTCTTATTGAAGATGATACCGCTTTACGGGAAAATACCGCCGAACTTTTGGAGCTTTCGGGCTACAGTGTTTTTACGGCTCCCAACGGCAAACTCGGCATTCAAAAGGCCATAACTGAAAACCCCGATATTATAATCTGCGATATAATGATGCCGGAAATCGATGGTTATGGCGTGCTTGAAAGCGTTGCCACGCAAGAGGCTACCCAACACATTCCCTTTATCTTTCTTTCCGCCAAAACAGAGCATAAGGAAATCCGCAAGGGGATGGATATGGGCGCCGACGACTACCTCACCAAACCCTTCGACGAGCAGGAACTTCTTTCCGCCATAGAGAGCAGGCTGGCCAAGGCCAGCATCTTGGCCATGCGGAAAAATGACCCAGACGAAATGGGGGCAGGGCCTGAGGATTCGCTTCACAATTTAAACCAGCTAAAAAACTTCTTTTGTGATGAAGGGGAAGTTTCAACCTACAAAAAGGGCGAGAATATTTACCGAAAGGGCGAACATTCAAACAGCCTGTTTCTTATTTTGAAGGGCGTTGTAAAAACCCATACCATGGACGCCAATGCAAAGGAATTGATAACCGCACTCTACAAGGCCGATGATTTTTTGGGCTTCACTTCCTTTGACGATAACATACCCTATTCCGAAACTGCCACCGCCGTGGAAGATACAGAAGTGGTGGGCGTTTCAAAAAAATATGTTAGGGATATCCTGAAAAAAAGCCAGGACGTTTCCCTGGAGCTGATGAACCTATTGACCGAAAACCTTTCAGAAATAAAACAACAATTGGTTAAAATGGCCTATAGTTCCGTCCGGAAGAAAACGGCCAGCACCATTCTCCAATTTGCAGAAATCATGAACAGGAAAAAAGACACGCCCCTTCGAATTTCGCGCAACGACCTGGCCACCACGGCGGGCATCGCTACCGAAAGCCTGATCCGTACGCTCTCAGAGTTCAAAAAGGACGGCATTATTGAAATTGAGGGACGCGATATCCATATAGTAGATTTGGAGCGGCTTCGCGATATTGAATAAGCCTAATTTTAGCAAAGCTGATTTTTATCATTTTCTGTCCCGATCGCTACGGATATTTTTGTCCGTAAGTTTAGGCCACGATTATGAACATATTGATTCCGACTGATTTTTCTGAAAATTCACGCAATGCCACGGCCTATGCCATGGCATATTTCGCAAATGTGGCGGTGGATTTTTATTTTCTTCATACTTCGCAGGCCCAAACTATCCTAAGCGATGAAGCGGACTTGCAATTTTCAAATGTAAACACGGAAACCCCGCCGGTGCTAAGCGCTTCAGAATTAATGACCGAAACTCTTCATGAGTGCCGTTTGAAGTCGAAAAATCCGGAGCATCGTTTTTTCCCATTAATTGAAAGTAGCAATTTAGTGGAGGCAATCCGGAAGAAAGTGGCCCAGAGGGAAATAGACTACATTGTAATGGGAACTCGCGGCACTACCCGTTATAACAGCAAGGAACTGGGTAGCAATACCTGTGATGTTATTACAAAGGTAAAATGCCCCATCCTCGTTATTCCTGAGAATGCACGATTTAATGGTGTAAAGAATATTTCCTTTTTGACTGATTATAATTGCATATACCGCAACAAAATAATCACCCGCCTGGCCGAAACCTTGGATCTGCACAGTTCCCCGCTTCGCGTATTGCACATTAAGGCTCAAAACACGGGCCTTACCGCCGCCCAGACAGACAATAAGGGTTTTCTCCATTATTTTTTTAAGGACAAGAAACACAGTTTCCATGTTGTGGAAAACAAAGAATTGGAAGCCGGCATCCAGGATTTTGTTGAAACTTGGGACATAAGTCTGGTTTCCATAGTGGCCAAAAATTTAAATCTCATCCAGCGGTTGCTGCTTCGTCCTACGGTGAAGACCTTGGATTTTTCATTGAATGTACCCTTTTTGGTGCTTCATGAATAGGCCGGTATTCAATTTTAATCGTGCCGGCCTATGGGGTGGTCTTCATAAAAATCATCGAACGTTTTTTGGGTGCTGTACTCATCTTTTAAAACCCGAAGGACAGAAAATATCAGAAAAAATTGTCCGAAAGCCGTTGCAAGGAAAACCAAATTGAAGGGAAGTTCCAGTGCGGCAAAAATGGCAACGGTTAGCAGGAGCAGGGTACTTAAAACTATATAGGTGATCGCGGAAATTTTCATGGCTTTTTACTTTTAAGGTACAAAAAATATGGCTGGAGGTTCTTAATGATTCCTTAAATATCAAGGAGTTGGATGATATTTGTCATATTTTAACCGTCCGCTAAGCCTTAATTTTACGGAACAATTTATTTAAAGGTCCTATCATGCAAAAAATTCTTATTCCCACAGATTTTTCCGACAATGCCCTGAATGCCATTAAATATGCAACCGAGCTGTTTAAGTATGGCCGTTCCGAAATTTATTTGCTACATGCTTTTTCAGATGCGGTCTATAAAGCCAAGGCGCAGTTTACGGATGCTACTATGGAAGATTTAAAGCAAAAAGCCCTGGAAGACGCGCAACAGAAATTGGAAGAAACAAAAAACCAGATCCTAAGCTTTTCGCCTAACCCCAAACACCAGTTGCACACCCTTGCAGAATTTGGTCTTTTGGTAGATTCGGTAAACGATTGGGTAGAAAGGGAAAATATAGATGTGGTGGTAATGGGCACCAAGGGCGAAACGGCCGACAAAAAAATTACGTTTGGCAGCAATACCCTACAAGTAATAAAGTATGTGAAATGTCCCGTACTTGCCATTCCATCGGTCTATGGCGATGTGCACCCGAAAAACATATTGTTCCCCACAGATTTTCAACTGCCCTATAAGCGCCGTGAACTGAAGTTTGTGAGCGGCATAGCCAAATGTTTTGTTTGCCGGGTGGATTTTTTATATGTTTCAAAATTTGAAAGCCTTTCCTATCGGCAGCAGGACAACAAAAAATTTTTGGAGGCTTCCTTTTGTGATAACCAGGTCCAGTTCCATCAGACCAAGGCTTCAGACATTACCAAGGCCATCAACACCTTTATCATTGAAAACCCCATAGATATGTTGGTAATGGTTAATACCAGACATTCCTATTTGGAAAACATTCTTTACCAATCCACCATTGAAAAAATTGGGTTGAAGATTGATATTCCTTTTTTGGTGCTTCAAAATTTGCCACGATAACCTTTTAAAAATATTACAATGAAAAAAATTCTTGTGCCTACCGATTTTTCAAAAAATGCCTATGCAGCTTTGTTTTACGCCACCAAACTTTTCAGTGATGAAGCGTTGCATATAACCATTCTCCATTCTTTTGGGGAAGAAGTGGGAAAGCTAACGAGCCGTGTGGATATTGGTCGTTCGGAAAATATAATTGAAAAATTGTACCGACAATCTGATGAGGACGGCAAACAATTGGTGCATAAAATTAAATTGGATTCTTCTAAAGTTGCACACAATTTTGAAGTTATTTCCACCCCCGCAACCTTGTC
>JBLXCF010000014.1:0-66941 GCA_048265145.1 Aequorivita sp.
TACAATTACCCCGATTGGGGTTTTTCATTTGTGCATCAAAATGCAAATTATGATGTTTTGGGTGAAAATTATGGGCTCTACGGGCATTTCAATTTTTACTTTTTAAAACGAAATCTTTTCTTCCGAATTGGGCAGGGAATTGCTTACAATACCAATCCGTTTGACTTGGAAAGGAATTTCAAAAACAATGCTTACGGCACACATTTGTTGAGTTCAACCTATTTGATGCTGAATTACAACAAACAAAATCTTTTCAAAAACTTTGGTGTGCAGGCTGGAATTGCCTTGGTGCATTATTCCAACGGAAATTTTAAGGCGCCAAATTCGAGTACGAATGTTTTCGCTTTAAATGTGGGCGTGCAATATTCCATAACTAATGAAACTTCGGAATATATTTCCGATTCGCTTCCGAAGAAAATTTCGGAACCCATAAAGTACAATTTCGTGCTTCGCGGCGGGTTGAACGAAAGCGATTATTTAAATCTTGGCCAGCATCCGTTTTTTGTGGTTTCGGCCTTTGCGGACAAGCGGTTGAGTTATAAAAGCACGCTTCAGTTGGGTGCGGATTTTTTCTATTTGCCATTTCTTAAAAAGGAAATTGAATATCTCTCCATTGCTTTTCCAAGTGCTGGAGTTGAAGGCGATGAGGATTTTAAACGTATCGGCATTTTTGCGGGTCACGAATTGCACATTAACAAATTGGCGGTAGTTTCACAGGTTGGTTATTATGTGTATTATCCCTACGATTTTGAGGGAAGAACATATTTTCGGGCAGGTCTGAAATATTATTTTACCGAAAAACTTTTCAGCGCAATTACTCTAAAATCGCACGGTGCGAAAGTAGAAGGCGTGGAATTTGGCGTGGGAATTAGAATATAGATTATGAAGAAGTTATTTTTTGTCAGCTTGGTTTTTTTGCTGTTTTCGTGCGATTCCGAAAACGGTTGGGATTGTGTGCAAGTGGCAGGAGATTCAATTTCCAAAGAATATTTTGTTTCAGATTTTACAAAAATCAGGATTGAGGACGATGTGACTTTATATTTGAAGCAGGGCGATTCAACAGAAATAATTCTTGAAACCGGAGAAAACCTTTTAAGCGATATTTCCGTAAGTGTTGAAGAAAATACTTTGGTGGTGAAAGATAATAATGATTGCAATTTGGTCCGCGATTACGGCATTACGAAAGTATTTGTAACCGTACCAAACATTACTGAAATCAGGAATAGCTCGGCTTACGATGTGATTGGCGAAGGAATATTGAACTTTCCGCAACTCACTTTGGTTAGTAACACTACGGCCGGCCCGGAAACCATCAGAAAGAGCGGCGATTTTTATTTGAACCTTGTTTGTGAAGATTTCCGCGTTAGTGCCAACGGCCAAAGTGTTTTTTATATTACGGGCACCGCTGATAAAGCCAATCTTAGTTTTGCGGACGAAATGCCGCGGTTTGAGGGAGAAAATTTCGCAATTGATGAACTCACTGTTTTCCAAAGAAGTGCGAACAAAATGATAGTAAACCCGCAGCAAAGTATTGTCGGAAAAATCGTGGCAACGGGCGATATTATTAGCCATAACCGCCCTCCGTTCGTAGATGTAAAAGAATTATTCACCGGCCGGCTAATGTTTGAGGATTAGTTTATCTTTACGGGCGTTTAAAAAATATGAGGCACTTTTTTACCGTAATTTCAGTACTTTTTTTAAGCATTTCGCTTTTTTCCCAAGAGGAAGAAAAAAGGCCCATTTCGGTGGAGGCCGATTTTATCTACGGGACCATCCTTGAGCACAATCCCGACATTGAACATTTGATTACCGGCCACCCTACCGGATTTATTTTGGCACTGAACCGTAAAACCTACGGCTTTCATGAATGGGAGCGCCGATATAATTACCCAGATTGGGGCTTCACGTTCGCCATGCAGAATATGCACAATGAATATTTGGGCAATTTGGTGGGGGTTTATAGCCATATTAACTGGTATTTTTTAAAGCGAAATCTGATGCTCCGCGTAGGCCAGGGAATAGCCTATGCCGAAATGCCCTACGATGCCCAGGCCAATTTCAACAACAATGCCTATGGCACCCACTTGCTGAGCACCACATTGTTGAAGGGTAATTATGTGCGCGAAAATATTTGGAAGGGACTTGGTGTTCACGCGGGGTTTACGATCATCCATTACAGCAATGCCAATTTTAAGGCGCCAAACACCAGCACCAATACCTTTTTGCTGAACGCCGGCATTAGCTATCAGCTGGATTATAAGGAATTTCCGGAGTATATTAAAAAAGAGGATTCGCTTAGCAGCACCCACGCCGAACGTGTGAAGTTCAATTTTGCATTTAGAACCGGCGTCAACGAAAGTGATGTGGTCGGGCTCGGACAGGAACCTTTTTATGTAGCCTCGGTTTTTGCCGATAAACGCATTAACTATAAAAGCACTTTCACCGCTGGGGTTGATGTTTTCTTTTCTACTTTTCTGAAAGAATTGATTAATTATCGCTCCATTGCTTATCCCGAAGACGGACTTTCGGGCGATGAAGACTACAAGCGGGTCGGTGTTTTTGTGGGCCACGAATGGCGTTTCAACAAAGTGGCATTTGTGTCGCAATTGGGATACTATGTGTATTGGCCCTATGCTTTTGAGAACCGAATTTACAACCGTTTGGGGTTGAAGCGCTATTTCTTTAAGGATAAATTTTTTGCCTCCGTAACCGTCCACGCCCATTGGGCAAAGGCGGAAGCGGTGGAATTTGGGCTCGGCTACAGGTTATAACAAATGGAATTTTCAGATTTTAAAAGAATGAAGAACCTTCTTTATAGTGCATTGATCTTAATTTTTATGGGCTGTACCTCCGATAAAGGTTGGGATTGCATCCAAACCTCAGGCGATGTTGTGCAGCAGGAAATTTCGGTGGCGCCCTTCACCAAAATTTTGGTTTGGGAACGCATTCAGTTGTTTATCCAGCAAGGGCCCGAACAGAAAATCGTGGTGGAGACCGGCGAAAATTTAATGAATGATGTAACTTGCACGGTAACAGACGGTAGGCTCGAAATCCATAATAACAATGAATGTAATCTGTTTCGGGATTACGGAATTACCAAAGTGTATATAACCTCCCCAAACATTACCGAAATCCGCAGCAGCACGGGCTATACGGTGGAAAGTATAGGGGTGCTGAAATATCCCAATCTAAGTTTGGCCTCCGAAGATCAGATGAATGAGGACCAGTATCATATAGACGGGGATTTCCATTTAGACCTGGAAGTGAACAACCTAACGATTGTTGCCAACGGTTTGAGCAAATTCTATTTAAAGGGAAGTGCTACCAACGCCGTTTTTGGACTTTATGCCGGCGATTGCAGGATCTATTCCCATAATTTGGTGGTGGAGGATTTGACCCTTTTTCACAGAAGTACGGGCGAAATGACGGTGAATCCACAACAATCCATTCGTGGAAAAATTGTGAGCTTGGGCAATGTAATTTCAAAAAATAGGCCCGCAATCGTTGAGGTCGAGGAATTGTATCGCGGAAAACTTATTTTTGAATAGTCAATTCGGAAAACAATTTTTCGAGTGTCGTGTTTTTTTGGTGCAGCTGAAGGATTTTCAAGCCATTGTCGTGCGCAAAATCGAACACCTTCCCGCGCATATCCTGTTCGGTTTCAAAATGAAGTTGATACACAAAGCCGATGGAATTTTCAACTTTTTGAATTTTTGGAAGCTGTTGTAATGCCACTTCTTCCACCCGATAATCAAATTCCACTTCAATAATCTGTTGCTGATTATTTTTTAAATCCGAAAGTTTTTTATCGAGCACTATTTCGCCTTTATTTATAATGATTACCCGGTCGCAAATGGCCTCCACTTCCTGCATGATGTGGGTGGAAAGCAAAACCGTTTTTTCCTTACCCACGTTTTTTATAAGCTGGCGGATTTCAATCAATTGATTTGGGTCCAATCCCGTGGTTGGTTCATCCAAAATCAAGACTTCGGGGTCGTGCAACAGCGCGTTGGCAAGCCCCACACGCTGTCGGTATCCTTTTGAAAGTTGGCCAATTTTTTTGTTCGCTTCGGGCGTTAAACCTGTTTTTATAATAACGCTTTCCACCTCCATTTTCGGAATATTATAAATTCCTGCATTAAAAAGAAGATATTCGCGAACGTACATATCCAAATAAAGCGGGTTGTGTTCCGGCAGATAGCCCACGCTTTTTTTTACGGAAATATCGTCTTTTGTTACTTCAAAACCATTCACGATTGCCACGCCTTCCGAAGCGGGAAGAAAGGTGGTCAAAATTTTCATCATTGTGGATTTTCCCGCGCCGTTAGGCCCGAGAAAACCAACGATTTCGCCTTTTTCAATAGTGAAGGAAACCTTGTTCAGCGCCTGCTGTGCGCCATAGGTTTTGGAAATATTTTCAACGTGTATCGACATATATTTTTGAAGTTGAACAAAGGTAAGCAAATAAAAAAATGATAAAAGTTCTTTTTCATTTTTAAGAATTGGCTACATTCGCAATCTATTAAAACACAATGAGCACACTTTTTACTTTCAACAACTTTTGGTTTTTCTATTTTAAGGATGGAACCGGGATTGTTGTATAGGTAACTGAACCATAAAACATTGAAAGTCCCGGAAATAGTTTCCGGGACTTTTTTTTTAACCTAAATTTAAAATTATGAGCCTAAAAGTAGCCATTCAGGGAATTGAAAGTTCGTTCCATCACCAAGCCGTACAAAAACTTTTTCCCAACGAGGAAATCCATCTTTTAACCTGCGAATCTTTTGAAAAGGTAACGACCGCAGTAAATAATGGCAATGCCGATTTTGGCGTGATTGCCATTGAAAATACTATCGTTGGCTCGATTTTGCCGAATTATGGTTTGATTGACAAAGGCCATTTTGAGATCTTGGCCGAAACGGTTTTAAACATTCAAATGTACGTGATGGCTTTGGAAAGTGAATCCATTCACGATATAAAGGAAATACATTCGCACCCCGTTGCGCTGCTGCAGTGCAGGGATTATTTGCAGAAATTTCCGCCGCAATTCAAAGTAATTGAAGGAAAGGACACTGCTTCCGAAGCAAAAAGAATCAAAGACCAAAACTTAACAGGCGTTGCCGCCATTGCCGGAAAACAGGTTGCCGAAAAGTTCGGACTTAAAATTTTGGACAGTAATATTCAAGATATAAAGGAAAATCACACGCGCTTCGTACTTTTGGGCAAAGAAAAGCAAAGTAGCCGGCAAGCGGACAAAGCTTCCCTTAAATTTGTATTGGAACACAATGTGGGAAGTTTGGGAAATGTGCTGAGCCTTTTAACGACTTTCAACATAAATCTGACCAAGATACAATCGTTGCCAATTGTCGGCAAACCTTGGCAGTATGCGTTTTTTGTAGATGTTGTTTTTGAGGATGAAAGTTTCTTTTTTGAAGTGATGGAAATGCTTAAAAAAACAGTGAAGGAATTAAAAATTTTGGGTGTTTACAAACAAGATGAAACACACGCCCAAGTTCAATTTTCAAATGCAATTTTACATGGAAAATAAAAAAGAACTCCGCAATTGGCTGAACAATATGAATCTGAGCCATCCGCTGGTAATAGCCGGCCCGTGCAGTGCCGAAACCGAAGAACAGGTGCTGAAAGTTGCACACCAATTAAAGGAAACCGATACAACGGTAATGCGCGCCGGAATCTGGAAGCCCAGAACCCGTCCGGGAAATTTTGAGGGCGTTGGTGCCTTGGGATTGAAATGGCTTCAAAAGGCGAAACAGGAAACGGGTTTAATGACGGCCACCGAAGTTGCAAACGCAAATCACGTAGATTTGGCCCTACAACACGATGTTGATATTCTTTGGGTTGGCGCCCGCACCACGGTTTCGCCATTTATTGTCCAGGAAATTGCCGATGCTTTAAAGGGAACGGATAAAATAGTTTTGATAAAAAATCCGGTAAATCCAGATTTGGCGCTGTGGTTGGGCGCTGTGGAACGTTTTTATGAAAGTGATGTAAAAAACCTGGGCGTAATCCACCGCGGATTTTCAACTTATGAAAAAACGCGTTACCGAAACAATCCCGAATGGCAGATACCCATTGACCTTCAAAATAAATTTCCGGATTTGCCTTTGATCTTGGATCCTTCGCACATTGCGGGGCGTCGCGATATTATTTTTGAACTTTGCCAAACGGCTCTGGATCTGAATTACGACGGTTTGATGGTGGAAACGCATTTTGACCCGGACAACGCGTGGAGCGATGCCGCTCAGCAAATAACACCGGCCGCCTTAAAGCAAATGACCATCGATCTCCGAATCCGAAAGCAGGAAGGCGATGCTGTGGATTTTAAGAACAAGCTCAATACGCTGCGGACCAAAATTGACGTATTGGACCACCAATTGATAGAATCCTTGGGAAAACGCATGAAAATTGCCGACAGCATCGGGGCCTTGAAAAAGAAAAACAATGTAGCCATCCTTCAAACAAAAAGATGGAATCAAATTTTGGGAAAGATGATCTTGGAAGGCGAGGAAAACCAGTTGAGTGAGGAATTTATTCTGAGGATTTTTAAAGCCATTCACCAAGAATCCATCAATCATCAGAAAAATGTAATTAATGAATTATGAATTATGAATTATGAATTATGAATTATGAATTATGAATTATGAATTATATATTTTGAATTTTGAATTTTGAATTTTGAATTTTGAATTTTGAATTTTGAATTTTTTTAATATAGATTGAATATTTTTGAAACCTGCAACATGAAACCTGCAACCAATAAACCTGAATGAAAGGCGTCGTCTATAAGTCTACCGGCAGCTGGTATTCCGTGAAGGCGGAAAATGGTGCTTTTTACGATTGCCGTATAAAAGGCAAATTCCGTATTGGCGGTATTAAAAGCACCAATCCTGTGGCTGTGGGCGATCATGTAACTTTTGAAATAGAAAAAAAGGGGGATGAAACCGTCGGTGTAATTTCAAATATTGAGGAACGCGAAAACTACATTATTCGAAAATCTGTAAATCTTTCAAAGCAAACCCACATCATTGCTGCAAACATTGATGTTGCTTTTCTGCTTATAACGTTGAACAATCCGCCCACATTCACCACTTTCATCGATCGGTTTTTGGTTACTGCGGAAGCCTATCACATAAAAACCGTTTTGCTTTTCAATAAAATTGATACCTATAACGAAGACGAATTATTAGAGATAAAATTCCTTGCAGCGCTTTACCGAAAGATAGGGTACGAGTGCATCGGAATTTCGGCAGTGACGGGGAAAAATATTGATAAGGTAAAAGCCATAATGAAAGACAAGGTAACGATGTTTTCGGGCCACAGCGGCGTGGGGAAATCCACTTTAATCAACGCCATAGAACCCGGATTGGATTTAAAGACTTCGGAAATTTCAGAACAACATTTACAGGGCCAGCACACCACAACTTTTGCCGAAATGTTCGATCTTTCCTTTGGCGGGCAGATAATAGACACTCCGGGCATTAAAGGTTTTGGAGTAGTTGAAATTGATAAAGAAGAACTGGGCAACTATTTTCCGGAGTTTTTTGAGCTCAAGGAACACTGTAAGTTCAACAACTGCCTGCATCTGGAGGAGCCAAACTGCGCCGTGAAAGAAGCTTTGGAAAACGAAGAAATTGCCTGGTCCCGTTACAAAAGTTATTTACAGATTTTAGAAGGCGAAGAGGATCATTTCCGAAAGGATATATATAGCCCCATAACCCCCAAAGGGGGAAACTAAACGCGAATCTTATGCTTTTCAGGAATTCAACTATAATAACACAACAACACTTCCCCTTTGGGGGAGCCGAAGGGGGCTTATGCGCGCACTGATCCAAAGAGTAAAAAATGCATCCGTGACTATTGAAGGAAAGATTTTTTCTGAAATAGGAAAGGGACTTCTTATTCTATTGGGAATCGAAGCTGCGGACACCCAAGAGGACATTGACTGGTTAGCGGGGAAAATTGCCCGTTTGCGGATTTTTTCAGATGAAAACGAAGTGATGAATCTATCAGTGCAGGATTTAAATGGCGACTGTCTGGTGGTTAGCCAATTCACGTTACACGCAAATACCAAAAAGGGAAACCGGCCTTCCTTTATAAACGCCGCCAAACCTGAAATTGCCATCCCGCTCTATGAAAATTTCGTGCTTCAGCTTCAAAAGGAAACCAATAAAAAAGTGCAAACGGGCAGTTTTGGAGCGATGATGGAGGTGGCTTTAATCAATGACGGCCCCGTTACCATTTGGATGGATTCTAAAAATAGGGAATAGCTATTTGTCGCACTTTTTACCGTTAAAAAAATCTTTACATTTGAAGAATGGAAATCAAAAAAGCACAAAGGGCAGTAGACGATTGGATAAAGGAGCACGGCGTGCGCTATTTCAATGAGCTCACCAATATGGCCCAACTTACCGAGGAAGTAGGCGAGGTGGCGCGCATCATTGCCCGTCGATACGGCGAGCAGAGCGAAAAGGAAAGCGACAAAACCAAAGATTTGGGCGAAGAGCTTGCCGATGTCATTTTTGTAGTCCTCTGCCTGGCAAACCAAACGGGCGTCGATCTGGAAAAGGCATTCCAAAAAAAGCTGGACCTAAAAACCAAACGCGACCATGATAGGCACCACAACAACCAAAAGTTAAAATAATGTTCAAAAGGGTTATAAATACAAAGGGATTTTGGAAGTCGGTACTTTCTTTAGGGTTGGCTTTTGCAATACTTTTCGCCATTATTAAATGGGCAATAGATGGTTTCAACCTTGCATTTTTTGCTGAAAGAAATCCTTATGTATTTGTTTTGACACTACTATTGGCCGGTTTTGTTTATGGATTTTTCGTTTCCTTCGGAAAGTTTAGGGCCAAGCTCAAGGAAAAAGAGAAAGGGCAATGAAGGCCAATTTGAAACGTGGAGACCTCCCTTCAGAAAATATAAAAATCAACATCTGCGGTTCCAAAAGTGAATCGAACCGATTGCTTTTGCTGCAGGCACAATTCCCCAATATTTCCATCGAAAACCTTTCGGACAGTGATGACACGGCTGTTTTACAAAAAGGATTGAAAATTTCAAAAGGTACTGTAGATGTGCATCACGCTGGAACCGCCATGCGTTTTTTGACAGCCTATTTTGCTGCAACGGAAGGAACCGAGGTCCTGCTCACCGGAAGCCCGCGTATGCAGCAACGCCCCATTGGTATTCTGGTGGAAGCGCTTAAAAATTTGGGCGCCGATATTGAATACGCCAAAAACGAAGGCTTCCCGCCTTTAAGAATAAGGGGTAAAAAACTTCTCAAAAATAAAGTCACGATCAAAGCGGACGTCAGCAGTCAATACATTTCGGCATTAATGCTCATTGCGCCTGCGCTTCCCAAAGGTTTGAAAATTTTCCTGCAAGGCAAGACCACTTCGGTTCCTTATATAAAAATGACCCTGCAACTCTTGAAAAATATTGGAATTGACGGAGTTTTTGAAAAGAATGTAATTTCTATTTCTTCTTCAGAAAATGTCAATGACAAACGGATGATCGTGGAATCTGATTGGAGCTCGGCTTCCTATTTTTACAGTTTGGTGGCACTTTCCGAAGGGCTCGAGATTACGCTCGGCAGTTTTTCTGAAAAAAGTTTACAGGGCGATGCCGCATTGGCACAGATTTACGAATCTTTGGGCATACAAACCCAATTTAATAGTTCCGAAAAAACCATTTCGCTATCAAAAACCACTACTGAGCTACCGGACTTGCTATTGCTGGACCTTGCCAACACCCCAGATTTGGCGCAGACTATTGCGGTAAGCTGCTTCGGGCTGGGGATAGGTTGCAGGCTTACGGGGCTTCACACTTTAAAGATCAAGGAGACGGACCGTCTTTCGGCACTGAAAATGGAATTGGAAAAATTGGGCGGCACCGTTCAGATTGATCAAAATTCCCTGACGTTAGAAAAATCCACAAGGGTGAACCCGAACATCCTTATTGAAACCTATCAAGATCATCGCATGGCGATGGCCTTTGCGCCCTTGGGCCTAAAAACGTCGTTGTGTATTGCAAATGCGGGGGTAGTGTCCAAATCTTACCCTGAATTTTGGCGCGATTTCCAGCGGGCTGGCTTGCGGTGTGAATTTGAAAATTCATAAAGTCAGCTCCAATTTTCCCTGCTGTATTCAATTAAATTAAATTTTTCCTTTTCTTTAAGAATAATAAAGCTGCATTTACTTGACAACCCCTGTATTGAGATTGTATATTTGCCCCCTTGTAAAAATAAATTTGAATCCAAGCATTATGGGAATGAAACTTTCAAACTTCAACTTTAACCTTCCGGAAGAATTATTGGCCGAGTATCCAGCCCCCAACCGCGACGAATCGCGCTTGATGGTACTTAACCGTAAAACCAAGACCATTGAGCACAAGATGTTCAAGGATCTGATAGATTATTTTGAGGAAGATGATGTTTTGATAACCAACAATACTAAGGTTTTTCCTGCACGCCTTTTCGGAAATAAAGAAAAGACAGGCGCGCGCATCGAGGTTTTTCTGCTCCGCGAATTGAACTCCGAAACCCGACTTTGGGACGTTTTGGTAGATCCTGCCCGAAAAATCCGCATTGGGAACAAATTATATTTTGGCGACGATGAAACCCTTGTGGCAGAAGTTATAGACAACACCACCTCCCGGGGAAGAACCCTTCGTTTTTTGTTTGACGGATCCTACGAGGAATTCCGCAATAAACTCACCGAGCTGGGCGAAACACCCCTTCCCAAATATATAAAAAGAGAAGTGGAACCCGAAGATGCAGAGCGATACCAGACCATATTTGCCAAAAATGAAGGTGCCGTTGCCGCCCCTACCGCCGGGTTGCATTTTTCAAAACATTTGTTGAAAAGGCTAGAAATTAAAGGAGTGAACGTAGCGGAGATTACCCTTCACGTGGGGCTTGGTACTTTTAGTTCCGTTGAAGTGGAAGATCTTTCCAAGCACAAAATGGATTCCGAGGAAATGGAGATAGATATGAAGGCCGTAGGCATCATAAACGCTGGAATCCAAAAGAAAAGGCGAATTTGTGCAGTAGGAACAACCGCCATGCGCGCATTGGAAAGTTCGGTTTCAAGCAACCACACCTTGAATCCGTACAAAGGGTGGACCAACAAATTTATATTTCCACCTTATGATTTTAGTATAGCCAATGCCATGGTCACCAATTTCCATACTCCAAAATCCACACTTTTAATGATGGTTTCGGCCTTTGCCGGGCCAGATTTTATAAAAGAAGCCTATGCCGAGGCGGTAAAGGAAAAGTATCGATTTTATACCTATGGCGACGCTATGTTGATTTTATAATTTTTTCCGCTTCGGAAATAA
Organism: Aequorivita sp.; assembly: GCA_048265145.1. GTDB lineage: Bacteria > Bacteroidota > Bacteroidia > Flavobacteriales > Flavobacteriaceae > Aequorivita. Next base: position 11,362 of record JBLXCF010000014.1, read on the forward strand.
GAAATGTCCCGGTGAAAATCGGGATTTTTTATTTTACAAGCCTTTGGTTTTCAAATGTGGAAATAAAAATATACCTTAGTCAATCTTTTGATGAGCCTTATATATTATGGGATGAAAAAAATTACTCTTTTCCTTTTCTTCATTTTTGCCATTTGTTCCGTCTTCGCACAGGACGGCGGTAATGATTTGCCCATTAGCTGGGATTTGAACTTGGATAGAGTGCCCGCAATTATAAGACTTCCGGAATTGGATTTTGAAAATATTGTGAGAGAGGACAGTATAAACGATCTGGACAAATCCCTTCCCTGGCGCTACGGTATTGAAATTCCATTAAGTATGTCCATGGAAAATGGAGGTCTCTGGACTACCTTGCCCAACGGAGGAAAACTCTGGCAGGCCACTATCCAATCCCCAGGTGCACTCAATTTAAGCGTAAATTTTGATAATTTCTTTCTTCCCCACGGCTCCCGGTTGCAATTATATAATGATAGCCATACGGATATTATTTCTGCAATTACCTCCAGCCAAAACTCAGCAATGGGCCATTTGGGCACTTGGTTCGTGGAAGGCGATATTATATGGATTGAATATTATCAGCCGCCCCGCGTGCAGGGAACTCCAAAATTGAATATCCAAACCGTTATCCACGGGTATCGTATGGGGAAATTGAACGTATTGTTGGATGGCAATAGAGGCCTTAATGATGCCGGAGCTTGCAACTTTGATGTTAATTGCCCAATTGGAAACGATTTTGATTCCAAAAAAGAGGTGGTAAAAAAGGCTGTAGCCCTGCTCAACCTCGGCAACGGACATTTGTGCACGGCTTCCCTGGTCAACAATACCTCGAACGATAAAAAGCCTTATATTTTGACGGCAAATCATTGTTTGGAAAACAGTAATCCTGCGCAATGGTCCTTTCGGTTTAATTGGGTAAGCCCAACCCCCGTGTGCGCCACCGGTGATGATAGCGGGGATCTGCAAACCAATTTTACCATTAGCGGCGCAGCGTTTAGGGCCAAAAATGCTTTAAGCGATTTTGCCTTGGTAGAATTGTTGAACCCGATTCCACTCTCTTGGGATGTAGCCTTTGCCGGATGGGACAATAGCGATACCAATCCACTGTTCGAGGTGGGGATCCACCATCCAAATGGCGATATTATGAAAGTATGCAGAGATGATTCCGGTGCCCAAAAAGTTGATGCCAATGGCACCCAAGTCTGGCTAATAGGGGGCGGCAGCCACGGCCCCGGAAACGGTTGGGAAATTGGAACCACCGAAAGCGGTTCCTCAGGTTCGCCACTATTTGATCAAAACGGGCATATTATTGGGCAGCTCTATGCTGGCCAATCTGCTTGCGACGGCCTGGAAAACAATGGCGAATATGATATTTATGGGCGGTTTGCAATTTCCTGGAACGGTGGAAATTCCCCCGAAACGCGACTTAAGGATTGGCTGGACCCCACCAATACCGGTCGCCCGACTGTGGAGACCCTACAGAATTTATTGAACACGCCCGATTTCCAACTAGTTGGAGAGCTTAAAATTTACCCAAACCCAGCAAGTGCTACCATCACCGTAATGAACAATCGGTATCCACATTTATCCTATACCCTTTCAAATGTGATGGGCCAGCAAATCCTTTCGGGGAACTTGAACGATACCATGAACACTATCTCTGTGGAAAATATGGCACAGGGAATTTATCTGCTGCGTTTAGTGGATGAGGATAGTAAGGATTTCATCACCAAGAAGATTGCAGTAAAAAAATAATTAACCATTCAAATTTCATTATAGGCCTCTATTCTTATACGAAAGGGGCTTTTTTCTTTTAAATAGCCTAATTTTGCACGATGGTTTCAGAAAAAAGAGACATTAGGGCACTTTCAAAAGAGGAACTCAGGCAGTTTTTTGAAAGTATTGGCGACAAGGCCTTTCGCGGCACACAGGTGTATGATTGGCTGTGGAGCAAGGGCATTCACAGCTTTGATGAAATGACCAATCTTTCCAAGGAAACCCGGAGGCATTTGGATGAAAATTTCGTCATCAACCATATAAAGGTGGACCACCTTCAAAAAAGTAGCGACGGCACCATTAAAAACGCCGTAAAGCTTCACGATGATCTGGTGGTGGAATCGGTTTTGATCCCTACCAAAAGCAGGACTACGGCTTGTGTTTCTTCGCAGGTGGGTTGTAGTCTGGACTGTACCTTTTGCGCGACTGCCCGTTTAAAGCGGATGCGCAATTTAAACCCCGATGAAATTTATGATCAAGTAGTGGCCATAGACAAAGAGAGCCGGCTTTACCACAATAAGCCCCTTTCAAATATTGTTTTTATGGGCATGGGCGAACCTTTGATGAACTATAAAAATGTGTTGGAGGCCATTGATAAAATAACCAGTGGGGAAGGTCTGGGAATGTCGCCCAAACGGATTGTGGTGTCCACTTCCGGTGTGCCTAAAATGATCAAAAAATTGGCCGATGACAATGTGAAATTTAACCTCGCGGTTTCGTTGCATTCTGCAATTCAGCAAACACGGGAACAGATTATGCCATTTGCAAAAAATTTTACCTTGCCCGATTTAAGGGAGGCTTTGGAATATTGGTACGCCAAGACAAAACGGAAGATAACTTACGAATATATTGTTTGGAAAGACATAAACGACAAGTGGGAAGACATTGAGGCATTGGTTACCTACTGTAAATACGTGCCCTGCAAGGTAAACCTGATTGAATACAACCCGATTGACGATGGCCATTTTCAACAGGCGGAAGCTGCGGTTATCGAAGATTATATACAAGCCTTGGAGGCTTCGCACATACCGGTAACCGTTCGGCGCAGCCGTGGAAAGGATATTGACGCCGCCTGCGGGCAATTGGCGAACAAGCAATAAAAAAAGAGCGGATTTTGGCCGCTCTTTTCAATTCAATATTGTTGGAAACAAATTAGTTTTTTACAATACGAAAAGTCTTGCTCGCTCCGTCAATAGAAACAGTAGCAATGTAAACTCCAGACTGTAAACCAGAAAGCTCAACAGTTTCATTGTTGCTGCTCAATTTTTGGGAAATTACTTGTTGGCCCAACATGTTATAAAGCGAAACACTTTCGAATGAAGTTTTAGCCTTTAGATTCAATTGGTTGCCAGCTACAAAATAGTTGAAGCTATCCAAAGCGTTGTCTTCGATTCCTAAAACACCATCAAGGATTACGTCGTCAAAATTGATAATAAATTGATCAGTTACGCCGTGATGTCTAAAAGCAATGTATAAAGTTGTTGCGCCATCCAATGAGGAAACATCCAAAGTTCTTGCAACCAATTCTCCAGCTGCTAACGGATCATCACCTATATTTTCTGAAAAACTAACCGTTACTGATGGATCAGTGTTTTCAAAATCGGCAATAGTGTTTCCCGTAGATACGTAGACAGTGTAAATTTCTGCCGAATAAAGAGGATCTTGTCCACCCACCATGTAAGTAAGTTGCAATGATCCATTTCCAGCTACGTCTATTGCTGGAGAGATGGCATAATTGTTAGGAGTTAGCGGACCGGCAATTTCATCCCAAGATTGTGAAGACATATAGTTTAACTCTCCATTTTGGGCTATGCTCGGATCATAGGCTTTAAACACAAAACCATCACCGTCTTCGTCCAAAAGAGTCCAATCAGAAATGTCCTGATCTTCGAAATCGTCAACAAATAATTGCGCGTTCATAGCAAAGCCAGCAAACAATGCGGCCAATAGTGTAATCTTTTTCATTGTAAAAAAGTAATTAGGGTTAAAAATTAATTCAGTTCCAAAGTTACCTTTTGAGGCCTTGTTCCATGCGCCATTGGGAGAGTTTAACGCAGTTTTGGATATTCTGAAAAAAGAACCGGATCGGTTTTTGATTTAGGGGTTTTATTAACAGGAATCTTTACAAATCGTGCCATAAACAACCTTCAAATTATGTATATCGGTTTTTCGATGGGGACGCGAAATGCTAAAATTTTGTTAATCCGAATTTTTATTCCCATTTTTTCCGCTCTTGTCCCATCCTTCCATCACTTTGGCATCGCTCAAATTTGACTATCTTTGAACCTTTATGAAGATAGTTTCGCGCATCAAACTTCCCATTGAAACCGAAATGGAGCTTTTTGAAAAAAAGTTCTCCGCCGCTATGTCTTCCAAAGTTTCCCTTTTAAATAGAATTACACATTACGTTGTAAACCGAAAGGGAAAACAAATGCGCCCCATGTTTGTTTTTCTTATTGCAAAAATGACAGGAAATGGCACGGTAAACGAGCGTACCTATCGCGGCGCTTCGGTTATTGAGCTTATCCATACTGCTACCTTAGTGCACGATGATGTGGTGGACGACAGCGACCGCCGCCGTGGTTTTTTCTCCATAAATGCACTTTGGAAAAACAAAATCGCTGTACTGGTGGGCGACTATCTGCTTTCAAAAGGATTGCTTCTTTCCATAGACAACGACGATTTTGATCTGTTGAAAATTATTTCCGTGGCCGTGCGCGAGATGAGCGAGGGCGAACTGCTTCAAATTGAAAAAGCACGCCAATTGGACATTACCGAGGAAATCTATTTTGAAATCATCAGACAGAAAACTGCCACATTGATAGCCGCTTGCTGTGCCATGGGTGCACGCTCCGTAATGGCACCGGACGAAGAGGTTGAAAAAATGCGTAGATTTGGCGAGTTGATAGGCACCGCCTTCCAGATAAAGGACGATCTTTTTGACTATGGCAATGAACATATTGGCAAGCCCACCGGTATTGATATTAAGGAGCAAAAAATGACGCTGCCTTTAATCCATGCGCTAAACAATTCCACTTCCGAAGAAAAAAAATGGCTTATCAATTCTGTCAAAAACCATAACAAGGACAAGAAACGCGTTAAGGAGGTCATTACTTTTGTTAAGGAAAACGGTGGGCTTGACTATGCCGTTTCAAAAATGAAGGAATACCAACAAGAGGCCCTGCAAATCCTTGAATCGTATCCTGGCTCGCCTTATAAAGAATCGCTGGAATTAATGGTTAATTATGTAATCGACCGAAAGAAGTAAGCCTTATCAAAGGCCATTGGATAGCGTTTGTCCTTTTGCGAATTTCCTTAGCCCCTGTCATACCATATTCATACTTTATTTAAGGCTCTGAATAGGCTTTTAACGGGAGAACAACAACAATCCGGTAGCACAACGGCGTTTTCGTTCGGTTTTTTGGTTTGCTACGGAGTAGCCAAATGCTTTCATCGGCGTTTATTTATTGACCTGCAAGTATTGCAAAACTTGTGTTTTTCCTTCTGAATATTTCTATTTTTACAAATCGAAATCGAAATCGAAATGAAATCGAAATGCTTTTAAAACCTAAATCCGAACAACCAACGCTTAACAACCAATACTTAACACCTAACGCTTAAAACCTAACACCTAACGCCAAACACTTCGCTAACCGCAACGCCAACCAACTTGATTAGCCAAAGCACCATAAACAATGTTTTTGATACCGCCCGGGTCGAGGAGGTTATTGGCGATTTTGTGCAATTGAAAAAAGCAGGCAGCAATTACAAAGGGCTAAGCCCGTTTACCGATGAACGCTCCCCAAGTTTTATGGTCTCGCCCGTAAAACAGATATGGAAAGATTTCAGTAGCGGAAAAGGAGGAAATGTGGTGGCGTTTTTAATGGAACACGAACATTTCACCTATCCCGAAGCCATTCGGTTTCTGGCCAAAAAATACGGCATTGAGGTAGTGGAAACCGAACAGTCCACAGAGGAAAAACAGCAAGCGGACGAGCGGGAAAGCTTATATTTGGTGAGTGATTTTGCAAAGGAATATTTTCATAACACGCTATTAAAAACCGAAGAGGGCAAGGCCATAGGCCTATCCTATTTTAAGGAAAGAGGATTTTCCGATGAAACCATCAAGAAATTTGAGCTGGGCTACTCTCCCGAAACCTGGGATGCCTTTACCGCCCACGCCCTAAAAAAGGGATATAAGCTGGAATATTTGGAAAAGACCGGTCTCTCCATAGTAAAGGAGGAGGAAGCCACGGGGGCTGCCACAAAAATGTTCGACCGTTTTAGGGGAAGGGTAATGTTCCCTATCCTGAGCATGAGCGGCAGAACGCTGGGCTTTGGCGGGCGAATTTTGACCAACGATAAAAAGGCAGCAAAATATCTCAATTCGCCGGAAAGTGATATTTACCACAAAAGCAAGGTGCTCTATGGAATTTTCCACGCCAAGCAAAGCATTGCCAAAGAAGATAACTGCTATTTGGTGGAAGGTTATACAGACGTAATCCAGTTTTACCAGACCGGTATCCACAACGTGGTTTCTTCCTCCGGAACGGCTTTAACCCCGGAGCAGATCCGGTTGATCAATAGGCTTACCAAGAATATTACAGTCTTGTTTGACGGCGATGCTCCTGGGCTTCGCGCCTCCTTGCGCGGCATCGATCTTATTTTGGAACAGGGTATGAACGTGAAAATATGCAGCTTTCCCGAAGGCGAGGATCCCGATAGTTTTTCCCGAAAAAATTCCCTGCAGCAATTGACCCAGTATCTGGAGGAAAATGCCAAGGATTTTATCACTTTCAAGGCTTCGTTGTTGGCCACAGAGGCACAGAACGATCCCATCAAAAAGAGCGAGACCATCCACGATATGGTGAACAGCATTTCCAAGATTCCAGACGTAATTAAACGCGAAGTCTATTTGAAGGAATGTTCGCGGATTATGGATATATCCGAGCAGGTTCTGTTCAATACCTTGGCGCAAATTTTTCAAAGAGAAAAAAAGGAAGCATCAAGAAAACCGGTTCCGCAGGAAGCTTTTGAAGTAATTCAACCTGATAATAAGACAGAAAAAGTAGATGTTCAGTTTCAATTGGAGCAAAAAATAATTGAGTTGCTCTTGCTTTACGGCAATGTAGAAGAAAATTTTGAGGACCTGATCCTAGAGGCCAATGAAAAAGGCGATATCGATTTTAAGCCTGAAATCCATAGCTCGCGGGTTTTTGAAAAAATTTTCCTGGATTTACAAGAAGACGAAATTGAGTTTACAAATTCAGGTTTCAAGGAATTATATTTTGAAGTAGTAAACCGTTTTAACCAAAACCCCGAGGCAAAGGCCGAAACTTTTGTAAACGACCTACCGCCCGAGATGGCCGCTGCCGTCACCCATATTTTGATGGAGGAGGAGCGCTACGTGCTCCACAATTGGGAACGAAAGGAAATTTATGTAAAAGAAAAGAAACAGACCATTTCCCAACTGGTCAGTGAGACCATCCTTAACCTTCGCCGATATTTGGTGACCCAGAAAATAAACGAGCTTTCCGAGGCCTTACAACAGCTTGCACCCGAGGATGTGGAATCCGGTCTGCAGGAAATTGTAGATTATATCAGTTTGAAAAAGGTGCTCTCCAACAAATTGAACCGCGTACTTTAATGCTAATTAAATTGGAGCATGCGCGATTGGTTGATCAGTTCCGCAAGGCTCGAAACCTTCAGTTTTTTAAGCAAGCGAGTTTTGTAGGTGCTTACGGTTTTTTCATTAATTTCCAAGAGCGTGGCTATGTCCTTGTTTCGTTTTCCGTTGGAGAGTAGGTTCAAGACCTCAATTTCGCGGGCAGACAGCTTTTTGTAGCGCCCCATGATGGAATTGTCGTTGACCGCTTTATTGTTGAAGGCGTCCATCAATTCTGGGTTAAGGAACATACCACCTGTGGCAATGCGTTTAATGGCAGCTATAAATTCTCTTTCCGGAACCGTTTTTGAAATATATCCCGCCGCTCCAGATTTTACGGAACGCAGCGCATAAATTTCTTCCGGATGTGAGGAAAATATGGCAATACGCACCTTGGGAAATTCCTCGCGAATGCTTCGCAGCGCGTGAAAACCATTTATTTCCGGAATGTCCAGTTCCAATATCAAAATATCCGGTTGAAACTTTTCCAGGCTTTCCAGCAATTCGGAACCGCGCGAAACCTTGGAGACGATCGTAAATTCATTGGTGTTTTCTAATAGTACCTCAATTCCCTTGCGGGTTATGGGGTGGTGATCTGCGATAATAACTTTTTTCATCTTTGGTTGAATTTTTTGGTTTGAAAAAGCACTTGATTTTTAAGAAACTCGAGGATTTAGGTGCGTAATATTAATACTACATTTCGAATTTTTAAAATATAGATGAAACTATTAATCGACCTTTCGTTTAATGGTTAAATTATTCGGTCAATAGCAAATTTATTGCAGTGAATTTGGAATTTTACAAATGGGGATGGGCGCCATTTTATGTTGGTTCGCACCATTGAGCCTTTGAAAAAGTTCAAACACCACCTTTTCCCTTCCCGAAAAATTGGCTGCGTTTTTTCCTTGGTCCTTCATTTTCATGGCCCATTCCAGCTCGTCATACGTGGCGCCCAGTTGATCTTCATCGGTGCGGTCATCGCCCCATAATCCATCGGTTGGCGCGGCGTTGATTATTTCTTTATTGATTCCCAAATGTTCTGCAATTTCATAAACTTCACTTTTCATCAAATCGGCTATGGGGCTCAAATCCACCCCGCCGTCGCCATATTTGGTGAAGAAACCCACGCCAAAATCCTCAATCTTATTTCCCGTTCCCGCCACCAAAAGTTTTTCGAGTGCGGCAAAATAATATAGCGTCGTCATCCGCAGACGTGCACGGGTATTGGCCAAGGACATAAAACGGTCTTCCTCCTTTTCAACTTTTGGCAATGCCCCTACCAAAGAATCAAAAACGGGAGTGAGGTTTATCTCTATTTTTTCAACCTTGGAAAAGTGATGCTTAAGCCAAACAATATGGTTCCGTGCCCGGCTGATTTGTGAGACCGCTTGGTGAATGGGCATTTCAACACATAAAAGTTTAAGTCCGGTTTTTGCACAAAGGGCCGAGGTAACGGCAGAATCGATTCCGCCACTGATGCCGATTACAAATCCCTGCATTTTTGCATTTTCTGCATAGGTTTTTAGCCAGTTTACTATATGGTCTATCACTTTTTCGGTCTGCATGTTTATTTTCGTTATTTTAAGATTAAAAACTTTTCCAGTGTCGCTAATGAAAGGTTTTGCAAAAACTAAAATTTAAAAGATGGTATCCTACTTTCCCAATGATTACCTTTGCAGCGCAAAATTTATCAACGATAAAATTAAAGAAAAGGAATGGCGTTACCCAACAATACTGTTTTTTCTGCAATGAAGTATTCCATACTGGTTTTTCTGGCCATTTTTTATTCCTGTAACCATCAAAACCAGGTGGAGAAGGAGATAGAAAAAATTCCCATTGATTTAGAGCTACTCCGTTTTGACAAGGAATTTGCCAACGCCACTCCTGCGGACCTTCCAACGTTAAAAGCATCTTTTCCCGCCTTTTTCCCTACGCAGTACAACGATAGCATTTGGATAGGGAAACTGACCGACACGCTGCAAAATCAATTGGAGGAAGAGGTTTTAAGGACATTCCCAAAAGACGAAACCTTGAAAAGCACGTTGGTACCATTGTTTCAGCATATTAAGTATTATTTTCCGCAGTTTAAGACCCCCGTGGTAGTTACAACTACCTCTGATGTTGATTATCGCAACAAAGTGATTCTGGCCGACAGTATGCTTATTTTGGGGTTGGACAATTATTTGGGCAGCAAGCACCGTTTTTATGAGGGAATTGACAAGTATATTTCAAAGGAGATGGAACCGTCCCAATTGGCACCCGATATTGCGGAAACGTATGCTAGGATATTTATAAAACCACCCAACAAAGCGTCCTTCCTTGGCCAGATTGTTTACTATGGAAAACAGCTTTATTTATTGGATCTGTGGCTTCCAAAAACCCCTGACGCAGAAAAAATTGGCTATACCGAGGCAGAGTTTCAGTGGGCAACGGAAAATGAACAATACATGTGGCGCTATTTTGTGGAGAAGGAGCTACTGTACAGTACAGACCCGAAACTGGGGGCACGGTTTATAAGTCCGGCGCCATTCTCAAAATTTTATCTTGAAATAGACAACGAATCGCCCGGAATGTTGGGCCGCTATCTAGGCTGGCAAATAGTAAGGGCCTATATGGACAATAATGACACCACCGTGCAGCAACTGATGGTTACGGAGGCGGACGATATATTCAAAAATTCAAAATACAAACCGAAGAAATAATGGCAGTAAAACACAAGTCTGAAATAAGATTGAACGTAGGGCTGGACGAAAACAAAATTCCCGAAACCATTCATTGGACCGCTGAGGATGGTGGGGTTGCGAATGAAGAAACCAAGGCCGTGATGCTTTCCGTTTGGGATAGTGCCAACCAAGAATCCTTGCGCATTGATCTGTGGACAAAACAGATGCCCGTGGACGAAATGAAGGTTTTTTTCCACCAAACTCTCAGTGCAATGGCAGACACCTTTCAGCGCGCAACCAACGATGCGAAAATGAGCGCAACAATGCGCGATTTTTGCGATTATTTTGCAGAAAAGCTGGAGTTGAAGCGCGGGTAATTCAATTTAGAATTCCGGGTTTTGGAGGGAAGCATTTAGTTGTTCAATATACTTTAAAACTTCTTCCCGTCCTGTAGCGTTGGTGGCAGAGGTAATGAAAAATGGAGGTAGTTCCTCCCACGTTTCAAGCATTTTTTCGCCATATATTTTTATATTTTCTTCCAAGCGTTTCGGTTTGAGCTTATCGGCTTTGGTGAAAATAATATGAAAAGGGACGCCACTTTCGCTTAGCCACTGCATAAATTCAAGATCGAGGGGCTGTGGCTCGTGCCTGCAATCCACCAAAACAAAGGCGAGTACCATTTGCTCGCGCTTTTCAAAATAATTGGTAATGAATTTTTGGAAAACTTTTTTGGTGCTTTTTGAAACACGTGCATACCCATAGCCGGGCAAATCTACCAAATACCAATTTTTATTTACCAAAAAATGGTTGATGAGTTGAGTTTTACCAGGTCTTCCGGAAGTTTTTGCCAAATTTTTCCGGCCCATCAACATATTTATCAAGGAAGATTTTCCAACGTTGCTACGGCCAATAAAAGCATATTCCGGCAGTCGATCCTTTGGACATTTGGCAACCTCGCTGTTGCTCATTACGAATTCGGCTGTTTTTATTTGCATGCGGTTGGGACTAATTTGTTGATTGCAAAAATTTTTAGGGGAAATTTCCAATTTCTGAACCAAGAAAATTAATTAAGCAACTGGAAGGTTCCGGCTTTTAGAAATTGCGTTTTTTTAACCACGCAAAAAGCAATTCGTTGAACTCGCGTTGGTGCTCCATCATGGCAGCATGGCCGCATTTGTCAATCCAAAAAAGTTCGGAATCCGGCAAAAGCTCGTGAAATTCAATGGCCACCTCTGGCGGGGTTACATTGTCGTTTTTACCCCAGATAATGCAGGTTGGCGTATGCATTTTTGGCAAATCCTTGGCCATATTGTGCCTAATGGCACTCTTGGCAATGGCAAGGGTACGGATTAATTTATTCCGATCGTTCACGGTTTTGTACACATCGTCCACAATTTCTTTCGTGGCTACCGCCGGATCGAAAAAGACGTTTTCCGCTTTTTGTTTTATGTATTCGTAATCGCCGCGCTTTGGATAGCTTTCGCCCATCGCACTTTCATAGAGCCCAGAACTTCCGGTTATTACGAGTGCCTTTACTTTTTCAGGATACATTTTTGTGCAGAGCAAACCGATGTGTCCGCCCAGGGAATTTCCCAAAAGAATTACTTCCTCATACCCCAAATGATCGATGAATTGGGCAACGTATTTTGCAAAATTCTTCACATTGGTGCGCAACAGTGTCATCTTGTAAATGGGCAATTCCGGAATTAGAATTTTGTAGCCTTTTGAAGGAAAGAAATCGGCTACGCCATCAAAATTGCTCAATCCGCCCATGAGTCCGTGAAGTATAATTATTGGCGTGCCTTCACCTATTTCCAAATAAGAAAATTTCCCTTCTTTCTTTAAGTTTTCCGACATGTGATGGTTGCTGCAATTTAGAATGACAAAAGTAATCAAAAATATTTCATACGGTCCATTTAATGGAAGCCTTTGTTTTTTCAAATGGCCGTGGCTCTTATCCACAATGTGGGAAAATTTATCAACAAAGTGGTAGATTGTGGTAAATTGTGGTAAAAGTTATATATATTTGAAACAACAATTGCCAAACCCCATTTTTTTGCAATGCTCAATCTTATAGGTACATACGAATGTAAGGCAGACGTAAAAGGCAGGGTCATGGTGCCCGCGCCTTTGAAAAAGCAGTTGGCTTCGGTGGCGCAGGAAGGGTTTGTAATCAAGCGCGCCGTTTTTCAGCCGTGTCTGGAAATGTACCCTATGAAGGAATGGGACGCACTGATGCTGAAAATGGGCGAACTGAACCGGTTCAACAGAAAGAATAACGATTTTATCCGAAGGTTTACCGCAGGTGTAAAAACAGTGGAGCTCGACGCAACGGGCAGATTGTTGATTCCAAAGGATTTAATGTCTTTTGCCGGTATTGCCAAGGATTTGGTTATTTCTTCGGCCATAAATATTGTGGAAATCTGGGATAAGGACAAGTACGAACAAGCCATTGACGACGCTGCCAGCGATTTCGCGGATCTTGCAGAGGAAGTAATGGGAAATAAAAGCGATGATGGTGATGGAATATCATAATCCGGTTCTGCTTCATGAAACCGTAGCGGGTCTAAGTATAAAACCCAACGGTGTGTATGTGGATATAACTTTCGGCGGTGGGGGGCATTCCCGTGAGATTCTCCGTCTATTGGGGCCTGAGGGAAAATTGATCGCCTTTGACCAGGATAGGGATGCGCTACAAAACACGATTCCAGACGATCGATTTCTGCTCATTAATCAAAATTTTCGGTTTTTGAAACAGTTTTTACGATTCCATGGTTATAAAACGGTGGATGGCATTTTAGGCGATTTCGGCGTTTCCTCCCATCAGTTTGATATAGCGGAAAGGGGTTTTTCAACCCGTTTTGAGGGCGAGCTTGATATGCGAATGGATAGGCAGGCCAGTTTTTCGGCATATACGGTAATCAACAAATATGAAGAAGCCCAATTGCGAAATGTGCTTGCTGCCTATGGCGAATTGCGAAACGCCCCTGGAATGGCCCGGGTCATTGTGGAGGCGCGCCAAACTGAAAAAATAAAGACCACGGCCCAGCTAAAAAAAGTTTTGGGAAGATTTCTGCCCGCGCATCGCGAAAATAAGGTTTTGGCCCAAATCTATCAGGCTATCCGAATAGAGGTAAATCAAGAATTGGAGGCCCTGAAGGAATTTTTGCTTCAAACCCAGGAGGTTTTAAAATCTGGCGGTCGGTTAAGCTTGATCAGTTATCATTCCCTGGAAGATAGGCTGGTCAAACGTTTTATACGAAACGGTCTGTTTGAGGGCGAGCCTGAAAAGGATGTCTTCGGAAGAGTGGAGGTGCCGTTTCGGGCGGTGGGGAAATTTATTGTTCCCTCGGGCGAGGAAATAAAGAAGAACAATCGCGCTCGCAGCGCAAAACTTCGCATTGCGGAAAAATTATAGTTTTTAGGCTCCGCTCAAGCGCAGCACTGGAGGATTTTGAACGCAACCGAAAAAACGAATTCACATTAAAAATGAAACAAGGGTTTTATAACATTATTAAAGGAAAATTTTTGGTGAGCGATGATGCCCTAAAAAACTGGCGGTTCATCATTTTTCTATCCGTTTTGGCCTTAATAATGATTGCAAGCTCCCACGCGGCAGATAAAAAGGTGCATAGAATTTCCAAGCTAAATGCCCAGGTAAAGGAGTTAAAAAGTGAATATGTGGACGTTCGGATGTTATTAATGCAGGCGCGGATGGAGAGCAAAATAATTGCCGCAATGGAAAAACGCGGGCTGCAACCGTCCAGTACGCCGCCAAAAAGAATAAGGATTGTAAAAACGCCCTAACCCCAAATGGGTCATGGGATAAGGTATATTGGGTAGACTTTAAGACTTAAAATTGAAAACAAAAGACTGAAAAAATGGCTTTTGAGGAAAAAAACATAATGAACCGTTTATACATCATTGCTGGATGTATGTTTCTCTTCGCGCTGGCCATTAGCATTAAGTTGATGAACATTCAATTCGCCGATGGGGAGAAATATCGCGAACTGGCAAAGGAAAACACCACCAAAAATTTTGTGATTCCCGCCAATCGTGGCAATGTGTATGCGGACGATGGAAGTTTGCTAGCCACTTCGGTTCCAAAATACGACATCCGTTTTGATGCTGTTACCGTTTCCTCTGAAGATTTTAAAGAAAACGTCAAGCCCCTTTCGGAAGGATTGTCCAAATTATTCGGCAAGCCCACATCCCATTATTTGGAGCTGTTCCGCAAGGCACGGGCCGAAAAAAATAGATACCAATTGGTGGTAAAAAATTTAGGGTATTCGAACTATATAAAGGTGAAGAATCTGCCCCTGTTCAACAAAGGTCCCTACAAAGGGGGTATTATCGTGGAACAGCGGACCGTCCGCGAGCATCCCATCGGCCAGATAGCACAACGTACCGTTGGCGATGAGGCTTTCGACCGTCCGGGCTATTATGCCGTAGGTTTGGAAGGTGCGTTCAATCATCTATTGACCGGAAAGGAAGGGCACCGACTAAAGCAAAAAATAGCACAAGGCCAATGGAAACCTGTGTATGACGAAAATGAAATTGAGCCACAGGACGGCTACGATATTGTTTCCACGATAAACGTGAACATTCAAGATATCGCGCATCACGCCCTATTGAAACAATTGGAATACTACGAAGCAGAACACGGATCGGTAATTGTCATGGAGGTGGCTACGGGCGAAATAAAGGCTGTGTCAAATTTGGGCCGCACTGCTGATGGCAAATATTATGAAAAGCTGAATTACGCCATAGGCGAATCGCACGAGCCGGGTTCCACTTTTAAGGTAATGGCTTTTATGGCCGCTTTGGAGGATAAAGTGATTGATACCAGTACCGTTGTTGATACCGGAAATGGGGTAAAGGTATTTTACGGCCGGAAAATTTACGATTCGCATCGGGGCGGATTTGGCAAAATTTCGGCGGCCCGGGCGCTGGAGGTTTCATCAAATATTGGTCTTGCAACTATTATAAACGACAATTACGCAAAGAACCCCAACAAATTCATCAATCGTCTTAAAAGTTGGCATCTCAATGAAAAAACCGGCGTGGCCATAAAAGGGGAAGGCAGTCCGATGATCCCGCAGCCTGGCGACAAAAAGTGGAGCAAAAACGCCCTGCCGTCCATGGCCTATGGATATAACCTGAGGCTAACCCCTCTGCAGACCCTTACCTTTTACAACGCTATTGCAAATCACGGGGTGATGGTTAAACCTCGCTTTATTAAAGAGGTTCGCGCCTGGAACGAAAAAGTAACCACTTATGGTACCAAAATCATAAATCCAAAAATCTGTTCGGATGAAACTTTGGTTCAGGTGCGCGAGATCCTTAAGAATACGGTTAAACGCGGTACGGGAAAATCGTTGTATTCGCCAGATTTTTCAATGGCCGGAAAGACAGGCACCGCCCAAACCGAATATTGGATGCCGGATTGGAAGAGCAACCGGCGGTATATTTCGTCATTTGCGGGATTTTTTCCTGCGGAAAACCCAAAATATTCGTGCATAGTTATTATTCACAAACCCAGCACCCGAAAAGGATTTTACGGAGCAGATGTTTCCGGGCCTGTTTTTAAAAGGATTGCGCAAAAAATATTTACTGATTCGCAGATTATTGATTCTGTTGAAGGTATTGAAAATTCCGATCCTTTTATTGAAAGAGATTTTGAAAAATATTATTCCAAGTTGCAGCAACCCTACAAGACCATTCCGAATGTTACGGGAATGGCCGGAATGGATGCGGTTTCCCTATTGGAAAATCTCGGTTTGAAAGTGCAAGTGTTGGGCAATGGAACCGTTGCCAGCCAATCCATAAAATCTGGTGAAACCATTAAAAAGGGCCAAACAATAACCTTGAATTTATCGTGATACTTTTAAAGGACATATTGTATAAAGTAACCATCGAAAGCGTCGTTGGCAGCACTTCCGTGGCCATTAATAATTTGGAATTTGATTCGCGAAAGGTATCGCTGAACGATGTTTTCATCGCGATAAAAGGAACGGTTTCTGATGGGCACCAATTCATTAAAAAGGCTGCCGATCAAGGCGCGCTCGCTATTATTTGTGAAACCCTTCCGGAGCACATTGTCAATGGCATTACCTATGTTCAGGTTGCAGATTCGCAAAGTGCTTTGGCCATTATGGCCGCAAATTTCTATGGCAATCCTTCTTCGCAATTAAAACTGGTAGGCATTACAGGAACCAATGGAAAAACCACGGTTTCCTCCCTTTTGTACCAACTGTTCAAAAAGGCTGGGCTCGTGGCCGGGTTGATTTCCACCGTAAAAATTATGGTGGGCGATGATGAATATAAAACCACTCACACCACCCCAGATTCATTGACCATTAATCGCTATTTGCGATCTATGGTTGACGCCGGCGTGGAATATTGCTTTATGGAGGTGAGCTCCCACGGAATCCACCAAAAACGGACCGAGGCCCTTGATTTTGTTGGTGGGGTATTTACCAATCTTTCCCACGACCATTTGGATTATCACAAAGATTTTGGGGAATACCGCGATGTGAAGAAATCATTTTTTGATGGGTTGCCCAAAAATGCTTTTGCACTTGTAAATGTGGACGATAAAAACGGCGTTGTAATGCTTCAAAATACAAAGGCCGAAAAACATACCTATGCACTAAAAACCTATGCAGACTATAAAGCGCAGGTTTTGGAAAGCCAGTTTTCCGGCCAGCTTCTGAAAATAAACAATCAGGAATTGTGGGTTCAATTAATTGGAGGTTTCAATGCCTATAATTTACTGGCCATTTTTGGGACTGCCCAACTTTTGGGATTGAAGGAGCTCGAAATTCTTCAATTAATGAGCACGTTGGAAAGCGTTGACGGCCGTTTTCAGTATTTCATTTCAGAAAAAAATATCACTGCAATTGTTGATTATGCACATACGCCCGATGCACTAAAAAATGTGCTGGAAACCATAAACAGCATCCGCACGGGGAATGAAGAAGTAATTACCGTTGTGGGCTGCGGCGGCGATCGCGATGCGAAAAAGCGCCCGGTAATGGGCAATATTGCGGCATCCTTAAGCTCCAAAGTCGTTTTTACAAGCGATAACCCAAGGACCGAAAATCCTGAGAATATAATAGAACAGATGGAAGCCGGGGTTCCTGCAGAACACTATAAAAAAACAATTTCAATTACCAATAGAAGAGAAGCCATTAAGGCTGCCTGCCAAATGGCACAAGAAAACGACATTGTTTTAATTGCCGGAAAAGGCCACGAAACCTATCAGGAAATTAACGGGGAACGATTTGATTTTGATGATTTCAAAATAGTAAGCCAACTTTTAAACACCCTAAACAAATAGCCGATGCTCTACTATCTTTTTGAATATTTGGATAAAACATACGATTTGCCAGGGGCGGGCTTGTTCAATTTCATCACGTTCCGTGCAATTTTGGCGGTTATTCTTTCCCTTTTTATCGCCACGGTCTATGGAAAGAAAATCATTAATTACCTGCGTAAGAAACAAGTGGGCGAGTCCATTCGCGATCTGGGCCTGGAAGGTCAAAACGAAAAGGCCGGAACGCCAACCATGGGCGGAATCATTATCATTCTCGCCACGTTGATTCCAGTGCTGCTA
Source organism: Aequorivita sp. (assembly GCA_048265145.1). Classification (GTDB taxonomy): domain Bacteria; phylum Bacteroidota; class Bacteroidia; order Flavobacteriales; family Flavobacteriaceae; genus Aequorivita. The sequence goes on from JBLXCF010000014.1 coordinate 29,099, forward strand.
TTCGCCAAGCTCGAAAATATCTATGTAATCCTCTTGATTGTAACCACCGTTTGGATGGGAACTATCGGGTTTATTGACGATTACATCAAAAAATTCAAAAATGACAAACAGGGCCTTCCGGGGAAATTTAAGGTAATCGGCCAAATTGGGCTCGGGCTTTTCGTGGGCGCAACCATGTATTTCCATCCGGATATCGTGGTGCAGCGTACCATTGAAAACCCCGGGGCAGAAACGGAAATTATCGCAAAGGCCGCGACCAACACTTTTTATGTAAAGGATAAAAACATGCTAACCACTATTCCCTTTGTAAAAGAGAACGAGTTTGATTATTCCAAGTTGATCGGTTGGGCGGGCGAAAATTATAAGAGTTATGTGTGGCTCATTTTTATACCCATTGTAATCTTTATCATCACCGCGGTCTCCAACGGGGCAAACCTTACCGACGGAATTGACGGTCTTGCCGCGGGAACTTCCGCCATTATCGGGCTTACGCTGGCCCTGTTTGCCTGGGTTTCGGGCAACGTAATTTTTGCAGACTACCTAAACATTATGTACATCCCCAACACGGGCGAAATGACCATTTTCATCACCGCCTTTGTGGGTGCGCTCATTGGGTTTTTGTGGTATAACACATATCCCGCCCAAGTATTTATGGGCGATACGGGCAGTTTGACCATCGGCGGAATTATAGCCGTAATAGCCATTGCGGTCCGAAAGGAATTGTTGATCCCTATTCTCTGCGGAATTTTTCTGATGGAAAATCTATCGGTGGTGCTGCAGGTTAGCTGGTTTAAGTACACCAAAAAAAAATTTGGCGAGGGAAGGCGCATTTTCAGGATGTCTCCCCTTCACCATCATTATCAAATAAAGGGTTTTCACGAAAGTAAGATCGTAACCCGATTTTGGATCGTAGGGATTTTTTTGGCAATCCTTACGATCGTAACACTGAAAATTAGATAGGATTGATTTGCGATGTACGATTTTCGACATACGATTTATGAGAGAAAAAATTAAAAATAGGATGTTTCAATTTGCAGTGGATTGCGGAAAGTTAGGTACTCAATTTCCCATATCACGTGAATATAACACCTATTGCAATCAGTTGATACGATGTTCGAGTTCGGTTGGTGCAAATTACAGAGCGGCTTGCCATGGAAAGTCTGATAGGGTTTTTATAAACAAATTGAAGATTGTTGAGGAAGATGCAGATGAAAGTATGTATTTCTTGGAAATCTTAAAAGAATTTTCTGAAATACACCATTCGGAAATAATTCGATTGCATTACAAAGCCAATGAATTGCTTTCAATAATTATTGCTTCGATAAAAACGGTTCGTAAACGATTGGATTCAAAATGAAAACAAATCGTAAATCGTCAATCGACAATCGTTCATCGATTGTAATTCTCGGCGGAGGCGAAAGCGGAGTTGGAACAGCCATTTTGGCGAAGAAACAGGGGTTTGAGGTGTTTGTTTCAGACTTCGGAAAGATAAAGGATAAATACAAGCAAGTTCTTATAAATAATGAAATTGAATGGGAGGAGCAGGGCCATTCCGAGGCAAAAATACTTGCGGCGGATTTGGTAATGAAAAGCCCGGGAATTCCCGAAAAGGCGCCCATGGTCCAAAAACTGCGCGAAAAAGGGGTAAAGGTTATTTCCGAAATTGAATTTGCTGCCAAATTCACAAAAGCAACAATTGTGGGAATTACCGGCAGCAACGGAAAGACCACCACGGCAAGTTTGACGTATGAAGTATTGAAGAATGGCGGCCTGAACGTGGCTTTGGGCGGCAATATCGGAAAGAGTTTTGCCGAACAAGTGGCCGAGGAAAAATATCAAAATTTCGTGCTCGAAATCAGCAGTTTCCAATTGGACGACATTGAAACCTTCGCGCCCCACATCGCGGTTTTGACCAATTTGAGTCCGGACCATTTGGACCGATATGAGTACAAATATGAAAATTATATCGCTTCAAAATTCAGGATAACAATGAACCAAAGCGCGCAGGATTATTTCATCTATGACGCCGACGATGCTGAGATCCTAAAATGGCTTTCGCAGCACCCCATAAAATCGCAACCGCTACCATTTTCAACCAAAAACGAATTGAATCAGGGAGCTTTTAAAAAGAATAACGAAATAGTAATAAAAATAAATAATACAGAATTTAACATGCCAATCGCAACACTCGGAATACAAGGGGAACACAACGTAAAAAACGCAATGGCCGCCAGCACGGTTGCCACTTTATTAAAAATCAGAAAACAAACCATTCGCGAAAGCCTTGAAGGGTTTCAGGGGGTGGAACACCGGTTGGAAAGGGTTTTGAAAATCAACAACGTAATGTATATCAATGATTCCAAGGCCACCAACGTAAATGCTACCTTTTTTGCATTGGATAGTATGGAAAACCCTACGGTCTGGATTGTGGGCGGGGTGGACAAAGGCAATGATTACAGTGAATTGTTACCCTTGGTAAACGAAAAAGTGAAAGCCATAATCTGTTTGGGCGTTGACAACCAAAAAATAATCAATGCTTTCGGAAATGTAGTGGATACCATTGTGGAAACCGATGCTATGGCAACCGCTGTACAGATTGCCTATAAATTGGCAGAACGCAACAACACCGTATTGTTGTCGCCCGCTTGTGCCAGTTTTGACCTTTTTGAAAATTATGAAGACCGCGGACGACAGTTTAAGGAAGCGGTTAGAAATCTGTAATTTTTGGCGGTAGGCATTATATAATAGGTAAATGGCAATGCAATAGAGAAATAGAATTTAAAAAAAACAAAAAACCGAAAACAATAAACAAAATAGACCGTGCGAAACATTTTTCAGTACATACAGGGCGATAGGACTATTTGGGGAATAATCGGGCTTTTGGCGCTGTTTTCCTTTTTGCCCGTTTACAGTGCAAGCAGCAATTTGGCCTATCTTTATGGCGATGGAAGCACGCTGCCCTACCTTTTTAAGCATTTTGCGCATCTCATTCTTGGGTTTGCCATTTTATATGGCGTGCATAAAATACCCTACCATTATTTCCGCGGCCTATCCATCATTGCCATTCCGGTAATCGTTTTGCTCCTAATCATCACTATGGCCGAAGGAACGACCATTGATGGCGCCAATGCCAGCCGGTGGATCCGCGTTCCGTTTGTGGGTGTAACGTTTCAGACATCAACTTTGGCGGGTGTTGTTTTAATGACGTATGTGGCGCGCTATTTATCGCGAATTAAAGACAAAACCATAACTTTTAAGGAAACTCTTCTGCCGCTTTGGTTGCCCGTATTTATTGTTTTGGCACTAATCCTTCCAGCCAATTTTTCTACTACTGCCATCTTTTTCGCAATGATCGTAATGTTGGTGTTCATTGGCGGATACCCCGTTAAATATTTGGGAATAATATTGGGCGCCGGATTGATTTTTTTAACGCTTTTCGTGCTATCCGCCAAAGCGTTTCCCGGCGTTTTTCCAAACCGGGTGGACACTTGGATCAGTAGGGTTGAGAATTTTGGAGACGGCAAGGATACCGAAGCAGATTATCAAATAGAAAAGGCGAAAATCGCCATTGCCTCTGGAGGCATTACTGGGCTGGGACCTGGAAAAAGTGTACAAAAAAACTTTTTGCCACAGTCTTCCTCAGATTTTATTTACGCCATAATTGTTGAGGAATGGGGCCTTTTTGGAGGGCTGTTTTTAATGGCGCTCTATCTGTTGCTGCTTTTTCGAATTGTCGTGGTGGCCCATAAATCAACATCGGTTTTTGGGAAATTGCTGGTCATTGGCGTGGGACTGCCCATTGTTTTTAGGGCCATGATCAATATGGCCGTGGCGGTAGAACTTTTTCCGGTAACCGGACAAAACCTGCCATTGATCAGTAGTGGTGGCACCTCCATTTGGATGACGTGTCTGGCGCTGGGGATGATTTTAAGCGTAAGCGCAAAACGGGAAGTGGTGGCAAAAGATGAAAAGGAGGAAAACCCGTTGGATATTTTAAGTGAAGCAATTTAACATAGAGACGCACTGATGTGCGTCCAACCCAAAAAAATTAAAACGTAGTTAGACGCACTGATGTGCGTCTAACCAAGAAAATAAAACGTAAAAACGCACTGATGTGAGTCGAACCAGAAGAAAAACAAAAAACCAGTGAACCCAAGAAGATTCATCATCAGCGGAGGCGGAACCGGCGGACATATTTACCCGGCGGTTGCCATTGCCAACGAGTTAAAGGCCCGTTTTCCGGATGCTGAATTCTTGTTCGTGGGCGCAAGGGATAGAATGGAAATGGAAAAGGTGCCACAAGCTGGTTACAAAATAAAGGGCCTTTGGATTTCTGGCCTACAGCGCAGCCTGTCGTTGCAAAATCTGGCATTTCCGCTAAAGCTGGTTTCGAGCCTTCGAAAATCGCAAAAAATTTTAAAGGAATTTGGGCCCCACGTGGCCATTGGCACGGGAGGATATGCCAGCGCTCCCTTGCTGCGGATGGCTTCACTACGAAAAATTCCCTGCCTCATACAGGAGCAGAACAGCCACGCCGGCATCACCAACAAATGGTTGGCCGGAAAAGTGCAAAAAATTTGTGTTGCCTATGAAGGAATGGACCGATTTTTTCCTTCCGAAAAAATAAGAATAACAGGCAATCCCGTTCGCCAGGATTTGCTGGACATTTCAACCAAACGGGAGGAGGCTCTTTCCTTTTTTAACTTAAGAAAGGACCGGAAAACACTTTTGGTCTTGGGCGGAAGCCTGGGGGCGCGGACCATCAACCAATTGATTGAAAAATCGTTGCCATTTTTTGAGTCCATCCAATTGCAGCTCGTGTGGCAATGCGGAAAATTTTACGAAGAAACCTATAAAGGCAAAGCTGGAGAACAAGTGCAGGTTCATGCGTTTTTAAACAGAATGGATCTGGCCTATGCCGCAGCAGATATCATCATTTCAAGGGCGGGGGCGCTTTCGGTTTCGGAATTGTGTTTGGTGGGCAAACCGGTAATCTTTATTCCATCGCCCAATGTGGCAGAGGACCATCAAACCAAAAACGCAGTGGCCATTTCAGAAAAAAATGCTGCCGTTTTGATAAGGGAAGCTGATTTGGATTCAAGTTTTGAAAGGATTTTTGCCGGCTTGGTCAATTCCGAAGAAAAGCAAAGAACACTTTCCGAAAATATCAAAAAACTGGCAAGGCCAAACGCCACAAAAGAAATAGTAACAGAGATCGAAGAATTATTGAAACCCTAATTTTGAAAGATTTAAACCAAATACAAACCTTATACTTCGTCGGTATCGGCGGCATCGGAATGAGCGCATTGGCGCGTTATTTCAAGATGCAGGGAAAGGCTGTTTTTGGGTATGACAGAACGGCAACCGACCTAACTGCGGAACTTATCTCTGAAGGAATTCCGGTAACGTTTCTCGATGAAATTTCAGAACTGCCAAAAGAAGTGGTGGCCAGAAAAAATGTTTTGGTGGTATATACCCCGGCAATTCCAAAGGGAAACCGAATTTTGAATTACTTCTTTTCGGAAGATTTTGAAATAGTAAAACGGGCCCAGCTTTTGGGTGAAGTTTCAAAAAACACACTATGTCTGGCCGTTGCTGGAACACACGGAAAGACTACAACCTCCGCTATTTTGGGTCATTTGTTGGCCTACTGCAATATGCCTGTAACGGCATTTTTGGGAGGCATAGCTGAAAACTACAATTCAAATTTTATCTACAAAGGCTCAGAAATTACCGTGGTGGAAGCAGATGAATTTGACCGTTCCTTTCTGCAACTTCGGCCGGATATTGCCTGTGTTACCTCTATGGATGCGGATCATTTGGACATTTATGGCGACGCGGCAGAAATTGAAATGGCCTTTAGAACGTTTGCAAAAATGGTTGAAAAGGAAGCCCATGTATTTATAAAAAGAAATTTGCCGTTGGACGGAATGACTGTTGGCATTGAGGAAGCGGCAGATTATCAGGCACAAAATGTTCGCATTGAAAATGGAAACTACGTCTTCGATTTGAAGACACCAAAAATAACCCTCAATAACCTAACCTTCGCGCTCCCCGGTCGCCATAATTTAACTAATGCCATCATGGCTTTGGGCATGGCAATTTTAGCAGGCTCCCCAACCGATTGCCTGCCCAAGGCACTGGCAACCTTTCGGGGCGTAAAACGCCGATTTTCCTATAAAATCAAGACGGAAACCTTGGTTCTTATAGACGATTATGCGCATCATCCTACAGAAATTGATGCGCTTTTCCAGGCGGTGGACGAAATGTATCCGAACGATCACAAACAAATTGTCTTCCAGCCCCATCTTTTCAGTAGGACACGTGATTTTGCGGCAGGGTTTGCCAGAAGCCTTTCACGGTTTGACGAGGTGGTCCTGCTGGATATTTATCCGGCCCGCGAAGAACCCCTGGAAGGGATTAGCTCGCAATGGCTTTTAGACCAAGTTAATGCAGACCGAAAACGAATGGTCTTCAAAGCTGCGCTGCCGGAAGTTTTATTGCAGTCCAAATGTCGCATAAAATTATTGGTAGGCGCAGGCGATATTGGCGCAGAAGTAGAAAAACTAACTAAAATCCTGAAGAATGAAACGCAGTCTTGAAATCCTGAAATTTATTTTTTTGCTGGTGTTGATGGCCTTCCTTTTCAGCTTCACCAAAAAACGGAACGATGCCAGAAAAATTAATAAGATAGACATTGAATTTGTGGATGAAAATAGCCCTTTTATTACCTATAATACAGTTAATAAATTGTTGATACAAAATCATGCGCAGGTTACGGGCATAGGTAAAGAAACTTTAGTTTTGAAGATGATGGAGCAGCGATTGCTTGAAAACCCTATGGTTCGTGATGCTCAGGTGTATGTTTCAGTAGATGGTACCCTTGGTGCAAAAATTGAACAGCGCAGGCCCATAGGGCGGGTGTCAGCTTCTCCAGATTATTACTTGGACGCGGATGGAAAAAAAATGCCACTGTCCGAAGTATATTCGGCGAGGGTTCCCATTATTACAGGAACATCAAAGAATAATTTTAACGAAGTTACCCCCCTCCTGCTCAAGATAGAGGAAGATGAGTTTATGAAAAGTTTGGTAGTGGGCCTTAACCGGAAAACCGATGGCGACATTGAACTGGAGCTTCGGAAAATGAATTTAAAAATTCTCTTTGGGAAGCCGGAAAGGATGCAGGATAAGTTTCAAAACTTCAAGGCATTCTACAAAAAAACGAAAAAGGACAGTACGCTTTATGGGTACAATTGGGTAAATCTGAAATTTGACAATCAGGTTATCGCCACAAAAAAATAAACCGATGGAAAACGAAAATATTGCTGTAGGATTGGATATTGGAACTACCAAGATTGTGGCCATGATCGGGCGTAAGAACGATTATGGCAAAATGGAGGTATTGGGAATTGGCAAGGCGAAGAGTCTCGGAGTCCACCGTGGGGTTGTTAACAATATTACGCAAACCATTCAGTCCATTCAACAAGCTGTGCAGGACGCTGAAACATCGTCCGGTATGAAAATTAAGGAAGTCGTGGTTGGCATAGCCGGCCAACATATTCGCAGTTTGCAGCATAGTGACTACATTACGCGTCCCAATGGCGAGGAGGTTATAAGCGAGGAAGATATCGACAGGCTCTGCAATCAAGTCCATAAATTAGTGATGCTTCCCGGCGAGGAAATTCTGCACGTATTGCCTCAGGATTTCAAGGTAGATGGACAAGCAGAGGTCAAGGAGCCCATTGGAATGTATGGCGCCCGTTTGGAGGCCAATTTTCACGTGGTTGTCGGCCAGGTGTCTTCCATCCGCAATGTGGGCCGATGCATTAAAAGTGCCGGTTTGGAACTTTCTGCAATAACACTGGAACCTTTGGCTTCCGCGAAAGCAGTCTTGAGTCAGGAAGAAAAGGAAGCAGGCGTTGCGCTGATTGATATTGGTGGGGGTACTACTGATTTGGCAATCTTCAAGGATGGAATTATTCGGCATACGGCCGTGATTCCCTTTGGCGGAAATGTGATTACTGAAGACATCAAAGAAGGCTGTTCCATCATTGAAAAACAGGCTGAACTATTAAAGATCAAATTCGGTTCTGCTTGGCCCGGTGAAAATAAAGACAATGAAATTGTATCCATTCCCGGTCTGCGCGGAAGAGAACCGAAGGAAATTAGCCTGAAAAACCTATCAAAAATAATCCATGCACGGGTCATTGAAATTATTGAACAAGTGTATATGGAAATCAAAAATTATGGACACGAGGAGCAAAAGAAAAAGCTCATTGCCGGTATTGTGTTAACGGGTGGTGGGGCCCAGCTTCAGCACATTAAACAATTGGTGGAGTACATTACCGGAATGGACACGCGCATTGGTTATCCCAACGAACATTTGGCAGGCGACAGCGATGCAGAAACCACCAGCCCCATGTACGCCACGGCCGTAGGATTGGTGCTGAACAGTTTGGAAAGCAAAGAAAAATCATCTTTGCTAAAACGGTTCCCGAATGCCGCCATTACCGAGGAAAAAGAGGAGCAACCCGACCCTGATCCTTCAGAGAGAATTTCGTCAGAAAAGGAAAAAAAGGAAAAGGACACAAAGCCATCCAAGCGGTTTTTTGATAAATGGGCGGAAAAATTCAAGGAATTTTTGGACAACGCCGAGTAAAAGAAATGACAATGCAATAACAGTACACAGAAAAAAGGATTAAAGAAAAATAGAAACCAATTTCCTCGCAATAGGTGATAACCGATAATTGCTCGGAATAAAAAAATTGCAATTAAAAACAAAACTATGAGCAGCAAAACAGAATTTGACAACATTTCCTTCGATCTGCCCAAAAACCAATCCAATGTTATAAAAGTGATTGGGGTAGGCGGCGGCGGGAGTAACGCCATTAACCATATGTTCAGTCTGGGCATAAAAGGGGTTGACTTTGTAATTTGCAACACCGATGCACAAGCTTTGGAGAACAGTCCGGTGCCTATTAAGATCCAACTGGGCGTTTCCCTAACAGAAGGTTTGGGAGCCGGCGCCAATCCAAAGGTAGGAGAACAATCGGCTGTGGAAAGTATGGAAGAAATACGCAGCATGCTTACTTCCAATACAAAAATGATCTTCATCACCGCGGGGATGGGGGGCGGCACGGGGACGGGCGCGGCACCCATAATTGCAAAAATGGCGAAGGATATGGATATTCTCACCGTGGGAATCGTTACCATTCCTTTTCAATTTGAAGGAAAAACAAGAAACGACCAAGCCCAGATTGGGGTAGAAAAACTGCGCCAAAATGTAGATTCGCTGGTTGTCATCAATAATAATAAACTGCGTGAGGTGTATGGAAACCTTGGTTTTAAGGCCGGGTTCTCTAAAGCCGATGAGGTTTTGGCCACCGCTGCTCGTGGTATTGCCGAAGTAATAACCCATCACTACACCCAAAATATCGACCTTCGCGACGCCAAAACCGTCTTGGCCAACAGCGGAACTGCCATAATGGGGAGCGCCACTGCATCTGGCGCCAACAGAGCGAAGGAAGCTATCAATAGAGCGTTGGATTCGCCCCTGTTGAATGACAACAAAATTAAGGGGGCCAAGAATGTGCTCCTGTTAATCGTTTCCGGTTCAGATGAAATTACCATTGATGAAATAGGCGAAATTAGCGACCATATCCAAGATGAGGCAGGCCATAGCGCCAACATCATAATGGGGGTAGGCGAAGAGGAAAGTCTGGAAGGGTCTATTTCCATTACCGTTATTGCCACCGGTTTCAACGTGGAGCAACAGAACGAAATAGTAAACACCGAAACAAAAAAAATAATTCACACCCTCGAGGACGAGCAAAAGGCAGAGCAGAATTTAACGCCGAAGGCCACAGCATCACCTGTTCGTTTGCCGGAGAAACCTTTGAATATCCAGCAAAAACCTCAAGCCACCGTTAGGCATACTCTGTTTGATACCGATGAAATTGAAGAAAAGAGCCCTTTTGAAGGCTATGTGAAATCTTCTGAATTGCTGAAGAACCTTCCGGTTACCTATGAGGAGGTGAAGGCCGAAAACCTCCATGAGTTCCAACAAGTGGAAATCAACAAAATAAATGTGAACGAGTTTGTTATTTTGGAACCCAAGAATGAGGCGGAGGAGCCAGAGATTCCCACCACAGCACAAGATACGGAAGAACAAATTTTGATGTTTGATCTTCCAATTAAAAAGGCCACCGAAACCAGTAACAAGGAGCAAAAGGAGGAGCCTGTTTATTTTAACCTGGAAGAAATAGAGGTACAGGACCATGTGGAAATTGTTCCCATTACTGAAGTTTCCAATGACGGTGTGAAACGCTATGGTCTGGATGATTATCAGGAAATGGAAAACAGGCTTACCAATGCCAAACCCGCAAACCGTGCTGCGCAGAAAGTGGAGGAGGAACTCGTTTTTGAGAAGCGGACCCTTGCCGAGCCTACGCCTGAAATGGAACCTGAGGAGGCAGACCCATTGAATTCGCCCATCTCTAAAATATTGAGCGACCGCACGGAAGAGCGAAAAAAAAAGATGAAGGAATTCAATTATAAATTCAAAAACAGCCCTTCCCGAATTGATGAAATAGAAAAGCAACCTGCCTACAAGCGCATGGGCATCAATCTTTCCCAAACGCAGCAAGAACCCAATATTTCCAGAACCTCTGTAAATACTGAAGACGACGGTATAGAGCTAAGAAAAAACAACTCTTTTCTCCACGACAATGTGGACTAAGTGAAACTATCTTCACTTAAAGCAGGGCCCGGCTCAGATTTTTGAGTTCGGGCTTTTCTTTTTTCCAAAACTGTTGCCGAATATTCTAAATTTAACTGTTTTGGGTTTCTTGTAGATTAAGTATCTTCGCACTCAATTTAATGATTATGGGTTTACAGGAAAAGGTAATGGAGGCAATGAAAGTTGCCATGAAGGCCAAGGACACACAATCTTTGGAAGCGTTGCGCGCCGTAAAATCCGCATTGCTTTTGGCACAGACGGAAACCGGCTCCAAATCTGAACTTACTGATGAGGAAGAGTTAAGATTGCTTCAAAAGCAAGTAAAACAAAGAAAGGATAGCGCCGCAATTTTCACGGAACAGGGTAGGGAGGATTTGGCTGAACAGGAATTGGCACAAGCCAAAGTGATCGAGCAATTTCTTCCAAAACCTTTGAGCCAAGAGGAAATTGTTAAGGTGGTAGATCAAATTATTTCCGAAAGCGGTGCCGTATCTATGGCAGATATGGGAAAGGTAATGGGCCTTGCAACGGCAAAATTGGCCGGGCGGGCCGATGGCAAAACCATTTCCGCAGTGGTAAAGGAACGACTGGCCTAAACAACCTTTTTTGATTAAAAAGTTCTTGTAAGTGCTTTTGTAAACAAGCTGAAAAAGTATATTTTTGAAAATTGAAATGGCCGCGTGGCGCAACTGAATAGCGCATCAGATTTCGGCTCTGAGGGTTGGGGGTTTGAATCCCTCCGCGGTCACGAAAACTTGGGAAAGGCAAATTTAAAAATTAGAGTTCGCTCCATTTTTAAATTTGCCTTTTTCTGTTTTCAAACCCCAGCACAAGCCTTTAAACCCCAAATTGTTTCAAATGGTGGTCCAGATGTTTGTACTGCATCTGGCCCCACTGTTGGACTGTGAAATTTCCGAAAACCGGATGCGGGTCCCATTGCTTTTCACTCTTCCTCTTGTAAAATTCGTCAATAAGAATTTCCAGAGCGGCTTTTTCGATATGGAATTGCCTTGGGTCGGTAATTTTGAATGATTTTGTCGTGGGCAAGTTTTTTTTCCACGGGTTGTCGTTATAAAGCGTTTTCTTAAAAAGGAATGCCAATGGAAAAAATCGCGGCTTCAACTGTCCCCTTCCCAAGGAAACCAATAGGGGCTGTTGGCAATGGGCCAGCATTTGGCCAACGTCCATTTTTCCCCAAAGTGCTTGCGATTTTGGATTCAGTAGATTCAGTCTATCCCGAATTTCGGTTAAGGTATTGCCGTCGAAAAGTGATTTCATCAATTCTAATTTTTGGTTTCGAAATATAAATTTATTCAAAAAAAAATTGAAACCCTGTTGAGAGCTAATGGATTGTTTTTAAAAAATTATGTGGTTTGGGCCAAGCTTCCTATCTTTAATAAAAACCTAAAAATCATGGAGGAAACCAATTCCTTTTCCATAAAAAAATGGAATGAAGACGACCGACCCCGCGAGAAGTTATTATTGAAGGGCCGCGGTGCCCTGAGCGATGCCGAATTGATCGCCATATTAATAGGGTCCGGCAGCCGAGAAGAAAGCGCTGTAGCGCTCAGCCAGCGCATATTGGGTTCCGTGGATAATAACCTTAGCGAATTGGGAAGGCTTTCCATTACTGATTTTATGGCGTTCAAGGGCATAGGTGAGGCCAAGGCCATCAGCATTGCGGCGGCCATGGAACTGGGCCGCCGAAGACGTACAGGCGAAGCCTTGGAGCGAAAAAAGATAACCTCCAGCACCTCGGTCTTTGAATATGTGCAACCCTTGATAGGGGAGCTTCCACACGAAGAATTTTGGGTGCTTTATTTAAACAATTCCAATAGAATTCTCAAAAGTGCACAGCTAAGTAAAGGAGGTATTACGGGAACGGTAGTGGACGTTCGCCTGGCTTTTAAAGAAGCATTGCAGCTGGGGGCGGTGGGAATTATTTTGGCCCACAACCATCCTTCGGGCACCTTGAAGCCCAGCCAGGCAGATATCCAACTCACCAAAAAACTGAAATTGGCCGGCGAGAGCCTGGACATAAAAGTGCTGGACCATCTTATAATTACTGAAAAGGCGTACTTTAGCTTTGCCGATGAAAATATGCTGTAATCCATCATGCTTTTAATTTATACCCAAAAACTTACCCCCAGAATTTCTTATATTTTTAAGCATATATGCCTGCGGATTCTCGGTATTGAAGTTCAGTTTACGAGTGTTATGGAAGCGTTTATTGCCCATATCGGGCCAAAAATTTCTTATGGGAAAAAGCCCTTGGGGAATGAACTTTTTTTTCAGAGTTATGGCCTATTGGAACAGCAGGGGCTGGAGTCCATTGATTTTACCGTAAAAAAATGGGGAAGCACCTTCGGATTTTTCTCAGTGTCAAACAGTAGCGGCTTGCCGTTTGATATTTTTTCAGCCAGTTTTTATATGCTGACGCGCTACGAAGAATACCTTCCCCACGTAAAGGATGAAATGGGAAGATTCATGGCTTCGGAAAGTCTGGCTTTTAAGGAGGGGTTTCTGCAACAGCCCATTGTGGATGTATGGGCCTATATTTTTAAGAGAAAACTCGAGGCCACCTTTCCTGAATTGATTTTTCCCAAGAAAAAAATGGTTATCCACCCCGTGATTGAAGCGGCACAACCCTATGCCTACAAACAAAAGGGCTTTTTCAGGACCATGATGGGATTTGCCAACGGAATAATAAAGGGCAAATTGCGCAATATGATTGAACGTGCCCAAGTAGTTTTGGGAATAAAGCGAGATCCACTCGATACCTTTAAGTGGATCGTGAACAAAGCCAATCGGAGCGATTTTAAATTGACGGTCTTTTTTCTATTGGGCAACGCGCTCTCGTTCGGAGAAAGTATGAACACCCACCGACAAAAGTTCAAATTGCTTATTAAATATGTGTCCGATTATCAAGAAGTGGGGCTCGTTTTCTCCTTCAGTTCCTTAAAGGACTATGAACTGCTGAAAACCGAAAAGCGCCGAATGCAGGCCATTACCAACCGTGCATTGGCAAGTTCCATGAATGCCGAATATTTGGTAAACCTCCCGGACATCTATCGCCATTTGGTAGAGCTTGAGGTAAAGCGGGATTTTACCATGGTTTTTCGCGATACCATTGGTTGGCGCGCTGGCACGTGCACCCCATTTCTCTTTTATGATCTGGATTATGAAATAAAAACGCCGCTCGTTATCCATCCATCGGCAATGACCACGTTGGCCTTTCAAAAAAAGTATGCGGCTGATATTGAAAAAACGGTTTCAAATATGCTAAAGTCTGTTTCCGAGGTCAACGGACACTTCACGATAATTTTTTCAAACAAGGATTTTTCGGCAGCGGAAAACAATAAAATTTGTCGGAGCATTTTTTCAGAAAAATTACAGGAATATGCACAATAGTAGAATAGCCCATATTTTCTTTGACCTTGACCACACACTTTGGGATTTTGACAGGAATTCCGGGCTCGCCTTTGAAAGGGTCTTCAAAAAACACAATATTGAACTGCCTTTGCCAGAATTTTTAGAGGCTTACGAACCCATCAATCTGGTGTATTGGAAAAAATATCGGGAGGAACGGGTGACTAAGGAAGAACTCCGAAGGGGCCGCCTTACGGAGGCTTTTGCTCATTTTGATGTAAGTTTCCCGGTGGCGGAAATTGATGCCATTGCAGGATGCTATATTGCCGAACTGCCCATAAACAATCATCTCTTTCAAGGTACCGTTGAAATTCTGGAGTATCTTTTGCAAAAATACCGGCTTCACATAATTACCAATGGATTTGAGGAGGTGCAGTATCTAAAACTTAACAACAGCGGAATTAAAAAGTATTTTTCAACCATTACAACCTCAGAGGAAGTTGGGTTGAAGAAACCCCACCCGTCCATCTTTCAAGCCGCGTTGGCAAAAGCGGGAGCCCTTGCGCAGCACAGCGTGATGATTGGCGATAGTTTTGAGGCCGATGTTCTTGGTGCCGCCAATGCAGGTATGCATTCCGTTTTTTTCAATTATCGGAATGAAACGGTTTCGGCCCCCGGTTTAACTATTGGCGATCTTTCGGAAATTAAAAATTTTTTGTAGTAATATTCCGAACGAAACTTCGTTAACTACAAACAAATTATCCCCAATAGAATGCACAGAACTTTAACCCAGGCTTTTTTTGTGGCTTGTGCCTGCCTAACCTTAACGGCTTGCATCCGCGACACCGATTTTGACCAAGCCGAAGATGCGGCCCTTACCCCAGTTGTTGAGCTGGATTTAATTTACTTCAACCTGCGCGCGGAACAGTTTTTTGATACCCTAACCGCAACCCCGATCTTGACCCTCCGAGACACCACCGAAATTAAATTTCTGGACGATAGCAGTTTGCAGGAAAGCCTGAAACGTGCTGAATTTTATTTTAAGTTCACCAACACCATTCCTCGCAATTTTCAGGTGGACTTTCAATTTTTAAGTGAAGGCAACGATACAACCTATGTAGCGGGAACGCCCGTAAACCAAGGAGCGCCAAACGCGCCGGTAATTACGGAATTTATTGAAAATGTGGAAGGAGACGACATCCTGCAGCTCACACAGGCCCACAAGGTGGTGGTTTCAGTAACCATTCCCTCCTCGGAGGCAAATCTTGAAGGTACCCTCAACCTAAAATCCAAAACTACCTACTTTTTGGAATATTAATACCATGCAGTACTATTTAATCTTTATATTTTCCCTTTTGGGCTTCTTTGCTATAGCGCAAAACAAGCAAATACTCTATGGTTTTGACGACGTGCCCCAGTCGCTAATGCTCAATCCGGGTATGAAAGTGACCCAAAAGAAGCACTACGGAATCCCTCTTTTGTCCCAAATACACATTAATGGAGGTTCGTCGGGAGTTTCGGTTTATGATATTTTTCAGGAGGGCGGCGATATAAACGCACGAATTACCGAAAAGATTTTTGAGATGAAGAATACGGATTTCTTTACGGCGACCCAACAATTGGAACTGATCAATTTTGGTTGGCGCGCCAATAACGAAATCTATTTTTCGGGTGGAATTTATCAAGAATTCGATTTTATTGCCTATTTCCCGCGAGACCTCGCCATTTTGGCTTGGGAAGGAAACCGGGATTATCTAAATTATGAATTCGATTTGGGTGAGCTAAGTACCACGGGTGATTTTATGACCGTTTACCATTTCGGGCTCAACAAGCAACTCAACGAAAAACTTACCGTAGGGGCGCGCTTAAAGTTGTATTCCAGTATGTTCAGCTATCGTAGCGTTAACAATACCGGTACTTTCGTTACGCGCTTGGGCGATGAAAATTCAGCGAATATCTATGAACACACCGTTCAAAACGCAGATGTAATGGTAGAAACTTCCGGCTATGCACCACTCCGCGAACTCGACGGTGCAGGTCAGGTTACCAGCGAAATTTTGGGCCGCGCATTTTTTGGCGGCAATATTGGAGTAGGGGTGGACTTAGGTTTTAATTATGAATTGAGCGATGCCTGGAATTTGTCCGCCAGTATTTTGGATCTGGGCGCCATTTTCCATAGCAAGGATGTTGAAAATTATCGGGCCCACGGAACTTATACCTTGGATGGAATCAACCTAATATTTCCATCATTGGCCGAAGGCGAAGCCACCTATCCCTATTATAACGATTTGGAAGATGAAGTGGAGCGCGAAATACCCATAGATACACTTCACAATGGCTATACCCAGTTTCGGCCCGCAAAGGTATATGCTGCCCTGAGCTACGGTTTTGGGCGTTTTAATACATCCGGAGCCTGTGATTGTCTCAATATGGGCGGCGGAGCACTGCACAAACAAAGCATTGGGCTTCAGTTTTATTCTATTTTTCGGCCCAAGGGACCCCAAATGGCAGGAACGTTGTTTTACCATCGCAGAATTGCGGACTTTCTTTCAGCCAAAGCTACCTATACAATAGATTCCTATTCTTTTTCCAATTTGGGATTGGGAATTTCAGCAGATATCGGAAAGGTGAATTTTTACCTGGCGGCCGATAATCTCTTAAAATACGGCAATTTGGCAAAGGCAAAAAGTGTATCTTTACAATTAGGCTTTAACATTATTATTGACGAAGAATGACACGACTTTTACTGATTTCCATTTCCATGTTGCTCTCCATTGAAGCAATTGCGCAGCACACCAACCTAAGCGATTATAGTTATGTTATTGTTCCTGAACAATTTGATTTTCTTAAGGGGAAGGACCAATTTCAGATGAATTCCATGACCAAATTCTATTTTGAAAAAAGTGGGTTTAACGCCTATATGGCAGATGCGGCCCCAAATGCCAACCGTTGTGACGGACTATATGCCGAAGTGGAGAATTTACGATCCATTTTGGGAACCAAATTGCAGATTGTTTTAAAGGATTGTAACGACAACGAAATATATAGAAGCCAGGAGGGGAAAAGCAAGTATAAGGAATTCGACAAAACCTATCAGGATGCGCTTCGAAAGGCGTTTAAAAGTATTGAAATTCTTGGTGTGAACCAGAAAGATGTGGTATTGCTGTCCGACAACCGGACCGCTTCTTTGCCGAATACGGCTGAAACTGCGGAATCAAGAACCCACGCACCAATAAAAACCGAAGTTTCCAATAGCTCGGGAGCAGCCCTATTGCCTGATTTAAAATTCTCTAATTATTCCCTGAACGGAAGATCCTACTTACTCAGAAAAACCGCCGAGGGCTATTCTTTATATGAAGAATCCTCCAAGGCGGAAGATGGCCTCCACCTTAAGGGAAAGATAATTGTGATGGACAAGGTGATAAAATACATGGATACTTCCGGAAAAGTGTGGGACGCAAGTTTTGACCCATCAGGCAACCTCACTATTAGCGATACGGATTCCTCTGTTTTCTATAGGTCTGAAAACTAGAAATCGTATTTTTTTTTCCAAAGCTGCTGCAGGTAGTTCCTCAATGCATTTTCTTTCGGGTTGTTGCCGGGCCTGTAGAAGGTTGTTCCTTTAATCTCTTCGGGTAAAAATTCGTGGGCTACAAAATTCCCTTCATAATTGTGCGAATATTCATAGTCTTTCCCGTAGCCTAATTGCTTCATCAATTTAGTGGGGGCATTTCTTATGGAAAGCGGAACGGAGAGATCGCCCGTTTGCCGCACCAACTGTTGGGCCTCGCCGATGGCCTTATAGGAGGCATTGCTTTTTGCTGAAGTAGCCAAATAAATAGCACATTGGCTTAAAATTATACGCGCTTCGGGATAGCCTATGGTGCTCACGGCCTGGAAAGTACTGTTGGCGAGTAGTAGGGCATTTGGGTTGGCCATCCCAATATCTTCGGAAGCCAGGATTATCATTCTTCGGGCGATGAATTTTAGATCCTCACCGCCTTCAATCATCCTTGCCAGCCAATATACTGCTGCGTTTGGGTCACTTCCTCGAATGGACTTAATGAATGCCGAAATAATATCGTAGTGCTGTTCGCCGGTCTTGTCATAAAGCACGGTATTTTTTTGTGCTTTGTGCATTACCATTGTGTTTGTAATTACAACTTCATCCGATTCCTCAGAAAGCACCACCAGTTCCAGGATATTGAGCAGTTTTCTGGCATCGCCTCCTGAAAGCCTTATCAAAGCCTCGGTTTCCTTTAGAGCTACTTTTTTCTGTGATAAAATGGTGTCTTCTTTGAGGGCCCTTTTTAAAAGTGCCTCAAGATCGTTTCGGCTAAAAGCTTCCAAAACATAAACCTGACAGCGAGACAACAATGCCGGAATTACTTCAAAACTGGGATTTTCGGTAGTCGCCCCGATTAGGGTGACCCATCCTTTTTCAACAGCTCCCAATAGCGAATCTTGTTGCGATTTGCTGAACCGGTGAATTTCATCAATAAACAAAATCGGGTTTTTGGCGGAAAATAGCGTATCGCTTTTTTTTGCTTTTTCGATTACCTCCCTAACTGCTGCAACCCCACTATCTACAGCGCTGAGGGTGTAAAAGGGCCTTCCGCTTTCATTGGCAATAATATTGGCGAGCGTGGTCTTTCCAGTGCCCGGAGGCCCCCATAGAATTATGGAAGGTATCATCCCTGTCTTTAATTGGGAAGTTAACGAGCCTTTGGGACCAACTAAGTGCTGTTGGCTTAAATATCCGGCAAGCGTCTGCGGGCGAATTCTTTCGGCGAGGGGCGTATTCATCTTGTCACAAAACTACAATTTTAATACATCCGTTTCACTGACAAATTATCATAATTCATTTTGTGGGTTTGTTTTTGTATTGGTAAAAATATGCAGAACCAATTAAAGTTTTCCAATTCCATAATCTATTATCCATTGTTGTTTGTAATGGTATTATGGGTCATATTCTGGATTGAAACGGTTTTTGGTTATAATTTCAATTCCTATGGTATCTACCCGAGGACATGGAAGGGTTTAAGGGGCATCTTTTTTAGTCCGTTTATCCACGGGAGCTTGAAACACCTTTTCAATAACTCCGTTCCGCTTTTCGTTTTGACGGCCTCCTTGTTTTATTTTTACAGAAACATTCGGTGGCGCATTCTGCTTTTTGGCCTTTTGTTAACGGGTATTGCCACTTGGGGCATTGGCCGATCTTCCCTTCACATTGGGGCAAGCGGGGTGGTTTATATGCTTGTGGCCTTTTTGTTTTTTAGGGGAATATTTTCAAAAAAATTCCAACTTACCGCCCTTGCCTTGGTGGTTGTTTTTCTTTATGGCGGCATGCTGTGGTATGTTTTTCCGATAGACCCGAAAATATCGTGGGAAGGCCACCTTTCAGGATTTTTTGTGGGTATTTTTCTTTCTTTTTTCTTTAAGGAGAATCAGGTGGAAAATAGGAAGTACGATTGGGAAAGACCGGATTTTAATCCAGATAACGATCCGTTTTTACGACAATTTGATGAAAACGGAAATTTCATTGAACTGCCGAAGGAATTGCCCGAGGAGGAGGTTGTTCCGAAGACACCTCCGAAAATAAGAATTGTCTATAAGCTTAAGAAAACTTCCGATTCCAAGGAAGATTGAGTTAAAGCAGTCTTTGGCGGAGCACTTCATACAAAATGGCTCCGCAAGCAACAGAAACGTTTAAGGAATTTATTTCGCCCAATAGGGGAAGGGCCGCCTTTTCATCAACAATGGTCAATACTGATTTGGACACCCCTTTTTCTTCGGAGCCCAAAACAATAGCCAATGGTTTTTTCAAATTTAGCGAGAATAGGTTTGTTTGGGTTTTTTCGGTTGCGGCCAGCGTATTTATTCCTGAGGCTTGCATGTAGAAAATAGCATCCTTTATGTGTTCCACCTTGCAAATTGGAATTTTAAAAACTGCTCCGGCAGAGGTTTTAACAGTATCGCCCGAGACAGGAGCACCCCCACTTTTTTGGATTATTACCCCATCCACACCGGTACATTCTGCTGAGCGGAGTATGGCCCCGAAATTCCGAACATCGGTAATTTGGTCTAAAATTATAAACAATGGATTTTCCTTTTGGGCTAAGGCTTGTTCCACCAAGGCCTCCAAGGCACTAAAGGCTACTGGCGAGGTTATGGCAACGATGCCTTGATGGTTTCCTTTGGTGAGTCTGTTCAGTTTTTCAATTGGAACGTGGCTTACTGCCACGTTTTCCTGTTCGAACTCTTTCACAATGTTTTCTATTTTGCCGCTCTCGATACCTTTCTGCACAAACACCTTATCAAAAGTCAACTTCGTTTTTAATGCTTCTTTGATTGGGTAAATTCCGAATATGATATTGGTATCTTTCATAAGGTAAAAATGGTACTCAGCATTTGGCTTAATGGCTCTCAAAGGTAAAAATAAATGGAGAGATAGGATAATAAAAAAGAAACTCAAAAAAAAACATCCCTCAAAATTTTGAGGGATGTTTCCATGAATGAAATAATTGTTAATCTGCTTATTGTTTTAGGCGAATTGTAAACTTTCCACCCGATACAATATTTCCTCCACCTTCTACTTCTACCGAAAAATATTCTCCTCTTTCGTCTTCGATTGAGTTGTCAATTCCGGTTACAGTGAAAGATCCTCGCTGGGAATTAGCAGGGATGATAACTGTAGATTCAAAGCTATAGTTCTCAGGATTCGTTGCGGTTGAAGGAGGATCAGCTTCGGGAAGAATCGTTGGAATAACCACAATTTTGAATTCCCTATCTACGTCAGCGATATCCGAAATGAACAATGCATCGTTGAAAGTTCTGGTTCTTTCGCCACCTTCGGGAATGTTATTGATGTTGTCGGAACCACCGGTAAATCCAATGACTGTTTTACGGTCTGTATTATAATCATCATAGTTCGTATCACACGAAACCATTCCTATGGTTAAAAAAGCGAGTGTTATTATAAAACTGATTTTTTTCATTTTGATAATTTTTTAAAATTATTAATAACCGGAGTTTTGCACCAAGTTTGGATTCAAGTCCATGGCTGTCTGTGGAATTGGCAATTGGAATTGCTTTGCTCCTGCAGCTAAGTTCTGAGAATCTGATGGAACGCCGCTTCCGTCGCTCAAATCTCCAAATCCACCGCGCTCAATTGAAAGACCCCATCTTTTAAGATCAAAGAATCGTTGTGATTCAAAAGCGAACTCCAAACGTCTTTCAAGACGAATAGCATCTCTAAGAGCAGTTCCGGTTTCGCCACTTGGAGGCGTAGTATATCTTTTAGTTCTAACGGCGTCAAGAGCAGTGCGTGCAGCGCCTTCGTTTCCTAAATTAAATTGAGCCTCGGCAATGTTCAATTTTGCTTCGGCTGCGCGAAGAATTTTGATATCTACACGACCGGCAAATTGACCATCTTCTCTAGCGAAAAGTTTTTTGATTGCGTTGAATTTCAATGGGCCGTTTTTCCCTTGGAAAGTGTATGCATCTTTTCGGATGTCATCATCTTGGAAAAGTTGGAAGAATGGGTATGAAACCACATATTCAGGAACAAGTGTATTCACGCCAAATTGGCTCCAGGTAACACCGGGAGTGATATCCAAGTTTGGTGGATCTACATCAATCCAAAAAATAACTCCGTCTTTGGATACGTCTTCCCAAACACCCACTACTTTATTACGGGCTGCAACGGCGGCACCTACATTATTCGCTGCGTCGATGGCATTTTGCCATTGGCCCATATAAAGATAAGTTCTAGACAATAGGGTGTTAACGGCGTCCTTGTTTAATCGACCTGGATTGCTAGCCGCTGGAACGTCTGGAATACCTTCCAATGCATCCTTAAGATCTTGAACAATCATATCGTAGGTTTCACCTACTGTCATTCTTGCAGGTTCTATGGAAAAGTCTGCGCTGGTTACATAGGCAACGCCCGGACTTCCGTTCGCATCTGCAGATTGGGTAGGAATTTTAGCAAAAAAGGTAGCTAAATTCAAGTGGCCCAGAGCTCTTAGCGCTTTTGCCTCGGCAACTACCTGAGCTTTATTGTCTCCTTCAAAACCTACGCTTTTTTCCAAAAGGGTATTGGCGCGGAAGATCATTTGATACGATCGCTCATACAAGCCGCTCATAGGTTCAGTGGATGCAGAATACTGCCAGTTATGCAGCGTTTTTCTACTCTGCCTACCTTTTTGGGCTAGGGTAACGTTGTCTGAAAGTACATCGGGTGCGTCTAACATTCCTCCGGCATCACTTCCTCCATATAATGATCCATTAGTTAATGTGGAATAGATACCTCTGGCTGCATTGTCAAAATCAGTTACCGTTATGTAGGCCTGCGACGTGGCAAGGGCGTCAAACGGTATTTGGTCCAGTTCCTTATCACAGGAAGTAAAAGCCCCTATGGCAAGTGCAAAAACTGAGATTTTATAAAATATTTTTTTCATTTTATCAATTTTTTTAAAATTAGAAACTAACATCCAAACCAAATTGGAATGACTTAACGTTTGGATAACTATAAAGAGTTGCTTCTCCTGGTGCTACTGAATCTGCAAAGTTAATGGTTTCTCCAGAAGATATACCTACTTCAGGATCTCCCCAGAACTCGGTAAAGGTCAATAGGTTCTGTCCTTGAAGATATAATCTTAGGGACTGAAGTGGTGTTTTGTCCAAATATTTATTGGGGAAGGTGTACGAAAGAGTTACGTTTCTCATTCGAATATAATCACCTTTTTCCAAGAACCTGTCCGAATTTATGCTTTGGTCCACCGCGGCGTAAATAGGACTTGGCATTACGTCCGTATCGCCAGGTTGTTGCCAATAGTTAAATGCTGTAACGGCTTGATTATCGGTAACGGCTTGGCCGTCTGATTCGGCGTTGGAGCGAACAAAGTTGTTAATCCAGTTGCCAGCTTTAAATACAAAATCTGCACGAAGACCGAAACCTTTGTAATTAAAGTTGGTGAAAAATCCACCTTCTTTGTCTGCAATTGTTGATTTTCCTTGAAAAACACGGTTTTCGCCTTCTGGCAGATCCTCGGCAAAGTAGGTGTTTCCATCAGCGCCCAAGAATAATGATTTTCCAGTTGCTGGATCAACTCCTGCGTAGCGCACTAAGAAATGCTCATTAATTTTTCTTCCCTCGCTGAAACGAATGTTGAACGTTGTGGATGGTGTAACATCCTCTCCATCTGGAAGCTCAACAACTTCAGTATCGAGGAAGATGATGTTTCCTCCCAGTGTCCAAGTAAAATTATCGTTGCGTACAATATCACCTTGTAAGGATATCTCCAAACCTTTATTCTGAATTTCTCCAAGGTTACCAGGAACACCTCTTCGGCCATCTGGATCAATAATACCTGCTTCCCAAGCGGTAGGAATGTTGAAAAGAAGATCTGTTGTATTTCTGATAAAATAATCAGCAACTCCTCTTAATCTTTTATTGAACATATTGAATTCAAGCCCCACGTTGGCTGTGGTGGTAGTTTCCCATTTTAGATTTGGATTCGCCACTGTTGCAGGATAGGAGCTTGATCCACCTGGATAAAAACCAAAGGCATTGGTAGCTTGGGAATCGTATCTTTTAATACCTTCTCTATTACCAACAGAGCCGTAAGCTGCTCTTATTTTAAGATCGTTAATGGCTTCAACTGCAAAGAAATCTTCTTTGGCGATGTTCCAGCCCAAACTTGCACTGTAGAAAGTTCCAAATTTATAATCCTTACCAAAGTTGGAAGATCCGTCGCGACGTACCGAGGCAGATGCAAGGTATTTCTCTTTGTAGTCATAATCAGCGAAAAGGCCGTAGGATACAAGGGTCAACCTAGATCTGTTTGTGAATCCATCGTTTAATTCAGCAGCGCTGGTTTGAGTACTTAATAAAGGTGAGGGGAAACCAGTACTTCGGACGAATGTGCGATAAAATTCATTAAGGTTATATTCATAAAGGCCTAACACGTTCAAATTGTGGTTGTTTAAATTCAAAACATAATTTAAACGATTGCTTATGGTTAAATCCAAACGATCCTGTTGGTCGTCAAATTTATTACCGACCGCAGCATTGTTCAGAATTATATCCAAGATACCACCAGGTTTTGAATAGCTTTCCCTACGGGTTAAACCGTGGTTAATGGATGTTGTAAAACCATAGCTCCAGTTTTTTGAAAACTTCACCATTGCGTCAACACTTGCAAGGGTAATCTGGTCTATATCAATAGCGGGTTCAGTCTCCAATGCTCCGCGAGTCGCAAAACCTCTATGGGTAGGGTTGTACTCTGGATTTCCGTTAGCATCTAATTTAATATTTCCTTCTTCGTCATACAAATATTCCGTTTCATATTGATTTGTAACGTATACTGTTTGAAAAGGGTTTTGAGTGTTGTTTCGATCCCTTGGCTCGTCACTAGTAGAGCGTGAATATCCAACGTTAATACCCATGGTTAACCATTCCTTGGCATCAAAGTTAACGTTCAAACGAGATCCTAATCTTTCAAATCCGTCAATTTTATCAATGATACCGGTGTTTTTATCGTGTGAAACAGAAAAATAATAGTCCACTCGTTCACTACCACCAGAAATAGCAACGCTATTGTTCTGGATAATGCCATCCTTCAACATAAGATCTGCCCAATCCGTTTCTCTAGAAAGCAGCTCTGCACGCTCTGGAGAGCCTGGGGTGGTTTGCACGCCGGGCAAGGAGCCTGCCGCGGAAACGCCCAATGCATACATCTCTGCTTCATATTGAAGCTTTTGCTCAGCATTCATCATTGTAAAGTTTGGTTTTATCCTTGAGGTGGTACCATAACGAGAACTGTAGCGGATTACCGCGTCCTTGTTTCTGTTACCGGTTTTGGTAGTTATTACCACGACACCATTTGCACCACGTGAGCCATATCGGGCAGTTGTTGCGGCATCCTTTAAAATAGTGATGTTTTCGATATCTTCGTTTGGAAGGTTTGCTAAGTCTTGCTCTCTAATAGGGGCTCCATCCACGATGTATAAAGGAGAGGAGGCTCCGGCAACCAATGATCCTGTTCCACGAATACGAACAAAGGCACCTTGACCCGGTTTACCGTTAGCGGCAGTTACCTGTACACCCGCGGCCTTCCCCTGCAGCATGTTGTCCACGCTGGTGGTCGGCGCCATTTGTGATAGGTCAGAGGCGGAGATGGACACTACGGCAGAAGTCTGAACTGTTTGGTTCCGAGTGGAATACCCGGTAACAACAACTTCTTCCAGTGCCGCGGCATCTGGCTGCATCGTTACGTCAATTTTGTTCTGTGCACCTACTTTTACTTCTTTGGTAACAAAACCTACATAGCTATAAGCCAGGGTCTGACCCACATTCGCAGCGATGGTATAATTCCCATCAAAATCGGTTTGTGTTCCAGAATTTGTGCCTTTCACTATAACGTTTGCACCAGGCAATGGCAGACCAGTATCGTCCGTCACCGTACCTGAAATAGTTTTTTGCTGTGCGAAGGTAAGCTGCACAACTAACGCCAATATTAGCGTTAAAATTCCACTAAACTTTGTTCTCATTTTTATAAATTATTTGAATTAGCCAACGGCAAAAATCATAATAAAAAGTTAATTACACAAGTATTTGCTTTCAATTTTTGCGATTTGGGGCGAACCCAAGAAAATGTTTAGGGTTGCACGTTCTAAAATTTTGATGAAACACTTATGTGGATTTTTGTGTTTGAGAAGCTGAAATCCTGTTTTTCCGCATTTCCATTTGCCACGTTAAATTTGAACAATCCGGCTTTGGTGTTGATGCCAAGACCAAAACCAAAGCTATAGAGCCTTTCCTTCAAGGCGAGGGTTTCGTTTTCGAAATATCCAATATCTATGATGCTGTGGGCATATACACCCTCGTTAAATTGATAGCGATATTCTGTATTGATTACGGAGAACAGCGAGGCATCTATACTGTTTTCGTTGAAGCCCCTAATGCTGTTAATGCCTCCAAAACGGAACAATTCGTTGGTTAAATAGTAGTCGCTGAAAAGCACGCTGGTGGAATTTTGTACAAATATTGAGTTTTTGGAATTCAAGTTAAAAATGTTGTTAAGCTCTGTTTCAATTCGTATTTGATCAGATGCATCCCCCTCTGTTTTTCTAGATCCTATGCCGCCGCTGAAAGAAAATAATGTTTTTATGGGAAAAAGTATTTTGTTTTGCGGCTTTATGTAAGTGGCGCCCGCAATAAAAAATTTCGATTTGAAATCCTCGACGGCGTTCCCGGCTGCAATCATGTCCAGTAAATTGCTTGAATCATACGCTCTATAACCAATGTAGGTGGACGACCTTGGGTTGATTTGGTAGGTCGTTCTAAATTCCTGTTCCGTGGTTATAAAAGTGCTGTCCCGTTTAAAAATTTTGAGTTCAGCACTAAGCCCGAAAGGCGTGCCCAGCAAATAGGGCAATTTTAGCCGAGTGCGAAAGTTTACCTGTTGCTCTCCATCGGCTTTGTAGTTGATCAGTAGTTGCTCTCCGAAATTCAGATTGTTGTTCAATTCTAGGTTCAGATAGCCGTTGAATGTTAATTTTTGGGTTTCTTCATCTGTCGCGAACCCTAAAATTCCATCGAATAAATTGTTGTTTTCTTTTTCAAAATAGAAATAAACAATTGTGGAATCCTTTCGGAACAACGCTTCTGGCGGTTTTATGGCAGACGCAAATCCGAGGGCATTGAGATTCTCGTTTTGTAAAACCAGTTTTTTTTTGTCAAAAAGTGATCCCTTTTTCACCCCCGCATAATAGCGAATAAAGGGGCGAGGGAATTTTTCATATCCCCGTATGGCAATGGAATCGATCGTCCGGACGGTTCCGTTTGCAACCCATAGTTTCGCGGAGAGTTCATTTTCATCATTGGTTTCTAGCTCCATCAGTTTTAGGCGCGCAAAGGCATTTCCTTTTTGATTGCGTATGGCGGTAAGTTTTTTTAGCACGCTCTCCACGGCTTCAAAGCGAATTTGAAAGTAGTTATTTGTGGCGCGGGAAGCCACGCGTTGCACTTCTTTTTTGGTGAAATCCTCTTCGGAATAATAAATTTTAATGGATTTAAATTTTTTGCCGAAGTAATAAATGGCCCTGTACATACTGTCATTTTCCTGCTGTATTTCCTTTAAAAAGCTTTCCAGATATCCCAAGCGCTGCAATTTTAAAGAGACCGTATCTGTTTCCTTTCTGAGGGCTTCAAAATCCATGAAACGTGTTTTAAGTTTCAGCGAGTCCAACATTTCTTGGCTCAGAGGCCTTTCGGCTTCCAATGAAAGTGAGATTTCCTGAGCGTTAAGTCCGTGAAAAAGACAAGTATATATATTAAGGTATAAAAGGAGAAATAGGAACTTCTTCAAAGATGCGGTGCTTTTGCTGTTCAAAACTAACGTTACAACTGAATGTTTCATATTTTAAATCTAAAAAATAATCCAAGCCAGCTGAAAATTAATTCGGTAAGATTTGATTAGTTTAAAAATTGTTCTACATTTGCATCCCCTAAAAATAGGGGTGTTTTATTTTTAAATAATAATAATACAAATTTATATGCCAACAATTTCACAATTAGTACGTAAAGGAAGAACCAAAATAACCAAGAAGAGTAAATCGGTTGCTTTGGATTCGTGCCCACAACGTCGTGGTGTTTGTACGCGTGTATATACTACTACACCAAGAAGCCTAACTCTGCAATGCGAAAAGTTGCAAGCAAGACTTACAACGGTAAGGAAGTAAACGCATATCCCAGGCGTGAAGGTCACAATCTCCAAGAGCACTCGATAGTATTGGTTAGAGGTGGAAGGGTAAAGGATTTGCCAGAGTTAGTATCACATTGTTCGTGGCGCGCTGACACCGCAGGTGTTGCAGGCCGCACGCAACGTAGATTAAGTACGGAGCAAAACGCCCAAAGAAGTAAAATGAAAACGGGTCGAGAATAAATTGAAAAAATATATTCTAGCCATTAACAAACAACACATGAGAAAAAGACAGGCCAAAAAAGACCACTTTTACCAGACCCGAGGTTTAACGACCAGTTGGTTACGCGTTTTGAACAAATGATGGGACGGAAAAAGAGTGTATTTTCAAAGTTTTCTACGATGCAATTGACATTGTGATGAAAAGAAACAAGACGACGGGGGAGCTTTGGAAAGATGCACTTCAATATTATGCCCCACGTAGAGGTGCGCAGTCGTAGAGTTATGGGGCAACCCAGATTCCGCGCAAATTCGCCGACCGTAAAATTGCAACCGCAATGAAATGGTTAATTACCTATTCAAGAAAGAAACGAGAAATCCATAATGCAAACTTGCCGGTGAGATTCCTGCCGTCAAAGAAGAAGGCGCTGTAAAGAAACGTATGGATACCACAAATGGCAGAAGCAACAAAGCATTCTCACATTTGATTCTAAAAATGGCACAAAGAGATTTAAAATACACAAGAAATATCGGAATTGCTGCGCATATTGATGCCGGTAAACCACAACTAAGAGCGTATCCTTTTTACACGGGGGTAAGCCATAAACTTGGAGAGGTTCACGATGGAGCCGCTACCATGGACTGATGGAGCAAGAGCAGAGCGGTATTACCATTACTTGCAGCTACTACCTGTACTTGGAAGTTCCAATGGAAAACGGTAACCCCTGAGACCAAGGAATACAACTTAATATTATTGATACTCCCGGACACGGATTTTCCGTGAGGTTAACCGTCGCTAAGAGTTCTTGACGGACTGGTTTTTTTAGTGCAGTTGATGGTGTTGAACCACAATCTGAAACTAACTGGAGATTTGCTGACAATTATAAAGTGCCACGGATTGGTTTCGTGAACAAAATGGACCGTTCCGGCGCCAACTTTATGGCTGTGTCAACAGGTGAAAGATATGTTGGGGTTCACTGCAGCTATCGTTTTGAACATCGGAAGAGGCAGATTTTGATTTTTGGAAAGAATCGCGCGGTTTATGATGATGAACTTCGGCATTTGATGTTGTGGAAATTCTGAAGAATTAAAGGCAGAAGCAAAAGTATTGCGAGGTAAACTTATTGAAGAAGTTGCCGCTTACGATGAAAACTTGCTTGAAAAATACATGGAGGACGAAGAACTACTGAAGATGAAATCCACGCTGCGCTTCGTGCTGCCGTAATGGATATGTCTATCATTCCAATGGTTTGTGGTTCTTCAAAAATAAAGGAGTACAGTTTCTTTTGGATGCTGTATGTCGTTGGCTTCTGCCAGCGCCTACCGATAAGGAAGGTATAATTGGTGTTAATCCGAAACAGAAAAAGAGAAATCGCAACCTGATGTTATTGCGCCATTTTCGGCATTGGTATTTAGCGATAGCTACTGACCCATTCGTTGGTCGTCATTTTCTTCCGTGTTTATTCTGGTCGTCTGGATGTGGTTCTATATCTTGAACAACCGTTCAGGGAAGAAAGAGCGTATTTCACGTATCCACCAAATGCACTCCAACAAAACGCGATCGATTTCATCGAGGCGGGTGATATTGAGCAGCAGTAGGATTTAAGGATATCAAGACTGTGATACCATGTTCATGAAAACACCCCATTGTTTTGAGAGTATGAATTTCCCATCCTGTAATCGGTATTGCGGTTGAGCCTAAAACAAGGTAGATGTAGATAAACTAGGTATGGCATTGTCAAAACTTGCCGAAGAGGATCCAACATTCCAAGTGCGTACAGACGAAGCTTCTGGACAACAATCATTTTAACGGGCGAGTCACTGATATTATCGTAGACCGTTTGCGTCGCGAATTTAAGGTAGAAAAACCAAGGTCAGCCGCAGGTTGAGTACAAAGAAGCTATCACAAAAGTTGCCGATCATAGAGAGTGTTTATAAGAAACAATCTGGTGTGGTAAATTTGCTGATATCGTATTCACACTTGAGCCCGCTGGTGAAGGAAAAGTTGGTTTGGAATTATAAACGCCAAAAGGTGGTAACGTTCCAAAAGCACTTATCCCAGCAGTTGAAAGGTTTCAAACAAGCCATGGTCACCTGTCCGCTTGCAGATTTGAGTAGATAGTATGAAGGTTACTTAAAGATTTGATCTTTCCACCCCGGATTCTGGATGCCTTGTTTTGAATTGCTGCAAAGATTGGTTTCAAGGGAGGTTGCCAAAAGGCTGGTGCCGTTATACTTGAGCCTATAATGAAGCTTGAGGTGCTTAAATCTGAAGAAACATGGGTGAGAAGTATGACCTTAACCGTCGTCGTGGTACCATAAGTAACATATTGATCGTGCTGGAGCAAAAGACAAGGTGAAGTGCCACTTGGAAATGTTCGGTTATGTAACCACATTGAGAACTTTGTCTTCAGGCCGTGCAACTTCAACTATGGAATTTTCACATTATGCTGAAACCTCTAACATTTCAGAATGTAATAGCAGCAGAAGAGGAACCGCTAACGTTTAATAATTTCAGCAATGAGTCAAAAATAAGAATAAACCAAAATCTTACCATCACAATTTGTGGACAAATCCTGAAAAAATCGTAAAGACCGTAAAGAGTACCGGCAGTTACAGGGCCAATTCCTTTACCAACACACAAAAAATTCCTACAGTATTACGTTCTCCACACGTGAACAAGAAAAGTAGAGAGCAATTCAATTAAGTTCATACAAAGACTTTTTGATATCTACAGTTCTTCTTCAAAACCATTGACGCTCTAATGAAATTGGAGTTCCAAGTGGTGTTGAGGTAGAGATTAGTATTGTGCAGTCTGAAATCGCGCGCCTACAAAACATAAAATGTCCTCGGCGCTGGGAAAACGAAACAAATAACATTCAGGGTTGAATTATTTTGACCCAGTTTTTTGAAGGAAATTTAAACAAGTAATAATCAATAATAATTAAATATGTTCAGCTAATTGAAGAAAGATAGATGACCAGCATCTTTGACGAGAACGGAAAGAACATTCCGTGTACTGTTATTGAAGCAGGCCCTGTGTTGTTACTCAAGTCAGAACCAAAGAGGTTGGACAGTAGCTCTTCAACTTGGTTTCGATGACAAGAAGACTGTAACTAAAGTTGCCGAAGGGAAAGCAAAAAAGCAGGAACCGTTGCAAAACGCAAAGTCGCCGAATTCATGGACGAAGAAAATTACAAATTGGGCGACACCATTACTGTGAGCATTTTATCGAGGGTGAATTCGTGGATATCGCGGGTACATCAAAAGGTAAAGGTTCCAAGGGGTTGTAAACGTCACGGTTTTGGCGGTGTTGG
This sequence comes from Aequorivita sp., assembly GCA_048265145.1. Lineage (GTDB taxonomy): Bacteria > Bacteroidota > Bacteroidia > Flavobacteriales > Flavobacteriaceae > Aequorivita. The sequence continues at coordinate 60,451 of JBLXCF010000014.1, forward strand.
CCGTCCACCACGGTCAGCACAACCGTTTGCGCGCGCCGGGTTCCATTGAGCTGCATCATATCCTGCGAGAGTGTTCAAGGGAATGCGTATGGTGGCCAAATGGGCAACGAAAGAGTAAAGTTGAAAATTTATGGTTTTGAAAGTAGTTCTGAAAAGAACCTACTTGTGGTATGAGCAGTTCCCGGCCATAAAAACGCTATGTAACGACGAGAAATATGAAGGTAGCTGTATTAGACATAAACGGAAAGACACAGTCGGAAAGTTGAACCTTCGCAGATGTGTTCGAATAGAGCCTAACAATCACGCGGTTTATCTTGATGAAACAATATCTTGCCAACCAACGTCAAGGTACTCACAAAGCAAAGAACGTGTGGAGATTGCTGGTTCTACTAGAGCATCAAGAACAAAAGGTCGGTACCGCTCGTGCGGGTAGCATCAAGTCTGGTGTATTTAAAGGTGGTGGTAGAATGTTCGGGCCCGTCCGCGTAACTACTCCTTCAAATTGAACAAGAACCTGAAGTGCGTTTGGCACGTAAATCAAGCTCTATCGATGAAGGCGAACGATAAAAGTTTACGTTGTAATGGTTATTCCAAATTTTGACGCTCCAAAAACCAAGAATTTACCGCGGTTTTGAACAGTTTAGGGCTTAATGACAAAAAATTTATTTGTGTTGGGAGACTTAAATAATAATGTATATTTGTCCTCTCGCAATTTGAAAGGTACTGAGTTATAACTAACTCGCGTCTGGACTTATAAAATTATGAATGCAAATAGTGTAGTGCTATTTGAAGGTTCTTTGGAAGGAATTGAAACAAACTTAAGTAAATAGAAACAAGATGAACATCTTAATTAAACCTATAATTACGGAAAAAGCCACCAAAGCTGCTGAAGACAAAAACGTCTTCACCTTTGAGGTTAACCAAAAGGCGAACAAGATAGAAATCAAGAAGGCGGTTGAATCTGCCTACGGCGTTTCTGTTGAAAAAGTTCGCACAATGAATGTCCGCCCTGATAGGAAGACCCGATATACAAAAACGGGCATCCAAACTGGTAAAACGAATGCCTATAAAAAAGCGATCGTACAGGTGGCGGAAGGTGATACAATAGATTTTTACAGCAACATCTAAGGCAACTTAGATTTAATTAGACAAAAATGTCAGTAAGAAAATTAAAACCAATCACCCCAGGTCAGCGTTTTAGGGTTGTTAATGGTTTTGACGCCATTACAACCGATAAGCCGGAGAAGTCTTTACTTGCTCCGAACAAGAGATCTGGTGGTAGAAACAGTCAAGGAAAAATGACCATGCGCTACATAGGTGGTGGTCATAAGAAGAAATATCGAATTATCGATTTTAAACGCGACAAAGCGGGAGTTCCTGCTACTGTTGCAAGTATTCAATACGATCCAAACCGTACGGCGTTTATCGCACTTTTGAACTATCAAGATGGTGAAAAGCGATATGTAATTGCACAAAACGGACTACAAGTTGGGCAGAACATCCTTTCCGGTGAAGCAGTAGCTCCAGAGATTGGAAACGCAATGCCACTTTCAGCTATTCCATTAGGTACTATTATTTCCTGCATCGAGCTTCGTCCCGGTCAAGGAGCTATTATGGCCCGTAGTGCTGGTGCTTTCGCACAGCTTATGGCTCGCGATGGAAAATATGCTACCGTTAAACTTCCTTCAGGTGAAACCCGATTAATTTTGGTAAACTGTATGGCTACCATTGGTGCCGTATCAAACAGTGACCACCAATTGTTAGTATCTGGTAAGGCTGGTAGAAGCAGATGGTTGGGTAGAAGACCACGTACAAGACCAGTAGTGATGAACCCTGTTGATCACCCAATGGGTGGTGGTGAAGGGAAATCTTCTGGAGGTCACCCACGTTCTAGAAAAGGTATCCCTGCAAAAGGTTACAGAACCCGTACTAAAACGAAAGCAAGTAATAAATATATCTTAGAACGAAGAAAGAAATAAGTTATGGCAAGATCGTTAAAAAAAGGACCGTTCGTTCATTATAAACTAGACAAAAAAGTTCAACAGAATGTAGAGGAGAACAAGAAAACCGTTATCAAAACCTGGTCGCGCGCTTCTATGATCACTCCGGATTTTGTTGGCCAGACCATAGCCGTTCACAATGGGCGCCAGTTCGTTCCTGTGTATGTTACGGAAAACATGGTAGGGCATAAACTAGGAGAATTTTCACCTACTCGATCCTTCCGTGGTCACGCAGGTGCTAAAAACAAAGGTAAAAAATAATAGGCCATGGGAGTTCGTAAAAGAGAAAGAGCAGAAGCAATCAAAGAAGCCAAGAAGACTATCTATATGGCTAAATTGAACAATTGCCCCACTTCACCAAGAAAAATGCGTTTAATGGCAGACTTGGTTCGTGGTGAGAAAATAGACAAAGCACTTAATATTTTGAAGTTTAGTTCAAAGGAATCTTCACGCAAATTGGAGAAACTACTTTTGTCTGCCATCAATAACTGGCAACAAAAGAACGAAGACGCTTCAGTAGAAGATGCAGATCTTTTTGTTAAGGAAATCCGTGTGGATGGTGGAACAATGTTGAAAAGACTTCGTCCAGCCCCACAAGGCCGTGCACACAGAATTAGAAAACGCTCCAACCACGTAACACTGGTATTGGCAGCTAACGATAACACACAAAGCAAGTAATTAAATGGGACAGAAGACAAATCCAATCGGGAATCGCTTAGGTATCATCAGAGGTTGGGAATCCAACTGGTACGGAGGCAACGACTACGGCGATAAATTGGCCGAAGACGACAAGATTAGAAAATATGTTCACGCACGTTTAAGTAAAGCTAGTGTGAGTAGAGTAATTATTGAGCGTACGCTTAAGCTTGTAACCGTTACTATAACCACTGCCCGTCCCGGTATCATTATCGGTAAAGGTGGCCAGGAAGTAGACAAGCTAAAAGAAGAGCTTAAGAAAATTACAGATAAAGAGGTACAGATCAATATTCACGAGATCAAAAGACCTGAGCTTGATGCATTTTTGGTAGCTGCGAGTATTGCACGCCAAATTGAAAGTCGTATTTCATACCGTCGTGCTATTAAAATGGCAATCGCGGCAACAATGCGAATGAATGCTGAAGGTATTAAGGTACAAATCTCAGGACGTTTGAATGGCGCTGAAATGGCACGTTCAGAATCTTACAAAGAAGGTCGTATCCCATTATCAACTTTTAGAGCCGATATTGACTACGCTTTAGTTGAGGCACACACTACTTATGGTAGATTGGGTGTTAAAGTATGGATTATGAAAGGCGAAGTATATGGAAAGAGAGAACTTTCCCCATTAGTTGGTCTTGCTACTGGCAAAACCAAGAGTGGTGGAAAAGGAGCTCCAGCAGGACGCGGTGGCAACAAAGCACGTCGCAGAAAGTAATTTTTTAAATAAAAGAAAATGTTACAACCTAAAAGAACAAAGTACCGTAAACAAATGAAAGGCCGTATGAAAGGCAATGCCGAACGTGGCAACCAGCTAGCATACGGAACCTTCGGTATAAAATCGTTGGAATCAGAATTTCTTACAGCAAGACAAATAGAAGCTGCTCGTATTGCCGCTACTCGTTTTATGAAAAGAGAAGGTTCTATCTGGATTATGATTTTTCCAGATAAGCCAATTACCAAAAAACCTCTTGAAGTACGTATGGGTAAAGGTAAAGGTGCTGTAGAATATTACGCAGCTGTAGTAAAACCAGGAAGAATGCTTTTTGAAGTATCTGGTGTTCCAGTTGAAACAGCAAAAGAAGCATTGCGCCTTGCAGCACAAAAGCTTCCCGTTAAAACTAAATTTGTAATGTCTCGGGATTTCCAAGCATAATTTTTTGAACGATGAAACAATCAGAAATTAAAAAAGCATCAACGGCTGAACTTAATGAAGCTTACGCTGAATCAAGAAAGGCTTATTCAGACCTTAAAATGGCTCACACCATTTCACCGTTGGAAAATCCAATTCAACTAAGATCCCAAAGAAGGGTGATAGCAAGAATAGCGACTGAACTAACTAATAGAGAAGTGCAATAATTGTACAGCTGAAAGATGGAAGAAATTAAAAGAAACTTAAGAAAAGAACGTATAGGTGTAGTAACCAGCAACAAAATGGACAAGTCTATTGTAGTTGCAGAGGTGAAAAAAGTAAAACACCCTATGTACGGAAAGTTCGTGTTGAAAACGAAAAAATACGTTGCGCACGACGAGACAAACAACTGCAACGAAGGCGATACAGTAAAGATCATGGAAACAAGACCTTTGAGTAAAACCAAATGTTGGAGATTAGTAGAAATAATTGAAAGAGCGAAGTAATTATGTTACAACAAGAATCAAGACTCAAAGTCGCAGATAATACAGGTGCTAAAGAAGTTCTTTGCATTCGCGTATTGGGCGGAACAAAAAGAAGGTATGCTTCTATTGGTGATAAAATTGTAGTTTCTGTAAAAGAAGCAACGCCAAATGGAAACATTAAGAAAGGAGCAGTTTCTACAGCAGTTGTAGTACGTACCGTGAAGGAAATAAGAAGACCTGATGGTTCTTACATCCGTTTCGATGATAACGCTTGTGTACTTTTGAACCCACAGGGAGAAATGAGAGGAACACGTGTTTTCGGACCGGTAGCAAGAGAGCTTCGTGACAAGCAATTTATGAAAATAGTATCATTGGCACCAGAGGTGCTTTAATATGAAAACTAAGATGACAAAGCTTAAAATAAAATCAGGCGATACAGTAGTAGTTACTGCCGGAGACCACAAAGGCTCAGAAGGTAAAGTGATGAAGATATTCCTTGACAAAAACAAAGCAATCGTAGAAGGAGTGAACATGGTTTCAAAACATGAGAAACCTAGCGCTAAGAATCCACAAGGTGGAATCGTAAAAAAAGAAGCTCCTATCCATATCTCAAACCTTTCATTGGTTGATCCAAAATCTGGAAAAGCAACTCGTGTAGGGTACAAAACAGAAAATGGTAAAAAAGTACGGTTTTCAAAACAATCGAATCAAGCAATATAGTTATGGCATATACACCAAGACTTAAAGAAGAGTACAAAAGCAGAGTGATCAATGCACTTACTGACGAATTTGGTTACAAAAACGTCATGCAGGTACCAAAATTGGAGCGTATTGTTGTTTCCCGCGGCGTGGGTGCAGCAGTTGCCGACAAAAAGCTTATTGACTACTCGGTTGATGAGTTTACGAAAATAACCGGGCAAAAGGCGGTTTCAACCAACTCTAAAAAAGATGTTGCAAACTTCAAACTTCGTAAAGGAATGCCCATTGGGGTGAAAGTTACCTTGCGCGGAGAGCGTATGTACGAATTCTTGGACAGATTGGTTACTTCGGCCTTGCCCCGTGTGCGCGACTTTAATGGAATTAAGGCAACCGGTTTTGACGGAAGAGGAAATTACTCTTTGGGTATCACCGAGCAGATCATTTTCCCTGAAATCGATATCGATAAAGTGAAGAAAATTGAAGGGATGAACATTACGTTCATCACTACTGCAAATACCGACAAAGAAGCGAAATCATTATTACAGGAATTGGGATTACCCTTTAAAAAGAACTAAGAGATGGCTAAAGAATCAATGAAAGCCCGCGAGGTTAAGAGACAAAAAACGGTAGCAAAATATGCAGCCAAGCGCAAAGCTTTGAAAGAAGCTGGCGATTGGGAAGGTTTGCAAAAACTACCAAAAAATGCCTCACCAGTTCGTTTGCACAACCGTTGCAAATTAACCGGAAGACCAAGAGGGTATATGAGAACTTTTGGAATTTCACGTGTATTGTTCCGTGAAATGGCAAATTCAGGGTTAATTCCAGGAGTGCGTAAAGCATCTTGGTAAGAACAGGTTTTCTGTTCAAAAGAAAAGTATAAACTGGTTGAAGGTTCGAAATAGTTCGAAAACCACTTCCGCAAATTCAAATAAATGAATACAGATCCAATTTCAGATTATCTAACGCGAGTTAGAAATGCTGCGAAAGCCGGACATCGCGTTGTAGAGATTCCAGCTTCAAATCTTAAAAAGGAGATTACAAAAATCCTTTTTGATCAAGGTTACATTTTGAGCTACAAATTTGATGACGAAAGTACCCCACAAGGGATCATCAAGATTGCGTTGAAATATGACAAGGTTTCTAAAGAATCCGTGATCAAGAAAATTCAAAGAATAAGTAAACCTGGTTTACGTAAATACGCAGGTTCAACAGAACTTCCTCGCGTGCTTAACGGTCTTGGTATTGCTATAGTTTCAACTTCATCTGGAGTTATGACAGGCAAACAAGCTAAAGCACAAAATGTAGGTGGTGAAGTATTGTGTTACGTTTACTAAAAAATAGACAAAGAAATGTCAAGAATAGGTAAAAACCCGGTAGCAATCCCACAAGGAGTTACAGTTGATGTAAAAGACAACGTAATTACCGTAAAAGGAAAATTAGGCGAGTTAACTCAGGATTTTTCTGACGTTAGCGTAAAAG
>JBLXCF010000014.1:66951-67879 GCA_048265145.1 Aequorivita sp.
ATTGGGATTACCCTTTAAAAAGAACTAAGAGATGGCTAAAGAATCAATGAAAGCCCGCGAGGTTAAGAGACAAAAAATGGTAGCAAAATATGCCGCCAAGCGCAAGGCCCTAAAAGAAGCTGGCGATTGGGAAGGCTTACAGAAACTGCCAAAAAATGCCTCACCAGTTCGTTTGCACAACCGTTGCAAACTTACCGGAAGACCAAGAGGGTATATGAGAACTTTTGGAATTTCGCGCGTTTTGTTCCGCGAGATGGCCAACCAAGGCCTTATTCCAGGAGTGCGTAAAGCATCTTGGTAAGAACAGGATTTTTCTGTTCAAAAAGAAAAGTATAAACTGGTTGAAGGTTCCGAAGGGAAAACCACATCCGCAAATTCAAATAAATGAATACAGATCCAATTTCAGATTATCTAACAAGGATTAGAAATGCTGCAAAAGCCGGACATCGCGTAGTTGAGATTCCAGCTTCAAATCTTAAAAAGGAGATTACAAAAATCCTTTTTGATCAGGGATACATTTTAAGCTACAAGTTTGATGACAGTACCGCGCAGGGAAGCATCAAGATTGCGTTGAAATACGACAAGCTTACCAAGGAATCCGTAATCAAGAAAATTCAAAGAATCAGTAAACCAGGTTTACGTAAATACGCAGGTTCATCAGACCTTCCTCGCGTGCTTAACGGCCTTGGTATTGCCATTGTTTCAACTTCTTCAGGAGTTATGACCGGCAAACAGGCAAAAGCACAGAATGTTGGTGGCGAAGTATTGTGTTACGTTTACTAAAAAATAGACAAAGAAATGTCAAGAATAGGTAAAAACCCGGTAGCAATCCCACAAGGAGTTACAGTTGATGTAAAAGACAACGTAATTACCGTAAAAGGAAAATTAGGCGAGTTAACTCAGGATTTTTCTGACGTTAGCGTAAAAG
>JBLXCF010000015.1:0-5902 GCA_048265145.1 Aequorivita sp.
CAAGCCAGAACCTTACAAAGGAAAAGGTATCAAGTTTGTAGGTGAACAATTAAGAAGAAAAGCAGGTAAATCTGCATAACAAATAGAGTTATGGCATTATCAAAGTACGAAAGAAGAGAGCGCTTGCGCATGCGCATCAGAAAAACAGTTGCGGGCACCCAAAGCCGCCCGCGTTTGGCTGTTTTCCGAAGCAATAAGGAAATCTACGCTCAAATTATAGACGATGTAAATGGAAAGACGATTACCGCTGCATCTTCAAGAGATAAAGATATTGACGCTTCAAAATTGAACAAAGTTGAGGCTGCAAAATTGGTAGGAAAGGCAATCGCGGAAAAAGCCGTCAAAGCCGGTGTTGAAACCATCGCTTTTGACAGGGGCGGTTACCTATATCACGGAAGAGTAAAATCATTAGCTGAAGGCGCACGCGAAGGTGGCCTTAAATTCTAACCAGTATTATGTATCAAGATTATAAAAACGTAGAATTAGTAAAACCCGGCGGCCTTGAATTGAAAGACCGTTTGGTAGGTGTACAACGTGTAACCAAGGTAACCAAAGGGGGTCGTGCCTTCGGATTTTCAGCTATTGTAGTTGTTGGTGACGAAAAAGGAGTGGTAGGCCACGGACTTGGAAAATCCAAGGATGTAGCCAGCGCAATAGCAAAGGCTATTGAGGATGCCAAGAAAAATTTGGTGCGCATTCCCCTCAACAAAGTAACCCTCCCACACGAACAAAAAGGAAAATACGGCGGGGCCCGCGTGAACCTGCTTCCTGCAGCGCCCGGTACCGGCGTAATTGCCGGTGGTGCCGTACGTGCGGTATTGGAAGCGGTTGGTGTGCACGATGTATTGTCAAAATCGCAAGGATCTTCCAATCCACACAACGTGGTGAAGGCAACCTTTGATGCCCTTTTGCAACTGCGAAGTGCACAGACGGTAGCTGACCAGCGTGGAATTTCGCTAGAAAAAGTATTCAAAGGATAAAACACAAGAACGATGGCAAAAATTAAAGTAACTAAGGTAAGGAGCGTCATTAAGCGCCCAAAAAACCAAAAGAAGATCATGGAAGCGTTAGGTCTGCACAAGATGAACCAAACAGTTGAACATGAAGATACGCCAAACATTCTTGGTATGATCAATAAAGTTAACCACTTGGTTTCCGTCGAAACCGTTTAACAAACACGATAATGGATTTAAGTAACTTACAACCCGCCGCAGGATCGGCGAAAAACAAAGGCAAGCGAGTAGGTCGCGGACAAGGTTCCGGAAAAGGTGGTACTGCCACCCGCGGACACAAAGGAGCAAAATCACGTTCAGGATATTCCAAGAAAGTTGGATTTGAAGGTGGTCAAATGCCCCTACAACGTCGTGTTCCCAAGTTTGGATTTACAAACATCAACCGGAAGGAGTACAAAGGAATCAATATAGATACCCTTCAACAATTGGTTGACGACAAGAAAATAAACGATACCGTTGACTTTGAAACTCTGGTTGGTTTGGGTCTTGCTGGTAAAAACGAAATGGTGAAGATTTTAGGAAGAGGCGAAATAAAGGCAAAATTGAAGGTATCTGCACACAAGTTCACTGCCTCGGCAAAACAAGCCATTGAAGCTGCCGGAGGTGAAGTAGTAACATTGTAACAACAGCTAAGGATGAAATTTATTGATACCTTAAAGAATGTTTGGAAAATAGAAGAGCTCCGCAACCGCATTTTGCTTACGCTCGGTATGTTATTGGTGTATCGTTTCGGTGCACAAGTAGTGCTTCCGGGGATCGATGCGGATATGCTGGCGCAATTTGCCGGCAAATTCAATTCCGGCGGTATTGGTGGTTTGCTGAATGCATTTACGGGAGGGGCGTTTGCCAACGCTTCTGTTTTTGCTTTAGGAATCATGCCATACATTTCTGCTTCCATTGTGGTACAATTGATGCAAATTGCCGTTCCATATCTTCAAAAGTTACAGAAAGAAGGAGAGAGCGGCCGTAAAAAAATCAACCAGATAACTCGTTGGCTAACCATCGGTATCTGTTTGGTACAGGCACCAAGTTATCTTGCGGGTCTTCCAGCAATGGGCGTTCCGGCAGAGGCTTTTGTAATGGGCCAAAGCTTTATGTTCTATTTTTCATCTGTAATCATCCTGGTTACTGGAACCATTTTCGCTATGTGGTTGGGTGAAAAAATTACCGACAAAGGCATTGGGAATGGTATCTCCATTCTTATTATGGTTGGAATCATTGCTCGTTTGCCTCAGTCCTTTGCCCAAGAATTTGTTTCGCGGGTAATTGAATCCAATGGGGGTCTGATTATGATCCTTATTGAATTGGTAATCTGGTTCGTGATCATACTGCTTTCAATCATGCTGGTGATGGCAGTTCGCAAAATACCTGTACAGTACGCCAGAAGAACGGCAAGCGGTGGCTATGAGAAAAATATTTTCGGTGCCCGCCAGTTCATTCCTTTAAAATTGAATGCTTCCGGAGTAATGCCTATTATCTTCGCCCAAGCCATTATGTTCGTGCCCTCCGCGGTGGCCAGCCTTTCCGAAAGCGATTTCGCTCAAGGAATTCAAGCTACCTTCAGCGATATCTTTGGATTTTGGTACAATATGGTTTTTGCGATATTGATTATCATTTTCACCTATTTCTATACTGCCATCACCGTTCCCACGAACAAAATGGCGGATGATCTGAAACGCAGTGGAGGGTTTATTCCGGGCATTAAACCTGGAACGCAGACCGCAGAATATTTGGACCGAATTATGTCGCAGATCACCCTGCCTGGTTCCATTTTCCTTGCGTTAATTGCGGTGGCCCCGGCTTTTGCCGTTAAACTGATGGGAATCCAACAGGGCTGGGCATTGTTCTATGGCGGTACCTCACTATTAATTATGGTGGGTGTGGCAATCGATACCATGCAACAAGTAAACTCCTATTTATTGAACCGTCATTATGATGGTTTGATGAAAAGCGGTAAAAACAGAAAGGCAGTTGCTTAACTTGACTGTAGGCATTAGTGGTTAGAAAGTAGTAAAAATTATTTTTAATATTATAGAACTACCGATTACCAACTAATAACTAAAAACTAATAAAAAATGGCAAAACAAAGCGCAATAGAACAAGATGGTAGTATAGTGGAAGCACTATCAAACGCAATGTTCCGTGTGGAACTGGAAAACGGTCACGTTGTTACCGCACACATTTCCGGGAAGATGCGAATGCACTACATTAAACTTTTGCCAGGCGATAAGGTGAAACTGGAGATGAGTCCGTATGACTTAACAAAGGCCAGAATAACATACAGATACTAAAAATTAAAATTCAGAATTCATCTAACATCTATGTTGGATTTTGAAACCGAAAATTAAATCGAAAAGATGAAAGTAAGAGCATCCATAAAGAAAAGAAGTGCCGACTGCAAAATTGTTCGCAGAAAAGGCAGATTATATGTAATTAACAAAAAGAACCCAAAGTTCAAACAAAGACAAGGATAAGTTATGGCAAGAATCGCAGGTGTAGATATCCCGAAAAACAAAAGGGGTGTAATCGCGTTAACGTATATCTTCGGAATCGGCAAGAGCCGTGCGTTGCGTATACTAAAGGAAGCCGGAGTTGACGAGGACAAGAAGGTAAGCGAATGGAACGATGATGAAATCGGGGCCATCCGTGATGCCGTTTCGTCCTTCAAAATCGAAGGTGAATTACGTAGTGAAGTTCAATTGAGCATTAAACGCTTAATGGATATTGGTTGTTACAGAGGTATTCGTCACAGAGCGGGTCTTCCTTTAAGAGGACAGCGCACCAAGAATAACTCTCGTACTAGAAAAGGAAAACGTAAAACTGTTGCTAACAAGAAAAAGGCAACTAAATAATACCTAGGGTTATGGCAAAGACAACTCAAAAAAATACCAAAACAGTTAAAAAACGCAAGGTTAATGTTGAAGCAACCGGAGAAGCGCACATCAATGCTTCCTTCAACAACATTATTGTTTCCTTGACCAATAAAAATGGCGACGTTATCGCTTGGTCCTCAGCCGGTAAAATGGGTTTCCGCGGCTCTAAGAAAAACACTCCGTATGCAGCCCAATTGGCATCAGAAGATTGTGCAAAAGTTGCACACGATGCCGGTTTGCGTAAGGTAAAAGTGTATGTGAAAGGCCCCGGAAACGGTAGAGAATCTGCAATACGTTCCATCCACAATGCAGGAATTGAAGTAACCGAAATCATTGACGTTACCCCAATGCCACACAACGGATGCCGTCCTCCAAAAAGAAGAAGAGTTTAATTAATAATAAATATCAATCTGAAGGATTAAAAAACTGAAGGATGTAAAGACAGCATATATGCTGTCTCGACAAAGACCTTAATTTAGTTTTCCTTCATAACCTTAAACAAGCAATGGCAAGATATACTGGTCCAAAAACTAAAATAGCCCGTAAGTTCGGGGAAGCAATTTTCGGAGACGACAAATCCTTCGAAAAAAGAAACTACCCTCCTGGGCAACACGGTAATGCACGTCGCCGTGGAAAGAAATCTGAATACGCAATACAACTTGCAGAAAAGCAAAAAACAAAATACACCTATGGTATTTTGGAGCGCCAATTCAGAAATATGTTCAAAAAAGCAACAGCCGCCCCCGGAATTACCGGTACTGTTTTGCTACAAATGTGTGAGTCCCGTTTGGACAACGTAGTGTACCGGATGGGAATTTCCCCAAGTCGCTCGGGCGCCAGACAATTGGTTTCGCACCGCCACATTACCGTTAACGGCGAAAAAGTGAACATTCCATCCTACCAGTTAAAAGCTGGCGATGTGGTAGCGGTTAGAGAGAAATCAAAATCGCTTTCAGCAATCAACGATTCGTTGGCAAATGCAAGTCACGTGTACGAATGGATCACTTGGAACGGCGACAAGAAGGAAGGAACTTTCGTTTCCATTCCGGAGCGTATCCAAATTCCGGAAAACATCAATGAACAATTGATCGTTGAATTATATTCTAAATAATAAAATAATCATATTGGTATTTGGCCAAAGGGTTATAGTATTCTTCACACTTTTTAACCGCGCAACCGAATAACAATTAAAACGAAGAAAAAAATGGCAGTATTTAGTTTTCAGAAGCCTGATAAAGTTATAATGGTAAACTCCACCGATTTCGAGGGAAAATTTGAATTTCGTCCCTTGGAGCCCGGTTACGGACTTACCGTTGGTAACGCATTAAGACGCGTGCTCCTTTCCTCTTTGGAAGGATTCGCCATCACTTCGGTTCGCATCGAAGGCGTGGACCACGAATTTTCAACCATCGCAGGAGTAGTGGAAGACGTTACCGAAATTATTTTGAACCTGAAACAAGTTCGTTTCAAAAGACAGATTGACGAAATAGATAATGAGACCGTTACTATTTCCGTTTCAGGAAACGAGCAGTTGAAGGCCGGTGATTTCCAAAAGTTCATTTCAGGTTTCCAAGTATTGAACCCAGAGTTGGTGCTTTGCAATATGGACAAAAAAGTGAACCTTAATTTCGAAATTACTATCGAAAAAGGCCGCGGTTATGTTCCTGCAGAGGAAAACAAAAAAGCAAACGCTCCTTTGGGAACCATCTTTACCGATTCCATCTACACCCCAATAAAAAATGTGAAGTACAGTATTGAAAACTTCCGTGTAGAGCAAAAGACCGACTACGAAAAATTGGTTTTTGAAATCGTTACCGACGGATCAATCCATCCAAAAGATGCCTTGACCGAAGCTGCAAAAACTTTGATCCACCACTTTATGTTGTTCAGTGATGAACGAATTACTCTGGAGGCTGACGAGATTGCACAAACAGAAACGTATGATGAAGAATCCCTTCACATGCGCCAGTTGCTTAAAACAAAATTGGTAGATATGGACCTTTCGGTTCGTGCGCT
>JBLXCF010000015.1:5912-58431 GCA_048265145.1 Aequorivita sp.
TGGAGCGTCAGTTCAGAAATATGTTCAAAAAAGCAACTGCTGCACCTGGAATTACAGGTCAGGTTTTGCTTCAATTGTGTGAGTCACGTTTAGACAACGTAGTGTACCGTATGGGAATTTCCCCAAGTCGCTCTGGAGCTAGACAATTGGTTTCTCACCGTCATATCACCGTTAATGGTGAAAAAGTAAACATTCCATCGTACCAGTTGAAAGCTGGAGATGTAGTGGCCGTTAGAGAGAAATCAAAATCTCTTAGCGCAATCAACGATTCGTTGGCAAATGCAAGTCATGTGTACGAGTGGATCACTTGGAATGGCGACAAAAAGGAAGGAACTTTCGTTTCGGTACCTGAGCGTATCCAGATCCCAGAAAACATCAACGAGCAGTTTATCGTCGAATTATATTCTAAATAATAAAATAATCATATTGGTATTTGGCCAAAGGGTTTATAGTGTTCTTCAAACTTTTAAACCGCGCAACTAAATAACAATTAAAACGAAGAAAAAAAATGGCAGTATTTAGTTTTCAGAAGCCTGATAAAGTTATAATGGTAAATTCTACCGATTTCGAAGGGAAATTTGAATTTCGTCCTTTGGAACCAGGTTACGGACTTACCGTTGGTAACGCATTAAGACGCGTATTACTTTCCTCATTGGAAGGATTCGCCATCACTTCGGTTCGCATCGAAGGCGTGGATCACGAATTTTCTACCATCGCTGGAGTAGTAGAAGATGTTACCGAAATTATTTTGAACCTTAAACAAGTTCGTTTCAAAAGACAGATTGACGAGATAGACAACGAAACCGTTACTATTTCAGTTTCTGGAAATGAGCAGTTAAAGGCTGGTGATTTCCAAAAATTCATTTCTGGCTTCCAAGTATTGAACCCAGACTTGGTTCTTTGCAATATGGACAAGAAAGTGAACCTTAATTTCGAAATTACTATCGAAAAAGGTCGCGGTTATGTTCCTGCTGAAGAGAACAAAAAAGCGAACGCTCCTTTGGGAACCATATTTACAGATTCTATCTACACCCCTATAAAAAACGTGAAGTACAGTATTGAAAACTTCCGTGTAGAGCAGAAAACAGATTACGAAAAATTAGTTTTCGAAATCATTACTGACGGATCTATTCACCCAAAAGATGCATTGACCGAAGCTGCAAAAACTTTGATTCACCACTTTATGTTGTTCAGCGATGAGCGCATCACTTTGGAGGCTGACGAGATTGCACAAACTGAAACTTATGATGAAGAATCCCTTCACATGCGCCAGTTGCTTAAAACAAAATTGGTAGATATGGACCTTTCGGTTCGTGCGCTAAACTGTTTGAAAGCTGCAGAAGTTGATACTTTGGGAGATCTTGTTTCTTTCAATAAAAATGACTTGATGAAGTTCCGTAATTTCGGTAAAAAATCGCTTACTGAGCTTGAAGAGCTTGTAAACGTGAAAGGCCTAAACTTCGGGATGGATCTTGCAAAATATAAATTAGATAAAGACTAGTTGATTTACGATTTTAGATTTATGATTTCAGATTATTGAAGTTGTAAATCTGAAATCAACAATCAACAATCAGCAATCGATAATCAATTTAACCCATCATAATTTGCTCTCCGACGCACGGATATTGTAGCAAGATGATGATTAAAACAAAAACGTCATGAGACACGGAAAAAAAATAAATCACTTAGGTAGAAAAACTGCCCATAGACATTCAATGTTGGCCAACATGGCTTGTTCACTTGTTGAGCACAAACGTATCAACACAACTGTTGCAAAAGCAAAAGCGTTGAAGCAATTTGTGGAGCCATTGGTAACAAAGTCTAAGGAAGACACCACACACAACCGTCGTTTGGTTTTTGCAAAATTGCGTCAAAAAGATGCTGTAGCAGAACTTTTCAGAACTGTTGCGCCAAAAGTTGGTGACCGTCCGGGAGGTTACACCCGAATCATTAAATTGGGTAACCGTCTAGGTGATAACGCTGATATGGCAATGATAGAGCTAGTTGATTTCAACGAACTTTACAACGCCGGAAAAGCGACCAAGAAGAAATCCACTCGTAGAAGTCGTCGTGGAGGCGCAACTGGCACTGAAACTGCCGCTGCTGCACCTGCTGCAAAAGCCGCTCCGGCAAAAGCTGAAAAAGAAGCGAAGAAAGAAGAAGAATAAATGAATTTGAATTCATTAAATAACAAAGGGATAAGCGTTTTCGTTTATCCCTTTTTTTTATACTATTTTTGCGAAGAATTTTTAACAAGGTTCTATTTCACTTATAACCTGCAACTTGTAACCCGCAATTTGAAACCCTTCAAATAATGAAATACCAAACACGAAAAAAAGCACTTATTTTATTGGCAGACGGCACCATTTTCTACGGAAAGGCGGTTGGAAACAAAGAAGGCTCGGCCTTTGGCGAGGTATGTTTCAACACCGGAATGACAGGTTATCAGGAAATTTTTACCGACCCTTCCTATTTCGGACAAATTATGGTCGCCACCAATGCGCATATCGGAAATTACGGAACCAATAAAGAAGAAATAGAATCTGAGGGAATCAAGATTGCGGGCTTGGTGGTGCGAAATTTCAGTTACCACTTTTCCCGTCCCGCTGCGGATGGTTCGTTGGAAGAATTTTTAAATAGAAATAATCTTCTCGCAATAAGTGATGTGGATACTCGGGCGTTAGTAAGCTACATTCGCGACAATGGCGCGATGAACGCCGTTATGTCAACAGAAGTTGACAATATTGAAGGTTTGAAAAAACAACTGGCCGAAATTCCAGACATGAACGGTTTGGAACTTGCTTCAAAAGTTTCCACAAAGGAGCCCTATTTCTTCGGAAACGAGAACGCCAAATACAAAATCTCAGCATTGGATTTGGGAATTAAAAAGAACATCCTGCGCAGGCTCGCCGAACGCGATTGCTACATAAAAGTCTTCCCTTACAATGCAACTTTTTCTGAAATGGAAGCCTTCAATCCCGATGGCTATTTCATCTCCAACGGGCCCGGCGATCCCGAGCCGCTGCACAGCGCGATAGAAGTAGTAAAAACTATTCTGGACAAGGCCCTTCCTATGTTCGGAATCTGTTTGGGCCACCAAATGTTGGCGCTTGCCAATGGGGTCTCAACCTATAAAATGCACAACGGACACCGCGGCATCAATCATCCCGTAATGAATTTGATTACCGGCAAGGGCGAAATTACCTCCCAAAACCACGGGTTTGCCATCAATAGGGAAGAAGCGGAGGCCAATCCCAATATTGAAATAACCCACGAACATTTAAATGACCATACTGCCGCTGGCATACGTATAAAAAACAAGCCCGCTTTCTCAGTCCAATATCACCCTGAGGCAAGTCCTGGGCCGCACGATGCTTCTTATCTTTTTGATGGATTCATCGAAAGTATTGAAAAACATAAACTACAAACCGCTTAAAACTTTCCGGACCCCAAAGGTTTTTGAAACCTTTGGGGTCTTTACAATTAACTATTAACCAATAACTATTTACTTTTACCAATGAGCATCATCATCGACATCAACGCCAGACAAATTTTTGATTCCAGAGGAAACCCCACAATCGAAGTGGACGTAATCACCGAAAACGGTTTTATGGGCCGCGCCGCGGTTCCTTCGGGAGCTTCGACGGGCGAGCACGAAGCCGTGGAGCTTCGCGATGGAGGAAAGGCTTATATGGGCAAAGGCGTGTTGAAGGCCGTGGAAAACGTTCACGGCAAAATAGCCGGAACCCTTTTGGGCATTTCTGTTTTTGAACAGGAATTGATTGATAAAACAATGATCGATCTGGACGGCTCCAAAAACAAATCGAAGCTCGGTGCCAACGCTATTTTGGGCGTTTCATTGGCCTGCGCCAAGGCCGCCGCTGCAGAGTTGGGGATGCCGTTGTACCGCTACGTGGGTGGAGTGAGTGCAAAAACGCTTCCTGTACCCATGATGAATATCATCAATGGAGGCTCCCACAGCGATGCGCCCATTGCCTTTCAGGAATTTATGGTGATGCCCGTAAAGGCGAAAAACTTCACTCACGCCATGCAGATGGGTTCCGAAATTTTCCACAACCTTAAAAAAGTATTGCACGACCGCGGGTTGAGTACTGCGGTTGGCGACGAAGGCGGTTTTGCACCAACTTTGGACGGAACGGAGGATGCTTTGGATACCATCGCAAAAGCTACCAAAAAAGCCGGATACAAATTGGGTGACGATGTAATGATTGCCCTGGATTGCGCTGCCGCGGAATTTTATGTGAAGAAGAAATACGATTACACAAAATTTGAAGGCGAAAAGGGAAAAGTACGCACCTCAGAAGAGCAGGCAGATTATTTGGCGCAATTGTGCGAAAAGTATCCTATCATTTCCATCGAGGATGGAATGGACGAAAACGACTGGGAAGGCTGGAAATATTTGACCGAAAGGATTGGCCATAAAGTACAGTTGGTAGGCGATGATCTCTTCGTAACCAATGTAGAAAGGCTTTCAAAAGGTATTTCGGAAAAAATTGCCAATTCCATTCTCATAAAAGTAAATCAAATAGGAACACTCACTGAAACCATTGCCGCCGTAAACATGGCGCATAATGCCGGTTATACTTCCGTAATGAGCCACCGAAGCGGGGAAACAGAAGACAATACCATTGCCGATTTGGCCGTGGCTTTAAACTGTGGCCAGATCAAAACCGGTTCCGCCTCCCGCAGTGATCGTATGGCAAAATACAACCAACTGCTTAGAATTGAGGAGGAATTGGGTGAAGTAGCCTACTTTCCACAGCAAAGAGCATTTAAAATATAGTAAAAGAAAATCGTTAGTAAGAACCTTGCAATTCGCAAGGTTTTTTATTTGAAAAAAAAACCGCCAAAATGTTCGTCATTTAAGGATTATTTAACCTAAGAATAGTTCGAAATGTTAAAGAATTTCCCCTGTATTTTGTACTTTTACATTTCTGAAAAATTCAAAACACATTTTATTTTATGGCAAAGATGGCGACCCTCGAAATTGATGGTAGAAAATACGAGTTTCCGATTGTAGAAGGAACTGAAAATGAATTAGGAATAGATATTAAAAATCTGCGGAGCGACACCCAAGGGGTAGTTACCCTGGATCCCGGTTATAAAAATACAGGCTCGTGCGAAAGCGCCATTACTTTTTTGGACGGTGAAAAGGGAATTTTGCGATACCGTGGCTATTCCATTGAAGAGTTGGCCGAAAAGGCCCGTTTTCTCGAGGTTTGCTATTTGCTCATTTTTGGTGAGCTTCCTACCGAAACCCAATTGGAGAAGTTTCATAATGACATTAAAGCACAATCGCACGTAGATGAAGATGTTAAGAAAATCCTGGACGGATTTCCAAAATCTGCCCACCCGATGGGCGTGCTTTCATCACTAACCTCGGCCTTGGTGGCTTTTAACCCTTCTTCCGTAAACGTTGATAGCGAGGAGGATATGTATAAAGCTATTGTGAAAATACTCGCCAAATTTCCGGTTTTGACGGCTTGGACCTACAGAAAACGTTTAGGCCTTCCGTTGGATTATGGGGACGACAATTTGCGATATGTTGAAAACTTTGTAAAAATGATGTTTAAAAAGCCGAGCGGTGAATTTACTTCCAAGCCCACCGTTGTTGAGGCACTCAATAAATTGCTCATTCTGCACGCAGACCACGAACAAAATTGTTCCACTTCTACGGTGCGTATCGTCGGTTCTTCCCATGCGGGTCTTTTTGTTTCAATTTCGGCGGGTATTGCCGCACTTTGGGGACCGCTCCACGGGGGTGCCAACCAAGCTGTTATCGAAATGCTTGAGGCAATTAAGGAGGATGGTGGCGACACCAAAAAGTTTATGGCCAAGGCTAAAGACAAGGATGATCCTTTCCGTTTGATGGGTTTTGGGCATAGAGTTTATAAAAACTTCGACCCGCGCGCCAAGATTATCAAAAAGGCGGCAGATGATGTGCTGGAAGATTTAGGAATAGACGATCCGGTTTTGGATATTGCCAAGGCACTTGAAAAGGAAGCGTTGGAAGATCCGTATTTCGTGGATAGAAAACTATATCCGAATGTAGATTTCTATTCCGGAATTATCTACAGGGCCTTGGGCATTCCCGTAGAAATGTTTACTCCCATGTTTGCGTTGGGCCGTTTGCCCGGCTGGATAGCGCAGTGGAGGGAAATGCGGCTTCAAAAAGAACCAATCGGCCGGCCTCGTCAAATTTACGTGGGAGCCAACCTACGCTCGTTTGTGCCCATCGAAAAACGATAAAGACTTATTTTTAATACCTTTAGAAGCACTTCCATATCGGGGTGCTTTTTCTATATTTGCCATATGATCCATTTAAACATAAACGACGAAATTTCAAGGCTACGCGCAGTTATTCTCGGAAGGGCAGATAGCAACGGGCCGGTTCCAAAGCTGGAGGACGCCTACGATCCAAAATCTGCCGAACACATAAAAGCCGGTACCTATCCGAAGGATGAGGATATGGTCAAGGAAATGGATGCAGTTGCAGCGGTTTTTAAAAAATATGGAGTAAAAGTGTATCGCCCTCATTCCATTAAAGATTACAATCAGATTTTTTCGCGAGATATCGCCTTTGTTATTGAGGACAAGTTTATTATCGCGAATATACTGGAGGATCGTTCGCTGGAAATTGAGGCGATTGAGCACGTTATTAAACAAATTGATCCTACCAAGGTCATTGAGTTTCCCGAGAATGCCCATATCGAGGGAGGTGATGTCATGCCGTGGGGGGAGTATATTTTTGTGGGAACGTACTATGGCGACGATTACCCTAATTTTATTACCGCTCGTACTAATCTGAATGCCGTTCGGCATCTTCAAAGTTTGTTTCCGCATAAAAAAGTGAAATCGTTCAACCTTCGGAAAAGCAATACGGTGGCCGATGAAAACGCCCTCCATTTGGATTGTTGCTTTCAGCCTTTGGGAAAGGGCAAAGCAATTATCCATAAAGAGGGTTTTTTGATTGAAGAGGAATATCAATGGCTGGTGGATTTTTTTGGGAAAGAAAACTGTTTCCACATCTCCAAACGCGAAATGTATGAAATGAACAGCAATATTTTTTCCATTTCACCGGAAGTGGTCATTTCAGAAAAAAACTTTACCCGGTTGAACACTTGGTTGCGCGAACAAGGATTCACCGTAGAGGAAGTTCCTTATCATGAAATCTCAAAACAGGAGGGATTGTTGCGCTGCACTACTATGCCATTAGTTCGGGATTGAAGTTATGCCCAATTTTTCTTGAAATGCTAAAGTCCATAACGCCAAAAAGGTAGCATTTGTAAGGTGTTGTAACAATTTGTTATTTCCAATAAATCACGCTTCAAAGGGTTATTTAACAAAAAATCCGACCCCACTTTCACAAAAAATTAGTAAACTTGGCGTTACAAAATTTTAACACTTTGAAAAGATTTAATTCCCTTGCTTTTTTATTGCTGTTTTTTACGGCATCTCTTTCGCTTTCCGCCCAACAAAAAAACATAACCCTTGAGGATATTTGGAAACCCGGATCTGGGGTATTTAAAACCGAAAGGCTCGAGGCGCTCCGATCGCTTAACAATGGCAAGGAATACTCCGTGCTCAATTATGATGCCCAGAACAAGGCCTCTACTATTGACGTATATGATTACAAAAGCGGGTCGAAAACCCGAACGGTCTTGAACACACAGGATTTACGGGGGATTGAATATGTCATTTCGTATGAATTCAATAACGATGAGACCAAAATCCTTTTTACTACAGAAATTGAACCGATCTTTAGGCGTTCTTCCCGTGGAACCTATTATGTGTACGACGTAAAATCGAAAGATTTTAAATTGGTTTCAACCAATAAAATACAAGAGCCAACTTTTAGCAATGATGGAACCAAAATCGCCTATGGTTTTGAAAACAATCTTTATGTAAAGGATTTAAATTCCGGCGAATCAAAACAGATCACTACTGATGGTAAAAAGAACAGCATCATCAACGGCATTACCGATTGGGTGTATGAAGAGGAATTCGCCTTTGTTCGCGCTTTTGAATGGAGCACCAATGGCGACAAACTTGCCTATATAAAATTTGACGAAACCGGAGTTCCGCAATATACTATGGATGTATATGGAAACGATCTTTATCCCTACGCCGACACTTTCAAATATCCAAAAGCAGGCGAAAACAACTCAAAAGTTTCGTTGCAAATTTATGACCTTGAAAGTGGGAAAACCTCCGAAGTGGATCTTTCAAAATACAACAGCTATTACATTCCACGATTGCTTTGGACGAACGATAACAATACTTTAAGCGTTCAGCTTACCAATCGCCACCAAAACATTCTCGAGTTGGTTTTTGTGGATGCATCCAATAATTCATCAAAATTGATTTTGCAGGAAAAGGACAAAGCCTATGTGGATGTTACCGACAATTTAAAATTCCTGAACAACAACAGTTTCTTTTGGACAAGCGAACGCGATGGATGGAACCATATTTATCAATACGATAAAGATGGAAAGTTGCTGAACCAAGTTACAAAAGGTCCGTGGGAAGTAACTGCGTTTTATGGATTTGACCAAAATACGGGCCGTGTGTATTATCAAAGTACTGAAAATGGAAGCATCAACCGCGATGTGTATTCCATATTGCCTTCGGGAAAGAACAAGGCGCGATTGAGTCAAAAAACCGGAACCAATGATGCAGAATTTAGTGCCGATTATTCCTATTATATCGGCTCGTTTTCCAACGCGACTACTCCTTACATTTTTACGCTTAATGATGCAAAAACCGGGAAAATCCTCCGAGAGATTAAAAACAACCTTGCGTTGAAAAATAGGTTGGAATCCTATAAAATTTCACCCAAAGAGTTTTCCACAATCAATATCCACGGGGAGGATTTAAATATGTATATGATAAAACCCTTGGATTTTGATGAAACTAAACAGTATCCGTTGTTTCTGTATCAATATTCCGGACCGGGGTCGCAGAATGTATCAAACAGTTGGATGGGCGGCAACGACTGGTGGCACCAAATGCTTGCCAACGAACAGCAAATCATAATTGCCTGTGTGGATGGTCGCGGAACGGGTTTTAAAGGTAGGGATTTCAAAAAAATGACCCAAAAGGAATTGGGCAAATACGAAGTGGAGGACCAAATAGCGGTCGCCAAAAAGCTGAGCGAACTGCCTTATATCAATGCTTCCAGAACGGGAATTTGGGGCTGGAGCTACGGCGGGTTTATGTCCGCAAACTGTCTGTTCCAAGGAGCAGACACTTTTGAAATGGCAATATCTGTTGCTCCGGTTACAAGCTGGAGGTTTTACGACAGTATTTACACCGAACGCTATATGCAAACCCCACAGGAAAACGCCTCGGGTTATGACGAGAACTCGCCACTTTCACACGTAGACAAATTAAAAGGAAAATTTTTACTGGTCCACGGAAGTGCGGATGACAACGTTCACGTTCAAAACACCATGCGATTGGTGGAAGCCCTGGTGCAGGCCAACAAACAATTTGATTGGCGCATATATCCCGACAAAAACCACGGCATTTACGGCGGCAATACGCGTTTGCATCTTTACACCTTAATGACCGATTTTATTAAGAAAAATCTATAAATCAACTTTAACTAATTCTAAATTTTATGTCAGAAGCACTTCAATACCAAAAGCAAAAAGAATTATTTGGTCACCCAGTAGGTCTTTACATTCTGTTTTTTACCGAAATGTGGGAGCGATTTTCCTATTATGGAATGCGTGCCATTTTGGTGCTTTATCTTGTTGCCGAAGCAACTAGCGGCAACCCTGGCTTGGGATGGACTAATGCCGAAGCACTTTCGCTTTACGGTACCTACACCATGCTGGTGTACGTAGCTTCCATTCCCGGAGGGTGGATTGCAGATAAGTTTTTGGGTCAAAAACAATCGGTACTTGTAGGCGGCATCCTGCTCGTGCTTGGGCACGGAATTCTTTCAGTGGAAGAAATGTGGGCATTCTATACAGGTCTGGGGCTAATTATTGCAGGAGTAGGAATGCTAAAACCGAATATTTCAACAATGGTTGGTGGGCTATACAAGCCTGGCGATATTAGAAGGGATAAAGGTTTTACTATTTTTTACATAGGTATCAATATCGGAGCTTTTCTTTCCAGTTTGATTGTGGGTTATGTGGGCGAAGTTTATGGCTGGCACTACGGTTTTGGCCTTGCCGCTATTGGAATGCTTTTGGGATTGATTCAATATTTGGTAGGGCAGAAGCACCTAAAATATGTAGGTAACAACACCAATAAATCTATTGACCCGGAAGAAGCTGCCGCAATGAAAAGGCCACTATCCAAAATTGAAAAGGATAGGGTCATCGTACTTTTCATTTCTTTTTTACTTGTAATCGTATTTTGGGGTGCTTTTGAACAAGCTGGAGGTTTAATGAATATCTATGCTTCGGAAAAAACAAATAGAATGTTGATGGGATGGGAAGTGCCGGCATCTTGGTTCCAATCGTTGAACGCAATGTTTATTATTATTTTCGGAACCGTGGTTGCGGCTTATTGGGCCAAGAGAAAATTGAAAGGAAAGGTTTCTACCTCGCTTTTTAAAATGTGTGTTGGCTTGATAATTATGGGAATGGGATTTTTCTTTATGACGGCCGCAGCGGCACAATTCAACAGTGCCGGCGCTTCGGCTATGTATTGGTTGGTACTGGCCTATTTGTTCCATACCATTGGTGAACTTTGCCTATCGCCCGTTGCGCTTTCTTATATTACAAAATTGGCTCCTCTAAAATATGCATCTTTAATGATGGGTGTTTATTTTGCAATGACCGGTTTCGGAAATAAGGTTGCAGGCTTGCTTGGCGAATCTGCTTCGAATTTAGGCGAATATACCGTGTTTACAGGAATTGCTGTGTTCTGTGTAGTATTTGGATTATTGGTTCTTTTAATACGAAAAAAATTGGAGAACCTTACGCACGGCGCAGAGGACAACGAGCGTGAAATTGATGGCGACAACGAAGGATTTGAAATTGCGGATCCAAACATCAATAAAGCGTAATTCATCTTTTAAAATTATTTTCCAAAGTTAGAATCTATGAACACCGATATAGAAAACCTGTTTAAAGACAAAGTTTTAGGACACCCTGGAGGCTTGTTCGTACTCTTTTTTACCGAGATGTGGGAGCGTTTTTCCTTCTACGGCATGCGCGTTCTTTTGATCAACTTCTTAACCATGGCCGCCATCGGCTACAATCCAGGCTGGGAATGGTCCGCCGAAAATGCCGGCGCCCTTTTTGGGACTTACGCCATGCTCCTCTACATTACGCCAATCATCGGCGGGATTATCGCCGATAAATTTACCGGCTATCGCTGGGCGGTAGTAATTGGGGCCTTTATTATGACTTTGGGTCATGCATCGATGGCTTTTGAAACAGAATTTTCGCTATATCTCGGACTGGCGCTTTTGGTAATCGGTACGGGCTTTTTTAAACCGAACATTACCTCCATCATTTCTGAAATGTACAAGGGCAATGAGGGTAAAAAAGACGGCGCCTACACACTCTTTTATATGGGTGTAAATGCCGGGGCTTTCTTCGGAATGATGCTTTGCGGGTATTTGGCTGAACGAATTGGATGGTCGTGGGGCTTTGGACTTGCAGGAATTTTTATGATGTTGGGAACCTTACAATTTTGGCTGGCTAAACCCTTGTTCGGTAAAATAGGTGGAACACCCAAAGAACTTGAAAAAGAGGAAGTGCCGCAAAACCAAACAAAAGAAGAGGAGGAGGTTAACAAATTAAATCCGTTTACCACTTTTGATAAGGTACTTATAACAATCTGCTCCATAATAGGTTTGGGTTACGCCTTGAACGACCCACTGTCAAAAATTGCAGGGATCGATATGTTTTCAGCCCTGCAAATGGGTGCTATGGAAGGACAATATGTTGCAATTCTTATAGCATTGTTCCTATTTTTAATTCTTGTAATAGGACGGATTGCCCGATATGCGCCGGTTATTAGGGACCGGATGATTGCCTTTATCATTTTTGCGTTCTTTACCGTTTTCTTCTGGATGAGTTTTGAACAGGGCGCAACTTCGTTGATCATCTTTGCCAGGGATAGTGTTGATAGGGTTTTGAGTGGCAATCAGGCATTGATTTTTAATATCGTTAATATTTTATTGACGGTGGTTCCCTTGGGTATCATTTCTTGGGTTTTGTACCTGCTTTGGAAAAAAACGTTCAATAAAATTCCGGGCTCCAATATAGTTTTGGTGGTCTGCTTCGCCTTAATGTGGGGCATCGTTGGCTGGATGCTGAATCGGGATATGAATACCAGTGCATATAACGTTACCTACAGTGCAGTTCAAAAAACCACTACCGATGCCGAAGGAAAACCGACCGTTAGTTACGTGCCCATAACTGAAAATTATGTGGTTTCCGAATCTGATGTGGTGGTAGAAAGAGTTACAAAAATTACGGAACCCCATAATTTTAAAGTAGGCGATGAAATATTTATCATCAATAAGGACAATGAAGGTACTTCCTATGGCTATCTAGATGAAGATAGGTTGGCGAGTGCGAGGGCAAACAACGTAACGAAAGACAACAACGGGATCGTAAAGGCACAGGTGGCGGAAATAAAAAACGATGAAGTTGAAATAACCGTATCGTGGTTCAGTATCCTGAATTCATTCTTCATTATTGCGTTTGCATCCTTCTTTTCAAAATGGTGGGAAAGCAAATACAATCCTTCGGCAGCCGTTAAATATGGCCTGGGTCTGATTATTATGGCCATTGGTTTTGGGCTATTGGCGTGGGGTTCCTACGGCGTTGAGGACGGGGTAAAAGTTAGTATGATCTGGCTGATTTTGGCATACATGTTCCATACCTTGGGAGAGCTCTGTCTGTCGCCGGTTGGCCTATCGTACGTGTCAAAACTCGTTCCCGCCAGGATGATTGCTTTTATGTTCGGAATGTGGTATTTGGCAATTGCAATAGGTAATAAATTGGCGGCGGTTTTGGGCGGTCAAATTGAAAATATTACGGCAAAGTATAGCCTGTCCACTTTTTTCCTGATTTTCACAATAGTACCAATTGTGGCGGGTCTGTTGGTGATACTGCTCAATCCGGTGTTGAAAAAGTTGATGCATGGCGTACGGTAATACACAATACTTTACAATAAAAAAGCGTTCCGTTTGTGGAACGCTTTTTGTTTCAATCTCGAACCTCAAAAAAAAATTCGATGAAAAATATTTTACTATTAATTTTACTTTTATCAATACCTTCCCTACAGGCCCAAAAAATTAATTGGATGACGATGAATGAGGCCTTGGCCGCACAAAAAAAGGCGCCCAAAAAGATTTTTATGGACGTATACACCACTTGGTGCGGCCCTTGCAAAATGCTTGATAAAAATACCTTTAGCGATCCTGAGGTGATTGCCTATTTAAATGAAAATTACTATTCCGTCAAGTTTAACGCCGAAGGTACCGAAGAGGTTACCTTTAACGATTTTACCTATACCAATCCGAATTACGATCCGGCCAGAAAGGGGAGAAATTCGCAGCATTTATTTGCCCACGCCCTGAAGATATATGCCTACCCCAGTGTAGTGTTTTTTACCGAAAGCGGCAGTCTTATTCAAGCAGTACCCGGATATCGGACCCCGCCGCAATTGGAATTGTTTTTAAAGATGATCCATTCCGACGATTATTTGAAAATTACCACCGAGGAAGCGTGGGCGGAATATCAAAAGAATTTTAAACCTACATTTTAGAATAGCCATGTAGCGTTTCATATTCGGGCTATTCTATTGGGAAAGCTCCTTGTTTTGCCGTATGGTGGAACGGGAGCTTTTTTAGTTTACAAGTTTTTTCCCAGTACCGGACATAGGAATGGTAATTGCTTCCATCCGCCACAATTTGTTTCGGTTGCAGGCTGTCGATCAGACGAATTAGATTTATTTTAGGGCTCTGGGTCAAAAGAATGGTATGCACCGTCATTCCGGGAGGATACACACCCAAACTATCTAGAACCAACACCCGTTTGTTGTTATATTGGAACACCTTCGGAATTTTTTCTTCGGAAATCCTTTGAATGTTTGCTTTTATTTTATAAGCCTGCAATGGATATTCGTTTGCTTCGGAAACGCTTAAACCGCTTTTAAAAACTCTTAATTCGGAGCTGTTTTTATAGCCCAACAAGGTTTGTTTGTTTTTTTGGAAAACGATTAGTTGGTTTTCAGAAGTTCGGAAATCATCATAGATAAAAGCCCCGATAAATACGGAAAGCGCAATCAACGCCCTGCCCAACCGTCCGTAGGTAACTTTCTTCAGAAAATAAACCAACGCAACAATCAAAAGGTAGGTGGCCAGTACCTTTAGCGTTGAAAAGGGAATTTCCTGAAACAGAAAATTCTCTTGAACTGCCACCCATTGAATAAAACCGTTCAATGCCTCAATGCAGTAATTATATGCAATGGCCAGCCAATCCGGCAACATTTCAAAAGCAGCCAAAGCCACTATTAAAATGCCTCCGCACATCAATACTGTGAGAAACGGCAGCACCACAATATTAGTAACCAAAAACAGCCCAGGAAATTGGTGAAAATAATAGAGGCTTAATGGCAAAACCCCAATTTGGGCACAAAGTGTAACCGTAATAAGGCCCCAAATCTTTCGGACCAATAAATATCTTGAATAGCCAATTTTATAAAAAAGCGGCTGCAGCCAAACGATGAAAAATACTGCCAAATAGCTCAATTGAAATCCAACCTGGAACAGCCATAATGGATTAATTAACAGTAACGTCAAAAATGACAGAAACAAAGTGTTGATGGCATTGGTCTCCCGCCCGAATAGTTTTGCCAAGGCAAAAAAACTGAACATTGTTACCGCCCGTGTTACCGATGGGGATAACCCGGAAAGCATAGCGAAGCCCCAGAGCAATAGTACCATTGCGATGGATTGGGCATACCCGCCAATTTTCCATCGTTGTAAAGGCTTAAGAAGAAATGCCAAAATGAGGTACAGAATACCTACATGCAGTCCTGAAACTGCCAAAATATGTACAGCTCCCGCCGCGGCGTACTGTTTATAGAGAATTTGATCAATATCCTTTTTTTCGCCCAATACGAGCGCCTGGATTATGGCGCGCTCGTCCCTTTTCAATTTTGTTTTTTTAAGTTTTGAAATAATTTGGGCCCGAAGGTTTTGGGCAATCCCCGAAATTGTATTTGAACCGTTGCAGGAATTCAAAATGGCTTTGGAAGAAACCCGCAATTGACCATAAATCCCGAGCGATTTCATATATTTTGAATAATCGAATTGATATGGATTCAGCGGGGCCGGAATTTCTTGGACTGGCGCATACACCAACAAAAGATTATCGGCCAAAAGCGCTTTTGGGAAAGAATTTTTGGAAATGTTGAGCAATAATTTTCCCGAGCTTGGGCGTTGGTTTATGGCGGTTACCACTGCTACATATCTATCATTGTATGTATCGGGTTTTAATTGCTGCTCAATTTTTAATTGAAGAAATATCGGTTCATCTGCAACCACCAAATTTGAAAAATGCTTCGGTTGAAATTCAGGCATTCTCATTTGATAGGAGGTATAGCCTATCGAAAAAAAACACAGATAAGTTGCAAGCCCAAAAAATAAATCCTGAAAAAGCTGTTTTCTGGCCCTAAACCATAGAAATAGTAATATTGCCAGGAGCAGCGGCAAATAAGGAAGCAAAAAACAGCGAATGGGCCAAAAATGCGCAGTCAAAATGCCGGCCACCAGGACGATTGCGAATTTTACAATGGCAAAATTGATGAATTTCATGCCCCAATAGTTTAAGTGTAAAACTTAAAATTAACTGGGGAGAAGGATGGCTATTTGTTAAAAGACTTACATTTTTGGCTGCCAGATCACCTTGTGTATAATTTGTGACAGGTTTTGTGCTTGCAAATTTAAATAGTATTTAAAAGCATCCAATTTTTAAAATATAAACCTTTATATGCTTTCTAAGATACAAAAAAGTTGGTTTATATAACACGTCTAACTTCCACAAAGGCTTTTTTCCAGTACGCCTCTTCAAGCGAGGATATGATAACCCCTGCTTGAATGGTGGAATGAATAAACCTTATCTCGCCGCGCTTGGATTCCACAACCAGCCCCACGTGGTTTATACTATTGCGGCTGCTGGTTTTGAAAAAGACCAGATCGCCTTCTTGTATGTCCTTAAAGGAAATCAAAATGCCCTTTTTAGCCATATCCCTTGAAATTCGTGGCAGCGAAATGTTTTCCTTTTGAAACGCAGTATATACCAAGCCCGAGCAATCCATTCCGGCGTTTGTAGTTCCGCCAAATTTATAGCGCGTGCCCTCAAAACTTTTCGCAAAATCGATTATTTCCCTTTTTATTTCCTTCGGACTTTCCTCTGTCGCTTCTGGAATATTCTCTTCCTTTTCGCTGAAGCTGGTATGGTTTTTTGCACTGTTTATTTTGCGAACCGGTTTTGGTTTTGGGTCATTTTTGCCAATAATGGCCTCCGGAACTTTTCCGGTGTTTTTTGTGCTTCCGCAGGAAATCAGAAATAAGGAAAAAAGGGAAAGAAAAAGTATTTTGCGCATTGATGGAAAATATGGATGAATGACTAAAATTATAAAATTTTATTCATTTTTTTGAATTGAATTGTAGATTAACTGCGCCGTGTTTTTGCTCGCGCCCCTACCGCCCAGTTTTTGCTCCAGTTCGTAATACTCCAAAAACATAGTGGCCCGCGTATAGGGGTCAAGAATTCGGGCCAATTCTTCCTTCAGTCTTCTTTGGTTGAAATCGTGCTGGATAAGCTCCGTTACCACAGTTTTGTTTAAAATTAAATTGACCAGCGAAATATATTCCAGTTTAATAATGCGTTTGGCGATTTCATAACTAATCCTGCTGCCTTTATAACAAACCACCTGCGGCACCTTGAACAGGGCCGTCTCCAAGGTTGCCGTGCCCGAGGTAACCAGGGCAGCCTCTGAAATACTTAAAAGATCATAGGTCTTGTTGGCCACAAAGTGCACGTTTTTGTTTTGAAGAAATCCGTCATAAAACGATTTTTCCTGGCTCGGTGCCCCGGCAATAACAAATTGGTATTCCTTAAAATCGGGCGCAACGGATACCATAATCTTGAGCATTTTTTTTATTTCCTGCTTGCGGCTTCCCGGCAAGAGGGCGATCACGGGGCGCTCGTCCAAATTGTGTTCCTTTTTAAAAATTTGGGGATCTACCTGTTTTCTGTCGTAAATGGCGTCTATCAACGGATGGCCCACAAAATGGACTGGAAAATTGTGTTTTTCTTCATAAAAATCCTTTTCAAAGGGAAGAATTACATACATTTCGTCCACATCGCGCTTTATGTCCTTAATGCGGCCCTCTTTCCAGGCCCAGATTTGTGGCGAAATGTAATAATGTGTTTTATAGCCCTGTTGGCGCGCCCATTTCATTATGCGGAAATTGAATCCGGGATAGTCAATAAAAATAAGCACGTCGGGATGGTAAGCCTCAATGTCTTTTTTGCAAAATGAAATGTTCCGCAGTATGGTTCGCAGGTTTAGAACTACCTCCGCAAAGCCCATAAAGGCGAGCTCCCGATAGTGCTTAACCTCTGTGCCGCCAACCGCGCGCATCAAATCGCCACCCCAAAACCGGAAATCCGCATCGGTATCTTCTTTCTTTAGGGCTTTCATTAAATTGGCGCCGTGCAGATCGCCAGAGGCTTCACCGGCTATGAGGTAGTATTTCATTTTAAAAAGTTATGAGTTATGGGTTATGAGTTATGGGTTGTTAAGTTTTTAAACCTGAAACCTGTAACTTGAAACCTGAAACTACTTCAGTACATTTTGTATTAATATATCAAAAAACTCCGTAAGCGTCATTCCCGCCTCGCGGGCTTGTTTGGGCACGATGCTTTCGGTTGAAAGGCCCGGATTGGTGTTTATTTCCAGAAAATATGCTTTTCCCTTTTGAATAATGAATTCGCTTCGGGTGATGCCTTTCATATTCAATAATTTATAAATACGAACGGCTTCTTTTTGTACCATTTCGGTTTCTTTGTCTGAAATTCTTGCGGGTGTAATTTCCTGGGACTTCCCCAGATATTTGGCCTCATAATCAAAAAATTCATTTTCGGAAACAATTTCGGTCACCGGAAGGGCAATAATTTCCTCGCCATTATTATAGACCCCAACCGAAACTTCGGTACCAACGAGGGCCGTTTCAATAATTATTTCGGAATCTTCGGTAAAGGCCTTTTCTATGGCGGGAATCATTTCTGCCATTTCGTGCACTTTGCTAATGCCAAAACTCGAGCCGGAACGGTTTGGTTTTACAAAACAGGGCAGTCCGGTTCGCTTCACAATTTCATCTAAATTGATCTCATTCCCTTGGTTGATGTAATAGGAATTTGCGCAAAGCACCCCAAAATTCTTCAGCACCGAAAGGCAATCGCGTTTGTTGAAGCTCAGGGCCGCTTGGTAATAATCGGTGCTCGTGTGCCGCACGCCCAGCAAATCCCAATAGCCCTGCAAGTAGCCATCCTCGCCCGGGGTGCCGTGAATGGTGTTGAAAACCACATCGGGCCGGATGGTTTCTAAACCATTGCTAAAGCTGAAATCAGCCTTGTTCACGGGGTGTTTCCCGCCCTTGCCATCCACAAAATACCAGCCTTCCTCCAAAATATGGACAGGATGCACTTCATATTTATCTTTATCGAGGGCGTTGCACACCACGCCGCCACTGTTAAGGGAAATCTCGAACTCGCTAGAATAGCCGCCCATAGCGACGGCAATATGTTTTTTGTCCATACCAATACGTTAAAACCTACGTTTACAAAAGTAATTAAAAGTTGGGGTTGTCCGTCATCGGTTATCAGTAATCTATAGCCAAGGAAATTCAATTTCGATTTCAATTTCAATTTCAATTTCGATTTCAATTTCGATTTCAATTTCGATTTCAACAAAAGATACTAACTTTGGTTTTTTTATATTTTTGCGCATTAACATAAAAACCTATGACTTTTCTCCAATTCGTGTTTACCCGGGCTTTTTTGAAGCAATTGTTGTTGGCTATAGTAGCCCTGTTGGTTTTGGCCTTTTTAATTTTGTGGTGGCTGCGCATAAGCACCAACCACAATGAAAAGATTGAAGTGCCGAACCTGGCAAAAATGTCGCTGGATAAAGTAGAAGAGAAGCTCGAGGAAATGGACCTGCGATATGAAATTTTGGATTCGGCCAATTATAACCCCGATTTTCCGAAGTATTCGGTCATTGAGCAAATTCCGAAGCCGGGAAAATTTGTAAAGGAAGACCGAAAGCTATACTTAACGCTAAATCCGTCTGGCTACCGAAAGGTGGAAGTGCCTGATGTAGTGGGCCGCACGCGCCGTCAGGCCGAACCCACGCTTCTGGCCATGGGCTTTAAGATTGGAAAGATAAGCTACCGCCCGCACATTAGTGACAACGTATTGGAACTTCGCTATAAAGGCGAAAAATTGGAGCCGGGTACATCCTTGCAGAAAACTTCGGTGATAGACCTGATTGTGGGGGACGAATCGCTAAATAGAATTCAAACTGATGTGGACGCTTCCGAAGAAAACCCAGACGCCCCCATTGAAAACACAGAGGACAACAATGGCGAGTTTTAATGAAGACGAAATAGACGACACGGGCGGCAACGACGATTTGTACGAACATTTTCGGTTTAAGGCAGACAAGGGGCAAAATCCGCTTCGGGTAGATAAATACCTGATGAACCTCATTGAAAAGGCCACGCGCAACAAAATACAAAAGGCAGCTACGGCCGGAAATATTTACGTAAACGGTGTTCCCGTAAAAAGCAATTACAAAGTAAAAGGAAACGATTTAGTAACCGTGCTTTTTGAACATCCGCCGTACGAATTTCTTTTGGTGCCCGAAAACATTCCGTTAAATATTGTTTATGAAGACGATGCCGTAATCGTGGTTAACAAACCTGCGGGAATGGTAGTGCACCCCGGCCACGGAAATTACAGCGGTACGTTGATAAATGCGTTGACCTATCATTTTGAAAATTTACCGAATAACTCAAGTAATAGACCAGGTTTAGTACATAGAATTGACAAAGACACCAGCGGACTTTTGGTAATCGCAAAGACTGAAGAAGCGATGACGCACCTCGCAAAACAGTTTTTCGACAAAACCACGGAGCGTGAATATGTAGCCCTGGTTTGGGGAAATGTGGAAGCAGACGAGGGTACGATTGAGGGAAATATTGGCCGCCACCCAAAAAACCGACTTCAAAATACGGTTTATGAAGGGGACGAGGCGGAAAAAGGAAAGCCCGCGGTTACGCATTATAAAGTTTTGGAACGATTGAGTTACGTTACGCTGGTTTCCTGCCGATTGGAAACGGGCCGCACCCACCAAATCCGTGTGCATATGAAGCACATAGGCCACACGCTTTTTAACGACGAACGTTACGGTGGCGAAAAGATTTTAAAAGGAACCACATTTTCCAAATACAAACAGTTTGTGGAGAATTGTTTTAAAGTCCTTCCAAGGCAGGCTTTGCACGCGCGCACTTTAGGTTTTGTGCATCCAACCACCGGAGAGTTTATGCGTTTTGAATGCCCAATTCCCGAAGATATGGAAGCCTGCTTGGAAAAATGGCGGAATTATTCGCAGCATGTTGCTGAATAAGTTATCCATTTCGTTTTTTCCAAATCCTTGGGTTGCGGCTGGTGTGTAAAGCTGCGATTATTCGTATTTCTGAAGGGTAAATTTTATAAAATAGGCCAATGGGAAAAGATTTAAGATATACGATGTGAACATCTTCAATTCTTTTTTGAAATGCCTCAGGAAAATTTTTAATGTGAGTTATGCATTCATCTGTTTCGCGTAGAAAATTTGTCGCGATAGATAAATTTATTTCTTGATAATAAAGCAAGATTTCCCGCAGATCTTCCTGAGCTAATGGACGAACCGATATTTTATTCACGACTTTTTTGCAAATTGGCTTTTGTTTCTTCCCATGAAAGACCCGGTTCTTTGGCTTCATCAGCTTCTTTGACACGTGCAGCAATAATTTTTTTATGCGCATCGCTTAAAGAATAATCCTCTAACTGCTCTTTTTCCCGCATCATCAAATACAATTGAAATTCCTCAATTGTCTTAAAATGGGTTTTATCAAAGTTTAATTTTTCATCTATATGGATTGTGGTCATGGCAACAGGTTTTACCCAAAGATAGGGAATAATGAAAAAAATAAAAAAGCAGTTCTTTAACAAAATTTTATATATTGTGCTCTAGTTTACAATGCACAGTTTACACTAAAAGTATTGAGTCTTAAACCTTGGCTTGAGCGAAGTCGAAGGGCCGAACTATAAACTCCAAACAATAAACTATAAACATTTTTATGAAACACCTACTACTCACCCTAATCCTGCTTACCTCTTTTTTCGCCAGCGGCCAGATAGTAAACATACCCGATGCCAATTTTAAAAATGCATTGCTAAATTATAATCCGCCTATTGATACTAATGGAGATGGCGAGATACAGGTTAGTGAGGCGGAGGTAGTGTCTTTTTTAAATGTACAGAATAAGAATATTAGTGATATGACAGGTATAGAGGCATTTATAAATCTAATTTCTTTAACCTGTACTTATAATTCAATTACTTCACTTGACGTTTCTCAAAGCACTTCGCTAACATAATTGTATTGTGGCGGAAATGAAATTACCGGCATTGATGTGTCTCAAAATTTGAATCTACAGATTTTATATGCCTTTACCAATCAACTTACAGATATTGATTTAGGCAATAATATAAACTTGGAGGAAATCATTTTAGCACAAAATCAGTTTACATCTTTAGATATTTCACAAAACCCTAACTTGACTTACTTAGATTTTTCAACAAATAATCTAAGCAGTATAGATATTTCAAATAATCCAGACCTGTTATCTATCCGAGGATTTAATAATCAACTGTCTAATATAGATGTTTCAAATAAACCTGTCCTTCAACAACTATTAGTTAATGGGAATGATCTTATGAGCATTGATGTTTCACAAAATCCTGAACTTGTTATTTTGACTTGTGGAGATAATCCAATAACATCCCTAGATGTTTCGCAAAATATAGGTTTAAAAGGAATAGAATTTTCAAACACACTTATATCTGAAATAGATTTAAGTAATAATCTATTATTGTGCGGTGTTGAAGGGAATAATAATTTCTCCCTAAATTATGTGAATATCAAGAACGGTAATAATCTAGAACTAACAAATAGTAATTGTTATGCTAGTTATTTTATGGATATAGGTTTAAATCTTTTAAACAACCCAAACTTACAATTCGTCTGTGTAGATGATTCCAACTTTGCAGCTGCTAATTTTACTGAAGTAGCACCAAATGCTACTTTTATAGACAACTGCTCCATTGCCAACGGCGACCTAAACCATATAACAGGAACTGTAACCTATGACGATGAAAATAACGGCTGCGATAGTGGCGATGCTGGGATTGGCAGTTTGCTTGTAAACACAACAGATGGCACCAACAATTTTGCTACTACAACAATAAACACAGGCGACTATAACCTTGCCGTTGCAGAAAATGCTTATACTACTACCGTTTTGGGGCTTTCGCCTTATTTTACGTTAAGTCCGGCGCAGGCGGTTGATACCTTTGTCGGTTTCAACCAAACAGAGATTGCAGATTTTTGCATTGCACCTGCCACCACCGCTAACGACCTTGCCATTACGTTTGTGCCTTTGACCGCCGCCCGTCCAGGATTTGAGTCTCGCTATAAACTAATCTATGAAAACGTGGGTACTACCCAACTGAGCGGCAATGTGGAACTGGATTTTAGCGGGGCACTGCTAACCTTTATCGAAGCGACCCCAGCGGAAACTACCCTAAGCGGAAATACCATTTCTTGGGATTACAGCAACCTAAACCCTTTTGAAACCCGTAGTATTGAAGTGGTTTTTGAAGTGGCGCAACCGCCCATTGTTGAAAGTGGCGATGTGCTGCCCTATATTGCAAGGGTAAATCCCGTAAGTGGCGATGCCGCACCTGATGATAATGTTTTTCAGTTAAACCAAATTGCGGTAAACAGTTTTGACCCGAACGACAAGCAGGTATTGGAAGGCTATCAAGTATTGATTGATGATGCTGATGAATATCTACATTACGTGGTGCGCTTTCAAAATATGGGAACCGCGAATGCCATAAACGTACGGGTGCAGGATGCGCTGGATGAAAAACTGGACTGGACAACATTTAAGGTTCTCGATGCCAGCCACGCTATGGAAACTCAGCTTGTAAATGGAAAGATTGATTTTGTTTTTGACAATATCAACTTGCCCACAGCTTCTTCCGACCCCGAGGGGAGCCAAGGCTTTGTGGCCTTTAAGGTAAAACCCGTGCCAACGGTTCA
Source organism: Aequorivita sp. (assembly GCA_048265145.1). Classification (GTDB taxonomy): domain Bacteria; phylum Bacteroidota; class Bacteroidia; order Flavobacteriales; family Flavobacteriaceae; genus Aequorivita. Next base: position 29,361 of record JBLXCF010000015.1, read on the forward strand.
GTTGAACGATGTAGTGGCCAATTACGCCGATATTTACTTTGACTACAACGCTGCCATTGTTACGAATACGGTCTTTACAACTTTTGTGGATGAATTGGGAGTTCAGAATTTTGATGCTTTAAGGATTGTTGCGTATCCAAATCCCGCCAAGAATATCCTGAACGTTCAGGCTGGGGGCTCTATTTCTTCAATTGAAATAATGAATATGCTTGGGCAGACGTTGCTTACTTCCAAAGGAAATAGCAACCGTGAACAGGTTGATATTTCTGGTCTCGCTGCCGGAAATTATTTTGTGCGGGTTGTTGTAGGGGATGCAAGCCGAGTACTGCGAGTTGTTAAGAAATAAAAAAATACCTCCGTGAGCTCCTTCCCCTTCTAAATTATTTCAAATAAAAAGTTCCAAACTTCTTTAAGGGAAAGGTGGCCCCGCCCTTAAATTTGAATTTCATTTACAATTTTGTTCCGGGGCCGGAAAGGGTTTTGTCATAAATTTTGCGTGGCGGCAAGATTACCCACCCCGACCGCTAAAGCGGCCACCCCTCCCTTTCAGGGCGGGGAGCGTTTACTCAGTTCCTGTTATGGATAATAACACGCGCGCTTCTTCCCCTTCTAAAAATATTTCAAATAAAAAGTTCAAAGCTTCTTTAAGGGGAAGGTGGCCCCGGCCTCAAACTTGAATTTCCGTTACAATTTTGTCCCGGGGCCGGAAGGGGTTTTTGAAAAAACTATTTTTTGGAGCACCCACCCCGTCCCCTAAAGCGGCAATACTTCACTTCCAGCGCGGGGAGCATTCGTTCGAGCTAAATAATTGGAAATGTATTGAGCTTCTTATCCTTCCAAAGACATTTAAAAAAAATTGAAGTTTGTTTTAAGTGAAGTATGAATCTTAACAAAAAGTTAAATTACCGGAAAATCATCTTCTTATAGGTAACGTTTTCCGATGTAAGCATACCTATGGGCTATCTTTGCGCACGATCATTTTGGCGCAGGGGGCGCTATCTTTTTTATTAATTAAATCTTGATTCCAAAAATGAAAAAAATTATTATTTGTCTAATGGTTGTCGTGCTGGCGTTGCCGGCCCAAGCCAATGAGGGCATGTGGTTTTTGATGCACATTGAGCGATTGAACTATCGCGATATGCAAAAAATGGGCCTTCAGCTTACGCCTGAAGAAATTTACAGTGTTAACCATTCCAGTTTGAAAGATGCTATCGTGCAGTTTAATCGCGGGTGTACTGCCGAAATTATATCAGATAACGGCTTGGTGCTAACCAACCACCACTGCGGCTATGGGCAAATTGCGGAACTTTCCACCGAGGAAAATGACTACCTCACCAACGGATTTTGGGCCGCTAACCGCCAGGAGGAATTAAAACCCAAAAGCCTTTCCGTACGTTTTTTTGTTAGGATGGACGATGTTTCCAAACGCATCCTTTCCCAAGTAAATGATAACATGACCGAGGCCGAGCGCGAGGCGGCCATCAACCGCGAAATTGCCAAGATTGAGCAGGAAAACAACGAAGGCGGCAAATACACGGTTTCGGTGAAATCCTTTTATCAGGGCAATGAGTATTATTACTTTGTGTACCAAGATTATAACGATGTGCGCCTTGTGGGTACGCCGCCTGCCAGCGTTGGCAAATTTGGTGGCGATACCGATAACTGGGAATGGCCCCGCCACACGGGCGATTTTTCCCTGTTCCGTGTTTATGCCGATAAGGACGGCAACCCCGCCGAATATTCCCCAGACAACGTGCCATTAAAGCCAAAAGCGCATCTCACCACCAGTCTTAAAGGTTTTGAGGAGGGCGATTTTGCCATGATCATGGGCTATCCCGGCCGAACCAACCGATGGATGCCCTCCGGAGGTATCGAACAGAATGTGGAATACGCCTATCCCGCTTGGGTGGAGGCCTCCAAGACTTCCATGGATGTAATGAAAAAGTATATGGATAAGGACCAACATGTAAAATTGGACTATGCTTCTGCCTATGCCTCCATCGCCAATTATTGGAAAAACCGCCAGGGAATGATTGATGCCCTTAAGAAGCACAAGACCGCCGAAAGCAAACGGAAGGATGAAACCGCTTTCCAAAAATGGGCCTCCAAAAAGGCAAATAAGGAATATAAAGACGTTATTCCCGTTTTGGATTCCTATTACAAAAACACCAATGAGGCCAGTGCTCACCAAAATTATTTAATGCTCTTGTTGCGGACCCAAATGGCCACCATCCCGTATCGATTGGGGAATGATCTGGCCTATTATTTGGAACAGAACGAAGCCAAGCAAGCGGAACTAAAACCCAAAATTCAGGAATCAATCAACGAATTTTACGAAGGCGTTTATATGCCCTTGGAAAAAGAGGTGTTGGCCGCCCAGCTAAAGCTATATTCCTCCAAAGCAAAAAACATCGCCTCGGAAGTGGCAGCGGTTGCACAGACGAACAATGCAAAGGCGAATGGCTGGAACCAATATGTGGACAATTTGTTTGAAAACAGCTTATTTTCTTCAAAAGAAAAAGTGCAAGCCTTCTTTGCGAACCCAAATGCCGAAGTGCTCAAAAACGACCCGATGTTCAAACTTTCTACCAATCTTTTGGAGCGATATCGATTTAAAAGTGACGAAGACAAGCAATTGGACGCCCAATACGAAAAGGCGTTCCGCAAATTGGTGCAGGGCATGCGCGAAATGAATCCGGACGAAAAATATTACCCCGATGCCAACAGCACCCTTCGCTTAACTTACGGAAAAGTAATTGCACTGCCCGTGGACAAGCGCAACGATGCGGCCAAAAATTACTACACTACCTTAAAGGGCACGGTGGCAAAATACCAGCCGGGAGATGATGAATTCGATATGCCGAAAAAACTGATCGAACTTTATGAGAAAAAGGATTTTGGACAATATGCCGATAACGATGGCTACCTGCCCGTAAACTTTTTGACCGATAATGACATTACAGGTGGAAACTCCGGATCGCCTGTTTTGAACGGAAAAGGCGAATTGATCGGTTTGGCTTTTGATGGAAATATTGAAGCCATGGCGGGCGATGTTATTTTTGACGATCAGCTGCAGCGAACCATCAACGTGGATATCCGCTACGTGCTTTTCTTGATCGATAAATTGGCCGGAGCCAGCCATATTATCAATGAATTGACGCTTTCAAAATAGGATTTTAGTGATTAATTTTAAGAATCCCGAAACTGGAATTTTTGGTTTCGGGATTTCTTTTTGTATTCATTTGAATCAAAAAAAATAATTCCGTAGAATTTAGGAGGCGACTTCCTTGCGAAAAATTTTTCCAAAAATGTTTCCTTATTAGATTGTTAAAGCGCGTTAAAAATAGGTCTGCTATTCTGAATATTGCGCAAATTTGCGGCCCGCGGCATTGCCGGGTACAAATATAAATTAGCCCAATGGAAGAATATCAAGTATTGCCAATGTTACTCCTTTTGATGTTTGGCGCCGGAAGTGGGGGGCCAAAGAAAACAGAAAGTGATGCCTATTCTGATTTTCGCCAAACCCCGGCATATATTGAAAATGCTAAGCCAAAACAAAAGGAATATTTTGAGGCCTATGACGCTGCACTGAAACATTGGAACGTTGCCTATGAAGAGTTGTACGTACCTACCTCCAAAGGTGTTGCGCACGTGGTTACCAGTGGGCCCAAAAATGGAACTCCCATTGTGCTACTGCACGGAATGGGCGCCAGCGCTACCATGTGGTACACCAATGCCAAGGAGTTGGCTGCCAATTACAGGCTCTTTGCCATAGATGTTCTGGTGGAACCGGGCAAATCCTATCAGTCGGATACGCTTGAAAATATTGATGCCCTGAACCCTTGGTTTGATGAAATATTTTCCGCGCTAAATCTTGATTCATTTTATATTATGGGTCCTTCGCGCGGCGGTTGGCTTGCCGTAAATCTGGCGCTTCACAGCAAAAGGGATATTCGCGGTCTGGTGTTATTGAGCCCAGTACAGACCTTTGTATGGGTGCCCCCCAGTTGGGACGTGGTTAAAAATATGCTCAATGTTTTTTATCCAAAGGAAGAGAGAATAGCCCGAACTATGGCAACCCTTTCCAAGGATCCCAGCCAGATCAATGAAGATTATTTAAAACAGTATCGTCTTGGAAGGAAAATAGATACGCTCAATAAATTTATTCCGCAAATGAAACCCTTTTCCCGCGACGAATTGCGCTCGCTGAATATGCCCGTACTGGTTTTGGTAGGGGATGATGATATGCTCAACAATCCCCAGGCCATCAAAAAGGCAAAAAAATATCTGCCAGATTTTTTTGGTGGGGTACTCGGAGACTCCGGCCATTTCTTGTCCGTAGATCAGAATGAGCGTGTTAATTGGGAGATTAATTCGTTTTTGGAAACCATAGAAAACCGGTATTCCGCTTCGGCACTGCATGTGTGGTAGGTTTAAAGCCATGGAATTTTTTAGTGGGTTGAAATTGGAAGCAATAATTTTATATTTTTAGCCCATATTTTTAACCCTTTTTAAAGCAAAACAATACGTATGGCTTCTGGAATTTTCGCGGTTTTGGACGATATAGCGGCGCTGCTGGACGATGTGGCAATGATGAGCAAAGTAGCCGCAAAAAAGACTGCAGGTATTTTGGGGGATGATTTGGCAGTAAATGCCGAAAAAGCTTCGGGCTTCGCATCTTCTCGTGAAATTCCCGTGTTGTGGGCAATTACCAAGGGTTCCTTGTTGAATAAAATTATAATCCTTCCCATAGCCTTTCTGCTGAGCGCTTTTTTCCCGTTGGGGGTGACTATTGTATTGATCGTTGGTGGTCTTTATCTCGCTTATGAGGGTGCCGAAAAAATTTATGAATTTTTTGTTCCCCATCCTAAATCCGAGGATTCCTTAGCGCAAGAAAACCTTACCGAGGCTGAGATCCTCGCTTTTGAAAAGGAACGCGTAAAAGCGGCCATTGTTACCGATTTTATCCTGTCGCTCGAAATTGTAATCATTGCTCTGGGCACCGTAGTTGGCGAACCTATTGGCACGCAGATTATGGTGGTAAGTGTTATCGCGTTGCTCGCCACCGTTGGCGTTTATGGCATCGTTATGTTGATCGTTAGAATGGATGAAGCCGGGTACAACCTTATTAAAAGAAGCAAAGGACGGAAAAGTATTTTACGGTCCATCGGAAAATTGTTGGTGCAGGCACTTCCCGTTGTAATTAAATCCTTGAGCGTGGTTGGCACCATTGCTTTGCTCTTGGTGGCCGGTGGAATTTTTGTGCACAATGTAGATTTTCTTCACCATTTTCTTCCGCAATTGCCTTCATTTCTTGGGGAATTTATTGTGGGATTGGGCGTTGGATTCATAGCATTGCTTCTATTTTCCGCAGGAAAGTGGATTTTTAAAAAATTAAAATAGGAGACGTGCAACCGCCCATATAATTTCAATTTGAAGTCAAAGAAATAGGGTAGCAATCACGATACTTTTCTCTTTTTTTGGTTTTTACTTAATCATTAAAGAAAAGATTTTTGTAATATTGGTTTTTATTTAACAACTAACCAATTTTATTATGAAAATTCTCCTCAAGCTCGCCATGCTTATTGGCGTTAGCTCAGGTATTTTTGGCCAAGACGCAGCCAATTTTGACAACTACAGACGCAGTTCCCTTTACACCTTTATGGTTTCCGATCTTCAACAGGAGCACAGTCAGACTATTCAGGACGCCTTTACAGCCTACCCCATTCCAGACAAGTTCAACGACCATAATTGTGGCCTCCGGACCCTTCCCAAACTTGTGAACTCGGAGCTTTCCAAAAAAGAGCTGAATGAATTGCAGAAAGATTCCATTACGCAATTTTTAACCAAAAAAGACATCGCCAAGGCCATAGTTGCAAAATGGTTCAATAGAAGTGAAAACGGGGGCTTCAGTATGGATCTGATTGCTGAACGGGGCTCTTATAACGCTTCCGATATCGACATTAAAATTGCCAAACAAAGTGAGCGCGGCCTCGCGATGGTTGCCGATGCCGGAGAGGAACTTTTGAAGAATACCTTTGTGGTGGTAAACAATTTTAAATATACCAACAAAGAAGAAGTAGCCAAAAAAGCAAATGGACTTCTTTCGGCAGTTTCATCTGCCGCTTCTGCAGCTGGGGCGGGTGGTCTGAGTTTGGCGGCCGATGCGGCCAGTGTTGGGGTAAGCGTTGCGGGCAAGGGATATGTAATAAAAACCGATGCCCATTTGTACAAGCTTATTTGGGATGAAGAGACCGCAGCCATTTTCTACAATGATTATTGGACCGAAGATGCCACGCTCGATGCCGAAAGGGTAGCAGCCTTTGACAATTCAACTATTTTTAAATTGGAATATGTGGGTACAGAAACGGCATGGGCAGACCTGCAGAGCAGTGCTTTTACCAAAAAATCGGATGTTGAGCTTATTTCAATAGCTACCAACAAGGCCGGCGATGCCGTAATAGCAAAGCTGCAAAGAGCCTATGAAGTGTTCCGGACCAAGACCCCCTTGGTGAGCGGCGACCCCATAACTGCAAAAATTGGGCTAAAGGAAGGGCTGGAAAAAGGCGATAAATATGAAGTACTGGAGCAGGTAATCAACAAGGAAGGGAAGACCGAATACAACAGAGTAGGCGTCATCAAAGTTGAAAAAAACTTGATCTGGGACAACCGCTATATGGCCGATGTGGAAAACCCAACCGAACTGGAATACACCACATTCAGCGGATCAAAAAACAAATATTACCCCGGAATGTTAATTAGACAAATAAACTAAAACTACCAAAATCTATGAAACGATCACAAGTATTTACCGCCATCCTATTTATCCTTGTAGCAGGATTTAGCGCCCAAGCGCAATGGAAAAAGGAAAAGGCGAAAGAGGACACGAAAATTGGGCGCTATGACATAGAATGTGAGGGCATCGGAAAGCCGGGCTCCAAACTCGTAAAGGTCTGGTCCTATTCCAAAAACCCGAAGCACGCCATTTCCAGCGCCATGCGCAATGCCGTCCACGGAATTATGTTTAAGGGCTATGCCGGTGGCGGACAAGGGTGCACCTCCTTTCAGCCACTGATCAACGATCCTTCCGTAGAGGAGCAGCACAAGGCTTTTTTTGATGCTTTTTTTGAAGAAGGTGGAGAATATTTAAAATATGTATCTGCAGCAACCGATGGAAGCATCGCTCCCGGAGACCGATTGAAGGTGAGCAAGCGCGAATATAAAATCGGGGCCGTGGTTACGGTCATGAGCGACCAATTACGAAAAAGACTTGAAAAGGAAAATATCATTAAATCCCTTACCAGTGGATTCTAAACTTAAATTGAAAATGAAACAACCAAGATTACTGCTTTGCTTGCTGGCAATTTTAGGAACGACCCTAGTTTTCGGCCAGGCCAAAAAACCTACCTTAATGGTCGTTCCGAGCGACGCCTGGTGCGTACAGAACGGATATGTAATGACCTTTGAAAACCAAGGTTCCACGGAGCGAATTCCGGACTACAAACGCGCTTTTCAGGAAAATCCCGAAGTCTTGCAGGTTATAAGCCAAATAAACGGCATGATGGCCGACAGGGGTTTTCCGTTGAAGAATATGGAATCCGCCATAAAAACGATGGCTTCCAATAGTGCGGAGGATAACCTGCGCCAATCCAAGGATTCTGGCTCTGAAATTGCCGAAAGCCCCATTGATGAACTGAAAAAGGCGGCAAAGGCCGATATTATTATTCAACTAACGTGGACGGTCAATAAAACAGGCCCCAAAAAATCGATCAATTTCAACCTACAAGGGCTGGATTCCTATACCGATAAGCAAATTGCAACCGCTACCGGCACCGGTGCTCCTTCCTTTTCGGCGGAAACACCTGTGTTACTTTCAGAGGCCGTACTTTCACATATGGACAACTTCACCGCTTCCCTGCAATCCCATTTTGATGACATGTTCGAGAATGGCCGCGAGATCATTGTTCGCATCCAACGGTGGGATGACTGGGATGGCGACCTTGAAACCGAATATGGTGGCGAAGAGCTTGGTTTTGCGATAGAGGATTGGCTCCAGAAAAACACGGTGAAAGGGAGGTTCAACACCACCGATATGACCGAAAATATGGCACTTTTTGAGCAGGTTAGGATTCCCCTGTATAACGAACAGGGAAATGCCATTGATGCGCGCCGATACCTGCGCGATTTAAGCAAATATTTGAGCAGCGCGCCATTCAACATTCCAAACAAGCTGGTAATGAAAGGGCTCGGTAGGGCTACCATAATTTTAGGAGGAAAATAAAAAAAACTTAATATGAAAAAATTCATTTTTACTTTTTGTTTGCTCGGTGTTCTTGTTGGCACGGCGCAGAACAGTGGATCCAACATTGCCTTGGGAACCTATATTCCTTATGAAATGGCAACAGTGCCCCAAGAGGCAAGACAAATTTTGGAAACTAAATTGGGCCAGATGGTAACCAAAAATGGCATCAGTGATATTTCCTATAATTCCAGATTCATCATTACCCCCAATGTTTCCGTTATGAGCAAGGACGTAATCGGTTCGGCCCCGCCCAAAATTGCGCTCAACTTGGATATTACCCTATACATTGGCGACGGCATTAATGGCACCCTCTACACCAGCAAAAGCTTTAACGTGAAAGGAGTGGGCAGCAATGAAACCAAGGCCTATATTGCCGCCATCAAAAATATGAGGACCAATGGCGACGATGTGCAACTTTTTGTGACCGAGGGAAAACAGAAGATCATCGATTTCTTCAATAACAATTGCGAACTGATACAAAAGGAGGCAAACACGCTGGCCAACCAAAACCGGTTTGAGGAAGCCTTGGGATTATTGGTGAACGTTCCCGTTAGCAGTACCTGTTATGACAAGGTGGGAAAATCGCTTAAAACCATGTACCAGAAAACCATTGATCGCGATTGTGAGGTACAACTGGCGCAGGCAACGGCCATCTGGAATGCGGGCCAGGACATGGAGGCCGCCAATACCGCCGGGGCCATTCTGGCAGAAATTGAACCTTCGTCCGCTTGCTATTCCAGTGTGAAAGCACTATTCTCCAAAATTGAAGGCAGGGTAAAAACCCTGAGCGACCGTCCGTGGGAATATAAACTGAAAGTGTTGGATGCCAATGTTGAAATTGCCAAAGGCGCCCAAAATGTGCTGATGGCCTTTGCCAAAAACCAGCCCAATACGGTTATGTACAACATCCGCGGCTGGTATTAGATTCCCAATTATTACTATGTTGAAAGGCCTTTTCCCTTGGGAAGAGGCCTTTTTTTTTAGGCGTATTCTGAAAACGTATCTGGACACGTCCCCCACGTGTCTGGACACGTCCGCCAACCACTTTGGATACGTTCCCTTACTCCAATCCATAGGTTTTTTACTCCAATCCATAGTTTATTAATCCTTAAACCCATTCGTTTTTGAAATTGGAAGTTTATATTCTTTCCCAAAGAAAAAGTGGCATTTATTCCCTCAATCCTATCAATTTTGCGAAATTTGGCTACCAGAAAAATTTCAATGCTGAAAAAACAACTCATAGCCATCGCGTTTCTGTTTGTCCTCTTCGCTCCGGTGGCTACCATGTTTCTTTTTCTTCATTTTGAAAAAAAGGCCCTCAAGCGGGAAATAAAAACCAAGATTATAGCCGGAATAGACCCAAGTGAATTGGTGCTGCTAACCTTTTCAAAAAAAGAAATTGCTACCAAGCTTCGATGGGAACATGCAAAAGAATTTGAATTCGACGGGCAGATGTATGATATTGTTTCCGCAACCATAAAGGGGGACAGCGTATATTACCGCTGCTGGTGGGACCACGCAGAAACCCAATTGAACCAGCGATTGAAAAAAATGGTGGCGCTTGCCTTTGGCCAAGACGAAGAAACCCGCAATACGCAGGAGCTATTCTATAGTTTCCTGAGTTCTTTTTACTGTACGGCACATTTCCAGTGGCAGGGAACGGCATCACCCAATCTTCAAATAGTGTATCAGGACGTGGTCCGGCCCAAATTTTTTACGGCCCTCGTTCCCGTGCCCCCAACGCCGCCACCCAAAACGTATTAGCCTTAACTTTATACTGCCTACTTTCGTTGCGATCCTAAATGTTGCAACGTGAAGCCGTGTGCAAAAATCTAAAAATAAGATAACTTTTTTAAAAATAGTATATGAAAAACATATTTCTACTGTGTTTCCTATTGGCCTTTTTGGGGGCTGCCCAAGGCCAGACCATAACCATCTTGGAGCAGGAAACCAATAATCCCATTGAACTGGCCACGCTGAGCAGCGCTGCTCCAAAAATATACGTTGCCACCAATGCTCAGGGGCAGGCCGATATTTCGGCATTCCAGAACGCCGAAAGGATCGAGATCCGCAGCTTGGGCTATAAGCCCCTAGTAAAGCGCTATCAGGAACTTCAGGCCGCTGGTTTTGTTGTCCATCTGGAAACCTCCAATCTAAACTTGGACGAAGTGGTAATTTCGGGTTCCCGTTGGCGCCAGAACAGTGATAACATTCCGTCAAAAATCAGTACCATTTCCGCCAAGGAGGTTGCCCTACAGAACCCCCAAACGGCTGCCGATCTCTTGGGCGTGTCGGGGAAGGTGTTTATCCAGAAAAGCCAGCAAGGCGGGGGAAGCCCAATGATACGCGGTTTTGCCACCAATAGGTTGTTGTATTCCGTGGATGGCGTGCGTATGAATACGGCCATTTTCCGCTCGGGAAACCTTCAAAATGTAATCAATCTGGATCCCTTCGCCATTGAAAATACAGAAGTGCTCTTTGGGCCAGGATCGGTTATATATGGTAGCGACGCCATTGGCGGGGTAATGAGCTTCCAGACCCTAACCCCCCAATTGTCGCTCACCGATGCGCCATTGATAACCGGAAAGGCCACCGCGCGCTATGCTTCGGCAAACAAAGAAAAGACCGGCCACTTTGATGTGAACCTCGGCTTTAAAAAATGGGCCTTTGTAACCAGCATCTCCTCGTGGGATTTTGACCATTTGCGCCAAGGAAGCCACGGACCCGATGATTATATCAAGGATTATTACGTAGAGCACCAGGACAGCACCGATGTGGTCATTACACAAAACGATAAATTATTGCAGGTGCCCTCGGCCTATTCGCAGATAAACATGATGCAAAAAATTCGTTTTCGCGCTTCGGAAACTCTTGATTTTCAATATGGATTCCACTTTTCCGAAACTTCGCCCTATGGCAGGTACGACCGCCATAACCGGGTGCGCAACGGCACGGCGCGTTATGCCGAATGGAATTATGGCCCTCAGATTTGGATGATGAATAACTTAAACGTGAACCTTAGCGCCAGCAATCCGGTTTTTGATGAAATGAGCCTAAGGTTGGCCCACCAATGGTTTGAGGAGAGCAGAATAGACAGAACCCTGAACAAAACCGAACGCAGCACCCAGAAAGAGGAGGTGGGCGCCTTTTCCGCCAACCTGGATTTTACCAAAACCATCGGCACCCAAAACCGCCTTTTCTATGGAGTTGAGTATGTTTTGAATAATGTTGATTCCAAAGGCGAACTCACCAATATCGCAACAGCGGAAACCGAAATTGGGCCCAGTAGATACCCACAATCCAAATGGCAATCCATGGCCGTTTACCTAACGGACGAGTTTAAGGTATCCGAAAAATTCACACTCAGCGCCGGGGCGCGCTACAACCATATTTTAATAGATTCTGAATTCGACACTACGTTCTATCCCTTTCCATTTTCCGAGGCCAAATTGAGCAATGGTGCCCTTACCGGAAGTATCGGTGGGGTCTTCCGGCCAGATCCAACGTGGGTGTTGAGCGCCAACTTGGGTACTGCCTTCCGTTCGCCCAATGTGGATGATATAGGAAAGGTCTTTGACTCGGAACCGGGAAGCGTGGTGGTGCCAAATCCAGACCTAAAACCTGAATATGCCTACAACGCCGATTTGGGAATCGCCAAAGTTTTTGGCGATGTTTTAAAAGTGGATGTAACCGGCTATTACACCCATCTGAAAAATGCGCTGGTACGCCGCGATTTTAAATTGAACGGATTGGACAGCATTCTTTATCAAGGCGAGCTAAGCCAAGTGCAGGCCATACAGAATGCGGCAACCGCGAAGGTGTATGGCGTTCAGGCTGGAGTGGAAGTGAAATTGCCCAGCAATTTTGGCTTTGCTGCCGATGTCAACTTTCAGAAAGGCGAGGAAGAATTGGACAATGGCGAAACAAGCCCTTCGCGCCATGCAGCACCTTTTTTTGGGGTAACGCGCTTGTTTTACAAAGCAAACAAACTGAACCTGGAACTTAATTTGAACTACCAAGGAAAGCGCGATTTTGACGACCTGCCGGAAGAAGAAAAGGAAAAAACCGAAATCTATGCCCTAAACGCAGATGGCAATCCGTATGCACCGGCTTGGTACACGCTTAATTTAAAGGGCCTGTACAAAATAACCAACCATTTTGATATCAGCGGCGGCATTGAAAACCTGACGGATCAGCGCTATCGTCCCTATAGCTCCGGAATTTCTGGCGCCGGAAGGAATTTTATCCTTGCCCTTACGGCTCATTTTTAAGCAAAATCCGCCATTGCCTAACATATTTTTTTTGGGAGGGATTAAATTGATTTTTTTAGTATATTTACCCTGGGCCTAAGGCCCATTTCTCCCCACTTAATTTGATAAAACCCGTACCTCTCGAGTGCGGGTTTTTGATTTTTTATCAGATATAATTGGTAATATTAGCTGGAGCTAAGTGTCCGCCCGCTGCGATGGCTTTTGGAATAAATCGAAAAAAGGACCCGAAAAAAAATCTTTTTCCGAAGTCCTTTTCCATCATTAAAAACAACTAATCAAAAACAAAAAAGCAGACAAATTCTATTGTGGTTTTTTTCTTCCCCTTTTTTTAGGATTTTTTTCCGGTGCTACGATTTTGGGGTGTTTCACCGTCGGGTCTCTATTTTCTTTTTGAGATTCAACTCTTTTTGTGTCGTGCAAATTCGCAGCAATTTCCCAAAATTGATAGTTTTAAAATCCATTTCTGATCCCTGTGGGATAATCAGGCCCTTTTGGTTTTTATTTGAACAAAAAAGCGTTTTGGGCGCAAGTGCAGTTGCGCCTTAATTCGGGAAGATAATTTTCGGTCTAAAAAAAGCCATCGGCCAGAGAAGATACTGGGACCAATGGGAAGTGGAATTTTGAAAAATGCCCGTCATAACCAAGATTCGGTTTGCAGGGTAAACATATCCAAAAATTCCCTGTAAAGCAAGTCTATTTTCAATTAAAGTTCAGTTTTGGAAATTGGATGGAATACTTAATTCCCACGAAGGAAAAAATCTGTTTCACCCCTTCATTTTCCTTGCAAAGCAAAATTACCTGTTTGTTGTTTTCCATGGCTTTTTTAGAAGCAATGTAGAGCATGTATGCACCAGCCTCGTCAAAATTTTCCAGAGCGTCAAGATCCACTATTAGCTGTTGGGTTCTGTCCAAGGCCGCTTCTATCCGGAATTGGACTTCGGAAAGGTTTCCGCTGTAAAGCCTTCCTTCCAACCGCAGTAATCGATGGCTTAAAAAATGATATAACGGCATACGAATGTGATTGAAAAATAATGTCACATAGGTTTTGTGTAGGAATTTAAGGGCGAATTGATATCGGGGAGAAAATTGGAAGTGTGAATTTACAAAATGGATTTTTATTTTGGTCTGCAACGCCTGTGCGAAGATAGCTACCTATTCAGATTTTGCCCTAAAAATCGATTTCCAGGCCCTAAGAATGAATGCATTTCAATCCACTTCTTTTTAATAGTTTTGCAACCTTAAAATTTTTTATATGATTACCATAGATAATCTTGCCGTGGAATTTAGCGGTGAAACTCTTTTCAGCGAGGTGTCCTTCGCCGTAAATGAAAACGACAAAATAGCCCTAATGGGTAAAAATGGCGCCGGCAAGAGTACCATGATGAAGATTATTGCAGGCGAGAAAACCCCAACCCGAGGCAATGTTCGTGCCCCAAAAGATGCGGTGATTGCGTATTTGCCACAACATTTGCTCACCGACGATACCACAACCGTTTTTGAGGAAGCTTCCAAGGCCTTCAAACACATCTTTAGCATGCGCGACGAAATGGACCGTTTGAACAAGGAGCTGGAAACCCGCACCGATTATGAAAGTGATGCGTATATGGATATCATTACGAAAGTTGCCGAGCTGGGTGAAAAATTTTATGCCCTCGAAGAGGTAAACTATGTGGCTGAGGTGGAAAAAGCCCTTCGCGGGCTGGGTTTTAAAAGAAGCGACCTGCATCGGCAAACCTCAGAATTTAGCGGCGGATGGCGGATGCGGATTGAATTGGCGAAACTATTGTTGCAAAAGCCCGATCTCATTTTGCTGGACGAGCCCACCAACCACGTCGATATTGAATCGGTGCTTTGGTTGGAGGATTTTTTGATAAACAAGGCCAAGGCGGTAATCGTAATCTCGCACGACCGCACGTTTATAGACAACATTACCAACCGCACCATTGAGGTTACCATGGGCCGCATTTATGACTATAAAGCCAACTATAGCCATTACTTGCAATTGCGCGCCGAAAGAAGATCGCACCAAATAAAGGCATACGAGGAACAACAAAAATTCATTGCCGAAACCCAGCAGTTTATCGAGCGTTTTAAAGGCACCTATTCCAAGACCAACCAAGTGAACTCCCGCGAAAAAATGCTGGAAAAATTGCAGTTGGTCGAAATTGACGAAATAGATACTTCGGCGCTGGCATTGCGATTTCCGCCCGCTCCACGCAGTGGCGATTACCCCGTAGTGGTCGAAAACCTCACTAAAAAATATGGCGACCACGTGGTTTTCCAAAATGCCAATATGAGCATTTCCCGTGGCGAAAAAGTAAGTTTTGTAGGCCGCAATGGCGAAGGAAAGTCAACCATGATCAAAGCCATTATGGGCGAAATTGATTTTGATGGAAAGTGTGGTTTGGGCCACAATGCGAAAGTGGGCTATTTTGCCCAAAATCAAGCCGCGCTATTGGATAAGGAACTTACAGTATTCCAAACGGTAGATGAAGTTGCCAAAGGCGAAATCCGAACGCAGATTAAAAATATTCTCGGGCGGTTTATGTTCAGCGGGGACGATATCGACAAAAAAGTTGGCTTGCTTTCCGGCGGAGAAAGAACGCGACTGGCCATGGTAAAATTGTTGCTGGAGCCCGTAAACGTGCTAATTCTCGACGAGCCCACCAACCACCTCGATTTAAAGTCGAAAGATGTTTTAAAGGAAGCCCTTTTGCAATTTGACGGCACCTTGATTTTGGTTTCGCACGACCGCGATTTTTTGCAGGGCCTTTCCCAAAAAGTTTTTGAATTTAAGGACAAGCGGGTGATTGAACATTTTGAAACCATAGACGAATTTTTGCAGCGCAACAAAATTGAGCAATTGAAGCTTTTGGATATTTAGTGGAGCGACTTAAAAATTGTAATTTTATCATGGATCCCAAAAAATTTTCAATTTGATAGCTTATGAAAAGAATATTCTTCACTGTTTTTACGGTTTCTTTAATGATGGGATGTATTTCCAGAACGGAAACCAATGGGCCAGAACCCATTCCCGCAGACCCTGTGGTTTCTGCCAGGATGGAAACACCCGCCTTAAAACCCATTAATGACAGCCTTCCCATTATCGGGCTGTTGATGTATAATGGCGTGTTGACCACCGAGGTTACCGCAACTGCCGATGTATTTTCAAAACATACCGAAGCCGGCAAACAATTGTTCAATGTAATCACCATTGCTGAAACCACAGATCCTATTGTAACCGAGGAAGGATTGACGCTCCTTCCGGATTATACGTTTGAAAACTGCCCAAGGCTGGACGTGCTTTTTGTTCCGAGTGCCTATGATATGTACACCCAAGTACACAATCCAAAAATCGTCGATTTTATTAAAAAACAAAATGAGCACACCCAATATACCGTAAGCAACTGTGCCGGAGCCCAGTTGATTGGGGAGAGCGGCATCGCAGACGGCAAAAAAATCGTGACTTGGATTGGCGGAGGCGAGGAGCTTCAAAAGGAATATCCAAATTTACAGGTGCAGGATGACAAAGTAGTTCGATATGTGGAAGACGGAAAATTTTTGTCCTCTAACGGAAATTTGGTAAGCTATATTTCTGCATTGAATTTACTGAGAAAACTGTCGACCCCAGAACATGTGGCCTTTGTGGAATCCTACATCTATTTAAAGGAATTGCAGGAGTGGGGCAAATAATTCTTTACACCCAAAATCTATTGGGACGAAAATACTATCTTCTAAAAGAAATTAGTAAGCAAAGCTTCCATAGTGGTGCACTAATGAAGTTTTTAGGCAATTTTCATTATTTTTAAGGTAACCGAAAAAATGGAATAATTTTTTATATCTTTACGCCCTATCCCCCATATCTACTTTGTCCGAAAAGTAGCGTGGGGGATTTTTTATTCCAACCGATCAGGTTTATAATTCTTCAAAAGACCGAGGCATTCCCTGTTCGGAAAAAGGAGACATAATTTTGAGCTTTTATTTCATATATAATACAGCATCCCTATTCAAGATGGAGACCCTAATTATAACTGCCAATTTTAATACGAAAAAGGATTTTTCCTTTTAATAGAGATTTTAAGATGAAAACATTAAAAACATACCTATCAGCCCTTTTGATGATTCTATCAGTGGCATTTTCCAGTTTGGTTGGGCAAACAACCAGTGTTTATGTAATTCCACACCCCGATGATTGGCAATTGTTTATGAACCCCAATGCCTATCACAGCATTAAGGGCCCCAACGAAAAGGTGATTTTTCTACACATTACCGGAGGCGATGGTGGTGCGGGAACAAGCAGCAATTTTTATTTGGCAAGGCAAGAGGGAAGCCTCAGGGCCATTCGGTTTATGTCCAATACGTTTACAAACCAAGGGGCTCCCGGCAATAATATGAATGAAACCCATGTGACCATAAACGGCCATGAAATTCTGAAATTCACCTATAGGAACGCAGTTGCCTATTTCTTGCGATTGCCCGATGGCAACTACAGCGGCAACGGGTATCCTCTCAATAATAATGAAAGTTTACAAAAATTATACAATGGCACCATTTCCGGCATATCCGCCATTGATGGTTCCGCTACCTATAGCTCCTTGTCCGATCTGCAGACCACTCTGCAAGCCATAGTCAATGCAGAAACCACTGCCGGGTCATCTGTTGTTTTTCACGTTGCAGATACTGATCATACCATTAATCCCGACGATCATTCGGATCATTTGTATTGCTCGCACCTAATGCAGGATGTTGCCAACAATATTGGCGGAGTAGCCCTGAATCTCTATACCGAATACTATACTTCCTCGAAGCCGCAGAATGTTTTTAATGATGATTACTTGGTAAGCGCAGGTACTTGGGCCGTTACCGCCTCTGGGATATCGGACAATTTTTTTTACAGCTCTTGGGATAACTCCCACAATATTTGGCTTGGAAAGCAATATTTCAGAACCCTGCCACCCAATAATAATTTAACTGCCTCCATAACTGCTTTGGATGTGGACGCAAGCGAGAATCCCTTGGATACTGCAACCTTTGCCGTAAGCCTAAACTATGTGAATACTGGCAGCCCATTGACCATTCATTATACAATAAGTGGAACGGCCACAGTAGGGGCCGATTTTGAAACAATTTCAGGTAGCGTTACCATTCCAACAGGCCAACAGAGCCAAAATATCATTATTACGCCAGTGGATGATACTGAAGTTGAAATTTCAGAAACCGTTACCCTAACCTTGGAGGAGGGGCAGGGATACAATATAATTGCGCCAATTGTTGCCTCAGTTACCATTTTTAGTGAAGATGATTTTCCTCCCGGAACCAATCTTGCTCTTTTCAAACCTACGACCGTATCCAATGGAAATTCAACAAAGGATAGGGCCGTAGATGGAATTTACAACCGAAACAATTATTGGCAGGGCATACCCTATCCACAATGGTGGCAGGTTGATTTAGGGTTTGTTTTTGACATAAGCAAAATAAAACTGACTACTTATTATGGAAATAATAGGTACTATCAATACGATATCCAATCGTCCACCGATGGAAATAATTGGACTACAATTGTAGATTTCAACACCAATACCACCCCTGCTACAAGCCAAGGAAATACCTTTAATCTGAACAATCCACAAGCGCGCTATTTAAGGGTAAACATGAATTATAATTCCGCGAACTGGGGGGTTCACCTTATGGAGTTTGAGGCCTATGGCAGCTTGACCAACGGGCATCCCGAGGTAACGATAGCAGCCACCGATCCTATAGCATCCGAAAGTCCCTTAAATACGGGCACCTTTACAATTGCGCTCAATCCGCCTACTACACGAGGCCCATTAACCATAAATTATACGGTTTCAGGAACCGCCGAACAAGGAAGCGACTTTCTGCCGCTATCGGGATCGGTAACCATCCCTGCCGGCCAAGAGAGTGGAACCATAGTAATAACCCCAATAGACGATTCCGAAATTGAAACCTTGGAAACCGTAATACTCTCATTGGCGCCCGGTTCGGGTTATTCCATAGCTGCTCCCTCGCAAGGAACCATTACAATTGAAAGTAACGATGCCGCGCCGCCCATCGGGAATATCGCCCTTAACAAACCAACAGAGGCCTCCAGCGGAACCGAGCGGGCAAGTGCCAATGCCGTGGATGGAAATTACGCCTTAAACAATTGGTGGGGCGCGAGTCCCTTTCCACAATGGTGGCGTGTAGATTTGGGTCAGGCATACGACCTTACCAAATTAGTAGTGTTCAACTATTATGACGGCGTTAGGTACTATCAATACGACATTCAAGGGTCTTTGGATGGTACGAATTGGACGACCTTGGCCGATTTTAACTCCAATGTAACACCTGCATCAAACCAAGGAAATACATTCAATTTAAACACACCTTCTGCAAGGTATATTCGCGTGAACATGAACTATAATTCCGCAAATGCCGGTGTGCACATTATCGAATTTGAAGCTTATGGAAGTGTATCTCAGTTTTCGGGCAGAACGGTTTCAGACGCATCAGATATGGAAGCGAAAATAGGTATTCCAAATGTCGATCAATATTCCTTCACCGTTTATCCCAACCCAGGAAAAACAGGCAACCCGATCCATATTGGAATAGAGGTGCCCGAAATTATTGAAACGGAAGTTGAAATATTTGATTTAACTGGAAAATTGATCGCTACAAAAAAGGTGGTCCTTCAAAAAGGTTTCAATCAAGTGGAAATTCCCACCAATTATTTTGCTGTAGGTATTTTAATTGTAAAAGTTGAAATAGGCGAAGAAATACTTACAAAGCGCATTTTCCTAGAGTAGAAACAAATTTCTAAAAGCCTGCATTTTTATAGGACCAATTCAACAAAAAGCCTTTCCAACGTTTTTTCGGGATTTTCGCTAAAGCCATTGTGTGGCCGTGACGTTTGGAGCGAGGAGCTGCGTTGGGCAGTGAGCCAGCGAAAACGGTCTGCGGTGGGCCATTGCGCTACCGGACCTCCCTCTTTTGATCCCGCGCAGATTTTTTGGAAAGCGCTTAGGTT
Organism: Aequorivita sp.; assembly: GCA_048265145.1. GTDB lineage: Bacteria > Bacteroidota > Bacteroidia > Flavobacteriales > Flavobacteriaceae > Aequorivita. Next base: position 48,961 of record JBLXCF010000015.1, read on the forward strand.
TTCTTCAAAATCCGCGGCTTCCAGTTCACAGGAAAATAGCTTTAATTTTTCCGTATTTATTTGATATTTGCAGCCCAAGTAATTTAGGTCCTTGCAAAAAAGGATGATGCCAACATTCAGAAATTCCTCGCGTTCCACCCGAGGCACTAATCGTATTACTGCATATTCATATAAAAATCTGCCTTGCATCCCTTATTTGGTTTATAAAATTCGTTGCGTTGTTTCTTCTTCTTTCCAAAAATTTAAAATACACTTCCCGATGTGCTTCGGCTTCGAGTTCTGAACCTTCCCAAACCAACCACTCCAAGGGGATAAGGTTTGTTATTTCCCGCAATTTCCCATTGGTTAAAAGGGAAATCATTTCATCGTTAATTTGTTCAACCAAAGTAGCTTGCGGCAATAGAACGTGATCTTTTATATAAGGAAATGGCGAGTCTGCGGCCTTTTGCCAATCGCTCCAGGAATGGTGGAAATAGAACGTAGCGCCGTGGTCTATCAACCATAATTCCTTATGCCAAATTAGCATATTGGTGTTCTTTACCGTTCGGTCAATATTGGTGGTAAAGGCATCCAGCCAGACAATCTTGGAGGCCAGATTTTCCGATACCTGCGTTACAACTGGATCGAACGTGAGCGCACCGGACAGAAAGTGAAGGGCTAAATTAAGCCCACGACTGCCCTTTAAAAGATCCTGTATTTCCTCATCGCCCTCGCTACGGCCGAAGGCTTCATCAAGATTGGCGAAAACAATTTCGGGCACTTTCAGTCCAAGGGCCCGCGCTATTTCACCTCCCAATAATTCAGCAATAAGTGCCTTTGGCCCATGACCGGCGCCCCTGAATTTAAGCACATACTTGAAATCGTCATCGGCTTCGGCCAAAGCCGGCAAAGAGCCGCCCTCGCGAAGGGGCGCTATATAGCGCGTTACGTTAACGGTGCGAAGTATGGTTGCATCTATTGCCATTGCATGCAAAATTAGACTTATTTGGGAATCTGTAAATAGTTTCGGACTTCGATGTTTTTATTTTCTTAAAAATTGGATACTTGCGAATTTATGAAGCGTTAAATTTGTATTTTGCTTCCCTTTGAAATCTAAACCATAATTTATTGGAGTTAACCATTGAAAACATTCTTTTAGTTGGATCGGTATTGCTGTTCATAAGCATTATTGCCGGAAAAACTTCTTATAAATTTGGAGTGCCAACGCTCGTCCTTTTTTTGGGGATAGGCATGTTGGCAGGCGAGGACGGGATTGGTGGAATTACTTTTGACAATCCCCAGATTGCGCAACTGATTGGCATCATTTCCTTAAACTTTATTTTGTTTTCCGGTGGGCTCGATACCGATTGGAAGGCCGTAAAACCCGTCTTGAAGGAGGGAATCGCCCTTTCTACCATTGGCGTTTTGCTTACAGCCCTGGGGCTGGGCATTTTTGTTTTTTATGTCACTGATTTTACCATTTATGAAAGTCTGCTTCTCGGAAGCATCGTTTCCTCTACAGATGCCGCTGCGGTTTTTTCCATTTTGCGTTCCAAAAACCTCGCGTTGAAAACAAATCTTCGCCCCACGCTGGAAATGGAAAGTGGAAGCAACGATCCAATGGCCTATGTTCTGACCATTGCTTTTTTAGGGCTGGTCGTAAATCAAGGCCAAGGCGTGGGATCTATGGTGCCTTTGTTTTTGCAACAAATGATAATTGGAGGGATTGCTGGATTTGGTTTTGGAAAATTGAGCAAGTTAATCATCAATAAAATACGGCTGGATTTTGAGGGTTTATATCCGGTTTTGGTAATAACGCTAATGTTCATAACCTTTTCTGCCACAGATTTTGTGGGCGGAAATGGATTTTTGGCCATTTACATTTGCGCGGTCTATTTGGGCAATCAATATTTAATTCATAAAAAAACCATTCTAAAAATGTTTGACGGCCTGGCGTGGCTAATGCAAATTGTGCTTTTCCTCACCTTGGGCCTATTGGTAACTCCGTCGGACATGGCTCCCGTTATTGGGATCGGGCTGGTCATTTCATTGTTTTTAATGTTCGTTGCACGGCCAATAGGCGTGTTTATTAGTTTGATTCCCTTTAAAATGAAATTGCGCAGGCGGTTTTATATTTCCTGGGTGGGACTTCGCGGCGCCGTGCCCATTGTGTTTGCCACCTATCCGCTCTTGGCTGGAATTGACAAGGCCAGTATGATTTTCAATATTGTTTTTTTTATTTCGCTTACCTCCATTTTGATTCAAGGAACAACCCTGTCTGTAGTTGCAAAATGGCTGCACGTAGGCCTTCCGGAAAAGGTGAAACCCCAAAGCCCCACCGAACAATTCCTCTCCGAACATCCCAAAACGGAAATGCGGGAAATAGGCATAGACAACCGAAATTCCGTGGTCGGAAAGAAAATAGTGGACATTCAATTTCCCAAAACGGCTATTATTGCAATGATTAAACGCGGCGATAAATATATTACACCGAACGGGGCCACAATTATTGAGGCAGATGATGTCCTAATCGTGCTATCCGATTCAAAACGGGGAATTGAGCAGGTGTACAGATCGTTACAGATGAATGTAATGCCCCTTTAACTTTTCGTTGTTTTACCTTTTTGAAAAGGGTATTGGTTCAAAACTTTTTGCTTCAAACTCAATTCTTTTCTCCGCTGATGCCAAATCCTCTTTCGAAAAGTATAACCTAAAATGTGGAAGTATTCTATTTTGAAAATGATCCAAAAATGTTGGGTATTCAACTTGTAAAATGGGATGTAGTGGATCTGAACCGAATTTTCTGTGAAGCTCCACCATGGTAGCCAGATATTCCTGAATCGTAGCCGGACTTTGGTGGGGGCCCAAAAAATACTTCCGAGGCAAATCAGTTGGGTGGTGCCACCATTCCACAAATCCCCCACCTGCTTTTTGCAGGCTCTCCACCACATCTGCGGTTTTTCTGCCTATAAAAAGTTGTGGAACATCCGGGAAGGCTTTTTGAAACAGATTCCTAAAAAAAACATTCCAGGACGTTAGTTTGAAAACAACATTTTCAGCAGTTCCCAAAGGTTGTAGATAGGCAGCAACAATGGTTTTTAAATGCGCCAGCAGCGTGGCTTCATCAGCTTGGTGAAAAACTGCCCAGAGCAGCAGTCCGTTAATGGCTTCGGTTTCTGAAACCACCCGTATTTTTTCGGATGTCGCCAGCATTTGGGCGAGCAAAGTGGAACCGCAGTGGGAGGTGTGAAAAATAAACCCATTAATTTTCAACAGCTTAGATTTCTCTGTAAAAAGTGGGTCCTTCAAGTTCCACTCCTTCCGATCCGGGTTCGTTGGCCGAACGAGGGGAAGGGCGTCATTGAAAAAAGGATAGTCAAAAACAGCGGCCGTCAATTTTTCACAAATAGCTTTGGGGCTGGGGGATACTTGGGTATAAACAGGAAAATAGCGCGTTTCCAAAATGCAGGACTTCAATATTTCTGATGGTGAAGCTACGAAAATTGTAGTTATTGCCTACAAAATCATGAAATCGAATACCTTTTTAGGTTAACTTTGAAACCTATAGCAATCTTTTTTATATGACCATGAGAAGACCATTTGTACTTTATTTGCTACTGTTTTGTTGCATTCCGTTTATATTTTCACAAGAAATTTCAATAGGAAAAAGAGAAAAGGTTTATTCTGAAATATTGCAGCAGGACCGCGAGTTTTCTGTTTATTTGCCGCCGTCTTACCAGAGTTCCGTCAACCAAAAATATCCCGTACTTTATATTTTGGATGGGGATTACAACTTTCAATATGTTGCCGGGTTTTTGGAATTGCAGGGAGCGATCAGCGAAATTATTCCGGAAATGATCTTGGTGGCCATTTCCGGAAAAGGTACCCAGGAATATCGAAAAAACTGCAAGCCACATATTGAAGGAGTAGAAGACAGCGGCAATGCCGAAGCAGTGGCCAACTTTATCGGGCAGGAGTTGATTCCATACGTAAACAATAACTACAAAGCTGCCAATTACAAAATATTGGGCGGTCATTCGGTGGGCGGAATTTTTGTGATGAATACGGCCATACACCATCCGGAACTTTTCGATAACTACATTGCCATTAGCCCAGCGCTTTGGTGGGCCAAAAATGCGATGGAAGATGTTATGAAAAAGACTTGGGGGCAAGCCAAAAGCACTACTGCAAACGTGTATGTTTCCTTGGCCAATGAAGAAGGAATGGGGGTAACCGAATTTTTAAAGAAAGTCCCTGAAAAAATTCGTGAACAAAATATTAAATTTCAGCATTTTCCCGATGAAATCCACAATTCCGTTGGGCTTGCGACTTACAAATGGGCACTGGACGATATTTTCACGGATTGGTATGTAAAGGAAGAATATTTTAGTTCGGCCCAGGCCTTGAAAACTCATTATTTGAAAGTGCAGAAAAAATATGGCAGCATTTTCAACATTCCCTTTACAGTTGTGGGAAATACCCATTTTATGCTTCAAAAAGACGATAAAGAAATGGCGAAGGTACAATCAGTGCTGCAGGAGCTCAACCCAAATGCCTTGGTGCTTTTCAACAACTATCGCGCGGGCAAGATTCTAACCAGTAAAAAATATGACGAAGCGGAAATTTTGGTGGCACAAGCGTTGAAAATCAATCCGGAGTCCTTCGAAGCCTATCATATTCTGGCAAAAATTCAACTTGCGAAGAATATCCCGGAGCAAGCCAAAACTTTTATAGAGAAAGCACTTCAATTCGCCGAAGCGCAACATGCCCGCCAATGGCAAATAAACGAACTGATGGAGACCAAAGCCGAAATTGCTAAATCAAATCCATAATTAGCCGTTGCTGCGCCCTAACAATTTCATCTTTAATAATATTGATATTGTTTTTTCTTTTTTGGGATTAGGGGTTTCCTGCTAGGAGCGGCGCGAATTAAGTTCCTTTCATCCCAACCACTGGGAATGGCATTATGCTAAAATCCCACTGTAGAATCTCCTTGCAAAATGGAAAGACCTATTTGGATTTCTATTCGCAAGCTTTTGAAATCGTCTTTGATGAAACGGACGACCAAGGCGGCAGTGGCACAATTTCGTTTTTGTCTGTACCGCGGCGACCCAGGATACCGATCCGTCTTTTGAGCCGTGATGTCATCGCTCCGAGAATTGCACAGTTTGAGTTTTACAACCCAAGGAAGACAAATTGAATGAAACAGTTGTGCACAAACCACGGAATGATGATTGTTTTCGCTATTTTTGAAGAAAATGAATGGAATGAAAATTATAATCTCCCCAGCAAAAACGCTGGATTTTAAATCAAAACTTCCCACAACCCGTGCAACCCAACCCAAATTTCTTGACGAAGCCGAAAAGATAAACAACAAATTGGAAGGCAAAAGCAAAAAGGCTATTGCCAAATTGATGGATATCAGCGACAAACTAGCGGATCTTAACTACCAGCGGTACAAAAATTTTCAGACCCCTTTTACCAACCAGAATTCACGACCGGCAATCTATGCCTTTGCCGGCGATGTGTATGTTGGCTTAGATGCCTACACCATTCCTTCGGAAAAGCTTGATTTAATGCAAGATTCCATCCGTATCCTGTCCGGGATGTATGGATTGTTGCGCCCTTTGGACCTTATACAGCCCTATCGGTTGGAGATGGGAACACCGCTTTCCGTGGACCGGAAAAAGAATCTGTATGTTTTCTGGAAAAAGCAACTAACCGAAACCCTTAACGCCGAATTGGAAAACGGAGCATTGTTCCTAAACCTCGCGAGCGTTGAATATTTTAAGGCCATTGACGAAAAAAAACTGAAAGTGCCCGTGATTTCTCCCATATTCAAGGATTTTAAAAATGGCGAATTGAAAATAATTTCCTTCTTTGCCAAAAAGGCGCGTGGCAGTATGGCCCGCTTTGCTATTGACAACAATGTGAAAACTCTGGATGAATTAAAAGGGTTTGATTATGAAGGGTACGGTTATAGCGAAAAATACACCGAAAAGGAACATGAGCCGGTTTTTATTAGATAATTCAATTTACGCAGTAATCCAGAAAACCAAAGGATTTTATTCTTGTTTCACCACATCCATCCATATCCGCCCTTCATTCCTGAAACTGCAACCAAATTGATAGTGGGCACCCTTCCTCCGCCGCGGTTCACTACCGGTCAATTGCGCGATGGTGATGTGGATTTTTGTTACGGCAGCCGCGATGGCCAGCTCTGGGTAATTTTAGACAAAATTTTTGGACTTAACCTTCAATTTGAAAACACTGCGGAAGCAATTGCGCAACGCGAACATTTTCTTCGCAAACGAGGCATAGGTATCTGCGATATGGTTGCCTCGGCGAAGCGTGAAAGGATAGACGCCTCCGATATTGGAATGCTGGAGGTGGAGCTCCGCGATTTGGTTTTAATGTTGCAGCAAAATCCACAAATAGATACCTTGCTTTTCACTGGCGGAAATAGTAAAAACGGTCCGGAATATTTTTTCCGAAGAAATCTTAAAACCTACAATACCTCTCTAAAGTTGATTTCCGGCAAAGTGCCCCGCATCCACACCTTTCAACTTCCGAAGACTTCGAGAACGATAAAAACTGTTTCATTGATTGCTCCGTCGGGCGCTGCTAATCGGGCCGTTGGCAGCCTTCCAGCTTATAAGAGAATGAAAGATGAATTTCCCGAAAAAACAACTATTGATTTTAGGGTAGCGCTCTATAAACCTTATTTTTAGTTATTTATTTTTTTGCATAACTAAAGGCAACTCGACCGGAGAAAAAACAGGGTGTTATTTTTTAATTATAGGCCAAATTTATTTCTATCTCAAAATCTTTCTTTCTTACACTTCCTTAGCTTTGTAAGTTTCTAATTATGAGTAAATTGAAAGTTACAGCAAATTTAACCCATCCTTTTTTTCTTTCAATCTACTTTAATCTTTGGTTTTTTGGACTGATAATTATTTGTGGTTTAGGTTAATTTAAAGTATTTTTAACGACATTTTAACTTTAATTATTAAATTATCAATCTATGAAAAAAATTACCTTTTTGATTTTATGGGCCTTGATGATGTCAACAATAAGTTGGCAGGCCAATGCGCAGTATTGCGCCTCGTCCGGGGGCAATACTACGTTTGAAAATATTAGAAATGTTTCCTACGGAAGCATTGACAATACTACCACTACACATACGGGGTATAATGATTTTACGGCCCAAGTGGCCAATGTTTCCATAGGCGGAACTAACGAGCTTTCGGTTACGATCAATGCAGACGGAAGTGAATATCTCTACGCTTTTATTGACTGGAACCAGAACGGAACTCTAAATGATGCTGGAGAAGTTTATACCTTAGCAACATCCACTTCGAGCGACGGTCCGCACCAATTGAACGTAACTGTTCCTGCGGGAGCCGTTGTGGGTAATACTCGGATGCGGGTTAAATTACAATGGTTGGGTTCATCGGCCAATCCTTGCGGAAGTTTTTCCTTTGGAGAGGTGGAGGATTACACCATAAACGTCTCAATGCCTGTCGGCAATCCACCAACCATAGCCTGTCCTGCAGACATTACCATAAATAACGTGGCTGGTACTTGCGGTGCAGTGGCCAACTTCGCCGGAGTAGCCTTTGATGATGAAGACGGAAACATTTCCTCCTCCATTATAGCCAACCCGCCAAGCGGAAGTACTTTTCCGGTGGGGGACACCACCGTTGAACTTTCCGTAACGGATAGTGATGGAAATACCGCTACTTGTTCTTTCTTGGTCACGGTGATAGACAACGAGTTTCCAGTGGCGGTTTGCCAGGATATTACCGTAGATCTTGACCCTGTTACCGGCATGGCTACCATTACCGCTGCAGATGTTGACAACGGTTCTACCGACAACTGCGGCATTGCCTCAATGAGCCTTGATGTTTCATCATTTGATTGCTCAATGACCGGTGCAAACACCGTGGTTATGACAGTTACCGATAACTCAGGAAACATTTCTACCTGTACTTCTACCGTTACCGTTCAGGACGTTACAGCTCCTGAGGTATTCTGCGTGGGCGGGTTTGGAATCTTCACAGAGTCTGAGGACTTTGAGGGCGCTACAATCCCAACAGGATGGACAACGGTAATTGAATCTGGAAGTCAGGACTGGACATTCGGAAGTGGCGATATGCCAACCGGCGGTGATTTTCCTACCAATGCAGCGATCTTTGATGACGATGCAGCAGGATCTGGTCCAGCAAACATGGCAAGACTTTTATCTCCTGTATATGACCTTACAGGTGGAAGTAACGTACAGCTTTCCTTTGACTATGCCCTTCAAGATTTTGTTGGCGCGGGCGTGCTCTATGCAGAAGTATGGGACGGAAGCGCTTGGCAACAAGTATTTATTATTGATGACGTTGATGTGAGCCCTGTAAATACTGGGGATATAGATGTTTCAGCTTATGCAAACGCAGCATTCCAGGTTCGTTTCACTTATGATGACGAAGATGGTGGTTGGAACTGGGGAGCTGGTGTTGACAACTTCCTATTGACCTATGAGGCTGCCTCTGGTGGAGGACTTGACGTTTTCCTTGATGCAAACGGTATGGCAAGTATTGACCCTAACGACCTTGTTACAAGTGTTAATGAAGCTTGTGGCTACACAATTACCGCTGGTGGCGTTGGTGGAGGTTCCTCGGAAACTCTTAACGCTGGTTTCGCTGGCGGTAATGGAAACTTTGGTAATATGTTTGATGTAAACGCAGTTACCGATGTTACACTTGATTCTTTTGATATCAATGCAGACACAGGTGCTACATTTGACGTAGAAGTATATGCCAAAACAGGTACTTGGGTAGGTTTTGAAGCAGATCCTTCTGCTTGGACTTTGATAGGTACTGCATTAGCTGTAGTTTCAAATGGAGATGGCGTAGCAACACCCCTTAACCTGACACTTGATTATGCAATGGCTGCAGGTGAAACACACGCTTTCTATGTAACTCCTACTGATTTCTCTACCGGTGGTCTTAACTATACCAATGGAACTGGAACAGGAAACGTTTGGGCATCAGATGCAAACATTGAGTTCCTTGAAGGTGGAGCGAGAGGATATCCTTTCTCTGGAAGCACATTCCAGCCACGTGTATTTAATGGGAACATTCATTATACTACCGGAGGTGGTTCTGGTCTTGACTTTACTTGTGCTGACCTGGGCGAGAACATTGTAGAGGTTACCGTTACCGACGACAGTGGAAACTCTTCTACCTGTATGGCAGTGGTAAATGTGATTGATAACATTGCACCTGTGATTACCTGTGGTCCTCCTGTGACTACTGTATCAGAAACAGTAGATTTTGAAGGTAGCTCTATACCTTCTGGATGGACTACCCAGATTAATTCTGGTTCTCAGGACTGGGCCTTCGGTTCTGGCGATATGCCCACCGGTACCGACTTCCCCTCCAACGCGGCCATCTTTGATGACGACGCGGCGGGCTCTGGCCAGGTGAACAACGCCACCCTGCT
>JBLXCF010000016.1:0-52173 GCA_048265145.1 Aequorivita sp.
TGTTAAGAGCCTTTCGGAAGACTTACTTCTCCGAAAGGCTTTTGTTTTTTGGCGATACTTACGTTTAATAATTATCTTTGGATAAAACCTTGCGCTATGACCAACTCCCAACGCTTCAAATTTCCAAAAACAGTTTTGTTCGGAATAACCGCCCTTTACATTGTTTTAATGGTGGCTACCTATTTTCTTTATTATAAAGAACCCGTCCTGGTCTGCGCCCAAAGGATGTTGGCTGCGCAAGGCTTGGCACTTCTCTTTCAGGTGGCCCTGAACTACATAAACTACCATTCCCAAAATAAAATCGTGATTTTGGCCACCTTATTCGTCAGTGCGATGATTTTTTTTGGGGCGCTTACCGGTTTTTTCAATTTGGGACTGATGTGCGAACTCTATGGTTTCTAAAAAAAAACTAAAAACCCAAAACCCACCACAGAACCCACCACCTACAATCTACAACCCAAAACCCACCACCTACAACCTGTAACCCGCAACCCAAAACCCAATCGTGAAACAACTCTTGATTATCGGCCACACCTTTCCCGAGCCCAGCACCACTGCTGCGGGTAGTAGGATGATGCAGTTGATGGAATTATTCACGGAAGAAAACTACCAAATTACCTTTGCGAGTACGGCGGCTGTTTCAGATAAAACTGCCGATTTGGGAGCGCAAGATATTTCAGTAAAAAATATTTTATTGAACGATGCCTCTTTTAATGGATTTATAAAGAAATTGAATCCTTCAATCGTACTTTTTGACCGTTACATAACCGAGGAACAATTCGGGTGGCGGGTTACCGAAAATTGTCCTGATGCCTTAAAAATTCTCGACACCGAAGATCTTCACTTTTTGCGGAAAGCGAGGGAAGAAGCGGTGAAAGCTAGCAAGCCCGTTTCCGAAGCGAACCCTTTTTCGGAAACCGCCAAACGCGAACTGGCCAGCATCCTGAGATGCGATCTGTCACTTATTATTTCAGAATATGAAATGGAACTGTTGCAAAACAGGTTTAAGATTTCTTCGGAAATGCTTTATTATTTGCCGTTTTTGGTTGAAACCGTTTCTGAAGAAAAAAGCTTTCCATCGTTTAATGAACGTCACAATTTTCTCGCAATCGGCAATTTGCTGCATGCGCCCAATGTAGATTCGGTGCTGCAACTTAAAAAACTTTGGCCGGAAATAAGACAACAGCTTCCCGATGCCGAATTGCATATTTACGGAGCCTATGCCCCGCAACAAGTGCTTCAGCTAAATAATATAAAAGAAGGTTTTCATATTAAGGGATGGGCGGATGATGTAGCGAATGTAATAGAAAATTATCGTGTGCAATTGGCTCCACTACGGTTCGGTGCCGGTTTAAAGGGAAAACTTTTGGATGCCATGCGCTTTGGCTTACCCACGATAACTACGGAAATCGGGGCGGAGGGAATGTGCGGCGAGCTTCCTTTTGGCGGCAACATCGCCATTTCAATAGAAGATTTTATTAAGGCTTCCGTACAACTATATTCCGAAGAAAAACATTGGAAAGAGGCGCAACAAAGCGGTTTTGAAATAATCAAAAATCGTTTTCAAAAAAGCCTTTTTTCCAAAGATTTTGGAACCGATATTCATACGCTTTTGGTAAACCTTGAAAGTCACAGACAACAAAACTTTCTCGGGCAAATATTGCAACACCAAACCTTGCAGAGCACCAAATATTTGAGTAAATGGATCGAGGCAAAAAATCAAATAAGCGAATAGCGAAAAGGAATTAGCGATTAGCACCTATTCGCTAATCGCTAATTACTAATCCCTTATTAACACAATCTTCACGACTTTTTAAATTCTGTGGGTTATATTTAACCGTAACAATTTAAAAATAAGAAATATGAAAAAGTTAGGATTATTGGCAACGCTAAAAGCCAAATCGGGTAAAGAAAATGAAGTAGAACAGTTTATAAAAGGAGCAATTGATCTTGCGAGACAAGAAAACAAAACCATTACCTGGTACAGTTTTAAAATTGACGCCAATACCTTCGGAATTTTTGACACGTTTGAAAACGAGGAAGGCCGCGAAGCGCATTTGAATGGCGAAATTGCAAAGGCATTGATGGAAAATGCGGACAGACTGCTTTCCGAAGCGCCCAAAATCCAAAAAATTGAAATCCTTTCCGCGAAGTAGGCAGTTGGGATTAGTCAATATCTTATATAGATAATGACCCTTTGCAAAACTTGCAACCTACAATCGAAAACAATAAACAATGAATAATAAACAATAAAATATATGAACATCACATTGGCACAAGCGGAAAAAGTAATAGCCGCCGCAAAGAAAAAAGCGAAGGAAATTGATACTAAAATGAACATCTGCGTGGTAGACGGCGGCGCGAATCAAGTGGCCTTCGCACGGATGGACGGCGCGTGGTTAGGGTCTGCAGATATCGCACTGAAAAAAGCAAAAACAGCCCGTTTTTTTGACATGCCAACGGGCGAAATAGGCAAACTTTCACAACCGGGCAAACCTCTTTTCAATATTGAACATTCCAACGGTGGACTTATTTCCTTTCCCGGTGGCGTGTTGCTGAAAAACAAAAAGGGCGACATCATTGGAGCGGTGGGCGTAAGCGGCAGCACGGTTGATAATGACCATAAGGTTGCTACGGCAGGAGCGGAAGGACTCTAAAATTTAGTTGAAATTGAAATTTATAAGCCTCCGAAGGAGGCTTTTTTGTTGCTACATGGAACTAAAAACAGGAAAAACCCTTAAAAAAATGGGGGATTTCCTCTCGCGCATTGCGGCCCACGAGGCCTACACCTATTCGCTGGCCATTTATACCATTTATGAAGCCATGAGCAGGGCAGGCAGCGAAGATGCCCGTGCGGGGTATGAGCAAATGCGCGACCGTTTTACAAGGCAGGGAGGTTCGCGACCTCCTGACGGCGAAGAGACCACGACGTAATTTTTTTAAGACGTGGAAAAAGCAGTTCTTCCCGAACCGTTTTTTTGGCAATAGATTTTCAACAAAAACATAGTCTAAACATCAATAAAATCTACAATTAGACTAATACTATTGACTATTTAGCTAATAAAACTGACTAATAGATAAATTAAATTAACTCTTAAACTAATAGAACCTGAATTTAGACTAATACTATTGATTATCTAACGAATAAAATTGACTGTTTAACTAATACTATTGATTATCTAACCAATAAAACTGATTGTTTGACTAATAAAATACAGCATTATGGCAATAAGTAAGTTTAAAAAACAGAAAAATAGCCCCCATATTGGGGAAATGCTTTCCGAACGCATCAAGAAAAGACGCATATCCAAAGCGGCAATTTCGCGGGTAATGCAACGCGCGCCCGAAACGGTGCACAGGTTTACCAAGCGCCCCTCCTTACAGACTGAAATTTTATGGCAGCTATGTACGGTAATGAAGCACAACTTTTTTGCAGACCTCGCCGCCCAGCTGCCGCCAGACTTTACCACCAACGCCCCAGACCCTACGTTGCCTTTGCAGGAGCGCATTGCCACGCTGGAGGAGGAGAATAAAATGTTGACAACTAAGGTGGAAACCTTGATGGCGGTGATGGGGAAGTGATAAATTTATATATTAGCAGAGACATGGAAAATAAACTGCATGTTGATATTTACTAGTTGGCGGAAACCCTAATAAGACTAATAGCAATTAAGACAACATTGAATTTCTTCCTAAAATATTTTGATAGCCTAAGAAAGAATTATTGATGAGTAAAGTAATAAACATAGAAAGCGTAAAAGACACTACTCTCTATAAGGAGTTGTTAGAAAGAAAGAATGCAGATACGAAAGCGTTTGTTGGAAATATCATTTCACTTTGTGAAGAAGCATCTGACAGAGCAAAGCAAATTCCACAATTCTTTTCTGAATATACTCTGCATGATAAAACACACTTTTTACGAGTTACAGAGCTGATGTCTTATGTATTGGGTGATACCTTAAAAGAACTAAATGATATTGAAATTGGTTTGCTAATCTTGTCAGCGTTTTATCATGACCAAGGAATGTTGATTGATGAAACTGAATACAATTCTTTAGAAAGTAATGAATCATTTTTATTGTTCCGTGACAACTGGATTATTGACCATGCAAATTATTCTGAAATAAGGAAGCAACTTGAATCATCTTTTATTTCAAAGGAAGAAAGGGAACGATTAGCAAAACTAATTTACGAATTAGACTCTGCTTTGCTAACAGATTTTTTAAGAGAAAGCCATAGTCAGCGTTCACACGATTATGTTCTTTCAACTTTTAGTAAAGAAAGAATTTTATCAGTTGCTGGTTCAGATATTTCAAATCAACTTGCAAAAATTTGCTTGTCGCATGTTAAATCAATTGAATGGATTTCCAGAAGCAGTGGTCTTCATTACGATGAGAATGTTGGAACATACAAAGTCAATACTATTTTTCTTTCGCTTGTTCTCAGGTTGGCAGATATTTTAGATTTCGATTCCGACAGAACTCCCGATGTTTTATTCAAATCAATACACTTCACAAGTCCTGTAAGCATAAGTGAGTGGCAAAAACATCGTGATGTAAAAGGCTGGGAAGTCTCAAAGGAATTAATTCGATTCACCATGTATTTTGAGCATCCCGTTTACGAAAAAACTGCTCATGCTTTTTTAGACTGGATTGACAGCGAGTTACATCATTGCCATGCTTTAATTAGAAAGCTACCATCAACTGTCAGTAACTATAGACTTGAAGTCGCAGAGAAAGTAGATAGAACCCGCTTAGGTCCTAAAGCAAATTCATACCTATACCATGATTTAGAGTTTACACTTTCAAGAGATGAAATCGTAAAACTCTTAATGACGGATAAACTCTATAAAAACACATCTCTTTTCATCAGAGAACTTCTTCAAAATTCACTGGACGCTTTACGATTAAGAAAAGCAATTCATTTAAAAGATGGTTTTGAATGGAAATCAGGAGAAATAAAATTCCGTCAGTTCATTGATTCAAGTGGTCAGCAGATTGTGGAATGCAAAGACAATGGTTGTGGAATGGATGAGGAGATAGTTTCAAAATTTCTCGGCAAAGTTGGCAGAAGCTATTATCGCTCTCCCGAATTTGAAAGACAAAGAAATCAGTTAAAAGAAAAAGGCGTTGACTTTGAACCATGCTCAAAATTTGGAATTGGTTTCATGTCTTGCTTTATGGTGGGCGATAGAATCCAAATATTCACACGAAGGGATAACGGTCAGGGTAAGGATACTGGTAAACCTTTAGTCATAGAGATAAATGGATTAGGTGGCTTAATTGTTATTAAAGAAGGGAACTCAAAACAAGAGATTGGAACTACAGTAAGGATATTTACCAGACACAAACCAATTTTCTTTGACAGATGGTCTGACAATGTTCGCCTTTTAGTTACTCTTAAAGGTTACGCAATGGCAACTGAATTTCCAATATATGGAGTTTGCGAAATTGATGGAATCAAAGGAGAAGTTAAAATCCCTGCTGCAATTGACAAGAAGCGAACATTTTTGGAGTCGTTTGGCTTAACGAAAACAAAAACAATAGAAGTCAATCTACAAGATGTAAATAAAAATCTATGGGGGTTTTTAAGACAAACTTTCTTACTTGATGAAAAAGGTCTGCCTTGTATTGAAAACAGCGAAGCAAAATGGGAAACACAAACTGATAACAAAACATGGAAAGACAGAGAAAAATTAAAAATGACAATTCATCTGAAATCTAACAATCAGAATCATGAGTATTCATTTCATCATGGATTAGATTCAGGTCATAGCATTTGCTTGGACGGTATTTTAGTTTGTGGGTATCCTGGCAGGTCAGAATATTCAAGAATGGAAATGATGATGCTTGGACACATGGCAGCAAGAGTTACATCAGAGCATCCATTTACACTTGATGTTAGAGGAAATATAAAGCCTGAACTCAATCCTGCTAGAGAACCTCTTGACAAAGAAAGTATTTTTCATAATCCTGTTGGCTGGTCTCAGCTGCAAAATTTAGTCAGCCGAGGTAGCGGTATTTTATGGGAGCATGTATTGAATCAAATAGAAAGTGGACTTGAACCGGAAATTTTTTGGAAGCTACTTATAGTATATGAAGGTTCTCCATTTTACATAAATAGCAATTCCTTATTGAAGCATTTGTCTTTACCAGTTGATGGCAAAAGCTGGGTTAAACTTTCTTCAATTGCTTCTTTTTCTGTGGATGATGAAAGCATCTCAGCAACTGATAGATTAGGTAATAAGCACTCTATTCGCTTTCCAGACGAGATAGTCAGTTGGGGAAAGACCCACATTAACGGATTGGATTTCAAATACTGGCTTACTAACCTATTAATATGCTTGTCAAAACTTAACGCAAGGTCTAACGGTGACTTGTTTTTATTGCGTGCTTCTTTTGAAGCAGAAGAAGTTCCAAACGACAATTCTATTTCAAGAGAAATGTCAGCGGTTAAGTTCATTTCTTTTGACGGCCTTAACAATGATTACTTAATAACTACCCAATACACGAATGTTGTAAACAGCGATAATCCGCTTGTAAAAGTTGTTCTCAATAGTCGCTTTTCAAAAACTAATAATGAGATTCAAGAATTTGCAAAATCATTTGTATTTAATATCTGTTATTTGATTCAAGAATTAAGAAAGGAAAAAAAACCCTTTACAACTAAAGTTGGTCTTCGTTCTCTTAAATACACTTCAATACTATTTCTTAATATGGATTGGAGCAAGTACTCTGATGAGTTGAAACCGCCATACAAAGTTTATGTTGACAAAAACACAACTTATGAAATTATCGAAGAAGATTTTAAAGGTTGGGCGAGACAAAAACATGAATAATAAAAAAAGGGCATCCGCTAACAAGATGTATAGTGCATACCCCTGCTAGCGCGAGCGTCCCGCTCGTGCCCAAAACACTAAAATTATATCACAAATGAAAAAAATAGGCACTATAATACTCTTCATCGCTTTATTCGCCTACATCGTTTATTCCGAAAAAAGAAATGACGAACTCTCGCAAGAGTATATGAATTTATTCCAAAAGTATATGGAATGCATTTCACAAGAAAAAGCTACAACCCTCAATGCAGATGAACAATACCTAGATATCGCGAGCCTGCCGCTCGTGAAAGCAAAACGAGGCTTAACCCAGCGTGATAACAAATATTAAAAAAGTATGATTAAAAAAACTTGCTTATCAATAACAATTTTATTTTGCTCGCTATTATATTCCCAAGAAAACCTAGGGGTTTTCGCAGGGTTAAATTACAGCTATTTTACAGACGGATTTGCCAAACAAATAAATGCATCCAATAAATTTGGATTGCAATTTGGTGTTCTTTATAATGTACAGTTAACCAATAAAATAAGCTTTAGACCAAAGGCTGTTTTTTCGGTTCAGGGAGATAAAGAATCAGAGATAACTTCTTCATTTGCTTTAAACCAAGTAGATCATAAACTTACCTACCTTAATTTTCCCTTAGACTTCAAATTTGGAAACAAAATTTATATTATAACAGGGCCGCAGATAGGGTTGTTATTAAGCCAAAATAAACTTTCGGAAAATTCAGTTACGCTAATATCAAAGTATGATTATGGATTGAATTTTGGTGCTGGTTTTCAAGTAAATAAACTCTTTATTGAAGTAGGCATGTATCAAGGATTGATGAATTTATTTTCAGTTCCTTCCACAGCACGGGAAGAAGATATTAGGAATGGTTTATTGAAATTTACTGTGGGTTATAATGGATTAATACAGTAGTCACCACACTCAAAAAAACTTCTCACGGCTCACTGCTCACATCTCACGTTCTATTTTAGTACTTTTGTAAAGCATTGAAAAAGAACAAATGAATTTTAAAATAGCTTCCGAATTCCAGCCCACTGGCGATCAGCCGCAAGCCATCAAAGCCTTGGTAAGTGGCCTAAATGCAGATGAAAAATACCAAACCCTTTTGGGCGTTACCGGCTCCGGAAAAACCTTTACTGTGGCCAATGTGGTGCAACAAGTACAAAAGCCAACCTTGGTTTTGGCGCACAACAAAACCTTGGCAGCCCAATTATACTCAGAGTTTAAAAACCTCTTCCCCGAAAACGCGGTGGAGTATTTTGTGTCCTATTACGATTATTACCAACCCGAAGCGTTTATCCCCAGCAGCGGCACCTATATAGAAAAAGATCTTTCCATAAACGAGGAGATCGAAAAAATGCGCCTAAGCACCACCTCGTCCTTGCTTTCGGGCAGGAGGGACGTGCTCGTGGTTTCATCGGTGTCGTGCTTGTACGGTATCGGTAACCCGATGGAATTCCAAAAAAACGTGATTACGTTGGAAAAAGGGCAAATCATTTCCCGAACCAAATTATTG
The DNA here is from genome assembly GCA_048265145.1 of Aequorivita sp. Lineage (GTDB taxonomy): Bacteria > Bacteroidota > Bacteroidia > Flavobacteriales > Flavobacteriaceae > Aequorivita. The sequence goes on from JBLXCF010000016.1 coordinate 8,365, forward strand.
CACCGTTTGGTACAAAGCCTTTATTCGCGCACCGAAGCGGAATTCAACCACGGCCGTTTTCGTATAAAAGGAGATACGGTGGATGTGTACCCTGGCTATGCGGATGATGCTTTTAGAATCCACTTTTTCGGAGATGAAATTGAGGAGATTGAAGTGTTTGATCCGTTAAATAATAGTATTAAAGCCAAATACGAACGATTGAATATTTATCCCGCCAATATGTTCGTGACCTCGCCCGACGTTTTGCAGGGCGCCATTAGGGAAATTCAGGACGATTTGGTAAAGCAAGTTGAATATTTTGGAGAAATCGGGAAGCATTTGGAGGCCAAACGTCTCGACGAGCGCACCAATTTTGATTTGGAAATGATTCGTGAGCTTGGCTATTGTAGCGGGATTGAAAACTATTCGCGTTACTTGGACGGCCGTTTGCCCGGCACGCGCCCGTTCTGTTTGTTGGATTACTTTCCAAAGGATTATTTAATGGTTGTGGATGAAAGCCACGTAACCATTCCGCAGGTGGGAGCGATGTATGGCGGCGATCGTTCGCGCAAGGAAAATTTGGTGGAATACGGGTTTCGATTGCCCGCCGCGATGGACAACCGCCCGTTGAAGTTTGAGGAATTTGAAGCGTTGCAAAACCAAGTGATCTACGTAAGCGCAACGCCTGCCGATTACGAATTGGAAAAAAGCGGTGGCGTATATGTGGAACAGATCATTCGCCCCACAGGTTTGCTGGATCCACCGATTGAAGTGCGACCAAGTCTAAACCAAATTGACGATTTGCTGGAGGAAATACAGCTTCGGGTGGAAAAGGACGAACGGGTATTGGTAACGACCTTAACCAAACGTATGGCAGAGGAATTGGTAAAATATATGTCGCGTGTGCAGATCCGTTGCCGCTACATCCACAGTGATGTGGACACGCTGGATCGGGTAGAGATTATGCAGGATTTGAGACTCGGCCTTTTTGACGTTTTGGTGGGGGTGAATTTATTGCGGGAAGGGCTGGATTTGCCGGAGGTTTCCCTCGTGGCCATACTGGATGCCGACAAGGAAGGTTTTTTGAGAAGCAACCGTTCGTTGACCCAAACCGTGGGCCGCGCCGCGCGAAACCTGAATGGGAAGGCCATTATGTATGCAGACAAAATAACCCGTAGCATGCAAGAAACCATAGACGGCACTGAATATAGACGGCAAAAACAGATAGCTTATAATGAGGAGCACGGCCTAACGCCAAAAGCCATCAAAAAATCCTTTGAAAATGCACTGACAAAATCAAAACAGCAGGCATATACTTTCGAGAATGCGGAAACCCTTGCCGCAGAATCAGAAACCGAATATTTGACCAAACCACAAATTGAAAAGAAAATCCGCGATACCCGAAAGGCGATGGAAAAAGCAGCAAAAGATTTGGATTTTATGACCGCCGCCAAACTTCGGGATAAGATCAAAACTTTTCAAAAGCAATTGGGGGAGGTTTGAGTTCAATTTTCAATGCTCAATGTTCAATTTTCAATGATCAATGCTCAATTTTCAATGTTCATTTTTATTAACCTGCAACCCGCAACCTGCAACCCGAAGCATGCAACCTGCAATAAAAAATACAAAGCCCCAATCCCCAATCCCTATCAGCTAAAACCGCGAATTTATAATGCCCTTAACGTCCTTGCTTAAACCTATTTTGTATTTTTCTTGCACGATGATTTCTGCACAAAATATAAACCTGGACAATAAAATAATTCCGGAAAGTATCAGAAAAGAGGCTATTGAGGCCATTTCTTTTTATCCTGAATTGTATGAAACAGCCATAGAATTTAAGTTCAAGGATGACATTAAGAAATCCACCATGCAGGCGCAGCCACGGTTTGCAAGCTTTTTTAAGGCGAAGGAAAATCGTGAGTATGTAATTCTGATTAGTAGAAGAATACAAATTGAAGGCGAACATTTCTCGATGGAGGATATTCCGTCCGATGTAAAAGTGGGCTGGATCGGCCATGAATTGGGCCACGTTATGGATTATCGCGATAGGACGAATATCGGAATGCTCATTTTTGGTATTAAATATCTCTTTTCCTCGGCACATATAAAGGAAGTGGAACGCACCGCAGATATGTTCGCCATTCAGCACGGAATGGGCGATTATATTTTGATGACCAAGAATTTTATTTTGGAAAATGCAGACCTTTCCCACGAATATAAGGAACGGATCCGAAGGCTCTACATTTCTCCCGAAGAGGTCATGGAACTCATCAATAAAAACAAAATTGAAGAAGAACCCGAAATTGTGGGCGAGATTGGGGATAGATCATAAATGGAACTATTCCCGCTGCGATTGTACGAAGGCTTCCCATTCTTCAAATGTTTCGGCAGTCATAACCTTTTCCATTTTTACCTGCCCGCCCTTCTTTTTGTTTATGGCGTTCCATTCGTGGAAAATTTCGGGGCTTACGGTGGTTACTTTCACCCCTTTTAGTGCTTTGGAACGTGCTACTCCATAATTTTTATTGGCTTCCTTTAAGGCTTCATCCAGCGCTTTGGCTATTACTTCAGCATCGGTTTCGGTTTTCGTTCCCAAATACCAATGGTGATAAAATTCACCATCAATCTTTACCGCCGCCAGGGTAAACTCCGGAATCTTTATATCAAACCGGTCCTCCATTTCGCGAAGCGCGACCTCCATTTTATGTACGGAAAGTTGCGAACCCACCACGTTCATAAAAAATTTGGTACGCCCCGTGATTTTTATTTCGGCCTTTTCAATGTCGGTGAAGGCAATGGTATCGCCAATTAAGTAGCGCCACGCCCCCGAAACCGTACTAATGATCAGAACATAATCTACATCCGGCTCAACCTGAGCGAGGGTGAGGGCAGGGGCATCCTGTGAAAGGGAACCGTCTTCGTGGATATATTCGGGTTTGAATGGAACAAATTCAAAATAAATTCCATTGTCCGTGACCAATTTCATAGAAGTAGTTTCCGGCCGATTCTGAAACGCCAAAAATCCTTCCGAAGCCAAATAGGTATCTATTATAATAATAGGGCGGGCCAGCAGTTGGTCAAAACTCTTTTGGTAAGGGGAAAAGGCAACACCGCCTGTGGTGTACACCTGCAGGTTGGGCCAAATGTCGTGAATGTTATTTGCGCCGTGGTATTCAATAACTTTTTTGAGCATAAGTTCCATCCACGATGGAATTCCGCTGAGCGCTCCTATATCCCAATCGCGGGCGCGCTTTGCAATGGTTTCCACTTTTTCGTCCCAATCTTCCATGAGTGCAATTTCCTCTCCCGGTTTGTAGAATCCGCGGAACCAAAAGGGAATGTTGCTGGCGCTGATTCCGCTAATTTCTCCTTCCAAAAACTGGTCCTGTTGCTCTAAATTGGTGCTGCTTCCCAACATCATGATTTCCTTTTCATAAAAATCTGAGGGAATGTTGAAATTGGCCAGCGCGCCTACTTGTTTCATGCCGGTGGTCCGAATGGCCTCTACCATTTCTTCTGTAACCGGGATGCGTTTGGATTTTTTTCCGGTAGTACCACTGCTTCGCGCAAAATATGGCGGCTTGCCCGGCCAACTGATGTCCTTTAGTCCTTCTTGGGTCTTGCACCACCATTGCGCTTCCATTTGGTGATAATCAAAATAGGGCACCTTTTCGGCAAAGGCTTTTTCAAGATTTTCTTCTTCAAGAATTTTTGAAAAGCCATAATATTTGCCAAAGGCTGTGTCCTTCGCCTTTTCAAGTAGCATTTTTAAAACCTCCTTTTGTGCCTCAACCGGTGATTTTTCTGAAACAATAGCCCCGCGGAGGTCGATCGCGGTTTTTATTATGGAACCAAGTATTGCCATTTCAATTTTTTTTTTGAAACTACAATTTTTCAAAAATGTTCAGTATGAAATTAAATCAATTTTAACCTTTTCACGATTGCGTCCAATAATGGTATCTTTACAGAAAAAAACAATGCACCACCCAGATTCGGTACGTTTAAACAAGGCCATCAGCGATAGTGGATTTTGCTCTCGCCGCGAAGCCGATACTTATATTGAGAAGGGTCTGGTAACCGTAAATGGAACCACGGCCGGTTTGGGACAGCGGGTAATGCCAGAGGATGAGGTGCGGGTTGGGGGTAAATTAATTTCGGAAAACGAAATTGAAATATTTATAATGTTGAACAAACCCGCCGGTATCACTTGTACCACGGACACCCGATTTGAGGATAACGTGGTGGATTTCGTTAACCATCCGGAACGGATCTTTCCGGTGGGCCGCCTTGATAAACCAAGTGAGGGCCTGCTCTTGCTGACCAACGATGGCAATATTGTGAATAAAATTTTACGGGCCGGCAACAAACACGAGAAGGAATATATCGTAAAAGTGGATAGACCCGTTACCGACGATTTTTTAAAGCGAATGGGTTCGGGTGTTCCCATTTTGGATACAATAACCAAGCGCTGCAAGGTGGAAAGAATCAGCAGGTTTGAGTTTCGTATCATTCTGGTGCAGGGCTTGAATAGACAGATTCGAAGGATGTGCGAGTATTTGGGATATGAGGTGGTCGCGCTACGGCGAATAAGGATCATGAATTTACGCTTAGGGGATCTACCCCTCGGGAAGTGGAGGGATTTAAGTGTGGATGAATTGCGGATTCTGAAGGATTCCGTAAAAGATAGTGATGGTTTGCCTATGGTCTATCAAAAAGACGGAAGGCAAAAATCAATAAATACCCTGAAACCTGAACAAAAACGGCAGGAAGCACGCAAAATGGAATGGGAGCAGCGCAAAAATTCTGGCAAACGCCGAAGGGGGGAGCGATAATGGCATAAAAAAACCGCGTATCGATTGAGTAATACGCGGCCATTTTCAACTAACTAACCAAATTAAATTTCAATTATGAAATCTCAACCATTTTCTTCAATACTTTCTTTTCTTCTACTTTTGGAAGGGTAACCCGAAGGATCCCGTTTTCGTAACTGGCCTGAATTTCTTCAGTTTTAATGTTTTCGGGAAGTTTAAAATTGCGCTCAAAGCTACTGTAGTTAAACTCCCTTTTCATAAACTTGGAATCGCTGGATTCTTCGTTCTTTTCTACCACTTTCTTTGCCGCGATGGTGAGTGTATCATCCTCAGCCTCAATGGTAAAATTTTCTTTTTGCAAACCAGGTGCTGCCAGTTCGATTACAAAATTCGGCAAATTTTCAACAATATTTATTGCCGGAATGCTAAATGTTTCATAATTATTTAGCGCGTCCACACGGTTGTCCAAAAATAGATTATCCAAAATACTTGGCAACCAAATGCTGTTTCTATTAACTGTTTTCATAGGTATATATTGTTTATGTTAGATATTAATTTTAATCAATTCTTTCAAGAATAATTCCATATTGAGATTACAGACAAACTGGCGCTTTTTTGCAAGAAACAGCTGACTTTTTGGCTGTTTTGTTTTGGTGGTGTGAAAGAATTAATTCATTTTTAAGATAATAAATCAGGGCAATGTTTACTTTTATTGAGAAACTAACCGTCACCTATGAAAAAATTCTTCATCCGGATATTTGATTTCTTCAATACCGTGGAAAGCAAAATCGCTTTTTATCCGACCCTCCTGGCGTTCTCCGGGTTTTTGTTCGCACTTTTAATGATTTATTTGGAGCAGGCAGGGATATCCCGAAGAATAATGGATGTTTTTCCCTTGTTGATGGTGGACGACGGAGATACTGCCTTAACCGTTTTGAGCGCGTGTTTGGGAGGGCTGATTTCCTTAATGGTTTTCAGTTTTTCTATGGTAATGTTGTTGCTCAGCCAAGCATCGAGCAATTATTCGCCCAGGTTGCTGCCGGGACTAATCAGCGATAAGAGACATCAATTGATATTGGGAGTTTATCTGGCAACCATTCTTTACAATATTTTCACTTTGTTCTCCATTGAGCCTAGTGGACAAAAATATACCCTGCCGGGTTTTTCGGTGTTGTTGGGCATTGTTTTTACGTTGTTGTGCTTGGTGGCGTTTATATATTTTATACATAATATTTCCCAGAGCATACAGATCAATAATATTTTGGAAACCATTTTTGAAGCGGCGGAGCAACGGCTCCAACAGTTGATCGATACTGAAAAGAACCACCTATTTTCCTTTCCAAAAACTGAGGGATGGTATGGATATAAGGCCGGCCGGAGCGGTTATTTTCAGAATATTTCCACAAAAAATGTAATGGACATCTGCGAGGTTGAAAAAACCAGAATTTTTATTGCAGTCCCCAAAGGATTTTTTGTGTTGAAAAATGAAATATTTATAAAATCTGAAAAACCACTGTCAGAGGCCACACTGGAATCCATCATTTCCAACATTAGCTTTGCCCGCGGCGAGTTGGTGCAGGACAATTATCTCTTGGCTTTCAAGCAGATTACAGAAATTGCGGTTAAGGCAATGTCTCCGGGAATAAACGATCCGGGAACCGCTATTAACGCTGTGGATTATCTAACCGAACTGTTCGCCCTACGGATGAAAAAACGGGACTATGGAATTATAGCGAATGATGCTGAGCCAAGGTTAAAAATTGCAGTTGTCGGTTTTAAGGAGATACTATATAATGTGATGGCCTCCTTGCGGACCTATTGCCAACACGACCCTGTTATGGTTGAAAAGCTGGTCTGGATGCTCCAATATTTGGGCAAACAGCCCGCAGCGCAGGAAAGTTATATTCCTGCTATTCAGGCGGAATTAAAAACTTTGGTCAAACAGGCCGAACGTTCGTTTGATTCGATAAGGGATGTGCACTCCGTAAAAACGCTTGCTGCCGATTAGTTGTAATACATTTTAAATATTTCCAGAAGTTCTTCAGCCGGCACCGTATGGTTGGGGTATTGGTCCATTTTCTTGAGAATTTGGTCAGCCACATTGGGGCGAATGCCCATTTGCAAACTAAAATTTTTGAGCGCCATTAATTCTTTTGGGTGGACTTCATTGTCAATCTTCATCACCAAAATCAATTTATAGAAATGGGTAATTCTTTCCACCTCCGAAAATATCGGTTTGGAGGGTTGGGGCTTCTCAAAAAGAGCCACCACCTCTTCCTCGGGTATATCCATTCGAACTGCCAGTTTTTGGATAAAGGAAATCTCGGAAGGGTTTACTTTTCCGTCGGCCATTACCATCTGGATCAGATCGCTCAACAAGTGTCGTGCATTTTTTTCCATTCGAATTAATAAAAAAAAAGACCCTTAGTTGAAGGGTCTTTGCGTGGATGGTATTTTTTAGGAAAGTACGGCTTTAACTTTGTCAGCCGCTTCCTGAAATTCAATGGCACTCTGTACATCCAGCCCGCTATCGTCAATCAACTTCTTGGCGATATCGGCATTGGTTCCCTGCAGGCGCACAATAATTGGCACGTGGATGGATTTCATGTTTTTATAGGCATCGATCACCCCTTGGGCAACACGATCGCAACGAACAATTCCACCAAAGATGTTTATCAAAATGGCTTTTACGTTCGGGTCTTTCAAAATTAGTTTGAAGGCAGCTTCCACTCTTTCGGCATCTGCGGTTCCTCCCACGTCAAGGAAGTTGGCAGGCTCTCCGCCCGCTTGTTTGATAAGGTCCATGGTGGCCATCGCAAGGCCGGCGCCATTAACCATACAGCCCACATTTCCATCCAGGTCAACATAGTTTAGTCCTTTTTCCTTGGCCTCGACTTCAACAGGATTTTCTTCGCGTTTGTCACGCATGGCCATATATTCTTTATGGCGGAAAAGGGCGTTATCGTCGATACTCACTTTTGCATCCACCGCAATAATTTTGTCGTCACTTGTTTTCAGCACCGGGTTAATTTCGAAAAGGGAGGAATCGGACTCGCTATATGCTTTGTAAAGCGCAGTTACAAATTTGGTCATTTCCTTAAATGCTTTTCCTTCCAGCCCCAGGTTGAAGGCAATGCGTCGTGCCTGGAAGCCCAAAAGCCCTACCGCAGGGTCAATTTCTTCGGTGAAAATAAGATGTGGGGTTTGTTCCGCAACCGTTTCAATGTCCATCCCGCCTTCGGTTGAATACATTATCATATTTCTGCCGGAAGCCCGGTTGAGCAGGACGCTCATGTAAAATTCCTCGGGCTTGCTATCGCCGGGATAGTAAACATCTTCGGCTACCAGCACTTGGTGTACCTTTTTTCCTTCTGCGGATGTCTGGGGTGTTATTAGGTTCATTCCTATAATCTGGCCTGCAATGTCCTCTACTTCCTGAATATTCTTTGCGAGTTTTACACCACCACCTTTTCCGCGGCCACCGGCGTGTACCTGGGCCTTGATAACGTGCCAGCCAGTCCCGGTCTGTTCGGTGAGTTTTTTTGCGGCCTCCACTGCTTCTTTTGGAGTGGTCGCCACGATACCGCGCTGTATTTCAACGCCAAAACTGTTTAAAATTTCTTTTCCCTGATATTCATGTAAATTCATAGTTGCGGTTTTGATCCTGCCTGTTCGGAAGGCAGAGGTGTTTATGGATTGCAAAAATAACAAATGTATCAAGAATGGACTAATGTTTTTTGAACCTTTGGAAAGGGTGGAATTGGCTATTTTAAGATTTCCGAATTTTTAATTTGCTATTAATGAATCTATTCAAGATTCATCCCTATTTTTGCGCCTGCCAACAAAATCGTTGGTGTCCATTTTTTTAATATTCTATTTAAGCCCAATGAAAAACCAAGATCTAGTGGCCATTGCCCAAGAATTCGGAAGTCCCGTTTATGTTTATGATGCCGCGAAAATTGAAAAACAGTATAAACGGCTGACCAATGCTTTTGAAAAGGTGGAGCATTTACGCATCAATTATGCGGTAAAGGCGCTTTCTAATATTTCTGTTTTAAAACTACTCATAAATTTGGGCAGTGGCTTGGATACGGTTTCCATACAAGAGGTCATGCTCGGTTTGGAAGCAGGCGCAAAACCCGAAAATATAATCTATACACCCAACGGAATTTCCTTGGAAGAAATTGAAAAAGCGGCCAAACTTGGCGTGCAAATAAATATTGATAACCTTTCTATTTTAGAGCAATTTGGCACTAAACATCCAGACACACCGGTTTGCATTCGCATTAATCCCCACGTGATGGCCGGCGGAAACACCAACATTTCCGTAGGGCATATTGACAGCAAGTTCGGGATTTCCATCCACCAAATGCCCTTGTTGAAACGGATTGTTGAAAACACCGGCATGAACATCAATGGAATCCATATGCACACGGGCAGTGATATCTTGGATATTGATGTGTTTCTATATGCTTCCGAAATTCTTTTTAATGCAGCTGAAAACTTCGGGAATCTTGAATTTATTGATTTTGGAAGCGGTTTTAAAGTTCCCTATAAAGAGGGCGATATTGAGACCAATGTAGAGGAACTGGGCAAAAAACTGAACAAGCGGTTCAACGAGTTCTGTAAGAAATATGGCAAAAAACTCACCCTCGCCTTTGAACCGGGAAAATTTTTGGTTAGCGAAGCAGGCCAGTTCTTGGTTAAGGTAAACGTTATAAAACAAACAACCTCCACCGTTTTTGCACAAGTGGACAGCGGATTCAACCATTTGATCCGCCCCATGTTTTACGGGTCGCAGCACGAAATATCCAATATTTCGCGCCCCCACGGCAGGGATCGTTTTTACACGGTTACAGGCTATATTTGTGAAACCGATACCTTTGCGAACAACCGAAGAATTCCCGAAGTCCACGAAGGCGACATTCTATCTTTTCACAATGCCGGCGCCTATTGTTTTACGATGGCCAGCAATTATAATTCACGATACCGACCGGCAGAGGTACTCTGGTACAAAGGGAAGGCCCATTTAATTAGAAAACGGGAAACCTTTGAGGATATCGTGAGAAATCAAATTGTATTGGAAATATGATGGTTGAAACTTGTGCGGAATTTTGGTTTCGGGAGGAAGATTGTTAATAAAATGGGAAATATTTAAATTTTTTCAATTTCGAAATAAACAATCCCAAAAAGTTGATTTCTCAATTATAATACTATCTTTGCCACTTATTATAAATTTTTTAATTAATTACAATGAACAAAGGAACAGTAAAATTCTTCAACGACACCAAAGGTTTTGGTTTTATCACTGAGGAAGGGACCAACAAAGAACATTTTGTACACGTAACAGGCCTTGTCGATGAGATTCGCGAAGGTGACGAAGTAGAATTTGATCTTCAAGAAGGCAAAAAAGGATTGAACGCGGTTAACGTAAAAGTACTTTAATACACACAATTTTTTTGATGAAAGCTCCCATATGGGGGCTTTTTTTATTGAGTATTGCTCAGGATTTTGAGAATTATTTTGATGACAATTCAAATTCGCTTCGATTTTGTTGTACATTTATTAACTATTCAAAATAACTTCAGATGAAAAAAATTACACTTCTCTTAATGGGGTTGTGCTTTCTATCCCTTTCGCTTCCAGCTCAAAACAAAAATGCAGGAAAAGAAAAAGAAGCTGAGAGAATGGCCTCAGGCCCTTCTACCATTGCGCTGGAAAATCTAATTGCGCAAAAGAGCGATTCGTATGTAATTACGAAGGAAACATTCAGCCGCAAAAGTGGTATCCGTCACGTTTATTTGCGCCAAGCCATCAATGGACTTGAAATTTACGGCACGGAGTCCAGTGTCCATTTTGACAAATCTGGCAAGGTCCTTATAAGTCACAATAAGTTTCTGCATGATGCAACCACCACCTTAAAAAATAGCGGTCAGGGTATTTCTGCAGAACAAGCTATTTCTTCGGTTTCGGCACAAATGGGTTACCGAATTTCCACTCTTCGGGAGGTTAAGAATCTTGGGGGAGTGAATAAAGCCGCCGTCTTCAATAAAGCTGGTATTTCTTCCGAAGAAATTCCTGTTAAGTTGATGTATTATTACCGCCCCGGAATTGGAACCCAATTGGTTTGGGAGCTTTCCATTGCCGAAATTACTTCCTCGGACTGGTGGAACTTCCGCGTGGATGCTGCTACCGGCGCTATAATCGATAAGGACAATTGGACGGTTTCCTGTAACATTTTGGGCGACCATAACGACCACGTTCATTCCGAAGCCGTGGCTCCTTTTGTTGGCCCTATGCCAAAACCAGTTATGCCACAAGCTATTGAAAAAGAAGCCGGAATGGCTCCGCCAACCGCAAGTTATAGGGTTTATGCAATGCCTGTGGAAAACCCAAATTATGGAACGCGAACGTTGGTTACAAATCCAGAGAATTTGGTGGCCTCTCCCTACGGATGGCACGATACCAATGGCAACGATACCCCCGAATACACCAATACCCGTGGAAACAACGTAGATGCCTATGATGATGACAATGCAAACAACAATCCCGATGGAAAATATGCTGCGAGTCCCGGGGGAAACCTGGTTTTCGATTTTCCGCTAAACACTACTTATAGCAGCGGAAATCAATCTGAAAATGCGGCTATCACCAATCTATTTTACTGGTCCAATATTATCCACGATGTCACCTATATGTATGGATTTGATGAAATAAGCGGGAATTTTCAATTTAACAATTACGGTAATGGCGGCCTTGGAAATGACCCCGTAAATGCAGAAGCCCAAGATGGCTCCGGAACGTGTAACGCGAATTTTGCGACACCGTCTGACGGCAGCCGTCCAAGAATGCAGATGTATGTTTGCAATACCCGCGACGGCGATCTGGACAATGCCGTAATAGTCCATGAATATGGCCACGGAATCTCAAACCGGTTAACGGGTGGTCCTGCAGCATCCTCCTGTTTGCAAAACCAAGAGCAGATGGGAGAAGGATGGAGCGATTATTACAGCCTAATGTTGACCATGGAGCCCGGCGACGCGGGCCCCGATTCACGTGGGGTGGGAACCTGGCTTATTGGAGAGGGCCCCGGCGGTCCTGGCATCCGCGTTTATCCATACAGTACCAATTTCGCCATAAATCCACACACGTATGACGACATAAAAACAGCCGTCGCTCCTCACGGAGTAGGGGAGGTATGGGCCACAATGCTCTGGGAAATGACTTGGGAAATTATGGCAACCGTTCCTTTTAATGCGGATATCTACAATGGCAATGGCGGGAATAACATTTCGTTAGCCTTAGTCACCGAAGGCTTAAAACTGCAACCCTGCAGCCCGGGATTTGTAGATGGGCGCGATGCAATTTTGGCTGCGGACCAAGCCTTGTATGGTGGCGCCTACCAATGTGCCATTTGGGAAGCATTTGCACGACGAGGTTTGGGCTACAGCGCGAGCCAAGGTTCATCCTCTAGTAAAGGCGACGGCACCCAAGCGTTTGATCTGCCGCCCGGATTTACCAGTTTGGACGTGGTTGATGAGATCTGCCTTGCCGGAGGAGTGGTTACCGGATTGTCAGGTGGTCTGCCAACGGGTGGTGTTTACAGCGGTGCGGGCGTTACCGACGATGGCAATGGCACAACTTTCACTTTCGATCCAAGTGTCGGGGGTCCGGGGAATACTACGGTTACTTATGTGGTAAATGATTTCTGCACCGGAACCCCAACAACCTTGACCGATGCTATTTTGGTGACCAATAATGCACCGGAAATTATTTGTATGGGGTCGGGAACTATCCCGATGACCGGCTCTCAATCTGCAAATCCCGGAGTTGCCATTCCTGACGGCAATACGGGAGGGGTGAAAAGAACTTTCACGGTTTCGGAAAACGTAACCATAACCGATCTGGACGTTAACGTGAATATTAGCCATACTTGGGTTGGCGATGTAATTGTGGAAATAAAATCCCCGGCAGGAACAGTGGCCACTATCATAGACAGACCGGGCAGAACAACTTCGGGTTATGGGTGCTCGGGGAATGATATTGTCGCTACGTTGGACGATGAAGCAAGCCTTCCTGTAGAAAATGAGTGTCAATCTTCAGTACCTACCATTAATGGTAGTTTTACGCCCAATAATCCGCTATCTGTTTTTGATGGGCAAAGTACTGCAGGGGTATGGGAAATAACCGTTAAGGATGTTGTTTCGGGAGATTCGGGAACCTTAAACAGTTGGGGAATAGCCTACGACTATGAAATTATAGCTCCGGTACTCGACGTAACCTTAGACAGTAATGGAAATGCTACGGTCAATGCGCAGGATTTATTATACAGCATTACCGTGGATTGCGGCACCTATTCGGTCCTAGCCGGAAACCCACTGTCTGCCACCGTTGATTTTTCTTGTTCTGATATTGGTTTAAACACCGTCCAAGTTCAGGCTTCCAACAACACCGGTGCTATTGCAACCTGTTCGGCCCAGGTAAATGTAATCGGGAATGGGGGTGGAGGAACCTTAACCTGCCCCGGAAATATAAACCAAAACACAGATCCGGGAATTTGTGGAGCAATTGTGAATTATACCGTGGATTCGCCAGCAGGTTGTGGAGGTGGAAATCTTACCCAGACTGCTGGTATCGCGAGTGGAGGGACCTTTCCCGTAGGTACTACTACGAATACTTTTCAATTTGACGACGGGGTTAATCCAATTCAGACCTGTTCGTTTGATGTTACTATAACAGATGCAGAAAATCCGGTTGCAAGCTGCCAAAACATAACCATTGCTTTAGATAGTTCGGGCAACGCAACCATTACCGCATCAGATGTGAACGGGGGCAGTTCCGATAATTGCGCTATTGCTTCTATGGCGGTTTCCCAAACCAGTTTTAATTGTTCCAATATTGGAGCCAACAACGTAACGCTAACAGTTACTGATACGGCCGGAAATAGCAGCAACTGTACTGCGGTGGTAACAGTGGAAGATTCGTTGGCCCCATCAGCAGTTTGCCAAAACATTACCGTGGCCTTGGATGGTTCGGGCAACGCAACCATTACGGCATCAGATGTGGATGGCGGAAGTTCCGATAATTGCGCTATTGCTTCTATGACGGTTTCCCAAACCAGTTTTAATTGTTCCAATATTGGAACCAACAACGTAACGCTAACAGTTACTGATACGGCCGGAAATAGCAGCAACTGTACGGCGGTGGTAACAGTGGAAGATTCGTTGGCCCCTTCAGCAGTTTGCCAAAACATTACCGTGGCCTTGGATGGTTCGGGCAACGCAACCATTACGGCATCAGATGTGGATGGCGGAAGTTCCGATAATTGCGCTATTGCTTCTATGACGGTTTCCCAAACCAGTTTTAATTGTTCCAATATTGGAACCAACAACGTAACGCTAACAGTTACTGATACGGCCGGAAATAGCAGCAACTGTACGGCGGTGGTAACAGTGGAAGATTCGTTGGCCCCTTCAGCAGTTTGCCAAAACATTACCGTGGCCTTGGATGGTTCGGGCAACGCAACCATTACGGCATCAGATGTGGATGGCGGAAGTTCCGATAATTGCGCTATTGCTTCTATGACGGTTTCCCAAACCAGTTTTAATTGTTCCAATATTGGAACCAACAACGTAACGCTAACAGTTACTGATACGGCCGGAAATAGCAGCAACTGTACGGCGGTGGTAACAGTGGAAGATTCGTTGGCCCCTTCAGCAGTTTGCCAAAACATTACCGTGGCCTTGGATGGTTCGGGCAACGCAACCATTACGGCATCAGATGTGGATGGCGGAAGTTCCGATAATTGCGCTATTGCTTCTATGACGGTTTCCCAAACCAGTTTTAATTGTTCCAATATTGGAACCAACAACGTAACGCTAACAGTTACTGATACGGCCGGAAATAGCAGCAACTGTACGGCGGTGGTAACAGTGGAAGATTCGTTGGCCCCTTCAGCAGTTTGCCAAAACATTACCGTGGCCTTGGATGGTTCGGGCAACGCAACCATTACGGCATCAGATGTGGATGGCGGAAGTTCCGATAATTGCGCTATTGCTTCTATGACGGTTTCCCAAACCAGTTTTAATTGTTCCAATATTGGAACCAACAACGTAACGCTAACAGTTACTGATACGGCCGGAAATAGCAGCAACTGTACGGCGGTGGTAACAGTGGAAGATTCGTTGGCCCCTTCAGCAGTTTGCCAAAACATTACCGTGGCCTTGGATGGTTCGGGCAACGCAACCATTACGGCATCAGATGTGGATGGCGGAAGTTCCGATAATTGCGCTATTGCTTCTATGACGGTTTCCCAAACCAGTTTTAATTGTTCCAATATTGGAACCAACAACGTAACGCTAACAGTTACTGATACGGCCGGAAATAGCAGCAACTGTACGGCGGTGGTAACAGTGGAAGATTCGTTGGCCCCTTCAGCAGTTTGCCAAAACATTACCGTGGCCTTGGATGGTTCGGGCAACGCAACCATTACGGCATCAGATGTGGATGGCGGAAGTTCCGATAATTGCGCTATTGCTTCTATGACGGTTTCCCAAACCAGTTTTAATTGTTCCAATATTGGAACCAACAACGTAACGCTAACAGTTACTGATACGGCCGGAAATAGCAGCAACTGTACGGCGGTGGTAACAGTGGAAGATTCGTTGGCCCCTTCAGCAGTTTGCCAAAACATTACCGTGGCCTTGGATGGTTCGGGCAACGCAACCATTACGGCATCAGATGTGGATGGCGGAAGTTCCGATAATTGCGCTATTGCTTCTATGACGGTATCACAAACCAGCTTTGATTGTTCCGACATCGGAACCAATAACGTTACTTTAACTGTAACCGATACATCAGGTAATAGTGCCAGTTGCACCGCGGTAGTTACCGTAGAAGATTCCGTTGCACCCCTGGCAGTTTGCCAAAATATTTCTGTGCAGTTGGATGCTTCCGGGAATGCCAACATCAGTGCAACAGATATTGATAATGGCAGTACCGACAATTGTGGTATTGCATCCAGAACTATTGACATTTCTTCTTTCGATTGTTCCAATATTGGATCGAACACCGTTGTGTTAACCATTACGGATGCAGCCGGAAATATTGCAAGTTGCACAGCAATTGTTACCGTGCTGGATTCTATCGCGCCGGATATAACCTGTCCTGCCGATCAAACGGTCGTGGTGTTAGCTGGTGAAATGTTCACGCTTCCGGATTATTTCGGAACTGGTGAAGCCACGGCCACGGATAATTGTACCGATCCCGTTTCGAATACTACCCAAAATCCCGCTCCGGGAACACAGCTCGGGGTTGGCGTCCATACCATTAATTTTACGGCTCAGGACGACAGCGGAAATAGTTCCAGCTGTTCCTTTGATTTGACCGTGGAAGAGGAGCTTTCCGTCAACACCGCAAGTTTGCAGACCATTCGCTTTTTCCCCAACCCTGCAAAGTCTGTGGTTATTTTGGAAAACGCCCAACATCTCGATTTGCACCAATTAAATGTTTATGACCTTCGCGGTAGGCGGGTTTTATATGCAAATTTGAAATCCATGGGCAGCCAAAAAACCATCGATGTTTCCCAATTGGCTTCTGCTACCTACCTTGTGGTTGTGGAAGGTAAGAATGGCAGAATTGTGAAAAGATTGATTAAGGAATAAATAAAATTTCACCTAAAATCAAAAAACTCCTTCCGATATATTTCGGAAGGTTTTTTTTTGAAATGAATTCACCATTTAGCATTTTTTCGTGCTGCTATAACTATGTTTTTTTTGGAAAATTCTTTTTTATTTCTCTTTTATGTTTGGAGTGACGGGCTGTGCTTCAGATACAAAAAAAATTTGGTCGCTCCTAAATAAAAACATAAAAACGGGTTCGAAATGAAACGATGATTTTGATTGGACAACGGAAGAGGCGTACACCAATAGGTTCTGCGCTAAATTAATAATTCCAAACCCCCATAGAATAGCTCTTTTTTTGTAATACGAAGTTCGGTTTTCTTCTGAAGAATTTTTAATCAATTTTGTTCTATGGCAAGTGTGTTCCACTGAAAGTGGAGATTACAAAATCGAAATCATAGTGCCGATCCCTTAGTTTGCAGTTGAATTTCCAAAATAAAAGTTTAGAGCGAGACTATTTCCTTTTTGGCCATTTCAAATTCGTCAATCATATTTTTAAGGATTTCTGCCGCAGGTTTTATATCGTGGATTAGCCCCGCAATTTGCCCGATTTCCAATTCGCCTTCCTCCAAATCGCCTTCAAACATGCCTCTTTTGGCGCGGGCCCTTCCCAAATGGTTGATCAAATCTTCCTTGGAAGGATTAGTGCTGTATAATTGAACAACACTTTCAAAAAATTTATTTTTTAACAAGCGCACGGGCGCCAATTCCTTTAGGGTTAAATGGGTATCGCCTTCTTTGGCATCCACGACCATTTGTTTAAAAGCGCGATGGGACGATGCTTCTTCCGAGGCCACGAAACGGCTTCCTACCTGTACGCCATCGGCCCCCAAAACCATTGCTGCCAGCATACCGCGGCCCGTTGCAATTCCACCAGCGGCTATAAGTGGAACTTTCAATTTTTCTTTTACCATTGGAATGAGTGTAAAAGTGGTGGTTTCTTCCCGACCGTTATGGCCTCCCGCTTCAAAACCCTCAGCCACTACGGCATCCACACCTGCATCTTCTGCTTTTTGTGCAAATTTGACGCTACTAACAACGTGTGCAACTTTAATTCCGTGTTCTTTTAACATGGAAGTAAAGGTTTTAGGATTTCCGGCAGAGGTAAACACTATTTTCACATCTTCGGCTATAATGATATCCATAATTTTCTCAATATCTGGATAGAGCATTGGAACGTTAACGCCAAAGGGTTTGTCTGTAGCAGCCTTGCATTTTTGGATGTGTTCCCGCAATACTTCAGGATACATAGACCCGGCGCCCAAAAGACCCAATCCACCAGAATTGGAAACAGCGGTGGCCAATCGCCAACCGCTGTTCCAGATCATTCCAGCTTGAATTATAGGATATTGAATATTAAAAAGTTCGGTAATCCGGTTTTTCACTATTCTTTAATTATTTTATAGCTGGTGGTTTTATTGTTTGAAGTTATGGAAGCGATATACATGCCTGAAGCAAGATCCGAAACTTCAATCCTGTTTTTTAATGGGGTAATTTGCTTTCTGAGGATTTGTTTTCCCAACATATTGAAAAGTGCGAATTCCGCATTTTTAGTGTTTTTGGGAAAGGATATGTTTATTTCTGTGGTCACGGGGTTGGGGTAGAGGGCAAAATTGGTTTCCAGAAGCTGCTCTTCAATACCTATGGTCAATAAGGAAGCCAAGGCATCGCCGAAATCTGGAATACCATAGCCGTATTCATCTGTGGGATTGTTATAACGATCCGCGGATTCACGAATGGCCTGCATGACCACGTCATTTCGCAAATTAGGCACGGCACTCCACAGAGAGGCGACTGCCCCGGCAGTAATTGGGGAGCTAAAGGATGTCCCGCTCGCGGTGGTTACATTTCCGGATTGGCCCACGATTGCCGCATCCAACCCCTTTGCCATTACGTCTGGCTTAATGACTCCAGCGGCATTGGGGCCTCTGGAACTGAAATATACATAGTTCTCGTTTTCATCAACCGCGCCTACGGTAAAAGAACCAGCGGCATCGGCAGGAGTTCCTACTTTTCCGAAGCCTCCTCCCTCGTTTCCTGCGGAAGTAACGTTTATCATTCCCTTTTCAAACCCAATATTGGAACCTCTCGCTGCAATAGTAGTAAGGCCGTCTAAGTCTCCATAACTATGGTCGTAGGCCGATCTGTCGAACGCCTGGTAACCAAGGGAAGTGTTTGTTACATATACCCCAAGGCTATCTGCGCGCTCCAAGGCTTCTACCCAATAGGCTTCTTCGGCAGGGGTTTCGCTGTTGTTGTCTTCAGTTATATATAAATAGTAAGAGGCATCGGGAGCAGTCCCTACAAACTGACCGTTCAAAAATCCTGCGGCATCGCTAAAAGTTGCGGCACCGTGACTGCCAGAGCCATTTGGGTTTACCGTTCTGGATACAAAATCATAATAGCCCAACAATCTTCCCTCGTTTCTAAGGGTTGTGTAGGCAGGGTTGGTCAATACCCCGGGGTAGCCATTGTCCATAAATGCCACTATAATGTTTTGGCCGGTGTATCCATCTTCGTGAAGATCGTCTATGTTGATCATCTCCGTTTGGTTGGTGGCACTTCCATAATTATAAATTGGTCTTGATGGATATTGATTTTCCAATTCAAATTTATCCTTGGTAAATTGTTTTCCACCGGTTGGCCGGTTGAGTGATTTATCGGCAAATTCAACATCAACCACGAAGGGCAGGGCCAGCAAATTATTGATGTTGGTTTGGGTTCCGCGCACGTAAACAGCATTCAACCATTTTGATTTTGCCAGTACGGTTATGCCGGTGGCCGCTTCAATGGCCGCTTTCTGTGTTTCGTTCAAGGGGACGTCGCGGTCGTCTATAGTTATGCCTTGGGCATTTTTCCGATCAATGGCCGCCTGGGTTAAAATGGTAATGGGATCTGCTAAGGCAGCGGTGACGACAGTGGGATCTTTAGCTTCTAAAAAAACAAGTGCATCCTGGGTTTGTGCAATGCTTAAGGTCGAAACAAAAAGTAGGAGTAAAGGGAATAATTTTTTCATCATTAAATTTAGTTTAAGAGATTACGCCACTGCCCAATAATTCGGGACCGCGGTACCAGGCTACAAATTGGCCCTCAGTAATAGCGGATTGTGGGTTGTCAAATATAACATAAAGTCCGGAAAATGTTTGATGTATTGTCGCTTTTTCTAAGGGTTGTCTGTAACGAATTCGCGCCATCACCTGCATTTTTTCTCCTTCGGAAAGTTTTAAATCTTCTCGGATCCAGTGAATCTCATTGTTTTTAACAAAAAGTCCGCGCCGATAAAGTCCCGGGTGCTCCTTGCCCTGGCCGGTGTAGATAATGTTTTCCAAAACATCGGTGTCTATCACAAAAAGTGGCTCCTTGGTGCCTCCAACTGCCAATCCCTTTCGCTGCCCCTTGGTGAAATAATGTGCGCCGTGATGGGTGCCGATGGGTTTTCCGTCCGCTTGTGTATAGTTTCTTTTGGTGGAAAGGTATTCCAGTTTTTCTATTTCCGTGGAAAATTCAGTCTTCACCATATTATAGGCCGAAAAACTCGCGGGCACCTCTATTATTGTACCTTCCTTGGGAGCTAATTTTTGTTGTAGAAATTCCGGCAATCGTACCTTTCCTATAAAACACAGTCCTTGCGAGTCGCGCTTTTCTGCGGTAATCAGATTTTGTTCGGCAGCTATTTTCCGAACATCAGATTTTAATAATTCCCCAATAGGAAATAATGTTTTGGAGAGTTGTTCTTGGGAAAGCTGGCATAAAAAATAGGATTGATCCTTGTTTGGGTCTTTGCCGCTCAGCAATTGATAGCTATTTCCATCGGCACTTTCAAGGGTGCCTTTTCTGCAGTAATGGCCCGTTGCCACAAAATCGGCGCCCAAACCGAGTGCAATTTTCAAAAAAACGTCAAATTTAATTTCGCGGTTGCAAAGCACATCCGGGTTGGGCGTGCGTCCCAGTTGATATTCGCGAAACATATAATCCACGATCCGCTCTTTGTATTGCTCGCTTAAATCAACCGTTTGAAAGGGTATTCCCAATTTTTCGGCCACGAGCATGGCATCGTTGCTGTCTTCCAACCAGGGACATTCGTCTGAAATGGTTACCGAATCATCGTGCCAATTCTTCATAAAAAGACCAATAACATCGTAGCCCTGCTCTTTTAAAAGATAGGCTGCAACGCTTGAGTCAACGCCTCCGCTTAGTCCTACAACAACTCGTTTTTTCATTTTTTTGTGAAGTTTGTTTTGGTAAACATCAAATCAACATTGAGTTTTTTAGCCAATATTCTTTCCTTCGTATTCTTTTCAGCATTTGGATTTCTTAAAGCCGAATTTCAAAGATTTTATTTTTCAACCTTCGGAAAAGTTTCCTCCAAGATTACTTTTCCGTCTTTATAGTATTTCCAAAGTCCGTGTTTTTTATCGTCTTTATAAAACCCTTCAATGGTTATGTTTCCGTTTGCGTCGTAATAAGTGGCCGGACCTTGCAATTTATCTGCTTTGTAAAGCAATTTTTTAAGCAGGACTCCATCGGGCGAATAGTAATTGTCAGGCCCTTCTTTGATGCCGTTCTTATAATGGATTTCCTCGGTAATCTTCCCGTTTGGATAATAGGTGGTAACTGTGCCATCCAATTTTCCGTTGGCGTAATTTTCGCGGGTCATCACGTTGTTGGATTTTTTATGATAATAAACCCATTCGCCGATGCGCTCCTTTCCGTCCATTTTACCTTCACTGACCAGTTTTCCTTTGATGGTGAAATATTTCACTTCGGCGAGGTCATTCTTCCCTTTAAAGTTTTTAATTACGGAAGGCTGATTTTTACATTCCAAGCAATAAAACTTAAATTCCCCCACTTCCTTTCCGTGCTCAAAAGTTCCCTCGTATCGAAGCTGGTCGGTGCCGTCGTATTTCTTTTTCCAAATTCCGTGACGCTTTCCCTGCGCATCCACTTGGTTGATGTCGTTTTGCGAAAACAGACTTCCGGAGGCGAAAAATATTCCGAAGAAAATAGTACAACCAATTTTTCCCATAGTTTGCAATCATTAATCCATTTCAAGGAAAACGTTTTTATATGAATTCTATTTTAAAGCTGGATTAAGAGACTTTTGCCAAGGATTATCGTCTTCCCGCTTTTTTCTGTTGTTCGGCCTGTTCCATCATTTCGGCCATTTTTCGTTGGAACTTGCTTTGTTTTTTTGGGGTTGCCTTTTTAACCTGAATTTTGGCGTGCACCTTTTCCTCATCAATTATAAAATTTTTGATTACGAGCATAATGCCAATGGTGATGAGGTTTGAAACAAAATAGTAGAGTGAAAGTCCACTCGCGTAGTTGTTGAAGAAAACCAGCATGAACAGCGGCGAAAGATACATCAGGAATTTCATGTTCGGCATTCCGGGCTGTTGCTGTTGCTGCATGTTCTGATTCATGGTCATCATCATATAAACGAAGATGGCAATGGAGGCAAGGATGGGGAACAGACTAACGTGGTCGCCGTAAAAAGGAATGTGGAAGGGCAGCTCCGCTATGGTGTCATAACTTGACAGATCGTCCGCCCAAAGAAAACTTTTCTGGCGCAAATCGAAAGCGGAAGGGAAAAAGGTGAAAAGTGCATAAAACACCGGAATCTGCAACAGGGCGGGCAAACAGCCTTTCAGGGGGCTCGCTCCAGCCTGGGTCTGCAACTTCATGGTTTCCTGTTGGATTTTTAGATTGTTGCCTTCATACTTCTTTTTAATTTCGTCCAACTCCGGTTTCAATACCTTCATTTTTGCCTGTGCCAAATATTGTTTGTACTGCACCGGCGACAACAGCAGTTTAATTAGAATGGTAAGCACAATAATGGCGATTCCGGCAGGAAGAAAATCGCTTAAAAATCCGAAAAGGGGAATGATAATATATTTGTTAATTACCCCGAAAATTCCCCAGCCTAATGGCATGGCCTCATCCAGATTGCGGCCATATTTTTTGAAAATTTGATAATCCGAAGGCCCATAATACATATTCATAGTATAGGCCAAGGTTCCGTTTTTGGGCTCCAATAGCATTTTGGCTCCGTATTGTTTTGTGAACACGGTATCGATTTCTTCATCGTGTACTAAATCTTCCGAGGTCAAGGTAACTTCCTTGAAAGGAGTGTCGGTCAACAGCATGGAACTGAAGAAATGCTGGCGAAAATTCATCCAGGTAACGTTCTTTTCCACCTCGGTGTCTTCGCTGGAAGGAGAAAGCTTGGAGTGTTTTTCATCATCATATTCATAGGTCAAACGCGAATATCGGTTTTCATATTGAATACTTTTGGCGTGCCTATAACCTTTCAATCGCCAATCCAAGTACATAGGTTGGGAAGTGCTGATAACGCCATCCAATCCTTGACTATTAATGCTGAAATCCATCATGTACTCTCCGGGACGAAGCGTGTATCGGTATTCTATGAATCCGTTTGCTGATGTTTTGAGTTTCATGGAAAGCACTTGATCCTCACCGTTTTTGCTGAGCGTGGGTTCAAAATAGAGCTCTTCGGTATTCAGGGTTCTGTTCTCTGCAGAAAATTGGAGGTTTAAGGACGCATTGCCGTCTTTTATCAAATAAACGGGAACGGAATCATATTTATGGAATTGCTTCAAGCGCGCTTCAACAATGTAACCGCCTTTATTGCTCACCTTCAAGTAGAGTACGTCGTTTTCCAGTTCCGTAGTGCCGCCGCCCGCCGATGGCAGGGTTCCCGAATAGGCAAAGGAGCCCAGTTTATTTTTCAGTTGTTCCAACGCTAGGGAATCTCCGGGCTTTACACCTTCCAGTGGGTTGGAAGTGGCTTCCGATAGCGTAATATCTTGTTTCGTTTTTTGCTCTGCAGCCGCTTTCTCTTTTGCGGCGGCTTCGGTTTTGGCCTTTTCTGCCTGAAGCTCCTCTTCTGTGGGCTGGTTGAGGTAGAGCATCCAGATCAGAATTCCTCCGATCAATAAAAAACCAATAAGTGAATTGTAGTCGAATTTTTTTTGTTCCATTTTGTATTGTTGCTTCTGGGTTGGTCCAAAAGGATGTGTTCGTTAATTTTTTAGTGGCAAGTCAATAATCCCGCCTTTTTTTCATTTACGCCAAATTGTCCTATTTGCGGTTTTGGGCGTGGTCGTGCACGGCTTTCACAAAGGCCACAAAAAGCGGGTGCGGATTGGCAACAGTGCTTTTGTACTCCGGATGGTATTGCACACCAACAAACCAAGGGTGGTCTGGGATTTCAATAATTTCAACCAACCCGGTATCGGGGTTTATTCCTGTGGCGTTCAGACCGGCTGCCTCAAACTGTTCGCGGTAGTTATTATTGAATTCATAGCGGTGGCGGTGGCGCTCCTCTATGGTTTTTGATTTGTAAATTTTACTGGCGATGCTGCCTTTTTTCAAATCGCATTTCCAGGATCCCAGCCGCATGGTGCCGCCCATATTGGTAATGTTTTTTTGGTCCTCCATGATGTTTATCACCGGATATTTTGTTTGGGAATCCATTTCGGTGCTGTTGGCTTCTTTTAATTTCAGAACGTTTCTTGCAAATTCAATAACGGCCATTTGCATTCCCAAACAAATTCCCAAAAATGGCAAATTGTTCTCGCGGGCATATTTTACTGCAGCTACTTTTCCTTCAATGCCGCGTTCTCCAAAACCGGGCGCTACCAAAATTCCATCAAGTTTTGAAAGTTTTTTGCCTATGGTTTTTGCATTTATATGTTCCGAATGGATATATTCCATCTTCACCTTTACTTCATTTTCGGCACCGGCATGGATAAAGGCTTCCAAAATGGATTTGTAGCTGTCCTGCAGTTCAACATATTTGCCAATAAGCCCAATATGGACCTGTGCTTTTGGATTTTTATGCCGTTGCAGAAATTTGTTCCATTGTTTGAGGTCAGGCTTTTTGGAATTCTTCAGGTTTAACTTTTGAAGCGTAACAGTGTCCAGTCCTTCTTCCAGCATCATGTTAGGCACATCATAAATGGTGGATGCATCGATGGATTGGATTACGGCCTCTTCTTTCACATTACAGAAAAGCGCGAGTTTCCGTCTTAAATCCTTCGAAAGTTCATGTTCTGTTCTACAAACCAAAATATCGGCGCGAATTCCACTTTCCATCAGGGTTTTTACGGAGTGCTGGGTGGGTTTGGTTTTTAGCTCGCCTGCCGCGGAAAGATAGGGAACAAAGGTTAAATGGATGACCAAAGCATTGTCATCACCCATTTCCCATTTCATTTGACGGACGGCTTCAATGTATGGCAATGATTCAATATCGCCCACGGTTCCCCCAATTTCGGTAATGATGATATCATAATCGCCCGTATTTCCGAGCAATTGCACACGCTCCTTAATTTCATTGGTAATATGTGGAATAACCTGTACCGTTTTTCCCAAAAATTCACCGCGGCGCTCTTTGTCAATAACGCTTTGGTAAATTCTGCCGGTAGTAACATTATTTGCCTGGGAGGTGCTTACGTTCAAAAAACGTTCGTAATGGCCCAGATCCAGGTCGGTTTCAGCGCCGTCATCGGTTACATAGCACTCGCCGTGTTCGTATGGATTCAGCGTTCCGGGATCTACGTTAATATACGGATCCAATTTTTGTATGGTAACGCGGTAGCCCCTGGCCTGTAGCAGTTTTGCCAGCGATGCCGCAATTATTCCTTTTCCTAATGATGATGAAACCCCGCCCGTTACGAAGATGTATTTTGTAGTGCCCATAAATACCTTTGCTGAAATGACTATACGGGGCGCAAAGATACGTTTTTATTGTGGAAAGGAAACAAGGGAATGGGTTAATTGTTAACAGTTGTTTACAGTGAACCAAACTCAGATTCTGGTTTTTTTTGACCGATAAGTAACGTATTTGTGCCGTTTACCTTCGATAGTAAATTAAGCTGGAAGCCCGTTACAAAAGTGGACATCCAATTTTTGAGCGTTTCCGTTTCCCTGTCCAAGTTTAGGCCGGCATTTAAAAGAAAATATCCGCCACTGGAAATCAACCTTTCTATATTTCCACAAAATTCCTTTCCGTAGCAAGCTGCCGGGACAAGAGTGTCTACAAAGACATCAATAATAATCAGCTGAAATTTTTCTTCGGAAGACTTTACGAATTCAAGCGCATCACCTTTTATGATTTGAAGTTTTTCTGAAGAAGTAATTCCAAATTCCTCCTTTGCAATTTTTATAATTTGTGGATCAATTTCAACGGCCAAAATATTTTTTGAATATTTAAAAGTATTTCGAAGGGAATGAATAACGCTGCCGCCGCCCATTCCTAAAACCAATATATTTTCAACCTTGGAAAAATCCAATTTTGCGAGGCCATATTCCAAAATTTTTTGAAGCGAACCATAGGAGTAATTGGCATTGGCCGTATCCAAAACCTTTTTGCCATTTAGGTAGGTTACTTCCAAAGTGCCATTAATTTCCGAAGAAAAACGTTGGGTAATTGGCCATAAATAGCTTATAATTTTTTTCACTTCTTAATTAATTTTTGCACCAGTCCTTCCAATCCATTTAGTTTCAGCTCATACATTTCGGCCATCATTTTGCCCAATTTTCCGTCGGGAAAACCTTTCTGCTTAAACCAAACAAAATAGAATTCGGGAATGTTGGCCAAATACCAGTCTTTGTATTTTCCAAAAGGCATCTTGTAGTTTGCCAATTCCACCAAATGGTTCCGATCGGGTGTGCTATCTGGGGCAGAAGGATTATTTCCAGCGCTCATATTCTGTGAGTTTTTGGGCGATGAATTTTTGCCAAGTTGCCTCTTTTTCTTTTTTTCGGGAATGGTCGGTTTCGGCATCAAATTTTGTTTGCATGGCGCGACGCTGTTGCTCTACTTTTTGGTAAATGGCCTCCATTTCCGATTTAACCTTTGTCGAAAATTTTCTTCCCTCAAGATTTTTACGAAGCATCCGCGCGTGCAGTTCCGAAATATCAAAATGGGCCTGTTCGTGTTTTAAAATATAAGGATTGACACCTTCGGGCAGAAACCAGGAACCCTCGGGGTTGAAAAAACTCTGTACGGAATATTCCACCCGAACTTCGCTGTTTTTGATGGAATAGGAATATTGAAAACTGAGCCCGGTATTGGTGCTTGCAACAAAATTGGCACTCGGTCCAGGTTTTCCGCGGAAGTCCTGCCAGGTTAATTTTTGGTTTTCGTTCCAGAAAATCTTCCCCGATTCGGGCTGTGAAGAGAGAAAAAGTGCAAAAAGAAGGGATACCAGAAGCTTCATAAAACCAAGTTCATCAAAAACGATACCTTTTTAAAATGCGAATAGCTACTGGGGTTGCGGAAAAAATTACCACTGAAACGTGATAATACGTTCAATATCCGGATGCAGACTGTAATGGACGGGGCAGGTCCGCGCGGTATTTTCAAGAATTTTTTTCGACCTTTCCTCTAGCTGCATCGGAAATTCAAATACCACCTCAATTTTTGAAATACGCCGCGGATCGGCGGCCATGGTTTTGGTCACCACTGCAGAAATGCCTTCAAGATTCAAATTTAGGTCGCGCGCCTTTATTCCCATCATAGTGATCATACAACTGGCCAGGCCCGTGGCCACGGTGTCTGTGGGCGAAAAAGCGGCTCCTTTGCCATTGTTGTCGGTGGGAGCGTCTGTAATAAATTTGTCGCCCGATTTAAGATGTTCATTCTCGGTGCGCAGGTTTCCCAGGTAAGTTACTCTTGCGGTGCTCATTCTACTACTTCAAATTTAAGTTGGTCGTTGTATTTCAAAATATAGGCCGCTTCGTTGCAATAGCCCTCGGTATTTGATTTTTCATATCGAAATTTATTCTCAATATATACTGTTTCGTTTTCTGGCAAAATAGCCTCGTAGATATTTTTTTCCGAAGCCAGCCGCAACAGCACATCATAGGTTACATCAAAGCCACGAATGGCGTAGCGGTTGGGCAGCACGCCATATTTGTTTTTGTAGCTTATCAAAAACGGATTTCGCTCTTCCTCGTCAATGTTTCTGTTTACGGACGGAAAGGTAAAGTTCAATTTTGCCAAACGGGTGCTGGATACCTCGTGCCATTCAAAAGCCTCGTTTTTTTCCAAGGTGAACAAACGTATTTTGTAGCTGGCGGGCATTGCAGCAAGGACGTTTATGGCGCTGCTGACCAAAACAGGATTGGCGGATTCCAGGATGACCCAGTTTTCTCTTCCCTCGGAAGCAACCGCAGTAACATCGCTGGACTGGATATAGCCTCCGCCACGGGGGGAAACAGTTTTTACTT
This sequence comes from Aequorivita sp., assembly GCA_048265145.1. Taxonomy (GTDB): domain Bacteria; phylum Bacteroidota; class Bacteroidia; order Flavobacteriales; family Flavobacteriaceae; genus Aequorivita. The sequence goes on from JBLXCF010000016.1 coordinate 36,092, forward strand.
CGGGTATGGCTGCTTGAACCATTTCGCGCTGTTTTGCCCTTTTTGAATCTGAAATCAGGATAATTCCTTTTCCTGCGCTATGTTCCTTAATATAGCGGATCATCATTTTTTGAAGAACGGCATCGGTGGGAAGGGTTTGGAATAGATTGTCGTTCATTGCCATTTCCCTGTTGCTCAGCGGTGAAAATACTGGGATTTTTTCGCTCTTCAACAAACTGGAGGCTTTTTCAACGTTTTTCTGCATCAACGGACCAATTACGGCATCTACATTTTTGAAATCGTTTTTGGTAACAATGGAGGCCACTTTGCTATCGCTTTTTTCGGTGTCGTACACATTCAATGTTACCGATATACCTTTGTCCTTCGCAAATTCAGCGGCCATTAGGGCGCCGCTATAAAAATCCAAGGCCACGCGGAGGGTAGGGTCCTTTTTCAGCCAATCTTGGTCGTTGCTGGTAGAATCGCTTTGAGTACGCGTTAAACGGAAGGGCAGCATCAGGGCCAAGGTTTTCGTTTTTTTGTATTCAATGTTGTTTTCAAGATTGACGACCGTTACGTTCTCCTGTGGAAATGTGTTTTCTTCCTTTGGGATTTTTAGGATCATGCCTTCTTTCAATCCTTCTTTTGCATAGGGGTTCAATGCGATGATTTCTTCTTCGGAAAGGCCAAATTTCTGTTTCAACCTGAAAAAACCTTCTTTTGGTTTTACTTCGTAATACTGAAAATTCTCCTCGTCAATTTCGGCATTTTCAACAACTGATTTGTCAGGAACTATTATTGTGGCCCCAATTTTAAGGTCTTCCAACCCCCGATTTAAATCTTCCAGCTCCGCAATGGTAATTCCGAATTTTCTGGCAATGCCGAATTTGGTTTCTTTGGCTTTAACGGTATATTTTTGGGTTCCTGGCGGCACATTTTCAGAAGTATGTGCGTTTGTTTCGGGGTTTGGGGAATTGGCTGGAATCAATAAAGTTTCCCCTTTTTTCAGCCCTCGGGAATATAACTCCTTGTTCAGTTTTTTAATGTCATCCACCCGAACGTTGTACAATTGCGCAATTCCATAAAGTGTTTCCTTTTTTTTCACTTTATGGTTTTTAAAATTTGTGCCGTTGGTTCCTGATGTTATAACGCTGCCGGACGGAATAATAAGCACGCTATTGACTTTTAATTCATTTCTGGAATCTGGGTTAAGGTTGTAGATTGTCTCTTCGGAAATGTTATATTTTTTGGCAATGCTATAAAAAGTCTCGCCCTTCTGTACTGAATGGCTTTTGTATTGTTGCTGGGCCGCGGAGCCACAGCTAACCATAAAAAGAAAGGCAACCGAAACGTATATAAAACACTTCAACATAGGGATAATCTGGTTTTTAATTTTGTAAAACATAGTTTCAATGTAAAATTATACCTCTACAATTCACGCCGGCATTTTGCGCAAAAGTTCCCCCTTAGGGGGGTAGGGGGCCTATTCCCACTCGATGGTGGCTGGCGGTTTCGAGCTTATATCGTACACTACTCTATTAACGCCTTTCACGCGGTTTATTATATGGTTGCTGGTTTCCTGCAGAAATTCATAGGGCAGGTTCACCCAATCTGCGGTCATTCCGTCGGTGCTTTCCACGGCGCGTAACGCTACCACTTTTTCATAGGTCCGCTCGTCGCCCATTACGCCCACGCTGTTTACGGGAAGCAGGATTGCGCCAGCCTGCCAAACCTTGTCGTACAGGTTCCATTTTTTTAGACCGTTTATAAAAATAGCATCCACCTCTTGTAATATACGCACTTTTTCGGCAGTAATATCGCCCAAAATACGAATGGCAAGTCCGGGGCCGGGGAAGGGATGCCTGCCCAAAAGTTCTGGGTCTATGCCCATTTCCTTGCCCACGCGGCGTACTTCATCTTTAAAAAGCATCCGCAGGGGCTCTACTATTTTCAAGTTCATAAAATCGGGAAGCCCGCCAACGTTGTGGTGGCTTTTTATGGTGACGGAAGGACCGTTCACCGAAACGCTTTCAATAACATCGGGGTAAATGGTTCCCTGCGCAAGCCAGTCCACATCGGTGAGTTGGTGTGCCTCATCGTCAAAAACCTCGATAAAGGCCTTGCCGATTGCCTTTCTTTTCCGTTCGGGGTCGAATTCATTTTTGAGCGCCTCCAAAAAACGTTCGGAAGCATCAACACCTTTTACGTTAAGCCCCATATCCTTGTATTGGTGCAGCACGTTTTCAAATTCGTTTTTACGGAGCAGGCCGTTGTTTACGAAAATGCAGTACAGATTTTTGCCAATTGCTTTATTCAGCAGAATTGCAGCAACGGTGCTATCAACCCCGCCACTCAACCCAAGTACAACTTTTCCGTCGCCAATTTGGTTTTTCAAAGTTTCAACTGTGGTTTCAACAAAAGCTGCCGGAGTCCACGATTGTTCAACTTTGGCAATGCTTACCAAAAAATTTTCCAGCAATTGCTTACCGTGTGTGGTGTGATATACCTCTGGGTGAAATTGGATTGCGTAGGTTTGCTCTCCTTCAATTCTGTAAGCAGCATTCAAAACATCAACGGTGCTCGCCAATCGAACGCCATTTTCGGGAAGTTGCGCAATGGTATCGCTGTGGCTCATCCATACGTTTGTGTTTTCGGGAATTTCCTTAAAGAAATCCTCGCCCGATTTTATCATCGAAAGTTTGGCCCGACCGTATTCGCGAATGTTTGAAGGCTCCACACTGCCGCCGTTAAAATGCGCCAAATATTGCGCTCCGTAACAGACGGCCAACAGCGGTTTGTGGCCCCGGATTTTCGATAGGTCGGGGTGGGGCGCATCTTCCGCGCGAACGGAAAACGGACTGCCCGAAAGGATTACGGCCTTAAAAGGCTCAAGGTTTTCCGGAATGTGGTGGTAGGGGTGGATTTCGCAGTAAATGTTCAGTTCCCGAACGCGCCTGGCGATGAGTTGGGTATACTGCGAACCAAAATCTAAAATGAGGACGTTGTTTTGCATAGGCAAAAATACCTTTTTAATTATGAATTGGGAATTCAAAATTGGGAATTTTGGAAAGCTTTTTTAACCACGAATACAAAAATTATAATTGTAGCCTTGAGTAGTTTCTATAACCGGTGGAGTTTGATTTAAATTTGATATTGACTTTCATAAAAAAAATCGGGGAAATTAAAGCTAATCCATAAAATTTACCAGCTATTAAACGGCACTTTGAAACATCCGTTTGAAGGAATCGGGAAACCAGAGCCACTAAAGTATAATCTTTCCGGCTGCTGGAGCCGAAGAATCAATAAAGAACACCGGTTGGTATATGAAATCAATGAGAATAAAATCCTAATTCTATCCTTAAGGGGTCGTGATTAAATTTCCAAAACACTAAAATTAACATCAAGCGGATCAAGATTTTCCTTCAATAACTCCATCAATGCTTCACCGTGTTCCAAATAAAACTCCGAGAAATTCAGTTGGCGTTCCTGCAAACTTTGGTTTGGGAATAACTGATTTTGTATATTTTTTACCCGCTCCAAAGTTTCGGAAAGGTTTCGTTTTTGCGCCTTGAGTAAACGCTTCTCAAGATGGTCCAATCCGTTCAACTGCTTTTTTTCCTGCGCGCCCACGGCCCCCAAAAAGGAGGCGTCGGTCTGCTTTGCCAATTCGTATAAATCTGAAAACTGTTGTTTCAAAAATTCTTTTTGTTTTGAAAAATCGATGTCTATTTTTGAGATTTCTTTAGTGTGTTTCGTCATCAATTCGTGTGGCGGAAGAAATAAATCCTCCACCGAAATATTCAGTTTTATAAGTTTTTCGGAAAGATTTTTCGGCACCAAAAGCACCGAATTGCGCAGCAGCAAAATAGGGAAGGGTACTTCCACTTTGTTGAAATAATCCTTCAACTGGAACCAATACGCCAGCTCCCCGCCGCCGCCTATGTAGCACAGGTTGGGCAAAATCACTTCTTGGTACAAGGGGCGAAGTAGCGCATTTGGAGAAAACCGCTGCGGATTTTCGTGGAGTTCCCTTAAAATTTCTTCTTTTGAAAAGGAAATATCGGTGTCGTTCACATAATACCTCCCGTTTTTTTCGATTATCCGTTCTCGAAGGTTTTCCTTTAGATAGAACAGGTTTATTTCCCTCGGATGCACTTGTTCCGAAAACCCCAAATTGGTCAATTTTTCCGTGGTTTCAGTAACTTTTTTAAAGCTGAGGTTTTCCGTGAGTTCCTTTTCGGCACAGGGAATAAAGCAGCGTTTCAGTTCGGCATCGTTGCCATCAACGATTACCAGGCCACGACGGTAAAAAAGCGTGTTGGCCAAAAATCGCGTAGCATCGGCGAGGTTGTCGTGTTTTGTGTATGCCTCGCCAAAACAATCCATCAGTTTTTTGGCGTTTTCGCTTTCGCCGAATTCCTTTTTAAGCAAATCCTTCACTTCCTTCAATCCTTCTGTGGAAAGTTCGCCAACTGCTCCAGCGGCATTTCGGTTCCATTGTATTTTTTTTCCAAAGAGGTTGAAATAATTGATCTCCTCAAAATCGTGGTCCTCGGTCGCCATCCAATATATAGGCACAAAATGATGGTTTGGATATTCCTTATTTAGCCTTTCGGCAAGGTTGATCGTTGAAAAAATTTTATACAGAAAATAAAGCGGACCGGTAAAAAGATTGAGCTGATGGCCTGTTGTTACCGTAAACGTATTGGGTTCACGCAACAGGTCAATATTGCTCAACGTATGCTGGGAAATGGAGTTATCGCCATATTGATACATAATGCGTTTTGCCAAAAGACGCCTTTTTTCATCGGTAAAATTCTTTTGCTTTTCCTGAATTTGGTGTTTGAAATTTTCCAGATTTGGATAACGGTTGTAAAAAGGTTTTAAGTTTTCGGCCTCTTCGAGATAATCACAAATCAATTTTGAAAAATATCCAGTGTCTTTATACGGAATAGAAAAAGTTGGCATAGGGTGTACAGAAAGATTCAAACAAAAATACTTTTTAATTCAGAATTCGGAATTCAGAATTCTGAATTTGGTAAAACTTTAGTAGTTTAGACCACCTTTTAAAATATGTAAAATGACGCGTTTTCTTACTTCGATTTTGCTGCTTTTCCCCTTTTTGGGTTCCGCCCAATTGCAATCGCCCTCCGAGTTTTTGGGGTATGAAATTGGGACTGAATTTACCCGGCACGCCGATGTGGTTTCCTATTTTGAACACGTTGCGGCAAACAGTGAAATGGTGGAATATTTCGATTACGGCAAGACCAACGAGCGCAGAAGATTGACCTACGCCATTATTTCTTCCGAAGAAAACCTTGCGAACCTTGAAAAAATACGCACCGAAAATCTGAAGAATATAGGCCTTCTTCCTGGAAGCACGAATCCAGAAAAAACCATTGTTTGGCTCAGCTATAACGTGCACGGAAACGAGGCCAGCAGCAGCGAGGCGGCGATGAACACGGTTTATAAATTGATTACGGAACATTCCAATTACCTTAAAAATGTGGTGGTAATTATGGATCCAAATGTAAACCCGGACGGGCGCGATCGGTATGTGAATTGGTATAACCAGGTAAAGGCTTCACCTTATAATTCGTCGCGTGAGGCCATTGAGCATAACGAGCCGTGGCCGGGCGGGCGGCCTAACCATTATCTGTTCGATCTTAACCGCGATTGGATGTGGGCAAGCCAAGTGGAAACACAACAGCGCCTAAAAATTTACAACCAATGGATGCCGCAGTTACACGTTGATTTTCACGAGCAATTTATCAACAATCCCTATTATTTTGCGCCGGGAGCAGAGCCTTATCACGAAATAATTACGCCGTGGCAGCGCGAATTTCAAGATAAAATAGGGAAGAACAATGCGAAATATTTTGATGAGAATGGGTGGCTTTTCTTTACCCGTGAAAGTTTCGATTTGTTGTACCCGAGTTATGGCGACACCTATCCGCTCTATATGGGCGCCATCGGGATGACCTACGAACAGGCGGGCCACGGAATGGCCGGTTTGGGAATTATCAACGATGAAGCAATTGAACTCACGCTTGTGGATCGCGTGGCGCACCACACCACTACGGGTCTTTCAACCGTTGAAGTGGCTTCGCAAAATGCAGCTTCGCTTAATTCGGAATTCAAAAAATTCTTTAAAAATGACAATTTAAAGTATAAAAGTTTTGTGCTGAAGGGCAATCCCGATCATTTAAAAGCGCTGACCGATATGCTGGATCGGCACGAAATAAAATACGGATACGCAACTGGCGGAAGCGTAAGCGGTTTTAATTATTCTGAAAATAAAAAAGGGAAAATGGATGCCAAGGGTGCGTTAGTTATAAGCACAAACCAACCGAAAGGGAAAATGGTGCAGGTGCTTTTTGAGCCGAATGCCGCGCTGTCCACGCCATTAACCTATGATATTACCGCGTGGAGCCTGCCCTACGCGTTTGGGCTGGACGCCGTGGCGAGCACGGTTTTGGTTCCGGCTTCCGGCGGTAATCCAAATGCAGCCGTTGTTAATAGTCCTTCGCCGAACGCGGCCGGGTATATTGCAAAATGGAACAGTTTGCAGGATGCGGCGTTTCTCTCGGAATTATTAAAAAATGGCATTAAAGTGCGCTTTACCGTAAACGAGCTGGGTTTTGGAGGCAAAACTTTTGGTCGCGGTAGCTTGATCATAACGCGAAGCGACAATAAAACCAATCCTGATTTTGAGAAAAATCTTATTGAAATCGCCAACAAAATGGGGCGGCACCTGTATGCTTCGCCAACAAGTTATGCAGATACATTGACCGATTTTGGGTCGCAGTATGTGCACTTGATAAAAAATAGGAGGGTGGCGGTTTTGCAGGGCGAGGGCACTTCCTCGTTGAACTACGGCGCGCTTTGGCACTATTTTGAGACCCAACTGAAATACCCCATCACCTCCATAAATACGGGCGATTTTGGAAATATTGAATGGAGCGATTATGATATTTTGATTTTGCCCGACGGAAATTATAAATCAATTTTAAATGAAGAAGCTTTCAAAACCCTGGAAACCTGGATACAAAAAGGCGGCAGGGCAATCGCGATGGGCAATGCGTTGACTGCGTTTGGAGGCAAGGAAGGTTTTGACCTTCAAAAAAACGAAGCCGAAAAGAAAAACGACAGTCTGGGAAATTTGGTTCCCTATGCCCAGCGCGAACTGGAAAGCACCAAGGATTTTATTACCGGAAGTATTTATAAAGTGAAGTTGGACAGTACACATCCACTTGCATTTGGCTATGGAGATACTTATTTCAGCTTAAAATTGGGCAGAGATTCCTATAAGTTTTTAAACGAGGGCTATAATGTGGGCTATATTGAAGAGCCAAAGAGTATCTCTGGCTTTTCGGGCGAAGATGCCAATGCCGGGCTAAAAAATTCCATCGTTTTTGCCGAGGCGAAAGTAGGGGATGGCAGTGTGGTCTATATGGTGGATGATGTTACCTTCCGCTCGTTTTGGCAGAATGGCAAGCTATTTTTGGCGAATGCGGTGTTTTTTGGGGAGTAGAGGGTAGTTGTTAGTTGTTAGTTGTTAGTTGGTAGTTTTATTTATCTTCAGAAAATTGCACTGAAATATTTTCTGTTTTAATACTGGAAAGCAATTTTAGTTTTCCGGCTTCAAAAAGTTCATCGAGCGTTTTTAAATCCACATTTTCCCACGGCTCGTGCTTATAATTTTCATAATCCACAAAACGGATTCCTGAAACCGTTCTTGGGTTATAGGCCTTTCGAAAACGGATGCCGCCTTCGTTGGTGTAGAATTTATAGGCAAAATAATCTATTGTAAAATTCCGCTGATGTATCCAATACATATATTCATCTTCGTGGTCTTTTCCGCCGCCTTCCTGATTAAAAGTGACTTTTAATTCGTAGTATTTTTCACTTTCAATTTCTGCTTCGCCAATCAATTCCTTTTTTACCGCGGGATCATTCAATCCAAAGGGCAATTGCACAAAATATACAACCGAATTTACCGAATTGGCATATTTTGATGCGGTGGAATCGGGCAACTGTAGTTTTTGGGAGTTTACAAAACGTGCAAATCCATCGTTGTTCAGCACGTCGGTTACTTCGCCTATGGAATCTGTAAAGGTGCGGCTGTATTCAAAAATGCCGTTTTTGCGCTCGATTCGGTATTTCGTATTCCGAAAGGTGAAATCTATAGTTGCATTTTCATACCGTTCGCCGCCTGCCATTGCAATTGTTTTGTCAACTATTTCTTGTGCCGTGAGGGATTTGTTTTCCTTTTTGCAGGAAACGATCAATAAGAGTAATGAGATTGCTGGAAGGAAACGCATGGGTTGAAAATTTTTATAAAGATACGAAGTGCTTCGGCAAGTTCAGCATGGCATTTGCTTGGACACGTTCCGTATGATATTACGGAGTGAAATTCAACTGCACTTTGGGCAGTCCGGTTCGCCAATGAGTTTTCCGTTTTTGTTGAATTGATAGTTGCAGCACTTTATGAACTTTTCCTTTAAAATATCCTTGGAGCGGCGGATGCGGGCCTTTAGGTTGGGCAGGCTGATGCCCAGGATTTCGGGGGATTCTTCTTGTTTTTTTTCTTTTATATATACCAATTCTATGGTTTCTTTATAGCTGCTGGGCAGTTCGTTGATAAAGGTATCAAAACAGCAGAAGGGATCGTTTTTTTCGGGAAGGGGTTCGTGAACTTCGGGGAGCGCCGTGGTGAATTTGTTTTCTTTTTTGTAGAAATTGGCAATTTCGTTGCGGGCAATTTGGAATGCCCAGGCTTTTGCCTTGTGCGTTTGCTTTAACTGGTAGCCCTTATCGTGAATTTTCAGAAAGGTATTCTGGAGAATATCATTGGCTTCGGTTTCATTTTTCACTCTTTTCAGAATAAAAAAATAGAGCGCGCTGCTGTACTGTTGCCAAATTTGCTGTGTTTCCATATCCAAAAATAAAGAAAGGTTGGCTTTGCGCCAACCTTTTTACTAATTACAGCAACTGCATTTATTGCAGTTGCAGGAATCGCAGGGGCAGTTGTTTGCCGCGCAGTTTTTGCAGTTGCATTTTTGGCAATCGCAGTTGGTACATACACACGTATTCATAATGATGGGTTTAAAAGTTTGTTAGGTAGACTGGGGATGGGGGAAAAGGATACATAAATTTTGGGGTTTTTTGGGGTTTCCAAAATATTTTTATTGTAAATGCTAAATGGGTCGGCAATTTTTTATGGGAAATTAAACTTTGCGTTTACACATTGCTAACGTGTGGTAGCGGGGGCATTTTGAATTGGGTGTTGATAGCATTGGTGTTATGCGCCACGATCCTTTAGATTTTGTATCCTTTGATGAGTTTATATTCCGCCGATTGGGTGCCGTATTGCGATTTTACGCTTTCCTTGATTGTCTGGGCGCGTTGGGAGAGGGTCTCATAGTTGGTTATACGGGCGGACTTGATTGGTTTTAGCTGGCCGTAGGCTGTTGTAACCTGTGTGTTTGCCTCGTTTAGTGCCTCGGCATGAGCAGTGAGCGATTGTCTTTTTCAGAATCCACCGCTACACGTTTCCACTTTTCCAGCCTTTTTATAATTGACCAAAATTACGCGGCTTGGCGTAACGGAACTTTCCAGGATTGTAAATGTCTTGGGAATTGTACCATTTTCAAAAAGCTTTTTCCTTCGCCGATTGTTATCGGGTGGATTTTCAGCCACAGTTCGTCCACCAAATCATTCGCAAACAACAGTTGGATGAGTTTTCCGCTGCCCCAAACTTGGAGGTCGCCCCCTTCTGAGTCTTTCATTTTTTTGATGTCGTCCAGGTTTTTAAGGAATACCGTGTTTTTCCAATCTGTCTTTTCCCTCGTATTGCTAACCACATATTTGATGCCCTCATTGATGCCCGGCCAAGAGTCGGCATGGTTGGGCCAATAGTTTTCCCAGATTTCAAAGGGTTTTCTGCCCAAAAGATATTCGGCTGGCTTGAATTCCTTTTTCATTGCCTTACTAAATTCTTCGTCCTCAAATGGCGCTACCCAGCCACCAAATTTGAATCCGTTTTCTGTTTCTTCTTGAGGAGTTCGGGGCGATTGCAGCACGCCATCTAAGGTGATCATTGATAGGGCGGTTATTTTTCTCATTTTTTTGGAGTTAGTGAATTCGTGAATTCGTAAATATGTGAATTTGTGAGTTGGTTAATCCGGTCATACAAAAATTCAACCATCCAACCATCACGGATGCTTTTGGCGTGCGGTGGGTGTTGGGCGTTTGTATTTGATAGGCAATTTCGGAATGCATAGTTAATTGTATTTATAACCAGCGGATGACTGGTTATTTTTTTTTTGTTGAATCGAACGCAAACATCCCCTTTTCGAAATTCCTAACCTTGGGGCGATCGTTTTTTAATCTGCGCCATTATTCCGTTTCAAGCCATATTCAAAAGATGTAAATTTGAAACGCGATTGACTGGACAACAGTTATTTATGGTATCTTTAGGGGCCTAATTGCTACTTTGCGGTACGCATTGGGAAATAGTGTTGATTGATTTCAACAATTTTTTAGGGCCCGCACAACTAGTAGGAGCAGCGGTGTTTTTTGAGGTAACGTTTATCGATGGTTTGGATTTAAGAATTTAAATTCCAACTTCCATTGCTACTATGAATGTTGAACCAAGAGAAAACACCTTATTTGAAGCACATTTTTTCAATTAAAAAATAACCATTTAACAACTGACCAGTATGACAACGCGACGAAAATTTATCAAGCAGGTATCTGTAGCTGCCGCGGGCAGCCTGCTATTGCCAACCCCTTCCTTCGGAAACATTTTTACACCCAAGGCGAAATCAGTAATTATAATTGGCGCCGGCTTTGCGGGACTTTCCGCGGCCTACAGATTGAAACAGCGCAATATTGATTGCATTGTTTTGGAAAGTCGGCCGCGCATTGGCGGCCGTGTTTTTTCACATAAAATGGACAACGACCTTGTGGTGGAACTTGGCGGCGAATGGGTGGGCAATTCGCATACCCGCATCCACGAACTGTGCGATGAATTGAATTTGGAACTACAAAACAACCAGTTTGATACGCATTTAATTTACAAAGGCGAATATTCCCCAGCGGGGAAATGGAATTACAGCGATTCTTGGAACAAAACCATGACCCGAATGCTGGAGGACTACGGCAACCTAACCCAAAAGGATAAGTTGGTGATGGACAAAATGGATTGGTGGCGCTATTTGGTACAGAACGGTTGCGATGGCCGCGATCTGGACATCCGCGAACTTTTGGACAGCACCGATTTTGGCGAAAGCATCCGTCAGGTTTCTTCTTTTGCGGCTTTGGCCGAATATGCCGAAAGCAGCGAAAAGAACGAAATGGACCTAAAAATAAAAGGTGGCAACGGAATGCTTGCCGAACGCCTTTCGGAGAAAATAGGGAAGGATAAAATATTGCTCAAGCACACGGTAAATAAAATTGTACAAGACGATAAAGTAACCGTGTATTGCGACAATGGAACCAAGTTTGAAGCCGATAAACTGATCTGCACCATCCCCACGTTTGCGATGCACAAAATTGATTGGCAGCCCGGCCTTCCCACGGAGAAAGTTGGCGCAATAAACGAACTGCAATATGCACGAATCAACAAACACGCAATACTCTTCAACGAACGGTTCTGGAAGGATGAAAGCTTTGATATGATTACCGACCAGAGTCCGCATTATTTTTACCACGCCACCAAAAACCAAAAATCAAATAAAGGCGTGCTTATTTCCTACAGCATTGGCGAAAAGGCCGCGGTAATCGCCAACCAAAGTGACACTTGGAACGCGAAGATGATTTCTGAAACCTTAAATCCGCATTTTGGCGATGTGGCAAGTAAATTGAACAAACAGGTTAATTACTATTGGGGCACCGACAGCTATTCCAAGGGAGCGTATGCCATGTATGGCAAAGACCAATGGTTTCGGGTGATGCCCATTTTAAAGGAATCCTTTTTGCACACCCATTTTGCGGGCGAACATTTGGCCGATTGGCAAGGGTTTATGGAAGGCGCAATCAATACAGGGGAAGAGGCGGCGGAGAAGGTTTAAATTTCCTCCTGAAGGGAATTTCCAGATTTTGTTACTTCATCAATAATTCACATAAACCCATCCAATAAAAGGTTCGGGATATTTTGGGTCATTCAAAACCAAAACATAATAATAGGTGCCCACGGGAACGGTGTTTCCGGTAAAAAGCAATCCGCGGGTTGCCACGCCATTCCAAAAACCATCTTCGTTGTGGGAAGTGTGTATCACATTGCCCTCACGGGAATAGATATTCAGTTCAAAATTTGCATAAATATTCAGCAGATTACTTATTTCAAAAACATCGTTTATGCCATCGCCGTTGGGTGAAAATCCCTGCGGAATAAAGGGCGCGCAATTTTCCGTAGCAATTGCAAAGGAAGGAGTAGCAAAACAGATTTCGTTTTCCAAGCGCACATAGATTGTCTGCGGGTCGGTGGTGTTTTCAAATTCTGCCGGATTGCCAATGGGGTTGGTGTTTGCTGCTGCGTCCTCCAAGGTGGTAAAATATTGAATCACATCGTCTGCGCCTGTTCTAATCAATTCTTCCTGCACCGTCAAATCGAAAATTGCGGTATCAAAACCGGCATCACATTCCAGTAAATCCGGTAACTCCGCAATGGGCGGAATGGCTTCAAAGGCAATGTTCTGACTGATACTGTTGTTGTCTTCCCGAAGTTCTTCCACAGCGCCATTGCCATTGCCGTCGTCGTCAACCACTGCCGTGATAATAAAAGAATCCGGCAAACTGTTTGGGAGGGCGATGGTTATTTCGCCATTTTCACTACCATTAATAGGAATAATTTGTTGGGTGTGCGAAAGGCCAAATAAAACACCATCTACATAAAATGCAATGGAAGTGTTGGCCGGCAATGGGGCGGTTGCTTCTAAGTTGAAAACCGTAAATGGAAGCAACAAATCCCTATCGCGACAGGCGGAAATTTCGGGGAATTCAATAGTTGCATCCGGTAAAGGGCAGGGAAGCACCTCAACAGTAAAACTATCGATTAGGTAACAATCGGGGTTTGCAACGCGGATGTAGATAGTCTGCGGATTTTCGGTATTCTGGAAATTCTCGGGAGCCGCAATTGGGTTTACATTGTTTTGTGCATCTGCTTCCGAAAGGTGAAAACTCAATGCATAAATAGGATCTATTTCGGAAGTGGCTTCGGTTAAATCAAAAAACTCCTCGCCTATAACATCACAGGTTTCCAGATTGTGAAGGCCTGTAACGATAGGGTTTACAAGCAGATGAATTGGTGCTTCGTCTTCGTTGTTTTCTTCATTGGTTTCTTGCACTATCCCAGTTCCGTTGCCGGTATCATCCACCACGGCTTTTAGAATAAAATCTGCTTCAATATTATTTGGAACCGTGAAAGTTATACTTCCACTTTCCTGCCCGTCAATAGGAATAACAGCCATCGTTTCACTTTGTGCTACCAAAATTTCATCTGCATAAAAAGCAATTGGCGTTCCTGCGGGCAGAACATCGGTGCTGTTTGTATTGTAAACCGTATAATCCAAACCAATTTCACGGTCGCCACATTCGGTGCTGCCAATTATGTTATCTATGGAAATGGTCGCGTCTGGCAATTCGGTGTTAAGAACGGTGATTATGTTATTCACCATTACGAAATCCTGTCCGCTGGTTAGTTGAATGGAAGCTGAGGTGTCGCCCGGGTTTATATAGTTTGAGATGGGATAAAAATCGATATCCATATTGTAGAGCACATCGCTACCGGTGAAGGAATTGGTACCGTTAAAGGCGTTGTCCGCCGGATTTAAGGGTGGATTGCTGAGAATATTGCCATTAATGCGAAGTGTTTCGTTTACGGCCAAACCGCGGTCGCCTTCCCACGCGAGGAAACCTATTTTGGCTCCTTGGGTATCAAGTACCAGTAAATTGTTCAGTATAATTTCAAGGGTTTGGTTGTTTCGCGAAACACTTTCAAGCCCATCAAAAATATTTACTTGGTTGTTGGGCAGGTTTGGGTCTTCATAAACAACTGTTACGGCCCAACCTCCAAAGTTGGTGCCCGAGCCCGGCGGATTGCAATAGGCAGGAATGACGAGCCTTAAGTCTAAATCTGCTAAGGTGTAGATGCCATTTCCCGAATTTTTAAGTTGTTGGGTAACATCGGCAAATGCCGAAAAATAGACATAGTCCTGCCCGCCACTATTGAAGATCGCATTATAGGTGCGTTCTGCAGTGATTGGAATCTGGTTAAAAGTAACGTTGAAATCGCCCGGTCCGGAACCGGCCCAATATAGAAAAGCGGCAATTACTTGTTTATTTGGGTCGAGCTGAAAATTGGCACTGCTTTCCGTGAGAATAACACATTCCACCCCTGAACCATTTTCTGCGGTATTCAGCGTGTTGCCAAAGGCGAGGTAGTCGTAATGTCCGTTGAATTGTTTATAGAGTTCAATATCCTGCGAGAAGATGAGGGAAGGTAACAAAAGGCAAAATATGCTTAAAAAGTGCTTCAAGAAAAGTTGATTGATTGTTTGCTAAATATAGTCAAAAATCAACGAAACGATTCCTTTTTTACAAGTCTCTTTTCCTCAGTAGGGCGTAGGACCAATAAATGAAAAGGGTCGTCCAACAAAGCACGATCAATATTGTTTGCCATTGCACATCATAATTCTGTTGCCATTTTTCGCCCAATTGGTTCGCGGCAGATTGAGCAACACCTAAGCGTGAAATAGGCTCAACAATCAAATCCCACATGGCATTTAGGGGGAAAAAGTTATAGACCGATTCAAAAAGATTTGTGCCGGTTTTAACCTTTATATACTGAAAGAGAATGGCAACGAGGCCCTCCACCACTTGCCACAGGCCCAAAAAACCAAGTGCAAATGCCGACCTTTTAACCAAAATAGCCAAAAACATACAAAAGCTGAAGAAGGCAACCAGTTTTAGAAAATATGCGAAGAGGTATTGCATATCGCTAAAAATTATGGAAAACTCGTTGTAATCTGAAAAGATTAGGCCCAAAATCAAGGAAACTATAAACAGGAAAATGGTTGAAACCGCAGAGAAAAGAATGACCACCAGCACTTTGGAAGTAATAAATTCCTTTTTGCTCAGCCCGTCGATCAAGTTTTGTTTTAGGGTTCGGTAACTATATTCGTTTGCAACGAGGGAAACAATTACGATAGCCAGAAAAATTTTAAGCCAAGCCGCTACCCAGGCATTAAAATGCCAGATATACGGAAAATTGAAAATACCCTGGTCTGCCGCCCGAACGTGTAAATCGCCAAGATTAAATTCTATGGAAGCAATAAATGCCATAAAGCAAATCAGGGAAAAATAAACTGTGGAAATTACTTTGACGGCTCGATTATAGCGTAATTTATGCAGCTCTATGTTCAATAATCGTAGCATTGCGTTTAGTTTTGTTTGGTGAGTTGCAGAAATTGTTCCTCGAGGCTTTCCTTTCGTTTCACAAGATGGGAAAGAAAAATGCCTTTTTCGGCCAGAAATCGGTTCAGCTCCGAGGCGTCCATTGGTTCGTTCAAATAAGCAATTACAAAATCGCCTTCGCGCTTAACGGTACCGAATTTTGGGCTGTCTTGTAATGTACTTTCAAGGAGTTCCAACGAATTGCTTTGCATTGTAATAAAGCCGTGGCTGGCGTTCATTGCGTCCACACTTCCAGAATAGAGGCTTACGCCCTTCCGGAGAATCACAACGTGGCTGCAAACCTTTTCCACTTCATCCAACAAATGTGAAGCGAGTAAAATGGTGGTACCATTTGCAGCAATTTTTTTTATGATTTCCCGAATTTGGTGGATTCCCTGTGGGTCGAGGCCGTTGGTGGGTTCGTCCAAAATCAATATTTCGGGATCGTTCAGTAATGCCGAGGCGATGGCCAAACGCTGTTTCATTCCCAACGAAAAGGTGCTGAACTTACTGTCCTTTCTCTCCAAAAGCCCTACTAGCTCCAGCTTTTCAGAAATCTTTTCTTCCGAAACTTCCTTTATTTTACACACCAGTTGCAGGTTTTGCACGGCGGTCATATACGGGTAAAAATTGGGGCGCTCAAT
>JBLXCF010000017.1:0-50916 GCA_048265145.1 Aequorivita sp.
CTGATGGAACCGAGTTTGATTCATCATACAAAAGAAAACAGCCAATCGATTTTCAATTGGGCGTTGGGCAGGTAATCTCTGGTTGGGATGAAGGCATCCAATTATTACAAGTAGGCGATAAGGCCCGTTTTGTGATTCCAAGCCACTTGGGCTATGGTTCGCGTGGGGCCGGTGGGGTTATTCCACCAAACGCCACGCTTATTTTTGATGTGGAATTGATGGATGTGAAGTAGTAATTTGGTATTCGGGATTTGTGAATTCGAACCCCGAATCCACAATTAATTAATCCCGAATTTATTCCTTCCACTTAATATTGCACCCAATACTCGGTTTTTGGTCTTTCCGCTGCGGATTGTTGTTAAGAATATTATCCAGTGCTTCGCGTAGGTCTCGACCGTTTACGGGAATACCGTTTCCGGGACGGGAATTGTCCAATTGGCCCCGATAAATTAGTTTTAAATCGGCATCAAAAAGATAGAAATCCGGCGTGCAGGCCGCACTATATGCCTTGGCTATTTCCTGTGTTTCATCGAACAAATAGGGAAATGGATAGTTGTTTTTCCGGGCAGTTCGCCACATTTCAGCGGGCGAATCATCCGGATAATTTTCAACATCATTGCTGTTGATGGCCACAAAACCAAAGCCCGTTACCCGATAATCATTGCACAGCCGAACCATTTCTTCGTTTACATGTTTTACAAACGGACAATGGTTGCAGATAAACATTACCACCGTGCCCTTTTCGCCGCGCACATCTTTTAGGGAAACAGGTTTGTTTGTAACCGCATCAATCAATGTGAAATCGGGAGCCTTGGTTCCCAAGGGAAGCATGTTGGATTCCGTTCTAGCCATTTTTTTCTGAGTTATTAAACATTAGGGCTTAAAGTTACAATTTTTGGGCTACTAAGTTTTTGGAATTTTAAATTCTTGCGTTTGGGTGATGGCGCCTTTCCAACCCATACACATTTAAACGTGTTGGCCCGTTGGCCCCGTCTTGTTTTCCTAAAGAAACTATAAAACCTTGCCGTTGCAAATTTTCTCCATTAACTTTAAAATCTAAACCAAATATTTATGAAAAACTCATATTCGTCACTATCCGTGGCAATCGCAGATTTGCAAAGACACGGCTATACAGAAGATTTTAACCTTGTGGCCGAAGGTATTGAATCCAAAAACCTTAAAAAAAAGTGGAAAGCCGGCGAACTGGACGTGGTGAAATTCTACCGTTTTGAGGGAATGACCGATCCTGGCGACAACACTATTCTATATTTAATTGAAACCCACGATGGCCAAAAGGGTTTGCTCGTGGATGTGTACGGCGCCGATCAAGGCGAAATTTCACCTGAAATGATTAAAAAATTGACCATTCACCATGACGAATAATTTAACGTGGGCCGATTTTGAAAGGGTTGAAATGCGCGTGGGAACGGTGGTTGAGGCCAACGATTTTCCCGAGGCGCGGAATCCTTCGTACCAGCTTGTGATCGATTTCGGAAGCGAGCACGGGCAGCGAAAGACTTCGGCGCAGATTACTTCGCTTTATTCGAAAAAGGAATTGATAGGAAAACAAGTGGTTGCCGTTGTGAATTTTCCGAAGAAACAAATCGCAAATTTTATGAGCGAATGTTTGGTTTTGGGCGCTGTGGAAGGAAAAAATGTAACCTTATTAACGCCTGACAAGCCGGTCCAAAACGGATTGCGGATCTTATAATTTTCTGTTTACAATTTACTGCCGAAATTTCTTAAACTACGGGATTTCATAACCCATCACGTGGGTTTTGAGATTTTCATAATCAGGTTTTTCTGAAAAAATTGCCCACCCTTTTACGGACGAATGGCCCGGTAGATAGTCAAAAGTAATTCGTGCCTTTTGGCCCGGTTCCGTTGCTTCGGCCGCAATTTCAATCGTAACATTTTCTGCGGTTTGTGAGCCTTTGTTTTTCGCTGTAATCGCTATTCCGAAACCTCCATCCTTTTGGGAAATTTCACCGAGGATTATTTCAATGTCCGGTGGCGTCGGCTTCTCATAAATCAATTGATACACCAAAAAACCCAGGGTAAAAAATACCAGAATTCCCGAAATAATGGTTACCAACCATTCCAACCAATTTTTTTCTTGCATGAATTTGTCATTATTTAAGATTGAATAAGTAATCTACCTGCCGAGGCGCCCAATGCCGCGGGGAAACCCAACACTACGGTTTCCGCAACCATCCCATAAAACGATAGTCCTTCGAATCGCCCGAAAAACCAGAGCATAAATGCCGAGGAGAACAGGGCCACCGCATACATTAAAAGTGTGCCGAGCACGGCGTTCCAGGTATTGCTATGGACCACCATGCTTTTAGCGCCTTTAAAATTGATATAATATAGCACCGCGCCGCCAATGCCTATGGAAAGCAGCGCAATGATCAACAATTTGTAAGCTTCGGATTCCAGGGCGATCACCATTATTTCTTCCGTGGGGGCCACGTTGGAGGCTACCAGTATGGCGCCACAGAGGGCAATGTTAAGCGTTCGCAATATGTGGGGATTTTTTTGTTTCTTTTTTAAATCTTCCGTTTCGCCGTTGTTTTCAGAATTTCCGCCCAACTGCGATTTTCCCACCGATATTCCTATGGCCACCGTAACCGCTTCTACGATTATTTTTCCGCTAATTTCAGTAAAGGACATCTCGGGGGAAATGCGTCCGGTAGTCCAAAGAATAAATACCGTGAGCAAAATTCCGACCCCCATTTCTTCTACAGATTCTTCCATTCCTTCCCAAAGGGAGTGGTCTTCCCGAATGCCCACGTAATGGTTATACACCATCAACAAAAACATTCCAACGATAAAATAGAGCAACAACGGAAGCGGATCGGCAATAAAACCGGTCCACCATAATTCCATCGTGTAGAGCATGGGCAGGCTGAAAAGCAGGCCGCCGGTTATGCCACGGGCATATTCCTTAAGCGATTCACCAATAGGTTTTTCGGATTCGGGCATTTCTTTTAGGGAATGAATATTTAAAGATAGTCAAAATACTATGTTGGAAATCTTAGGAAAACGTGAGAAAATTGTTAATGCTTCGCGTCTTTTGCTTCGTTGGTTTGGCTCACTTTTGGCACGCTCGTATCCGTATAATTTTATAAATTGCTACCTCATAAAATGACCAAAATGAAAAAACTTCTTCTTCTATTTTTAGCGATACTAATTTTACAATCCTGTAAAAACAATTCCGATGCAGAAGCTCAAAACGCCGAAGGTACCTCTGAAAAATTTGAAAAATTAGCACAGCTCCACTGGCTTTTGGGAACCTGGACCGCGCAGCAGGGTGAAACATTTTCACAGGAAACTTGGTCGCAGGAAACTCCGAATGCCTTCACGGCCTACAGTTTCATACAAGTTGGAAATAAAACCGTTTTTGCCGAGACAATGGCTTTGGAGGAAAGGGCCGATAGTTTGTTTTTAACCGTGGCCGCTGCCAATCAAAACAAGGAAGCTCCGGTTACATTTACATTGGTTGCTTCTGAACACGGTCACTTTATTTTTGAAAATCCAAACCACGATTTTCCGCAGCGAATTGTCTATACAAATCCAGCAAAAGATTCCCTCCACGCATGGATTGAAGGCAAGGAGAACGGCGTAGCCAAAAAGGTTGAGTTTTCTTTTTCCCGAAAAATTAATTAGGAATGCTTCCTGGATTTTGAAAATAAAAAAACCGGCCTCGGTTTGCGCCGCGCCGGTTTGGGTTTTAAAAGAATAGCCGCTTAAATATCGTCAAACTCAATATCGGTGAAGTTGCTGGTGTCCGACTGTCCATTTTCTTGGGAAGCTTCGGCAGCCATTGAAATTTCGTCACCTTCCTTTTTGTAATCCTTTTGGTGGCGCTCGCTGATCACTTCTTCGCCTTTTTCATCAATTACGTAATCTATCATTTCTTCCAAAGTATCCTTGAACTCGTTGAAATCTTCTTTGTACAGATAGATTTTGTGTTTTTTATAATGATAGGAACCATCGTCATTGGTGAATTTTTTACTTTCTGTAATCGTTAGGTAAAAATCGCCAGCTTTGGTGGCCCTGACATCGAAAAAATAGGTGCGTCTTCCGGCGCGCATTACTTTTGAAAAAATTTCCTCTTGCTCCATCGTATATTGGTCGCTCATAATTTTTTGGGTTTTTGGCTTAATGTGTAGCCAAAAATCCAAAAAAAATCCAAATCAGCCAAAGTAAAATTTACATTTCTTTTTCCAAAAGTTGTTTTGCGTACAATTCCTTGTAGTAACCCTCGGAACTAACCAGTTGGTTGTGGGTTCCCTGTTGAATGATCCTTCCATCCTCAAGCACAATTATTTTGTTTGCATTTTTGGCCGAAGATATTCGGTGGCTCACAATAATCGTGGTTTTGTCCTTGGAAATTTTATGAAGGTTTTGGAGAATTTCTTCTTCGGTTTCGGTATCTACTGCAGAAAGGCAATCGTCGAACAACAGAATTTGCGGATCCTTAATGATGGCGCGCGCAATGGACACGCGCTGTTTTTGGCCTCCGCTCAAGGTGATGCCCCGTTCGCCCAAAACCGTATCATAGCCTTTGGAAAAGCCTATAATATTTTGATGGACAGCCGCGTTTTTTGCCGCTTCAATCACCTCTTCCTCGGTGGCATTTTCCTTGCCAAAGCGAATGTTGTTTCGGAGGGTGTCGCTAAAAAGAAACGCGTCTTGCGGAACATAGCCAATGCTATGTCTTAAATCGTTTAAATTCACTTTTTTGATTGGGGTTCCATCAATTTTCAACATACCCTCTTCCACATCATAGAGCCGGCCTATCAATTCCAAAATCGTGCTCTTTCCCGATCCGGTATTTCCCACAATGGCCAAGGTTTCTCCAGGTTTTACGGTAAAGGAAACATCTTTAAGTGCCGTAATGCCGGTATCTGGGTAGGTGAAAGTTAGATGATCGAATTCAATACTCCCTTCAATAGGCGTGCTTTCTTCCACCAAATTCTGGATGGCGGGCTCGGTTTGCAAAAACTCGTTGATGCGTTTCTGCGACGCCTCGGCCTGTTGCACCATTGAGGTAACCCAGCCCACTACTGCCACGGGCCAAGTGAGCATATTCACATAAATCAAAAATTCCACTATAGTGCCAAATTCAGCTATTTGTCCATTAATGTAACGTGTTCCGCCAATATAGATGACTAAAATATTGCTTACGCCAATGAGCAGCATCATTAAGGGAAAAAACAGGGCTTGCACCTTTGCCAAATCAATATTTTTAGCTTTGCTCCCCTCGGCCAGTTCCTCGAAGTTTGCGTTGGTTCGCGGTTCAATTCCGTAGGCTTTTATAACCGCAATACCACTGAAGCTCTCTTGCGTAAAAGTGGTGAGTTTGGAAAGATATTGTTGCACGATGGTGGTTCGGTGGTTTATGAGCACACTCAATTTGTATATGGCCACAGACAAAATGGGAAGGGGCGCAATGGCGTACAGGGTTAGGGTAGGGGCCTTGTAGAACATATAGCTAACCACCACGATAAACAGCGTTACGGTAGTAATGCTGTACATAAGCGCCGGGCCTACATACATTCGCACTTTGGAAACATCCTCGCTGATGCGGTTCATTAAATCGCCGGTGCGGTTCTGTTTGTAAAAACCTAAGGAAAGCTTCTCGTAATGTTGAAAAATCTCATTCTTTAGATCATATTCCACATAGCGGGATACAACGATAAAGGTTTGCCGCATCATAAAAGTGAAAAATGCCGAAAGCAGTGCCGCCCCCAAAAGCAGCAGAATATTTATCAGCAGTTCATGTTTCACAAGGGCAAGATCGGTTATCTCTCCATTCATGTACTTTTTGACTGCCGAAACCGAATCGCCGATCTTCATTGGGACCACGAGTTTAAAGACCGTGGCAATAATCGTAATGAAAACGCCCAAAATGAGTCTACCTTTATATTTTAGAAAATAGTTGTTTAAATACTTTAATGCTTTCATTTACAGTGAAAATGCCAATTTTTTAAATTCTTAATTTAACAGCCCATGTTTTGTGAAATCAACAACAAAGGGTTACTTTTGCACCGCCTTTTTAAAGGATGAACAAATTAATAAACAAGCTATGGAAACTGAGGTAATACCTACAAACGAACTTCATAAAATGGATCCCGTGTTCGGACAAATATCTTTTGACAATCACGAGCAAATCGTTTTCTGCAACGACAAAGATACTGGTTTAAAAGCAATAATCGGCATTCACAATACCGTTTTGGGTCCGGCCCTGGGCGGCACCCGAATGTGGAACTACACAAGTGAATGGGAGGCGCTCAACGACGTGTTGCGGCTTTCGCGCGGAATGACCTATAAAAGTGCCATTACCGGATTAAATTTAGGAGGCGGAAAAGCAGTTTTGATCGGCGATGCAAAAACCCAAAAAACACCCGAGCTAATGCTGAAGTTTGGGGAGTTTGTCCATTCCTTGGGCGGTAAATACATTACCGCAGAAGACGTGGGAATGGCAACGGCCGATATGGATTTGGTCCGAAGTGTTACTCCGTATGTAACCGGAATTTCAGAATCAAAAGGTGGTGCCGGAAATCCTTCGCCCGTAACGGCCTATGGCGTTTTTATGGGAATGAAGGCCGCCGCAAAATATAAGTTTGGAAGCGATATTCTGGAAGATAAGGTGGTGTATGTTCAAGGAATTGGCAACGTTGGCGAGGCTTTGGTTGAAAACTTGAGCAATGAAGGGGCCAAGGTTTATATTTCCGACATCAATCGTGAGCGTTTGGAAGAGGTCCGCGATAAATACAGCGTGCATATTTATGAAGGAAACAATATCTATTCCGAAGAAATGGATATCTATGCGCCCTGTGCTCTTGGGGCCACGGTAAACGATTTTACCATCAACCAACTAAAGACCAAGATTATTGCAGGAGCTGCGAACAACCAATTGGCCGAGGAAAAAAAGCACGGCCAGATGTTGCGCGACAAGGGAATCCTGTATGCACCCGACTTTTTGATCAACGCCGGCGGAATCATTAATGTCTATGCCGAACTTGAAAATTATGACCGCAAGGAAATTATGCGCAAGACCGAAAATATCTATAACACTACCTTGGAAATTTTGAAGAAGGCCGATGCCGAGAACATCACGACTTATCAGGCCGCCTTTAATATTGCCCAAGCGCGAATTGACGCAAGAAAAATGGAAAAGTAGATTAATTTTTTCTTAAAACAGTATCTTTGCAGCGCACAGGAGCTTTCTTGTGCGTTGTTTCTTTAAACCAGTTCTTTCAAACATTATATGCTTACACGAAGACATATCCGAGTTAAAGTTTTGCAATCCATCTACGCCTACAACCAGCGTGAAAACCCCAAGATAGATTCCCAGGAAAAATTTTTGCTCCACAGCATAGACCAAATGTTGGATCTATATTTGTTGCTGTTGCAGCTTTTGGTAGCACTTCAGAAACAGGCTGAAAACTATCTTACCCTTTCCCAAAAAAAATATTTGGCTACCGTGTCTGAAAGAAATCCCAGCCGAACTTTTGTGGAAAATAAACTAATCCGGCTAATAGCCGACAACGCAACTTTTGCGGAAGTTATCCGCAAAAAGAAACTCGATTATTGGGCGCTGGATGGGGAATACGTGAACATTCTATTTAAAGAACTTCGGCAATTGGATTGGTACCAGAGCTATCTGGCGAAAAAGGAAACCACCCTTGTCGAGGACCGCCAGTTCGTGGTCAAGTTGTTCAAGGAAGTCATAGCGCCCAATGAAAAACTCTATGATTATTTGGAAGACAAACGACTGACTTGGGTGGATGATTTCCCCATCGTTAACACTGCAATTGTAAAAATGTTGGAGAAACTTTCCGAAAAAAATGCCTCTTCCATGCTGGTACCCAATTTGTACAAAAATGATGAGGACCGGGAATATGTACTGCAGCTCTTCCGAAAAGTAATTTTGAACGAAGAAAAGCTCAGCGCCCAGATTGAAGGAAAGACGCCAAACTGGGACCAAGAGCGCATTGCAGAGGTGGATATGATCATTTTGAAAATGGGCATCGCGGAATTTCTGTTTTTTCCATCCATTCCCGTTCGCGCCACCATCAATGAGTATTTGGAAGTTTCCAAAGAATACTCCACACCCAAAAGCAGCATCTTCGTCAATGGTATTTTGGACAAGATAGTAAAGGATTTTGAGGAAAACGGCAAACTCAATAAAATTGGGCGGGGACTTCAATAAAAGTAAAAAAATACCTATTTTTGGCCTGCTAAAAACATAAAAATCTAATTAAATGAAAAAATCAGTTTTAATAGTAGCAATACTATCTGTTTTTGCCTTTTCTTCCTGTAAAGACAATGCGGCAGACAAGGTAAACGAAGAAAACGTTGCAACGGCCGAAGCGCGCGATGCCGAATCTGGAAAATTCCCCGCCATTACCTTCGAGGAAAGCCAATTTGATTTTGGAACCATTGATCAAGGCACCGCGGTAGAACACATTTTTAAATTCAAGAACACGGGCGAGGCCCCCTTAATGATCGTGAACGCAAAGAGCAGCTGCGGCTGTACCGTTCCCGAATATCCAAAAGAGCCAATAGCTCCCGGTGATGAAGGACAATTGTTGGTAAAATTCAACGGTAGTGGGCAAAACCAAGTGAGCAAAACGGTTACCCTGACCACAAACACCAAGGCCGGAACAGAAACGTTGACCATTAAGGCCTTTGTTACCCCGAAAGCGGGTGCCGCCAATGCAGCTCCAATAAAAACCCCAACTTCTTAAAATCATTTTTGGAATACATTTTTGCTATGGAACAAATTCAAGATTTTTTGCCGATTGTACTTCTTTTTTTGGTAATGTATCTTTTTTTGATACGCCCCCAAATGAAGAAGGCAAAACAGGAAAAACAATTCGCCGCTCAACTTAAAAAGGGCGATAAAGTTATTACTACCGGCGGAATCCACGGAAAGGTCATCGATCTTTATGACGACGGTACCTGTCTGATTGAATGTGGCGCAGGAAGGATAAAATTTGAAAGAGCCGCCATTTCCATGGAAAGGACGGCGCGTTTGAATGCTCCTGAAAAAAAATAAACTTGTTCCTTTTTTAAATAAGAACTCCCCCGATCAATGTAACGATTGGGGGAGTTTTCTTTTGTATATTTTTCTTTCTTCTGCCAAACGAAAACCTGAAAAATATTCCTTCTTATGTGGGAATTTTAAACCTGTTGGCCCGAAGGCTTGAAAATTTCAAAGCTTATTCTTCCTCTTTTTTAAATCTTGAAATATCCATGGCGGTTATTTTTGCGATGTTCACGATTACTTCCACTGCTTTTTGCATGCTTTCAACCGGAACATATTCATACCTGCCGTGAAAATTGTGGCCGCCTGCAAAAATATTTGGGCATGGCAACCCCATAAAACTTAACTGCGAGCCGTCCGTTCCGCCGCGAATGGGTTTAATGATGGGTTCAATGTTCGCTTGTTCCATCGCTTGTTTTGCAATTTTTACAATGTGCATTACAGGCTCAATTTTTTCTCGCATGTTGAAATATTGATCCTTTATTGCTACGGTAACCATTTCCGTTTCGTGTTGCTCGTTCAGGTCCTCTGCAAGTTTGTGCATCATTTCCTTTCGCGCTTCAAAATGCTCTTTATTATGGTCGCGGATAATATATTGGATCTGTGTTTCGTCTACCGTTCCTTTTATGGCGTGCAGGTGAAAAAATCCTTCCCGTCCTTCCGTATGCTCGGGGGTTTCAAGTCGTGGCAGCGAATTGATAAAGTCTGTGGCAATATACATGCTGTTTATCATTTTCCCCTTGGCGTATCCCGGGTGCACTATTTTTCCTTTAACGGTAACAGTTGCCCCTGCTGCGTTGAAATTTTCATATTCCAGTTCGCCCACCTGGCTACCATCCATAGTATAGGCCCATTCGGCCCCAAATTTCTTTACGTCAAATTTGTGGGCACCGCGTCCAATTTCCTCATCTGGCGTAAAACCTACCCGGATTTTTCCGTGCTTAATTTCAGGATGGTTTATTAGATATTCCATGGCCGAAACTATTTCGGTAATCCCGGCTTTGTCATCGGCTCCCAGCAGGGTAGTGCCATCGGTAGTTATTAAGGTTTGTCCTTTGTACAGCAACAAGTCCTCAAAATAATCTGGAGAAAGAACAATATTTTTTTCTTTGTTCAGGACAATATCCTTTCCGTTGTAATTTTCAATAATTTGTGGTTTCACGTTTGCCCCTGTAAAATCGGGCGATGTGTCAAAATGTGAAACAAAACCGATTACCGGAACGGGATGCGCAACATTGGAAGGCAGGGTTGCCATGATATATGCGTTTTCGTCAATACTTACGTCCTCCATTCCGATTGCCTTCAATTCATCGGCTAATTTATTGGCAAGGTCCCATTGTTTTTTTGTGCTTGGGGTAGTGTCGCTGTTTGGATCGCTTTCGGTATCTATTGTAACATAGCTTTTAAAGCGGTCAATAAGGTGTTGTTTTTCGATCATATCTTTTTCTTTTACGGTGCAAAATAAAGCATATTCAAATTAACAAATACATAGTTTAGTGTATTTTTGTACCACATTTTTCAACTATGTACAAACGTTTTCTTCGCTTCATTTTTTTTTGTTTCGATCCTGAAAAAATTCACTATTTTACCTTTTCGCTAATTCGGGTTTTCCATAAAATTGGCTTCGGAAGTATTTTTAGAAGTATTTATAAAGTGGAAGACCCAAAGCTTGAAAGAACGTTTTTCGGGATAAGATTCCCAAATCCCGTTGGGCTGGCAGCCGGTTTTGACAAAGATGCAAAACTGTATAAAGAGCTGTCAAACTTTGGGTTCGGTTTTATAGAAATTGGAACGGTGACTCCCAAACCCCAGCCCGGTAACGAAAAGCCAAGATTGTTCCGCTTGCCCGAAGATTCTGCAATTATAAACCGAATGGGTTTCAATAATGGGGGAGTGGAAAAGGTGGTTGAAAGATTGAAATTGAATGGTCGCCCTGAGCGCGGCCAAAGAGTATTAATTGGTGGAAACATTGGTAAAAACAAAGCCACGCCAAACGCAGAAGCGGTGAGCGATTACCTCAGTTGTTTTGAAGCATTGTTTGATTATGTAGATTATTTTGTGGTGAACGTAAGCTCGCCCAACACCCCAAACCTGCGTGCATTGCAAGAAAAGGAACCCTTGACGAAGCTGTTGCAAGTTTTGAAAGAAGCAAATGCCAAGCACCAAACCCCAAAGCCCATTCTTCTAAAAATCGCACCAGATTTGACCGATGAACAACTTTTGGATATCATCGAAATTGTTGAAACCACAAAAATTGACGGCGTTATTGCGACAAACACCACCATTGCCCGCGATGGAATTTCTTCAGAAAACAGACACGAAACGGGCGGTTTAAGTGGAAAACCTTTAAATAAAAGAGCAACCGAAGTTATCCGATTTCTTTCGGAAAAAAGCAACCGTGCATTCCCCATTATTGGCGTTGGCGGAATCCATTCGGCTGAGGACGCTTTGGAAAAACTGGACGCGGGCGCTGGTTTGGTACAACTTTATACAGGTTTTATATACGAGGGTCCGGGGTTGGTTAAGCAAATAAACAAAGCGATTTTAAAACGGATGTGAGATTTTAGACGTGAGACGTGAGACGTGAAAGGTGGAACGTGTGAGTGTTGAATCTTAAGATCTAGAACTTTAAATTTAGGACGTTTTTTATGCTTTCACTTATAATTGAAAAATAGAGGCTAATTTGAATAATCGGAAGTTTTCAAAGGATTGGTATTTCGTGATAAATGTCTCGTCAATCCCACGTTTTAAGTCTTAAATTTTACGTCTTAAGTCTTGAATCTTTCGTCTTAAAAGCATGTT
This sequence comes from Aequorivita sp., assembly GCA_048265145.1. Classification (GTDB taxonomy): domain Bacteria; phylum Bacteroidota; class Bacteroidia; order Flavobacteriales; family Flavobacteriaceae; genus Aequorivita. Next base: position 11,864 of record JBLXCF010000017.1, read on the forward strand.
TGAAAACCTACTTTCCTTTACCATTGCTACTTTAGCCTTGGCTATTTCCCCGGGGCCGGACAATATTTATGTACTTACGCAATCTTTGGCCAACGGCACCAAAAGCGGCATTGCAACCACCGCGGGATTAATCAGTGGATGTATTGTGCACACTACGCTTTTGGCATTTGGCGTTTCTGCAATTATAACGGCTTCAAATGAAATTTTCTACCTAATAAAAATCTTGGGCGCGTGCTATTTGCTGTTTTTGGCGTACAAAGTCTATAATAGTAACGAACACATATCACTGCCAACAGATGTCCCCAAAAATTCATATAGCCAACTTTTCAAAACAGGTGTTATTATGAATTTGGTAAACCCCAAAGTGATGATTTTCTTTTTGGCATTTTTCCCCGGTTTTCTTTGGAACAAGGAAGGAAATACAATATTCCAGTTTTATATTTTGGGAATTATTTTTATGGTAGTTTCCTTTTTTACTTTCAGTACTATTGCATTGGCCGCTGGACGAATTTCAATGTTAGTTTTGGAATGGAAAAATATGGGCCTGGTTTTAAAATGGCTTCAAATAGTTGTTTTTGTTGGTATTGGGATGTATATATTGTTATTGTAGAAAGGAAAAACCACTTAAATTTAAGTGGCTTCCAAAGGTTCTTTAATATTATTTTTATGGATTGGGGACACAATAGCAGTTGAAATTACAGCAGGCATAATATCCAGACCCACATGAAACTGAACAGCCTCCACCGCCTTCTGGTGCTATGGAACAAGATGTGGCTCCCGGGCCTCCACTCCCACAACCACTTCGGTTATCCAAAACAGATGAGAGATAAAGCGTAAGCGAACTTTGCTTTTTCAAAGTTTCCAAAGCTAGTTATTCATCATTTTTATAATCTATGAAAGCCAGTATCAGCCCAAAATCAACAGGCTAAGTTTCTTTAATAAGATGTTTAATAACCTATGGTATGTTTAATTTGATTCTAAATTTCTCCGGCGGAAACATTTCCCATTTCTAATTTCGTATTTTTTCTTTCAAAAGCTATCTTTGAAGCAATGCAGCAAGTAAAAATTATAGAATGCCCGCGCGATGCCATGCAAGGCATCAAAGACTGGATTCCCACCGAACTGAAAGTGAAGTATATTCAATCACTGTTGCGTTGCGGTTTTGACACTATTGATTTTGGAAGTTTCGTATCGCCCCGGGCCATTCCGCAGATGCGGGATACTGCGGAGGTTCTTTCTCAGCTTGATCTGTCCGCTACCCAAAGTAAACTGCTCGCCATTGTAGCCAATTTACGTGGTGCCGAAGAAGCTGTTAAGCATCCAGAAATTGCATATCTGGGCTACCCTTTTTCCATATCTGAAAACTTTCAGATGCGCAACACGCATAAAACTATTGCAGAGTCCATAACGTTGCTTCAAGAAATTTTGAACCTGGCCCACCGAAACCATAAGGAAGTTGTTGCTTACTTGAGCATGGGCTTTGGCAATCCATACGGCGATCCGTGGAATGTGGACATTGTTGGTCAATGGACCGAACGGCTTTCGAGCTTGGGAATTAAAATACTATCGCTCAGCGACACGGTTGGCTCTTCCACCCCTGCAATTATTTCATATTTATTTACTAACTTAATCCCGAAATATCCCCACATAGAATTTGGCGCACATCTTCACACCACCCCAAATGCTTGGCACGAAAAGGTGGATGCGGCCTTTAAAGCTGGCTGCAGAAGATTTGACGGAGCCATTCAAGGCTTCGGAGGCTGCCCGATGGCAAAGGACGAATTGACGGGAAACATGCCCACGGAAAAAATGCTGAGCTATTTTACAGCCGCAAAGATTTCCTGCAACATTCAACCCATGTCCTTCGAAAGTGCGCACAATGAAGCAACAAAAATTTTTACTAAATATCATTAAATGAAAAATTTTTTACTACTGGCTATTGCGGGCTGTTTTTTATCAAGCTGTCAAATATTTCAACAGGTTTATCCGGAAGATCCCATAAAAGGTGCGGGTGCCATAACCATTAAGCTCGTGCAGATAAACGACGTATACGAGATTGCCCCTTTGAACGGCGGGAAATATGGAGGTCTTGCGCGGGTTGCCCATATTCGCGATTCCATAAAGCAACAATTCCCGAACACCTTTCTGTTTTTGGCCGGCGATTTCCTGAACCCATCGTTGATTGGGACCTTGAAAGTTGACGGCGAGCGTGTTAACGGAAAACAGATGGTGGAAGTATTGAACGCAATGGATATAGATTTGGTCACTTTTGGCAACCACGAGTTTGATCTGGACGAAAAGGATCTTCAAAAAAGGCTCAACGAATCCAATTTTAACTGGACCACCGCAAACGTGCGCCATGTTACCGATAAGGGCATTGTGCCGTTCACCACAAAGTGGGAATATTCCACCGTCCCCACCTCGGATTTCACCACTTTTAACGCCGTTGATGCCGATGGCAATAAAATGAAATTCGGCGTATTTGGTGTAACCTTACCTTCCAACGCGAAAGAGTACGTTTCCTATGGCGATATTTATGATAATGCCGTGCGGGCCTATGATCTGGCCATCCAAAAATCTGATTTTGTGGTAGGCCTAACCCATGTTGCTTTGGAGGAAGATAAAGAAATAGCCAAGCGCCTTCGGGGTCTGCCCCTAATTATGGGCGGCCATGAACACTATAATATGTTGGAAAAAGAGGGAAGAACCATTATTGCAAAGGCTGATGCCAACGCAAAAAGTATTTACGTGCATACGCTTATTTACAACCTGCGCACAAAATATTTACACATAAATTCCGAATTGGTAATGGTTACCGATAAAATAGCCTCTTCGGCCAAGGTGGAACGAATCGTTAATAAATGGACCACATTGCTCAACGAAAAATTGAAGGAAACCATAGAAAGCCCAGAGGCTGTAATTTATTATGCTGCGTCGCCCTTGGATGGAACAGATACCGCTAACAGGAGCAAACAAACCAATATGGGCGAGCTCATTACTACTGCCATGGCCCACGCCTATGACAATAAAGTGGACGGTTCTTTGGTAAACGGCGGTTCCATCCGAATCGATGACCGGCTAGTGGGCAATATCACCAGCACCGATATTTTCAGGGTGCTACCTTTTGGCGGAAGTGTCCTTAAAGTTGAAATTAAGGGCAGCCTATTAAAAGAAGTGCTGAATTACGGAAATCTGCAAACAGGAGAAGGAGCCTATCTGCAACGATACAATTTTTCGCTCAATGAAGATGGCCAATGGCAGAACCAGGGGAAACCAATTGTGGACAACAAAACATACACCGTTGCCTTTAGCGATTTCTTACTGAAAGGACTTGACATTCCATTCCTGACGCCAGAAAACAAAGGAATAATAAAAATATACGAGCCCAAAGAGAACGAATCAGCAGTGGATATTCGAAAGTCGATCATTTCCTACTTAAAGACCAAGAAAAAATAAATGGCGAGAAAAATCGGAAAAATAGTGATGCTGTTAGCTCTCGTGGCACTGGTGGCAATCCAATTTATTAGACCCGAAAGAAACACGGCTGGGTACGAAAGCGTTGCGCTTTTTGAAAAAGAAACCAAGCTTTCTTCGGAAGTGGCCACGGTGCTAAAAAAAAATTGTTATGACTGCCACAGCAACCAAACCCAATATCCTTGGTATGCGGAGGTAGCGCCATTTTCTTTGTTTTTGGCAGGCCACATTGAAGAGGGTAAAAAACACTTCAACGTTTCGGAGTGGCAAGACTACTCCATAAAAAAGAAAGAGCACAAATTGGAAGAATTGATGGAAATGGTGGAGGATGGGGAAATGCCGTTAAAATCGTATTCCCTCATGCACGGAAACATTACTTCCCAAGAGAGAACATTAATTATGCAGTGGGCCGGAGTGATCCGCCTTCAGTACAAACATCTTCTTGAGGTCTCAGCAAAATTATAAGGTTTCGTTTCCCTATGTAATGGCATTCTGAGGTGCCCAATGCGAGCATTCCTGGTGCGGCCTTTTGCGGGTTCGCCCAGGTAGGGCCTTGGTATCTCGCACAGGTGGTACAGTTGGGGTTGTTCCGCAATGTTGCTTTCATATCAAAACTGTCGCTGGTATAACTGGTGTCTACCGGCACTCCGTGAATGCTGCATTGTTTGTTGGGGAAACAAATTTTCACAATTAATACAGCTGTTTCCTAATCTAATGGACATAACTTTCGGTTTTAGTTCTCCTACAAGTAGGTGATTTGCCTTTTGGACTGAATTTAAATTACAGTTATCCAATATGTTGTGCTTCGAAAGATTTAATGCCAATCCCTTCCATTTAAAGAATCCCGAAACTAAATTTTGATTATTTTGTTTTATATTTGCACGCAATTAAAAAGTATCCACCATCCGTATTCTTCGGAAAATAAATTTAATTGCAATGACTGCACACAACAACAAAATACTCGGGGAAGGCTTAACTTATGACGATGTTCTTTTGGTTCCGGCCTATTCCGAAGTGTTGCCCCGCGAAGTTTCCATCGCCACAAAATTTTCACGAAATATTACCTTGAACGTACCTATTGTTTCGGCAGCGATGGACACGGTTACAGAAAGCGCCATGGCCATTGCAATTGCCCGAGAAGGTGGAATTGGTGTGCTCCATAAAAACATGACTATTGAAGAGCAAGCCGCGGAGGTGCGAAAGGTGAAGCGTGCGGAAAGCGGAATGATCATTGACCCGGTAACCTTAAATAAGGAAAGCACCGTTGGCGATGCTCAAAAAACCATGCGCGAATACGGTATTGGTGGAATTCCAATTACAGATAACGCCGGAAAATTGATAGGCATCGTTACCAACCGTGACCTCCGTTTTGAAAAAAACCAAGAGCGACCTTTGAGTGAAGTCATGACCTCCGAGAATTTGGTGACCGTGGCGCAAGGAACTTCCTTGAAGGAAGCAGAGACAATTCTTCAGCAAAACAAAATAGAGAAACTTCCCGTAGTGAGTGGGGATGGTAAATTATTGGGGCTGATAACTTTTCGCGATATTACCAAACTTACCCAAAAACCAATTGCCAACAAAGATAAATATGGCAGACTTCGTGTGGCGGCGGCCCTGGGCGTGACCGGCGATGCTATTGAAAGGGCAGAAGCGTTGGTAAACGCACAAGTTGATGCAGTTATAATTGATACCGCCCACGGGCATACAAAAGGTGTAGTTGCCGTTTTAAAACAAGTGAAACAAAAATTCCCCGAATTGGATGTGGTCGTTGGAAATATAGCAACACCGGAAGCCGCAAAATATTTGGTGGAAGCCGGGGCTGATGCGGTGAAAGTGGGAATTGGGCCCGGCTCTATCTGCACCACGCGCGTGGTTGCAGGCGTTGGGTTTCCACAGTTTTCAGCTGTTTTGGAAGTTGCCGCCGCCATCAAGGACAGCGGCGTTCCCGTAATTGCCGACGGAGGAATTCGTTATACCGGCGATATCCCCAAAGCCATTGCCGCTGGGGCCGACTGTGTAATGCTCGGCTCTTTGCTGGCCGGAACCAAGGAATCGCCCGGCGAAACCATTATTTATGAAGGAAGGAAATTTAAATCCTATCGGGGTATGGGCTCCGTGGAAGCTATGAAGCAAGGGTCTAAAGATCGCTACTTCCAGGATGTTGAGGATGACATTAAAAAGTTGGTTCCCGAGGGAATAGTGGGCCGGGTGCCCTACAAAGGTGAGTTACTAGAAAGCATGACCCAGTTTATTGGTGGTTTGCGCGCTGGTATGGGCTATTGCGGCGCCAAGGATATTCAAAATCTTAAAGAGAACGGAAGGTTTGTGAAGATCACCGCCTCGGGTATCCACGAGAGCCATCCACATAATGTCACGATTACTAAAGAAGCTCCCAATTATAGCCGATAGGTAGTTATGAAATAAAAAAACGTGGATCCAAATTAGATCCACGTTTTTTAATTAATTTCTCCTTGATCATTTTCCCGACTCTTCCGGTGCAATGGTGATTCCCAGTTCCTTTAGGATTGGAACGGTTAGGTCATAATTTGGATCCAGATACACCAGATCGGTAGTGGTTTGCATTACTTGGGTGTAGTTTTGTTCCTTGGCCACTTTTTCCAAGGCTTGGCCAATTTTTTGGTACAGAGGCTTTAGCGCCTCGTTTTGTTTTATCTCCATTAGCTTGGCGCCATTTTGTTGGAATTTTTGAATGTCTTTGTCCAAATTTATCAAGGCGGTCTGTTTTTCCTTTTTTTGTTCCTCGGTATAGCCGCTTTCACCTTTTTTGTATTCCTCCACCATCGTTTTGTAGGCTTCTACTTTTTTGTTGAGGTCCACATCCAATTGCTTTCCGTAGGTTTCAAGTTCCGATTGGATAGAGGTGAGTTCGGGCATTTTTGAAAGTATATACTCCACATCCACTGCGCCCACTTTTCCCTGTGCAACTGTGGAAAGGCCTATAAAAAAAATAGCGATTTTTAAAAATTTCATTGTGTTTGCTTATTTATTATTTAGAGCGCAATATTACTATATTTATTACAAATATGAAGCTTCCGTGCTTTTATCGTTTGTAAAAAATATAATCTGAGACCGTAGGTTCAACCCCTTGGGCCTTCAATAAACTAACAAGCTGTCCACGGTGGTAACTGCTGTGATTTACAATGTGGAAAAGAATTTCTGCGATGGTATTGGAGAACTGCTTTCCTTGCGAATTTGTATAGCTAACTTTTTCCGTTAGGTTTTTTTGGTGAATAATTTTGCTGCTCTTATTAAAATTTTCATTGTTTATGGTTTGAAGATTTTCCAGGTTCAGAAGCTGCCAAACCGACAATCTCGGCATTTCGTTCTGCATTCGATAATTCCAAATGTGGTGGGCATTCAAGGTATGGCTGAATAATTTTTTGCAGTCCCCAACATAGCTCTCGGGTTTTTTGGAAATTATATCAAAAAACTGGCAGTTGCAGTGGTGCGTATAGGTTAGTAGGTCTTGAAAAAATGGCCTCATGGTTCTTGGTAATACTGTCCACGCGTGGGTTTGAGCGTGGCCCGCAATTTATCCATGAGCTTTTCCTCCACCACGAAAAATGCAATATGGTGCATAGATGTTACTTCCTCGCTGCCCGTAAAGGCATTTTCAAGTTTTTCCGCCTTGGAAAATTCGCCCAGATGTTTGGCATGGTGGGCGGCAATATGTTTTGCGTTAGGACCTCGAAAGTCCCAGATAAGTTTAACTCTTTCAGCCATTATTTAATTTTTGAACGCTATGTTTTTTCAGAAATCAGCGTTGGGGAGGCCCCGTTTTTAATGCTTGCACAAGGTACGGTTTTGGCCCTACTTTTAAAATTTTAGAACACTATATTTATATTAAATTCGTTTGCTTTTCTGGTGCGTGGTACCATAGCTTTTTGTTATTTTTGCCACGCTTCAATAAAATAAATATTCAAAAAAGATGAAAAATTTTATTTCCGTATTCCTTTTGGGCTTGATGTGTGCCGCACCGGTAGTTTCACAAAACAAAAAAGAAGTGTTGATGACCATTAACGGCAAGCCAGTTTATACCAATGAGTTTGAACGCGTTTACAAAAAGAACCTAGAGTTGGTACAAGATGAATCCCAAAAGGATATTGATGGCTATCTGCAGCTGTTTATTGATTATAAACTGAAAATTGCCGAGGCACAGGCACAGGGTCTGGACAAAGAGGAAGCTTATTTAAAGGAATTTTTAAAATATAGGGACCAACTTTCAAGAAACTATCTTTTTGAAGATAAAATTACGGACGAGCTGGCCCAGGAGGCCTATGAAAGGGGTAAATATGACCTTGCTGTTTCCCACATCCTGATCCGGGTTGATTATGAAGCATTGCCCCAAGATACCCTCGCGGCCTATAATAAATTAAAAGGAGTTCGGGAAAGGGCACTGAAAGGTGAGGATTTTGCAAAACTGGCCAAAACCTATTCTGAAGAGCCGGGCGCAAAGGTTTCCGGAGGCGATTTGGGTTATTTTACGGTATTCAATATGGTTTATCCTTTTGAAACGGCCGCCTACAACACCAAAGTAGGAGAAATTTCCGATATCGTCCGCACCAGTTTTGGCTATCATATTTTAAAGGTAACGGACAAAAGGGAACGAATGCCTAAAATTTCCGTTTCGCACATAATGATTTCTGATAAAAAGGGCGCCCGCGATTTTAACCCGGAAGAGCGGATAAATGAAATTTATAGCATGTTGCAACAAGGGCAAAATTTTGAAAGTCTGGCCAAACAGTTTTCAGACGATAAAAACTCCGCCATCATGGGGGGAAAGCTGAAACCCTTTACCAAAGGAGACCTTCGGGCACCCGAATTTGAAGAAGCAGCCTACGCCCTCAAAAATCCGGGAGATTTGAGCAAGCCCATCAAAACAGATTTTGGGTGGCACGTAATACGACTGGATGAAAAAATTCCATTGGAGACATTTGAAGAACAAAAACCGGAACTCGATAAAAAAGTTAACGAGGGCGACCGATCCAAAATAGTCACCAGCGCAACGAACAAGAAAATTAAGGATAAATATGGTTTCAAAAAGGAAACCAGTTACCTGCCATTTTTCGACACCTATCTTGGCGATGATATTTTAAAAAGAAAATGGGTAATGACACCGATTGCCGCAGAACAGGACAAAATTCTATTCACTATTGGCGATAAAAAAGCAACCTTTTCAGATTTTGCAAAATACATTGAAGAACGCCAACGCACCACACGGCCCTATAAACAAAAAGAATCCTTATTGGTGGATTTCTACAATGAATTTGAAACCAAGGAACTGAAAGAGTATTTCAAGGACCGAATGGAATTTGAGAACGAGGAATATGCGGCCATCCTTAACGAATATCGCGATGGACTTTTGATTTTTGACGTAATGGACAAAAACATTTGGCAGAAGGGGAAAAATGATTCCTTGGGCCTACAGGAATATTACAACAAAACCAAACAAAATTACCAATGGAAACAACGCGTTGAGGGTACCATTTATTCGGCCATTTCCAAACCCCTTGCGCAACAGGTACAAAAAATGCTATCCGAAGGGAAAACCGCCGAGGAAATCAAGGCGGCCCTCAACACGGACAACCAAGTTAATGTCCTGATCACCCCGGGCGTATATGAAACAGGGCAACGCGAACTGCCTGAAAACCTTATTGTAAAACAAGGGGTGTCCGAAATTTATCCAAACCACGATTCCTTTTTGGTTTTGGATATAGATGAAATTATTCCACCGGGGGCAAAATCCCTTGAAGATGTTAAAGGAAAGGTTCTGAGCAATTATCAGAATGACATTGAGGCCCAATGGATGGATAGTCTTCATAAAAAATACAAGGTTGAAATAAACAAAAAGGCCCTGAAACATGTAAAGAAGGAACTGAAGTGATAAAACAGTATCTGTACATATTTATTGGCAGCGTTCTTTTGGCGTCCTGTGGATATTTCAACCAAAATTCAGAGCAAAAGGAGGTAGTGGCGCGCGTAAACGATACGTATCTATACAGATCGGATATTGAGAAATTGATAACGGAAAATACTTCGGCAGAGGATAGCACCTTGATCGTAAACAATTATATTAACCGATGGGCCACCCAACAATTGTTGATAGATCAGGCCAAGATCAACTTATCCCCCGAAAAACTCGAGCAGTTTGATAAATTAGTGCAGGAGTACAAGACCGATTTGCTCACCGAGGCCTATAAGAATGTCATTGTGGATAGGCAACTGGACAGCACAGTTTCCGATCAGGAATACCGGCAATTCTACGAAGAGAACAAAGAAAATTTCAGGCAAAAGGATATGTTGGTAATGTTGCGCTACGTGCAGATGCCCACTAATTATGAGGGATTGGCCGCGGTAAAGGAAAAATTGAACCGCTACAACGAGAAGGATAAAAAGTGGCTTACCAGCCAAAATTTTCAATTTATATCCTCCAATTTCAATGATTCGGTTTGGGTGAAGAAGTCCGCGCTTCTGCATACTTTGCCCGTGCTGAAGGGAGAAAACGAACAAGTGTTAAAAAAATCAAATTTTGCACAGTTGCAAGATTCATTAGGGGTATATTTGGTGAAAATTGAAAACGTGTTGAATCCTAATGATACTGCGCCTTTATCCTATATTAAGCCTACCCTTCGGCAAATCATTCTCAACAAAAGAAAGCTCGAACTCATAAAGAAATTAGAAACAGATATTACCAAAGATGCTATTGAAACCAACAATTTCCAAATTTATAAAAACGAATAAACTCGTTTTGGCCGCATTTTTCCTTGCTACCACCTTGCAGGCCCAAGTGGTTCTGGAGCCAGACAGTACGGGCATTGTAAAAAACACCGATACCCTTGTGGCACGCCAAGCCATGCAGCCTGACACACTGAAGCCGTTTAAACGTTATAAGGCCGAGGGAGTAAGTGCTGTGGTCGGAGAATATGTTATTCTGGATAGTGATATTGACAAGGGCTATGTAGAAATGCAGTCGCAGGGAATACCTATTGAAGATATCTCCCGATGCCAGTTGATGGGCAAGCTCATGGAGGATAAACTCTATACCCACCAGGCCAAACAGGACAGTTTAATGGTTTCCGATGCGGAAATCAATGGAATGGTAGACCAACAACTTCAGTACATGGTCAGCGAACTGGGCAGCGAGGAAAAAGTAACCGCCTATTACCGAAAAGATAATATAGCCTCGCTCCGAAGTGAACTTTTTGAAGCCAACAAAAGCATTAAACTAGCCAGGATGATGCAGGATAAAGTAATTGAAAAAGTTGAAGTAACCCCAGAAGAAGTCCGAACCTTTTTCTTTTCCATTCCGGAGGGCGAGCGGCCCGTTTTCAGTGCGGAAATTGAAATAGCACAAATCGTGATAGAGCCCGAAATAACCCAACAGGCCAAGGACGAGGTCGTTGCCAAACTTAACGCCATCCGTGCGGATATTATAGATAACGGTGCAAGTTTCGCCACCAAGGCAGTGCTCTATTCCAAGGATCCTGGTTCCAATTCAAAAGGAGGTCTTTATAAAGGAGTGAAAAGAGATTCGCCATGGGCCAAGGAATTTAAGGATCAGGCATTTTCACTTTTGGAGGGCGAAATCAGCGAACCTTTTGAAACGGAATTCGGTTATCACATTCTATATGTGGAAAAAATTCGCGGACAGGAGGTTGACGTGCGGCATATTCTTATGTTCCCGGAAGTTTCCCAACAGGCCATCGATACGGCACAGAAAAAGATAGAAGATATTAAAGCCGAAATTGAATCGGGAAATATAACTTTTGCCGAAGCCGCCAGAAAATATTCAGACGACAAGGAAACTCGAAACAACGGCGGACAGCTTATCAATCCGATAACATTCGATACCAAATTCGATCTCACCAAAATGGATCCTACCCTGAGCGCCCAAGTATATAATCTTCAGGAAGGTGTTGTCTCGCAGATTTTCACCGACAGGGACCGTACCGGAAAAAGTAGTTTAAAAATTCTTACCGTTACAAAAAAATATGCCGAACATACCGCAGATTATTCCAAAGATTATGAGCGGATAAAGCAATTGGCCCTTCGCGAAAAACAAATTAAGGTAATCAATAAATGGCAGAACGACAAGATCAAGGATACCTACATTAGCATTAACGAAGATTACCAAGACTGTGATTTTGCCGGAAATTGGTTGAAGAATTAATAGCGATAGAAAATATGTCAGACGTAGCAGCGGTAACACAATTGGTTTCAAAATACAATGCCCTTCGGCAGGAAATAAAAAAGGTAATCGTAGGTCAGGACGAAGTGGTGGAGCAAGTGTTGTTGGCCATTTTTTCTGGCGGACACGCCCTGTTGATAGGTGTGCCGGGACTCGCGAAAACCTTGTTGGTAAACACTGTGGCAGAGGCGTTGGGCCTAAAATTCAAACGAATCCAATTTACACCAGATTTAATGCCCAGCGACATACTCGGCTCCGAAATTTTGGACCAGAACCGTGAATTTAAATTCATAAAAGGGCCCATTTTCGCGAACATCATTCTTGCCGACGAAATAAACCGTACCCCTCCAAAAACCCAAGCGGCATTATTGGAAGCTATGCAGGAACGGGCGGTTACCGTTGCCGGACACCACTATAAATTGGATTTGCCATATTTCGTCCTTGCCACCCAGAACCCCATCGAACAGGAAGGGACCTATCCCTTGCCCGAGGCACAGTTAGATCGATTTATGTTCGCAATCAATCTTGAATATCCATCCTTTTCTGAGGAAGTTGAAGTGGTGAAACAAACCACCACCGGCAAAAGCCAAAAGGTAAATGCACTGTTTACTGCCGAGGAAATTATAGATTTCCAACAATTGATTCGGCGGATTCCAGTTGCAGATAACGTGGTTGAATATGCCGTTACTTTGGTTGGAAAAACACGTCCAAATAGCAGTACGGCCACCGAAACTGTCAAAAATTATATCGATTGGGGCGCTGGACCGCGCGCGTCGCAAAATCTGATCCTGGCTGCAAAATCCTATGCCGCCCTCCGCGGTAAATTCTCTCCCGATATTGAGGATGTCCAAAAGGCCGCCATTGGTATTCTTCGGCACCGATTGATAAAAAATTATAAGGCAGAAGCAGAGGGATTGTCGATTGAAGAAATTATAAGGAGCCTATTTTAACCCCTTTCCGGACTTCTTTCAAAATGGAATACTATTCTTATTTACGAATTCCCAATTTTAGTAGACGAAATTTATGGATTTATTATTTTTATTTAATAAAAATTAAAGTTCAATAAAAATAATTCACTGATTAACCATTTCTTTTAAATACTTTTTAAATCTTTCATAGATTTTGTACTTTCGCAGGCAACTAAAATAACGACTATGGCTTTTGATATTGATATGATCAAAAAGGTTTACGGCCAAATGGCTGAACGTGTAGATAAAGCACGTGAAATTACGGGTAAACCGCTAACGCTTTCTGAAAAAATTTTGTATGCCCACCTTTGGGATGGTACTCCCACCAAAGCCTTTCAACGCGGGAAGGACTATGTTGATTTTGCCCCCGATCGAATCGCCTGTCAGGATGCTACGGCACAAATGGCATTGCTGCAATTCATGCAGGCCGGAAAAAAGGCAGTTGCCGTCCCCACTACGGTCCACTGCGACCATCTTATTCAGGCAAAACAAGGGGCCGCACCAGATTTAAAGCGCGCCAATGAAACCAGTAATGAGGTTTTTGACTTTTTGGAATCGGTTTCAAATAAATATGGAATTGGTTTTTGGAAACCCGGAGCAGGAATTATCCACCAAGTAGTTTTGGAAAACTATGCTTTTCCCGGGGGAATGATGATAGGTACCGACAGCCATACGGTAAATGCCGGGGGTTTGGGAATGGTTGCGATTGGAGTAGGAGGGGCAGACGCGGTGGACGTAATGGCCGGAATGGCCTGGGAATTGAAATTTCCAAAATTGATAGGTGTTAAATTAACAGGTGAACTGAACGGTTGGACCGCCTCCAAAGATGTAATCCTGAAAGTAGCCGGAATACTCACGGTAAAAGGAGGTACGGGGGCTATTGTTGAATATTTTGGACCGGGCGCAAAAAATCTTTCCTGTACCGGAAAAGGTACCATTTGTAATATGGGTGCCGAGATTGGAGCGACCACCTCCACTTTTGGCTATGACGATGCAATGGAGCGTTTCCTTCGCGCGACCGACCGTGCTGATATTGCAGATGAAGCCAACAAAATCCGCGAATACTTGACTGGCGATGACGAAGTTTATGCAGATCCTGAAACCTATTTTGACCAAGTTATCGAAATAGATCTTTCCACGCTACGCCCGCATTTGAACGGTCCATTTACGCCAGATTTGGCAACACCAGTGGGAGAATTGGGAGAAAAGGCGCTTAAAAATGATTGGCCATTAAAAGTAGATTGGGGATTGATTGGAAGCTGTACCAATTCTTCCTATGAAGATTTAACCCGGGCCGCTTCTATTGCCCAACAGGCCATTGATAAAAAATTGAGACCTAAAAGCGATTTTGGCATCAATCCAGGTTCAGAGCAGATTCGATTTACTGCGGAACGCGATGGTTTGCTAACGGTTTTTGAAACTCTAGGAGCTACTATTTTCACCAATGCTTGCGGCCCTTGTATAGGCCAATGGGACAGAAGCGACAGAAAAGGAGATGAAAAAAACACTATTGTCCATTCCTTTAACCGAAATTTCTCCAAACGGGCCGATGGAAATCCGAATACCCACGCTTTTGTAGGTTCTCCTGAAATGGTGGCCGCAATTGCCATTTCGGGCCGCTTGGATTTTGACCCTATCCACGACACCCTAATCAACGAAGAAGGGCAGGAAGTAAAACTGGACGAGCCACGGGGCTTGGAACTTCCCCCAAAAGGATTTGAGGTGGATGACAATGGCTATTTGGCACCAAAGGCTGACGGAAGTTCAGTTGTGGTAAAGGTTTCACCAGACAGTGAGCGCTTACAGTTGTTGGAGCCGTTTTTGCCCATTAAGGATGCTGAATTGCAGGGAGCAAAATTGTTGATAAAGGCCTTCGGAAAATGTACCACAGACCATATTTCCATGGCCGGCCCGTGGCTTCGCTATCGTGGCCATCTGGATAATATTGCCAACAACACCTTGATCGGAGCGGTTAACGCATTTAACAAACAGACCAACTTTGTAAAAAACCAGCTTACCGGAGAATATGCCGGCGTTCCCGACGTGCAGCGCCAGTACAAGGCCAACGGCATAAAAACCATTGTGGTGGGAGACCACAATTATGGTGAAGGTTCCTCGCGGGAACATGCCGCCATGCAACCGAGACATTTGGGGGTTGCCGCCGTATTGGTAAAATCATTTGCCCGCATTCACGAAACTAATTTGAAAAAGCAAGGAATGTTGGCCCTAACCTTTGCCAATGAAGCAGATTATGACCTCATTCAGGAAGATGATACCTTCAACTTTATTGATATAGCAGACTTTTCCGAAAATAAACCGTTGACGCTTGAAATTGTTCACAAGGACGGAAACAAGGACACCATAAAGGTAAACCATACCTATAACGAGGCTCAGATTACTTGGTATCGAGAAGGTTCTGCCTTGAATTTGATAAAAAAACAGAACGCCTAAAATACTCTATTGATGGAACAACCTGACAGGTTCCGGGAATCTGTCAGGTTTTTTTACACTGCAAAAGTATGAGGTTTATTCGCAAACATTGGAGCAACATAGTGTTCTTTGTTTTTCTTGCTTTGCTAATATTTCCGCAAACACGAATGCCTATTCAGGTTTTTGTGCAACGCATTTTTTCCTTTTCCCCTTCTGAAAAAAAAGAAACCGATCGCGAAACATTGGCGGAATATCAATGGAATTTGCAAGAATTTGGAGGCGGGGAAGTTAATTTTACCGATGCCGAGGGCAAGGTTGTTATTTTAAATTTTTGGGCAACTTGGTGTCCGCCTTGTGTTGCGGAAATGCCTTCTTTTCAACAACTTTATAATCAATATGGAGATAGGGTAATTTTCTACTTTGTAACTACCGAAAAACCGGCCAAAATAGCGGATTTCATGGAGAAAAATGAATACTCCTTGCCTGTCTATTTTGAGAATAGCCCCGCGCCGCTACAACTACATTCCAAGGTGCTACCTACCACTTTCGTTATTTCAAAAACAGGAAGAATAATTATTGAAGAAGAAGGCACGGCCGATTGGAACAGTCCAAAAATGCATCGATTGCTTAATACCTTATTGACGGAATAAATAGTTAGCCGGCAAAATGATTTTCCTTAATGGATTTCATTTCCTTTTTTCCTTCAGAAATGGCGGTAATTTCGGTCCACAGTTTTGGGGTCAGCAAGGATTTCAAGGGTTGATCCACCTTTACTATTTTGGAAAAATTCTTCAAAAGTTGCTTGTCCCAGGTTTGATAATGGTGCAGAAGATCGTCTGGATACACGGTTTTTCTGCGGGTGCCTTCATCAATTCCCTTAAAAGGTTCTGTTACGTTCAAATAACCATAGTCATCGGTCAGTTCTTCACCTGGCTGAATATCGCGGATTGCTATTTCAAAATCGTAGGCCGTGGATATGCAATTGCTTTTAAAACTATGGTTTACATACCTACCGTTGTCCCAGCATAATACGTAGTTTCCTTTATTGTTTCTGTAGCAATAGGTTTCCAGAATATTTTGATAGAGGGGGTTCATCTTTTTCAGCTTGGCAGGAGTAAACTCTCGGTCCAAGTCGTCCAAGGCCCAAGTTATTGTTCCTGCTGGAATAAACTCTGTGGCCACAACGCCATAGCCAATTTGGCTGCTTATAAATCTTAATTCTGTTTTTGGATGTATCATGAATAGCACTAATTTTTAGGTTTAAATGTACTGTAAATTCTCAATGCATTTACACGGGCTATTCTATTGTATATGAATTTTTAATGCCGTTAATTTGCCGATTTTATAAAATAAGTTAACGGAAAGGGGAGGTATTGGGGACATTGCTTTTTTCCATGGATTTTTCCATCAATACAAAAACCATGAGCAACATGCTCAGGGCATAGATACTGTCCTCTATGGGTACGGTTCCTATCCTGACGCCCAGATTTTCGGCGTTGTTGTACCACACGACTTCTTCATCTATCCAACTTCCCGTCAAAAAGCCGTTCACTATAAAAAAGGGAATCAATAACACCAAAAATACCGGAAAGAATACGGTTAGGGTTTCGCGTTTATAATTGAAAACCAAGGCCATTACTATAATGGCAAGCGAAAAATTGACAGCGGTGTACCAACGGTCATAAAAATAGAGCAAGGTTGCGATCAACACGGTCTGCAGTGCATAATAGACCACGGCGGTTGTACTGTTGGAGAATTTAAACCTGGGCGCAATGGTTTTGAAAGCATACAGGGTAAAAAGGCAGGCATAGGGAATACAGATGAAGAACAGCCATTCCTCCAAAGGCAGGTTGCCCAAATGAATTCCGGAAAGGTATTTTTCATTAAAACCCCAAATTCCAGCTGCGGTAAAGATACTGTCCCATAAAATGAATAAAGCCATCATCAGAAAGGTGGCTGGGAAGAAATGTTTCCAGAGTTTGTGGAATTTTAATTTTGGATGAAAACTGAACATCAGGGGAACGCTAAGTGAGGCCACGTTCAACAATAGATAGAAATGCCACATAAAACTATTTTTTAAAATATTTTAGCGGCGGAAACAACATTCCAAAACATTCTCCCTTATCCTTGCCTAAGTGTTTATGGTGCATTTTGTGGGCGCGCCGGATTCCTCGAGCATACCTATTGTTGGCGTTCCGGAACATTTTGAAACGCTGGTGGATAAAAATATCGTGCACAATAAAATAGGTGAGCCCATAGGCGAAAATCCCGAGCCCGATGGGCAATCCGGCCCAAAATCCAAAATAGCTCCAGCCAATAAAACAACTGATGCTCACCAAGGCATAGAACAAAAAGAAATAGTCATTGCGCTCCCACCAGCTACCGTGATCCTTATGATGGTGATCTTTGTGCAAACTCCATAAAAAACCGTGCATTATGTATTTATGTGTAAACCAAGCCATGAATTCCATGATACAAAAGGTGCTGATAAATAGCAATATCCAAAGTAAAATTTTCATAGCAAAGGGAATTGAGTGAATTCGGTAACGCAGGTACATTTTCCACAGCTCGCGCTATCTTTTAAAAGGGAATTTAACACGAACTTCATTTCACCAAATTTAATTGATATTTTACATAGCTCCTCGTCAACAGACCTATTTTTTCAATGTTTGGAACGCGTATCCTCGCATTTTTTATTTCCACGGCAGGGGTTTTCTGCAATTTTTTTAGCAGCCTTCTATAATATCTGTAGGCTATAAAAACTCCGAGTTTTGAATCGTGCGGAAGTTCTAGGATTCCGCTATATCCTTTTACGAAATTGGCTTCTATTTCATCAATAATATGTTGTTTTGAATTTTCATCCAAGGCATGGAGATTTGTGTTTGGAAAATAGGAACGGCTTAGCTGTTCAAAATCTTCCTTTAAATCCCGCAGAAAATTCACTTTTTGAAAAGCCGATCCCAAATTCATGGCTGCCTCCTTCAGTTCCTTATATTTTTCGGCATTGCCCTTTACGAAAACTTTTAGGCACATTAAACCAACAACGTCGGCAGAACCATATATATACTCATTGAATTCCTTAACGGTGGTATAGTTATTTTTGGTTAGGTCCAGCCGCATGCTTTCCATAAAGGTTACTATCAGTACCTTATCTATATTGTATTTGTGGACGGTGTGCTGAAAGGCGTTCAAAATAGGGTTTAGGCTAATCCGGTCTTCAAGGGCCTCTTCCAGTGCCTTTTCAAAACGGGTAAAGAGAATTTCCTTTTCATAATCGTGGAACGAATCGACAATTTCGTCAGCCAAGCGAACGAACCCGTAAATATTGTAGATGTCCTGACGAATGGATGGGCCCAAAAGGCGTGTGGCCAGCGAAAAGGATGTACTGTAGGTTTCAGTAACTTTTTTACTGCAGGCATTGGAGACAATGTCGTAAAGTGCTTTCAAGTTTTGATTTGTTTGTTTATTAAACCAGCAACCAATTTTCCGGAAATTAGGGCGGGAGGCACACCCGGGCCGGGAACGGTCAATTGGCCCGTGAAAAATAGATTCTTCACCTTGGCACTTTTTAATTTTGGTCTTAAAAAAGCGGTTTGAAGCAAGGTGTTCGCCAGCCCGTAGGCATTGCCCTTATAGCTGTTGTATTCCGAAACAAAATCATTTATAGCAAACGATTCCTTAAATATAACGTAATTTTTTACCCTTTGGTTGGTAATCCGCTCAAAACGGTCCATAACTATTTCAAAATATTCTTCGCGCAACTCGGGGATATCATTCAATCCCGGTGCCAATGGGATGAGAAATATGCCTGCTTCGTGCCCTGGCGGACAAATACTATCGTCCGTTTTTGACGGAAAACTGGCATAGAATAAAGGTTCCTCGGGCCATTGGGGAGTATCATAGATTTCCCTGGAATGTTGTTCAAAATCAACATCGAAAAATAGGGTATGGTGATCCACATTTTGGATCTTTTTTGAAAAAGCAACATAAAACAAAAGCGCTGAAGGGGCAAAGGTTTTGGTTTGCCAATAGGTATCGGAATACTGCCGAAACTTCGCCTCCAATAGGGTTTCTGTGTGATGATAATCAGCTCCGCTTAAAATAATATCCACCGGTATTTTTTTATCATTGATGATCAAGGCGGAGGCCCAATTTTTTTCTACAATGATTTTTTCTACATTTTGACCTGTTTTGAAACGAACGCCCAATTGTTCTGCCAGTCTTTTTACTCCGTTGACTACCGAATACATTCCGTTTTTTGGATGGAAGGTGCCCAAACCGAAATCGGCGTAATTCATAAAACTATAAAACGAAGGTGTTCTGGAGGGTTTCGCGCCAAGAAACAGCACAGGAAACTCCAGGATGGAAACCAATTTTGGATTGTTGAAGGCCTTTCTGATATCTTTGCTGATGGTTCCAAAAAATTGGTCTATCTTTTTCAATGTTGAAATATTTACCAATTCCAACGGCGAAATTCCCGGCCTGTAAACCAGATCTTTAATAGCGATATTGTAATTGTCCATAGCAGCGGCCATAAACTTCTTTAATTTTTCGGAACTTCCAGGCTCTTCTTCTTCAAAGGTGGTGCATATTTTTTCCAAAGTATCCTCAATGCAGATATACTCATTGGGTCCAAAATAAACCCGATAGGCCGGATTCAGCTTTTCTAATGTATAAAAGTCTGCAGGAGCTTTATTGAAATCGGCAAAGAATCGTTCAAAAACATCGGGCATCCAATACCAAGTGGGGCCCATATCAAAAGCAAAACCTTGTTTGGTGAACTGACGTGCGCGGCCACCGAGGGTTTCGTTTTTTTCATAAATGGTTACGGTATGGCCTGCTTGCGCCAGATAGCATGCGGCCGAAAGCGAGGAAAAACCAGAACCAATAACTGCGATGTCTGCCATATTGTTTAACGAAATTACAATATAATTAAACAAAAATAAAAATGAAAAGAAAAATTTAATAAGAATTTAATATTTTCGGTAACCAGTTTACAGAGGGTACGGGGCTATTAAGTTGACAATTCTTGAATGTGCTGTAAAAATTGTGGGAGATCCTTAAATAATTTTATGTTTTTGGCAGTTTTTGGTTTTTTATCTGCCTTCGGTCCCAAAACCCAAAGCTCGCTTTGGGATAGTGGGTAGATTTCGGTTTGGAAGTCCACAAAATAATTTTCGATGGAGGTATATTCGGGAAGAAGGGTAAAGTATGTGAGAAAAATAATTTTTTTGTTGGATTTAAGTAGGTGCTTCAAACTTGATATTGGAATATTTGCGCCAAGATAAATGGTTGGGAACCCTGCTGAAATCAATTCATAATTTGTGTAAAGCAACCCGATTTCGTGAATTTCCCGGAAGGGAAGATAAAGCACAAAAGTTGGGGAGTCCTTCTTATCAATTTTTTCTTTTTTTCGGGACGAATGGTTAATAATTGCATGCTTGATTTTTTCTGAAATAAAATGCTCGTGCGAAGGATCGATAGTTCCGGAGTGCCATAGGATCCCCATTTCGTTCAACAACGGAACAAGAATTTCCGAGAAGGTTTCTCGAAATGTTTTTTTCTCCATAATTTTTTCAAGGGTTTCATCAAAGAGTTCTCCGTCAAATTCAAACATTGCGGCTTTAATGACATTGCCAAGATATTCTGCATCAAGTCCTTGAAGGTTGTTTTTGACCATGGCCTGAATCTGTACCGAATCCATACTTGCAATTTTGGATATTTTATGGCCGGAATTATACAGATAAGCAACGTTCAAAAGCTTTTTAAGGTTGTCGAGATTGTACTTTCGGATATTGGTATCGGTTCTATCGGGTTCCAACAGATTGTACCGTTTCTCCCAAATTCTAATGGTATGGGCCTTTACGTTGGACAGGTTCTCCAAGTCCTTAATGCCAAAATGTGATTTAACCATTGTATGGAATTTTAAAAATGCAACCGTGAAATTAATAAAAAGAAGTGAGTTTGTTTAAAAAAATGTTGAACACTCTAAACAATATCTAAAAAGTGTCATCCAAAATTCAACAAAAGGTTAATGTTGTGGCCCTACCTCTTCCTTCTTTGTAATTTTATAAAGCACAATCTAGCCGAAATTTTTTTCCAATTTATAAATTAATACAAAATGAAATTTAGAAAAATCCTTTTCGCGCTACCGTTCATATTTTCTTTGGTTGGCTGCAATTGGGGCCATGAGCCTACAATTCATCAATCCACAGAAATGCACAACGACATTAAACACAAAAAGACCAATGCGCCTTCCGAAGCAAAAACTGGGGTAGGCCCAATAAAGGAACAGCTACGCCTCGGGCAGACCATAGATAAAAATATGGCTGCCAAGGGAGAACAATTGTTCAAGGAGCAATGCGCCACTTGCCACGAAATTCACGACACCAACCGGGGGCCAGCCTTGGGAGGCGTTTTGGACAAACGGTCGCCTCAATGGGTTATGAACATGATCCTTAACCCCGCGGGAATGATTGCAGAAGATCCGCAAGCTAAAGCACTTAAAGCGGTTTATGAAATTGATATGGTAGACTTAAACCTCTCCGAAACACAAGCGCGACAAATCGTGGAGTATTTAAGAAATTTTTAGAGAGGGAAATACAAAGGGTGGATGTTACCAAAGCCGGTAAAGATTTCCTTTAAAGGAAGTTGTACCCGGGATGGGACTTGAACCCACACGCCCTTAGGACACATGGCCCTCAACCATGCCTGTCTACCAATTCCAGCACCCGGGTAGATGCTTCAATAAATAAAGCCTTAAACAAAAAAAGTTAAACTTGAAGTTTAACTTTTCGTGACCTGGCTGGGGCTCGAACCCAGGACCACCTCCTTAAAAGGGAGGTGCTCTACCAACTGAGCTACCAGGTCTTCCTTTTTAACACTCGCCTGCCTTTCGGTAGGCGGGTGCAAATATACTATCATTAAATTTATTTATCAAAACGAAATTAAATTTAATTTGATAAAAATTTAAATCGGTTGACAAACAGGTCATAACAAATGAATAATTGCCTTTAAATATATATTTCTGCTGTGAAATTGATATTTATTCCTTTCATTTGATATCAGTTTAACAAGACGAAATAATATCGCAATTATGAAAATTGTGTTGATCGGCTATATGGGCTGTGGAAAATCATCGGTGGGCAAAAATCTTGCAGAGCAATTGGGAATTCCGTTCATGGATCTAGACATCGAAATTGAAAACGAATACCAGCGAAGCATTTCCGAAATTTTTGCCGAAAAGGGTGAAATTCATTTTAGAAAAATTGAAAACGAAATCTTGAGAAGAATTTTGGAAGCTCCAGGAAATTTAGTGTTGGCCACTGGTGGCGGGACGCCCTGTTATGGGGACGCTATGCACCTATTAAACCAAAATGAAAATGTTGTTTCGATATATTTGAAGGCTTCCTTAAAGGTGTTGGTAGATCGGTTGTTTCCAGAAATGGAACAGCGACCACTAATCTCACACCTTAAAACCCGCGAAGATTTGACTGATTTTATCCGGAAACATCTTTTTGAACGCTCCTTTTTTTACAATCAAGCCAATTTTATTGTTGATAACGAAGCAAATTTAAAAGAAACGGTCTCCAATATCATTAAAAAATTATTCTAAAACCGCCCTGTCTTTGTTTTTTTCAAAAATCACGGTAACATTTTCATTGAGGGAAGTGGAGAGCGAGATACCCTTAAAATCGGCCTTAATAGGATATTTTTTATGATTTCGGTCCACCAGAACGGCGGTTTTAAATTGTTTTAGGGGCACTTCCAAAAAATGTTTTACGCCGTAAATCAAGGTAGTGCCGGAATGGAGCACATCGTCCACCAATAATAGGGACTTATTCTGGTACTCTTCTGGCCTTAAAGAAGTTTTAATCTGGCTTAGAGGTTTTTTTTTGTCCACCATTACCTCGCAGAGCAAAACCTTTATGGGCGAAATTTGTTCCAATTCCTTTTTCAGGCGCTTGGCTAGCAAAAATCCATTACTTATGATACCGGCGATCACCACCTCCTTTTCATCAACATTGGTTTCATAAACCTGATAGGCTATTCTTTTGATTTTTTGGGCAATTTGTTTCTCATTGAGAATAATGGAGCTGAGTTCCTGCATGGCTTGTTCTTTTATGTGGCACGGTCAAATTTCATTTTCGTTTTCCGATGATTCCGTAAAATCCTCCAGATCCCGTCGGTCTTTTTTGGTAGGTCTTCCAACCCCTTTTTTTCGATAATAAGTTTTGGCATATTCAAGCATTTCGTTGGTTACAAAAGCCTCTTTTGGGGTAGTGTCCTTTCGGTAAAGAT
This sequence comes from Aequorivita sp., assembly GCA_048265145.1. Taxonomy (GTDB): domain Bacteria; phylum Bacteroidota; class Bacteroidia; order Flavobacteriales; family Flavobacteriaceae; genus Aequorivita. The sequence continues at coordinate 35,246 of JBLXCF010000017.1, forward strand.
CTACCAATTTCGCACCAACTCTATGCTCAGGCAGGTCCAGGATTTCGAGACTATAGGTAATCTGGTCCTTTCGCAAGGTTATAACATCTCCCGGGTAAACCTCGCGGCTAGGCTTGACAACCGTGGCGTTCACGCGCACGGAACCTTTTTTGCACGCTTGCGTTGCCATATTTCGCGTTTTCAGATACCGAACGCTCCATAAATATTTGTCAATCCTCATGTTTATCGCAAAAACAACGTTAATGTAAGGTGCAAAAATAGCGGAAAATTGTATCTTGCGCCCACAAAAATAGGATGATGAAAAAAATAAAATTCGTTTTCGTACTTTTAATTTTAATGTTTTTTGTAGTGCTTTCCTGCAAAAAGGACGATGACGGTGGCATTGTAGTAGAGCCCCCTCGAGATAGGGGCGAAGAGGCTGCGCGAGCCGAAAAAGTGATAGACACATTTTTGCGAACCCATTTCTACAACTATGAGGAATTTGAGGCCGATCCGGTGAATTTTAAATTGAAATTTGACACCATTGCGGGTGAGAATGCCACAAAAATACCTTTGATCGAACAAGTATCCTCAAAACAAGTGCGAGATTTAGTGGATAATTCCGTGGTCTATACCCTGTATTATTTAAAGGTTCGCGAAGGCGGAGGCGATGAACATCCCCATTTTTGTGACCGGACCACCAATACCTACGACGGCAGGTTGATGAACCTCGATTTATTTGACAGCGCTGTAATTCCCGTACAATTTGATTTGGTAGAAAACCCTCCGGGATCTGGAATTATCAGAGGCCTGCAGCAAGCAATAATCGAATTTAAGGGAGCGGAGGGCGAACCCATCGAAAATCCGGACGGTACCCTAACTTTTAACAATTATGGCATAGGGGCGGTATTTATTCCTTCCGGCTTGGCATATTTTCAATATCCTCCTCCAACGGGCGGTCTGGATCCTTATGGACAGCTTATTTTTTCTTTTGAACTATTTTCGTTTGAAGTGATGGACCACGACAATGATGGAATTGATTCCTATTTGGAAGATCTGAACAACAATGGCAACCTATATGATGATGATACCGATGGCGACGGAGTTTATAATTATTTGGATACCGATGATGATGGCGACGGCAGATTGACTGAATATGAAATAGAAATTGTAAATGGGGTGCTGACGTTTCCCGATAGAAACGGCAATGGAATTCCTGATTATTTGGATTCAACTATTTAAATCTTTCTCATAAAAAATTAAAAAACCACTTTAAACTATTTTAAAGTGGTTTTTTAATTTAAGAATAATTAGGCGTGGGAAAAACCGGGTTACTTTCGGGCAATAACTTTTTTTACCGCACTTACTATTGCTGCTGCGTTTAGCCCATATTTATCCATTAACTGTTCAGGCGTTCCAGATTCGCCAAAGGTATCTTGAGTGGCAACAAATTCTTGTGGAGCAGGATGGTGGGTCGCCAACACGCGCGCTACACTTTCGCCCAAACCACCTAAAAAATTATGCTCTTCGGCGGTAACAACACATCCTGTTTTCTTTACGCTTCTCAAAATTGCTTCATCGTCCAGTGGTTTAATGGTGTGAATGTTCAGCACGTCTGCACGTATGCCATTATCGTTCAGGATTTCGGCTGCTTGCAACGCTTCCCAGACCAAATGGCCAGTTGCAATTATGGAAACATCCATTCCCTCTTGAAGTTGAACGGCTTTCCCTATCTGAAAATTTTGGTCCGCGGGTGTGAAGTTTGCCACTTTTGGTCGGCCAAAACGGAGATAAACTGGGCCGTTATAATCGGCAATAGCTATGGTGGCAGCCTTGGTTTGATTGTAATCGCAGGTGTTTATTACCGTCATTCCCGGCAACATTTTCATTAAGCCTATGTCCTCCAAGATTTGGTGGGTTGCGCCGTCCTCGCCCAATGTAATTCCGGCGTGGGAGGCACAAATTTTCACGTTCTTGCCACTATAGGCAACGCTCTGTCTAATTTGGTCATAAACCCGGCCCGTGGAGAAATTTGCAAAAGTACCAGTGAAGGGAATTTTACCGCCTATGGTCAAGCCAGCGGCAATCCCAATCATATTTGCTTCGGCAATGCCCACTTGAAAGAAACGGTCCGGATGGTTTTCTTTGAATTCGTCCATTTTTAGGGAGCCTGTAAGATCTGCACATAGCGCCACCACGTTTTTGTTCTTCTTTCCCAATTCGGTCAGGCCATCGCCAAAACCGGAGCGCGTGTCTTTTTTGCCGGTATCTTTATATTTTTTCATTTGGAATTTTTTCAATTTTAATAATCTCCGAGAGTTACTGGATTTTGCGATAGCGCAGTCTCCAACTGCTGGTCGTTGGGCGCTTTTCCGTGCCAATCATGAGTGTGCATCATAAAATCCACTCCATGGCCCATTACGGTATGTAGCAGGACACAGACGGGTTTTCCTTTGCCTGTTTGCTCCTTTGCTTTTTTCATACCCGCAATAATGGCTTTCAGATCGTTTCCTTTTTCAATATCCATTACCACCCATCCAAAGGCTTCAAATTTGGTCTTTAGGTTGCCGAGTGGAAGCACATTTTTGGTAGCGCCGTCAATTTGTTGGCCGTTAAGATCTACGGTTACGATCAGGTTGTCCACCTTATTTCCGGCGGCATACATAATGGCTTCCCAGTTCTGGCCTTCCTGCAATTCTCCATCGCCACAAAGCGTATATATTAAATGGTTGTCTTTGTTGAGTTTTTTGGCGTGTGCCGCCCCAATGGAAACTGAAATTCCCTGGCCCAATGATCCTGAAGCAATCCGTACTCCTGGCAATCCTTCGTGGGTGGTAGGATGACCCTGCAATCTGGAATTCAACAGCCGAAAGGTATTCAATTCTTCAATTGGAAAATACCCCGATCGAGCCAAAACACTGTAGAAGACCGGCGAAATATGCCCGTTGGAGAGAAAGAAAAGGTCTTCGCCAATACCGTCCATTGTGAAGTTTTCTTTGCTCTCCATCAGTTCAGAATACAGTGCTACAAAAAATTCGGTACAGCCAAGGGAACCGCCGGGATGTCCTGAGTTAACCTTGTGTACCTGCCGTAAAATATCTCTGCGGACTTGGATTGCCAGCGCTTCGAGAGCTTTAATATCTGCCATGATTTGTTCTAAAATTTCAATGCCAAAAATACGCCATTCCACAAGGGGTTCAAAGTTGAAAGGAATGGTTTTATTAACGATTTGGCGGTTTTGTTAACATAAGCATCAATTCTCAATCAAGAATTCTGATTTCAGAATTATAGGGTTATCTTTGCCACCTCAATAAAAATTGCTGGATGCATTTTAATTTAGAAGCTACTGATTCCAAAAGTAACGCTCGGGCCGGAACTATCACTACGGACCACGGTAGCATAGAAACCCCCATTTTTATGCCGGTGGGTACCGTAGCTACGGTTAAAGGCGTGCACCAAAGGGAATTGAAACAGGACATCAATCCGGATATAATCCTTGGCAATACCTATCACCTCTATTTAAGGCCGCAAACGTCCATTTTGGAAAAGGCCGGGGGGCTTCATAAATTCATGAACTGGGACCGGAACATTTTAACCGATAGTGGCGGCTATCAGGTATATTCGCTTTCTGCGAACCGCAAAATCAAGGAGGAAGGGGTTAAATTTAAAAGTCATATTGACGGGAGTTATCACATTTTCACCCCGGAAAACGTAATGGAAATTCAACGTACCATTGGGGCCGATATCATTATGGCTTTTGATGAATGTACTCCCTATCCGTGTGAATATAACTATGCAAAACGGTCCATGCACATGACCCACCGCTGGCTGGACCGCTGCATTGCTCATTTGCAAAAAACCCCGTTGAAATATGATTATCACCAAACATTCTTTCCAATTGTTCAAGGTAGCACTTATAAAGATTTGAGAAGGCAATCTGCAGAATACATCGCCTCTGTGGGTGCGGAAGGCAATGCCATCGGGGGACTTTCCGTTGGCGAGCCTGCTGCGGAAATGTATGAAATGACCGCGGTGGTGACGGAAATTCTTCCGAAGGAAAAACCGCGCTATTTAATGGGCGTAGGAACACCAGTGAATATTTTGGAGAATATTGCTTTGGGCATAGATATGTTTGACTGTGTTATGCCAACCCGCAACGGAAGGAACGGAATGCTTTTTACTTCAGAAGGGATCATCAACATCAAAAATAAAAAATGGGAGGCGGATCTCTCTGAAATTGACCCCATGGGAATTACCTGGGTTGATACCGAATATAGCAAGGCATATCTTCGGCATCTGTTCACCGTGAACGAAATGTTGGGCAGGCAGATTGCTACCATCCACAATCTTGGTTTCTACCTGTGGTTGGTTCGCGAGGCCAGAAAACATATCTTAGCAGGTAATTTTTCCTCTTGGAAGGACCAAATGGTTAAAAAGCTGGACCAAAGACTTTAGCACATGCTCAGCATACTGGACAGATACATTCTTCGAAAATATCTTGGCACTTTTAGCCTGCTCCTGCTTTTGTTTATTCCTATTGGAATAACGGTCCATTTGGCCGAAAAAATAGATAAAATCCTCGAAAATGAAGTTCCATTTATGGAGGTGATGATCTACCTCTACAATTTCACCATCTATTTTGCCAATTTGCTTTTTCCGCTATTTCTTTTTCTTTCGGTAATTTGGTTTACATCCAAGCTTGCCAACAACACCGAAGTGATCGCATTTTTGAGCAGTGGGGTTTCCTATTCCAGGTTTCTCCGTCCGTATATTATCGGGGCTACCATAGTATGTGTTGCAGCGCTGGTTTTCAGTATGTATCTGGCCCCGAAGGCGAGTAAGGGTTTTAATGAATTTTCCTATAATTATTTAAAAAAGGGGAAACAGGACAGGGACCAGAGCAATGTTTACACGCAGATCAATGATAATGACTACATCTATGTTAGTTATTTTAATGTTGCGGAAAAAATTGGGAGCAACTTTACGCTCGAGCATTTTGAAGGCAACCAAATGACCTATAAAATATCGGCATCCCAAATTAAGTATAATGATGCGGACAGTACCTATACGCTCTTTAATTATAGCAAGAGAAAAATTGGCGAAACCGGAGACATTCTGAAAAGCCAAACCAGGTTGGACACGGTGTTCGATTTTTCTATGGAGGATCTCACTCCCGTTACCTATATTGCCGAAACACTCAATTTTACCGAGCTCAATGATTTTATTAAAAAAGAAAAAGCCCGTGGCTCCTCCAACATCAATCGCTATGAAGTGGTGCGCTACAAGCGTTGGAGCCTTCCGGTTTCGGCGTATATCCTTACCATCATTGCCGTTGCGGTATCTTCCGTAAAAAGGCGGGGGGGAATGGGCGTTAACTTGGCCATTGGCATCAGCATTGGAATGGTCTTTATTTTTTTCGATAAAATTTTTGGCACCATGGCGGAACAAAGCAATTTTTCGCCCTTTATTGCAACTTGGTTTCCCAACTTTCTGTTCGGTATTTTAGCAATCTATCTATTAAAAAATGCGAAACGATAAGCTCTATAATTATCTTCATTTGCATTTCATTGTTTTTATTTGGGGGTTTACCGCTGTCTTGGGCGCGCTGATTTCCTTAGAGGCTATTCCATTGGTTTGGTACAGAATGCTATTGGCCACGGGTATCGTTTTAATTTTTTTGAAAGTAAGCCGGTATAATTTAAGGTTTTCCACAAAAACGCTTGTGGGCTTCGCACTGGCAGGAATTATAATTGCCTTGCATTGGCTCACATTTTTTGGGGCCATTAAGGCCTCCAATGTTTCCGTTACGCTTGCGGTCCTTTCCACAGGCGCCTTTTTCGCTTCCCTTTTGGAGCCGCTGCTCTATGGCCGGAAGATTATTATCTACGAAGTGTTTTTCGGTCTTTTGGTTATAGCGGGACTTTACATTATTTTTGACGTTGAGAGCTCCCATACGCTTGGAATCATTCTGGCCCTCGTTTCCGCATTTTTAAGTGCACTTTTCTCGGTAATCAATGGCAGATTTGTGCTGAAGTACAAAGCCGCGGTAATTTCATTTTATGAGCTTCTGTTCGGGGTATTGGGTATTTCAATCTATTTGGCATTTTCGGGGAAATTCACGAATGCGTTTTTCACTATTTCCACCCACGACTGGCTGTACCTGTTTATTTTGGCGTCGGCCTGCACCGCCTATGCCTTTATCGCTTCGGTACATGTTATGAAATGGATCAGCCCATATACGGTAATGCTTACCATAAATATGGAACCCGTTTATGGAATTGTTTTGGCACTCTTGGTTTTGGGCGATTCAGAAAACATGAGTCCCCAATTTTATTATGGTGCGGTGATAATTTTGATAACGGTTATTGCCAATGGAATCATCAAAATAACGCAGGAAAGAAAACGAAGAAGATTGCATAACACCTAAAACAAAATTCTATCTTTGTACACCAACCTTTATTAAATAAGGAATAATATTATGGAATATCTTGATTTTGAACTCCCTATAAAGGAATTGCAGGAACAATATGAAAAAGCCTGCCTCATCGGCACGGAAAGCAATGTTGATGTTTCCAACACCTGTAAGCAAATTGAAAAAAGATTGGCCGATACCAAAAAAGAGATCTATAAAAATTTGACCCCTTGGCAACGGGTCCAACTTTCACGCCATCCGGACCGTCCCTATACCATGGATTATATAAAGGCCATGTGTGGCGATTCGTTTTTGGAGCTCCACGGCGACCGTAATTTTAAGGACGACAAGGCCATGGTCGGCGGACTCGGAAAAATTGGCGACCAAAGCTATATGCTCATTGGCCAGCAAAAAGGATATAACACAAAAACCAGACAGTTTCGGAATTTTGGAATGGCCAATCCGGAAGGCTATAGAAAGGCCCTGCGGTTAATGAAGTCTGCCGAAAAATTCAACCTTCCCGTCGTGTGTTTTATTGATACCCCGGGAGCGTTCCCCGGCCTGGAGGCTGAGGAAAGGGGACAAGGAGAAGCCATAGCCAGAAATATTCTGGAAATGACACGTCTAAAAGTGCCCATAATAGTGGTGATCATTGGCGAAGGGGCAAGCGGTGGCGCCTTGGGAATTGGAGTTGGCGATAGAGTGCTGATGCTTGAAAACACGTGGTATTCGGTAATTTCACCCGAAAGCTGTTCCTCCATTTTATGGCGAAGCTGGGAATTTAAGGAACAGGCCGCCGAAGCCCTTAAATTAACGGCTGCCGACATGAAAAAACTGAAACTCATTGATGAAATTGTAAAGGAACCCTTGGGGGGCGCCCATAGCGACCGTGAGAAAACATTTACAACCGTGGCCAAATCAATTGAAAAGGCATATCACGCACTTAAAATGTTATCCCCAACCGATCTGGTGAAAAAACGCATGGAAAAATATTTGGAAATGGGCGAGTTCAAAAGTTAAGGCTAACAATACCAAAACATACCGTAAATCCGATGCGCGAGCCTCGGATTTTTTTACGGGTTATTAACAATATTTTTCAGTTTTCAACAGTTGCATTGTTGAAGAACGGTTAACATAGTTAAACAAAAATCTCCCTCATCCTCTTAACATTTTCTTTACATTCGCTTCATGGAAAAAATTAAACCTCAAACCAGTTTTTCGACCCGAACCTCCCAAGTAATTTCCCTTGAAAAAGGCAAAATACCGCCGCAAGCCATTGATTTAGAAGAGGTTGTTTTGGGCGCTTTAATGATTGACAAAAAGGGAGTAGATGAAGTTATTGATATTCTCCACCCCGAGGTTTTCTACAAACAAGCGCACCAACATATTTTTGAGGCCATCCACGATCTCTTTGAGGACAGCCAACCGGTGGACTTATTAACCGTTTCAACACAGCTTAAGAAGCAAGGGAAAATTGAATTGGTGGGTGGCGAATATTATCTGATCCAATTGACCCAAAAAGTCTCCTCCTCGGCACATATTGAATTTCATGCGCGAATCATTCTTCAAAAATATATTCAACGTAGCCTGATTAAGATCTCGAACGAAATTATCGAAGATTCCTACAATGAAAGCACCGATGTTTTTGATTTGCTGGACAACGCCGAGGCCAAATTATATGAGGTTACCCAAGGAAACATCAAGAGATCCTCAGAAACCGCACAGAGCCTGGTTATACAGGCCAAGAAAAGAATTGAGGAAATAGCCAATAAAGAAGGCCTGTCCGGTGTTCCGTCTGGGTTTGCGAAAGTAGATAAACTAACTTCGGGCTGGCAACCGAGCGATTTAATTATCATTGCCGCCCGGCCCGGTATGGGAAAAACGGCGCTTACCCTTTCAATGGCACGAAATATTGCCGTAGAACACAACATTCCCGTAGCGTTCTTTTCCTTGGAGATGTCTTCCGTGCAGTTGATTACGCGCCTAATTTCCTCGGAAACACAATTGAGTTCAGAAAAACTGCGCACCGGAAATCTTGAAAAACACGAATGGGAGCAATTGAACGTAAAAGTGAAGGGACTTGAAAAGGCCCCACTTTTTATAGACGATACACCTTCGCTCTCCATTTTTGATCTTCGGGCCAAGGCGCGACGACTTTCTTCGCAGCACGGTATCAAGCTTATAATTGTGGATTATCTGCAATTGATGACAGCCGGCGGAAGCCAAAAAGGTGGAAATCGGGAACAGGAAATTTCCACAATATCAAGAAATTTGAAGGCTTTGGCCAAAGAATTGAATATTCCTGTAATTGCCCTGTCGCAGCTTTCGCGCGCCGTGGAAACCCGTGGCGGCAGCAAGCGCCCCCTGCTTTCGGACCTTAGGGAATCCGGGGCCATTGAACAGGACGCTGATATCGTGTCCTTTATTTACCGCCCCGAGTATTACAAGATTGATGAATGGGACGACGAGGAGCATACCCCTACCGCCGGACAGGCCGAATTCATTGTAGCCAAGCACCGTAATGGTGGTTTGGATGAAATCCGGTTGCGGTTCATAGGGAATCTAGGTAAATTTGAAAATTTGCCAGACTTTGAAATGCCTACAGAAATTCATTCCCGAATGAACGACGCCGCCAATGACGATACCTTTAAAACGAGCAACCTTCCATCGCCCGATGAGGCATTTGGCAGCGCCATGAACCATGATTTCAACAGCGATGATGACGATGGCGACATCCCTTTTTAGTGCGGACCCTATTTGGTGAGGCCCAATAACTATTCTTAAATCTGAAAATGGCATTAAATGATCTTTACTAAAACAAGACAAGAAATTTGTCGTTATATTCGTATGATGCAACGTTTCCTTTCAGTAGTGCTCTTTGTGCTCTTTTCCCTTCAGGCGTCGGCCTCCTATATTCTAATTCCTATGGATGCCGAAAGCCAGAAGGAACATCTCAAGGCCTATGGAATTACCTATTGGGTCTTGGAAAAGCAACAAAAAGTGAAATGGTTGCTTAATTATCGAGGGGGCAGCTTTTTATTGCCGGATGCTCCGGAAATTAAAAAGGAATGTCAGATTCGCGGTGTTTCCTTTGAGATTATTTCCGACAGCAAAACCGAACAAATTCTTACTGATATAAGCAGTCCTTCCCAAAACATGGATGCCGTGGTTTTGGAAAAAGCGCCTAAAATAGCGGTTTATTCACCCAAGGGAAACTTGCCGTGGGACGATGCGGTGACCATGGTTTTGACCTACGCTGAAATTCCATACACCGTGGTCTATGATGAAGAAGTCTTGGCCGACCAGTTGATTCTTTACGATTGGCTTCACCTGCACCACGAGGATTTTACCGGGCAATATGGAAAATTTTACAGAGCCTACCGATCCGCACCCTGGTATATTGAGGAAAAGGCAAATGCAGAAGCACTCGCAGCGAAATTGGGCTACAATAAGGTTTCCGAAGAAAAATTGGCCGTTGCCAAGAAAATCCGTGATTATGTTATCGGTGGCGGTTTTATGTTTGCCATGTGCAGCGCAACGGATAGTTTTGACATTGCCCTATCTGCGGAAGGGATAGATATTTGTGAGCCAATGTTTGATGGCGATCCGAGTGAGCCCAATTATCAAAACAAAATAGACTATAGCAAGACCTTTGCCTTTACCAATTTTATATTAGAACGAAGCCCGATGGTGTATGAATTCTCCAGCATTGATATGACTGAAAAAAGGCGAATACCTAAGGAAAGCGATTATTTCACGTTAATGGATTATTCGGCCAAATGGGATCCGATACCAACGATGCTCTGCCAAAATCATACAGCTCTGGTAAAAGGTTTTATGGGGCAGACCACCTCGTTTGATCCCGATGAAATTAAAAGCAATGTTTTGGTGATGGGCGAGAATAGAACCAATGGCGAAGCTCGATACATCCACGGAATTAAAGGAAAGGGATTTTTTACCTTCTACGGTGGCCACGACCCGGAAGATTATCAGCACAGGGTAGGGGACGCAAAAACAGAATTGGCGCTTCATCCAAACTCACCTGGATACCGGCTAATTCTAAACAATGTGCTTTTTCCCGCAGCGAAAAAGAAAAAGCAGAAAACATAACGTTTTATAAGTAAATCCCAAATGATAAACCTATCGGAACCTAATCCCTAATCCCTAATTCCTAATTCCTAATCCCTAATTCCTATTTAAGCTTTCGTAATACTCCTTTGGAGGCAAAACCGTAATTTCAACCCGTCTGTTTTGCTGTTTGTTTTCTTCGGAATCATTTGGGAAGCGAGGTTTGCTTTCGCCGAAGGCTTTTACTTCAAAATTGTACTTGGAGGTGGTGCCAAAAATTTCCAGCAACCGTTCCTTTACAGAATTGCACCTGTTTTCTGAAAGCGTCATATTTGAAATCTCATCTCCGTCACTATCGGTATGCCCCTGAATAAGTATAGTTGCCTTATCAACTTTTTCGATTAAGGTTTTAAGTGAATCGAGGCTTTGTTTTGCGGTTTTTTTTAAATCATATTTTGCCACATCAAAAAGAACATCGGCGTTTATCGTTAGCTTTATCACGCTGTTTATGGCTCCAATGGCATCCAGATCTGCCCCGGCGCTCTTGCTTTTGCACAAATCCTTCAAATCTGTTATTCTAAGAAAATAAAAGACCGTTTCTTCGTCAATTCCTACTGCGGTTAAATCAATAGCGGATTTTCCACCGGCAATCTTTCCCGCATACACCCAGTTTTTTCCATCTTGTGAAATTTCAACCTTTGCCGGTTCTTTGGACGGTCCAACTTCAAACAGATACAGATCGTCGCCGGGAAGGTTCATAAAACCGTTATCGGTGAATTCAACAATCAAACTACCACCACAGCCCAACGAAACAAAATTTGGGGTTTGGTAATTTTTGTAATCTGGTTCGTGGAGACATTGCAGGCTGTCCCTGTATTTTTGAATGGGAGGCGGTATACCTACATTATATTCTATAAGTTTATCGGCAAATGAAATTTTCCCCAAGGGAAGATAGATGGATTCGTATCTGTCAATTTTGTATAGTTTTCCTGTTTCTTTTTGGGCGAAAATAACATTCCCAGAAATAGAAAATAGTATGAAAAGAAGATTTAGGGGACGGAACATTCATCCAATTTTTAACGAATATACTGAAACTTCTTAAGATGCATTTTTCCCATAAAAAAAAACCGCCTCATTGCTGAAGCGGCCTTTGGGCGAAATAATATAGTTTATAAATGTCTTATTTTACTTTTTTTACGATTGCGGCAAAAGCCTCTGGGTGGTTCATCGCCAAATCGGCCAAAACCTTACGGTTTAGTTCAATTCCGCTGTTCTTTAAACTTCCCATAAATTGTGAATAAGACATTCCATGCTGTCTTGCCCCCGCGTTGATACGGGTGATCCAAAGGGATCTGAAATTTCTCTTTTTTGCACGGCGGTCGCGGTAGCTGTAAAGCATTGCTTTGTCCACAGCGTTTTTGGCAACCGTCCATACGTTTTTACGTCTTCCAAAGAAACCTTTGGCCTGTTTAAGAACCTTTTTTCTGCGGGCTCTCTTCGCAACTGAGTTTACTGATCTTGGCATAATTTTAATTTTTTTGTAGCAGGCGATTCATTAATTCTGAATTATGAATTCTGAATTCTGAATTCTTTGATTGCACTACTCCAGGGTTTAAATACTTGTTTTAACCGGTTAGGCTTTTTACTTCATGCGAAGCATTAGCTTAACATTGCTCTCATCGGCCTTATCCACTAACGCGTCGTGGGTCAATGCGAGTTTGCGTTTTTTGCTCTTCTTTGTCAAGATGTGGCTTTTAAACGCATGCTTTCTTTTGATTTTACCGGAACCCGTAAGCTTAAAACGCTTTTTGGCACTGGATTTTGTTTTTTGTTTCGGCATGTTTCCTATTATTAATTATTATTTCGCTTTATTTTCAAAATCGTTTCTTAAGAGAATCCGAAGGATTTTTTTACTGAATGCTGAACACTGCGACTGCTTACTTCTTCTTTGGTGCAATGAACATAATCATTCTTTTGCCTTCCAGTTTTGGCATTTGCTCCACTTTTCCGAATTCTTCCAGATCTCGGGCAAGACGCAGGAGCAAAATTTCACCTTGGTCCTTGTAAATAATGGAGCGGCCTTTAAAGAAAACGTATGCTTTCAGTTTTGAACCTTCCTGCAAAAACTTTTCGCCGTGCTTCTTTTTGAACTCGTAATCGTGATCGTCCGTATTGGGGCCAAACCTGATTTCCTTGATGGTTACCTTGGTTGCCTTGGCCTTTAAGGCTTTTTCGCGCTTTTTTTGTTCGTAAACAAACTTTTTGTAGTCTATGATTTTACAAACGGGCGGGTTTGCATTGGGTGAAATTTCAACAAGGTCCAGTTCTTGTTCTTCGGCTATTTCCCTTGCCTTGCGTAATGGATAGATTCCAATTTCAACATTATCGCCAACGAGACGAACTTCCTCTGCACGAATCTTTCCGTTGATTCGGTGTTGGTCTTCCTTAATTACCCTTGCAGGTCCCTTGCTTCTTTTTCTACGTATTGCTATGGCTTAAAATTTTTAGTTAAACATTAAATTCTTTCGATTCTTTCAGTATCGTCTGTTGGATCAAGTTTGAAAAGGCCTTAATGGTCATGGTGCCCAAATCGCCTTCGCCGTGTTTCCGCACAGAAACGGTTCCGTCTTTTGCTTCTTGCTCGCCAACGATCAGCATATACGGGATTTTGTTCATTTCAGCCTCCCGGATTTTCTTGCCGATGGTCTCGTTCCTATTGTCAACAAGGGCGCGAATTTCGTCATTTTCAAGCAAATTTAAAACTTTTTGTGCGTATTTTTCATATTTTTCACTCAGCGAAAGAATGCTTGCTTGCTCGGGGGTCAGCCAGAGCGGGAAGTTGCCGCCTGTATGCTCCAAAAGTATTGCAACAAAACGTTCCATACTTCCAAACGGGGCGCGGTGGATCATAACTGGGCGGTGCGTTTCGTTATCGCTGCCTTTGTATTCCAGTTCGAAACGCTCGGGCAAATTGTAATCCACTTGAATGGTGCCCAATTGCCAGCTTCTGCCCAGCGCATCCTTTACCATAAAATCCAATTTAGGGCCGTAAAAAGCAGCTTCGCCATATTCAATTTTATAATCCAACCCTTTTGATTCGGCTGCATTGATGATTGCCTTTTCAGCTTTTTCCCAATTTTCAAGGCTTCCTATGTATTTCAGCGGCTTCTCCGGATCGCGAAGGGAAACCTGGGTGTAAAAATTTTCAAATCCTAAAGAGCCGAAAACATATAGCACCAGATCGATCACCTTTTTGAATTCGCTATCCAATTGGTCCGGGGTGCAGAAAATATGCGCATCGTCCTGTGTAAATCCCCGAACCCGGGTCAAGCCGTGCAATTCGCCACTTTGTTCGTATCGGTAAACCGTGCCGAATTCAGCAAAGCGTTTGGGCAAATCCTTATAGGACCAGGGTTTGCTGTTGTAGATTTCGCAGTGGTGTGGACAGTTCATGGGCTTCAATAAAAACTCCTCGCCTTCACTTGGCGTGTGTATGGGTTGAAAGCTATCCGCGCCATATTTTGCGTAATGTCCTGAAGTAACATAAAGCTCCTTTTGCCCTATGTGTGGTGTTACCACCATTTCATAGCCCGCTTTTTTCTGGGCTTTTTTCAAGAAATTTTCTAGTCGTTCGCGAAGGGCGGCACCTTTTGGCATCCACAACGGAAGACCTTGTCCAACTTTTTGTGAAAAGGTAAAAAGCTCCAATTCCTTCCCCAATTTTCGGTGGTCGCGCTTTTTGGCCTCCTCCAAAAGTTGTAGGTATTCCGTTAGATCCTTTTGTTTCGGAAAACTGATTCCGTAGATCCGGGTTAGCTGCTTGTTCTTTTCATCGCCCCGCCAGTAAGCTCCTGCAATGCTCATCAATTTAACGGCTTTTACAATTCCGGTGTTCGGAATGTGTCCGCCGCGGCAAAGATCGGTAAAAGTATCGTGGTCGCAGAACGTGATGGTACCATCCTCAAGATTTTCAATTAATTCAACCTTGTATTCATTGCCTTGTCTTTTGTAATAAGCAAGAGCATCGGCTTTTGATGATTCGCGAATTGAGAATTCATGTTTCCCACGAGCTATCTCAAGCATTTTATCCTCAACTTCTTTCAGGTCTTTTTCCGAAATGGTTTTGTCGCCAAAATCCACATCATAGTAAAAGCCGTTTTCAATTGCTGGGCCAATGGTTAGCTTAATTCCCGGATATAATTGTTCCAAAGCCTGCGCCAGTATATGTGCGGAAGAATGCCAAAATGCTTTTTTCCCCTCGTCGTTATTCCAGGTGTAAAGCACCAATCTGCCATCTTCTCGCAATGGCGATGTGGTTTCAATGGTCAAATCGTTAAAAGATGCTGAAATAACATTGCGTGCAAATCCTTCACTTATACTCTTCGCTACGTCCATTGGCGTAACCCCCGCCTCAAAATGCTTTACACTTCCGTCTGGTAAGGTAATGGCTATCATATACTAAAATTTATTAGGGTGCAAAGATACTATTAGTTTCGGCGGTGTGCAATAACCAGTTTATTGATAATAGGTAATTTTTGGCGTTCCCATTAACGATTTTTGCGGATACGGGCAGGATTTTAATGCTCTTTTCAAGTTGCTAAAACGGAGCCTTATTAGAGCTAAAATACGCCGTTCATTCCTTTAGGCAGAAGCGCTTCTGAAAATAGTATATATATTAAGGTATAAAAAGTTTTAAATTTATTTTTCTCCTTAAGTTATGGCTTTTCAAATGCTTAGTTAATTGCCAGAAAAATAATTAAAAATAAACTAGATTAAAGTTTGCAGGATTGAAAAAGCAATCTATATTTGCACCCGCTTAAAAGAACAAACAGTAATGTTCAGCAAAGCGAAAAACAACGCTCTTAAAAATTTTTGAAATATTTTTTGAAAAAGTATTGCAGAATTAAAAAAGTGTTGTACATTTGCACCCGCTAAAACGATGAGTGACTACAAAACACGATTTGTAAGCGAAGAAAGAGAAATAAAAGTTCATTGAGATATTGAAATTGACAGCGTAGATTAACGTCCGAAAGGATGTTGGTCGACATTAGAAAACTAAACTAAGTGAGAATCCCGAGATTTTTTTTGAGAGTCGGGCTCTTTATTACGTACGGTCGCAATAGTATTGAAGAACCTACGATGAAGAGTTTGATCCTGGCTCAGGATGAACGCTAGCGGCAGGCCTAACACATGCAAGTCGAGGGGTATGGGG
>JBLXCF010000018.1:0-46738 GCA_048265145.1 Aequorivita sp.
TGCGCTACTTCGTTTAAAAAAGCATTATTGCAAACAGTATATAAAAACGATTTTGCTTTTTCCTGCGTAACCTTTGCACAATTCTGCCATAATTTTATAAAAGCTTCCTGCACCAAATCATCCGCTTGCGCCGTATCGCCACACTTAAAATAGATAAACCGCCAAACAGGTTTTCCGTGGGCTTCATATAAGCGATTAAATATATTTTCGTTACAAACGTTTTCGGGTTCTTTCATAAACGGGTTGATGGATTTCAAATATATTTAAAAGTTTTTCAAGTTGGTGGGTAGGGTTTATTTTAATTTATTTGTTCTAACATAAACCAACAAATTTTTTTAGGGTGAAAAAAATACAACTCTTACTATATTTTGCATTACTTTCTTTATGTATTGCGATTTTCTCATGCCAAAAAGAAGAAAAAGAATTTATAGATGAAACTCCCGAGGATACCATAACGGCAAATTCGCCCTTAACGGGCTTGCTGTTGCGAACCTCCCAAAATCCTGGTACTTATGATGATTTAATTGATGGAAATGGATGCGCTTCCGTATTGCTTCCCGTAACCGTTGTTGCCAACGGACAGCAAGTAACGATAAACACTCCCGAAGACATTTTGTTGATCGAGCAGATTTTCAACCAGTTTCCCAACGATACTGATACCTTGGAAATTAGTTTCCCCATCACGCTTGAATTGTTTGATTTCACCCAAGTAACCGTAAACAACCAAATCGAATTGGACGCTTTGGCGGCAACCTGCAGCTCAAACAATACTGAAATTGGCTGTTTGGATTTTGTGTATCCAATTACTTTTTTTACATATAATGCAGATCAGCAGCAAACGGGAAACATCACTATTAATAATGATTTGGGGCTTTTCGGTTTTCTGCAGGGTTTGGGGCCGAATGATTATATCAGTTTGGATTTTCCTATTTCTGTAATACTTGCCGACGGTTCAACTTCCGAAGTGAACAGTAACCAGCAACTTCAAACCTTGATTTTGGACTGCGTGGCAAATACCGATACCGACCCGATAGACATTTCACAATTTGAGGAAGATTTGACAACTGGGGTGTGGTATGTTGAATACTTTTTTGATGACTATGACGAGACCGATAATTATGCCGGTTATGAATTTACTTTCGCTGTGGATGGAACTGCACAAGCGATAAAATCTGGAAATACCGTCGCTGGAATCTGGGCGCTTGTTGACGATTTTAAATTGGATCTTTTCTTCGGAACCAATGCGCCTTTGGATGAATTGGACGAAGATTGGGAAATACTGGAAGCCACTTCTGAAATTATTAAACTGAAACACATCAGCGGCAGCGACGGCAGCACAGATTATGTAACGTTCGGCCGCAATCCTAATACCGGCGGGAACAATACAGAATTAAATCTTTTCATAGAAAACCTGAGCACCGGAAGTTGGTTCGTAAACGTGCTGGAGGCAAATGGAGCTGACCACACTGCAAATTTTGACGGATATGAATTTTCATTTTTAAGAAACGGTTCCGCAGTTGCCGTGGGCAGCAATAATTCCATCAACGGTTTTTGGACGGCTCAAATTGATAACGGCAATTTGGATTTTATCTTAAATTTTGAAACTACAACAAATAGCGATTTCTCTGAATTGAACGATGATTGGGATGTTTTGGAATCTTCACAAACTATTATTCGTCTTTCGGATGTTAGTGGCAATGGCGAAACAGATCTTCTAACTTTTGGCCGCGAACCAAATGGCGGTGGCGGCCCAGACCCACAGGAACTCCGCGATATTCTTCAATCGGGCAGTTGGTTCGTTGATCAATTCTTGGATGATGGCGACGATGAAACTACAGTTTTCTCCGGTTATGATTTTACCTTCTTTGGCGATCAAACAATTTTGGCCACAAATGGATCAGAAAATGTGGATGGAATTTGGATTGTAACCGTGACCGGGCAAGAATTAAACTTTGAGTTTGATATGGACAGTCCGCTGAACGGTGCCGATGATGACGAATATAAAGCCCTTCAATATTCGCCAACCTCAGTAACTTTTATTACACGTAATAGTGATGGGGAAATTGAAGATACTTTGATTTTCAAAAAGAATTAGAAAATTACAACAAACAACAAACAACAAACAACAAACAAATTTAAACTATGAAAATTCTATTAAAAGCAGTACTCGCTATTTTTATTTACACCGGTTTGGCAATGTCTTGCAATAAAGATGATGATAACAGCCAACAGCAAAATACAACTATTGCACAAACCAAAAATACTGCTCAAAGCGGCAGTTGGAAAATCACTTACTTTTTTGATTCGGATCAAAACGAAACAGATCATTTTGCGGGGTATGTGTTTACATTTAATGAAAACGGTTCTTTGGTCGCTATAAAAGGAAGCACGAGGGTAACGGGAACTTGGTCTGTAACGGACAGTAATTCCAGCGACGATGATGGTGGTCTGAGCGATGTCGATTTCAATATTTTCTTTGCTTCCCCCGCAGATTTTGAAGACCTCTCTGATGACTGGGATATTATATCTGTGAGCAATTCAAAAATTGAACTTACCGATGTAAGTGGCGGAAATGGTGGTACGGATTTCCTAACCTTTGAAAAAATCTAAAAATAAATA
Source organism: Aequorivita sp. (assembly GCA_048265145.1). Classification (GTDB taxonomy): domain Bacteria; phylum Bacteroidota; class Bacteroidia; order Flavobacteriales; family Flavobacteriaceae; genus Aequorivita. The sequence continues at coordinate 2,620 of JBLXCF010000018.1, forward strand.
TCCCTTTTTTCCAATTTAACCATCCTATTTTTTGGATGGTTTTTTTATTTCATGTAATCGTGATTTTCTTCATTTTAATAAAAAAACAGAAACATTGGGTAGGGTTTTTATCAGATTAGCTGTCTTATTTATGTAAAACCTAAAATTTATAAATATGAATAAATTAGCCAAATTCACTTTTTTAGCTTACTTGTTACTTTTTTTGGTAAGCGCTTGTACAACTGAAGATTCACAGCCTTTTGATGATGCTGACACAAATATGGTAACCGTAAATTCGGAATTGGGAAACTTGCTTCTTCGCACCTCAGACGTTAACAATACTTCTTCCATAGATTGTATAGACCTTGTTTATCCGCTCACTTTCTTTATCTATAATTCGGATCAGCAACAAACGGGAACCCAGACAGTGGGTAACGACGGTGAACTACTTGCTTTATTGCTTTCCTTGGATCCTGGAACTTATATTGCTTTACAGTTTCCAATTAGTGTTGTCCTGCAGGACGGAACGATCGTTCAGGTAAATAGCAATGCCGAATTGGTGACACTAATTTCGGATTGTTCCTCTAATGGCGGTGGTTTTCCTTCAGATTTTGAAACCATATTGACCACGGGATCTTGGTTTGTAACCTATTTTTTTGATGATCAAGATGAAACCGGTGATTTTGCAGGTTACGAATTTACCTTTAACGCAGACAATACAGCGCAAGCCGTAAGTACTGCAAATAGTGTAAATGGAACGTGGAGCCTTACAAATAGCAATACCCCCGACCTAAACCTTTTCTTTGGAAATACTACGCCTTTTGATGAGCTGGACGAGGATTGGGATATTATAGAAGCAACTCAAGATATCATTAAATTAAAGCACATTAGCGGCGGAGACGGCAGTATTGATTTTTTAACTTACGAACGCACACCCAATGGCGGTGGTGGCGGGGGAAACACTACGGAATTCACTGATAATTTGATCAATAGTATATGGTATGTGAACCTATTGGAGGATGACGGAAATAACGAAACCTGCCATTATGTGGAGTATGAATTCAAATTCAATGCCAATGAAACTGTTACCGCAACGAGCACAAGCAACACCGTTAATGGTACTTGGACAGTCACCAATAGTAACAGCGGTATAGACCTTATTTTAAATTTTGAGATAACTGGCAGCGATGATCCCTTTGAAGATTTAAACGACGATTGGGACGTAACAAGCTTTGACTCCCAAATCATAAAATTAATTGATATCAGTGGAGGTAACGGCGGAACAGATTATCTAAATTTCGGCAGAAACCCTTACGAAGGCTGTAATGGGGGAGGCAACACTACTGAGCTGACCAACATTTTAAAGGATGGGCAATGGTATGTGCAAAGCTATATAGACGATGGCGACGATGAGACAAACGATTACAACGGTTATACCCTTACTTTTAATTTTGATGGAACTGTTGTTGCTTCAAATAATAGCAATACAATCAACGGAACCTGGGGTGTGGTTAATAGCGGCGATGGACTTGATGTAATATTGGATTTTGGAACCGCAATGCCTTTTGATGAATTTAATGATGATTGGGATGTTTTTACATATTCCACCACCAAGGTTGAACTTTTTGACGTTAGCGGCGGGAATGGCGGCACCGATTATTTAACCTTTCAAAAAATTTAATGGTTCTTTAGTCACTCCATCCCTTCAGTTGGGAAGGGATGGATTTTAAATGTTCCGGCCTTAGTTTTGTTTAAAAATATACAAAAAAGTTTAAACAAAAGTTAAAGTTCTTCCTGTGGGCTTAGTGTTTCAATAGTTTTGTTTCTCTTAATTTTTAACTCTGAAAAAAGATGAAAAACTTATTGAAATTCGCATTAATCACTTTTGTTGCTTTGGGAATTGTTTCCTGTAGTGACGCTGACGACAACAATCCTGATCCCCAATCCAACACCATTGCCGCTTTTGTAGCCGCAAATGATGATTATTCTTCACTGGAAACGGCTTTGAACAAAACAGGTCTAACCGCGACGCTAGACGGTCAGGGCGATTTTACCGTTTTCGCGCCTAACAACGCAGCCTTTTCAGCTTTTTTAAGCGCTAACGGGTTTGCTTCCTTAGATGAGGTGCCGACCGACCTGTTAAAAAATGTATTGCTAAACCACGTAGTGAGCGGTAAGGTAATGGCAGCCGATTTAACTACTGGATACATAAACACATTGGCTACAGAACCTACTTCCGGCGCCAACCTGAGCATGTTTGTCAACACAGCTTCGGGCGTAAAACTAAATGGGGTGTCAACGGTGACGATGGCTGATATCGACGCGGATAATGGGGTGATTCACGCCGTAGATTCGGTGATTGGCCTGCCTACAGTTGTTACCTTTGCTATTGCCGATCCAACTTTTACAACTTTGGTTGCCGCATTAACGCGTAATGATCAGCCCGATTATGTGGGCATTCTTTCCACTACCGGAGCCAGTCCAGCACCGTTTACCGTATTCGCTCCGACCAACGATGCCTTTGTGGCCTTGGTAGCCGAGTTGGGAATAAGCAGTTTGAACGATATTGACACCGCTACGCTAACCGCTACGCTAAATACACACATAATCGCGGGGGCCAATGTTCGGGCTGAAGATTTAATGGATGGAACCGTTTCAACCCTTGGGGCAGATTTGGTAGTGGATGCGTCCAACGCAACACTAACCGACCCAAATGGAAGGATTAGCAATATTATTGTCGGGAACGTTCAGGCCTATAACGGTGTTGTTCACGCAATCGATAAAGTACTTCTTCCCCAATTATAAAGGGTACTTTATCAGAGAAATGCTGCCTTCCGTTTTGGAAAGCAGCATTTTTTATTTAAGAATGTTTTAATCCAGATGATAGATTTCCATAATACCCTTGAGCACTTTTTCAAAATCTATTTTTAGATCAATCAGTTTTCCGGTGGCCACGTCCATCACCCAGCCGTGAACGCTTAGGTTTCCGTGGCGTACGGCCAATTGTACATCGGCTGTTTTAATTACGTTTACACACTGTTCCTGTACGTTCAGTTCAACCAAGCGGCGGTATTTTTCCTCTTCATTTTCAATTTTATTCAGTTCAACACGGTGCAATCGATAGACATCGCGAATGTTTCGCAACCACGGATTTAAAATTCCTAAATCCTCTGATTGCATTGCCGCCTTCACCCCGCCACATCCATAGTGGCCACAGACCACAACGTGCTTTACCTTTAGCACGGCCACGGCATAATTTATTACGCTCATTGCGCTCAAATCCAGATTGGAAACCATATTGCTGATGTTGCGCATCACGAAAACGTCGCCCGGTTTTACGCCCATAATTTCTTCGGCAGTAACGCGGCTATCGCTACAGCCAATATAGAGAATGTCGGGGTTCTGCCCGTCTGCGAGATTTTTGAAGTAATCAGGGTCTATTCCAAGTTTTTCATTGACCCAAACCTGGTTGTTTTTGAAGATTTGTTCGATGTCCATAAGCTTTTTGTGAAGATTTTTGGTTTTCAAAGGTATTTTATTTTTTTGAAAAACCGCTTCCGCTAAAAGGCAAAGATCACGTAATAGAGAATAATGAGCAGCAGGAGCAATAGGCCAAAGGCCAGGAATTTCAGCGAACGCTGCACATTTTTAAATTTGACTGCCGCAATTTTTGACATAATAAAAACCTGCTGCTCCAAATGATCAAAAACTTAGTCCTCATCACGGCTTATGTTGTAAAAGGTTTTGGAAAATTCCTTGATGCCGCCAAATTTGGTAATCACATCGCGGAAAAAGAAGATATTCTTTTCGTAGGTTGCCTCAATTCGCGTGATAAAACAGCGGATGCTGAAATATATGGAAGTGACCGTGCAGCAAAACCAAAGCCCCAAAAAGATGAAAAGAACAATTTGGCTGGGCGTTTGCACCATGCCCTCCCTATGCTCTGGTAGATAAAATTCAAGAGGATTCCGTAAAACGAAAGATTAAGCCCTGCTTTCAGTTCTGAAGCTTTTATGAGTCCGGCCACATAATTGATGCTGCCCCAATAATGGTCAATCAGGTCGTCGGTGTGTTTGTTTTTCAATATTGGTTCGCTGGGTTTTTCTTTTGCTTCCATAGTGTTTTAGGTGTGTTTATGGTCGAGATTTTGCCATCGGATCATTGTGGGTAAAACGCTTTCAATTTTCGTGAAATTCAAAAGAAACTTTAACATATGTCGCCAAAATCCCCACACTTTTAAAATTAAATGTACCTTCGCCGCTTATTAAAACCGTCTTCTTAGTATTCATGGTTCTTATAAAGACCCAATATTAAAAGCGCCGCGATAAACTATCTCCAAGCGCAGCGGTCACAAATAATGGAAATCATATAATACTCATTTTTTAGGTCTTAAGTCTTTGTTCATTCATTCTTAAGTCTTATATCTAAAATCTAATATCTAATATCTAAATAATGTCATTTAAATCCCTTGGGCTGTCAGAGGCACTGTTAAAAGCAATCAGCAAAAAAGGATATGAAACGCCTTCGCCCATTCAAGAAAAAACAATTCCTGTAATCTTGGAGCGCAGGGACGTGCTTGCATCCGCCCAAACCGGAAGCGGAAAGACCGCTGGGTTTGCGCTTCCCATACTTCAAATCCTGGATGGCGAACCCGCAATGCGAAAACGGCCCGTCCGCGCGCTGATCCTGACACCAACCCGCGAACTTGCCGCACAGGTGCAGGATGAAATTAGCGATTACAGCGAATTTACGAACCTCAAATCGACCGTGATTTTTGGGGGCGTGGGAGCCAATCCGCAGATTCGGGCCCTTCGCAACGGCGTGGATATTTTGGTGGCAACCCCGGGGCGATTGCTCGATTTGGAAAACCAAAACGCGCTTTCGCTCTCTGCAGTGGAGATTCTTGTATTGGACGAGGCGGACAGGATGCTCGATATGGGTTTCCTGCGCGATATTAAAAAGATTTTCGCCCTGCTTCCCCACAAAAGACAGAACCTTTTGTTTTCTGCTACCTTTTCAAAAGAAATAAAAAATCTGGCCAACGATTTTCTGCGGAATCCGGTTTCGGTGGAAGCTACGCCTGAAAACACGACCGTTGAAAAAATTGAGCAAACCGTTTATAGGGTCGATAAAGCCCAAAAAACGGATCTAATTATTAAACTTATTTCCGAAGGCAATTGGCAACAAGTTTTGGTGTTTACCCGAACCAAACACGGCGCCAACCGTCTGAGCCAAAAACTGGAAAAAGCCAAAATTAGTGCTGCCGCCATCCACGGAAATAAAAGCCAGGGCGCTCGGACAAAAGCACTTTCGGGCTTTAAGGAGGGTAAGGTGCGTGTTTTGGTGGCCACCGATATTGCCGCCCGCGGATTGGACATTCCATTATTGCCGCACGTAATCAATTTTGAACTGCCCAATGTGCCCGAAGATTATGTGCACCGCATTGGCCGTACTGGAAGGGCAGGAGCCAGTGGGGAAGCGATTTCTTTGGTAAGCCTTGACGAAGTGGGCTATTTAAAGGAGATTGAAAAATTGATAGGCGAACGATTTCAGCCCAAAACCCTTCCCAATTTTCAACCCACCGAAACCCTCGCCGATGTAAAGGAAGCTGAGGAAAAAAAGAAGCAACAAAAAGCAGCTTTCCGAAACCAAGGCAGCCGTATGGATACCAAAGAAAAATCCAATTTCAGAAAAAAAGGAAAAAGGAAAAAGGGCGGCGGATAGTACGGTCTAACAGCAGCCGGAAGTAGGTTCGCAACAAAAGCCTCCCTCCTGTAAATCCGCCAGTTTTAATTTTGGTTTTGGTGCTTTGGTTCCGGTCTTTTCCGCATATACCGTAATGCTAAAAATTCCGGTACCCGAAATGTTGAAGGTTTTTATCGCTTCCGCGGAAAGATATTTTTCAAGAATATCATTTGGAATTACGATGGGTTTTTCCTTTTGGATTTGAATGTTTTGAAATCCGGCATCTTTAATATATTGTAGATATTCAGTTTTTTGAATGGCCCCAGCCACGCAGCCTGCGTACATTTCGGCATCTTCCTTGAGGGCTTCGGGCAGGTTGCCCACCAAAACAATATCTGAAATGCTGAAATGGCCGCCGGGTTTCAAGACCCTGAAAATCTCGCCCATTACTTTTTGCTTATTGGGCACGAGGTTTAGGACGCAATTGCTCACAATTACATCGGCCACATCGTTGTTTACGGGCATGGCATCTATGTCGCCTTCGCGAAACTCCACGTTGTTAAACCCCAATTTCTCGGCATTTGCACGGGCTTTTTCAATCATTATCGGCGTAAAATCTATACCGATTACCTTGCCTTCTGCACCAGTTTCGTGCCGGGCTACAAAACAGTCGTTGCCGGCGCCGGAGCCCAAATCGATTACCGTATCGCCCTTTTCAATTTTGGCGAATTGTGTGGGCAGGCCGCAGCCCAGGCCCAGATCGGCATCTTCCACATAGCCGCCCGTTTCGGAATAATCGTCCATCATAATATTATAGACTTTATTTGATGGCGTGGTGGCGCCACAGCAGGAGGCGGCGTTTTCGGCTTTGCCCTGTTCGGCAATTTTGGCGTAACGGTCTTTTACGATATCCTTTAATTCTTGTTCGGTTTTCATTTTGAATTTCTTTAAGAGTGAATTTTTAAGTTAAAACTTAGCAGCATTTTTCCATTGATACATCCTGGTCCAAAAACCGAAGCATTACTTCCTTCATCTTGGTCCAATTGTCTGTGTCAATACAATAGCAAATACTGGTGCCCTCAATGCTGCCTTTAATTAAGCCCAGATTTTTCAGTTCCTTTAAATGTTGTGAGATGGTGGGCTGGGCAAGGCCGATTTCCGCTACCAGACCGCCACAGATACAGGTGTTTATTTTGAAAAGATACTGAAGGATCGCCACCCGTGCCGGATGCCCAAAGGCCTTGGCGAGCATGGCGATCTGGTTTTGCTGCTCGCTGAAAATTTCGGTTTTTGTAATACCCATGACGATTAGATTGTTTCATTGCAATATTACGATAAATAGAGTTGTCCGCAAAACTTCCCTGTATTTTTTTTGAAATTATTTTGGGGAAACCAACCACTTTTCAAAACAAACACTATTCTCTACCCCGGCATAGGGACCATAATTGTCAATAAACCGATAACCGTTTTTTTTATAGAGGGAAATGGCTTCGGGCTGTTTGAGTCCTGTTTCCAAAATGCACCTTGAATTGCCCAATTCACTGGCCCAGGATTCCAGCTGTTTTAAGATTTCGCCGGCAATGCCCTTTCCGCGTTCTTCATAAGGGACAAACATCCGTTTAACTTCCATCACTTTTGGGCCAAACTGTTTTATGGCGCCACAGCCAACGGGTTTGTTGGCGTAATTGAACGCCACTACGGCATATTTTATAGTATCTATTTTGTTGAACTGATCATAGAATGGATGGTCATCTCCGTCACGGATGGCAAGATCGGCATCCAGATGTTTCACCAATTCGATGAAATCTGGATTTGTGGAATCGGTTCGTATAAATTTCATCAATCTTGATTTTTTGGCTTTGTGAAGATACCAAAAACGTGCTGAACTTCCATTATGGAAATCCAACACGCTCACTAACAAACCAACACTTAGGAACAGTAGGTTTCTATTTAATGATTATTTTTTGGGAAGTAATTTCGGCGACATGGCTGATTTTCAAAATATAGGTTCCGGCAACCAACTGGCTTAGATCCATTTCCATCGAATTTTCATTTAAGTTCATTTCTTCCTTTACTTTACGTGCGTTTAGATCAAAAAGCTCCACCTTGGAATTTTCCTTACCCTTCGGAAAGTTAATCACCAAAATATCCTCCGCAGGTACCGGATAAATTACGTGACCATACTTATTTGCAGGGGTTGTGCCCAGAGGTATTCCTTCGCCTTCCACTACTAAATAGGTATCATTGGCGTCTATGTTTAAAAAACTTTCCACAGTGCCGGAGGGCCATGTTATCTCAATTTCATTTACAGTGGAAGCATCGCCCAGCCCAAAATGGTTGGTATAGCTATTTTGGCTGCAATAACCGCTGGCAGCTTCAATTTGACGGGTCTGCCAGATTTCGCTCCCGTTTATCGTTGCCCGGAGCCGAACTTTGGCCCCGACTGCTGATTTGTTTGAAGAATCACCGGCACAACGAATCTTGATCCAATTATTGCCGCTACCGGTATTTTTGAAGAGCGAATTGCTTTGGTTTTCATTGAGCGTATTGGCCAATATTACGTCCAGCCAGCCGTCGTTGTTATAATCGCCAAAGGCACAGCCGAACGTATTCCCTTGGTGGGTGGCCAGACTGCTGCTGCTATCTTTCGTAAAATTTCCGTTGCCGTCGTTCATAAAAAGTGAATTTGTGGTCTGCCCCGTAAAATAGGCATTGCAGACCAGCAGGTCCAAATCGCCGTCGTTGTCCACGTCTGCAAAAGCGGACCCGAAAGAGCTGCCAGTTTCAGCGGCAATAGTCGAAGCGGTTTGCTCTACAAAAGTTCCGTTTTCATTCATAAAAAGCTGGTTGGTCTGTCCGCCCCAGTTGGCCACGAAAAGATCAAAATCGCCATCGTTATCAATATCGGCCCACGAACTGCCCGCTGAATTTTTACCGTTTTGTGTAATGGAAAGATCTGTTATTTGTGTAAAATTATTCGGACCGTCATTTCTAAAAAGCGAATTGTTCGCATTGTTTTCATTGGTCACGAACAAATCCCTGTCGCCATCACTATCATAATCAATCCAATTTATATTGCGCGAGGCAAGGGTTTCGCTGGTAATTGAGAGACCGGTTATCGCTTCAAAAGAGCCATCGCCCTGGTTTTCAAAATAAAGATTTCGGGTTGAAACCACGCTATTGGTAATATAGGCATCCAAAAATTGGTCGTTGTTGAGGTCTATCCAGTTCACCATTTCCGAATAGGTCAGCGGAATTCCAATGGCATTATCGGCCTCATATTCAAAGGTGCCGTCGCCATTGTTTCTATAGAAATAATTTTTTTTCCCCACCCCATTTCGGCCATAGGTTACTACCACGGCATCCAGATCGCCGTCGTTGTCAACGTCGGCAAAACTGGCACCGTCCGAGCGGTCGTTGTCCAAAACAATAGCATCGTCGGTTACCGTGGTGAAGGTATTGTCTCCATTATTTATATAAAGCATATTGTTCTGTCCCGCCGCCGGCCCGTTGGTAAAGAAAATGTCGTCCCGGCCGTCGCCATTCACATCAATAAAATTGGCACTTCGCGAGGCGGACGGGGTGGTGGTTATGTCTGGAAAAGTTGTTTCCTCAAAGGACTGTGACCGCAAGGTTTGGCATAGAAAGAGCACGGCACACATACTGAAATGTATCAAAAATCGAATCATAACTTTTTGGTTTTTAAGGGTTGAAAGCATTTTTGATGTGAAAATACTTAGGAAATGTGCCCTTCATTCCGGTTTTGTGCTGAATGGAATCTTATTGTTTTAAATTGACCAATTTTTGTTTTGAAGGAAACTGTAATTCCTATAAAAATTCCTAAAAAACCAATCCTGAAAATGTTGCCTACATCGGAATATTTGATGCGGAGTGCCCCATAAGTGTTTTAAAGCCTCCCTATTTTGATGTGGACGGAAAGAAATCTTCTAAAATCAGCCATCGGTTTGTTACTTTTACTTCATTATATGCCTAGAAAAATCTGTAGCCAATGAAATTAAGCTGCCTTATTATTGACGATGAACCTTTGGCCCGAAAGCGCTTGCTACATTTGGTGGAGGGGCGGACCGATCTGGAATTGCTGGGACAATGCAGGACCGGGCAGGAAGCCTTGTTGCAGATGGAGCGGTTGCAGCCGGACCTGATTTTTCTGGATATTCAAATGAAGGATATGACGGGTTTTGACGTACTTCGGAACCTGCGGGTTGCCAAAAAACCGATGGTAGTTTTCGTTACCGCTTTTGATAGTTATGCCGTAAAGGCTTTTGATGCCTTAGCGCTGGATTATTTGCTGAAACCGTTCAAAAAAGAGCGATTTGAACTAGCGGTGGCCAGGGCGAAACAGCACCACAAAACGAATTCGGAAAATGCAATGGAGTCCAAGCTTCAACAATTCCTAAACTATCTTGAGGAAGAAAAGGAGACAAAAAACCAAGGGCTTCCAAACAACAGACTTCCGGTGAAAACGGGAAACACTGTTAGCTTTGTTGGCTATTCTGATATTCAATATATCCTCGCGTCGGGCAGCTATGTGGAAATTATTGCGAACCATAAAAAGCACGTGCTGCGCGATTCCCTTCAAAATTTAATAGCACAAATGGATGGTCAGAACTTGGTTCGGATACATCGTTCCACCATTATCAACATTGGCTTTTTGGATAAGGTGGTCCATTCCGGCTTTGGGGAAATGGATGTTGTAATGAAAGATGGTTCCCGGTTCCGCGTGAGCAAGGGCTACCGAAAGGAATTTCAGAAAAAAATTGGAGTGTAGGCTATGTTGAAAAAGTGGATAGACATAAAGCTTTTAAAATATCTTGCCGTTTTTTACACCTTTGTCGTGCTTTTGGTGCAATTGAAAAAAAGCTATTGGAAAGTTCAGGGGACCAGAAGTTATGGACCTTTAAGCTGGGGCCAACTCTTTAATTACGGCGTATTTGTTGATTGGCTCGTGGTCATTTTTTTTATGGCATTTATAAGCCGGCTCACCAAAATTATGTTTGAAAAATGGGGGGCGGGTGGTTGGAAAAAAATAATTGGGGTGCATCTATTCTTTTCCTTTTTTATCGGTTATGTTATTTTTTTCGTTACGGCACTCATTACGTTTTTAATCGGGAAGGCCACGTTCGCGGAAGCTTCGAGCTATATTTCCTTTAATCATTTTGTGGCGGTGGTAGAAGTGAATTTTCTGATTTATTTCGCAATGATCGGTATAATCAACGTCTATTTCTACATAAAAAAAGTGCGTAATATGGAAGTGCAAAAAGCACAGATGGAGGCCCATTTGGCACAGGCAAATCTCAACACGCTGAAAGCACAATTGCACCCCCATTTTATCTTTAATACTCTAAATAGTATTTCCGCCCTGGTTGAAATTGACCGGGAAAAGACCCAAAATCTAATAGCTGATTTTGGCGATTTGTTACGGGATATTCTGGAGTTTAAGGACGAAAATTTAATTCCCTTGCAAAACGAATTGGCGTTGCTTGAAAAATATATAAATGTTATTTCTGCTCGGTTTTCAGACCATTTGCACATTGAAAGGGAAATCCAGGAAACCAGTGCCAGCGTTCTTGTTCCCCCATTGCTTTTGCAGCCTTTGGTGGAAAACAGCATTAAACACGGGTATGGGCCAAATACTACCGAATTGTGCATTAATATCAGAATTTATATTTCGGAACGGTTTTTAATTATTGAAATTGAAAACAATGGCCAACCTATGGCCCAGCCTTTTGATACTTTGCTTCAAAAGGGAACCGGATTGAAAAACACCAGCGATAGACTGAAAACGCTGTACGGAACCGCTGCAACATTCAGCATGGCAAACCACGAGCAAAAGGATGGGGTAATTACCTTATTAAAAATTCCGTTAATGGGGGCGCTTAAATCTTGAATCAGATGCGGTAAACCACGCCAAGGTTTTTTATCTTAGCAACCTTTCAAAAAATATATTGAATACCGTATTTTTTTCCATTAAATCAAAATTGCCATGAAACATTATTTTGCCTTTTTCCTTTTCTTTTTTTGTTTGTTCAACGCCCCGGCCCAGCAAAGGGAACTCACGCTGAAAGATGCGGTTTTGGAGCAATTTGGCAAATTTTATCCGGAACATGTGCAAGGTTTTCAATGGGTTCCCGAAACGCGTTTTTATACTTATTTGGAAAATGGAACCACTCTTAAAAAAGCTTCCGCAGAAACAAAAAGTACAGGCGAAAATCTTTCAATTGGCGAAGTAAACAAAGCGCTAAACAGCAATTTAAAACGCTTTTCAGGAATGACATGGAAAAATAGCGAGGTGTTTTATTTGGTTGATGGCAATTCGTATTATTTGTACAATTTCAAACAGAAAAGCGGAAAATTACTTTTAAAAGTGGACGATGCTGCTGAAAATACTACACTTCAAAACGAAACGGGAAATGTGGCTTACACGGTTGCAAACAATTTATACATTCAAAAAACCGATGGGACAACCGTCGCGGTTACCAATAATACAGATACAAATATCGTTTCCGGCCAGGCCATTGCGCGAAGCGAATTTGGGATCACCAACGGTATTTTTTGGTCGCCCAATGGAAATCTGCTCGCGTTTTACCAAAAGGACGAAACCGAGGTCGCTGACTATCCGCTGTTGAATATCAACCCAACGCCGGGCGAATTGACCTCAATAAAATACCCAATGGCGGGACAAAAAAGCGAAAAGCCCAAAGTGGGGATCTATAATCTGAATACAAAGCGAACTGTGTTTATTTCCCCAACCGGAAATGTTGACGACTATCTTACAAATCTTTCATGGACGCCTGATGAAAAAAATGTGCTCATTGCTGAATTGAATAGAGACCAAAACCATATGAAACTGCAGCTTTTTGACGCTTCAAACGGAAAATTTGTGCGAACAATTCTGGAGGAAAAAAATGATACATGGACGGAGCCCGAGCATCCTGCCTATTTTTATTCAGATTCTTCCGAAGATTTTATTTGGATGAGCGAAAAGGATGGATTCATGAACCTGTACTTATGCAATACTTCAAAAGGAATTGTAAAACAATTGACCAATAATAAATGGGTGGCTGAGGAAATAGTTGGGAGCAACGCAAAAGGGACGGAGGTTTACTTCACCGGTACGGGCGAATCTCCTTTGGATTCCAAATTGTATTCAGTTAACATCTCCACTGGAAAGCAACGCTGTCTGACGGAGAACGGTGGCACGCATAACGCCAGCGTATCTTTTGATGGCAGTTATGTTTTTGATCAATATTCCAACCACGAAACCCCGAACGTTTCTCAATTGTTGGATAATAAAGGCAAAACAATCCAAACTTTTGTAAAAGCCGAAAACCCAATGTCTGATTATAAAATTGGAACTACAGAAATCGGAAAATTAAAATCACACGATGGATTTGATCTTTACACCCGATTGATTAAACCATCCAATTTCGACCCTACAAAAAAATACCCCGTCTTGGTATATGTGTATGGCGGACCCCACGCACAGTTAATTACAAATTCGTGGTATGACGGCGCTTCCCTTTGGATGAAATGGATGGCGGAGCAGGGCTATCTCGTTTTCACGCTGGACGGGAGAGGTTCGGCCAATAGAGGGTTTGCATTTGAAAGCGTAATTCATCGAAAGTTGGGCACCGAGGAATTGAAAGACCAATTGGTGGGGGTAAACTATTTAAAATCCTTGCCCTATGTAGATGCCGACCGTCTGGCAATCCACGGATGGAGTTTTGGTGGGTTTATGACCGTTTCAATGATGTTGCGCAATCCTGGGGTTTTCACCACGGGTGTGGCCGGCGGCCCGGTTACCGACTGGAAATATTACGAAGTTATGTATGGCGAACGCTATATGGATACCCCACAACAAAATGCCGAAGGATATCAAACCGCAAGCCTGCTGGACAAAACGCAAAACCTTTCTGGTAAACTGCTAACCATCCACGGATCTGTAGATCCGGTTGTGGTGATGCAGCACAACCTTTCGCTGATTAAATCCTTTGTTGAAAATGAAAAACAAATGGATTTCTTCGTCTACCCAATGCACGAACATAACGTTCGCGGAAAAGATAGGGTACATTTGATGGCAAAGGTGCTTCAATATGTCTTGGACAACAACAAATGATCGGGGTTGGCGGAACCATCCTGCAATTGTACTTTCATTCGGCGATTAGGATTTTGTATTTTCTATAGAATGGTTAAATTTTCCTTTTACAGAATTAAACCGAAGAATTGTATAACCAACAATGGCTGAAATTAGGGAACCTATCAAAATGCCAATCTTTGCGGAATCTATATATTCCGGACTGGCGCTAAACGCAAGACTGGCAATGAAGATGGCCATAGTAAACCCTATTCCCGCCAAAAACGAAACCCCAATTATTTGTTTGTTTGTAATATCTGCAGGGACTTCAATTATCCTGAATTTTCGGGCCAAAAATATAATAGCCGAAATGCCAATGCTTTTGCCAAAGACCAGACAAATGCCAATGTTAACCACCAATGCCGTTTCCAAACCACCTTCACTGTTTATGGCTACTCCCGCATTGGCCAGTGCAAATATGGGAATGACCAAATAGGCCACCCAATTGTGCAAATTTTCCTCCAAATGCTGTAAGGGTGAACGGTATTTATCGGACCAGTCCTCCAAATCGTCTATCAGTTCCAATTGTTCGGCCGATAGCACCGGTTTTTGCAGAATGGTACTTTTTTTAATGTCGTCCACTATGTTTTCCAACTGGTTCGTAAATTCAAAAGTGCTAATTTTTTGTCGGACCGGAACCGCGAAGGCCATCAAAATTCCCGCAAGCGTTGGGTGCAACCCTGCTTTCAAAAAAAGGAGCCAGACCACAAAACCAAAGAGCAAAGTGAGATATGGGGAATAACGACCCTTATAGCTCAGAAAATAAACAATTCCCAAAATGGCCAAAGCAAATCCCAATAATACCAAATTGACGCTACTGCTATAAAAAATAGCTATTACCAGCACTGCGCCCAAATCGTCGACGATTGCGAAAGCTGTAAGGAATATTTTCAAACTCAATGGAACCCTATTCCCCAAAACTTTCAAAATCGCCAAAGAAAAAGCAATGTCCGTTGCCATAGGTATTCCCCATCCTTTCAGGGTCTCCGGATTTTGGTTCAGCAATACATATAGCAGGACGGGCAATGCAATTCCGCCAATGGCCCCAAACAACGGAAACATAACTTTTTTTGTTGAATTGAGTTCGCCAATTAAAAATTCGCGTTTAATTTCCAGTCCTATCAGAAAGAAGAAAATGGCCATCAACCCATCGTTTACCCAAAGCAACAACGGTTTTTTTAGCTCAAAACTATCGGAGGAAATCCCTATTTCATACTGCCATAAAGCCTGATAACTTTCAGCAAAAGGCGAGTTGGCCCAAACAAGGGCAATAATGGTAGTTGCCAAGAGCAAAATACCTGTGGCACTTTGAAGGTTAACGAATTTTTGAAAGGGGGAAAGTAATTTTTCTCTAATCATATATCTTTTTTACGAATTGGCAATATACCAAAAGCCGAAGAAAATTTCTTCCCCAAAGAAAGCCTCCCAAAACGATTTATGAAAATTTTGTGATTGTAGGCTACAAAAGATGGGTTTAGCGACAGTTTAAAGCATCCAATCCTCCCGCTTCTTTTTTTGATTCTCCCTTTCAGAATGTTATCTTTGCAACACTTTTAATGAAAGCCAGAATATGTTCGATAATTTAAGCGATAAATTAGACAAGGCGCTGCACGTACTCAAAGGCCACGGCAGCATAACCGAAGTAAACGTAGCCGAAACGCTGAAAGAGGTGCGGCGTGCCCTTTTGGACGCCGACGTGAATTTTAAAACTGCTAAGGAATTTACCAATACCGTAAAGGAGAAGGCGATAGGCCAAAACGTGCTTACCACTCTCCAGCCCGGCCAATTAATGGTCAAATTGGTAAAGGACGAACTAACGGAATTGATGGGAGGCGAAACTGCCGGTATCAATTTGGGTGGCTCGCCAACGGTAATATTGATGTCCGGACTTCAAGGTAGCGGAAAAACAACTTTTTCCGGAAAACTGGCCAACTATCTGAAAACCAAAAAAACAAAGCGCCCCCTTTTGGTTGCCTGCGACGTATATCGCCCCGCGGCAATTAACCAGTTGCACGTGGTGGGAGACCAAATTGGGGTGGAAGTTTATAGCGAACCAGAGAATAAAAATCCGGTTCAAATTGCCCAAAACGCGATTGCTCACGCCAAGAAAAATGGGTTTAACGTGGTAATTGTGGATACCGCCGGCCGTTTGGCGGTGGACGAGGCGATGATGACGGAAATTTCAAACGTCCACAAGGCTATCAATCCACAAGAAACCTTGTTTGTGGTGGATGCCATGACGGGGCAGGATGCTGTAAACACTGCAAAAGCGTTCAACGACAGGTTGAATTTTGAAGGGGTGGTGCTCACCAAACTCGATGGCGATACCCGCGGTGGGGCTGCCATTTCCATTAAAAGTGTGGTGGACAAGCCCATCAAATTCATTGGTACGGGCGAAAAAATGGATGCCATAGATGTGTTCCATCCCGCGCGAATGGCCGACCGGATTTTGGGAATGGGCGACGTAGTTTCGCTTGTGGAGCGCGCCCAAGAACAATTTGATGAGGAAGAAGCCAGAAAACTTCAAAAGAAAATTGCCAAAAACCAATTCGGTTTTGACGATTTTCTGAACCAAATTCAACAGGTTAAGAAAATGGGTAGTATGAAGGATTTGGTGGGAATGATTCCCGGAGCCGGAAAAGCCTTGAAAAATGTTGATATTGATGACGATGCTTTTAAAGGTATTGAAGCCATTATCCATTCCATGACACCTTCCGAAAGAACGCAGCCCTCCATTATAAACGGCAGCCGGAAAAAAAGGATTGCAGGCGGAAGCGGAACCAGCGTACAGCAGGTGAACCAATTACTGAAACAGTTTGACCAAATGAGCAAAATGATGAAAATGATGCAAGGCGGAGGCGGACGGAAGATGATGCAGGCTATGGGAAGGATGCGGTAGAAGGAAAGAAGTTAATAGTTAATAGTAATTAGAAATAAAAAAATTAACTATTAACATATAACAATTAACATCGAATAAATGACCATTTTAGACGGAAAAAAAGTAAGCAACGACATTAAAACCGAAATCACCGCGGAGGTCGATAAAATGAAGGCACGCGGCGAAAAGGTGCCACATTTGGCCGCAATTATTGTAGGGAATGATGGCGCCAGCCTTACGTATGTTGGAAGCAAGGTTAAAGCCTGCGAGCGTGTGGGTTTTGAATCTACATTGGTAAAAATGCCGGAAACCACAAGCGAACTTGAGTTGCTGAAAAAAATCAAGGAATTGAATGAGGATGACAATATAGATGGCTTTATTGTCCAGCTTCCGTTGCCTCCGCAGATTGACACGCAGAAAGTATTGCTTACCGTAAATCCTGCAAAGGATGTGGATGGTTTCCATCCGGAAAACTTCGGAAAAATGGCTTTGGATATGAGCACGTTCATTCCCGCAACGCCATTTGGAATTCTGGAATTGTTGCAGCGCTATGGGGTGGACACCAAAGGGAAACATACGGTAGTTATAGGCAGAAGCCACATTGTGGGCCGTCCGATGAGCATTTTGATGAGCCGAAAGGGCTGGCCCGGTAACAGCACCGTAACCCTTACCCACAGCAACACGAAAAATATTGCCCAGATAACCACTCAAGCAGATATTATTATCTCCGCCTTGGGAGTCCCCAACTTTTTAAAGGCCGAAATGGTAAAGGATGATGCGGTTATAATTGACGTGGGGATTACAAGGGTAGAGGATGCCAGCCATCCAAAAGGCTATGTAATTACTGGCGATGTGGATTTTGAAAACGTGAGCAAAAAGGCATCATTCATTACTCCTGTTCCAGGGGGCGTGGGGCCTATGACCATTGCAATGCTTCTAAAAAATACGCTTTTGGCAAGGGAACAACGTAAGGCTTAGGTTTTTTCTCCTGCTGCCAAACGCCAATCGAGGTACTTGTGCAGGTCCGTTTCAATCCATCCCATACTGATGGACAAAATGGCCAGATCATCAATATAACCAATTCCGGGGATAAAATCGGGGACCAGATCAAAAGGGTTAAACACGTATAAAAGCGCCACGGCAATGGAAGCAATGGTAAACCACGGCACGTTCGGGTAATTCCCATTTTTAACATCCTTGAGCATTGCGAACATGATTTTTCCAAGTTCGGCATATTTTCGCAAGGGACTGGCATTGCTCAGTTTTTTTGAAATAGCTTCCTCATTGTCCATTACTATTTCAACATCTTCATCTTTTATTTTCGTTACTCTTTCTTCCACATAATCTTCATTGATCTTAGAGTCCATCATTGCGATGGGGGATGACTTTTTATTTTTCTTTTTTCCAAAAAACATAGCGTTCAATTTTTATTCTTAAAAATAAAAAAATGAAAAATTAAAACTTTTAAAATTTTGTTATAAATCAAAGATCTGGGGGCACTAAACGTGGAAAGGCCTTAGGAGGTTACAAACGTTCGTCTTCGGTAACGACATCTTCCTTTCCGTATTCCTTTCGGTAAATTCGAACAATTACCATAAAAAGACTGATAAGTAAGGGCCCGAATATAAGCCCGATAAACCCAAAAAGCGGGACGCCAACAATCACCCCAATAAGGGTTATTAAGGGATGGACGTTGTCCAGTTTTTTCAGCACGTAAAGCCGAATAATATTATCAGTGGAACCCACCACAATAAAACCATACAGAAGAATGCCCCACGCCTGAAAACTATGGCCGGTGGAAAGGGTTAGGACAAAGACGGGCAAAATGCCCACCAGAGTGCCCACAAAGGGAATCATACTGCCAATGGTTACAATCACAAACCAAAAAAAAGGATCTTCAATCCCGAAAATGAAAAAACCTATAAGCGCCACGATGCCCTGGGCAATGGCTACTAAAGGAATTCCCAAGGCATTGGAGCGTACCATGGCCTGTACCTCGCGCCCAATTTCCTTAAGGTTTTCGCGATCCATTGGAATATACTCCTTCAAGGATTCGCGTAAATCTGCCCGATTGGTAAACATATAGTAAAGCATAAAATACATCAACCCAATAGCGATAAACGCATTGAATGTACCGCCGGCCAGGCTCTGTAAATTATCCGAGAGCCAATTGGTTATGGCGCCCGCATCAATCTGTGAATTCAGGTCGTAGCCCACTTTGTCCTGCACTTTTCCCAGTTGCTCCTTCAGGGCATTGACAACATCTTCGGAATTTTGGACCGCTCTTCCAATTTTGTTCGTGAGCATTAAAATGATGCCGGCAATCGGAATAAGAATCCCGAAAAAGGAAATTACCATTAAGACCGAAGCAGCCAGGGAAGGGTTCCATTTTTTCTGGTTCACCAATTTTGCCATCCATTTGCGCATCAAAACATAAATGGTTATGGCGCCTAAAACACCGGTTAGATAGGGCAGTAACTCGCGGAAAATCAAACTGCCCATCAACAGGATGAGCAAAATGATAAATATTTGGCGGATTATTTGGGGAGGAATTTGTTTTATCATTTGGCAAACAATTGATTTAAATTCTTAAAAGCCTTGAATTCCAGTGCATTTCCGGCCGGGTCCTTAAAAAACATAGTGGCCTGTTCGCCCACTTGTCCTTCAAAGCGGACGTAGGGTTCAATAATGAAATGGATATTTTTTTGAATCAGTTTTTCTGAAAAATCCTTAAAGGTCTCCATTTCCAATACTACACCAAAATGAGGTATGGGAACTACCTTTCCATCAACGGCGTTGGCCGTTTTTGCTTCGGAACTATTTTCCTTTAGGTGAATTACTAGCTGATGTCCAAAAAAATCGAAATCTACCCAATGATCGCTGCTTCTTCCCTCGGAAAGTTCCAGCGTGTCCCGATAAAATTTTCGGCAATTTTCCAAATCGTCCACCGGTATGGCTAAGTGGAACGGCCTTAATTGTGTGTCCATCAGTTGTTTCTTAAGGCGTGGATCAACTGTTCTTTTTTCATTTTTGAACGTCCTTCAATACCCACATTTTTGGCCTGTGCATAAAGCTCATCCCTGGTCCATGCTTCATAGGGCTTGGCTTTCCCGCCCTTTTTTCCGGAATTAGGCGTGTTGGCTATTCGCGCTGCTTTTTCCTTACTATAGCCTTTGTCCCTCAAGGCTTCATATTGTTCTTCGTTTTTGATTCTTGGATTCGGCATAACGTTTTATGGTTTAAAATTGGAACTCTATTAATAAGAAATTTACATATTCGGACCTATGCTTGGTCGGTATCCTTCCTGTTTTTAAGCAAGCCGATTCCCGCAAAGAAAAAGACAATGCCTAAAATTAGAAATGCCCACGGGCTTAACCCAATACGCAAACTTCCGAAAGCACCAAGAACGCCCAAGATCAGCGCGATGCCTCCGGAAATGGTCAATATAAATCCTAAAATTTTAATCATGGCACAGAATTTTTTTCTGGTTAATGAATTAAAATTAAAGGAAAGCTTTTATAGGGAAATGAATGTTAACAAAATCTTTGCAGTGGCCCAAATTATTTTTCTGATGGCTCCCAGCCTATCATAAAATATTTAAATGGGGCATTATCAGGAATTTGGCTGGCCTCTATTTTAAGGTCCATGTTGTTGCGAAGGTCTTCCGGCAGGTTTTTTTTATCGATGGTTAAATACACATCGGTTTCCTTTAAAAAGATGACCACTGCATTTATGGTGGTTTCAATATTGTCTATGGTGTAATTAGCCTTTACGTCCTTCCAGGTGCTGGCAGTGGTTAGTCCTTTGTCAGTTTTATATCGGGAATCAAAAACCTGAATGTTTTTTATGGTGGAATTAGGGTCGTTTTCATCTTCCGGTGAAAGCAATAAAAGTTGTTTGCCGCCTTTTTCATAGATTTCCACCTCTCCCTGGGTTTCCAGTGCATTGGGCGATGAATTTATTTTGACGATGGAATCTTCGGCAAAAATGGAATCGATCTGCTTGATTTTAATGTCCTTGTTCAAGTTGCCGATGGAACCGTTTTTTATAAGAAATGGATCGCTATCCTTTCCACATTGAACAAAAGCAAGTGAAACGATTCCAACAATTAAAAGTGTTTTTTTCATTTATTTAGTTTAAAAATTTATGTGTTTGAAGGTTTATTTTCCAACGCCTAACGCCCAACGCCCAACGTCCTAATTCGATTAGTTACTTCATCATCTTCCCCAAAATTCCCAATACGCTTCGGATAACCGTGGGGCTGGTTAGTGTTTTCAGCCAGGGGTTTGCCCTCCCGCTGCGCCCGCTGGAACTTCTGCTGGAAGACGTGGTCCTTACAGCTTCCTTTTCCCTCTGGGCTTTTTCCTTGGCTTCTTCTCGGTTGGCGGTTTCTATTTTTTGGGTCAGCATTTCGTAGGCGCTTTCACGGTCTGTTACCTCATTGTATTTCGGGATGAGTTTGGAGCTTTTCAACAATTCCTTTAATTCGACATCGGTTAAAATATCCATTCTGCTCATCGGCGCCCGAAGCATGGTTCTTGCGAGTGGCGTTGGGATTCCCTTTTCGTTTAAGGCGCTTACCAGGGCTTCGCCAATTCCTAAGGATGTCAATACCTCGTCGGTTCTGTAATATTCTGAAATAGGATAATTTTCAGCAGTAAGTTTGATCGCCTTTCGGTCTTTTGCCGTAAAGGCACGGAGGGCGTGCTGTATTTTCAAACCCAATTGGCTTAGTACGGCATCGGGCACATCCGTGGGGTTTTGGGTGCAGAAATATAGCCCCACGCCTTTCGACCGTATCAATTTTACAATACTTTCAATTTGGTTGAGCAGTGCGCTACTGGCCTCGTTAAAAATTAGATGGGCCTCGTCCACAAATATTACCAATTCCGGCCTTCCGCTATCACCTTGTTCGGGGAAGGTAGCATAAATTTCAGCCAACAGGCTGAGCATAAAAGTCGAAAAAAGTTTTGGGCGATCCTGAATATCGGTCAACCGTAGGATGTTGATGTACCCCATCCCGTTTTCGTCCACGCGCAACAGATCATCCGGATCAAAGGATTTTTCGCCGAAGAAAAGATCGGCGCCCTGTTGTTCCAGTTCCACGACCTTTCGTAGAATGGCACCGGTAGAGGATGAGGAAATCCGGCCATAGGCATCGGCAAATTCGTCCTTTCCCTCATCGGTAGCGTATTGCAATATTTTTTTGAAATCCTTTAAATCCAGCAATGGCATTTTGTTGTCGTCGCAATATTTAAAAATTACGGCAACGATCCCGGCCTGCACCTCGCTCAAATCCAAAATCCGGGAAAGCAAAACGGGGCCAAATTCGCTAACCGTCGCGCGCAGCCGAACGCCGTCTTGGTCTGAAAGCGAAAGAATTTCTACCGGAAATTTTTTGCCTTCATATGGAAATCCAATGGCGGTGTGCCGCTCCTCAATTTTTGCGTTGTTGCTACCGGGCTCTGCTATTCCGCTCAGGTCTCCCTTTATGTCCATCAACAAGACCGGAATTCCTTTTTCGGAAAGATTTTCTGCTATGATCTGCAGGGTTTTTGTTTTTCCTGTTCCCGTGGCACCGGCAATCAGGCCGTGGCGGTTCAATGTTTTTAATGGAATTTTCACATAGGCATCCGTTACTGTTTCGCCTTCGAGCATGGCCGCGCCAAGGTTTATGAAATCGCCTTTGGTGGAATATCCGTTGTTTATGTAATCAAAAAAAACTTGCCTGTTTGCCATTTTTTGAATTTTTTTCAAATGTACTAATTATAAAGGTGCAAATTTATAATCCCAAATCCATAATTCAGAATTTAGAATTCAGAATTCATAATTAAAAAAAGCGGAATGTGGGCTATCTTAAGATGGATTTGCCATTTAATCGTACTTTTGCGCCGATGAAAAATGAAGTACAAAAATTGGTTGATAAAGGAGTCATGCTCCCTTTGATGGAGGAATTCTACACTATTCAAGGCGAAGGATTTCACAAGGGTACCGCGGCCTATTTTATAAGGGTAGGCGGGTGCGACGTGGGGTGCCATTGGTGTGACGTGAAGGAAAGTTGGAATGCGGCGCTGCATCCACCAACACCTATTGAGACTATTGTGGAAAATGCCGAAAAACATTCCAAGACCATCGTGATTACGGGCGGAGAACCGCTAACCTGGGATATGGGCCCCTTAACCCAAAGGCTGAAGGAGCGCGGCATGCAAACCCATATTGAAACATCGGGCGCCTATAGCTTAACCGGCGTGTGGGACTGGGTCTGCCTATCGCCAAAAAAAATGAAGTTGCCGACGGAGGAGGTTTATATAGTGGCCAATGAATTGAAGGTAATCGTTTTCAATAAAGACGATTTCCGTTTTGCCGAAGAACAAGCGGCAAGAGTAAACAAAGATTGCATCCTCTACCTCCAGCCCGAATGGAGCAAACGCGAAAAGATGATTCCATTGATTGTGGATTACGTAATGGAAAACCCACAGTGGAAAGTTTCATTACAGACCCATAAATATTTAAATATCCCGTAATTCCGTAGAAACGCACGGCCGTTCGTCTCTACCACGGCAAGGCCGTGCGACCATAAAACGACAAGGCCGTGCGTATCAACAACGACAAGGCATTTCTTCCACAAGAATTATATTTTTTTAAAGGGAATTTCCACATAATGGTCGTCCCATCCAATCATTAAAATAGTTCCCTTACTATCTGTTTTAAAAATCATGGAAAGCGACTCGATAGGTGCTACGGCCTGTTCGCAGGGAACGGTAATCCGGGCAACATCTTTTTCCTTTTTGTAGCTAAAGGCACCCCAGACATTGGTGTCGCTGTTTATAATTACTGTCCAATTGTCCTGATCGGGTATGGTGTATAGGGTATAGTTGCCGGGTTGCAAAACCGTATTTCCAAATTTCAGCGGCACATAAATATCAAGTTCAGTAGCTTCGTTGGCGCCGGTACGCCAAACCTCCCCATAGGGAACGAGCCCGCCAAAAATATCGCGTCCCTTTTTTTGCGGACGGCTGTAGATTACCCGCGCAAAAGGAGGACTTTTTTTGTCGGGCCTGGCCATGGCAAGGTCCATGGGCGACGCATCCATCTCTGGGAAGCTCTGAGCCTGGGCGGTCTGTAGGAAAAAAATTGAAAGAAGAATGGTGGCTATTGGAAGAAGTTTTTTCATAAAATCAGGTGTGCTATTGAATAAAACATTGTTTTCATTGGATATATCTTTCGGACAAAGGTTTAATCCGTTTTGGAATGTAATGATATTTTCAAACTAAAAACGAAAAAAAACAGTGAAATTGTACACCGCTCCTTCCCCAAAATAAAACGTTGCTACGGAAGGCTGGAAAAATGGCTTTTCTTCACAGAAAGTTGTTAATAACTTAGGGCTTATAAGTTGCGCAAACCCTTAATTTTATTGGGGATTTGGTTATATTTGTTCGTTATGAAAAATACTGAAATTCTATAAATCATTTTATGAGCGAAGAACAGAAAAAAGGCAGCTATGGCGCCGACCAGATTCAAGCATTAGAGGGAATGGAGCACGTGCGTATGCGCCCCTCCATGTATATTGGCGATGTGGGTGTTCGCGGGCTGCACCATTTGGTTTATGAGGTGGTGGACAACTCCATTGACGAGGCCATGGGCGGCTATTGCGATACCATAGAAATCTGGATCAACGAAGATAATTCAATTACCGTGAAGGATAACGGCCGCGGAATACCGGTGGATCTTCACAAGAAAGAAGGCGTGTCCGCCCTTCAAGTGGTAATGACCAAAATTGGCGCCGGCGGAAAATTTGATAAGGATTCCTATAAAGTTTCCGGTGGGCTCCACGGGGTCGGGGTTTCGGTAGTGAATGCCCTTTCGGAACATTTAACGGCTACAGTGCACCGCGATGGAAAAATTTGGCAGCAGGAATACGAACGCGGAAAGGCATTGTATCCCGTAAAATCCATTGGAGAGACTGACTATCGCGGAACTATTGTTACCTTCAAGCCCGATCCGCAAATATTCCAGCAAACCCTGGAATTTAGCTACGACACCCTGGCCAGCAGAATGCGCGAACTCTCCTTTTTGAACAAGGGCATAACCATCTTTTTTACCGACAAACGCGAAAAGGATGAAAATGGCCAATTCCTAACCGAAAAATTCTACAGTGAGCAAGGCTTGAAGGAATTTATTCGCTTTTTGGATGGAAATCGCGAGCCCATCATAGCCGAAGTGATTTCCATGGAAGGCGAAAAAAACGAAATTCCTGTAGAAGTGGCCATGGTTTACAACACTTCTTTTAATGAAAATTTACATTCCTACGTAAACAACATCAACACCCACGAAGGAGGAACGCACCTCTCAGGTTTTCGGGCCGGATTAACACGAACCTTGAAAAAATATGCCGATGCCTCCGGAATGTTGGACAAACTGAAATTTGAAATTTCGGGCGATGATTTCCGGGAAGGATTGACCGCAATAATTTCGGTAAAGGTACAGGAACCCCAATTTGAAGGGCAAACCAAAACCAAGCTTGGAAACCGGGAGGTTACGGCTGCCGTGAGCCAAGCGGTTTCTGAAATGCTCGAAAACTATTTGGAAGAGCATCCAAACGATGCAAAAACCATAGTCCAAAAAGTAATCCTTGCTGCGCAGGCCAGACACGCCGCCCGAAAGGCCCGTGAAATGGTGCAGCGCAAAACCGTGATGAGCGGAGGTGGTCTGCCCGGAAAGCTTTCCGATTGTTCCGAACAGGATCCGCAAAAGTGTGAAGTATTTCTCGTAGAGGGAGATTCTGCGGGCGGAACCGCAAAACAAGGTCGCGACCGTAATTTTCAGGCTATCCTTCCGTTGCGCGGAAAAATTCTGAACGTCGAAAAAGCCATGCACCATAAGGTTTTTGAAAATGAGGAAATTCGGAATATATATACCGCGTTGGGCGTAACCATTGGAACCGAAGAGGACAGTAAGGCCCTGAACCTTGAAAAACTGCGCTACCACAAAGTAGTGATTATGTGTGACGCGGATGTGGATGGCAGCCACATTGCAACGCTCATCCTTACCTTCTTTTTCCGCTATATGAAGGAATTGGTAGAGGCCGGCTGTGTTTACATTGCCACGCCACCGCTTTATTTGCTGAAAAAAGGCGCCAAAAAAGAATATGCCTGGAGCGACAAGGAACGCGATAGACTGAACGCCGAAATGGGCGGAAGTGCATCCATCCAACGATACAAAGGTCTTGGGGAGATGAACGCGGAGCAGCTTTGGGATACAACAATGAATCCTGAGTTCCGCACCCTACGCCAGGTAACCATCGATAATGGCACCGAAGCCGACAGAATTTTCTCTATGCTAATGGGCGACGAGGTTCCGCCACGGCGTGAGTTTATTGAGAAAAATGCCGTTTATGCAAATATTGATGCGTAAGGAATACAAATAGTTTTAAGAGGCCCATTTCTTTAATTTACTGAAATGGGCTTTTTAGTTTTTAACCCTTTATTACCATAATTTTAAGCAGATATTGGTATTTTTGTAATGCATTTCAGAACCGATCTGAAAGATTGAAAAATCATTCCGATTTTCTTCGGAAGAACTATAAATCACAAACCATAAACCATAAACACATACTATGAAAGTAACAGTTGTAGGGGCAGGTGCCGTGGGCGCGAGCTGTGCCGAGTACATTGCCATCAAGAATTTTGCAAGCGAAGTTATTTTGTTGGACATCAAGGAAGGCTATGCCGAAGGAAAGGCGATGGACCTGATGCAGACCGCGTCGTTGAACGGTTTCGATACAAAAATTACGGGCGTAACCAACGACTATTCCAAAACGGCCGGTAGCGATATCTGCGTAATTACCAGCGGAATTCCACGAAAACCGGGAATGACCCGCGAGGAATTGATTGGTATCAATGCAGGAATTGTAAAAGATGTGTCCTCAAATCTTGTAAAGAATTCCCCGAAAACTATAATAATCGTTGTGAGCAACCCTATGGATACGATGACGTATTTGGTGCATAAAACTTCGGGTCTCGACAAAAATAAAATCATCGGGATGGGTGGTGCTTTGGACAGCGCGCGTTTCAAATACCGTTTGGCGGAAGCTTTGGAAGCTCCAATCAGCGATGTGGACGGCATGGTAATCGGTGGTCACAGCGATACAGGTATGGTGCCGTTAACGCGTTTGGCAACAAGAAATAGCGTTCCCGTTTCAAAATTCATTTCTGAGGAAAGATTGAACCAAGTAATGGAAGATACCAAAGTCGGCGGCGCAACGCTTACAAAATTGTTGGGAACTTCAGCTTGGTATGCTCCGGGAGCAGCGGTTTCGGCTTTGGTACAGGCCATTGCGTGCGACCAAAAGAAAATGTTCCCTTGCTCGGTTATGCTAAACGGTGAATATGGAATGAATGATATTTGCATCGGTGCCCCAGCCATTTTGGGTAGAAACGGGATTGAAAAAATAGTAGAATTGGAATTGAACGATGCCGAGAAAAACCATATGAAGGAAAGCGCCGAAGGCGTTCGCAGCGTTAACGATTTGCTTGAATTGTAATTTTAAATAAAATATTTATAGATTTAAAAAAGCCGGCTCCCGAAATTTCGGGAGCCGGCTTTTTTATTGGTCTGTTTCCAATTCACTTTTTCTATAAATTCTGTAAAAATAAATGGATAAAATTATAATTGTAAGCCAACTGCAAATACCAATTGAAGCTTGAGTAATACCATAAAAATTTAAAAATTCGGAGAGCTCATAATCTAATTTTGAAGAAAGCTTTTCTGACATCCATCCCAATAATTTATTCCACAATGGATTTAAAAAAATTGCAATAACCACTGAGATAATGTATTCAATTTTGGGAAATTTTAACTGTTCAAAATTGAAATTGTTAGCCTTTGTATTAATGTATTTTAAAACTGCAATCGTAGTAATAGAATAAATTATTAAGCTTAAAACAGGAATTGAATACTTCAAAAAATCCTCGGCAAATTCCAGCCAAAGCCCAAGATATAAATATACATTAACTATAAAACTCAGTATAGAATCAATAGCATTCACCAATACAAACCCAAAAAACATCCAAAGTGCAAGAGGGAAAATTTGTTTTTTCATAGGAACAAATTAATAAAAAAACCTAACAGGTTTTCAAAACCTGTTAGGTTTACCAATAAAATCTTATGTCTTGCAGCGACCTGTACTGAGCTTGTCGAAGTAAGCGGTCTTAAGTCTTACGTCTTTTTCACCCACACTTCGAAGACCCGCAATCCTTGCAGGTCAAACACCCTTCTTGGTAAATAAGCGAAGTACTGTTGCAGTTTTCACACTTTTGTTTTTTCGCTTCGGTGCCGTCTGCAACGTAACGTTTCAATGCGCGTGCGACCCCATTTTTCCAAGTGTTGATGCTTTCGCTGTCCAGTTGTAGGCTGTTGATGAGGTCCACCACTTTTTCAATGGGCATTCCATGGCGCAGCGTGCTGGAAATCAATTTCGCATAGTTCCAATATTCGGGGTTGAATTTATGAGAAAGCCCTTCAATAGTGGTTTTATAGCCTCTTTTGTTTTTATATTGAAAATCATAGCGAGACGTTCCATCCTCATTTCGGTTTTTGATGATTAACCCGTCGTTCACCCAGCGTGGGATCAAAATGCCATCCTCATCGTCGGCAAAACCGGTAAAGATTTCATAAGGTTTTCCGTCGATCAACCCGATAAAAGCAATCCATTTGTC
This sequence comes from Aequorivita sp., assembly GCA_048265145.1. Classification (GTDB taxonomy): domain Bacteria; phylum Bacteroidota; class Bacteroidia; order Flavobacteriales; family Flavobacteriaceae; genus Aequorivita. The sequence continues at coordinate 31,034 of JBLXCF010000018.1, forward strand.
CTTGCTGTTTTGAAACCGGACTACGTCTGCTTCCAGCGTTTCTGGACGCTTTGTCGGGAAGGGGGTAAGTGTTTCGCCTTCCTCTTCCTTTTTTTCATCGTTGGAAATCAAAACCCCGGATCGCGAACCGTCGCGATAAACGGTAACGCCCTTGCAGCCGGCCTGCCAAGCTTCCAAATACAGTTTGCCTACCAATTCTTCCGAAACGTCGTTCGGCAGATTGATGGTTACCGAGATGGAATGGTCCACCCATTTTTGGACGGCACCTTGCATACGCACTTTGCTTAGCCAGTCCACATCGTTGGAAGTGGCTTTGTAATAGGGCGATTTCTTAACAATCTTGTTCAATTCCTCTTGGCTGTAATTTTTATCTGTAGCGATGCCATTGGTTTCCATCCATTGCTTGAAACGATGGTGAAAAACAACGTATTCCTCCCAACTATCGCCCACTTCATCCACAAAATCTACCCGCACGTTTTTATCGTTCGGGTTCACTTTTCTTCTTCTTTTGTAAACCGGAAGAAAAACAGGCTCGATGCCGGAAGTGGTCTGCGTCATCAAACTTGTGGTTCCCGTGGGCGCGATGGTTAGCAGCGCAATATTTCTGCGACCGTATTCCAGCATATCGTAATACAGTTTTTCGTCAGCGTCTTTTAAACGAAGGATAAACGGATTTTCCTTTTCCCTCTCGGAATCGAAAATCTTGAAGGCGCCCCGTTCCTTGGCGGCATAGACCGAGGCGCGATAGGCCTCCAGGGCTACGGTTTTGTGGATTTCAACGGAAAAATCTATGCCTTCGGGGCTGCCGTATTTTATTCCCAGCGCGGCCAGCATATCGCCTTCCGCAGTAATGCCGATACCGGTTCTTCGGCCTTCCTCTGCTTTTCTTTGAATGTTTTTCCACAGGTTTCGTTCCACGGCTTTTATTTCTTCATTTTGCGGGTCGGCGTCAATTTTTTCGATGATGGCATCCACCTTTTCGAGTTCCAGATCTATGATATCGTCCATGATCCTTTGAGCAATGGCGATGTGTTTTTTGAAAAGTTCAAAGTTGAAGAATGCCTTTTTTGTGAACGGTTCCTCGACATACGAAAAAAGATTGATGGCCAAAAGGCGGCACGAATCGTAGGGGCAAAGCGGAATTTCCCCGCACGGATTGGTGGAAACGGTTCTATAGCCCAGATCTGCATAACAGTCCGGCACGCTTTCATTAATTATGGTGTCCCAAAAAAGAATGCCCGGTTCGGCAGATCGCCACGCGTTGTGCACTATTTTTTTCCAAAGATTTTCGGCCTCAATTTCCTTGGAATATTTCGGGTTTTCGCTGAATATGGGGTATTTCTGAACATACTTTTTTCCGTCCTTTACGGCCTGCATAAAAGTGTCGTCAATACGCACGGAAACGTTGGCACCCGTTACTTTTCCCTGCTCCATTTTGGCATCTATGAAATCTTCCGAATCGGGGTGGTTTATTGATACCGAAAGCATCAACGCGCCGCGACGGCCGTCCTGCGCTACTTCGCGGGTGGAGTTTGAATAGCGTTCCATAAAAGGCACAATTCCCGTTGAGGTTAACGCCGAGTTTTTAACCGGCGAACCCTTCGGCCGGATGTGGGAAAGGTCGTGGCCCACGCCGCCGCGGCGCTTCATAAGCTGTACCTGTTCCTGGTCAATTTTCATAATGCCTCCGTAGGAATCGGAATCGCCCTCATTGCCGATCACAAAACAGTTGGAGAGCGAGGCAATTTGGTACGGGTTTCCAATGCCGGCCATAGGGCTACCTTGGGGGACAATGTATTTAAAATCCTTGATGGCTTCAAATACTTCATCCTCAGACATTGGATTTGCGTATCGTTGCTCGATACGCGCTATTTCACTTGCAATACGGCGATGCATGTCCGCCGGCGTTTTTTCATATATATTGCCTTCGGAATCTTTAAGGGCATATTTGTTTACCCAAACGCGAGCGGCAAGGTCATCGCCATTAAAATATGCGACAGAGGCCTTGAAAGCTTCTTCTTGAGTGTATGTTTGGAGGGTGGGGATGAGGTTTTTTAGGTGCATTTGGTACTTAATTTTAGGTTAGAATTTTGGAAATTTTAAGGTATGTAAATATAATGCTTTTGCAACCTGTACTTATCTTTAAAAATAAAAGTTGTCAAAAAAGGATTGTTAATAGTTTAGTAAACAGCTACATAAAAATTTATTAACACAAAAAAGTTGACAAATTTTGAAATACATTTCGTTGCCAATGAGAGCCTCGGTAAACAGCAGTAATTAGTCCTAATATCATTCGTTGAAAAGGTGATAAAAGTCATTTTTTGAAAACGAGTGCCTATCGTATCTTTGAAGCGTGAAAAACGTACTGCTCATATTCGCCACGTTCATTATGCTAACGAAACCTATGTGGCCCGTGGTTGAATATGTAGTAAATTATGATTACATTGTTAAAGTCTTGTGCGAAAACAAGGACCGGCCGGAACTGCAATGTAATGGAAAATGCCATCTTACAAAGGAGTTGGCCAAGGAAGCAGGGGCGGAAAAGCAAAATCCTTTAAACAACAAGAATTCAAAAACCGAAATTCCCCAGATTTTAATTTCGGAAGAATTTCCGGCCTTTATCTTCGCTGCACAGATAGAAAATTCTTCAATAGCTAATATTGGCTACAGGCCCAATCTAAATGCGGCCCTTTTTGTATCCAAGATTATACACCCACCACAATTAGGATAGTTTTTTTAATCGGTTTTCCGAGGGGGAACGCTTGTAGCATTTCTTCGGGAAACGGTCTATTTACTAATAAAACTATCTAAAAATGAAATTATCGATTAGTGTGTTTTCCTTGGTGAAGACACTTGCGGGTTGCTTTTTGGGCATTATTTCGTGTGCCGTATTTTCATCGTCGCTCACTGCCCAGGAAACAGCGACCGACAGTTTGAAATTTATACAACTGAACGAAGTTGTGGTAATCTCTGCTGGAAAACAATTGGACCATCAAAAACAGCGAAAACCCTTATCAACCCTGGATGAATTTCTGGAATCCTCATTGACCGTGGATATGGTAAAAAGGGGCGCCTACGCCTGGGAGCCCAGCATGAACGACATGGCATCGGAACGTTTGGCGGTAACCCTAGATGGAATGCAGATCTTCGGTGCTTGTACAGACAAAATGGATCCCGTAACTTCCTATGTGGATGTATCAAACCTTTCGGAGGCCGAAATAGGATCGGGCCAGCAAGGCGCTATGTTCGGAAATACTATTGGAGGCGGCATCAATTTAAAATTGGACAAAAGTGATTTTAAGCCTACCGGTTGGACCGGCTCGCTGGAAAGTGCTTTTGAAACCAATAACAAAATGCGTGTATTTGGCGGGGAATTGAACTATTCCAACGAAAAATTTTATGTCAATACCGATGCCATTTATAGAAAGGCCGATAATTATTTCGCCGGAGGTAACCAGGAAGTACTTTTTTCACAATTTGAAAAATATAACCTCAGCCTGAATACCGGCGTTAAACTGGCGCAGGATAAATCTGTGGCCGCTACCCTTATATTTGATGAAGCGCACGATGTTGGCTATCCGGCTTTAACCATGGATGTTTCCCTGGCACGTGCGGTTATTGGTTCCGTTAGTTATAAACAAGATAGCTTGTTTGGAAATTTAAGCAACTGGGAATCAAAAGTGTACTACAACACCATAAAACACGTGATGGACGACACCAAGCGCCCGAGTGTTCCCATACATATGGATATGCCGGGCTGGAGTGAAACCGCGGGATTCTATTCGCAGGCAAATTTGAATTTGGAAAAAAATCATTTGCTGTTCAAGTTAGATGGCTTTTATAACAAGAGTTACGCAGAGATGACAATGTATCCACAAAACGGAAATGAACCGTTGATGTTTATGTTGACCTGGCCCGATGTTCGAACGCAAAATGTGGGTCTGTATGTCGAGGACCACATCCCGCTAAAGAATGCTTCCTTGAAACTTTCCACAAGATTGGCGTTTCATTCAAACACCGTTGCGGACGAATTTGGGCTGAACAGTTTAAGGATTTTTTATCCCGAAATGGATAAAACAAATTCCCGTTTTTTGAAAAGCGTTTCGGCAAACTATCACAAAATGCTGGGGGATTTTCACCTAAACGGCGGCGTGGCCTATGGGGAGCGGGCGCCTTCAGTTTCCGAGGGCTACGGTTTTTATCTTTTCAACAGTTTTGATAACCACGATTATATTGGCGATCCAAACCTTAAAACGGAAGCCTCGATAGACGGAAACCTTTCGGTAGGCTATAAAAGGCCAGTTTTTGAAATTAAGGCCGCGGCCAATTACTTCCACGTGTTCAATTACATTATCGGCGTTGTGGATCCTTCGCTGAGCACAATGACCATTGGCGCGAACGGGGTTAAAATTTACCGCAACCTTGAATATGCACAGCTTTTCAACACCACCCTTTCGGGCAGATATACCGTTTCGAACGCGTTTAAGGTTTCGGGCAGTATTTCCTATCATCGAGGGGTGGACCAAAAAGGCGAAAATTTGCCGTTGATCAGTCCCATTTCCTACCGAAGCGCGATTGATTTTTATAAAAACCAATATTCCGCTTCCCTTTGGATGAACGGCGCCGGCGAGCAGGTTAATTATAATGCGGCCTACGGAGAAGCAAAAACCGCGGCCTACGCCACACTTTCGGCCAGTTTTGGAAAACGGTTTTTTATAAATGACAATGATCTATTTCTGAGGGCAGGGGTAGAGAATATTTTCGATACGTTTTATGCTTCCTATTCCGATTGGAACAACATTCCGCGGATGGGCAGAAACTTTTACGTGACCATTTCTTATTCCCTAAATTAAATTATTAAAAAATCAATTTTAAAAAATTATGAAAACACTTAAATATATATTCGCAGTTTTATTTCTTTCCATCACTTTGGCCAGTTGTTCCGATGACGACGATACTACTCCACAGCCCACCGACCCGATGGAAGGGTTTTACAAAATCTATGAAATTTCCGCGGCGGACCATGCCGTTGAATTTTATTCCGAAAAGGAAAATCTGGAAGTGGGCTACAATGAAATTTATTTCCGGATAAAGGATCTTTCCAGCAATGAATATGTATCCAATGCAGCACCAAGCTGGATGCCCGTGATGCATATGGAAACCATGAGCCATTCCGCGCCACATTCCGAATTGGAAAATACGGAAGAAAATACCGTGTACCATGGCCATATCGTTTTTCAAATGGCAAGCAACCAAACCGAATATTGGGAATTAGGACTGACTTACTCCTTTAAAGGGCAGCCCGTTGAGGAATCCATTAGGGTTTCTGTGGCCGAATCTGCCAACGGCCTTAAAAAGACCCAAGTTTTTATGGGCAGCGACAATACCCGCTATATTTTGGCCTATGTAAATCCGCAGGAACCCAAGGTCGCCGTAAACGATTTGGAAGCTGTGCTGTACAAAATGGAAAATATGATGAATTTTCCCGTGGTGGAAAACTATAAAATTACCGTAGATCCAAGAATGCCTGGAATGGGCAACCACAGTTCGCCGAATAATGAAGACATGACCTATCGGGCCGCCACTAAAATGTATGCAGGAAAACTATCGTTGACGATGACCGGCTATTGGAAAATCAATTTGAAATTGATGAACCAAAACGGTGAAGTACTTAAAGGTGAAGATGTTACCGATCTGAACCCGGAAAGCAGCCTTTACTTTGAATTGGAATTTTAGTTTTTATTGTTTGTTTTATATTGTTTTAAAGACTGTAGCGATACAGTCTTTATTTTTTTATATTTGGCGCGTGAACTGGAGATGGTACATTCCTATATGCCTAATTGTTCTTGCTTATTTTGGAATAAGCGAGGAACGGTCCACCCTTCCCAACCAAGAAATTATTGTTCGTTTTGATGCTTCGACAGTAGGCCCGGAAAAGGCCCAACAAGCAATTTCTGAGGTAACCGAAAAATTGAAGGCCATTGGCGTGCAGCAAATTCAAGTTTCCGCTCTGCAGGATGGCGGTTTAAAGGTTTCCTACTACAGCGAGATGGGCGTTTCCCAAATCCAGCAATTGTTCCGTGAGCACGGCGGACCGCATGGGGTGGATTTTGCCAAGCATGCCAACCGAATTCCTTTCCAGCAACCTTTTGGGAATGATTCCGGCAGCTTCTATCGGGTGGCTATTGTGAAAATTCAAGAAGATGCGGGCTCCCAAATGGGCCTCCACGGTTTTCCGGTAGAAATAAAAAACCTGAAGGATTACAATTTCCTTCCGGTAATTTCCCTTGCCACCAACCACGCCGAATTTTTTGGGACTGAAATTGAAAACGTTTCATTAAAAAACTACGGCGAGCTCTCGCTTATAAGAACCCTTACGCCTCATTATATTCCCGAGGTCCGCGCCGGCCCCACTTCCTAATAAAAAAGAGTAAATTTCTTTTAAAACATCGAAAATATGGTTTTTTAAAACAGAAAAACCTTCCTAATTTTTTTAATAATCACATCATTGTCAGTTAGGAACGCAAATTATATATTTGCGCACCCGTTCCGGAACCGTGGAACTGGGGGAATAAAAAATCTGACCAAAAAAATAAAACATGCAAAACAAAGGACTTATTACGGTATTTGCCATCCTTTTCGGATTGGTAAGTATCTATCAATTATCCTTCACCTATGTTGCGAACAAGGTGGAGAATAGCGCTCAGGAATTTGCAAAGAGCAAATTTTCTGAAGATGAACCCCACGAACGTGCCAATGCAGAGGCCCGCTATTTGGATTCGGTGGCAAACCAATCGGTTTTCTTGGGAATCGATTACAAAACCGCCAAAGAAAAGGAACTGAACAAAGGTCTTGACCTTAAAGGGGGTATTAACGTAATTCTTGAAGTATCCGTAAAGGATATTTTGAAAGGATTGGCGAACAACACCAAAGACCCTGCTTTTAACCAAGCTTTGGAAAATGCAACCGAACTTCAAAAAAATAGCCAGGATACCTACGTGGAATCATTCTTTAAGGCTTTTGAAGCGCTTCCAGGCGAAAATCAATTGGCCTCCCCGGATATTTTCTTCAACAAAAACCTGGAGGATGTTATTGATGTGGGAATGACCAATGCCCAAGTTAAACCAATTATCCAGAAAAAAATAGATGAGTCCATTACCTCCGCTTTTGAGGTTTTAAGAAAGCGTATTGACAAATTTGGCGTAACACAACCGAATATTCAGCGCTTGGGCAAATCGGCCCGGATTCTTGTGGAACTTCCCGGGGCGAAAGATGTTGATAGGGTGAAGAAATTGCTTCAAAGTACGGCCCAGCTTGAGTTCTGGGATGTCTATAAATTCGAGGAAGTTGCAGGCTTTTTGCAAGCCGCCGATGCCAAGGCAGGAGAAATTGCAATGGCCAACACCAATCCTGAAGCCCAAACGGCCCAAACAGCCGATAGTACCCAAACCGTTGCAGATACAACCAAAACGGAAGAGGATGACGTTAGCAAGCTTTTGGGCGGTCAGGATGTGAAAGATTCTTTGGTAGATGACAACAAAGCCAACCCCATTCTATCCAAAATGGTTTCGCTTGGCAACCAAGGCGGACCCGTGATTGCCACTTTCAAATTGAAGGATACTGCTGTTATTAATGGTTATTTGCGCAACCCACAGATTAAATCGCTTTTGCCGAACGAATTGCGGTATGCCAAATTTGTTTGGGGTTTGCCAGAGGCCAGTCCGCAGCTGAACGGCGAGGAAGTGACCGCTCTTTATGCCCTCAAAGGTAACAGAGACAATGTGCCGCCCTTGGGTGGAGGCGTGGTAGTGGACGCCCGTCAGGAGTATGATAACCTGAGCCGTGTGGTGGTTTCTATGCAGATGAATGGTCAGGGTGCAAAAATCTGGGAACAAATGACCGGCGATGCCTACCAAAACCAGAGCCAAATTGCGATTGTTTTGGATGATATTGTTTATTCCGCCCCTGGCGTAACCTCTGGTGCAATTGCAGGAGGTAGAAGCCAGATTTCCGGAAACTTTACGGTACCACAGGGACAGGATTTGGCCAACGTATTGCGCGCCGGAAAACTTCCAGCCTCAGCGGAGATAATCCAAGGCGAAGTGGTTGGTCCAACCTTAGGGCACGAAGCCATCAATAGCGGTATTATGTCCTTTGCCATAGCATTGATAATCGTTCTTTTGTGGATGATAGGTTATTATGGAAAGGCCGGTATGTTTGCAGATGTTGCCTTGTTGGTGAACATATTGTTCATCTTCGGAATTTTGGCCGGTCTGGGAGCGGTGCTTACCCTGCCAGGTATTGCCGGTATCGTCTTGACCGTGGGTATGTCTGTGGATGCGAACGTGCTTATCTTTGAAAGGATCAAAGAGGAACTCGCGAAAGGAAAGGCTCAAAAGGACGCCATTAAAGATGGTTTCAGCAATGCGTTGTCCTCTATTCTTGATGCCAACATCACCACCGGTCTGACCGGATTGATACTTTTGGTTTTTGGGACCGGTCCCATCCAAGGTTTCGCAACTACCTTATTAATAGGTATCGCAACGTCATTGTTTACGGCAATTTTCATTACCCGATTGTTTATAGACAGTTATACCAAAAATGGCAAAGCCTTGCCGTGCTCAACTCCAATCACGAAAAATTTATTCAAGAATGTCAATATCCAGTTTTTAAGAAAACGCAAAATAGCCTATGTGTTTTCTGCCCTGATGCTATTGGTTAGCATTGGCTCGCTATTTACCATTGGCTTGAACCAAGGGGTTGACTTTGTTGGGGGACGCACCTATACAGTCCGTTTTGCGAAAGATGTAAATTCCAATGAAATTCAGAACGATTTGATCGAAACCTTCGGAAGCGCCGAGGCCAAGACTTATGGCGGCGACAACCAATTGAAGATTACCACTAAATATAAAGTAGACGAAACTGGCACCGATGTAGATGAGGAAATTGAACGCATGCTTTTTGAAACCGTTAAAAAGGAAATGCCTGCGGATATGACCTTCGAACAGTTTGTGGGTGACCAGGAAGGTAAAACCATTGGAAGAATGGAGTATTACAAAGTGAGCCCAACCATTGCAGACGATATCAAAAAGGACTCCTTCTGGGCAGTGTTTGGTTCCTTGGTGGTAGTTTTCCTTTATATCCTTTTGCGATTTAGAAGATGGCAGTTCAGTTTGGGAGCCGTTATTGCAGTTGCACACGACGTTACCATCGTATTGGGAATTTTCTCGTTAACCTACAGGTTTATGCCTTTCAGCATGGAAATTGACCAAGCGTTCATCGCCGCAATCCTGACCGTTATTGGGTACTCGCTGAACGATACGGTAATTGTCTTTGACCGGATCCGCGAATATTTTGGCGAACATCCAGCTTGGAAACTGAACCGCATTATTGACGTGGCCCTAAACAGCACCTTAGGCAGGACCTTGAACACCTCCTTCACCACCTTGATCGTGTTGTTGTGTATGTTCTTCTTTGGTGCGGAATCCATTCGTGGCTTGTTGTTTGCCATTATTGTGGGAATTGTGGTAGGTACCTATTCTTCGTTGTTTATTGCAACGCCAATAATGTATGACACCGTAAAACGTAAAAACATTGAGGATCTATTAGATAAAAAAGAAGAAGAAGTTCCTGCTGTGGAAGCGTAATTTTTTCCCTATAAAAAATGAAAAAGGCCCTTTCGCGATGAGAGGGCCTTTTTTTATTTCTTTCGAAATGAATACGACAATTGCAAGATCACATCTTTGTAAATTCAATCCGATCTCCTTTTTCCAGCTTCCAAGCATCCGAAAGACCGGCGTTCACTTCCAGCACATATTGGGTAGCGCCTTCCGACGGAAGCGAAGTACTGTCAAAAGGTTTGGCGTTTTTCTGGAAGCTTTCAATCTTTTTGTCAGCATCTATATAGATAATGTCCAACGGGATTTCAGTGTTCTTCATATAAAAGGACCGCGGCTGTGAATCGCTGAACACAAACAACATGCCTTGGTTTTCATCCATACTGTGTCGGTACATCAGCCCCGTCTCGGTGGAATATTCATCATCTGCAATTTCAATGTCGAGGGTCGCGATTATGGAATCGGTGTCCTTTTTTAATATGGATAATTCACCTTCCTTGGAAAAGGTAATTTCCTGGGTAAGATTTTTTACTTCGGAAGTCTGCTTGTCCTTGCAACCGCCAAGGGAGCAAAGTGATGCCAACAACAGCGCCGGTATAGCTATTTTTTTCATTTTAAATAATACTTAAATTTCAGATAATTAAACTGCCGTTTCTGCATCTATCTTCTTTTTTGAAGCCTTCCACATGATGTAAATTCCTGCAATGATAAACGGAACGCTCAGCCACTGGCCCGTGGATAGCAGCCCGAGTGCCGATTCAAAACCGCCCTGGCTTTCCTTGACGAATTCCACTAAAAAGCGGACCATAAAAAGCAAGATCAAAAACACCCCAAAAATATACCCAATCTGTTGTCGGCGCTCGGTTTTCCAATACAGATACCAACAGACCAAAAACACGATTACATAGCCTGCAGCTTCATACAACTGGGCCGGATGCCGATAAGGAACCGAGTTCAGCAGTTCGGAAAATTGTGGATTGTGTACTATGGCGTCATAGGCCTTCTTCGGGTCTTGGATTCCCGTGGCTTGCACAGCCTCGTGTTTTCGAATGCCCTCGTGCACAAAACGAATGCCCAAAGGAAAATCTCCCGAAGGTTTCCCGATTATTTCAGAATTCATAAAATTCCCGATCCGCACAAAAATTCCTCCCGCGGCCACGGCAATTATAATGCGGTCCAAAATCCACAAAAATGGTTTTTTGATCACGTTTTTGGAGTAGTACCACATCGCTATTAAAATGGCTATTGCCGCTCCGTGGCTTGCCAAACCTTGGAAACCCGTAAATTCAAATTCCGGAACGGTCTGTATGGGCAAAAAGACCGAAAGTGGATCCTCCGCGAAGAGCTCGGGCTGATAAAAAATCACATGGCCCAATCGGGCGCCCACCAAAACGGCCACCACCATATAAATAAAAAGGCTGTCCAGTTTTTCCTGCGGCAAACCTTCGCGCTCATATATTTTTTTGGTCAAGATCCAGCCTAAAGTGAATGCTACCACAAACATCAAACTGTAGTAACGGATCATAAAAAAACCAAGGTCGATGCCTTCGGACGGATTCCAGGTAAAACTTAAATAGTGCATAGTGGCGTTTTTATTGCGATGGGTAAAGATATTGTTTTAATTCAGAAATCATCTTTCAGAATTTTTGTTTTTTGGCGGAACGGGGTCGTAGCCCGAGCCGCCCCAGGGGTTGCAACTGGCTATTCGCTTTGCCGCGAGCCAACCGCCCTTTAAAAGTCCGTGGGTTTGTAACGCCGCTATTGCATAATGCGAGCAAGTGGGCGAGTAGCGGCAACTTGAAGGCAATAGGGGTGAAAGGAATAGCTGATAAAATCGGATTAATTGAACAAATGGAAAAGTAAGGATTTTCTTAAAACTCATAACTCATAACTCATAATCCATAACCCATAACTCTTAATTAACGATCTGAAATGTAGTTCCGTCCTTTCCATCCTTCAGTTGTATGCCTTTTGCCGAAAGCTCGTCGCGAATGGTATCGCTCAAGGCCCAATCTTTATTGGCGCGGGCCCGATTGCGCAATTGGATGAGCAGCTCCACGGCGGCCGAAAGTTTTTCGGTGTTTTGGGAAGCTCCGGCAACGGTTTCCTCCAAACCAAGCACTTCAAAGAGGAAGTCGTGCAGGGTGTTTTTAAGTAAAGATAAATCTGCGGCCGAAAGGGTTTCCGTGCCTTCCTTTAGCGCATTGGTGAATTTTACGGTTTCGAAAAGATGGGCAATCAAAATAGGGCTGTTAAAATCGTCATTCATCGCATCATAACATGTCTTCCGCCAACCTTCAATGTCTAAGGAACTTGAGGAGGAAGGCTTAATTTCCCCCAATATTTTATACGCTTCCATCAATCGGTTATATCCTTTTTCCGAAGCTTCCAACGCCTCACTGCTGAAGTCCAAAATGCTTCTATAGTGTGCCTGGTACATAAAAAACTTGGTAACGGTGGGGGAGAATGGCTTGCTCAAAATCGTGTTTTCCCCGGTAAACATTTCATTGGGAAGAATATAATTTCCTGTGGATTTGGACATCTTTTTGCCGTTCAGCGTAAGCATATTCGCATGCATCCAATAATTCACCGGCGAAGTGTGGTTGCAGGCCTCCGCTTGTGCAATTTCACATTCGTGGTGGGGAAATTTCAGGTCCATCCCGCCTCCGTGAATGTCGAAATTGTTGCCCAAATATTTGGTGCTCATGGCCGTACATTCCAAATGCCAGCCCGGAAAGCCATCGCTCCATGGCGAGGGCCAGCGCATAATGTGCTGGGGCTCGGCTTTTTTCCAAAGGGCAAAATCCTGCGGATTTTTCTTGTCGGTCTGTGCCGATAGTTCCCGGGTGTTGGCAATCATATCTTCCAGTTGCCTGCCGCTGAGCTTGCCATAATTATGGGTTTCGTTGAATTTTAAAACATCAAAATACACCGAGCCGTTCCTTTCATAGGCAAAACCTTCGTCAATAATTTTCTGTACAATTTCAATTTGTTCAATAATATGGCCCGTTGCGGTAGGTTCAATACTCGGTGGCAAGGCGTTGAATTTGGCCATAATCGTGTGGAAATCCACGGTGTATTTCTGCACTACTTCCATGGGCTCCAATTGTTCAATCCGCGCTTTTTTCAGAATTGGATCATCTCCACTCTCGCCGTCGTTTTCCAAATGGCCGGCATCGGTAATATTGCGGACGTAGCGGACTTTGTAGCCCATATGTTTTAAATATCTGAAAACCAAATCGAAGGACAAAAATGTGCGGCAATTGCCCAAATGCACATTGCTGTAAACCGTTGGACCGCAGACATACATTCCCACCGCGCCTTCGTGGATGGGGGCAAAAGGTTCCTTGCTCTTTGTAAGCGAATTGTAAATGTAGAGTTGGTGTGGTTGCAACATTTTGGATTAAAGGTTCGACGTTGAAGATTGAAATTTAATAGATGGAATTTGAATTTCGGAAATACTAATTTGAAAAGTATCAATTCCTTAAAACTCTGTATCCAATTTTATATAATCTAAAAATTCCCTTCGGACTTCTGCTTTTTTGAATGCGCCGCCAAATTCACTGGTAACGGTGCTGCTGTCAATATCGCGGATTCCGCGTGAATTTACGCAAAGATGTTTTGCGTCAATCACGCAGGCAACATCATCTGTTTTCAAAACGTGTTGCAGTTCTTTCACAATTTGCATCGTCAGGCGCTCCTGCACCTGCGGGCGTTTCGCGTAATAATCCACAATTCGGTTCATTTTCGAGAGTCCCACCACCGTTCCGTTCGAAATATAGGCAATATGGGCTTTTCCCACAATTGGCAGCAAATGGTGTTCGCAAGTGGAATAAAGGGTGATATTCTTCTCCACCAGCATTTCCTGGTATTTATATTTGTTTTGAAAGGTGGATGCTTTCGGGCGCCTGTCCGGATGCAGGCCCGCAAAAATTTCCTGCACGAACATTTTTGCAACGCGAGTGGGGGTTCCTTTCAGACTGTCGTCCGTAAGATCCAGCCCCAAGGTTTCCATAATGTTGGCAACATCCTTTTTTATTGTTGCAATTTTTTCAATATCGCTAAGCTCAAAGGCATCAGGGCGCAGGGGTGTTTCCGTGGAACTTCCTATGTGGTCGTTGCCCATTGCTTCAATGTCCTTAAGTTGTTTTTCTAAATCCATGTAAATGATTTCTTCTTATTCAGGCCTGCAAAGATACGCATTCACATTTAGGTTTTTAAAATGGGTTGTTCTTATTTTAATACTTATATTGAGAAGGGTTTCCTAAAATTTTCTTAATTTTCACGAATAATTTTACCGTAGAACCCATGAAAAAAATTACAATGCTGCTGCTATTTATCTGTGCAGCCACGCTTTATGCCCAAAAACCTACCGCGAGCGATTATGAATCAAAAATTGAACTGGCACACCCTGAAATCGGGCCAAGTGCAATTTTGAATTTTTCCTTTTTGGAACCGAAAACAATAAAGTATTCCGTAACCCTAAACAACAGGGAGGTTCTTTCCGAAGAAGTTACCAAAATGGAAGGAGCCCAGAGTATGAAAAGAGATTTCTCCTCGCTTGAAAATGGATCCTATGCCATTCATTTTATAATTGATGGGGTAGAGGTGAAAACAATTCCATTTAGAAAAATATAAAAACGAATTCGCTATTAGTACACATATTCTTCCCCTCCATGAAAAAATTATTACTCCTGCTCGTTCTTTCTTCTTGTTCCTTTTTCAGCATACAAGCCCAAGTTTGCGACATTCTGATCCCAATTTGCGACAGCCAGGACGGACTGCAAAACAACGCCATAGACCCCTCGCCAATAACTATTGACACGGGCTGCCAAATTCTTCAAGGAACCCGTACCATTTGGTTTAGGCTTGCCATCATTCAGGCAACAAATTTTACCTTCCAGATTGAACCCACTGGAAACGTCGATTACGATTTCGCAGTGTGGGTAAATGCCGATTGTAACAATTTGGGAGTGGCCGATAGGGCGAGTTACGATGCTCCTGCAGCCGGTCAATATGACACTGGCTTAAATCTAACCGCGACTGATTTTTGCGAAACCGCTGCAGGCGATGGCCAGGTAAGATTTTTAAGTTTGGTGCCGGGCGATGAAGTTATTATCGTGGTGGATCGATATTCAAGTACGCCCGATATTTTTAATTTAACCTTCGGAGATCCCGATGCTTTTGACTGCTCTATAGTTCAGACCACCGCGTGTAATGGAGATACGGTGGTTTTGGATGCCACGGCTCCAAATGCCTTGGGATATGAATGGTTTTATGAAAACCCAATCGGCTCGGGGACTTTTTCCCCCTTTATTCCGGCCGAAACCAATCCTACATTGTCCGTTACTACCACCGGATATTACAGAGCCGATATATTCCTGCCAGCAGGCGCCGTGGACAATGAATTTTTTGATGTGCTTTTCTATCCACAACCTGTGATAGCGAGTCCGCCATTGGATTTGGATATTTGCGACGACGGAACCAATCCCGGAATTTTTGATTTAACCCAGAATAATCCAGTGGTTCGTGGAAGTCAGGATCCTTTATTTGAAATATCTTATCACCACAGTCAGTTAGAAGCCCAGGGGGATACCAACCCTATCGTTCCAGCCAATGCCTATCCAATTGTAGGCTCCTCGGAAACAATTTGGGTTCGCATTGAAGAACCTAGTGAAACGTGTTTTGCCATAGATTCTTTTGAAATACGTTTTGATGCCGCTTCTGCCACTCCTCCAGCAAGCCCTTATAATTTGTGTGATTTTGGCACTCCTGGGCAAGAACCCATCAATTTGAACGCGGTTTTTGATGCCACCATTCTTAACGGACAAGCTCCCGCTCAATATACCGTAACCTATCACGCAACTCCTGCAGATGCAATGGCGGGGATTAATCCATTTTCACAACCCTATGTGGTTACTGCCTCCCAATTCATTTATGCCAGGGTTGAGAGCAATACAGTTCCCAGCTGTTTTGCCACTACTCAATTTTATATTCAACTTTCACCTGTTCCCATCGCCCACCCCGCCCCGGACATGAAGCAGTGCGATTTCGGCACGACCAACGGCACGTTTTTGCTGACGGACCA
>JBLXCF010000019.1:0-43180 GCA_048265145.1 Aequorivita sp.
CAAAATTGGAGCCAACCACTACTTGGGAATCCGGAACCAAACTGGTTTGTGAGTTTAGTAGTGCTCCTGGAGCTCCTGCCCCATTATCTTCATAAATGAAAATGTCCACGTTCGCAGCGTTAACACCGGAGCCGGTTGCACCTATAAAAGCTGAAAAGGTTACGGATTCCAACAACATATCTTCGCCATCGGCAACGGTTATGTCGTGCGCCACAATGCGGCCCAAATTCTTCGTAAAGCTCTTGCCGTTCTCAAAACCATTGCTTGGTCCTGTAGTCGCGCAAGGATTACCACCTCCGCCACCGCCACCGTCGCAGCTGTAGGTTCTAAATGTATAGTCAAAGTCTGGAAAGGGTTGGTATCCAGGATTTGCAAAAACATTTCCACCTGCGTAAGGATTTGAAATATCTCCAGCTACACAAGGCAATGATGCATCACCCTCTATAACGATATAATAGGTATTACCTACCGTTACGTTTACTACCGGATCCCAAAAAACATCAGCCCAAGCCGTACCATCCGTTTGGGTGGTGCCGGTTGCGAGCATAGTACCACCAGCGTTTGGCAAGCCATCCCACAAAGAAAGCTCTACTTCTAGACCAGAAGAGTTTGTGGTGAACATAATACCAGCTCCTGCAGATTCAGCTTCAAGTGCTACATAGGACTGAGCAAGTCCTCCTTGTGATATGTTGGCCATACAAGTGTTCGTCTGGTCTTGATTAACCTCTATTACCGCATTGGCACAAGCACCTCCGCCACCGCCACCGGTAGTTACCTCAATGGAATAATCCTCCGCTTGGCCAAAACCAGTAGCAAGGCAAGGATCTAAATAATTAGTAACACCAAATTGTTTTTTTACCCTCATTCGCGTAGTACCGGCCAAGGCTCCAGATGGAACATCAATGGTGCCATTTGATTGTTGTCCATCCACACCAGTTGAGTTAATAAGAAGGTCGGTAATTTCATAAACCTCTCCCGAATCATTTAAAATTCCATTTTGGTTCCAATCTATAAAAACCACGAAACGATTGGTAAAATTACCGTCCGTATTGCCCTCAAGAGCAATTGGATAGCTCATTCCTGCCTCCATGTTTCCTGTAATGGAGGTAAAGTCTTCGTGATCTGGTGTACCGTTTACCGTGGCATCTGTAACGTTGCTAATTCCTGCAACCTCTACCAAGGTAATAGGCTCTACATTAGAGGTGAAATCAAGCGGACCACAATAGGGCGCTGGAAAGGATCCTCCGCCACCGCCACCTTCTTCGCCGACAATATTCATAACCATATGTTGGTTTGGAAAACCGATCGCCGCCAGATCCGTGGGTGTTGAAATACCACAAGCAACTGACTTAATCCAAGATACCCCGGTTTGCCCAGCTGCATTGGAGCCGGGGAACCAGGATGCCGTAGCGCCGGGATTAATTTTTAACTCATAAATCATTATTGCTCCCGCTGGAATTGTGGCGGTAATTGGTACTGAAACGACCGCTCCCGCATCCCCTGCGGTTGAAACATAGTTAGCTGTACCTTGCAGGGTGGCCGACCCAGGAAACGCAGTTGGAAAGGTGGTGTTTGTTGAATAGATGTTGATAGTCAAATTGGTGGGTCCCGAAACGGCCTCAACCGCAAATTCGGCACTGCTGACGGTGAATTCATCTGAAATCCCAAAATCAGCGGCTAAGTCGAAATCCCTATAGAAACTGTTCTCGTCGGGGATACCTCCGGCATTACAGGTTACCGAGTTTCCTGCTACAATATTTTGGGAAACGCTATGGGTAATGGTAACTGGTGCTCTATTTGCTTCAAAAATATCCGGATTGGCCTGTCTGGTAGCGGTGCCTGGTGGAGC
Source organism: Aequorivita sp. (assembly GCA_048265145.1). GTDB lineage: Bacteria > Bacteroidota > Bacteroidia > Flavobacteriales > Flavobacteriaceae > Aequorivita. The sequence goes on from JBLXCF010000019.1 coordinate 1,850, forward strand.
GCTAATTACTGTGCGCAAGGAACCCGTAGAGGCACTGAGGCTGGTTGGCCCGGCATTAATTTTTTGAGCTGTGGCTGTTCCTTCAACTGAAGTTGCAGAGCGGCCATTTAAATCGGTCTTAACAGACTGCTTTTTGTAAACAACGGGATTGTTAACCCCTTTTTTCACTTGGGTAATCTCAGATGGAATACTGGAGTTTCCCTTTGAAACAGCTGTCTGTTTCTTTTGCTGTTGATTGTAATAAATGGGATTGTTCTCTCCCATAGATTTTACCTCATGTTGGCCATAACCAAGCACGCAACAAAGGAACAAAATTAACATAGTAAATTTTTTCATAATGAAATTTAGTTAAATTAGTATTTGATTTTCAAAAACATAAAGCTATCATAAAAAAAATAAATTACAAAGAGTTGTTTAAAAGATTATTGTAGGAAAATCATCCCATTTACGACTCCAACGCTTTTAATACTTCAACAAAAAAAGCTGGTTGATAAATTTAACTCAATAAAAATTCTTCAAAAATGAAAATAAAAAAACCACCCGCTAAAGCAGGTGGTTTAATCAGGAAATCAGACTTTGAATTATTGTTTCAAAATTCTGTAGGTTCCCATTTGACCGTTTACCGTAACTTTCATTATATAGGTTCCAGTAGTGAGTCCGGACATATCTACCACAGAAGTTGCAGCATTTACGTTGTTGTCAATCACCATTTGACCTAGCAGGTTGTATATAGAAACATGTTCAATATTGTCAACACTCTTAAGGTTCAACGTACCGTTGGTTGGGTTTGGATAATAACTAAAGCCCGCTATCGCGTTGTCGGCAACTCCTAAATTTGTTCCGTCAATTACGATATCGGTAATGGCTCCAGTATTCATTACAAACACATAGTAGGCCTGACCTGCTAAGGTAAAAATGGAAGCCGACGTACCAGGAACGCACTGATTGCTCTGTTGAGGAACCAGTGTTAGGTCTGTTTCGACAGCATTCTCATTTGGAGCCGTATAGAAAGTGACAGAGCTTGCTCCACCTGGAGTAATAATGGTTGCATTGGCAGTACCGTCTCCATCGGGAACAAAGTTATACCAAACACCTTTGGCACCAGTTAAATCGCAGTTAACAGGATTGCCATTCTCCAAAGTGGCGGCTGGCATGTGCACTGCTGGATCTGTATAAGGGAAGCCAATTTCATCAACATCTATAGAATTTACGATTAAATCGTTTGGCGGGGGTGAAAGCGCGCAGGTAACATCTGCCTCCCAACCCGCTTTTGGCACTGATGAATCGCTCATAAACACAAAAGTCAACGCACCACTTGGATCGGACGAAGTAAATGGACCAGGTATGCTAGTTCCGTAATATCCACCAGCTGGGAAACCACTATTTGTTGGTGGATTTCCACTAGAAATAATTGGGAACGAGGCATCAGGCCCGTCATATACATAAAGTGCGTCCCAAGAGGCTTCAACATCGAAAGCAGTAAAGGTTACAGTAACCTGTTCTCCCGGATTTTCTGGGGAAATAATGGTTGTAACATTTTCACTGTTTTGATAGTCTCCGCCGGGTCCTCCGGTATCATAAAATTTACCGCCACAAGCGGGAGGCGTAGCAAAACCTACAGGGCCGGCCAACTGGCTTAAACCATCAGAATCACAGTCTGCCACAACATAGAAATCATAGCTAAGACCACCATTTAAACCGGTAGCAGTGGCAGTAGTTGTACCCGCCGGTACCGTTCCAGTTGCAACTGGTGGATCACTGATGGGGTTAGCGCCCTGTGCAAATACATACCAAATGTATCCATTGCTGGCATTTGGCTCTGCAGTCCACGAAAGGTCTGCAGTGGTTGGCGTTATGTTGGAAACCACCAAATTGGTAGGTTCAGGACAAGCCGGTGGAGGCAAAGATTCGCCGATGGACACCCAAGCCACTTGGGTTGTTGCGGCGGTAGTAACTATTGGGCCAATAAGGGTAGAAGCGCCCGTTGCTGTATTGACCGAACGCCATTCAGCGGCAAAAGTTCCACTGTTGAAGGCGGCCATATACACCGTATCTGTGAGCGCGTCATAACACATACCTTGACCAAAATTGGCATCAAAGCCTATGCTTCCAATCACGGTGGTTGCCCCACTGGACATATCGATTCCGTATAGATTATCATCCACTAAATCATAGGTATATCCCGCTCCGCTTCCATCTATTGCGAGGGCAATAGGTAGTGCTCCGGCCGGAAGACCCAAGGGTCCAACTAAGGTAGCGGTGAGTCCTATGGGATCAATGGTATATAGTTCTGTTAAAGTAATAGCATATAAAACTCCAGAACTTTGATCGTATTCCATACCGAGCCATTCTCCGTTGATTGTTCCTAAAGAGGTATAAAACCCAGAGGCAACATCAAAGCTATAAAAGGCACCGGTATTATCGAGAACGTATCCTGTTGTTGGATTTGCCGGATCGATTGCTCCAGCATTTTCAAAGTTTACGGTTACTGGTGAATCCCCAAAAACCTCAACGGATGATGGATCTGTAACGGGGAATCCTATCAACTCTAAATTACTATTGTTGACTCCATATGCCATATCCATTGTGCCACCGCCTCCGCCAATGGTCTCGCAGGTTCCTTCAAGATTATAAACTATATCATTGCCTGCAATTAGGATCCAAGTAACTCCGCCATCTGGTGAAAAGTAGGCTTCATAGCCTTCAATAGTTGCGGTGGTGGCGCTAATATAGCCGCTACCTGCGCTAATAGTTGGTGTGAATACCATCCAATAGGTAGTTTCGGATCCTGCTTGACCGGAAAGTAGTTCGGGAGAAATATCAAATACCACCTCAGAAATGTCGAAACCGAAGTTACTGCCTATAACTGTTTGTGAAGTTGGCGCCACGGCTGATTGGGTTGTTATTAATGCTCCGGGAGCTCCCCCAGCATCGCTGTAAAAAGATATATCGGATGAGGTAACGGTGGAACCGGGGTTCATCCAAATATTTACCGTAGCTGTTTCCAAAGTAAAGTCTGTATCTGCAGGTACAGTGGCGTCAAAAGCGATTCGCTGGCCTTGATCGGCTGAAGTGGTATATCCATTTTCAAAACCATTTTCAGGGTTATCTTGGCTACAAGCGCTACCGCCACCGCCACCACCGGAACAATTTCCGAAAGCAAGCATTCCTATTCCTTCTATGTTGGCACCTGTTAGGTCTTCCAATTCAACGCTAACGACAGTTTCGGAAGCTATGTATCCCCAAAATGATTCAGGGTTCGTACTATTAATAACTTGTGTATCAATAAGGCCACCAGCTCCAAATATACGGACTTCCACGGGTCCGGTTCCCAATAGGGTAATCATATCAAACCCAAATGCGTTCACATCATTATTGGTGAAATTAATTATCGTATAATCCACAAAAGTGTTTGAACCTACAATCGGGATCGTATTTCCAAAACCGTCGGCCGGATCGACATATACGGTCTGACCACCGGCGGAATTATTGGAAGTAATTTCTATACCAGGCAAGATTTCGCCCGCGGGAAAACAAGATTCACCTGCGCTACTGATAACTTCACCGCACTGCGAAAGAAATCCGGGACCACCTGCGAAATCCTCTAGATCCAAGGCACCTGCTTCCGCATCAAAATTGGAGCGGCTGGTATAAACCCCGGCAGTACATCCGCTACCGCCACCACCGCCTGCAGCTGTGACGATTTCTACGTCCCAACCTCCATAATCCACCACCGAAGAGGCATGGAAAAAGAAAAAGAAATTCCCTGAAGCTGAGGTAAAAGTTGAAGATCCATGGGATGCGATCATGTCCGCTAAAGTAATATCACCAGAATTTGGTCCGCCGGTTCCATTGTCATATAACAAAGTTCCTGTAGCATCCGTTCCGTCGTAAATTTTTAAATAATCAAAAGTTGCAAAAACACTAAAAAACTGGAAATTAATTTCACTTACACCCGCCAAGGTGGTTTGTGTATCACAGTTACAGTTGGGATAATTTCCGGGCGTGCCCCCAGTACTTCCTCCACCCGGTCCTCCCGGATCGAAAAAATGATCTCCAACTGCGGGAGTAAACGTTTCGGTTGCACCGGCTGTAGGGATAATATCAGAGAGAATCCGGCTTCTAACTACACTAACGTTATTCTCCAGCTCTATATTCGCGCTTCTTTGAGCAGCAGCCAAAATTTCCGCTTCATCCTCAGCAGTTATTGTAGTTGGTGCTAAAAACAAAGGAGTTTGCTGATAAGTACCTCTATTCTCTGGAGAAACTTCACTCAGCTTTCCCTCCCGTGCGTTCGGTCTTTCGGGGGTAGCAACAAATAAAGGAGTATGATTGGTTCGATTTTTTGCCACGAATATAGGGTTGGAGGTTGCATTGTTCCCCGTTCTGACTCCCAATACCGGTTGATGGGTAGCCGGTGCCACTCTCTTGCCCAAGAAATGATCCTTTAGCATTTTTTGCTCTTCGGTCGAGAAATAATCGTTTAAGGCTCCGCTTTTACTTCCCAAATTCTGATATCGCAGCAACAGCTCTTGTAGCGTAGATGCCGACTTTTTTTGTACCTCTATCTTCGTCGTTCCCGTGGTGGAACTCGAGGAGGAGGACTGATTGGATTGGGCACTTAAGGCCAGCGACAGTAGACCTATTAAGCACCCAATAATAGTACTTCTTTTCATACTTTGATAAATTTTAGTTAATAATCCACTAAAAGTATCTAAAAAATTGTTAATATCAAATATTTAAAAGAACTACTTTTTCACGGTTCATAAAAAAACCTGCCTTCGGGGCAGGTTTTTAATTAATTCAGAATGTGGTTTTCTATTCCTTCCTAATAAAGGCCTCCATAACGGCTTCGCTTACGCCCATATTTGAAAACCCTCCGTCGTTATAAAGGTTTTGAAGTGTTACACGCTTGGTTAGATCGCTGAACATTGCAACAGTATAGTTTGCACAATCCAGAGCCGTTGCATTTCCGAGCGGAGACATTTTGTCTGCATAATTAATAAAACCATCAAAACCCTTCACCCCTTGCCCTGCGGTAGTTGGGGTTGGCGATTGGGAAATGGTGTTTACCCGCACTTTTTTATCCCGTCCAAAGAAATATCCAAAACTACGGGCAATGCTTTCCAGATAGGCCTTGTTGTCTGCCATATCATTGTAATCAGGGAATACGCGCTGCGAAGCCATATAGGTAAGTGCCACAATGCTTCCCCATTCATTCATTGCATCTTTTTGATAGAGAACCTGCATAGTCTTGTGAAAGGAAACAGCGGAAATATCCCATCCCTTATGGGTAAAATCATAATTCTGGTTGGTATAATGGTTTCCTTTACGAACGTTTACAGACATTCCAATGGAGTGCAGCACAAAATCCAATTTTCCACCCAAAATTTCCATAGCTTTGGAAACCAGTTGCTCCAAATCTTCCAAACTGGTGGCGTCCGCCGGAATGACTTCCGCATTTGTTTTCTGTGCAAGTTCATTGATCTGCCCCATTCTTAAAGCGATGGGCGCGTTGGTAAGTACAAACGCTCCGCCTTCTTCATAAATGCGTTCGGCCGTCTTCCAAGCAATGGAATTGGCATCCAAAGCGCCAAAAATAATTCCCCGTTTTCCTTTTAGTAAATTATAAGCCATGTTGTTAGATTTTATATTTGAATTGAATTTTTGTTATTCCAATTAAAAGTAAAGATACATTTTAATTCAACAATTCCTTTGCATTTGCTATGGCAGCCTCGGAAAGATTTTTGCCCCCCAACATCTGCGCAATTTCAATAATTCGCGTTTCCCGGTCCAAAACTTTTAAGTGGGTAGTGGTTATCTCATTATTGTCTTCCTTATATACCTTTATATGGTGATCGCCTTTGGCAGCGATTTGAGGCAAATGGGTAATAGTCAGCAATTGAATGGTCTTGCCCATTTTCTGCATAATGACAGCCATTTTTTTTGCAACCTCTCCGGAAACTCCCGTGTCAATTTCATCAAATACTATCGTGGGCAATTTTTTATAAGTTGCCAAGACCGATTTTATCGCGAGCATAATCCTACTCATTTCCCCTCCGGATGCCACTTTTTTCAAGGGCCCAAAGGCCAGTCCCTTATTGGCCGTAAACAAGAGCTGCAAACTATCGGTTCCTGTAGGTTTAAAATCTTCGGAAGGATTCAACTCAAATTTAAATTGGGCGTTGGGCATCCCTATCGGAACCAGCGTTTCTTCCAATTTCCGTTTAAGCATTGGAATTGCTTCCACCCTCTTTTGGTGAAGAGTGCCGGCAATTTGAAGCGTTTCTTTCTGAAGCGCTGATAGCTGCTTTTGCAGATTCTCAATCTTTTGATCCAACCCCAGGGTGGTGGCCACCTTAGATTCCAGCGTAGCCTCGATTTCCAGCAAGCCGGAAATTTCCGCCACCCCGTGTTTTTGCTGTAAGCGGTAAATGGTCTGCAATTTTTCATTCACCTCGGCCAACTGTTCGGGATCTGCTTCAATCCTTTCCGCAGAATTTGCGAATTCCGCGGCTAAATCTTCCAATTCAATTATGGTGCTGTTCAGCCGTTGCCACAAGTCGTGGAAGTTTTTTGAATAGGCCGTTATTCGACCCAAAGTTTGCCGTGCCTCCTTTGCCGTCTGCAAACTACCTATCTGGTCCTCGTCCAGAAATTTGGAAGTTTGTGCCAATGCTTCCTGAATGGCTTCGGCGTTGTTTAAAGTCTCGAAAGTTTCCTCAAGTTCCTGCAGGTTTGCCTTTTTCAAATTTGCCTGCTGGAGTTCCTTCAACAAAAATGAATTGTAATCAAGTTCTTTTATACTGTTCTGTTGTTCCAATTTTGCCTCCTCCAGTGCTTCCGAAAGCATTTTTAAATCCCGAAATTTTTCGCGATAGGTTTTTAATAGCGTCTGGTTTTCAGCCAGCGCGTCTATCACTTCCAATTGGAAATTCTCAGAAACCAAATCCAGAGTTTCGTTTTGGCTATGAACATCAATTAAATAGGGCGCCAAGCCCTGCAACTGGGCTACCGTAACCGGCGAATCATTGACGAACGCACGGGATTTCCCGCCGGGAAGGATTTCACGACGGAGAATGGTTTGTGGTTCATAGTCGAGTTCAAGGGTCTCAAAAATGCTTTGGAGCTGATAATTTTTAAGTGAAAATTGGGCTTCAATAATACATTTTTTGGATGGATCCTTTACACTGCCAAGGTCCGCGCGTTTTCCCATTACCAGGGCCAATGCGCCCAAAAGAATGGACTTTCCAGCCCCTGTTTCGCCCGTGATTATGGTCAGCCCTTCTTTGAAATCCACACGAATATCCTCAATTAGCGCATAGTTCCTTATGGCGAGACTGGTTATCACGGTTGGTTTTAAGGTTTTAAAGAGTTAAACGTACGGATGCAAAATCCAAATTCGGAATTGCAATACAGGGTTTTGTGGAGGGCATCCACAGAGCAACCTTCTAAAATTTAATTTCTGACCAATTACTTTGTTTGGTAGGTGCCATTTTGTTCAGGTTTTCGACCAATTTTGTAATATCTACTTGTGGCCCACCGCTGAAAATAGCCTGGATTTCATCACTTTTGGCGTCAAAAAAAGTCCTTACCAAAAAAGAGTTCGGTCTTCGGTCGTTGATGCCCTTTAAGATATTGATGGCATCGGAAATCTGTTGTTTGGCAGCTTTTTGATCGGATTCCATAATATCAATACCCTTTCTGTGGTATTGGTACATTACATCGTGAAATTCTTTGTAAACCGAGGAAAGGAGGGCATCGTTATAGCGGTATCGAGACTGGTTGCCGTCCGTGGAGCGCCAGCCAACATAATTGCCGGAAGCGGCGGTGTTGGTTATTTGTTTTGCAATTTCAAAATAGGGGATGCCACCGTTTAACTCAAAGGTATCCGCGTCAAGACCGATAATGGTATACACGTGAAAGGCCACCACTGAAACCAGGTTGGAGCCAAAGCTGTTCAGGTTGAACGCGAGGGGCTCATATTCTTTATAATCAAAACTTAGCTGCCTGTCAAAATAGTTATAGACCGGGCTGTCATAAGTAGATCCAAAGGCCGGGCGTGAAGATTGTATCTGCAGGGTCCCGGTAAATGTTGTTCCGTCATAACTGCTAATTATCAAACTCATATTGCAGTCTATGCGCTCTTGGTTTTTATACTCGCGGTCCGTCCATTTGGTATTGTTCACGAACTCCCGCAATTGGGTTTCCAAGGTCTTAAAAATTTGCAGGTTGGGTTGGCCCGTTTGTTCGGCATCAATAGCTACGGTGCAGTTTAGTTCTTGTGCCTTACCGGAAAATGCCGCCGTGGCAACTACTATAAAAAGTAAAAATTTACGCATTGGAATGTTGAATAATATAATCTAAAATATCTTTTGCTACTTCTGTTTTTGGTTTAACCGGAAAAGTCAGGACTTTATTGCCCTTTCCTATCAAAGAAATTTTATTGGTTTCGCCTTGAAATCCGGCACCCTTGTCCCGAAGCGAATTTAACACAATTAAATCTAAATTCTTTTTTTTCAGTTTCAATTTTGCATTTTCTTCCTCGTTTTGGGTTTCCAACGCAAAGCCTACCAAGAACTGATTTTTCTTCATTTCGCCCAAAGACGCCAATATATCTTTTGTTTTTGTAAGCTGAAGTGTTAAATGTTCAGTTTTCTTTTTAATTTTTTCCGAAGCCACTTCCGAAGGGCGATAATCTGCAACGGCCGCGCTTAAAATGGCAATGTTACATTTGTCGAAATAGTCGTGCGTGGCCTTGTACATTTCTTCCGCAGAAGTAACGCGGATTATTTTTACAAAATCGTTTTCAAGGGTTAAAGCAGTGGGCCCTGAAATCAAAATAACCGCTGCGCCAAGTTGGGCGGCGGCTTCAGCAAGGGCAAAACCCATTTTACCGCTGGAATGGTTACCAATGAAACGAACGGGATCAATGGCTTCATAGGTTGGGCCGGCCGTTATTAAAATTTTCCTGCCGCGAAGGGGAAGTTTTTTCAATAAATCATTTTCCAAGAAGGAAACTATTTCTTCGGGCTCTGCCATCCTGCCCTGGCCTACCAAACCGCTGGCAAGTTCGCCAAAAGCGGCAGGGATTTGAATATTTCCAAAGCTGTCCAATTTTTTGAAAGTTTCCGCGGTGGTGGGATGTTGGTACATGTCCAAATCCATTGCGGGGGCGTAGTACACGGGACATTTGGCCGATAGATAGCACGCGAGCAAAAGATTGTCGCAAGCGCCGTGCGCCATTTTGGAGAGCGTGTTTGCCGTGGCTGGAGCAATCAAATACAGATCTGCCCAAAGGGCCAATTCTACGTGGTTGTTCCAGTTGGGCTCCTTTAAGCTGCCTTCTTCCTTTTCATCGGTAAAGGAGGAAAACACCTCATTTTTTGAAAGGGTTGCGAGCGTTAGAGGCGTAACAAATTCCTTTGCGGCTTGGGTCATTACCACTTTTACATTGGCTCCTTTTTTAATGAGCAATCTAACCAAAAAGGCTGTTTTGTACGCGGCAATCCCGCCGGTAACGCCAAGCAAGATATTTTTACCGTTCAAAACAGCCATTTCTTTTTATAAAAGTTTCAGGGTTCAAGTTGCAGAATTTATTTGCGGAAACTGCAACCTTCCAAAAGTTACTCTGCTACTACTTCGTCTTTGGTATTGCGATAGTAAATTTTGTTTTCCAACCATTCCTGCACTGCCAAAGCGTGGGGTTTGGGAAGCCTTTCGTAAAATTTGGAGACTTCAATTTGTTCCTTGTTCTCGAAAATTTCTTCCAAGCTATCGTTGTACGTAGCAAATTCATCCAATTTTTCCAGAAGTTCCTTTTTGATGTCGCCGTTTATTTGTGAAGCTCGTTTCGCAATAATTGAAATTGCCTCATAAATATTGTTAGTCGGGGCATCAATCAGGTTCTTGTCCAAGGTTACCGTGTTGATAGGGGCGTCTGAATTTTTTATATCCATAATAAAAATAAATTAACTGTTGGGTTGTGTCTCAATGGGTACGATCCGGCGTTCTATATCTTGGTAAATTTGGGTTGCCTCTGGCGCCAATTCTGTATCCTTATAATATTTCATAAAATTGTTATAATATCCTTTTGCGGTAATCAAACGTTCCTGTACCAAACTGGGAATGCTGTTTATTGCCAGTTTATATGCCGAAACAAACCTCCCGTAAAAGGCCTCCTTCCGATAATGTGAGCCGGGATTGTCTGTGATAAAATTATCAAAGGAACCAATGGCGGCTTTGTAATCTTCCACACGCAAATATTGTTTTGCCACCTCATATTGTTTTTTCTCCAATTTCTCTTGCAATTCGGCTACCAAGGTATTGGCTTCCACCCTTTTCCCAGAATTGGGATAGCTATTGATAAATTCCTGGAGTTTTTCCAACGCTTTGTAAGTATCCTTTTGGTCCAACGAATAAACCGGGGAAAGCTCATAAAAACTTTTCGCCGCCTTGTAGGACGCAACCTCAGCGCTGTCACTCTGGGGATAGGATTGCACAAAACGTTCAAATTGGTAGCCCGCCAGATAGTAATCCTCCAGATTATAGTAAGTGTTCGAATAAATGAACATCAACTTTTCTCCCTGTGGTTTCCCTCTATAGGACGGAACAATCTGCTCCATCAGCTTAAGGCTTTTCCTGTATTTTCCCAATTTGTAAAGGGAATCCGCCATTGCATATTTTTTGCCCATATCTTCCTTACGCAGTACGCGTTGATATTCACTACAGGAAGATACAATAATGGCCAAGAAAAGAATCGAAAAAAGTGGTACTCGCATGGGTTTAAAAAACATCGTGCAAAAATAGGGAAATTAAGATGATTGGACAAAACTTATTGAGTGGCTAAAATATTGCGCCCATGGCTATTTTTTTCAAGCCTTCTGAAATTTTTAACGCAAAAATTAAATAATAGGGCTGCTAAAAGCGTTTAACAAATGATTCTATTTTGCTACGCAAACCGTCACTAACCCCCACCAATGGAAGGCGTACCGTGTCGCCACAAATGCCCAGGGCCTTAAAAACAGCTTTAATTCCGGCAGGGTTTCCTTCGGCAAAAATATAGTCTATTGCCGGTGCTATTTTATAGTGGATTTGATAGGCCTCGTCAACTTTTCTATCCAAACCAAGTTTTACCATTTTTGAAAATTCCTTTGGAAATCCTTCTCCGATAACGGAAATTACCCCTGCCCCACCGGCAAGTACCATTGGCAAGGTAATCATATCATCTCCCGAAATTACCAAGAAATCTTTTGGGCAACCGGAAATCAATTTCATGGCCTGCACAATATCGCCGGCGGCTTCTTTTATGGCCACGATTTTTTCGAAATCATTCGCCAATCGAATTACGGTTTCCGGAAGCACATTTGAAGCCGTCCTCCCCGGAACATTGTAAAGAATTATCGGCAGCGGAGCGGCTTTTGCAATGGCGGCAAAATGTTGGTAAATGCCTTCCTGCGTGGGTTTGTTGTAATAGGGCGAAACCGAAAGAATAGCTGTAAAGGCGGAAAGGTCGCGGGTTTCCATCTCTGAAATAACCTCCTGCGTATTGTTCCCGCCAATACCCAGAACCAAGGGCAGGCGGCCGTTGTTTGCTGAAACCACGGTGTCAATAACAAGCTGTTTTTCTTCTTTTGAAAGGGTGGCGCTTTCGGCAGTGGTTCCCAACACTACCAAATAGTCAATGCCATTTTCTATATTGAAATTCACCACATTTTTGAGTCCTTCCACATCTACGGAAAAGTCACTTTTAAACGGGGTTATCAATGCTACGCCTGTTCCAACTAATTCTTTCATATTTTAAATTTTGATGCTGTTGATACTTTTGGTTCTATGGATTCTAAAATTTGACTCATTCCACCTTTTTCTTCCTACTTTTAGGTTCCATTAAATCTTTTTAAAAATTTTTAAATATTTTCTCACTTCACTTTTAAAAGCATCCTTGTTTTGCAGGTCAACATTTAAAAGCAAATCAAAAAGCCGGGCATCAGAATTATTGAAGCCTATTTTGAATTTTGCCCTGCTCTGCGCAACCATTGCCCCTAAAAACTCATGTGTCCCCTTGTAATAACCTATTAGCACATCAAACGGAAAATCCAAAAACTCCTGTGCATTTTGATTGTGGATTTCGCCGCGCCAGCCAAATTCCTTGTTGGTTATCTGGTTTTGCCGAAGCGACGGTATCTTTCGCCGCGTTTCCACAAAAGTGAAGATTTTTATGTCCTTTCGTTGCAAGCCGAGGTCCTTTCCGAACTCGTACAGCATTTCAAAATTGTCAAAAAAAGCTTCGTCCACCAAAAAACCCAGATATGTTAATGGTTCATTACGCTTTGAAAAATCGCGCTCCTTTAGGTTTTTTTCAATGTGCTTTTTTAAAGAATGTCGCTTTACTTTTTTCAACATGGAATGCCCAATTCTTGTGTGGCAAAAATAGCTATTTTCAGCGCTTTTTTGCTTTCAATTAGGAAATCATTTGTAAAAAATCGTCTTCGGAAATGATGGCGACGCCCAAACTTTCGGCCTTGGTTTTCTTGCTCGGCCCCATATTGTCGCCCGCCACTACACAATTGGTTTTGGACGAAATGGAGCTGGAAACCTTGCCGCCGTTGTCCTCTATCAGCTTTTTGAGTTCGTCGCGGGAGACTTTTGTGAAAACACCCGAAACTACGAAGGTCTGCCCCTTTAACGTATCGGTTTGGTTGGCAAGTTTTTCTGCGGAAATCTCCAACTGCACGCCATAACTTTTCAACCGTTCAATAATGGCGTTATTTTCTTCGGAAGCGAAAAAGGAAATCACGCTTTGGGCGATGCGCTCGCCAATTTCGTCAACGGTCGTAAGTTCTTCTTCGGAAGCATTTCTTAAGGAGTCAATGGTTTTGTAGTGCTTTGCCAGTTTTTTGGCAACGGTTTCGCCCACGTACCGGATTCCCAGCGCGAAAAGCACTCTTTCAAAAGGAATTTCTTTGGAAGCTTCAATTCCCTTTATCATATTTTCGGCACTTTTTTGAGCCATTCTTTCCAAAGGAATAATCTGTTCTTCTTTTAAAAGATACAAATCGGCGTAATTATTAATCAAGCCGTTGTTTACCAAAAGCGCGACGGTCTCGCCACCCAAGCCTTCAATATCCATCGCCTTTCGGGAAATGAAATGCTGGATGCGCCCAATAATCTGTGGCGGGCAACCTTCGGTATTGGGGCAATAATGTTGCGCTTCGCCATCATTTCGAACCAAGGTCGTTCCGCATTCGGGACATTCGGTTATGTAATTTGTTGGCAAAGAATTCGGGTCGCGCTGGGTAAAATCTACCCCGATTATCTTCGGAATTATTTCGCCGCCCTTTTCCACAAAAACCGTATCGCCCTCGCGAATGTCGAGCTTGGCAATCTGGTCCGCATTGTGCAGGGAAGCGCGTTTTACGATGGTGCCGGCCAATTCCACAGGCTCCAGATTTGCCACGGGCGTGATGGCGCCCGTTCTGCCCACTTGATAGGTTATTTGGTTTAAAACCGTGGAAACCTGCTCTGCCTTAAATTTATAGGCCATCGCCCAGCGCGGCGATTTGGCGGTATAGCCGAGCTCTTCCTGCTGTTGCAGATTGTTCACCTTTACCACTACCCCATCGGTTTCGTAGGGCAGTTCGTGGCGGTGTACGTCCCAATAATTCACGAACTCCAAAACCTCATCCAGATTTTTGGCGAGTTTTGCAGCTTCGGGGACTTTAAAGCCCCACTGCCTTGCTTTTTCGAGGCTTTCAAATTGGGTTTTTATGGGAAGTTTTTCGCCTACAATACTGTAGAGCAAGCAGTCCAACGGCCGTTTGGCAACTTCAGAGCTGTCCTGTAATTTTAGGCTGCCGGAAGCTGTGTTTCTCGGGTTTCGGTACGGCTCTTCGCCTGCTTCTACCCTTTCGGCATTCATCTTTGCGAAACCTTCAAAAGGCAAAACTATTTCGCCGCGAATATCAAACAACGGCGGGTAATCGCCTTTCAATTGCAGCGGAATGGAGCGAATGGTCTTTACGTTTGCGGTAACGTCATCACCCTGAAAACCGTCGCCGCGGGTCACTGCTTTTTTCAGCTTGCCGTTTTCATAAGTTAAACTTATTGAAGCGCCGTCATATTTAAGCTCACAGGTGAATTCTACTTTGCCATCAACGGTTTTTTCGATTCGCTTTTCCCAATCCTCCAAATCTTCCTTTGAATAGGAATTATCCAAGGAATACATTCTATAGGTATGCGGCACGGTCTCAAAATTCTTGGTGATTTCACCCCCAACCCGGAGCGTGGGCGAATTGGCATCGTAAAACTCGGGATGTGCCTTTTCCAGCTCCTGAAGTTGCTTTAGTTTTTGATCAAACTCAAAGTCGGAAATGGTGGGATTGTCGAGGACGTAATAGTTATAGTTGTGCTCGCGGAGCTCGTTGCGGAGGGCAATGATTTGTTGTTCGATGTTCATAGAACAAATATAAAATTTAAAACCCCATAGCTCTTTGAGAACTTTGGGGTTTTTTTTAAAGTTTAAGAAAAATTTTTACTGGCAAGCACCGGTTTTCTTTTTAAAAAATAAAGGTGTTACGTCCGGCTCTCATTAAGCCATTTGGGAACATCGGGGCGTTTAAATTCTTCCATTTTCTTAAGAAGCCGATTGATGTCTGAATCAACCAAAAGTAGATTGTAGTTGTCCATGGAAAGAAAGCCTTTGCGTACCATGGTTTCGAGCATTTTTATAAGATCGTTGTAGAATCCATTGATATTCAGCAACCCAATTGGTTTTTGGTGCAGCCCTAACTGTAGCCAGGTTATTATCTCAAAAAGTTCCTCTAAAGTCCCCATGCCGCCGGGCAGGGCGATAAAGCCATCACTCTGCTCCTGCATTTTGAGCTTGCGTTCGTGCATGTTTTGGGTGGTGATAAGTTCTGTGAGGCCAAGGTGGACAACTTCTTTTTTCTTTAAAAAGTTGGGGATGATGCCGATTACCTTTCCGCTGTTGTCGAGCACACTTTTGGCAATGGTGCCCATCACGCCTATTTTGGCGGCGCCATAGACCAAGGTAATGTTTCGTTCTGCGAAAATTTCGCCCAGCCTTACTGCAGCGTCCGTAATGGCGAGGTCGTTGCCGTCGCTACTTCCGCAAAAAACGCATATTTTGTCGAGATTGTTCATATTTTTTCTCTGTGTTCTTTGTGCCTCTGTGGTGGCTGTTTTACCACAGTGGCACAGGGGGCACAGCGTTTTTAGATTTTACATTTCAACATTCGGTCTTTGCCGTAGATGTCTTTTTTTATTTCGATATTTTTAAATCCCTCGGCTTTTAAAAGTTCGGTCATTTCATAAGCAAGATACTCATTAATCTCGAAAAAGAGTTTTCCGGCGGGGTTTAAATGGTTTTTTGCCAAGCGGGAAATGGCTCGGTAAAACAGCAAAGGGTCTTCATCTTTCACGTATAAAGCTGAATGGGGTTCGTACTTTAGTACGTTTTGCTGCATCTGTTTTTTTTCGAGTTCGCGGACATAGGGCGGGTTTGAAACTATCACATCATATTTCTTCGGAAGGGTTTCCGCGGCCAAAATATCCTTTTGAAAAAAATCAACTTCAACCTTGTTCAATTTTGCATTCGCTTCAGCGATTTTCAAAGCTTCTTCGGAAATATCCAAAGCGGAAATTTTTGTATTGGGAAAATTTTTGGCGAGGGAAATGGCGATGCAGCCGGTGCCGGTGCCGATGTCTAAAATCCCCCTGGCCCCCGAAGGGGGAAATCCACTCAATATCCACTCCACCAATTCCTCTGTTTCTGGGCGGGGGATTAGGGTGTGTTTGTTTACTTTAAAAGGAAGGCCGTAAAATTCGGTCTCGCCAATTATATATTGAATGGGTTCGTAATTCTGAAGTCGAAGGATTGCTTTTTGAAATTTTTCGGCTTCTGTTGCGGAAATGGTTCTTTCAGGGTTTAAAGCGATTTCTATTCGGGAGAGGTTCAGGTATTTTTCGGAAAGGATGTTGAAAAAGGATTGTACTTCTTCCGAAGGATATAACCGGGAAAGAGCGTTTTGGAATTCGTTTTTTAGTTTTGAGATTTTCATTTGAAAACATCCCCTTAGCCCCCTTGAAAGGGGGAATTACACGGAATAAATTATAATGTTTTAATCATGTGCACCGGGCAGGAATAATGGCCGGTGTTGCCCATTGCACATTCAATATATTCGAAACCCACTTGTTTATATAGTTTTTGGGCGTGGGTCATGTATTCCATAGTTTCAAGGTATATTTTTTCAAAACCGAACTCGCGCGCCTTTGCCAAACAGAACTCCATCATCTGGGCACCAATGCCCCGTCCCCGGGCTTCGGGCAGGAAATACATTTTTTGGAGCTCACAAACATTGCCTTCATAGTTGTCCAATTTCGCAACGCCGGCGCCGCCAATAATTTTGTTGTTTTCTTCCACCACAAAATAAGCAGCCTTCGGTTTTTGGTAGGTTTCAAACATACAATCCAACGATTTGTCGGCATAGGCGGTACCTACTTTTGGCACGTTGAAATCTTCTAAAACGCTTCGTATTACCTTGGCGATTTGGGGGTTATCCTTTTTTTGGATTAGTCGGATTATGGGAGTGTTCATTTTGGTTAAATCCTTGTATTTTTACGCGGTGAAGATACACGAAAAATATATGTTGCGCTGCATCCAACTGGCCAAAAACGGGCTGGGAACTACCTATCCAAATCCGCTGGTGGGCAGTGTAATTGTTCACAACGACCGAATTATTGGTGAAGGTTGGCACTACAGAGCCGGGCTGCCCCACGCCGAAGTGAATGCCATCGGGAGCATTAGGGAAGTGGACCTTTTGAAAGAAGCGACCCTTTACGTGAGTTTGGAACCTTGCAGCCATTTCGGGAAAACTCCGCCCTGTGCCGATTTGATTATCGAAAGCGGAATAAAGAAAGTGGTGGTGGGCAGTTTGGACCCAAATCCGAAAGTGGCGGGGCGCGGCATCAAACGATTGATGGAGGCCGGGTGCGAGGTGATTGTAGGTGTTTTGCATACTGAATGTGATATTTTGAACAAACGATTTTTTACATTTCACCAAAAGAAAAGGCCGTATATTTTTTTGAAATGGGCACAGACTGCCGACGGATTTATCGCGCCGAGGGATGAGACCCGCAACGGGACGAAACCCGTTTGGATCACTAATGAATTTTCGCTCCAAATAGTGCATAAAATGCGGGCGGAGGAACAGGCAATTTTAGTGGGCACCACAACGGTTTTGCAGGACAATCCATCGCTAACGGTCCGGGAATGGGCGGGTGAAAATCCAACGCGGATTGTGATTGACCGAAATTTAAAGATTCCGGAGCATTTTTCGGTTTTTGATTCTTCCTCATACACGATAGTCTTCAATGAAACGGAAAGCAAAACTTCGAAAAACATAGATTTTGAATCGATGGACTTTTCCAAAGAAATTCCCCAGCAAATCTGCGCAGCGCTTTTCCGAAGGGATATTCAATCGATCATTATTGAAGGTGGCGCAAAGACCTTGCAAACATTTATTAATGCAAATCTTTGGGACGAAGCTTATGTATTTACCGGAAGGGGCAATTTTGTGGAGGGCGTTGGTGCGCCCGCCTTAAAGGGTGTCCTTTTTTCCGAATCACAAATAAAGAACGACATTCTTCAAATTTTTAAAAACCCCCGCGCGTGACGGCCCTGTTGCTCAGCATTCTTTCGTCCACCCTGATTTTTGTGGTCTTCAAACTGTTTTCCCGATTTGGGATCAACACCTTGCAGGCTATCGTCTTCAACTATGTGATGGCCTGTTTTTGTGGGATTATTTTTCAGCCCAACAGCGTCGATTTTTTTGAAATTCCGAAGCACGCTTGGTTTCCTTTCGCCTTGGTGTTGGGGTTACTTTTTATTACCGTATTCCATTTAATGGCGCTGACCACGCAACGCAGTGGGCTTTCGGTGGTGTCCGTGGCTACCAAAATGAGCGTGGTGATTCCTGTTATGTTCGGATTGTTGTATTATGGCGAAAGTCTTGGCATACTGAAGTCGCTCGGGATTGTGCTAGCCCTTGCGGCGGTCTATCTGGCCTCGGTCAAAAAGGCCGATGGTCTTAGGGTAAAGCCGCGGAATATGCTCTTTCCTATATTGGTATTTTTGGGGAGCGGCATTATCGATACTACCATTAAATATCTGGAGGGAGAATTTGTGGGCAAGGACGACATCCCCATTTTTTCTGCGGCCATTTATGGCACGGCAGCCATACTTGGTTTCGGGATTTTCGGCCTGCAGGCGGTTCGCGGGAGATTTAGATTTCAGTTTAAGAATCTGATCGGAGGGATTGCTTTGGGAATGCCGAATTACTTTTCGGTTTATTTTTTGGTACAATCGCTGCGAAGCGGCATTTTGGAAAGTTCCGGTATCTTTACGGTGAACAATGTTGCTATTGTTATGATATCAACTGTATTGGGCATTTTGCTCTTTAAGGAAAAATTATTGATGAAGAATTGGATTGGGATTGGGCTGGCGATACTCGGAATTTTGTTAATTGCTTTAGAAAAATTTTAATCCCTCTCGCCCCAAAAGAAGGAAAATGAAATTGTGAAACCTTGGAAACTGAAAAAGACACATACAAAACGATTTTAAAGGCTTCGGAAGAGGTACTTTTTAAGGAAAGGGGCAGTAAATTCTTTGGCTATGCCTTTCCGGTTGTTTCGGAAGAGGAGGTAAAGGAACACATTGAAAATCTTAAAAAAACACATCATACCGCGCGTCACTTTTGCTATGCTTGGCAACTCGGCAAAAATTATGAGCAGTATCGCGCCAACGATGACGGCGAACCATCAAACAGTGCGGGAATGCCAATATATGGCCAGTTGCAGTCTTTTGATGTGACAAATGTTCTTGTGGTGGTAGTACGCTATTTTGGCGGAACCAAATTGGGCGTGGGCGGATTGATACAGGCCTATAAAACCGCCGCGCAGATGGCCCTGGAAACCTGCAAGATCGTGGAACGCACCATAGACGAAACTTTTTTAATAAGCTTCGGTTATCCGGAACTGAATACGGTAATGAGGATACTAAAAGAAGAAAACGTTGAAGTTTTAAAGCAAAACATGGAGCTGGACTGCACTTTTGAAATAGCCGTTCGGAAAAGGGATGCGGCACGTGTTTTTGAAGTGTTCGATAACACTTATAAAGTAACCATCAAAGCTTTAAACGATTAGTTATTCTTCTTTTAATTTTTCGAGCAGATAATCAGGGGCTTTCATAAGCTTTTTGGTGGTGCCATTAACGAAAACCAGCACGGTAGTGGCAGTGGCCAAAAGTTGTTTGGATTCATTATAAATTTCATAATTAAATTCAATTTTTACGGTGGGAATTTGCTTTAATGTAGTCTTTATTGTTAGCAAATCATCATAAAAAGCGGGCTGTTTGTAGTCGATGCTAAAATGCACCACAGGCAATTGTACCTCATTGGCTTCCATCCATTTATAGGAAAAACCGAGGGCGCGCAGCCACTCCGTTCTGCCCTGTTCCAGATATTGCGCATAGTTGCCATAATAGACCACGCCCATCTGGTCTGTCTCGCCATAGCGCACCCTTATTTGAGTAAGTGTATTCTTCAAAATTTTGTGTTAATTACCAAAAGTTTTTTTGTAGTTTTATCGAAAGGGAAGTATGCGGAAAAAAAACCAAAAATTCAACCCTAATGGGGTTTTTTTTATAACTTTTTTGTTCACATATTTGCACAGTTAAGAAATAGCTCGGAATCACTCCATCCCCTATTTTTTGGCCACACCTTTTAAATACAAAAATCAGAATTTTTTAACTATGAGCAGAACTGCGGAATCGGTTTGGAACAATTGTTTGGCTTTTATCGAAGATAACATTACTTCGCAAGCATACAAAACCTGGTTCGAGCCCATAAGAGCAGTAAAACTTACGGACAATGCGCTAAGCATCCAAGTTCCAAGCAAATTTTTTTACGAATGGCTTGAGGAACACTACGTAAAAATTCTGAAAGTCGCCCTTACCAAGGAATTGGGACAGACTGCCAAACTTGTTTACATTATCAAGATGGAAAACACCTATGGCAACAAGCAACCGTTTACCGAAAAAATTCCCAGTGCCAACCGGAGCAATCTGCAGTCGCAGGAAGTGGATGTTCCTTTAAAGAACAAAAGTCCGGAACTTAAGAATCCATTCGTTATTCCGGGCATTCGAAACGTAAAAATAGAGTCGCAGTTAAACCCCAATTACAATTTTGAAAGTTTTTTGGAGGGTGAATCCAACCGGCTGGCTCGGTCTGCCGGATTGGCCGTAGCCAACAAGCCCGGAGGCACCTCGTTCAATCCATTGTTGGTTTTTGGAGGTGTTGGGTTGGGGAAGACCCACTTGGCGCACGCTATTGGGGTTGATATCAAGGATAAATATCCTGAGAAGACGGTTCTTTATATTTCTGCGGAAAAATTTACGCAGCAATACATAGAATCCGTAAAAAAGAACAACCGCAACGATTTTATTCATTTCTATCAAATTATAGATGTGTTGATTGTGGACGACATTCAATTGCTCTCTGGAAAGGCTGGAACCCAAGATGTTTTCTTCCATATTTTCAATCATTTGCACCAGAACGGCAAGCAGGTTATCCTGACCAGCGATAAGGCTCCGGTAGATATGATAGATATTGAACAGCGATTGCTTTCCCGTTTCAAGTGGGGGCTTTCCGCTGAATTGAACCATCCCGATTATGACACCCGCGTTGCCATTATAAAAAACAAATTATATCGCGACGGGGTTGAAATGCCAGAAGATATAATCGAATTTTTGGCAAACAACATAAAAACAAACATTCGTGAATTGGAGGGCGCCATTATTTCATTGATTGCCCATTCCTCGTTCAACAAAAAGGAAATCACGATCGATCTTGCCCGAAAAATTGTTGATAACTACGTGAAGCACACCAAGCGGGAGGTTTCCATAGATTATATCCAAAAGGTGGTGAGCGACTATTTCCAAATGGACGTGGACACTCTGCAATCCAAAACCCGCAAACGACACATAGTGCAGGCACGGCAGTTGGCAATGTTTTTTGCCAAAAAGTTCACCAAGGCATCGCTGGCCTCGATTGGTTCACAAATTGGGCAGCGGGATCACGCAACCGTGTTGCACGCCTGCAAAACCGTTGACAATCTTTCAACCACCGATAAGCAATTCCGCAAATATGTGGATGACCTCAACAAAAAGTTGACCCTCTAACCTATACTATCTGTTTTAAGTAGCAGAAAAGGGTATTTTTCAACGAGGTTACTTAACCCTAAATTTATTTCGAAAGTTTTGGAAAAAACAAAAATACTCATGGTCTGTCTTGGCAATATTTGCCGGTCGCCCTTGGCGGAGGGCATTTTAAAATCGAAGGTAGACCCGTCAGAAGTTTTGGTAGATAGCGCCGGAACGGGCCATTGGCACGTTGGCGACCAGCCTGATCCCCGCAGTATTTCAATTGCAAAAAAACACGGCATAGACATTACAACCCAACGTGGAAGACAATTTCATCAAAAGGATTTTAAGGAATTTGATAAAATTTATGTAATGGATAGCTCAAACAAGGCCAACGTTTTGGCTTTGGCACAAAATGAAGAACAACAGCAGAAAGTAAGGCTAATCTTGGACGAAATTTTTCCTGGTGAAAATGTTGATGTGCCCGATCCTTATTATGGTGGAGACAGCGGATTCGAAAACGTGTTCCACATGCTCGAGGAAGCCTGTGAACAGATTGCCAATCGCCTTTAACCTTTTTTAACAGTTGATTTTCTTACATTTAGAAATTCCCTAAAAAAAGGTTGCCATGAAAAACAAACTACTCTCCCTTTGCCTCCTTTCGTCCGTAATGTTAGGCTTCGCACAAGATGTTTCCATCGAAATTTTCAAAGACGGTTTCAATAGTCCGTTGAGCCTGCAGCATGCCAACGACACTCGACTTTTTGTTGTGGAAAAAGGCGGCAGAATCCAAATTATACAAGAAAACGGAACGGTAAACCAGACCCCGTTTCTGGATATTTCCTCTCTGGTTTCAACCTCTGGTGAACAAGGTTTGTTGGGGTTGGCCTTTCATCCGGATTATGGCAACAACGGCTATTTTTATGTGAATTACACCAATACGAATGGCGACACCCAAATTTCCAGATTTAAGGTGGCAAGCGGCAATCCAGATCTGGCCGATCCCTCTTCCGAACTTCCCATTTTAGGTTTTTCCCAACCCGCAGCAAATCACAATGGGGGCCATTTGGCCTTCGGTCCCGATGGATTTCTATACATTGCTTCGGGCGATGGCGGAGGGAGTGGTGACCCCAATAATAGAGCACAGGATCTGGAGTTTCTATTAGGGAAAATTCTTCGGATAGACGTGGACAATCCATCTGGCGGCAATAATTATGGAATTCCCCCAGACAACCCATTTTTGGGAAATCCAAATGCGCGAAATGAAATTTGGGCATACGGGCTTCGAAATCCTTGGCGGTTTTCATTTGATTTCACGGATAATAACCTCTGGATAGCCGATGTTGGCCAAGGAAGCAGGGAAGAAATTAACAGGACGAATGTCACTGAAGGCGGGCTAAATTATGGCTGGAGGTGCTATGAAGGCACCCAACCCTTCAACACACAAAACTGCCCCCCACCGGGAGAACTCACTTTTCCGCTTGCTGAATATAGCCACGCCAATGGAAATTGCTCCATTACGGGAGGCTATGTGTACAGAGGTACCAAATATGCCGATATTCCGGGGTTGTATTTTTTTGCGGATTACTGCAGCGGTCTCATTGGCACGGTGGACGGCTCTGGAACCCTTTCTGAATACGGAAATTTTTCGGGCAATTGGGTTTCCTTTGGGGAAGATTTGCAAAAGGAACTTTATATAATTGATTTGAACGGGAGCATTTACAAAATAAAGGGCGGTGAATTAACGGGCACGGAAAAATTTACTTCAGAAAACCTGCTTAGCATCTTTCCGAACCCCGCCGTGGAAAGCGTATTTTTCAACCTGAAAAATGGAGCAATAAAATCCATCGAAATATTTGACATTCAGGGAAGAAGGGTGTATGCTGAAGAAGCGATTCTCAAAAATGAAAAAATCGTTTCCCTAACCAATTTAAATGCCGGTATGTATTTTTGTAGCGTTGTAAATTCGATGGATCAAAAAATGGTGAAAAAGTTAATTGTCAAAAAATAAATGGCTACAATAAGAGGAAAGCTCTATTTAATTCCCTGCCCTTTGGGCGACATTCCACCCCTAACGGTTTTGCCCCTTTCGGTAAAAGAGACCATCGAAAAAACGGACCATTATATAGTAGAGCACGAAAAAAACGCCCGCCGCTTCATAAAAAGTCTCTGTCCCGAAAAAAAACAGGCTGACCTAAAAATTCAGGAGATCAATAAATTTACAGACGAAGGTGAAATACCTTCGATGCTAAACCCGGCTTTGGATGGATTTGATGTTGGGGTCATCAGCGATGCCGGGTGTCCCGGAATTGCAGATCCCGGAGCCCGGGCGGTCCATTACGCACATCAATCAGGCATAACAGTAGTTCCATTGGTTGGCCCCTCCTCCATTTTATTGGCAATGATGGCCAGTGGTTTTAACGGCCAGAATTTCGCCTTCAATGGCTATCTGCCCATTGAAAAAAGTGAACGTAAATCGGAGCTGAAACGGCTGGAAAAACTTTCAAAAGAATACTATCAATCGCAATTGTTTATTGAAACACCCTACCGTAACAACCAAATGCTGCAAAGTCTGACAGAAACCCTGAATCCGCAAACCAAAATCTGTGTGGCCTGCGACCTAACATTGGCTTCCGAATTTATAAAAACCGCGACTGTGGATTTGTGGAAAAAAATAAAGGTGGACCTTCATAAAAGACCCACCCTTTTCATCATTCAAGGATAACCTTTACATTACCCTCGGTTTTTTGTTGGGCACGATATGGGAAGTATCATAGCCTGAAAATTTCTGGAGATAATAACGAATGGAGGTGCCGTTAGCATCCTCAAATCTATTTTCGCCGGCACTTCTCAAAAACTTTTGTACATTTCCCGCTCCGGCCAAGTGGGCCGCGGCCAAAATACCGGATTCGGTAATTTTCACCCCGCCAATCGTTTTGCCAGCATAGCGCTTAATATCATTCCGTAGCACCCATTTGTTCAAAGAGGTATAGGCCAGAAAAGCCGCTTCCTGCTGTCTTGTATCGTATAAAAAATTATCGGTGTTTTTGAAACCCATCATTCTTAAGGTTGCCTGTGAAAATTGATATTTCCCCATATAACCATAATCGTTCACGATGTGATAATTGCCTCTGGATTCCTTAAAACCCAGTGCTTCCTTAAACCCGACATACGACTTCCCCAAGAACAAATAAAACCTTGGGGTCACGGGAGCCATTAGCGAAACAAGCTCAGCTTCCGTGGGGACGTTGTAATCTAACTCTAATCCTTCCGTACTGAATGTAGAAAAATCGTAGCTATCTTTTGAAATGAAACCTGTCCCTACCAGTACGGTAACAACAAGTAAAACTGCAAGTAGATATATTCTTTTTTTCATTAATTTTTAAAATTCGGATGTTGTGGAACATCTTCGTTTCAGCGCGCAAAGATAAGGCTTTTTTTAAAAATCTGATTCTAAGGCTGTTAAATTAGTGTGAAAAGAAAATGAAGTCCCAAAACCAAAGGGCTTTTCGGCAGCAGAACTGAAATATATTACCGATTCAATCCCTGGCTGTTTATCCAGCGAACATATTCAGCTTTGTTTACATTGTGTTGTGAAAGGGTTTTGGCAAATTTATGAAAGCCGAAATTGGAAACATCAGCAACAAAATAGAAATAATCGTGCTTTTCGGGGTTCAGGACAGCATCTATTGAAGAAATATCGGGCATTGTGATGGGCCCCGGCGGCACACCTGCATATTTATAGGTGTTATAGGGCGAATCCAATTCCAGATCAGTATAGAGTACCCTTTTTATTATTTGGTTGTAATCGCCGCTTTCGCGTTTCAGCGCATAAATGACTGTGGGGTCTGCCTGCAACAACATTCCCTTTTGCAAGCGGTTTATATAAACTCCCGCAACACGGGGCCGCTCCTCCACTTTGGCAGTTTCCTTTTGAACAATTGCCGCCAAGGCCATGATCTGCTCTTTGGAGAGGTTTAGGTTTTTAGCCTTTTGGGTCCTTGATTCATTCCAAAACCGATCGTACTCGGTCTTCATTTTACTGCGGAAAGTTTCCGCGGAGCTGTTCCAATAGAATTCATAGGTGTTTGGAATGTAAAGACACAGCGCCGTTTCCTCATTCAAACCTACTTCCTTTAAAAATTGTGGCTCGCGCATGGCCTCCAAAAGGGAAAGACTATCGGCTTCAATCTGTTGGGCAATATGCCCGGCGAGCTCCTCCAAACGCTCCTGATTATTGAATTTGATATTAATAGGAACGTTTCGGCTGCGAAGTATGTTCACAATATCATTATTGGTCATTCCTTTGGTTATAATGAAATGCCCGGGCTTCACATTTTGTATGTATTTCTTTTGGGAGGCAACTGCATAAAAAGACTCTGTATTCCGCAAAAGGGGCTCCAGCTCTGCCACCACGTCGTCAATGGTGGCATTGGTGGGAATATATACGTGGGCTTCCTTGTTGTTGAAGGCTGTGTTTCCCGAAAAAGCCGTGTTATAAACATACCAAGCAAAGGCGCCCATCCCTACGGCGCCGAGCAACACAACGGCCAGCAAAATTTTTTTTATATACATTTTTAAACTATGGATTCAGTTGGTTGAATTACGTATTAGGAATTTTGATCAATTGATAAAAATATTCGTCCTGAAAAATTCCGTTTGCGAAAATCCAGTCTCTTTTAATTCCCTCTTTTTTAAAACCGGCTTTTTCAAATAGGGCGATACTGGCAGAATTTCCCTCGGTTATTCCAGCGAAAATTTGATGCACATTTAAATGCTTAAAAACATAGGCACAGGTAAGTTCCAAAGCTTCCGTGGCAAAACCTTTCCCTTTGTTTTCCTCGGGAAAAATAACAATGCCCACCCCTACCCGCTGATTTTTGGGGTCAAATTCATACAAATCAATAAATCCAACCGGCGTTTCCACTTCGTTTTTACAGATAACCAACCGCAATTGTTTTACATCATATATATCCCGATGGCTGTTTTCAAGATAATCCTTCAATATATATTTTGAAAAAGGTGAAGTTGTATTGCTAACTTCCCATAAAGATTCCTCATTTTCCAAATTATAGAGAAAATCCAGATCGGAAGCCTCCAAAGCACGAAGAAATATGTGGGTTCCTTTTAATGAGTTCATCTCCAGTTTCCTTTAAAAACCTGAATTGCCGGACCTTCCAAATACACATTTTTATAACCAGTGCCCACTTTGTCAAAACGCACTTGCAGGTTCCCGCCCGGGGTTTTTAGGGTGATTTCATTCTGCGAAGTTTTGCCCGTTTCATACATCGCAAGGGCGACGGCAGTCACGCCCGTACCGCAGGATAGCGTTTCGGCCTCAACCCCGCGTTCGTAGGTGCGCACGGAAAAAACTGTTTCGTTCTGCTGTTCCACGAAATTTACGTTGGCGCCTTCCTTTCCATAGAGGGTTTCCCGAATAACTTTTCCTTTTGAAAAAACATCGAAAGTTTCAAGTTGGGCAACCCTTTCAACATGATGGGGGGAACCTGTATCCAAAAAAACGTGGTTCCCATAATCGGTAACCTTTTCAACATCCTTCATTTTCAGTGAGACCCAATTGTCTTGGACGTTTGCCTCGTGCAGCCCATCCACCGCCTGAAAGGTAGCTTTGTCTTTAATTATGCCCAGAAATTTCGCAAAATGGGCGATGCACCGTCCGCCATTTCCACACATCGAGCTCAGGTTGCCGTCGCTGTTATAATAAATCATATTGAAATCAACCTCGGGATGGTTTTCCAGCAGAAGCAGGCCATCTGCGCCAACGCCAAATCGACGGTCGCAGATTTTTGCTACAAGCTGGGTGTCTTCCTTTGGAAAAAATTCTTCCCGATTGTCGATGATTACAAAATCGTTGCCCGTGCCCTGATATTTATAGAAAGTGAATGTCATGCTGGCGCAAAGATAACAAACTACCCTATGGCCAAATCCTATGGAATTGTAAAAAATTCATTTTTGTAGAGCAAAGTGGGAAATTGGCACAAAAATTCCAACCTGGTTTTTTTCGCGTTAAATGGATGTTAAATACCCCTTTACGGCATACTTTTTTCAATGGAGGGTTGTTAAATTTGTGGAAGTATTAGACGTTATTTCTTCAAAAAAGGGTTTCCCTTCCACTGATCTTTCCAGGATGGAAAATCCGAAAAAAGTTTAAAAATGCAAGATTTGAATTGTACATTTTTTAAAGTATTCAAAGCAGTATTAATCAAAAAAAATTGAAACAATGAAACAAACAGTCCGTTTATTTCTGGTAGCGCTTTTCGCAGGGGCCATTACGCTTTGCGGCTACAAATTATTCGAAGAAAAAAAACCTATTTCCTTTGCCCCACAGCCCACTTCAAATTTCATTCCTACTAATTTTTCCAACACCGCCGAAGGCCTGAATACCGATTTTACGGAGGCTGCGGAAAAGACCGTACACGCGGTGGTACACGTTAAAAATACCACGGTCAGCCGTCAGCCCACAAACATTTTTGAATACTTTCAGGGCGGGGGCCAGCCCCGCGCCATGGTTGGCAGTGGCAGCGGCGTCATTATTTCGCCAGATGGCTATATTGTTACCAACAACCACGTAATTGCGAACGCCAGCAATCTTGAAGTAACCCTGAACAACAACAAGACCTATACCGCAAAGCTGATAGGCACTGATCCGAACACAGATATTGCGCTAATCAAAATTGACGGCGAAAGTGAGTTTCCCTTTATTCCCTTTGGCGATTCCAACAATTTGAAAATTGGCGAATGGGTTCTGGCAGTCGGCAATCCGTTCAATTTAACTTCTACGGTTACTGCGGGAATCATCAGTGCCAAAGCACGCGACCTGAACCAATTTGACGGCAATCCGCAATCCTTCATCCAGACCGATGCGGCCGTTAACCGCGGCAATAGCGGCGGGGCGCTCGTGAATACCCGCGGCGAACTGATAGGCATCAATACGGCCATAACTTCGGAAACGGGTAGTTATGTGGGCTATTCGTTTGCGGTGCCCTCCAACAATGCCCGAAAGGTAATTGAAGACATCTTGGAATATGGCAACGTGCAGCGCGGCATCCTCGGAATCCAGGTGGGCAACATTAATCCACAGCTTGCGGAAAAATATGGCATCAACGAGACACAGGGCGTTTTTGTTGGCGGAATTGAAAAAGGTAGCGGTGCCGATAAGGCAGGCATCAAAGAAGGCGACATCATCAAGCAACTGGACGGAATTCAGGTTACAAAATTTGCCGATCTGGCGGGTTATCTTGGTTCCAAAAGACCGAACGACGTGGTGCAGGTAACCGTGCTGCGCAATGGAAAGGAAAAAACGCTTCCGGTAACCCTGCTGAAACTGGAAACCTTCTCCATTGACGATTTGGGGCTGGAAGTTAAAAACACCTCCAAAGCAGAATTGAAGGAACGCGGCCTGACCAACGGCGTAACCGTTACGCGGGCGCTAACCCCGGAAATGGCCCAATATAAATTGGAAGGAATAATCATTACCAAAATAAATGATGAGAATGTACACGATATTGAGGACGTGAAAAAAATCATGACCCAGCGAAATTACCGCGCCCCCATAAAAATGACATTTATGGATACGGCAGGCTCCATTAATTCGTTTATTTTTAGGTAGAAAAAAACAATAAACTTTATAAAACACCGCTGAAAACCAATACTTTCGGCGGTGTTTTTATTTTTGCCTTTTATTTCCGAAGCCCGTTGGAAATAAGTACTTTTGCCCCAATTTTAATTTCATCCCTGCCCATGGCGGGGACCTAAAATCCTTCCCTATGAATTTTGATGACGTTTATGAAAAAGAACTGTCCTTTCAAACCGATAGGCGCAAAGCTTCGGTAGAATTTATTAAAATCATTAGCGACCTTTGGTATGACAAATCCATTGAATTGGTGCTGTTCCGTAACCAACTTATCGACCGCAACGTTAGTGAAATTTTAAACCTTCACGAATATGCCGGCGAATTTGTGAACAAACCCATTTCAATCTTCGACTCGGTGGAAATCGCGCAGGCCATCAAGACTCTGGACCTTCCACCTGCAAAGCTGGACATTGGGAAGCTGACCTACGAATTCCATTTGGAAGACGACAAATACTCCAACGCCTTGGCCTTCGTTTCAGACAAATTGAAAAATGCCAAGGAAACCAAGAACATTGTGCCGAAAGATGTGGTGCTTTACGGCTTCGGACGCATTGGCAGGCTGTTGGCCCGCGAGCTGATGACCCGGACCGGACAGGGCAACCAGCTGCGCCTCCGCGCCATTGTGGTTCGTGGAAAAATGGACCAGACCGTGCTGGACAAAAGAGCTTCCCTGCTCCAATTTGATTCCGTTCACGGTGATTTTCCCGGAACCGTGCGCACCGATCTGGAGAACAACGCCCTGATCATTAACGGAACCACGGTGCATCTCATTTCCGCAAACAATCCGGAGGATATTGACTATACCCAATATGGCATTGAGGATGCGCTTGTAATTGACAACACCGGCGCTTTCCGCGACGATAAGGAACTGGGCCGCCACCTGAAATCCAAAGGGGTTTCAAAAGTGCTGCTTACCGCTCCTGGCAAAGGCGTTCCGAATATTGTTCACGGGGTGAACCAGAACAATTACGACCCAGAAACGGTGGATATCTTTTCTGCGGCATCTTGTACTACCAACGCCATTACCCCTATTTTGAAAGCTGTTGAGGATTCCTTTGGAGTGGTTCGCGGGCATTTGGAAACCATTCACGCCTATACCAACGACCAGAATCTGGTGGACAATATGCACAGCAAATACCGCCGTGGGCGAGCCGCGGCCTTGAATATGGTTATTACGGAAACCGGTGCCGGCAGCGCCGTGGCAAAGGCTTTGCCCGAGCTTGCCGGAAAGTTGACCAGCAACGCAATTCGGGTGCCGGTTCCAAACGGCTCCTTGGTAGTGCTGAACCTTGAACTGGCCCGCCCAACCTCTGTGGAAGGCATTAATGCCACCATGAAAAAATATGCCTTGGAAGGCGATCTGGTGGAGCAGATAAAATATTCGCTGAACAACGAGCTGGTTTCCAGCGACATCGTAGGTTCCTCGGCTCCGGCCATTTACGACAGCAATGCTACCATCGTTACCCAAGATGGCAAAAACGTGGTGCTCTATGTTTGGTATGACAACGAATATGGCTATAGCCACCAGGTTATTCGCTTGGCCAAGTATATTGCGCAGGTTAGAAGGTTTACTTATTATTAATATAAAATCCTCTCTGTAGTCTTTCAAATGTTTTAATTGGAGGATATTTTAATGGTCAATATTCTGTTTGGGGTAATGAATATGATCCAACCCAACAAGATTTAATAAACGGCAACTGCAATTTGTAAATTTTTAAAAATTCCACAATGAGAAACGTGCTTTTTATACTACTCGCCATCAGCATATTGGCCTGCGATAAGGACGATGACGGTAAACCAACAATCAGCGAAACAAAATTGGATTTAATAACGGGTATTAATTTGTTGCCAGAAAGTGGCCCGAGTCCGATTCGGCTTGGAAACCCCAACATTTTTATCGATAAAAATATAGTTTCCGTATATCCAAATCCGGTAGTGGATGTATTGACAATCCATTCATATTATGAGATTACCGACGTGTGGATAATTCCTGCAAGCCCTGAAAAAATTTTTCAAGACACCAATTTTGAAATGATTTTAAATTCAAATATTTATTCTGAAATGGAACTAACCGAAAAAGCGTCCCTCGAGATAAATAATACGAATTCAACAGCCGCCCCAATTAATTTTGAAAATTTAGACCCTGGTTATTATCGTGTTTTTATAAAAACAAACAATACCATTATGTGGGATAATATTTTATTCATCGATGACGGCCAACTGGGGGATGTAATGGATTTCTGGAATTGAAAATAAAAAATCCCGCTAGCGTTTTTAGCGGGATTTATATTCAGTTGGAAGTTTTTTCTGATTAAAAAATTGAATAGCCCAATATAATAGAGAATGTGTTATACTCGGAGCTCCAGTAGCTATAATTCACCAAAAGATCTCTTTTGGTTTGATAGCGCACCTCAATACTGTATCTGTTATTCTGCTTAAAACCGGCGCCAAAAGCAAAATTGTTGCTTGTTTCAACCGCCAATTCATCGAGCGTCGTTCCATCATTTCGGTTGAAATCGAGTGTCTTTTTTAGTGCTTTATCGAACACAAATGAAGCATTAATGAAAATTTTAGATTTTTCATTCAAAAAGAAATAGTGCCGCAATCCTAATGGCAATTCCACAGAGCTATAATGAACTTTTGCGATAAGTTCTCCGCCAAGCACAATCTTGACCGGAGTTGTTTTTTCCGATTTAAAACTTTGATAGGTTGGCTCTACAATTATCGCCCATTTGTTCTTATTAAAAGGAAAGACGAACTCTGCCTCCATTCCAAGACCAATGCCCATCTTGTTTCCAAAATCGGTATCGCGCGCGGTTGAAAGATCATTATGAATGCTGAACGAAGTTGTATTAAAACGGGGCCTAACGGTTAAATTAAAGAAATCCCTTTTCTCTTTTGATTCATAATTAATGTAGTCCGGATCAGTACAACGATTATAGGCCACAAAAAATTTTATCAGGTCCTTGCTATTGTACCCCAAATTTTCAACCTCCTTCATTGTAGTTTCGTTGCATTTGAGGTCGTTATAGAGTTGTTGTTTAAAACCATTGTTTACCCCCATTTTTATCGTATTGGTTCTATATCTTTTATAAATCAAGGGTTCTATGGGCGATTCGGCCTTGCTATAGAAATAGCGCGTTAAGTTTCCGTCGACGTACTGATACAGGTTGGCGCTTCCTGCTACCAAGACTTTCAAAAAAACCGCTTCTTCCTTAAATACAGGGTTTTTGTCAAAGCTTAAATCGTTTACGTTGTCCGTAGAAACATCAATTTTAACGTTACCTCTAATATATTTTAATTTGTTGTCGATCCCGAATTCCTTGACGTTTTTAATGGTTTTAACAATGGGCTCGCTATTTTCGGTGGTTTTAATTTCAAAGGAAGTGGGATTGTTTCTCCATTCCATATTTTTGATCAGACACACTATTTTTTGATCGGCAGTATCGATGTAGTATCCTTTTTCATAAGAAATTTGGGCAAATCCGTGAAGGCAAAGCAGGTTTGTGAATAGAAGTAGTAATTTTTGTTTCATAATTTTAATTTAGATGGTTGTTTTGAATAATTTTTTTCTTAAAAATTTTTAAGGCCGTGGTTTTTAGCGTAGTCTGTTGTTATGATACTGTTGATAAATCAAATTTTTATTTTTGTCCATTTCCAAGCATAGCATACGATTATTGATGTATGCATAATTTCAACGGTTTCGTATAACTGTCAGTTACGGGATTAAAGTTAATGATTTTCGGTTTAGCACAGACGTTAGCAATTCCGAGTGGATTCGGACGTAGTCGAATCCGCCGTAATTGCGGTTATACATTGTTACCAACTGGCTTTATTTCGGTTATTGGAATTGGTTCATATTTTTCTTTTTTCACAATGTGAGTCAATTCCACTAATATTTTTTCTAGTTCTTGTATTGAGTTCAGTTTTTGTTTTCTAGTGTCAATTCGTTTTGTGAAAGAGTAACGAGAAAAGTCAATATTCGAATAGTCATATTCTTTCGCTTTTCTCAAATAGTCTTTAGAATTCAGGTGGTCAGTCAGTCCGTAAATACTAAATTCTGCGATTTTTGGTTTTCTTATGTCTATATCAAAAGTAATTTGACATTCATTAATTTCAGCGAACTTAATATAGTCAACTAAACTATTATGATTTGTTTTAACAGCTTTTTTTGTAAATCCAATTTTTTCCAATTCCGAGTATGGTTTTTTAGTCAGAATTCGATTTTTATATCTTCTTTTTCGAAACCAGTCAGAAATCCACGCCGATAAAACAAATAGAGGTGCAAAAATTAAAGTTATAGAGTAAATTATTAATATCCATTTAGTTGGAACCTCCGAAAAAAAGAAGGACAAATAGATTGAAAACCCGCTAGTCAGAATTCCACTAATCCATAAATAGCCTTTAATCAAAAATCCTTTATTTAATTCTAGCAGTTCGTTCATTTAGCTTGTTGGTAACATGTTTATATACGCACATTTTAAAAATCTTATTGCTGCTATCCCGCACATGTGCGCAACTACAGGACTACCCAAATATAAAGTTTATTTTCGAACCACCTGCATTAACGTTTCCACCTTAATTTGCAACAGTTTATTCTCCTCCTCCAGCGCGGCAACGCGCTGCTGCAGCGCCAGCGTGGGGTCCGGGGCGTTGGTGGTAGCGTCCGCCGGAAGTTGGGCGGCAAGGTCCATGAAAAAGTTGTGTTTCATTGCGGTGCAGAGTTGCCACAGCACCTTGGTCTGAATGGAGGGGCGCTTGGTGTACTGCAACAGCGACCCGCCGGATAGGCCCACGGCACGCCCCAGGTTGCCTTTTGAAAACCATCGGCGGGGCCGCCACCACCGCCGGGGTCGCCCTTCCTTTATTTTTATGACTTTCTTAACCGAATTATTGAACGCTTTGGCCCAAATTTGTTAAAATCATTCCTCGCAACGCTATGGCAGACACACACAAGAAAAGAGGCTTCCAAAAGAAGCGGTACATCATTCCCCTAATCCTTTTGATAGCGCTGATTATTTTCAGGCTCTACCTTCCCACCCTGGTCAAAAACTACGTAAACAAAGTGTTGGCGGACATTCCGGGCTATTACGGCCAAGTGGAGGACATAGACATTGCCTTAATCCGCGGGGCCTATGTAATCAACGGCATGTACCTGAACAAGGGCACCGCCGAAAGCCAGGTGCCGTTCCTGAACTTCCCGAAAACCGATATTTCCATCGAGTGGAAATCGCTCTTCCACGGAAAAATCGTGAGCGAGATCATCATGGCCAGTCCCGAAGTGGTCTATGTTTTTGAGGACCAAAAAGACAGCGAGGGCGATGCAGATGTGGACGACTGGACCAAGGCGCTCACCGACCTGGTGCCCATTGACATCAACCATTTTGAGGTGCACAACGGCAAGCTGGCCTTTGTGCAGCTTTCGGCAGACCCCAACATCGATCTGCAGATCAACAACCTGAACCTAACGGCAGACAACCTGCGCAACGTGGTGGAAAAGGAGCGCATCCTGCCCTCGCCCATCCGCGCCAGCGGCGTTTCCATTGGCCAGGGAAAGGTATCGCTGGAAGGAAATATGAACCTGGTAAAGGAAATTCCGGACATGGACCTGTCCTTTTCGCTCGAAAATGCCGAGGTTACGGCCCTCAACGATTTCACAAACTATTATGCGGGGCTTGATTTTGACAGGGGCACCTTTGGCGTCTATAGCGAAGTGGCCATAGCAGACGGCCATTTGGTGGGCTATGTGAAACCCCTATTGACCAACACCAAATTGATCGGCGAGGGCGATAATTTTCTGGAAGTGTTGTGGGAAGGCTTTGTGGGCCTCTTCAAGTTTATCCTAAAAAACCAGGGCACGGACACCCTGGCCACCAAGGTGCCCATAGAGGGCGACCTGAACAATGTGGAGGCCGGCGTGTGGCCCACCGTGCTCAACATTTTCAAAAACGCATGGATCAAGGCCTTTCAAGGCGAAGTGGACAACGATATAAACTATAAGGATGCCTTTAAGGAAGGTGAAATTACCCGCGAGGAAAAACGCGAGCTCCGAAAAAAGGAACGCCAGGAAAGACGCGAGGAAAGAAAAAAGGAACGCCAGGTAAAAAAGGGATAGTTTCAAGCGGAAATGCCTACTTTTGTTTTTCAAAAAGAAACAAAAAAGATGGACCACCTAACCAAACTGGAAGAGCTGCTCAATCAGGCCAATACCGACATAAAAGACGGTTTCTTTGACGAGGCCACCAACAAGCTGGAAAAAATTATAGCCATGGACCCCAACTTCGGGAAGGCCTATAACCACTTGGGCTACCTCTATGAAGTGAAGTTTAAGGAGTTCGACAAGGGCGAAACCCTCTACAAACTCTGTCTGGAAAAAAGCCCCATGTACCCGCCGGTCTATTATAACTATGCCGTGCTGCTATCCACCCTGGGAAAATATGATGAACTGAAAGAACTCCTGGACACGGCCATCAACATTCCCGGAATCACAAAATCCACCATCTACAACGAATACGCCATCATGTTTGAACAACAGGGCCTGCTGGACGAAGCCATTGCCTTTTACAAAAAATGTGGCCTGGACACCTTGGACCAAGGAGCCCTCGAGCGCGCCAAAGCCTCCATAGACCGATGCAAGATGAAAAAAGAACTGCTTTAATGCGCATTGATATCATTACCGTCCTGCCCGAGCTGCTCCAAAGCCCCTTTGAAGCCTCCATCCTGAAACGCGCCATTGAAAAAGGGCTGGTGGAAGTGCACACCCACAACCTGCGCCACTTTGCCACCAATGCCTATAAACAGATCGACGACTACCAGTTCGGCGGCGGCGCCGGAATGGTAATGATGATTGAGCCTATTGATAAATGCATCTCCCAATTAAAGGCCGAAAGGGAATATGACGAAATAATCTACATGACCCCCGACGGAAAAACCTTTAACCAACACGCCGCCAACGAGCTTTCCTTGAAAGAAAATATCATGATACTCTGCGGCCACTACAAAGGCGTGGACCAGCGGGTCCGCGACCATTTCATCACCCGCGAAATCTCGGTGGGCGATTTTGTGCTTAGCGGCGGGGAGCTTGCCGCGGCCCTGGTCTGCGATGCTGTAATCCGTTTGATTCCCGGCGTTTTGGGCAATGAAACCAGCGCGTTGACAGATTCCTTTCAGGACAATCTGCTGGCGCCCCCCGTGTACACCCGCCCGGCAGACTATAAAGGATGGAAAGTACCGGAAATTCTAACCAGCGGCAACACCCCAAAAATAGAGGAATGGCGCGAAGAGCAGGCTTATAAACGCACTAAGGAGCGACGGCCAGATCTTCTTTCCTGAAAATTTAGTGCCCGCTTGCCAGAAAAAGAGAGGCGCAAAACACTTGCACAATAGGTTTAATTGTTTACTTTTGCACCCACTTAATCCAACCTCTGGCGAAAACCGCGAACGTTGTTTTAATCTTAACCCTATCAAAATATAAAAATGGAAGCGTTAATTAAATTTGTACAAGACGAATTTGTAACAAAAAAAGATTTCCCTGAATTTGGTGCCGGTGATACCATTACTGTGTACTACGAAATTCGTGAAGGTGAAAAAACAAGAACGCAGTTCTTTAGAGGTGTTGTTATACAGGTGAAAGGCACGGGCGTTACCAAAACCTTTACCATCCGAAAAATGAGCGGCACCGTTGGGGTAGAGCGTATTTTCCCGTTGAATATGCCAGCCCTTCAAAAAATTGAGGTCAACAAAAGAGGTAGCGTTCGCAGAGCAAGAATTTTCTACTTCAGAAACCTTACCGGAAAGAAAGCCCGCATCAAGGAAAAACGCGCATAGTGTATTCTTTGTTGAAAACCTTCAAAGGCCCTGTTTCTACGGGGCTTTTTTTATGAACATTTGTTGATAAACCCTGTTTGTAAGTAGTGGATTTTTAATGCGATAGCTTTTCTTGCAAATCAAATTTTCCATACTATATTAGCATTATCAAACTGGCCGAATAGCCAAATTGATAAAAATAAAGTTACGTTCTTTTACACTGTTTTTCCGAATTGCCAAAGATGCTAACGCTCTCAGGAATGTTAGTTTCCAGATTTTGAAAAAACAAAAAGAAACACTTTACAAGCTTTTTTCGGTTGCTTGAGGTACTCACGATCTTTAGATTATTAGTATCGAGACCAAAAAAGTATTTGGGTCCGCATTTTTGAAAATGGCACCAACCTGACGGAAGGTGCAAATTACAAAAAGCGTGAACCCGTGTTAGCAGACTACCAACGCAAGGGTTTAATAAACTTGCCTTGATCCCGATTTTGTCAGGATGGTTGGTTAAAGTTTGCTTTACAAGGAGCCATGTCAATGTATTCTATACAATGATATGGCTTTTCTTGTTTTAAGCACCTATCGCCCCAGGATGCCAAACCCCTAAGCAAATTGCCTCTTAATCTAAAAGACGCTCAACTTCCCTACAATAATCTTATAAACTTTTTAAACGCCTAAACTAATAAACCTCCTTTCAAAACCCTCGCCAAATCGCTATATTTGCATTCCTTAAAATTTTAAAATCTTCATTCAAAAAAATACATTTCAATGACAAAATCTTCAAAAATTATATACACCAAAACCGATGAAGCACCGGCTTTGGCAACCCATTCTTTTTTACCCATTGTCCAGGCTTTTACCGCTCCCGCCAACATACAGCTTGAAAGTAGGGATATTTCCCTGGCCGCAAGAATTTTGGCAGCCTTTCCTGAATTTTTAAACGAAGACCAACGCGTGAACGACGATTTAGCGGAATTGGGAGAGCTCGCCAAAACTCCAGAGGCGAACATCATTAAATTGCCAAACATAAGTGCATCGGTTCCGCAACTTACCGAAGCCATTGCCGAACTTCAAAAAAAAGGGTTCAATATTCCAAAATATCCGGAAACTGCAGCAACTCCGGAAGATAAGGAAATAAAGGCAAAATATGACAAAGTAAAAGGCAGTGCCGTAAATCCCGTGCTGCGCGAAGGGAATAGCGACCGTCGCGCACCCAAAGCAGTAAAAAATTACGCAAAAAAACATCCGCACAGTATGGGCGCCTGGAGCAGTGATAGCAAAACCCACGTGGCTACGATGCAGCACGGCGATTTTTATCACAACGAAAAATCCCTGACCATGGCCAATAACGACACCCTACAGATTGTTTTGGTGGGCAACGATGGCAATAAAACAGTTCTTAAAGACAATCTAAAAGTTTTAAAAGGCGAAATTATTGACGCCACGGTTATGAGCAAAAAAGCCCTCGTTTCATTTTTAGAGGAACAGGTGAAGGATGCAAAAGAAAAGAAAGTATTGTTTTCAGTGCATCTTAAGGCAACAATGATGAAAGTGAGCGATCCCATTATTTTTGGGTATGCCGTAAAAGTTTATTTTGAGGATTTGTTTAAAAAATATGCGGAGACCTTTAAAAAATTAGGGGTGGATGCCAACAACGGCTTGGGAGATTTGGAAAACAAATTATCCAATTTAAGCGAAAGCGAACGAGCCGCCATACTTGAAGACATTAAAACAATAATGGCAGAAAATCCAGACTTGGCGATGGTGGACAGCAATAAGGGCATTACCAATCTACACGTTCCCAGCGATGTGATTATTGATGCCTCCATGCCGGCCATGATCCGCAATTCGGGGCAAATGTGGGGGCCCGATGGGAAACCCCACGATACCAAAGCCGTAATCCCAGATAGCAGTTACGCCGGCGTTTACGAAACCACGATCGAATTCTGCAAAAAGCACGGCGCCTTCGACCCAACAACAATGGGAACAGTCCCCAACGTTGGTTTGATGGCCCAAAAAGCAGAGGAATACGGCAGCCACGATAAAACTTTTGAAATTCCAACCGCTGGTAAAGTACAGGTACTAAATTCCGCCGGAGCGGTAGTTTTTGAGCACTCTGTAGAAAAAGGAGACATCTGGCGTATGTGCCAAGTAAAAGACCTTCCCGTACAAGATTGGGTGAAGTTGGCCGTGGAACGCGCCAAGGCCACAGATACCCCAGCAGTATTTTGGTTGGACGAGAACCGTGCGCACGATGCCGAACTGATCAAAAAAGTGAAAAAATATCTTGCCGATCACAACACCACCGGACTGGAAATAAAAATACTATCACCGGAAAAGGCAACCGAATTTACCCTGAAACGACTCAAAGCCGGCAAAGACACAATATCGGTAACCGGAAACGTGCTTCGCGATTATCTTACAGACCTCTTCCCTATTTTGGAATTGGGCACGAGTGCAAAAATGTTGTCCATCGTTCCCTTAATGAACGGCGGCGGCCTTTTTGAAACAGGCGCCGGAGGTTCGGCACCAAAACACGTGGATCAATTTTTAGAAGAAAACCATTTGCGTTGGGATTCTTTGGGTGAATTTTTGGCCTTGGCCGTCTCCTTGGAACATTTGGGATCAAAATACAACAATCCTAAAGCAATTGTTTTGGCAGATGCTTTGGACGCAGCCACCGAAAAGTATCTCGAAAACAGCAAATCTCCGCTTCGGAAAGTTGGAGAAATTGACAACCGCGGCAGCCATTTCTATTTGGCAATGTATTGGGCGGAAGCACTGTCAAAACAGAACCAAGATTCGGAGTTGAAAAATATTTTCACGCCCATTGCCAAGGCATTGCAAGAAAACGAAGCCAGAATAAATAATGAATTGATAGCGGTGCAAGGCCATCCCGTGAACATAGGTGGCTATTATGAGCCTACGGAAAAACTGGTTTATGAGGCAATGCGGCCCAGCCCAACCTTCAATGAAATTTTATCAGAAATAAAATAATCATTTCAACCGTTTAAAACCTTCAGTGCTGCTGAAGGTTTTTTTATAGAACATTAAAATATTGAAAAAAACACTCATTTTTCTATTATATACCGGGCTATTCCCATTGATGGGAAACCTGTCGGCCGCTGCCCAGGAAAAGTTTACTATAAGTGGAAGCATTTCAGAAGAAAGCACGGGGGAAACCTTAATTGGCGTGAATGTTATAATACCATCCCTTCAAACCGGAACGGTAACCAACCAGTATGGCTTCTATTCGCTAACCTTGCCAAAGGGCAATTATGAAATTATTTACAGTAGCATTGGCTTTGCTTCCCAAAAAAAGTTTGTTACGCTTTCTGAAAACATCAAAATAGATTTGGCAATGACCTCAGAAACTGAAAATCTGGACGAAGTGGTAATTGAGGCCAATAATGAAAAGTTGGACGTGCGCAGTTCGCAGATGAGCGCCAATACCCTATCCACTGCAACTATCAAAAAAATTCCGGTGGTTCTTGGGGAGGTGGATGTAATAAAGGCCATAACGCTGCTGCCCGGGGTTACGAGTGCCGGCGAGGGCGCCAGTGGTTTCAACGTTCGCGGCGGAGCTGCGGACCAAAACCTGATTCTTTTGGATGAAGCCACGCTTTATAATTCTTCACATTTGTTTGGGTTCTTTTCGGTTTTTAATCCAGACGCAATCAAGGATTTAACGCTCTACAAAGGCGGAATCCCAGCTCGGTATGGTGGGCGCATTTCCTCGGTAATGGATATTTACCAAAAGGACGGCAATAAAAGGGAATATCACGCCAGCGGCGGCATTGGCCTGGTTGCAAGCCGACTGCTTTTGGAAGGGCCAATTATAAAGGAGGAAGCTTCATTTTTAGTTGGCGGAAGAAGCAGTTATGCCCATTTATTCCTGCCGCTTTTTGACAATGATAACATAGCCTATTTTTATGATCTGAATGCCAAGCTAAGCTATAACCTCGATGAAAACAACCGTTTTTTTCTCTCGGGCTACTTCGGTAGGGACGTTTTTGAAATCTCTGATAGCTTCGCGAATAGCTTCGGAAATACAACGCTAAATCTTCGCTGGAACCATCTTTTTTCAGATAAACTGTTTTCAAACCTATCGCTGATATATTCAGATTATTATTACGGTTTGGAGCTGAAATTTGTAGAGTTCGACTTTGATAGCGGCATTCGAAATTTCAATTTGAAATATGATTTCACCCATTACATTTCAAACAACGTGGATTTGCGCTACGGAATCAACAGTATTTATTACAAATTCAATCCAGGTGATGTAACGCCAACTACGGAAGATTCGGGGATAAATCCTTTTAAACTTACCGATAAGTACGCTTGGGAAAAT
Organism: Aequorivita sp.; assembly: GCA_048265145.1. GTDB lineage: Bacteria > Bacteroidota > Bacteroidia > Flavobacteriales > Flavobacteriaceae > Aequorivita. The sequence continues at coordinate 42,878 of JBLXCF010000019.1, forward strand.
GCTGCATATGTTGATGCCGAAATAGATATTTCCGATAAAATCTCGGTACAGGCTGGGCTTCGTTTATCTACTTTCAACCGGTTGGGGCAAGACCAACTGTTTTTATACGAAAACGACAACCCGATAATTTACAATCCAAGTTTGGATATTTATCAAAAAGCAACGCCCGTAGATACCGTTTCTTTTAGCAGAAGTGAAACCATAAAATCTTTTGCCAATTTGGAGCCGCGCTTTGCAATTTCCTATTTGCTGAATGACGATTCTTCCATAAAAGCGAGCTATAACAGGATGACCCAAGTCGGA
>JBLXCF010000020.1:0-33527 GCA_048265145.1 Aequorivita sp.
TCTCTGTCATTGAAAATTACACCCGTGGCATCCGATTTGTAATTGGTGTTGTTGACCAATAGGCACAAAGCGTGTTTTAAGTCCGTAACATACAGATCGTCATTTGAAAAGTTGGAAGAAAAGCAGCAATAGCTGTTGAGGATATAATTTTTACGTTCCTCGCCACGGGGATAGTAAGGAATAATGTCCAATTCCTTAAATTCAGTTTTTATTTTGGAACTGATTTTTTCAAGATTTTTCATCTCCTTATTCCAATAAATAATATTGAGGTGTCCCCGGATTACTCGTGCATTGTCATCGGAATTTATTTGGTCCTGGATATATTGGATCTTCTTTAGGACCACTTTATTTTGCGAGCCAAAATTTGAGCTTTTGTTGAGTTCCTCGATCTTCTTATCGAGGATCTTTCGCCACTTCTGCTTGTCATCTAAATAGATGATTTGGTTTACTATATGGTTTTCATTCAGCGTAAGTCCAAGCCCATCGATAAATCCTTGATGAAACACAAAATCGTCCGAAGTAAAATGTTCATTGGTTTTACTACTTTGTACATTTTCGCCAAAGCACAGTTCACTGTTTATGGAAAGGACATCGAAATAGTTTTCTCCGATATTCAATTCCTTTTTCTCTAAGATTATATCCGTGTCAAACCCTTCATTGAAACCATTGAAAAAGCCATTTGTCATACTTTGGATTTCCTTTGAGTCTAGCGGAGTGAATTCCATTTTCCGACTGTTGTTTATAAAGGAAATCGAATCGCTGACCGCACCTAGAAAACTGTGGATAGTATCGTCCATTTCCGGAACAATGGATTTTGTCACCTTTTTGAAGGGGTTGATGTATTTTGAGTTGTTGAGCGCCTTATTTTTGGTAAGAATAAAAAACAGATAACATTTGTGCTCCATATATTCCCGCCCCTTAAAATGCTTGTGTGTGGCTTTTTCCAGAAAGGTTTTATTTGGAAGATTTTCTGAGGAAAAGTTTCTTTTTAGATAAATATCCTGTTTGTGAACAACGCATCCAGTAGGCAAGGATTTAATGGCCTGAAACCATGCTCCGTGAATATCCTCGAAATCTTTTTCGGAGAGGGAATATATTTCTGGAAGATTGCCCGCGTAACACAAAACCACATTGCCATTATTGGCAAAAATGACATTCTCTTGAATATCCACTATTGGGTGATATGCGGCCACGTTAATCTTCTTCATAATTGAAGAGTGTGGGTTTCTTGTTACTAATAATCTGAGGAAAGGGTTTTGAGAAATGGAACAGTTGTGGATTGTTTGTAATTTTAATTAATACGATATAAAGTCCTATATTCAATACGATTACTCCGATAATTATCCCAAAACTGAAAGAGAAAATGATGACCAATAACGAGGCCACTACTGAAATCATCATTAGGGCAAATAGGGAGATGGGCAGCCCAAAAATGACCGCCCGTTTCCTGATGTTTCTATAGGGCTCGTATTGTTTCATTATTTTTTCAAGGACAGATGGAACATCCATAAGAGACATTCTTCTGTGCGTTTAATGATTAGTCTTGGATGTTTCATTATACCACGATTCCAATTAAATAAGTAAAGATTCCAACCACCGCTCCTGCAATCAACACGAATACCAAAACGCGGGTAATCCCTTTTTTTAGATCTGCGTTCTCCCCGAAGAAATGACCGGCATTAAAGAGAAATCCAATAAGAAAGATGACCCCGAGAATAATGGGGAAAATGGTTCTGATCGTATCGGAAACATCATTTACGGAATCCTCGATTCCGCCAATCTGCGCGAAGCTTTGTGAGAATGAAAATAAAAGAGCGGTTAAAATGAAAATAGATCTTTTCATAACAATTCGTTTTATAAACCTGAAACAGGTTGGTTACTGAAATTTTGTGAAATCTATTATGAAAAGAAGGGAGGGAACGAAAATCCTTAAACTTTAACGTGAACCAGTGTTAAACTTTGGATGATTGTTAGAAACAGAAATGAATTTTTGAATTTTGTTCAAAACAAGAAATTATTATGACTCAGTTCAAGGTTTTAATTTCGATCATTTTAGTCTTCCATTTATTTGGTTTGCCAAGGACCGTTTTAGGACAAACAAATGGGGATAGAAAACAGATAATTGTAATTGATCCCGGTCACGGTGGAAAAGATCCTGGGGCAGTGGGTGTAAATGGGATTCTCGAAAAGGATGTCGTTCTAAAAATCGCAAAACAGATTGCAGAACTGAATGAGACCACTTTTAAAAATCAATTTGAAATTTATCTTACTAGATATAAGGACACGCTTATTTCATTAGGAGATAGAACTAAGCTAGCAAAGACTTTGAATGCAGATGTTTTTATTTCATTGCACTGTAATCATTCGGATAATCCAAATGCGAGGGGTATAGAGGTTTATGTTTCTAAGAAAAAAGGTAAATACTCGCGAAAATCAATATTGCTGGCTTATGACCTTCAAAAGGGATTAAAGAAGAATCTTGGATTTGTGAGTAGGGGAGTGAAGTTTGGGGATTTTCAAGTTTTGAGGGAAACGGTTAATGGGTGTCCATCAGGGCTTTTGGAATTGGGTTTTTTGAGTAATTTGAATGACAGTGATTATCTAAAAGAAAAAGAAGTTATTGATTTCATAGTGTTAACGTTATTAATAAAATTAACCCGTTGGGTGAAATTAAATTAATTGATTCTTGATATTGTTTATTGGCCTGTCAAATATAAATTTGTTGATATACTGGACTAGAGTTAATGCTGTGATTTTTGCCAATATTCTGGTTTTAAATCCCTCAAAAGACTTTGCGTAATTTCTCCTTATCAAGAATTGGTCGCATAACTGGGAGAATAAAGTCTCTATCCTTTTTCGGGCTTTTCTGAATATATATGGCTGTGGCTTAAAGTTTTTTTGGTTCCTCCTCTTCGGCGTTTCCAATCTTATATTTGCACTTTGGAACAGATCCAGCTGTATCGTTTCAGAGACATAGCCCCGGTCTCCAAGAACTACACAATCAGAGACTTGCTGTTTTACGTTTTTCAAAAAATGGATGTCATGAACTTCCGCCTTGGTAATGTCCAGGGAATGAAAAACCCCCGCAACTGAACAAACGCCGTGAAGTTTATAACCATAGAACCAACTGTTCTGCGAAGCACAAAACCCTTTTGACGGGGCCGTTTCAAAATCATCCTTGCAGATCTTGATCCTATTGCGCCTGGAAAATTTACATATTTCCAACGGCATACTGTCGACAATAAAATAATCCTCAAAGTCCAAAAAATGCGCTGCCAATTTTGTGCGCACTTCTTCAGAGAAATGGAACAATTTTCGCCTTCTCTTGTTGAACTGGCTCCGCTCTATCAAATTTGGAATAACGAGGTTGTCAATTTGCTTGAAAAGGGAATTTTCACTGTCTATCGACATAAATTCCGATGTCAAGCTCAATGCAACTACTTCTAAGTCAGACATCTTTTGTTTTCTTCCAGCATTGTTTTTGTACTCCGGTCCACAATTCAAAGAACTTATAACTTCTAAAACCCTGCGATAATTTTTCACTATATTTGTTATGGATATTGGTTTGTTTTGCAACTTCAAGATACTGAAATTCAGTATCTTGACCAATATCTATTCGCTTTATTTCACTTCAAATAATTACACCCAACGGGTTAAAATTAAAAAAAATATTATCATGATAAACATTTATTATAAATTAATGAAATGCTTAAAAGCATTACTGAAATTAATGTTATCAGAGATGTGCACTATTATCCATAAAGTAAGATTATAAGTAAAAGATGAAATGTTGTTGCTAATTTTTCCATTTCCAATTGGCATTTGGAGAAAAAAGCTCTGGTTCAAAATATAACTGATTTATTATCCCTAAAAACATATTACTTTTTAATAATCCACCGCAATGTTCTGGTTCCGTAGCAATAGTGAAGCCTTGCAATCTTTCAAAAATCCACCTCATCAGATTCCCTTCGCTAGAGAGCATTTCGGGAATTCTATCTTCGTCTATATAAGTAAAATCAAAAGTGCCATTATGCAAACCACTATCAAGAACAAAGAAGTCTAAATCAATATCAAAAAAAACCTTTTCTTCATTTGATTTCATTAAGAAGTCTTCAAGTTCCTCAAATTCTTTAAATTTTTTAATTAGGTGAGTATTACCAAATTTATCAATGAGATATTCATCTTCCCAACAACTTGGGAAAGGTGCTTGACGACAATGGACATATATATTACCAATTAGATTAAGATGAGCAGCACTTAAGATATGCCCATCATTGTTACCTGCAAGTTTTGCCCAAGAAAATACAGAAACTTCAGCATCGTTGTATAAATCAAGTTCTTCTAGCCATTTTTTTTCAGTTTCGCAAGGATGACATAAATCTTGATGCCAATCCAACGAAATTAGACAAGGAGGATTACTAAGATTATTCTCTCGAACCCATTTATTCCAGAAGAAAAATGCATATCTGTGTTCATTAAAAAGAGCTAATTCAACAACATCATTTTCTCGGGAAGGATGAGATAGGATTTGGCGCAATGAACCAGGAGGTTCAATGTGGTAGGGATTTCGAAATTCTATTTCTGTTCTAGATGTTTTTTTCATTCTTTACTCCATTTCATATTTATAGCCCATTTAGTATGCATTCCAATTTTATATATAAGTTTTTTCTTTCTTTTATCAAAACCTAAACAACTTATCAATTCTGAATCGGCCCATTTATGATAATCCGAATCTCCTTGTTCTTGTAATTGTTTGAATGCCTGCCTCTGTTCTGGGGTCGGTAAAATATCTAAGATATCATATTGAAGAATTTCATAGCAGTCCCAACCAGGAGTTCTTTTTATAGGAGTTCTCACCCTCCCTTTAAAATTGTAATTAACATAAGGGAATTTATCTTTATTTAATAAATTTGCTTTGCCTTCAATCAACTCCTCATAAAATTCTCTCCAATGGCTTATTTCGCGATCCTTACCTTCATTAAACCAATCCAAAAACTTTATTGCATTTTTTGCAGGAATAAATAATGCAAAATCATCTTTCATTAAATCCTTGTTAGGTAGTTTGGGGTCATCTATAGCGTCGAACTCTTTCTGTAAGAAGGACCTTGTACCCTCCAAAACTTTATATTTTCCACCAACCAATTGATAGTGCGGAAAGTTATTATTTTTGACTAAAAGATATTTGTCATCAACCTTGATACGATACAGATAGGACATAGAGAATCTAATTCGTTGTCCTCTAAGACCCAGCCAATAGCTATAAATCATTAACCCTAGCCTATTCCGATTTGCAATAATAGTTTCTATAAGAAGTGCAACTAAACCTAAAACACCTATAACACCTGCACCTATAAATTCAGGTTGTAGGTCAGAGCCGGATAAAAAGAAATAACCATAAATCAATAATCCAATAGCTATAGCAGCTTGAAGTAATTTTCTTATCATTTTATGGCGGGACTTGGTTTTATAGACTTAATAGTTTCTTTTAAAATAGAGAAAGAAAGGGGCAAATCAGGATAAGCATTTGCAATAGCTTCTGGCAAAACTTTTAAGCGAATATCGGAAAACGAGTACCCTAAATCAGATATTTCATTGGCAACTGACATTGAAGCTAGCTCGTCCAATTCTTTAGAGGTAAATTTAAGACCATTTAGGCTTTGTGCATATAATTCTTTGCATTCTTCCAAAGTAGGTCGCCCAAATTCTAATATAACGGCAGCTCTACGTAAAATAGCTTCATCTATGAAATGTAACCTATTCGTAGACATAAAAATTATGGCCCTACCGTTCATTTCCCGGATTTCGTCTATTTTCTGTATCAAAGTATTGACTGCTGCCTTTTCTTCCTGATGCATTTGGCTTGTAGCTCGTGTAGTAGCAATAGCGTCCGCTTCATCAATTAATAAAAAGGCAAAACGCCTTTTTCCTGCTTGAGTTTTTAATTGTGAAAATGCATCATTTACCAATTTTCCCATTTCTCCGTGCAAACCTTCACCCCTAACGCGAGTACTTAATTTTAAGAAAAAGCCCTCTTTTTTTAGCTCTCGGGTCATCCTGTCTGCAATAGATACAGCGGAAATGGTTTTTCCCGTACCTGCATCTCCTGCAAGAATTATTAAAGGATACTTATCTTTTAACTGCTTTATAATTGGCAGTTCAATTTTATGGTGCTTTTTACTCCATTCCGTAAGACTGTCTTGGTCCAATAGTAATTTCAGGTTATTGTAGATACGTTTAAACTTGCTTTCAAAACCAATAAGTGATTCAGTTTGTGTCTGGATTTCATTGCTTGGAAGCTCAATTGTGTTGTCAAATATTGTGGCCATTATTTATAATTTGTTTTTTGAAGTTCATACCCTTTACTTACGTAAAGCTGAGCATTACTGGTACTCAAATGTGAAAATGAATTGTCAATAGATGTTGCGCTCCAACTCATTTTAAAATCATTATTATCTTGAAAATCCTTTCGCTGTTGTTTTGATAGATCAAACCAATCTGAGGTATACGATAAAATTACAGTTAAATGGGTATTGTCAATGTCCTGCCAATCGTTGTTTTGTCCCGCTCTATCACTATCTGAAGAGTTGCCATTTTCATTAATCTTGAATTTAGCGGCTCGAATTACTTTATCATCTGAGTCATTAAGTAGAGCTATATCGACAGTTTTTAAATACTTGTTTTCTGCCAATTTTATTATGTCGTGCATAATATTGTCGACATCATAGGTTGTCCATTTGCCAGTTCTTCTCGCAATAGTTCGTATATCTGCTTCGCAATTTTCAAAAGTCTTTCTGATATCTGTTACCGTATAGGTATTTGTTTGTGTACTGTACATAATTAATTTAAAATAAAAGTTGGACCAAAAACGCGTTTCCATTCATCAATGGTTGCGCCTTCATTATTTCTGGATTGAGCAAGGTTTAGGGAGTCGAATGCATCTTCAGCTTCTTCAATGATTTCATTCCACTTAGTGCTATCCATTTTTTTTGCAGAGTTATTTTCATTATTTGTATCATCCGCTATATATATAGGTGTATCATAGTTAGGTATAATATTAATTGCATGATCAAAAGAAATTTCGGGGAAACTGGACTCGCTTATAAATTGAAAAAAACGTATTATTCCTTCTTCAATATTTGCTTCTATTCCTCTAGTAATATCTAGGTATGCTACTATCAACTCTATGGAAAATGAGGAAATCCCTGGCTCATTGTCAAAAGGTTTGAGCTCTTTATAATTCTTCCACCATTTTAAAGCCCTAACAATAGAGGTATATGATGGATTATCTTTTCGAAGACTATTTGAAAAGCTGAGATGGTTTTCCACACTAGTAATATATTTCCCACCACCACCTCTTTGTGGTTGCCAAACATAATTTTCTGGACTATCAATAGGTACAACGGGAACAATATCAACTTCCAATCCCGAACCTGCAAATCTGATTTTAATAGACTTTGTATTTCCCTCGGCATCAACGTCGCGTTCAATATCCTTTTGAGGATAAATCTCCTTTAAATAATTCACGATGAAATCGTGTAATTTTTTTAAGTCATTTTGGATATTGTCGTCACCAGAAACATAAAGCACCAAATCTATATCTATAGGATGGTCACCTGTTGGACGTAAAATAGTGTGTTTTTTCCAAGAACCAGCCAAAAGATATTTTGTCACTCTCAAACCATTACTTTCATCATTTTTGATTTTATCTTCCAGTTTTTTCTTTAAGTTATTTATTTGGTCACGATATTTATTCATATTATCTGGTCGTAACCTTATTTTATTAATAAATGGGCGCAAACTATTGTTATCTAATTTCATACTTATTTTTTTTACATTTTATTTCAATTTTTAAGCCAGCTTATTTTTCTCATTATATTCTGACAAACTGACCATTATAGATTTAATGGAATTAAGTTATCCAAATTATCTCTATCAGTTTTATTTCTTTTTGTTCTGAGATATTCTCCTGAATTATCTTTAACAATATGAACTTCTGCACCTTTTTGCCACAGAGGATAACCCCATAAAATTGTTTTTACAGAATAGCCCGATTTTATTAATGTAATTACTTCATCTTTAGTTTTTACTCCCATAGATGTTGTTGTGTCTCCGTTGTCAGCATGTAATAAAACTTTCATCACATTCCCGCTTGAATCTCTTTTTACTTGTGATATCAGATAATCAGCCCATTTTTCCATTATTTCTTATTTAATTGTTATGTATTTTCTATATTTGGGTCTCCCCTTTATTTTATTACACATTATTAATGACGTTTATAAGTGCAATCCACTCATATACCGTAAAAGATATATCCATTTTGGTATATAGATGAATACAGAGGCTAATAAAGACATAGATTTTGCGAAAATACCTAGCGATGAACTGTTAGAGTACATCTCCTTTAACAAAGAATTTCCGGTGGAAGCACAATTGGCCTTTGCACAATTTTGCTATCGCTTCGAAAAGGATTTGAAAAGAAAATCTGAAATTTACTGCAACAAATATGGATATAGCGAGGTGATTGCTTTGGAAATAGCAAATTGTACATTCTCTAGAGTATGGAAGTATCCGACTTTCAAAAAGGAAAAAGCTAAGTCCAAAGATATTGATAAAGCCATTCTACTCTGGATGTATCCTATTTTATATACCCAAATTATAAAATATGGAGAGCAAAATACTTGTGCTGAACCTACAGAAGAAGAAGATCTAAGTTTGGTCAATAATGCTGAAAGACTTGTTGAAAGATTGAATATTGAAAATCTTGAGTCCAAAAGGGATATATTAGCTAAACTGAAAACGATTGAGAGTGCCTTAACACAATTGACAGAGAAACATCGTATTATATACTTTACCTACCGAGCCTATCAAAAAGAAGGAAAAAAAGTTCCAAGAACTATTACCCGACTTTTAAGAGAAAAGCTCTCTTTGACCCAAAAATCCGTGAATACTTATTACGGAGATGCGAACAGACACGTTACGAACTATTTAAATATTATTAATGGCAAAGCCTAAAAAAATAGGATTGATCGAAGTAGAATACTTGGATAGTTGGTTAGGCTCGACCGGTTTCCTTTTTCCAAGTAATGAACTTGAACTTGACAGATTTAATAAACTGTATGAAGACTATAACTATAAGCTAGACAAAATGTCTATTGACCCCATTGCTATAATCAATAATACTTTCCATAGAGAACCGAAGATCATTACAATGTTTATGGAAGATATTGATGTAGATATTGAAAGTTTAAGAATGGTCGCTAGAAAAGGAAACAAAGATTTACCACAAAATATCATAGATAAGATGCTCAAAAAGCACAATAAAGATTCTAATGATTCGGAATAGATCAAACATAAAGGAACTAGCTGAAATAATAGCTTTAGAGTATCAAGAAAAAATCACCCCACTGAATAAAATTCTCGATGAGGAGGGATTAGAGGTGTTTTACGATAGTTATGGTAAAAACACTTTTGATGGAATAACATTTTACGACAAAGGGAAGTTCTATATCCACATAAATACAGACTTGGGAAATAGACCTGATTCTGCAAGAGGACGATTCACATTGGCTCATGAACTAGGACACTACTACATAGATTCCCATAGAATGGGATTGAAAAAGGGATTGTTAAAACCACATCCATCAAGAACAAACCAAAAGCAGTTTAATAAGATAGAGCGAGAAGCAGATTTTTTTGCTTCTTGTTTGTTGATGCCCCAAGATAGGTTTTCAAAAGACTTTTATCGTAAAAAATTTAGTATTGAATTAATTGACTTTTTGAAAGATGAGTACAACGTTAGTAGAACTGCTTGCGCTTTTAGATTTGCTGATATTGGGAATCACGATATAATGATCATTTACGGGGAAAGTGGTAAAATATGTTGGAAATATTGTAGTGAACAATTCCCTTATCAATATTTGTTATACGAAAATAAGGCAGCTCCAAATACGGTGATGGGAGAGTATTTTTTAAATATTACCGACAGTCTATTTAAAAGGGAAGAAATTTGGGCTGTTGATATTTTCAATTATGTAAAGGATGACGACCTACAAAGAAAGTTTTTTGAACACTGCATAACATACAAAGGCAAGGCTCTTAGCATTATTTGGGAAGAGTAATTTACTTGCGGATTTCCCCCCAAACCCCAGGATGCTCACTGGCAGCTTGATTCCTATTTTGCATACTGGAATATATCCCCCAATTAGGCCGCTTCTCAGGCCAAACCCCCTTCCGGTTCAGTCCACTGCTTTTTACATTAACAAAAAGAGCGGGGGACAACAACAAATAATCCTTTTGCTTAATATTAACTCCCATTCGGTACGCGCCCATCCGAAAGTAAGTAGCATCCTTTCCTTCATCGATATCAACATTGAACGTTTTGTTTTTACTGATGTCCTTTAAATCCGTTTCCTGAAGTAATGGCGCCAAGGAATTGCAGTAGGAAGGAGCCTTCAAAGTTCCAGCTATAACAATATTGTTTTTGCTTTGCATCTGTAGCATTTTATAAACTGTTGAGGTTTGATAAGCTTGATTTTTTCGTATTTCAAAAGCTTTTTCTTTATCAAGATTATTTTCATGGAAATAGGCTGAGAGTAAATAAATTTTTTCTCCTTTGGGCGTCTGAATTTTATACTCCAATAATTCTTGTTGTTCGCATTCAGTTGATTCAAGGCTATGGATTTTAACTGATTCCAGCTCATAACCATTCTTCAATAACAAAGCCTGCTCACGACCCTTACCTTCTGATCCTGAAATCAGTATACTTTCGGAAAAAGGTTCACAATTATACTTTGGCAAGAAATTATGGTTAAACTCATCCAACGATATTTTATCCTCAACTTCCTGCAATACCAAAATATCCGGATCTATTTCGGAAATTACCATGGCCTTATGGTTCGTAGCCTCTGGATCAATAGGTAGTGTCTGGACTTTAATCCATCCGTTCCAGTCCGTCAGTTCTCCAGATTTAAGCTCTTTGGAACAGTTCATCCCTTTCAGATATAGCTCCCCCGCTTTTTTTCGCATCACCACATATGGGTTTTGATAGGTCTTGTCAAATCCAAGTAAGAATGCCAATTCCTTTAATCGCTCCCCCTTTGATAGGCATTTTTCCTTTAGCAACAGTGAATCAAATTCTGTAATCCAATCGGCTACACATTTGCCTGATGTCTTTTGGAACAAACTACGATCCCGGTGAAACAGGTTTTGTACATTAAAGGTTGCTATTTTCATTACTTTCATTTATTTTCTCTTGTCCTTTGCACTTTCATCAAAGGCAATGAGGTTAAACATTTCCCGCATCCTGCTTCTGACGCGATTGCCATAGCGCTCTTCCAGTTCAGCGGCATTAAGATTGGTTGTTGCATGGGTTTTCAGTTTACTCTTCAAAAAAAGTTCATATCGTGAAAGCAGGATTTCCCCCATCACATTACAATCCTGGCCATAGTGCCTTCCCATTGGTTCCACCCCCAGATCGTCAAAACAAAAGAAACTGCCATTTCCATAATCCTCAATGATTTTATAACCCAGATGGTTAAAGGCAAAGACAATATTCCTGCACGGCACAACGGAATAGGGGCGCTGTAATGGCACAATAAATTTTAATAATTTCATCAAGGAAGTTTTACCACAGCCCACTGGACCCGAAAATAAAATTCCTTTGTCCGGATCCATCCCTGCATTTTCGCATTTCTCTTTGTCCTGTATAAAATAATTGCTGAGATTATAAATGATGTCCCTATCATTCGCGTAAATTTTAAATTGTGGCCCAAATAACGATTTTCCTTTGGCCTCCAAATAGATCAGAATCTTTGGGAAATCATAGAACATCTCAAAACCATTGAACCTTCCAATGGAATATTCAATGCCACCTTCGGTTATTTTAGAGGGGTTGACCATAATTTTTCTTTTTAGTTGTTTTTAGGTTGTCCCGTTTTTGGGACACTGGTCGGGCGGTTTCAATTTCTTTTGCCTTAAGCATCCAATTCTCCGCAGCCGATTGCCAATCCATTATCTTTATCTTTCCACCCACTTTCCAGCCGATGGAGCTGTAATGATTGTAAAATTTTTCTCCTTCCAGTGGTGGCCAATTTCGTTTTCCGAAAAAATCCAACACTTCATCTTTATTTTTTGGTAGCTTAGCTTTTTTATTCTTTGTTATTTGTTTGTTACTGTTTGTATAAGGTACCAATGCTTGTCCTTCCAGTTGTTCAGCGGTTGTTTCAGTAGATGTCTCCATATTGGGTTCTGTACTTGTACCAAATTTGGGCAACCTGATCTTACTGCCTTTATACGGGTTGTGGGAAGGCAGGTATCGAATATATTTCCATCCGTTCAGGTTTTTTAGGCACCTATGGTAAGTTGCCTTGGAACCTATTTTTGACATTTTCATAATATCCTCCCTGTTTATATAAAACTCCTCTGGGAATCGGTTGATGTTCCAGTATTGGAACAAGGCCATATACAGACTTATGTGTGTAGGGTTCAACCGCGAGTCCATTGAAAATTGCTGAAATACAGCGTTCAGATGTCTTATATAGTTCATACATACTTATTCATAGCTATGATGTACCCGGCTGTCATTCATGACTTTCTGTATATCCTCGGAATCGTAATAAATGATCCCTCCCATTTTGCTGTATGGGAGCGTGCCGTTTATCCTTAAATTCTGTAAGGTGCCAGGGCTTATCTGCAGCATTTCCATTACCTCCGAGGATTTAAGGTATTTTTTTAAGGTTCCTGAAGATTGTTTGGTGAGGATTTTTTTAATGGCATCGAGCAATTCCATTTTGAATTCCCGAAGATCGTCTGTGGTAATAATACTTGTCGGCATAATAGAACGTTTTAAATGAAAGGGACTATCAGATTGCTATCATCTAATTTGATAGTCCCTATCTAGATTTGACTTTCGTTCTACAAAATTGAAGGTGTTCGGTGGATATTTTTCAATAGCCAATCCAGAGGTGGGAAAGATTTTTTTAAAATAAAATTTGAGGGATTTTGAGCGGGAAGAACTCTTCTAGATGAGAAAAATAATCCTGAAATAACATAAATATTATTATACCATTCCCGTTCAAATAATTTCCCAACTTGGGAAGAGGTTGGGACTAGGCATCCGACTCCTCAAAACGTTTCAACAAGGTTTCCTGAAGTCGGTCCAAAAACTTGGTCTTACTGCCTTTTCGCGCCCTTATCTCAATAAAAGTGTGGTAGTAGTTCCCCAGGTCTATATTGAATACCTGCTCAAAGAGCGATGCCATTTCCTTGATGTCCGCAGTACCACTGTTTATGGCACCGCTACTGTGCAAGGCGTAGATTAATTCTATAAGTTCAGTTTTACTTCCTGTCCAGAAAAGTTTTGATGTGTGCTTCATTAAATCAGTTTTTGGGTTATCGGTATGCGTTTCAAGTTTTTCGATTTCCTGTTGTAAATAAACAATCAGCATGTCATAAGCCATAATTGCGGCCACTGTGCCATCCTGACTGGTGGAGAAATTTTCATCAATGGAAAGATGAAAGGTTTCGGTAGTGGCGCGCAGATCAGATTTCCCCCGCACGAAATATTGTTCATCCAAAGTGGTAGCCCCTCGGCGATAGTAATGGTAGAACTCCAGGTTGTCATTAAAGAAAACCTGTAGTCTGTTGATCTGCCTGTTGAGGTATTTAACTTGGAATTTGGAACTGCTCCTTGGCCGTTTGCTTTCAATATTGAATAGTTTTGCGTAGTAGATTAGCTTGCTCAGTATTTGTGGCTTTGTATGTTTGAAGAAGTATATCTCTTCCTGCAGTGTATTGAATCCATTTTTTATAACTTCCTTTCTAAGGGTATTGATGCATTTTTTGGTATAGGCAATACCAGTTTCCGCCTTGTATAAAATCTCATCCGTACAAGTCTCCAAAGCTTCCAACTGGGCTTCGAATTCCGATATTAGATCATGATATTTCATACATATGGGGCAAGTATTTATAGGGGTCAACTGGATTCCAGGATCCCCATGAGTTCCAAGGTGTAATTATCAGCTGTCTGTATATAAGCGTAGGTACTATATACGGTAGCTCCCAGCTTACGTTTTTCAAACCCGGCGGTCAGACCAAGCGCAATATGAGTAGATTTCAATTCTATTGCGCGCTTTATTGTTTGGAATAAGAGTTGACGATAAATATGATATTTCTCAAGATATTCATAATCCATTCCCACAAATGCAGGTATATAGGAATTATGGATATTTTTATAACACAGCATAACCCCAATCATTTTATCGGGTTCATCTTTTGGGCAAATGGTAATAAATTCCCAATTGGGGTGGGCCCACATCTCAGCAAACAGTTTAGTGGGAAAGGAAAAGGTGTTCAGGCCCAAATTATTTTGATGTACATTGGAATATAATTCAGCAATCTGTTCCAATTGTACTAAGTTCGCATCTTGCACTATTGCTATATCTAGTAAATCTTCAATTTTCAAAATTTCCTTTCGCAAGTGCTTTCTGTTGCGAGCGGAAAGCCGTGCAGTATAGGATTCCAAAGTTTCATTGTAGGGTAGCTCGATAGTGCAGGAATCCGGCATTTGAATCCTTACAAAACCTTGACCCTGAAAATAATCGTGTAAGGTTTGGTTCTCACTGAAGTCACGCAGTACAATCATTTTTGCCTCAAGGGAATGTTCCAATTTTTCCAAACTTTGCATAAGTAAATTCAGTGCCTCCTGTTTATGGGGATGCGCATTATCTATATATAAATGCTCGCCTTCCGTAAATAGGGAACCAAGGCTCAGCACTTTTGAGGTTAAATAATAGGGATCGTTTTTGCGCTCCTCCTCAATGGTTTGCGAAGCCCCAACCGCGGCCAACATATCGTCCTTCCATAATCCCACCGTCATAAATGTGGCCAATATGGGCTGTTGCCCTTCATCATATACTATCAAATACCTGAAATCCCAGTTATGTTCCTTTTGTGGATTGCCGCTAAAGGATTCTTCCAGAAATTTCAGACCTTCCCAGTCAAATACTCCTTTTTTTCCAAGCAGGCCATTCCAAAGTTGCTTGTCAATCTTTTCAATCGAATCTTCCAACCGGACTTTTAATTCAGTTGGAAGCGAAGTTTTTAAAGGCTCTGCTTTTTCTTTTGGATCCAACTTAAATGCCTGAAACACCCGTTCACTATTTGTGTGGGTATCTTCGAGGGCCTTTGGGAAATGATATTCCATAGCCTCTACAAGTCCCTTGATTTCCTCTTTTTGGTTATGTCTCGAGATGGTTATGCGCACCCCTGTATTCTTTACGGGAACCGCAGGGAATATACCGAGGTTTACATAAAAACCTTCCTGCATCAGCCGGTTCACAAAGTTGTAGCCTGTCTTGGGCATTCCAGTTCCTATATAGAATACGGGAGAAATATTTTGATCAATCAAAGGAAGGTGCGTTTGTTGAAGCAGCTCATTGAAATATTCTATTCGTTCCCTTAATTCCCTTTGCATTTCATATATTTCCGGTGATAAATGTATAGCGGCCGAGGCCGTTGCGGCGGCAATGGATGCTGGTTCTAGTTGGGCAGAAAAGGTCAATGGCCCCCCAAATGTTTTTATCTCGTGGTACATTTTTTTATTGGAGCAGACCAATACCGCACCACTGGCTCCAAAGGTTTTGCTGAGGGTGCCAAAGAGGAGAACATTTTCGGATAATTCGTCTAGTTCGCTCAATACATAACCGGTCCCGTTTTTACCTATCCAGCTCATGCCATGGACATCATCAAAATAGAAATTGAGTTGGGGATACTTTTGGCTTAGCAGCATTAGATCAGAAATGGGGGCGAAGTCACCATACATGGAATAAATGCCATCTGCCATATACCAGATTTTTTTGCGCTGGTCTGAATAGCGCTTTATCTTATCCTCTAGCATATTTAGATCGTTGTGCCGAATCATATCGATAGGCACACTTCTGTTCTTCAATATCTTGGCCGCGCTCTGTACGCTCCAATGCACTTGATGGTCCAGAATAATGGCATCCTGATCCTTCACGGCACTGGGGATTACCCCTATATGACCGAGGGTGCTGTTTTTGGTGATGATGATGGGGTGGCCGTACATTTCGGTAACCTTTTCTTCCAATTTCCTATAGAGCGGATTGGAGATGTACGACTTGGACAATGGGAATTGGGTACCGTATTTGCGTATCGCATCTACGGCCGCCTCCTTCAGCCGTTCATCCTGTTCAAGGCCCAAATAGCCTGTGGTGCCAAAATGAAAAAGACTCCGGTTCTTCACTTCAATGGTACGACCGGTAAAGGTTTCCCCTTCGGCGTAAAGATGGAGGACGCCTTCCTGTTTTGCATCCGTAAATACTTCATTTACAGTATCCAAAAAGTTGTTGTGTTTGATTTTTGCCATGATAGTACTTTTTAAAAAATAAAATTTACAGGCATTTGGTGGGAAATAAAAGTGAGAATTAAAAATAATACCGCTGGGATAAGTTTTTTTCCATTTTGAATAAGAAAAAAAGGCTGTCTAGAGCATTGGGCTATCACTTAAAAAATTAATACATCGATATTTTTGTAATTTTATCGAAGAAAAAGCCAGTTTTCTAAAAATGGATTCTATTGAAAATAATTATGCTTTATATACCCTTGACCAAGGTATTTTATATATTCGGTACCGACCGGATATTGTAATCAATTATGAAGGTGCCGTAAGAATTGTGGCAGATCGTCTCAGATTGCAACAAGGAATTTGTTACCCGGCCCTATGCGATATACGGGGAGTAGAGGAAGTCGACAAACCAGGCAGGGACTATTTGGCACGCGAGGGTTCCATATTGCTTAAGGCAGTGGCGTTTATTGTGGGAAACCCCATGTCCGATATAATATCCTATTTCTACCTAAAGGCCACTAAACCCTCTATCCCAACTAAAGCTTTTCAGGATGTGGACAAAGCGAAATCATTTTTGGAGAATTACATTTAATTGTCCAAATACCGATTGGGAAATAGGAAAATGGTAATCTTAAAAATAATGATATGTCGAAAAAGAAACGTCTCAAAAAAATTGCGGAAGCAATAGCGGAAATGGGTGCGGGTAGGTTCTATTATCATATTGAAAGATCTTCCAAGAAAGATATAATCGACGCGCTTATATCTGGAATTAATATGATGGCTGAAGAAATTGAGGAAGCCCTATTACATGAGGGATATGTTAATTCAAATGAGACAATCAAACATATTGTCTTGATGAATTTTGAAATCGATTTAAAGGGAAGAATTAAGGCCGTAAACCAATTGGCTTGTGATATCTTGAATTATACCTGCGAGGAGGTCGTAGGAGAGTCCTTTGGGTCATTTTTAATCGAAAAGTCTCTTGCTAGATGGGAACGGCATTGGAACAAACTCAAGGATAAAAAAATGAGGGATACTTCCCTTAATCTTACCTTTAAAACCAAACACGGTCTATTGGTTCCCAGTGCCTGTTACATTAATAGGCTTGGGGGAAAAACAGGCGGAATGGAAAGCTTAATTGTAACCGTTGTGAAACATTCCAAAAGGCAGGTGGAATTGGAGGATTATCTTATTGCCAAAGAGAAAAATAGTAATGAAAACAATGGGAAAGAAGAACCGGTAATTTCTTCAATAGTTAACAAGAGAAGGGTGGTGTTAACGTCTTCCGATATAGTAAAAATTAGACAGGTAGGGGAATACTTTACAGACAATCTCGAAAGGGACTTCCCGCCAATTGAGAAGCTTGCCCGCGAATTTGGAACCAATACCTTCAAGATTAAATATGGTTTTAAGCAACTGTATGGGGTTAGTGTTTTTCACTTTATACGAAATGAGCGATTGAGAAGGGCCAAAATGTTGGTTGAGGGAAGTAATATTACTTTCCAAAGAATTACCCAACTATGTGGTTTTAAAAGTGTTCCATCGTTTGCGGCAACTTTTAAGAATGAATTTGGCTATACACCCAAAGAGCTTCGAAAAAAATTTACATCCGAAAATTCTTGATTTTTCCCTCTAATGAAAATAATACCGCTGGGATAAGTTTATTTTCATTTTCCTGAAATTTTTATACAGAATTTTATCATATCAAATCAAACGATATGGTATTCAATAAAAAATATAGGGAATTAACAATAAATGTTATAAGTCTATTATTTATATTATTGTTTGCATATGCAGCTTCAAGCAAACTTATAGACAATAACACTTTTACGGTACAAATAGCACAATCACCTCTTCTAACGGCATTTGCAGGATTTTTGGGATGGATGGTGCCCTTTTTGGAAATTGTTATCGCAGTACTGCTATTTTTCCCACGGACTCGATTGGCGGCCATGTATGTATCATTTTTTTTGATGATACTTTTTACAGCCTATATTTTTATCATAATAAATTTTAGCGATTTCGTTCCCTGCGCCTGTGGTGGTGTGCTGGAAGAAATGTCTTGGTCCCAGCATTTAATATTTAATCTGGCCTTTGTCCTTTTAGCGGGTTTAGCCATATTTTTAATTGATCGTTCGACTCCTAAAAAGATTTTCTTCAGTCTTTCCCTTTTGGGTCTAATAGCTGTTGGCTCCTTGATTTTATTGTTCTATGTTTCGGATAGTCTTATTCAGCGAAACAACAGTTTTATTCGTAAATATCCGCATTCAGTGGCCGTTTTTGACAAAGCCACCCAATTGGAATTTAATTCGTGGTATTTGGCGGGTGCTGAACAGAATCGAATTTATTTAGGTAATGTAACAGCTCCACTTAATATAATGATACTGGATACTTCCCTAACTAAGCTAGGGGAGGTACGCATAGCACTTGAGGAAATGGATTTACCTTTTTCAGCCGTTAAGGTCCAAGTTTCCCCACCTCATTTCTATGTTTCTGATGGAGCGGTCCCCGCAATTTTTAAAGGAGATATAAAGGACTGGAAAGCCTCGCTCATTTTAAAGGAATCGATTTTCTTTTCCATCATTAGGCCAATAGACTCAACTAAAGTCGCAATACGTTATGTGAACGGAAAAAGCAAAATTAATGAAATAGGTCTTCTTGATTTCTCTGGATCATTTAAATTTTACCACTCCCAGGAACTTCTGCAAAAACAGACTGATGGCATTTTTGACACCGATGGACAGCTACTTTATAACCAAAATCTAAAAAAGCTTCTATACGTTTATTTTTATAGAAATGAATATGTGGTGTTCGATTCTGGTTTAGTGCTGGATTATAAAGGAAAAACAATTGATACCATAAGCCAGGCCAACTTAGATGTGTCGGTTTCAGAGCACGCCTCTAGTTTGGCTTCTCCTTCTTTTTCCGTCAATTCCTTTTCAGAAACCAGCGGTAACTATCTCTATATAAAATCAGAACGTTTAGGAAAACACGAACCAAAGAATATGTTGAACAAGGCATCTATTATCGATGTCTATGATATTAGGGAGAGTACCTATAAATATAGTTTTTACATCCATAATTATGACAATTCAAAACTGACCTCATTTATGGTATTAAACAATAAACTAATAGCACTAATGGGAAAACACCTTGTTTTATATGATCTCATAAAACAGTAAGATATCTTGCAGGATCAGGGGAAGGCCGAAAACCTGGAAATAGAGTAGGCCGTTAATTTTAAATAATAATATTATGAAAAATTTAAAAATTAGATTTTTATTGCCTATCGCAGTATTTATGATGGCTGTATTCGCAGCTTTTGCGACACAGTCGTCCGTAAGCACTGAGAACCTCGCATGGGAACAGGGATATATCCATACTGCTACCTCGTGCGATGTTGCCAATCGTTGCAGTACCAGCGGTACAAAAGTTTGTAAAGTAAACGGACAGCAACTTTTTGGCATGGATGGATCACAGTGTATTAAAACGCTGTATTTGCCATTTCAGGCAAATTAGAAAAATGAGCGCCCTTTTTAGGGCGCTTTTTTATTTTAAGTATTTGTCGAACCAAGAAATTATTCGCAGACTCAAATCTTTTTGGTTCTCCGCTTCATTTAAGTCATGCGCCTCTCCAGGATAAAGACATAATGTTACTTCCTTATTTAATCTACGGAGGGCAAGATATAACTCAATACTTTGATGCCAATCAATATTAGTGTCTTGGTCTCCTTCCCATATCATTAAGGGTGTACTTATATCTATAGCATATTCAATGGGTGAATTTCGCCGATATCCATCTGGATCATCATAATAGGACTGTCCCATTCTCCATTGCTGGTGCTCCATTCTCCACATATTGGGAATTCCAGTTTCCCATCTTATGGTGTGATAATAGCTAAGCATGTCAGTCACTGGTGCGCCACTCACTGCAGCGCGAAACATATCTGTATTACCGATTATAAAAGCCGTTTCATATCCTCCATAGGAATGCCCAATAAGGCCCAATCGCTTTTTATCAACTTCTCCTAATTCCAATACCTTTCCCACCCCGGCAGTTACACATTCCACTGCGGATATGCCAGGATCTCCAATGCGATATTTAATATCGGGTTCAAATACAAAGTATCCTAGTGCGGTGAAATTTTTCGGGTTATACCCATCCCGGGAATAAGGGCCAAGTGATTTATAATCATAAAATCCATGCGACTGTATTTCATATATTTTAGTAACCATGGGGTATTTTTTATCAGGCCTATAGTCATCGGGATAGTATAGAATTCCATTAAGATTCTTCCATGCTCCAGCATCATATGCAATAAGCTTTCTTTTCCCGATAGCGTAGTTTTTAAAATGGGGATTGCTTTGGTAAATTAATCTATCGCTCTTTTTCCGTTTTACGAAAACTTGGGGAGGAATTTCTCCGGTCTCTCTGGAATATATATACACATCGCAATTCTTGGCTTTTTGGATTTTCGTGGTTTTCGAATCGGAAATCGCAAACTCCTTCACTTCACCATTGGCTCTCAGTATTTCATAGCCCATGGACTTGTCCGCTCTCTTTACATACAGCATTAAATCCTTTGAAAGATCAATTTCACTACCATTAAATTCAGAAAAGCGGGAACGGGAAAATGAAGGTTCCAGAGTCTGGGAAACCCTATATATTTTTTTCAGCGGCCTTCCATTGGTAATCTTCCTTTGTTCTTTACCATCAAAGGAAAGATACCAAAGATCATAAGCATCATACACTATAACACCTTCATCATTACTAGTCCAGCCCACTAAACCATAGGGCATAAGAGGTTCAGGCGTATCGGCATCCACTTTGTAGAAATATGAATTCAAATCCTCTGTGAGATTGATAGCTTTTTCTGAACGAAACTCATAGTTTATCCAGTCTTTTCCATTAAAAAAACAAAGATGCCTTCCGCTAGGTGAAAACTGGACATTTCCTATTCCTGTCTGTTGCTTTTTAATAAGCAATTTTTCTTCTCCCGTTTTCAAATTTTTGAGATACATATCTACCGTGGGAAACTGAAAATATTCGGGGGCATATTCCAAGACGTTATATCGCAGCGCATAATCGCAATTCGGTGCAATAACAACATTCGGTTTTTGGCCATCGCTTACGCGCTCTATTCTACCGGTATTTGGTTCCCATATGTAAAGCATCTGCCATTCCTCAGGTTCACCTATGCGATTAGCCCTTGGAAAAATCATTTTATCCGTCCCCTTCCATATCTGAACGTGGGGAAAGGTATCAAGAGGTATATCCCTGCCGCGTTCTTTATTCATGTAAAAAAATATCCTTCTGCTATCCTTTGAAAAAAATGGCTGAAAGACTCCGGCTTTCATTTCTTGAAATTCCTGGCCCCTTAATAATTGCCTCTCCACCTTCAAGGAGTCCCCAATGGTTACCCTATTAAGAATTGAATCATTTTCCATAAAGAAAAATGAATCCCCAGATTCATCCCACACCAAATGTTTGTATGTAGTTCCGCTATTGGAAATTTCGGAGGTCACCCAATCCTTCAGGCTCATTATTTTTAATATGGCAGCTCCCTTTTCATCGCTTATATATATCAAATCAGTAGAATTGGAACTGAATTTATAATCTAAAACAGATTTAAAAAGCAAGCTATCTTTTTTGTCCAATCTATAAATTAAAAGGTTTTTTTGAAATTTCGATATTTTAGATTTTATTCCAATTCCCACTGTTTTCCCATCATCGGAAAATTTAAATGATGTTCCTTCTTTGATATATCGTATTGACTCTGTTTGCAGATCCAATAGTCCAAATCCTTTCCATTTTTCAATAAAGGCGAACCACCTTCCATCACTGCTAAACGTTCCCATATAGCTATTGGGAAAAGTGAATAGCCTATCTTTTAAAGTGGAAATTACCTTTAGGGTATCCTCACCATTTTCGGTATAGAGCTGCACACTTGACCATTTTCCATCGCTGGAAATATTGAGGGCTCCCAATTCCGAAAACTGCCTATTTTTATTTGAATGAAAAATATCATTAGCCGGAACCTGCCCCCAAGAAGGGGCGGCCCAGCTGGCTAAAAAGAAAACAAAAAAATATATTGTGGGCGAAATAGTGTACTTTTTATTATAAAACCATTTCATAACATCAATAGCCAGGATTTTGGGGTGCGAGGTTCTCATTTATCAAAAGTTCCGATTGTGGAACTGGCAGTAATATATCCGTGGCCTTCCAGGAAGGCTTTATGGGGGCAAGCACTTCGTCTGCCTTTCCGGTGCGTACCAGATCAAACCATCGCAATCCATGTTCGGTAAAAAACTCATGCCGTCTTTCTGCTGCTATAGCGACCAAGAGATCTTCAATCGTGGCTGCATTGGTATCTTCCAGCCCCGCTCGTTGTCTCACGGCATTTAAGTCGGCCCGGGCTTCCGCCAATAATCCTAAATGCGTTCGGGCCTCAGCGCGCATTAAATAAATCTCTGCCAAACGTAATAGAATATTATACTCCAAGCTGCTTCCGCTCGGCTCATTCTGCTTGTATTTAAAGGGATAATACCATGTCTGCGAGTTTTCACTTACTTCCCCAATCCATAAAGTACGCCGCGCATCTTCCGCTTCAAAACTATTTACAAATTCTTGGGCCAGGGCTACAAAGGGAGGGGGGCCGGATTCAAAAATGAAGGTCTGACCACTTGCCGTATTATTTCCCTCAACTGACTTCATTTGCCAAATGGTCGAAGGACTTTCCTTGGAGAAAACGTTTTCAATGCCATCCCCTAAGGTATAGTTACCCGCATTTATTATTTGGTTACAAGCCTCGACAACCCCTTGCCATTGGTCCAAAGATAAATTGACCTTCGCCAGTAAAGCCGTGGCTACGGCCTTATCCGGATAAATATGTTCCCCTGAAATATCCTCTTCCGGCAGTAAGCTTCTGCTTTCTGAAATGTCGCTGTTTATTTTGGCATAGACTTCCATTTGTGGAATTCTGCTTACTGTCGAATTTATCCTATAATCGGTTGTGGTGATATAGGGAATATCCCCAAATAGTTGTGTTAAATTGTAATGCATATAGGCTCTAACCAATAAGGCCTCTCCACGAAAAGGTTCTTGCTGTTCGGTCGTAAGGGTAGTTGATTTCTCCAAACCTTCCAGGATAGCATTACAGCCATAGATTATTTTATAGCTCTGGCTCCAAAATTCAAACACATTGGAATTTGTTGTTAATACGGTATGATTATAAAATTGTCCGGTACTACCAAAGGGTTCCTGATAAAAATCCAGTTCGTCTGCATAAAGGCCGAGCAATACACTTTGGGAGGAAGTACTGCCACTTAAGGCACTTTCATCCCGCATTTTAGTATACACATCCGCTAAGGCAGCCCTTACCGTAGCTTCATCCTCAAAAATTGCCGTTCCGGTTAACTGGGAGGTAGGAAGTCCCACATCCAAATCCTTTTCACAGGCACTAAATAATGTAATCAAGGGGAGGAGTACCCAAATTTTCCTTTGTAAAATCAATGTGTATTTTGAAATATTTAAATATGTTTTCATGATTGATGTATTAAATAATTAAAAACTAACCTGTATTCCCCCACTATATCGGCAAAGGGGCGGTAAAAAACCGGTGAGCTGTTCCGGATCCCCACCCTTGAAACTGGTAAGTGTCAAAAGGTTCTGGCCTTCCACAAACACCTTGCATTTGAGGCCAGAGAGTGGTAGGGTATAGCCGAGGGATACATTTTTTAATCGAACGTAGGAAGCATCACTAAAAGCCGCATTACTGGAGCTGAATAGATAAAAAGCATTAATGGCATCATAGTTTTCGCCCGATGTATAAAGTTGGGTGGGCCCGCTGTCGCCAGGTTGCTGCCAATGATCCAATACAGCTATGGGCTGATTCACCATTGCCCCTGCGGGAGAAGCAGCATACCAGTAATTATAACCTTTTTGTTTACTAAACTGAAGGAACACGGCAAGCTCCCAATTATGAAAGGTCACTGAGTTTTGTAAACCTCCATAAAAGCTAGGTGCAGTATCCTCCACGTACTGCTGGTCATCGCCATAATTGATTTCCCCATCTCCGTCGTAATCCTCAAATTGATACAGTCCCGTTTGCGGATCAACTCCCGTATAATGAAATAGCTTTACAAGGGTCAATGGCTCGCCTATTACATACTGATTGCTGTAGGTACTGGCCTCCAAACCCGGAAATTCCAATAGTTCATTTTTTGGGAGTGTCAGGTTCAAACCAATATTCCATTTTAAGATCTCGGTTTTCACAGGTGTACTGTTCAAGGTAAATTCCCATCCAGTATTTTCAACTAAGGCGTCAAGATTGGATTGGATGGATTCAAACCCTGTAGTAGCGGGTAAAGGAATGCCCACCAATTGACTGCTAGAGCGGTTCCGATAATAGTTAGTCTCCAAAAAAATTCTGTCATTAACAAATCCAAGTTCTAATGCCAGTTCCACCTTCTTATTGATCTCCCATCCAAAATCGGGATTAAAAAGTTGCGTAGGAGCCATCCCGATGGTGCCATTGTACGGTATTCCCGTCACTGTATAGGTATCCAAATATTGATAATCTCCAATACGGTCATTTCCGGTCGTACCATAACTTCCCCTTATCTTTCCAAAGCTTATAAAGGAAAGATTCTCTTTAAATAGACTTTCCTCCCCGAAAACCCATGCAGCTCCTATTGCCCCAAAATTGGCAAGACGCTTTCCTGTACCAAAACGGCTAGATCCATCCCTTCTCCCGGTGAGGTTAAGAATATATTTGTGCAGATAATTGTAATTGATTCTTCCAAAGACAGCCTCATATTTATATTTGGTGGTTTCATCCTTTCTGATATATTTCTCATTCGCGGCCGCAAGATTGAACAACAGGTCATTACTGGGAAAATCTATTGCCAATTGGGAATAGGTGGAATTTTCCTCATTTTGAAATGAACCCCCAATAAGGATATTCAGGTCTCCACCCAAAAAGGAATGGGTATAGCTAATTTGTGGCTCCACAATCCAGGAATTTCGCTTTCCCTGATTGCGGTAAATGGACGAAACACTGCTGTCCAAACCAAAGGCGGGGTCATATACGGTACTCGGATAGGTGCGATACTCCTCCAATCTTGAATCCTGATACCCAAAGCCACTTTTTACATAGAGGTTTTTAAATAGTTGATAGCTTAGCTCCATATTCGCCATTAGCACATTTCTGTTAGAAGAATAACGGGAGTTAAGGGGCGCCAAGGGATTATCAAAAGTGGAATTTTCAAAATTCAATTCCCCACTTTCCGTGTAAAGGGCGGGGGCATTGGGCGGGATTTCAATAGCCAGCAAGCTAGGGTCTATGCTCGGAAGCTCATTTGCTTCAATGGTATATCCTCCTGAAAATGCCAGTGTAAAACGACGGTCCTTGCTGTGGTGGTTTAGTTGGTTTCTGAATGTGGTACGCTCGTAATTGGCATCGTCGGGAAATACTGTAGTTTCCGTGCGATTTCCCGCACTAATTAAAAAACTCGTATTTTCACCCCCTCCCTGTACTGAAGCTTCCAGCGTGCGCATTTCAGCCGTTCCACCCAATAGTTCCTCCTGCCAGTCTGTGTAGCGATTCGGATTCCATGTGCCATTCACATCGTAGGCACTTTCGGGATATTCCGTAATCCCGTCGTTGGCAAAAGCCTCCCTGCGCATACGCAAATAGTCTTCGGTTTTAAGGGTTTCCAAAGTTCTGCCATAATGCGCAATTCCTGAAGTGGCCGTAACGTTAAAAGTGGTTACCCCGGCTTTTCCTTTTTTGGTAGTTATTAAAATAACGCCGTTCGCGCCACGGGAGCCATAGATAGCTGTGGCATCCGCATCCTTTAATATTTCAACGCTTTCAATATCGTTCGGATTGATAAGGCTCAACGGGCTCAGCTGCCCGCCAGGAAGTATGGCACCCGAGAGACTTTGGTCGCTAAGAGATGTGGAATTATAGGGCAATCCGTCCACAATATAAAGGGGCTCATTACCGGCGGCAATGCTATTTTGTCCGCGGATTGATACATTATACCCACCTCCCGGCACCCCGGTGAGGGGAACGATATTTACACCTGCAATCCGCCCCTGTAGCGCCGCAAGTGGATTGTCCACTGGTTGGTTCTCAATTTCCTCCGCAGTCACCCGCGCAATACTCCCAGTCCTCTCCCTATCGCTTACTTTATAATACCCCGCATTTATAACCACCGCATCCAAAGCCTGCGCATCCACCTCCATAACAACATTTAAAATAGGGGCATTGCCAACGGCAACTTCAAGAGGTTTATACCCTAAATATGTAAACACCAGCGTATCGGTTGAGGATGCAATAACGGAGTACCGCCCCTCCAAATCGCTAATGCTCCCCCGGGCGCTGTTCTTTACCAATACGTTAACGCCACTAAGCGGGGCCGCACCATCGGTAATGATGCCACTAATGGTTTTTTGTGGCTGGTTCTGTGAAAAAAGTGGGGAGTTGTAGGTTAGGAATAGGGCAAAAGTTAGTGCTAGGGCATAGCTTCGCCGGTAGTAATTTTTCATACTTTTGTAGTGTTAAATTAGACAACTGATTTAATGCTGGCCTATCACACGTTGCGCAACAGGGTGTGAGGGCCTTTTTTTTGTTAGGGCTATAGGCTATAGGCTTTAAGCTGTAGGCTATATGCTAAGCATTTTTGGTTGTGAAGCGTGAAGCGTTGAGGATTACATCCCCCTAGCCCCCTTCAAAGGAGGGATTGATTATGACTTCAATTCACAAATCGTACTTTTCATAAGCAATATCATTTATTTAAGTATTACTTGCGAAGCTTCTGGGGGGAAGAAACAGTTGCCCTGAAGGAAAGTTGAGGGAAGATAAAGCGACCAAACCCCATACAAAAGGGCGCGGAACTCAACTTATTGCATAAGAGGCACTGGTATGCCCACGTACAAATAAGAGAGAACTCACGCCCCGGGCCGTGAGCATTCTGCTTATTCTCTCGTACGTTTAAAAATTACCAGTTTTCTTATGCGAGATTCAAAGCGAGTGCTTCAATATTTTGATTTGAAGAATCGCAAATTTATTTATTAAAATCAAATATAATAAAAAATATTTAAGTGCGGAATGAAATCCGCAATATTTTTTCAGAGTAGTTTTTTATTTGTGTCTATGGAGGAAAATTGGGCTATATATAACTACATTATTTTAATTGCGAGTGATTACAAGTCAGGTCGTGATTTTGCTGATAGCCATAATTTAGATGAAGGAACGTTTAGGAATATTTTAGAAGCGTGGGAAAAGAAAAAAAACTATCAAATATCATTATCTACTATTTATAAAATATGTCGTAATAGAAATATGAATATATATCAATTTTTCCGAGAAGTAGAAAAAAATAAAAATATTAATGTCGTTTATAAGAATGATTGAGTTATTTTAAAGGTATTGGAGTCTTCCAAAATTTTAAAATTTTTTGAAAATTTTTATTTACACCCTTTTTTAAACCAATCCCCTTTCTTTTCTGTGATATAATTCTGTCATACCAAATCACTTAAATTTTTATATTTGGTGTTCTATCCCTTTGGCCACAGGAGCCTTTTGCAAAGGAGTACCGATTAAAATGCAGGCTGTTACGGTTTTTCGAAATGGGAGTGTTATATCTTTATCTATTTTTAGAAAAGCAGCTTGCACAAATAGGCGGGATAGCGGCAATATATTTTTAAAACTTATATAAATCTTTCCCCAGTCCTCATACCCCTCCCTTGCCTTGCTGTATTGAGGGCATAGCTACGCTAAAGAAAAATAAGTTCTTAAAAAACAAGGTGGGAACGCTTATGGGGTGGTACGGATATAAAAACCTATAAGAAATGCGGTAAAAAATTATCTTTACAGGATAATAGTAACAAAAAACTTCGCATATCCTGACCTATTTAAGGGATAATAGTAATAGATGTTACTATATAAGGAATTGGTGGCAATGCTAACAGGGCATCTAAAACTTAAAAAGGGTGAACAAAACGGACAAGAGAATAGCTTTCATTGGAGGTATACACGGAGTTGGTAAAAGTACAATTTGCCAACATATTTGCCGTGTGCTAAATATGAAATACTTGTCAGCGAGTGAACTTTTGAAATGGGAAGACATAAATGATGATGCTAAAAATAAAAAAGTCAAAGATATCCATTTCACTCAAAACCGATTAATTGCAGCATTGACTAATGACATCCAAAAAGGACATTCTTATTTGCTGGATGGACATTTTTGTTTGTTAAATGAAAAAGCTGAGATCGAAAAGATTTCAATGGATGTTTTTAAGCAGATAAATCCTAAAGCGCTTGGTCTCATTTTAGGAGATATTAAAGAGATTAAAACAAGACTTTACTTGAGAGATAATAAAAACTATGATTTTGGGCTTTTAGAACAACTACAAAACAGCGAATTGGATTATGCAAATGAGATTTCGGTCGCGTTAAAGGTTCCTTTATATATTGAAGAAAGTAATGATGCTATGAATATATCAAATCACTTAAGGAGAATTTACAATTAAAATGGATAATTCATTTTTCATATTTACCGAAAAGACCAAGCCCGTTCAAATTGAGCGTTTTCATATTTGCACTTGGGAATTTAACAATGACAGTTCCTTAGTTGAGTTCGGCTTTGAAGTGGCAAAAGAATCTATCACATCAAATCAACTTTCTATATCCCTCTTTATTCCTTGGTTCACAAAATCTTGTGAAGTAATGGACTTATACAACAAGTTAAGCATTGCTGAAAATAGCAGATTTATTTTTAATGATTCAATCAGCACTACAAATTCTTTAGACGGTGGGAGAAATAAACTTGGTGTAATACATAAGTTTTCAGATAGAAACGAACTATGCGTTATTCCTGTAACACTAGATAAAACTTCTGACAAGTTAATAACTGCCATTATTAATTTACAACCTTATATAGATTACAATTCAGCAGAAAAGCCAAATGTATATTTCAGGTTCTGGATTAAACCAAAGATTCCTTATATCTCAATGCGAAAAAAAGGAATAAGCAAATCCACTATTATTTACGACATAAAAGTGAATGAACGCAGGAACATTCCCGATGACAAAGTTGTATTTTTTAGCGATAAAGAATTTTGTAAGATAAAGAGTTGCTTTTCATTCAATATTCTACCTAACAAATACGATATTGTCTTCTTTGATAATTCTTCATTAAAAAATGTCAGAACATTAGAGTTTGACTCATTCAATAAATACCTTGGTGACAAGCGAGTAAAAAAAGATGAGCTGATTGTTGTTTTTAATAAAAAACAAAATTCTGAGTCATTTTCTTTCTTCTCCATTTATTCAAAAGAACGTATTGGTCCCGGACAATTTGCTTTAGCAATTTTAATCAACATTGTTTGTGGTGTTCTATTATTTATTCCAGCATACCGTAAAACATTCATTCCTGAAATCTCTTTAATTAATGTTTGGAAAGTATTACCAAATGAGATTTACATAGCACTTGGTATTGCATTGGCAACACTCATTTATTTTACACTACCCTTAATTACCTCGCAGTTAAATAAAGGTCGGTTGTGGATATTAATTAAAATCGGATACAAAAAATGAGATGTATTTTTTGCAAAAAAGATAGCACCAACTCTAAATCTGTTGAACATATTATACCTGAAAGTTTGGGTAATAAAAGAAACATACTTCCAAAGGGGGTGGTTTGTGATATTTGTAATTCTTATTTCGGAAGTAAAATCGAAAAAATTGTGTTAGAAATGCCCTATTTTAAATCGTTAAGGGGTAGGATAATAATTGAGAATAAGAAGGGTAAAGTGCCTCCTGTTACAGGATTCACTAAGAATAAAGACATAATCGAAATCAACTTTTCATCTAACCGTGATAACATAGTTGAAGTAATTTACAAAGATGATAAGACTTTAAATTCTATTCTAAACAGTAAAGAACTTTATGTGCCACTAATCCCTGAACCACCACAGAATAATATATATGTTTCTAAATTCCTTGGTTTAATTGCCCTTGAAGCTCTTGCTCAAAGAGCTTCTTCGATTGAAAATTGGCAAGATGATTTTATAGAAAATAGTAGCTTAGATGAGCTTCGGAATTTCGTTAGATACGGCAAAGGCTATGCAATATGGCCTTATCATATAAGAAGAATTGACAGTGAAAATCAAATTGAGTATTGTAAAGAATCAAATTCATTTTCTGAAAAGTTAAATGAGTATGATTTTTTAATTCCTGATATCTCATCATTTGACAACGAAGTACATCAAGTAGATAATCTATATTTTGTGTTGGGTATAATGGGATTCGAGTATACAATTAATTTGACAAATGCTGGTTTAAAAAGATATTTCTCTTGGCTTTCCGAGAATAATAATAAATCAATTTTGCAAATGGAGAAGTCCGAATTTCATAAAAACATTAAAATATGAAAGCCCTATTAGACACAAATATTATTATTCATAGAGAAGCATCAAGAGTTATAAATCAAGATGTAGGTATTTTATATCGTTGGCTTGAAAGAGCTAAATATACAAAATGCGTCCATTCCTTAACTGTATCTGAAATTGAAAAGTATAAAAATCAACAAACGGTTGATACATTTCAAATCAAATTGGATAGTTATGAGCGAATAGATATTCCTTCTCCATTGCAGCCTGAATTGAAATCTGTATCGGAAAAAATAGATGTAAACGAAAATGATATAATTGACACTCACCTATTAAATGAAGTATTTGTTGGCAGAATAGATATACTGATAACAGAGGATAAAAAAATACGCAAGAAGGCTAATGAATTGGGCATATCAGACAAGGTATTTACAATTGATTCATTCCTTGAAAAAACCTTTGCCGAGCATCCAGATTTAGTAAATTACAAAGTTCTTAATGTTCAAAAATTAAAATTTGGCAGGATAAATCTTGAAGATGATTTTTTTACAAGTCTCAAGGAAGATTATATTGGTTTTGATAAATGGTTTATTAAAAAGTATGATGAGGAAGCTTATATTACAGTAAACTCAAATAATGGTTTGCTATTGTCATTTCTATATCTTAAGGTCGAGGATCAGGATGAAAAGTATTTAGATATAATTCCGTCTTTTAACCCAAAAAGAAGATTGAAAGTTGGAACATTTAAGGTCATCAACAATGGATTTCGCTTAGGAGAGCGATTTATTAAAATCATTTTTGATAACGCACTAAAAAACAAAGTTGAAGAAATATATGTAACAATATATGACAAGAGGGATGAACAGCGAAGATTAATTGACTTATTGGAACAATGGGGCTTTGTTTTGTGGGGTAATAAAAATGAGGAACTTGTTTATGTTAGAGATTTTAGTAAGAAATTTGACAAGAATAATTTGAAACAAACCTATCCGTTTATTTCTAAAAACGAGGACTGCTTTATTGTGCCAATATACCCGGATTATCATACTGAGTTATTGCCTGATTCTATTTTGAATAATGAATCTCCGCAGGAATTTATTGAAGATTTTCCACACAGGAATGGAATAAACAAGGTGTATGTTTCTTGGGCTTTTGAACCTCACCCAAGAATGGGAGATATTTTAGTTTTTTATAGAACTGGCGGATATTACAAAAGCGTTGTTTCTACTATCGGAGTTGTGCAAGAAGTGAAATACGACTTTAACAATGAAGATGATTTCATTCTGTATTGCAGAAAAAGTAGCGTTTTTCCAGAAGACCAACTTCGAGAAATGTGGCGTTACAAAAAATCTAAGCCTTTTGTAGTTAGATTCTTGTATGTTTATTCTTTTCCACACAGAATAAATATGAAAGAGCTTATAGACTTAAAAGTCCTGGCAGGAGTAAATGACCCCCCAAGAGGTTTTAAAAAAATAACAAAAGAACAATTTAATAACATTTTAATAGCAACAAAAAGTGATGAAAGTTTTATTATCGATTAAACCAGAGTTTGCTTTCAAAATATTTGAAGGCAAAAAGAAATTTGAATTCCGCAAGGTCATTTTCAAAAACCCAAACGTAAAGACAGTGATTGTTTATGCTTCTTCACCAGTTCAAAGAGTTATCGGAGAATTTGAAATTGACGACATTCTTAGCTCTGACCCAAGCAACATATGGAGACAGACTAAAAAATATTCGGGTATTTCAGAGGATTTTTTTTACGAATACTTTTCAGACAGAGAAATTGCACACGCTATAAAAATTAAGAAAACAAAAAAATACAAACATCCTTTACTATTGCAAGACAATTATAATGTTGTTCCGCCACAGTCTTATTTGTATTTGTAGGACAAGCTAAAAGAATCAAAGGAGCCCAGCCACCAATAAAGATCTAAGTTAAAAACCTAATCTTTTTCTATGATTTCGACATAAAACTTCTCATCAGAGGGCAAGCAGCTCTTTGCAATCGCAAATGCATGATTCTCTTTGAGGCTGTTTAATTCTTTAAATAAGGTAATTTTCCCAATTTAAATACAGGATTTTACGGTTTTCAGTAAAGGATAATTTTATATTTCAACAAGTCTAACTTCTTGTTTTAACTTCCTTTTGTTTATTGTTCATATTGAGCAAAGTCTTCGCTTTATACTTTAAAAAACTCCCGTAATATCAAAATGCGGTGTCAATATATTTTTGACATTTTAAATAATGTGATATTAATCTGAAATATGGCCGTCAATTATTGACTAATTTGCTGTCGTTATTTTGCCAAACTTTCGAATATTCGAACAGAACCTAAATGATTTCGAATTATGATTACGAAGATAAGTAGAACAGAAACCATTAGGGCTAAAATGCAACAAGAGGGAAAGTTACTTCTCTTGATACAGCAAAACATATTTCGGCCATTACGACAATGAACAAACAGCTTGAGGCTGTTAGAAGGGAATATCAAGTGAAAGACAGAAATTCTCAGATTACGGCTTCAACAGTAATCTTAACAGCTTAAAAGTTTAAATTATATATTAAATCAAAAAGGAGCCTTTTGGCTCTTTTTTGATTCTAAATTCCCTCTGCTGCGCTTTTGGAAAGCGTGTCTATTTTTTTGTTGCACTGTATACCACTAAATGTTTTGAAACCGCCAAAATACTTATATTTGGTATTCTCCCCGGGTTTTAAGGCCTGCTCTTAAGCTTTTCTGTATTTTACGAAAACCCGTAATACACT
>JBLXCF010000021.1:0-30420 GCA_048265145.1 Aequorivita sp.
ACCTAAACGGATGAAACATCCCTTTTCACTCATCCCATATTTTTTGAGATGATAGGGCTTTTCCGGGCCACTGGCGACAATGACTTTGAGGATGTCCTTTCCTTCCCTAACTTCACTCACGATGTCGAACAGACCCATTGCAGAGGGGCGAATGTTGTTTTTTAACCTGTCTTTTATTTTGAGTTGGTCTCCATCAGCATCTGTCAATCCATAAGTGTTTCCACTTTTATCAACACCAATATATAGAATACCACCTTCACGATAGTTCAGGAAAGCAATGACCTCTTTTTCAAGCCCATCGGACAATTCTCGTTTGTATTCTATTCGGTTGGTTTCTGGCATTATTAAATTTTACCTTATGCATTCAATTCCTTATCCAGGTTACTCGTAAATAAACCTTGAACCAATTTTCCATTTCTTAAATATTCAAAGAAATCATCATAATTTTCAGGGCTTAAGAAATGGAAATTGTATCGTTGATTCACTTTATTTTCTTCAAGTTGTTTATTTAATTCCTGAAAATGAATGGTTGCCCATTTGAATTTTGCTTTGTTTAAATCGGAATAATCTTGGTCATCTTTAATCTCTACAACGGTAATATATTCCATTTCCTCATTAGAAGTTTTGACAAAAAAGTCGGGGTTGAATTTGCCTTGTTTTGTGTGGTTCCCTGACTTACTTGACAGCGAATACTCGATGGTATAGAAACTTTGATTGGTTGACTTTAGCCAAGCATCCAAAGCCTTGGAATTTTCATTCCTTATCAGTTTTTCAGCAAATTTCCTTTCAGGTGCTGCATTTAGAAATACTAAATCAACTGGTGTTTTGAAATCATAACTATTTGCCTCTTTAATAGCTGTTCGAGGTAATGATTCATCATCAATGACATCTTGTAAAAAGTTTAATACATCTTTGTCTTTTACTTCCTCATTGTAGTTGTTCGAATACATAACTGTAGAATTATGGCGTAAATTCCCTACTGACAATGTTTCCTTAATTCTTTCTTTAGTCGATATAACAAAAGGTTTCTGGGCTATCCTTACTAATTCAAGCGATTTATTTTTTCGTCTTAACAGCGTATTGAATGAAGAAAAGATATTTCGTTTATTTTTTTCGTTCAATTCGTCCCCTTCAAGACCAACCTTATCCATAGAACGACGTATCAATTTTGTGATTTCTGCTTTGGGTGGAAGGTTGTTTTTTGTGTATTGTCCTTCCTGAAGATTGAGGGTTACACCTTCCCATTCTCTTGTTTGAAATTCGTGATAGATCTTGTCCACGATTTCTTTAATAGGTGTCATCCTGTTTTTAATCTTGTACTCTACAGGTTTATATTCGCTTGCGAGATTGGTATAAGTTGTTTCTTGACTTACTTGGTCAACCGAGGATTCTAAATTGATGTAGTCTTTATAATTGAATTCCTTTTCTTTTTTATTATTCTCAACCGCCTTTTCGACCTTATCATAATTGATATTGTAGAGGTCAAAATGGAATTTACTTCTAACACCTTCAGTTAGGTTTGTGCTTTCCAACCTCATTTCCAATTCCAACACTTCATCTACCAATCCTTTAATTTTTGAACCCCAAGATGAATGGTTAAAAATCGTTACCTCTGCATTACCAATGTATTCAGGCGGTACTCTCAATCCTCTACCCAATACCTGTGATATCAGTAATTTTGAATTAAATGCTCTTTCTTCCATAGGTACTATTTGGAAGACATTTTTAACATCCCAGCCCTCTGTAAGCATAGAAACCGATACAATCCATTCTACGGTAGAATTTTGTCTATCTACATCTTCCAAACGAACTACATTGTGCTTATGCGATTTATCCGATGTTACCGTCATTACCAGTTTATCACGTACTTCCTGTTCTTCCAATCCTTCTTCCAACATTAAAAACTCTACTAATCTTGTTTCAAGTCGTTTGGCATTTGTAATATTATTAGTGACTAGAATAGTTAAAGGTTTCACATCTTTATAAGTAACCTTATTTTTACTGTGGTTCTGATATATTTTTTGGAATTTTTGGTCTTCGTTTATACTATCATCCTCTGAGACATAGTTGATTTTTTTTACAAACTTTTGATCCACCGCTTCACGTAATGAATATCTGTAGATAACATCATTAAAATAATCGTTTCCTATGTATGCTGTACCCGTAAAGCCAAGCATATATTTAAAGTTATACCCTTCGTCCAATAAAAATTTCTTCCATACTTTTAGACCTCTTGCCTCTGTTGTATTTCCTGAAATCTTGTTATAGATATGGTGGGTTTCGTCATTTAAAACTACGGTGTCAATCCCTCGCTTAAAACCAAAACTATCTTCAATGGACGAACCTGTTCGTTCATAAACTGCGTGTACATTTTCAATACAGATATCCCCTTCGGCAACGGTAACGCTACCATCAACAATACTTGGATTTTTAATAATTGCTGAATCTGGAATAGTTTCTTTTAAGACTGGATCTGCAACCAAAGCCAAAAACTTTTTATGTAGTTCTTTTTCAATAGTTGTGGATGGGCATAAAACCAAAACACGCTTTACCAAACCTAACCCCAATAAAATTTGTGCAATGCCATACATCACATAACTCTTCCCAGTTCCCGTAGCAAGGTCAATCGTAGCTGATAGCTTTGAGGGTAACTGAATCTTTCTATGGTAATCTGCAAGCTCTGGGTATCGCTCTCTTAATTGCGGATTCTTGTAGTGGTTTTTGGAAACCAAATCTTGAATATTAGCATATTCTTTAGATGCCAAATAGATAACCGAGTTTTTTATGGCTTCCTTCTGATACTCTCGTGTACCGCAAAGTGCATCCAAAAACCTATCCCAATAAGGAAGTGGTAGTTCGGTTTGGTTATAAAACTCATTTACTTTTAAGATTAAATCTTTGGTATCATATCGTTTTTTTTCTTGAATCATCCTTGAGCATTTTTATTGG
This sequence comes from Aequorivita sp., assembly GCA_048265145.1. Taxonomy (GTDB): domain Bacteria; phylum Bacteroidota; class Bacteroidia; order Flavobacteriales; family Flavobacteriaceae; genus Aequorivita. The sequence continues at coordinate 2,950 of JBLXCF010000021.1, forward strand.
TAAACACTTCACGGAATTCATTGCCATATATATCGATATAAACCGCACTCACTTTGGAACCACAATCTTTAAGGGAAACCTGCGCTTGGCCGTCCTCGTCGATAATGTCAGCCGCAAAAAAAACATCAGACATTAAGAACTCGTTGCCATTATAGTTTTTATCTACCACAACCATAGCTAAGGCTTCAAGACCTGGAATATCTTCCAACGTATCTTCATCGGGATAGTAAGCTTTAAAAGCTTCAATTGTGATAACACCATCTTCAAAAGAGGACTTAACTTCTGGTTGTCTAATGAAATGAAAACCAACGGCATTTTCAAGTGAGTTTACATTACTGGAACTGGTAGGCTGTCTGAATTTTTTAAATTTCTCTTTATGTAATTCTTGAATGATTTGATAGGGCACTTTAAGAAAGTAGTAGCGCACATTACCAATCTCATAGTAATCATCTATAAACTGTACAGAGTTTGCTGGTGCAATAATATAGATACGGTCGCCAACCTTTTTTCCTATATTTTTATGAAGAATTTCCAAATAATCTTCATCAACTGCTGCGTCTTTATGTTCCCAATATTTCCAAATCATTACATCATAGCCATCCTTACGCTCGCCTTGAAATTCAACCCCAGAAATCTTCTTAGACTTAGGGGTTACCTCAAAGAGATTTAAAACGAAATCTTGATATTCCTTATGTTGAAGTTTTAATAATCGTTTGATGTCATATAATCCTGTATTAAATGTGGAAAAACATCTCAGTTTCTTCTTGTATTTTTTCTTCTTATTAACTAATGATTTGGATTCGTTTATAGTAAGAAGTCTTTTTTGAATTACATAAAATGAATACTTCCCAATATCACAAGTTATCCATTTCCGGTTTAATTTTTCGGCGACAGCCGCTGTCGTACCACTACCTCCAAAAAAGTCAAGGACTAAATCGCCTTCATCAGTCGTTGACTCAATTACCCTTTGAATTAATGCTTCTGGCTTTTGAGTTGGATATCCAGTCCTTTCTTTTGCATTTCCCCTTATATATCGAATTTCCCAAACATCATCTACTGCGCGACCTTTTGTAACAATGTCTTCCTCAAACTGCTTTGTGGTTCTTTCCATATTAGCATCTGGTGCTAATAAATATCTTCTACCGTCTTTAGTTGTATGAATTTTTTCGTGACGAGATTTTGCGTATTCATCAAAATCCACAGCGTCGTTTGGCATATTAAATGTGTAATTGTCTTTCATTTTGGTATAAAACAAGATAATTTCGTGTTTCCTATTAAATTGTTTTAAATGATGCATCATTCTTCCACCATAATGCCAGGTAATATTATTTTTAAAATTTCTCTCGCCAAAAATTTCATCAAGAATAATTTTAATATAATGAGACTTTTTCCAGTCAAGATGAACAAAAATAACGCCGTCAGGTGCAAGAATCTCGCGAGCCACAATCAAACGTCGTCTTAAAAATTCAACAAAATCTGCGTCTTTTGTTTTATCAGCATAAGCTTTCTGACCTTGAGAACCGCTAAAATCAGACTCTGTGGCAAAAGGTGGGTCGATATAAATTAATTTAACCTTGCCTTTTACCTTATCTTTTATAACCGGGTCTTCATTTTTAAAAATGGTCTTTAAAAACTGAAGATTATCCCCAAACACAACCATATTTTGCCAACCATCTGAATAAGATTTACGGTCGCCGTTGTATGTTCGTTCGATTTGTAAAGGTGCCGCAGTTACACCATCTTCATCAGCAAGAATGTCTTCTTTACGCATTTTGCCGGCATAAACAAGCTCGTATTCCTTTTGAGTTGTGGGAAACAGTTTATACTTGAAATCATCGGGTAATTGCTCGCCCTTTTGCAATTTTTCTATTAAATAGTCTTTCTCTCTTTGGCTTAATTCTGTCATTGGCTGGTAAAAATTAGTGTTAAAGATATTGGTATATTTTCACGTTACAAAAGATGATTTAAGATAATTTTAATATAGTCACTTAACAACCATCTAACCTAATGATTTAGAACGTTCAGAGCTAATTGAAAATAGACTTTACCTCATTATAAACCCGTTCAAAATTTTCTTCCAAATCAGCTTCTGTATAGTTATGGATTTTGGCAGGCAACCGTCTTTCAATTTTGGAAAGTTTGAATTTTACCTTTTTATCCTCTCCATCTGCAAACATTATAAACTCGCCTTGCTTAAGCCTAAAAAACACATCGGCTCTAATCTTTGACACCTCACGTTCCCCAGTAGTGATTCGGGTATCAAAATTGAGGTTGTGTCCTCGGTTCACGCTTGTTGTTTCCTTTTTGACAATTTCAAAAAACCGTTCATAATATTTTGCGGTGTCCGGGTCGTTTACCTTTCCGAAGAATTGATAGGACAAATTACTTAAGATTGCCTTACTCGCCTTGTCCCCATACATCATATCATTCTGAATTTTATCCTGCATCACATAAATGGTGGCGATATCATAACTCCGCAATGTTGCAGGGATGCGGTGCATATTGAGCAATCTAATTGTGGGCGCTTCTTCCATTAGTAAGAATGACGATTTTGAATTCCGCACACTCATTTGTTTTGTAATGGTATGGATTATGGTAGCGATAATTGGCGAATAGGCAGTTTCATATTTTGGATTATTCACAACCGATATTACGGTAGGCTTATCTTGGCTATTGATATCCAGTGGCACATTATCTGCAGAAAGTACCATAAAAATACGCTTAGTGCTTATCTTTTTAAGCGCATTGGCCAACGTGCTTTTAACACCTGCGGTCTGTCGGTCAGATTCCTTGCCACTGATAAAAGCGTCTGCCATTGCTCTGGACGTTGTATTTGAACTTAAAAATGCGGTTAGACTCTCTGTGTCCAATAGTTGGTAAATCGCAATCAGATGGGGTAATGTGCAGTATTGGGGATAGGATGTCCGCAGTTTCCAAATCAAGCCACCAATAAGGCCTTCTGCTGCATCATTAAAGAATTTACTCGTTCCTGTAGTTCCGGATTCTTTTTGTTCCAATAGATTCTCGATAAGCACCCTTGCCACTTCATTCACACTTTCTTCATCCTGCATATATTGGGGCGCAATGGGATTCACACGATCAAAAATCTCATCAAAGGAGATGACCCGAAATTCTATTCCCCTTTTTCCAAACAGCGGATATGCCATTTCGGTAATTTCAAAATGCTTGTAATCGTGGATCAAACCGCAAAAAGAATGCGAACTGAAATGAGAAAGAAAGTTGAACACCACGCTTTCCGTCTTCCCGCTCCCAGCGGATCCTATGACGGAAACTCCACGATTGATATTGTTGATTTTAAACGGACTTCCCTTTGTCTTAAAATGAACTTGGTATTTATCATTTAGGCCCTGCGTTTGATTGGCTTTGTGAAGAAAAACATAGAGTACCGTGTTTATCAATAGTAGCGGACAAAATAAGGTAAGTAGATAAAATATGAAGTCTGAATTCGTTTCAAAATAAAACAATATTGCAAAAGAACTAATCAGTAATACGACATTTATAAAAAAAGCAAATCGCGTCAGTTTAAACAGCGCATAGAAAAAAATGCCCATTCCAACAATCAATGTTATTATTACTGTAAAACTTTGTGTACCCATAACTCTAAATTCCTATTGAACCCGATTTAATGGCCACTTCAACCCCTATTTTTAAATAGCGAATGGTTTTCAATGCAACTTGAACCTTATTGGTGGGAATACTTGCAACGGGTACACCCGATTTCCCAAGAATCTTAAAGGCAATGGCTTTATCGCTTGCTGGCAAACCCAATAAAATTGAAAAATACAGCTTTGGGTTTTTGATAAAATCCTTTTTCGATTGATAGGATTCAGCATAGTTACGTTTATAACCAAAAGTGGCATCGAAAGTTTTTTCAGCTTTGGTAAAAAATGAATCCCTATCGAAGCCACGCTTCACCATCTTTCCATTCATATTTACATCCGAAACTTTGTATTTGCTCCCTGGGGAAAGACTGACGGAATTGGAAGCATCCTTCCGACTGACTATGATGTGAATGTGGCTTTGTTTTCCCTCTTTCTGCATTCCCTGTACGATCCGTTTCCCATTTTGTTGGTGTGGGGCGCTGGCTTCAAGTTTAGCTATTTCTGATTTTAATTGTTTGATATTTCCAGTGAGCTCACCATTTTCTATCTTCCAAATCTCCTTTTTTAATTTAAGTATTTTGGTCGCAAAGGGTTGGTTCTCCCTCACCGGCCTATCCGTGCCCTTAAAGGTTCTTTGGTGTTCTATCTTTGCGAAGTACTTTATATTATCAACAGTAATCGGTTTCCCATTTATCTCACGATTGAAGGCACTGGCATAATCTTGCATTAAGGCCCGGGTATATCGTTTCAAGTCCTCACTGCTATTCTGCAATTTTCTTAATTCATATTTACTTGGATTTACGGTAATCGAATAAAACTTGGGTTCCACTTTTTTGAGTTTTGCCGTATTGTTATCAATTTCTTTGATGACATTTTCAGCATTGATTTTATCGGAATACTGATTGAAAAAATGTTCCATTCCTGCCTGTCCGGCAGGCAGGCCATCCTGTTCAATACCTTGGTTTTCCTTCTCCAGATATTCCACAAACTCCGCAGCACTTTGTGCATAGGTCTTACCCAATTTCTGGGCTGTTATCGTGATATACATTTATAATGGATTTATAGTTCGTTATTGGTATGTTTCTTCTCTTGGAATCGTATTTCATTTTTTTTAATTGGAATCTCCTTTTCCAAAATGAGTGGCTTCTTGGTAGGTTCCAATTCTTCAAAAAGCGATTGCATCATTGCGACCGTAGGCTTGGTTTGGTTCTTTTCTATGTCCTTCATAATCGCAATAACTCCATTGATTCTTTTCTTTATCAGTGCTTCCAATGTCTGCATTTTTGGACCTATGGATTCATTGGGCGAAATCCCATTGTCCTCAAAAAAGTCAAGCATCAGAAGCAAAGTCATCGATTGCGATTTGGACATTTTTTTGCAAAACCGTCTGAATTTAACAGCCACGGTCGTCTTGATTTTCAAGGTCTCAAACCGTTCATTTTCATATCCTTTATCCATCCTTTTTAGTAAAAAAATTTCCTGTTTTATTGCGCCGACGTCTGTTTTTAGTAAAAAATCAATTCTGAAATCCAAATATTCGAAAAGGAATTAATTTCAACGAATTGATTTTTAATTGTTTGCAAAACCACAAATACCGAAACATCGCGCCAGCGTGTTACCCTCTTGCTATTCCTTTTCGTCCAGCTCGCTGGACCAAAAAAAATACCATTACACCTGAATGTAATGGCTTATTTACTGACTGAAATGGGATTTGAATTTTTTAAGATTTTAAAAATGAAATTTTGCAAGAATTGACAAAGAAGAAATGAAATGATTGAGAAATATGAAATCCGCTAAAAAAAGACCCTTGAAAATTCAAAGGTCTTGGATTTTTTGGTTTTTAGAAATTAAATTACAAATACAAAATCATAGTTATAAAGATTCCGCTGCGCTTCCTCTTCCAGCATCGTTTCGAAATCAATTTTATGCTTAATGGCATATCTTCGGATATCATCCCCAAAGCGTTCCTCTATTTCCTTTTTGGAATTCTCCAAGAGTTGTGTTTGGGTCTCCTTGTTCAAGTTTGAATAATTAAGATATATCATAGCTCAGGTCTTAAAATCTCAATATTCACTTGGCAACAAGAGTGTATTGTCAATAAAATAGAGCCGGAGTTCATCGAGTGGAAAATCCGTTGCCCTATATTTATGTTTTTCCAAAACGGTTCCATTTCCATCGCCATAAGTGATGGTCGCTTCGCATCCCAATCTTTGCTGTTCCTCTTCCGATAACCTCTTAAAGTCAATGGTTATGAAAGAGCTTTTTTGCATTAGGCTCTTCGCTATTATCGAAGTGTCCGTTACCAACCAGAAACATTCTGCGACCTCTATGAGGTATTTAATCCCGTCCGTAAAACGGGTGCGTGTCAATGGGATTTGGTAAAACATATCCGTTCCAGAAAAATGTTGCAATCCCTGTTTTATTTCGTTAACTTGTGTTTTCATTATACATTTATTTAAAAGTGTTTAATAATCAAATAAGAGGGCGCTACTTTCGAAGGGAACGCCCTCTTACATTTTACCGCTGTTATTCAGCGTTTCCGTTGTCCTTGGTTCCGAGCAACAGGATTTCATCGGCTACCACTTCGGTAACGTATCGTTTCTCCCCTGTTTCGGTCTCATAGGATCGGGAGGTCAATTTGCCCTCAATGGCAACTTCCTTTCCCTTGCCCACGTATTTCTCAACGATTTCGGCAATCTTGCCCCAGGCAACAACATTGTGCCAATGGGTGTCCTGTACTTTTTCACCCTCTGAATTTTTATAAAATTCATTGGTGGCAAGTGAAAAGTTTGAGACTTTCTTGCCGCTCTCAAGGGTCTTGGTCTCGGGGGCATTGCCCACGTTCCCGATCAGCTGTACTTTGTTCTTAAGTGTACTCATGATTAAAAAATTTAAGGATTAATTAAAATTCCATCCGAACCCTTCGGACGGTTTGCGTTTCTATTTTTTTGGAATGATTTACTTATTATATCCAGAGCGTTTTCTTTTTTTTGTTTTTTTAACTTTGTTCCCGCTTCCCTTTTATTGATTTCGTATGATTTCATAATTATCGTTTTAGATTTACTTCCCATAGAGCCGTCGCTGTTACCTTTTTTTGTTGCTGATACATTTTCAATATTTGGAATTAATAAGGACTTATAAAAGGGAGCCTGCGACCGGTTATGCAGTCCGTTTAACTTCCAAATATTGGTATTTTGCTGTCAAAAAGAGGTGGGGACAGCGTCGGCTCGGGAGGTTTCTAAAAGACGTATGTGAAATGCTAAATCAAGGGAAGTGGGAACAAACGCAAAAATGTGAATTCCGAACGGGCGGACTCTGTACCTGGTTTCGGATTGGGAATGTAGCGTTCCTCCCAGTTTACGGGAGGGTTAGCGCAATGGAAAGGAGAAATCGGGGACGGTGTCCAAGATATGTTAGTGAAGCGCTTTTCCCGTAAAGGAGCCTTTCGCGGAAGGTAGGGGAATGGGCTGAACGGGATATCAAACTGTATTCGATTCTTGGGAGGATTTAAAGCGGACTTGACTTTAAAGTTGTAGATTGAAATGGAGTTTGACCACTTTCCGACTTTTTTCGGGAATAAGCGGGCAAGTGGAATGGAAATCGGAAGCTTTGAAGTTGTGTCCAAGACTTTTGTAATGAAGCGCTTTTCCCGTAATGCAAGAAAGTGGGAATGTGCTGAATGGTGTAGCTAATTGAAATTATAAATGAATGCACTTTTATTTCACTTAAAAATCTGTGAGTATTATTTTTAAAAATTTAATCCTTTTTTTCAATATGGCCAATAAGAAAAAACAACATTACGTACCAAAATTCTATTTACGTTACTTCAGATTATCAGATAGTAAAAAGCAAATAAAGGTATGTTTGAAGGAAACAGGGAAAATAATTCAAAAAGCAGATCTGGAAGGGCAAGCGCAAGAAAACTATTTTTATGGTAAGGATTTAGAAAGAGAAGAATGGTTTGGAACTATCGAAAATAAAACAGCCCGGATTTTAGATAAAATTGTTAAAACCAAATTTTTACCGAAGGACAAATCTGATGACTATTATTCAATCTGGTTATTTATAATTCTTCAAGCGTACCGCACAAGGGCTAATGCTGACGAATTCAATCACATTGTAGATACAATGATGAAAACAGCAATGAAGTTTGAGCCTCAATTCAAGGATTTTGACTATGACACTCATTTCTTTGCCTATGAGGATGCCATAGAGAAAAGACTTGATATCCTATTAAATGGACTGCCGATTATGATGGATATGCAGATTAAACTTATTCAAAACTCCACTTTAAAAGAATTGGTAACAAGTGATAATCCAATTTCTAAATACAACCAATTTTTAGAATCAAGAAAATTTCCATTTGGACATAATGGAATGGCAAGCAAAGGCTTGCAAATATTTTATCCCTTAGCTCCAGATTTGCTGCTCATAATGTATGACCCAAAAGTCTATAAAATTGGGAATAAAAAACAATTCAGTAATATCCCTATGAATGAGAGCGATGTTGAGTTCATAAATGTTTTGACTTTTTTGCATACAAATAAATCAATTTATGCAACTGAAAAAGTAACAGATTTTCAAATGGAACAATTACTCGAAAAATCAAAAAAATACGAACAACAGAGCAAATTACAGATTAAACATCACGAGCCTGTACCAATCGATGATGATACTGAATCTATTATAGTCCAGCATCATAAAACACCATATAGGATTAAATTAACACTATCATTTGTTAAACAAACACAGCACGCCAAATCTTATAAAATGTCGGGGTATTATGTAGAAATTAGGGATGAACATTATCGCAATAAGGAAAATTAGAAAATTCTTAAATTAAAAAGGGTTTGGGAATAAATCCAATTAAAGTAAGTCTTGTCACATAATGCAATGAAGTGGAAATATGCTGAATGGTTATGGCATTAATACATTATTAAAAACTGACGAACTTTTTAGGTAAGGATAATCTTTATCTTTATTTTAGTTGACTTACTTAAAATCCAATTCACATAGATTCAGAAATACTTGATATAAATCAATTGTACGACCACCTTGTTCCCAATAAAGAAGAAGGGATGGTTGTATATATTTTGGATTCACGGATAAAAGAAGGTAAGATTCCTAAATATTTTACCTATCGCGATATTCAAAAATGTATTAACGAAAATGCTAAGATTGAAGTCGGTTCAATACCACAAACAGAAAAGGTTTTTAAAAATCTACTCCATTTTTATATTGAAAGACCACCGAACGAAGAATTGAAATTTGCACTTACCAACTATGCCAAAAAATTTATTGATTTAATCCATAAAAAACTTCACAGTCCACTTAAACATTTTCCGTTAAAGACAACATTTCAGAAGTATGCTGAATTCAAATCACAAGAAATTCAAACGATTAAGGACTTTGAACTATGGTATGAACTACAATTCCATAACAACAGTAAACAAACTATCATTGACCATCTTGAAGCATTGAAGGATGTCGTCAACTCTTCCATTAACCGTCTGAATGATTTATTGAAAAAAGAATCTGAAGACCTTTTGACAATTACCAAAAAGTTTACATTAATCTTTGACGAGATTGGACAAAAGTCAGAAGAAATTAAGTACACACTTCGTCTGGGAAATGCACTAAACATTGAGATTGAAAAAGTGGTTGATTTTTTCTATAAAGAAATAGCCGATTTTAAACATCCTGAAAATGATTTGGAACGTGAGAAATTTGAAAAACTGAACGAAGACTACAATAAGGCTTTATACATAAAAACAGAGGTAATTGATTTTTTTAATGAAGTGGATTATAGATTAAAGCAATTGATGCAAAAATCATTGTATGCAAATAGCCAATTGACGAACCTTCAAAACAGTTTTAAAAACCAATCAAGAATAAGACTGAACTTGAAAAAATTATTGAAGTTCACACTAGAACAGGCATTGTATTCCAATAAACACATAATCAGCTTGCCAAAATCCTTTCCTATTAAGGCAATCCCTATTGAACGATTTAAGTTTATAGAAGTTCCTTATTATCACACTTATGGAATCCATAAAAATGAAATTGCACCAGCTCATTATGATAATGAATACGCAAGAACGGAAAGGGCTAAAGTAGAAAGGGACCTTTTTAGGCAAGAAAGTGCAGCAAGATTGCTTAAGGAATATAAGGCTATACTTGCACAAGAGAAAGAACTGAATTTTACAGAGCATTTCTATAATATTCTAGAACGAGAAAATGATAGCGAAATAGCATTGAGTGTTGGTTTTGACCTTTTTCAATTCGCAAACAGCAATCCAAGATATCAAATAGAAATTAAAAGGGAATTACCAGAGGCATTTCCTGAACAAAAAATATTAGTATGGAATATGAAAATAAATCAAATAACATAGAGCATCCTTTCAAGTTTTTTGAAAATAAAGATGTGAAAGAAAAATTTGCCGACCTTAATATTGAACTCCTAAGTGGCAGACATATACAAAAGGATTCAAATTATTACCTCTATCAGTTGCTGAAAAAATATTTTGAGGAATTGAAGTATTACTATGAAAATTTCTATGAGTTAGAATTGGAAAGAGAGTTCAAAGATGATATCGCATTTTATTATCTTGATTTTAGTGAAGAATCCAGAGGTGTTTTAAGCTCGTCAAGAAGACATAAAGAGTTATCCAGTTTGCAGACAGTAATGGGCATAATGCTTTTAAATATGTATTACGATAGATATTTTGAAAATATAAAGGAAATAACATTACAGGATATCAAAAAGGAAATTCTATCAGGTGAAAACAGTAGTCATTTCAAAAAATTATGGTTTAAGGATATTAGGGACGATTATTCCCCAAACGAATGGAAACGGGTAATTATCAATATCAAAAATACAGTCAAGGATTTCGAGAAATTGGGATGGGTCGAATCGATGGCCAAAGATGAAGGGGAAGATATCCATTTTAGACTAAAAGAACCCATCTACAGATTTCAAAAGTTATATGAAAAAGAAATAACCAACATTGACGAATTTATAGAAAACTACTTATTGCAAACAAATGATTAAATACCCAAGAATATATTCTTTTTCTACAGTTGGAATTATAATGCACTTCAACCAAGATTACCTATTACACCCCATAAGAACTGATTTTACAGGAAAAAATGGCATAGGAAAATCACTTATTGCCGACCTTTTTCAAATTCTTTTTATTTCCGACAAAAAGAAAATAGCATTCGGCACTGAAAGTTTCAAGAACAATACCCGTTTGCTTCATACACTTCCGTATAAAACATCGGACGCTTATGTTTTTATAAACATCGAAGTAGAAAAAGATAATTTCATTTCTCTTGGCGTTAATATTCCCAATAAGAAAAGCAGGCCGCTCAAGTTATTTTGGATTCTCAATAAAGCACACGGAATTAATGACAATAATGAATTAAAGGATTTAAGCTTTTCCAAAAACAATATTCCCTTTTTTAAAGATTTCATTTATGACAGTGCAATACCACCAATAGAAAAACTTGCCATAAAATTAAGGGATGAAAAGCAACTATACCTACGAAGTTTTTCGGACAAAAACCAGAAAAACGAATTGTACTCTTTTCTATTTGATAAGAAAATACTACCAATCGACCTTTCCATAGAATCTAATCTAGATGCTTTTGCAAAAGTGATACAGTCCTTCTCAAAAGCAAAGACTTTGGACACGGATAGCGATGATAGTCTAAAAAACTTTCTTTTTGAAGACAAAACGGATACACTTCAATCAGAATATGAAAAACATAAAACAGACCTCGAAAAATTAATCAATGATTACAAGGAACTTGAAGAATTAATTGCAGATATAGAAAACAAACAAGAACGACTCACCAACTTAAGTTCATTCAACCACCTTTATCTCGAATCGTTCAAAGAACATCTTTTGGTAGAGTTCACACATACTGAAGATACCATCTTAAATCAGAATAAGAAGTTAAAGGACATTAGCGCTCAATTATTAGAAGAGAATCAACAAATCGAGTTACTGAAAGCTCAAAACCCAAAGGTTAAAGAGGCTGCTAAAAAGGCTAAAAAAGAGCACGACACCCTTGAAAAAACCATAAAAAATTTAAAAGAGTATAGCAGTATTCATATTAAAAAACAAGAATTACAATCCCAACTAAATGAATTAAACAACCTTAAATTGCCCGCAATTGAGAAAGAGGATAAAATTCAAATTGATAATGTTGAAACTTATGAAATTGCTGAAATAAAGCGCAGGATATTGCATTTTACGGAAGTTTTTGAAAATTATGGTTCACTCGAAAATATTAAGCAAAAAATTGAGCAGCAACGAGAATCAATAGAAAATAGAAAGAACTTACTTAAATCTACAAAGGAAGACATTCTTGAATTGCTCAACTTACTATCAAATAATAAGAAAGATTCGTTGATAGCCCAACTTTTATCGCAACAGCAAACTCTGTCCAAAAGTCAAGAGGAAATCCTTTTTGCTATTTTAAAGGACATTCACTGGAAGAAGCCAAAGGAAATAACCACAGGCATTAGATATGTTGAGAGTCTATCATTTATGGATGAAAGACATATCGAAAAAGATTCTGAAAACAACGGTCATTGGTTTGATTTGGGTAGTGTAAAAGAGTTTGTCCCATCTACTGAAGATAAACAGTTGTTCAAAGATAAACACAAGCTTGGCAAGGCACTTTCTAATCAGACGTCTAAACTGAACAGTCAAATTACAGCTATTGATAAAGAACTTTCACATATTGATGCCTTTGTAAGAGGTGAAATCTTTGAGCAGAAATCAATTCAAATAGACCAAGTGTTAGATAAACGGCTCAATGACTTTTCACAGCTTACGGAATTAAAAACATCATTGGGATTGATTCAGAATACAGAAGTAACAAAGCAGAGTTTAATCACTAAAATTTCTAATGAAGACAAGTCTTTGAATAATATTGAAAAACAAATCAACATTCCTATTAATAAAAATAACCTTACCAATCAAATAGATGAACTCGAATTAGAATTAAAAAGAATTGATAAAACGGAACGTGACTTATCGGCTCAATACACTGCTGATAAAAGCACATTGGAACAAAAGTTAAAATTTCTTCCTACATTAAAAAATCAACCTTCTGACCTCGAAAATTCTCTTAAAAATCTAGGGGATGATAGAAAAAAACATATTGATGATTTTTCCACATATTTTCCCGATATAGATATCGATAACATTAACAAAGACAAGTTTAAAGGAATTGAAAGAAGTCCTGTTTATACAGAATATCAGAATAACAAAACCAATTATATTGGTGATTACAAAGCAATAATAAATTCGTTTCAACAAATAAAAAAAGACCCTGAAATTAATGAGCAAATCAGTCGAGGTACATTCAATTTTGAAATACTTGAACGTGTACTTTTGGGTCCAAAGATAAAATACACAGCTAATATTTCTGAAGAACTCAAACAACTTAATAGCAGTAGATTTAGAATGTTTGGCGCCATACACGAAACAATGCTCAATATTTTTAAGCAGACAAAAGGAAAGTTTGATGAGTACCACGAAACCATAAAGGCTTTGAATAAATTTTTTAAAGGCAAGAAAATTAGTGGTAAATATTATTTTCAATTGGAATTTAATAAGCCATCTGATTTTGACATCAATTGGATTAACGATTTACAAGCGAGTTCACAGCAAGTACACAAAACCGGTGAGCTTCCATTAGGTGAATCTGTCGAAAGCTTTGTTGAGAATTTTTTCATCAAGGTAACCGGGTTTAATCAAAAAATAAAATTTTCAAATCTGCTTGACCCTAAAACCTATTTTGAATTAAGAACAAAGTTCACGGATGAGTTTGACAATGAAAAATCTGGTGGAAGCACAGGCGAAAGCTATGCCGCAATTGTATTGCTTGGTATAGGTAGATTATCAGTAGTATTAAAAGCAGACCTACCAGGACTTCGGTTTCTGATTTTGGAAGAAGTTTCAAATTTGGACACTATCAATTTTAGCACATTCCCAAATATTGCTGAAGAATTTGGATATCAAATATTAACTATGACACCTAGACCATTTGGTTCAGATACAGAGCAAGGTTGGTATTTACACCATTTAATAGAAGGTGCTGGCGATAAATACATAAACTATCCAATCCCAAACAGCTATTTTAAGACCAATGAAGGAAGACAGGATTTGGAAACCTACCTGAAAGCTCAATCAAATTAAGATGAATTGGACTGTTCTTAAATCTCTACATCAACTTTATTCTGAAAGAAAGACTAAAATCAAGCATTCGCTAGCAGAAGATTCATCTTTTCAATTATTGATTTCAAATAAAGAAATCATTGAAGTGGGTAAATACTATTTTCCCGGAATACTTTTCGATTCATACTATACAAAGCATCATTTAAGTCAATATCCAATCTATTATCATTTTTTAGAAGTTAATAATCTGTTAACCAAACGATTTGAAGAAGAGGATATAAAGGTTTTGACGGAACTTCAATCAAAAAAGCAAAATGAAACATTAATACCAAGTCGGGTGCAATTAATTGAAGCCCAAGAAACCGTTAGAGGATTCTCAACAATGTTCTTTAAAAACGATAAGTATTTAGATAAAAAACCGTCATTGGTTAATGCTATTAATCAAATACTAGATATTAATCTTGTTGAAAATAAAGACCAACAATATTTGTACACACTTCAATGTAACAATCCTAAATTAATAGTGCTTTGTGAAAATTTGGATTTTTTAAGAAAAGATAAGGTGCCGCGAGAAAATAATTATGAATTGTGGTATGCAGGTGGTAGAAATGTACCTAAATTAAAATATACCGAAAGAAGAGGGCTACCAATATATTATTCTGCCGATTGGGATAGAGATGGTTTGGAAATTTTCGAACTTGCCAAGGAAATTATCCCAGAACTTCAACTTTTATTCCCTACAGCGGCTTCAAAGAGTATTATTGAAACCGAACACAAAAGTCATTGGAAACATACAGATGATATAGATAAATTATCTGGCTTAAATCCTGAACTTTATCCCTCAAAATACCAAGATAAAATCAAGAACCTCATAGAGCAAAACCATTGGGTAATTGAAGAATCAAATGATTTAAAAGAAATGGTTAAAAATTTTCGTACTGAATTCTAATTCCGTTTGCAAATAAAATCGAAAAGTGGTGCGTTATTAGGTGCGTAATCATATAAATTATTTCACAATTAATTGATTTACAAATATTTAAAATCATACGATTAGTTCCTCTTTCTCCGCTAAAACCCTGCAAGTCAATGATTTGCAGGGTTTTTCATTGAGTTTACCTTCAAGTAAATGAATTTATATCCAATAAAAGGTGCGGGATTTGGTGCGGGATTATTAACTTGATTTAATTATTATATCTAGAGCGTTTTCCTTTTTTGATGTTGTTCCAGCCTTAAAAGTAGATAAACTATTCAATTTCATCCGTTACACTCCCACAATTCAACATATCAGCACCAAAATAAGGATTACGAATTTCCTTATCCTTGCTTAACCAATAGGCACCCACGTTGTTGTTTGCCATTGGGCAGAAATCCACATACACTTTTTGGTTGATGCCAAAGGTTTTTACGGCATTGATTAAATGTGCAGATAAATGAATGAAATGTTCCCGTTGTTTTTTGATATCCGAAGTAGTGGCTATGGCACTTGTGGATGCCTTCAATTCTTTTTCCAGAGTCATCCAATGGTTGTGGGCATCGCCATTCAATAATTTCATATCCACTTTTTCAATACTTTTTTGCAACCCGTTTGCTGATTTTTTTGCTGTTTCGGCATCATCATTTACAAGTGCTTTATCAACTGAAACATAGTTTTCAAAAACAGTATTGAGCTGTTCCTTGAATTTAGAGGAAACTTCCAGACGCTTGATCATTTGGGAATGGTCTGTTGTTGAATTGCCTTTGGCATTTTCCATACCCAAATGTCCTTCGTGACCCGTCATTGTTTTGCCTCCTTTGGTGTTCATCATAGATTTTTTGCCTTGTAATTGTGCGGCGGCATCTACTGTAAATGTGCCGTTCGTTACTACTTCATCCCATTTTTAAGCCTCGGTAATGGTATAAACATCGCCATTTTTAGTAATCAAAGTAACTTCCCGCATTTCAAAAACAGGTTCGTTTGGGTTTGTTTCGATATATACCAATGAGTTCGTCTGTCCACATAACTGCAGATGCTGGAATTGTGATTTGGGATTCCATTTTATCATTGCCTTTTGTCATTGCCACTTTTCCGGCCAACATTCTTTCGGCAAGTCCTTTATTGTTCAAAGTGGCACGGACGGCAACTGTCCTGGATTTTGTGTTCAACGTTGGGTCGATGAAGGAAACTGTTGCCTCAAATTCCTTGTTGGATAAGCGTTGTAGTAACAGTTATTTTCTCGTCCTTCTTTAATTGTGAATTTGACGTTCGTAGGCATCACAACACATCGCCCAAACGGTTCCCAATCGCTTTTTACAATGGCTGGCCTTGCTTGACATAATTCCTTCTCGCCTTTTTTGGGAAACTGTACCCGAAACTGTGGCGTAAATGGGGAAATTTTCACGCACTTTGCCAGAACTTTCAATTTGCTGATTTATTGCAGTTTCCAAAGTTTCAATTTACGGGACAGTTTTATACAACAGGTTGTATCTTCATATTTGTTGCTGTCAACAATTCTGCTGTGCTGCAACAAGCGTGGGCGCATAGATTGTTGCTAATAATTGCCCTCTTCGCACTTCCTCACCCGTAAAATTGATTAAGTTTTTCAATACGGCCTTCAAAATAACTCGCTTGAACTGCATCCTCTTCGTTCGCCATTATCTTCCTGAAAGTTGAATTGTGTTTATCGTTCCGAAACATTGCCACAATGGTGGTTTGGATATTCGCCAATGCCATTGCGTTTTCGGTCATTTTTATTTGTTCATTGCGAGTCCGTTCACCAGTTTCAGTAGGAATCAAGTCCATCCCGCAGATGGACAGTGCCGGTTCGGCCGTATAATTTGTGGGTGCATTGAGCAGGTCCACATTTGGTTTTGTTCGTTGGCATCCGACATATCGGAAACATCCTTGGTGTTTGAGTTTCCTTCAGCAGACCTGCGGAAAAAGACATAGCCCAATATTAAACCAGCGGCCAAAATGGCGATGATGATGTATTTTTTCATAGATTTATATCGTAGGTCTCGACAGCGCTCGACCAGACAATTTCTCTTAAAACCTAACGGGTTTTATTCCGAAGCTCGGGACGATAAGTTTGTTGTTCAATATTATTTTGCGGCTTCCAAACGTTTTATCATTTCTTTCATTTCGCCTATTTCTTTACGTTGTGCTTCAATAATGTCATCTGCCAATTTTCTGACCTCTGGATCTTTTATGTCGGCTCTTTCACTTGTTAAAATTGCGATGG
This sequence comes from Aequorivita sp., assembly GCA_048265145.1. Lineage (GTDB taxonomy): Bacteria > Bacteroidota > Bacteroidia > Flavobacteriales > Flavobacteriaceae > Aequorivita. Next base: position 19,987 of record JBLXCF010000021.1, read on the forward strand.
AATGGTGTGGAATCATTGCCTTCATCCAAAGGATATCTCCAATAATAGGACTTTGAGCCCTTACAAGCCCAAGTGCGCTAACAAAAAGCACTAAACTTCCCAACAAAATTGCGATGTTTTTTTTCTTGTTTTGGTACATTTTCCGCATAAAAAACCACATTATTACTGCCATACAGGCAATGCCCAAACAACTCATATAGAAACGTGTGAGGCTAAAATAAACGTGGTCAATTTGATACGTATTTAGGTACATTGTGATGTACATCGCGATAAAAGATGCGACGAGCATCAAAATGAATTTTGTGTAATTGCCTTTGCTTTTGTGTTGATTTGAATGTTCCATAGTTTTTGAGTTTTAATTATAGCTTAATATTTCTTAATCGTAAGGAATTTGCAATGACCGAAACCGAGCTAAAGCTCATTGCCAAAGCTGCTATCATAGGCGACAATAACAATCCGAACACAGGAAAGAGAACACCTGCTGCTATTGGGATTCCTAAAATATTGTAAACCAGTGCAAAAAACAGATTTTGCTTAATGTTTCGCATCACACTATGACTTAAATCCCTTGCCTTTACGATGCCGTGCAAATCGCCCTTTACCAAAGTTATCATCGCACTTTCGATGGCAACGTCCGTTCCTGTTCCCATTGCGATGCCCACATCGCTTTTTGCCAAAGCTGGGGCATCGTTAATGCCGTCGCCAGCCATTGCAACAATTTTTCCGCTGTTCTGTAATTTTTCTACCTCTTGCAGTTTGTTTTCGGGCAGCATTCCTGCTTTAAAATCGGCAAGGTTTAGTTCCTTTGCGACCGCTTGGGCGGTGTCGTGATTATCGCCAGTGAGCATAATTACTGCAATTCCCTTATCCTGAAGTGCTTTAATTGCCTTGGCACTGGTTCCTTTTATTTTATCGCCGATGACCACATATCCCACAACTTTTGAATCGATTGACAAATAGGAAACTGTTTTTCCCTGCTTTTGAAAGCTTTGCGCTTCGGTTTCCATTTCAGAAGTCAATTGAGCCTCGGCATATTCCATCATTTTTGCGTTGCCCAAGGCAACCTTTTTTCCGTTTACCGTTCCTTCAACACCTTTTCCGGTTACGGCACTAAAGTTTTCAGAATTTAAAACTTCAACTTTCTGCTCTTTACCATATTTCACGGTAGCTTCAGCGAGTGGATGTTCACTCATATTGTTAAGGGAAACAATGTGTTGCAATACTTCATTTTCAGAAAATCCCATCCCAAAAACACCAATCTTTTCAACGGTTGGTTTTCCTTCGGTTATGGTTCCGGTTTTATCGATAATCAAGGTATCTACTTTGTCCATTTTTTCGAGGGCTTCCGCATTTTTAATCAGCACACCATTTTGAGCACCTTTTCCAACCCCAACCATCACAGACATTGGTGTAGCGAGACCGAGTGCACACGGACAAGCGATGATGAGTACAGCTATTGCATTTACAAAAGCATAGACATAAACAGGTTCGGGACCAAAAATTGCCCATACAATGAATGTGATGATTGAAACAAGCACCACAATAGGTACAAAATATCCCGAAACCGTATCTGCCAATTTTTGGATGGGCGCACGACTGCGACTGGCGTTATTGACCATTTGGATGATTTGGGAAAGCAAGGTATCTGAACCTACTTTTTCGGCTTTCATTAAAAACGATTGGTTGCCGTTGATAGTTCCGCTGCTTACTTTGTCACCTTCACTTTTGCTTACGGGAATGGGTTCTCCCGTAATCATAGATTCGTCAACTGATGTATTTCCTTCGGAAATGACACCGTCAACCGGAATTTTGTCGCCGGGTTTTACGCGAAGGATATCTCCTAACTTAATTGAATCAATCGTAACTTCTTCTTCCTTTCCATCTTTAACCAAAATAGCTTTGTTTGGTGCGAGTTTCAACAATTCCTTGACGGCGGAATTTGTTTTGCTGTGTGCACGAGCTTCGAGAACCTGACCCAACAACACCAAGGTTAAAATAACCGTTGCAGCTTCAAAATAGACGTGTACTGCGCCAGATTCAGTTTTAAATTGAACAGGAAAGAAATCGGGAAAGAACATTCCGAAAACGCTGAACAACCACGCTGCGCCTGCGCCAATACCGATTAAGGTGAACATATTGAGATTCCACGTTTTTACACTTCTATAAGCCCGTTCAAAGAACATCCAAGTAGCATAAAAAACCACAGGTATCGATAAGGCAAATTGAATCCAGTTCCAATACTTCTGTTCCATTACTTGGTATAATGGATTGTTGGGAATCATTTCGCTCATTGCCATTAGGAAAATGGGCAAGGTAAAAGCGACTGCAATCCAAAATTTCTTGAGCAGTTTTTGATAGGTTTTTTCTTCTGAAGAAATATCAGGCTGCATCGGTACCAAATCCATCCCACAGATTGGGCAGGCCCCCGGTCCATCCTTTACGATTTCCGGATGCATTGGGCAGGTCCATTGTTCGGACGTTGTTGCCGACAGATTTTGCTCTTCCACCAAGTCCATTCCGCAGACAGGGCAATCACCTGGTTTATTATAGGTTTTATCGCCTTCGCAGTGCATTGGGCAGTAAAAAATTCCAGTTCCTTTGCCTTTTGGTTTTTCTACTTTTGCGTCTTCGGAATGATGGTGTTCTCCGATATTATGGATGCTGTAACGCCCACCGTCATTTTTTAAGGCTTCTTGAAACTTTTCCAATGGAATATGGTTTTGCATTTCTATGGTTGCTTCGGCTTTTTCAAAATTGACCGAGGCAGAAGTTACACCTTCAACTTTTGAAAGTGTACTTTCTACGTGGCTTCGGCAACCGTTGCAGGTCATTCCGTGTATGTGATAGGTGTGTTTCATTTTTTTCTTATATTGAATTATTATCCAAAATTAAGTGCCCCAATTTCCATTTATATGTACAATTAGGGATAATCCTTATACAATTTGGTCAAGGGATTTCCTATTCCATTTTTGTAAATTCTTAAATTCTGTCATCGACATTCCCGTTACATTTTTAAACTGCTTTGCCAAATGGCCACTATTATTATAATTGAGTGTATATGCTATTTCTGAAAAATTCAGTTGTCCCAATTGTATCAGTTCTTTTACCTTTTCAATCTTTAGATTTATTTCATATTTCTCAATGGTCATTCCTTCGGTTTTGCTGAACACTTTACTCAAAGCCGAATAGGATTTATTAAACGTTTTGGTCAAAAAAGAAGAGATATTTGCATCGTCCTGATTTTCAATTTTTTTGATAAGGACAATTTTCATTTCTTCAATCAAAACTTCTGTTTCCTCTTGTATAATTTCAAAACCGTGTTTTTTTAGTTCTTTTTCCAATTTGGAATTTTGGATAGATTTTTTCTCATCTAAAATTATTTGCCCTAATTCAACCGATTTTATGTCATAACCCAAAGTATTCAACTCACGCATTACAGTTGATTTACACCTATCGCAGACCATATTTTTTATGTGAAGTGTTTTTTTCATAATCAGTTAATAAAAAATTTCACAATCAAACCGCCCGCTAGCCAAACGTAGCTTACCAATGCGGCATATTTAAGTATATTTTCCAGCAGTTGGCTTTTGGGTGCCATTTCCTTCATTTGTTTTACATCTTTCCTTTTGAAAAACCCTAGATAGATTAAAAAACCAGATAATGCCAGAAAAGCGATGTTCAAAAAGAAGGTATAATCTATCTTAAAGTATTCGCTGTCCTGAATTTTTACTTGTGATGGATCTGGCAGAATGCTCAATAAATCGAATGAATAATGTAAAAGCAAGGACGCGCCGATAAGTGCTGTGAACAACAAGAACAAAATGAAAAGCGACATTTTCCAACCATAATATTTGGCATTGATACGAAGTATTGGAAACACTACCAAATCACTAAAAATAAAAGCCATAACGCCCGCAAAACTTACACCTTTACCAAACAATAAAGCAGCCAAAGGAATATTTCCCATTGAACCAATAAAGGTTAAAAATGCAGCAACTGGACCAACAATTATGTGTTCGAGGATTTGAAAAAAGGTAAAGTCGGTATTTCCGTTCCCACTATTGATAAACAAGGTTTGAAAGAAGGAATCCGGTACAAAAGCCGCTACGATTCCCGCAATGGTAAAGCCAACGGTAACGTCTTTCCAGACCATTTTCCATTCCATCCCGTATTGTTTTGAAACCTTTGCCCATCCTTTTTCCGACTGAATTTTCTTTTTCCACGATTTGGAACCGTCCATATCATCATCGTCCTTATCCTTTAGGTTTTTTCGCGCTTTCTCAATGAGTTTTTTTGGATTTATCAATCGAATCAATAACCAAGAAATAAGTATTAATAGAATTCCACCCACATATTCTCCAACAACAAATTGCCAACCCAGAAAGATGGAAATGATAATTCCAAGTTCGATAACCAAATTGGTTGATGCCAATAGAAAAGCTATTGACGACACAAAACTCGCCCCTTTTTTGAAAAGTGACTTTGTTGATGCCAATGCCGCAAAACTGCACGAACTGCTGATAAAGCCGAAAAATGTGCCGAGCAAAACGCCTTTGCCTTCATTTTCCCCCATTGTTTCCTGCATCTTTTTTTCGGTCACAAAAACCTGAATCATACTGCTGATGATATAACCAAGTGCAAAAGCCCATAGTGCCATCCAGAAAAATCCAGTGGTGGTATAGGCTGCCTCACCCCATTGTTTTAGAAAGTTTTCCATACTATACTCTTTTTTGTGCCTGACTTGGGAAGGGTTTTAACTAATCAACAATGAAAAAAATTCCATTCCCTTCCCACATCAGGACTTTACTCTAAACTATCTTTTATTTTAGTCATATAATCAATCAAGGTTTTCTTTTCAGCATCTGATAAAATCGCATCCCGATGAAACAAAGTATAGGACGACAAAGGCATTTCATCATCCTTAATCTGGTTGATGATGGATTTTAATTTGCTGTTTTTTCTTCTGTCTGAATAATTTTCCCATTCATTAAAATTAAGCTCTGCCTTTCCTTCCTTTATATGTTCTTCCAAAAACCAAGCGGCAGGTTGCATTTTATTGTACCACGGATATTCGGTATTGTTACTGTGGCAATCATAGCAGGATTTCTTCAATAGTGTACCGATATTTTCCGGTGGATTGTTTACCAACAGAAAATCGGTTTTTGGAATCACATCACTTTCGTTTCTTTCAGTTGGAAAGAATTGGATTGCTATAAAAGCTATCAATAAAATGAGCGCTATGGTTTTTAGGATTTTCATTCAGTCATTGAATTAAACCTACAAGCTAACCCCGGAAGGGCGGAAAATGCCTTGAAGGTTATGATTAATTAATTTCCTTCTGCACTTTACCGCAGGCCATCATTTTGCTGCCGTAGTATGGGTTTTTTATCTCTTTTTCCATACTTAACCAAGCACTTCCACCATCATACATTGGACAAAATTGTTGGTACAAGGTATTTTTAGTTCCCGTAATGGCGACCATATCCATCATATCCTTGCTCAAAGTCTTGAAATGCTCACGTTGGTGGTCCATTTCACTTTTGCCGATATGCTCGGCGTGTTCCTTGGCATCTGCGATGATGTCCTTCAATTCTGTTTGCTGTTCGGCTGTGTAACCGCTCACATCAAAGCCATTTAAGGTGCTTTCCAATTTTTTGCCGGCTTTTGCGGCATCGTCCTTATTGGTGGCAACCAATGCATTTTTCAGCTCCATATAATCTGCCATTACTTGCTTGGCATCAGAGGCTTGCGCTTCAGAATCCATTGAATCATTAGAACCTTCCATTTCATCGTGTTCCATTCCCTCATCGTGGTGATGGCCTTCTTCAGAGGACATTTCAGAATGCATCGCATCTTCTGATTTTTCTTTTTTACCGTCTTTACAGGACATTGCTGTTAGGCTTACGAAGGCCATTGCCAAAATTGCTGTTGTTACTTTTACATTTTTCATTTTGTTTTTGATTTTTAATTGGTTAAATAATTGATAATGGTGGATTGTTCGAAATACATTTTTATGGATTCTATTTGATTGATTTGAAACTTCAACTGCAATTCCTGAATGTCCAGCACATCATTAAAATCTATCGTTCCCGTTTCATAATTTTTTATCAGGATTTCCTCGGCATCCTTTGCTTGCTGAAGGTTTTTTGATTGTGTCTCAAACTTTATTCGTGCTTGGTTTCGCTGTGAAATCGCTTTTGCCAATTCAGATTCCAATCCGTTCAATCGTTCGTCTTTTTGCGACTGGATTTCCTGTTGGCGCAACTCATTCTGTTTGGTAATGGACTTATAGCGATTGTTGAAAATTGGAATCGTAATTGAAACCATAGGCATCAAAATATCCTTTCCATTATCAATGAAATCCATATCTTGTCTTGCCGCAACGGGTAAGTAATCGACACCAATACCGAACATTGGTTGGCTTTCACGCAGGTTAAGCAGTTCCGATTTTGCGACCGATTCATACAACTTATCGAATTTGAGCAATTCCGGATTTACGGAAAGTGCTTCAAAAGAAAGCTGCATATCTTCCATCGGAATTTCTAAACTTTCAACAACCGAAATTTCCTTGTCGTAACCGCGATTCATCAAACTGTTCATAGCGGCCTGTATGCCATTATTTTGTTCTTGCAAGACTTCTTTTTCCTGTTGCAGCTCATTTTGTCGAATCTGTAATCGCAGTACATCAACGGCAGAAGCTTTTCCAACTTCTACAGAAGTCAGCGCAAGTTTTTCATACGTTTGCAACAATGCAATATTTTGGTCAAGAACTTTCTGTTTCGCCCTTATTTCATAAAGCTGGAAATAGAACTGTGAAACAGAAAGGGCCAATTTTCGTTTTGCTATCGTGACTTCCACAAAATCTGCATCCGCCATTGAAGTGGCATAATTTTCCCTTGCGGTGATAGTTCCAAACCAAGGCAACATCTGTTTAACCGAAAAGCGAGCACGCTGCGCACCAACTCGTGTTTCGGGCTCGCTAACAAAATAACCAACACTGAATTCGGTGTTTGGAATCCAATTGGCTTCATTCACTTTTTCAGATGCAATATCATAACGCAATTGAAACTTTTGGATTTCCGGACTGTTGGTAATGGCTTCGTCTATGTAAGTCTGTAAGTCCTGACCAAAACTATTTATAGCTGAAAGACCAATTCCGAAAAACAAAGCCAGCCTTATATATATTTTCTTTTTTATCATTTTTCTATGGTTATAGTTCGTGATTCTGCTTTCAGTTTTCTTTTCGCAATTCGTTCCTTCCTCCAACTGTACAGGACAGGCACAAGGAAATACGATGTGGTATCGAGCAACATTCCGCCAAAGATGGGAATGGACATCGGTATCATAATATCACTTCCTTTTCCTGTGGAAGTCAATACAGGCAACAATGCCAAAATAGTGGTAACAGTCGTCATCAAACAAGGACGGATTCTTTTGGAAGCAGCTTCCAACGTGGATTGTCTTATTTCCGCTTTATCGGTCGGGTCGTTTTTGTCGAAGGTCTGTGTGAGATAGGTCGCCATTACCACGCCATCATCCGTTGCAATACCAAAAAGAGCAATAAAACCTACCCAAACCGCGACGCTCAAATTGACCGTGCGGATATTGAAAAGGTCGCGCAGATTTTCGCCAAAAAAGTTGAAGTTCAAGAACCAATCTTGACCATAGAACCAAATCATTACAAAACCACCCGCAAAAGCGACTGCAATCCCTGTAAATACCATCAAGGTTGTGGACACCGAACGGAACTGGAAATATAAAATCAAAAAGATGACCGCAAGTGCCAAAGGAACGATAATGGACAGCGTTTTTTCTGCACGTAATTGGTTTTCATAAGTACCTGTAAATTGATAGCTGATGCCTTTGGGAACAGTCAATTCGCCCGCGTCAATTTTATTTTGGATGAGTGCCTGTGCATTTTCCACGACATTCACTTCGGCAAAACCATCGCGTTTGTCAAATAAGACATAACCCACCAAAAAGGTATCTTCACTTTTAATGACTTGCGGACCTTGTTCGTATCGAATGGTTGCCAATTCGCTCAATGGAACGGGGCTTCCCTTTTCAACAGGCACATAAATATCTTGCAAGTCTGATGGGTCGCCACGCAATTCACGAGGATAGCGCACCCGAACGCCATAGCGCTCCCTGCCTTCAACGGTTTGGGTCAACACCATTCCGCCCACGGCAACTTTCAGGACATTTTGAACTTCCTCTATAGTAACGCCATAACGTGCCAATTTTTCCCTATTGATATCAATCAGCAAATAGGGTTTGCCCACGATTCGGTCTGCAAATACGGCTTCCTGTTTTACACCCTCCGCTTGTTTTAAAATTCCTTCCAACTGAACCCCAAAGGCTTCAATCTGTTTTAAATCCTGACCTTTAACCTTAATGCCCATTGGGGCGCGCATTCCTGTCTGCAACATAACCAAACGGGTTTCTATGGGTTGCAGTTTTGGGGCAGAGGTAACGCCTGGAAATTTAGTGACCCTTACAATTTCGTTCCAAATATCATTGGGCGAATTGATTTCGGGTCGCCAGTTTCGGTAGAACTCGCCGTCATCATCAGGAATTAATTTTTCCGAAGAGATATCGACCGTTATTGAAATTTTCTTCCCATTATTTCGGACGTTTTCAACTTTTTCAGAACCAACGGGACTGTTGGGATTTTCAACTAAAGTGTTATCCTTCAGCATAAAAAACCCATCATCGTTTACCTTAAAACGTTGCCGTTTTCCATCATCATTCAACATATATTCAGATTTGTACTGAATTACGTTTTCGTACATTGACAAAGGTGCTGGGTCGAGTGCGGATTCCGTTCTTCCGGATTTTCCAACAACGGTTTCGATTTCGGGAATGCTTGCTACCGCCATATCCAATTGCTGCAAGACCCGTTTGTTTTCCTCAATACCTGCGTGCGGCATAGAGGTGGGCATTAACAGGAATGAACCTTCATTTAGGGAAGGCATAAATTCTTTTCCGGTATTCTTATAAATATAAAAACCAAATATCAAAAGTGTCGTAGGAATAGTTAAAAACAGCAATTTGTTTTCCAATGCCCATTTCAAAATTCTCGTATAATAGTTTTTAAATAGTGAAAAGCCTGCCAATAGACCAAAACAAATGATGCCTACAAAAATGAGGTTCCAAAAAACACTTTTATCCACGCCCAACGGCCTCCAATATTCAGCCAACAGAAAGACAATGGCAGCTGCGGAAAGATATATGTTGAATTTGTTTGACCTTTCCTTTGAAATTTTTTCTTTTAAAACCGCCAAAGCCACAAAACCAAAGCCAATAAGGATAAGGCCAATCCAATGGCCAAAAATGACCGCAATAAACCCTGCCAAAATCAACAGACTGCTAATGCCGTAATTGGCTGTTTTTCTGATATTCCTGCTTTTGAAGAAAAACGCAGCGAATGGTGGTATCAAAAATAACGCTATTATGATAGATGCCGTTAATGCAAAGGTTTTGGTAAATGCCAAGGGTCTGAACAATTTGCCTTCAGCACCAATCATTGTGAATACGGGAATGAAACTGATGATGGTTGTCATCACTGCCGTTACGATGGCGCCGGAAACTTCGGCGGTAGCGTTGTAAACCACTGTGTTTATTGGCGTAGTTTTATCGTCCTCATCCAGATGCCTTATGATATTTTCTGAAAGGATGATGCCCACATCCACCATTGTCCCGATGGCGATGGCGATACCCGAAAGCGCTACGATGTTGGCATCCACACCAAAAAATTTCATTGCAATGAAGACCATCAACACCGCCACAGGTAAGAGTCCGGATATGAGTACCGATGCTCGAAGATTAAAAACCATTACGATAATTACCAAAATGGTTATGAGAATTTCGAGTGTTAACGCCTCGTTGAGGGTACCCAAAGTTTCCTGTATGAGTTCTGTTCGGTCATAAAAAGGAACAATAGTAACTTGCGAAGTTCTGCCATCTGCCAACACTTTTGAAGGCAAGCCAGTACTCAACTCATTGATTTTTTCTTTTACGTTATTGATTACCGCTAAAGGATTTGCTCCGTATCGAGCCACCACAACCGCACCTACAACTTCGGCACCTTCCTTGTCTAAAATTCCACGACGTGTTGCAGGTCCAAGTGTCACTTTGGCAATATCACTAATTTTAATGGATGTAAAATTTTCAGAAGTAACGACAGCATTTTCAATATCTGCGACTGATTTTACATAACCCAAACCACGCACAAGATATTCTGCTTTATTGATTTCCAAAGTTTGTGCGCCAATGTCCCGATTGCTTTCTTTTACCGCTTTGACCACTTGTGCAAGTCCAATATTGTATTGTCGCATCAATTCGGGGTTCACGTCAATTTGATATTCCTTTACATAGCCGCCAATGGAAGCCACCTCTGAAACACCACTGGCAGATGCCAATGCGTATTTCACA
>JBLXCF010000022.1:0-24685 GCA_048265145.1 Aequorivita sp.
GGTGGAGTACACCGAGGACGGGAACGCAAAGGAATTCAAAGGACATTTTACCCTAAAACGATAAATAGAAATTATGATAAACAGCAAAGCCCCGAGAAAAAATTGGGGCTTTGCTTTTTAAAATTGGGAGTGCTTTTTGGATGCAGTTTAAACTTAGGTTTTTGGGAAAATCATTTAAATTAATTGTTTCTCATTCATTAAACTTTCGTCAATATAAAAAAAACTAACCTGGACTTATCGCTACGTGAATTCAACATCTATTATTTGATGAAGGCTTTGCTCTTTCACCTTTTACTAAAATTTGACAATAAAGAAATAGAGCTATCGGGGATTTATTAAAGATTAGCCCGTTGGGTGAGAAATTATGACTTTCAAAAAAATCGTTAATTTTTAATTGATAACTCAAATCTAGTTTATTTCAAAAAGTTTCGGCTGTCCCGATAGCGATCGTGATACCGAAGATTCCATTCAAATGGGCTTCGACAATCTATGTGTGCAAAAACATTTCAAATTAAACTTTAGCTGGAATTACAACCAAGGGGCTGCTTATTGATTCAGAAGGAAGGATTTGTTCTTTCTTCTGTTTTATGAGCACGGGCGTTCTATATTAATTGTAAATCCTATATTTTATTTTTAAAAGTCAAAACCTAAACTGAAAATTAGGGTATTATAAATGGTGGTAATTTTAGCTGTATCGGTCAAACCAGTGGAATACAATTGCTGATTTCGTTCTTGTTCAGACCGTGAATAGGCAACGTTTGCATTGAGACGGCCAAAATTATATCCTATACCGCCAGAAAACCCGATCAGATCTCCCATGATCTGGGAGTTCTGATAAGGGGTTTGTTCAAAATGGAATCCTCCTCTGACACTCAATTGGTTGAACCGGTATTCGGCGCCTGCCCTAACCATCGAAACACTTTTTAAATAACTTTTGATGTTTTGGTTCAACTCACTAAAGTAGGGACTATATGTGTTATCCAGATCGCTAAACTTCAATGTTGAAAAATCTTTATAGGAATAATCAACGCTAATCAATCCAGATTGGCCAAAAATATATGCAGCACTCGCTGAAAGTTTCGCTGGCGTGCGGAGATTGTAATCTTCATAGACGTTAATGATGCCAGGATCAATTTGGCTCAAAATGGTTTCTCCGTTGAAAACATACTTGCTTTCCAAATATTGGCTGGTTTCTTCGGAAATTTGGAACCAGGTTGGAGAATCGAAACTTAGCCCGATACGAAAATTATTGGCAATCTTTGCAATCGCACCTATTTGGGCGGAAATTCCGATGCCATAAACGGTTAGATTGTTTTCAAAACCAATTGCTTGTATTTTGGAATTCGCATTGTTATTGGTTTCCCAGAAATAGGAATTTTGGTCGAAATTTACTGTATGCGTATTGAGATTTGCACCCACGAAATAATCCGTTCCGATTTGGGAAGCCATATTTATTGAAAATTTACTGTGGTTTCCTTGGGACAATTGCAAAAATTCCTGGTTGAAACGACCAATGCCAATATTGGATACGTAATTTGTGTTTGAAGGATTGTTAGGTTCAACAGGGTCAAATAGATACGCCTGATAACCTAAAAAGGCGTTTTGGGCATAGGCACCCCGCGATTCTCCCAGAAAATCATAGTGGCCGGAAATGCTTTCACCGGGCTGCAATTGGAGTTGAGATAATGGAAGTCCTTGTGCCTGTTCCAAAAAGAAATTTGCCACGGAGGTTTCGCCTCTTCCTCTAACAAAATTTTCGTCGTTATAACTTTTCGTCGTGTTGAAATTTAGGGCGATGGTAAATTTTTTGAAAATGGCCCCCTCTTTGGCATTTGTTATGACAAAAACACCACCCAATTGGTTGATGGCAACATCGTCCGAGAAGCTTTTTTCAGGATTGTTGTAGTATTCTGATTTATTTTCGGCATCAAACAAGGTAGTGGAGAACTTTAAATTTGAAGATAAGAAAACTGCGCTACCTGCCGGGTTAACGTTGATGGCGGAAAAATCATTTCCCAAGGCACCCATTGCCCCACTTAGTGCAGTAAAGCGGGCGGTGCCCACATTCTGCTCCAAACTGTACCTCAGGCCGTCTGTTACGTTTTGGGAAAAAACCATGACACCGGACAATAGGGTCATCATTAAAATGGAAAATTTGTTCATTTGTGCTTTTTTGCTTTAGGGTTAAGAAAGATTGCCCAAGGTTTGATTCCCGAAATTGGGAACGAAACGATGGGCAATATTTTATAATTTATAAGAATTAGAATCTGGATTATTAGCCTCTTCCCCGGCTACCACTGCTTCTAACACTACCGCTGCTGGATCGACCGCGGCTTCCTGAACTTTGGATGGAGCCAGAACTATTGCTGCGGGTTGGGGAGGAATAATTACTGCTTCGGGTAGTATTATTGCTACGGACTGGGGAGCTGTAACTTCCGCTTCGGTTAGAATTTGATCGCGAATTTCTTATCACTTGGTTAGAATTAGATCGGATCGTTCGGGTGTTGTCGGATCTGGTAGTGGTATTTGCCCGAACACTATTCCTATTGATGCGGCGGGTGGTTTCGGAACGACTGTAGGAATTGCTTCGCGCTGGAGAGACAGTTCTACTTCGGTCGCGGGATTGGATATAGTCTGTGTTTCTTCTTCCCCTATTATATGAAACATCATGATAATGGGAATAGTTATAATATGGATAATGGTTATAATATCCATAACCATAATAGGGATATCCATAGCCATAGCCATAATATGGGTATCCATAACCATAATAACCATAAAAGGGATAACCCCAACCATAGCTTATGCCCCAATAGGGTGAATGGAAACGGTAATAGGGATAGCCCCATCCCCAATAATTATAGAAATAGGGATTGTAAAAACCATAGGACCCAGAATTGTAGATATTTACGGTAACGCTCTCAGAATTGTTTCCCCATGGCCCATATCCTTCTTCGCTATAGTTTTCCTCGATTATAATGTTGCCGTCTTCATCTAAAGTTTCAGTTGTGGAATAGGCATCAATATCGGTAAAAATAGCCCCTTCTTCAGGGATATCGGAATAGGCGATCGCTTTGGATTGAAAATATTGCTTGTAATAATTGGATTTTTCATAAGGATCGTTGCCATCGCGCACTTCTTCCTCAGCATCTTGTGCCGTGGCATAGATGCCATCGTTTTGATCATACCCTTTGCTATGGGTTCCGCAAGAGGCAAGAAATATGGAAAGCACCCCCATAAAAATAAAGGGCAGGTGTTGTTTAAGGATTCGGTTTGCGGTACACATATCTATAGTGATTTTATTGTTGAACTTCATAAAAATAAGTAGTTTTGCCGGAAATAACTAATTGTTTAACAAAGGGGCAACATTTGTGCCAAAACCCGGACAATGGCTAAGAATTTAACAACAAGAGGAGAAGATTACTCGAAATGGTATAACGAGCTGGTTATCAAGGCAGATCTTGCGGAAAATTCCGGAGTTCGCGGCTGTATGGTAATCAAGCCCTATGGATATGCCATATGGGAGCGTATGCAGCAGGAATTGGATGGGATGTTTAAAGAAACGGGTCATCAGAACGCTTATTTTCCGCTCTTTATTCCCAAGTCCTATTTTAGCAAGGAGGCGAGCCATGTGGACGGATTTGCAAAGGAATGTGCAGTTGTTACGCATTATCGTTTAAAAAACGCCGAAGATGGCAGCGGGATAATCGTGGATCCGGAGGCCAAATTGGAAGAGGAGCTCATTGTTCGCCCCACTTCGGAGACCATTATTTGGGATACGTACAGAAAATGGATTCAATCCTACCGTGATTTGCCGCTGTTGATAAACCAATGGGCCAATGTTGTCCGCTGGGAAATGCGAACCCGTCTGTTTTTGCGCACCGCAGAATTTTTATGGCAGGAAGGCCACACCGCCCACGCCAGCAAAGAAGAAGCCATAGCCGAAGCGGAGCAAATGATGAATGTTTATGCGGATTTTGTGGAAAATTTTATGGCCATTCCAGTGATAAAAGGAACAAAAACGGTTAGTGAACGATTTGCGGGTGCTCTGGAAACCTATTGCATTGAAGCCTTAATGCAGGACGGAAAGGCTCTTCAAGCAGGAACCTCGCATTTTCTTGGTCAAAATTTTGCCAAGGCCTTTGATGTTAAATTTACTTCCAAAGAAGGGGTGCTGGATTATGTTTGGGCTACCTCTTGGGGTGTCTCAACACGCCTGATGGGGGCGTTGGTAATGACCCATAGCGATGATAACGGCTTGGTGCTGCCTCCAAATTTGGCGCCAGACCAAGTGGTTCTTGTTCCAATCTATAGAAGTGAAGCAGAATTTGATTCCGTGGATAGGGTAGCAAAAAAATTAATAATGGAATTACGCGCCAAGGGTATAAGGGTTAAATATGACAATCGCGATACGCAAAAGCCCGGATGGAAATTCAATGAATATGAACTAAAGGGTGTGCCGGTCCGCATAGCCATTGGGCCCAAGGATGTCGAGAACGGCACGGTGGAATTGGCACGACGCGATACCTTGGCAAAGGAGTTTCTAAAAACGGAAAATGTGGTTGAAAAGGTTGTATTGTTGATGGATGAAATCCAGCAAAATCTTTTCCGCAAAGCAGAAGCCCATCGCGCTGAAAATACTTCCGAAGTTTCGACTTATGAGGAATTTAAAGATGTCTTGGATTCCAAGGGTGGTTTTGTGCTGGCCCATTGGGATGGGACTGCCGAGACGGAAGAACGCATAAAAAATGAAACCAAGGCAACGATCAGATGTATTCCATTAAACTCTAAAATGGAAGAAGGAAAATGTATCCTAACCGGAAAACCTTCGGCCCGAAAAGTGCTGTTCGCAAGGGCATATTAATTTTTTTTGAAAAAAGTAATATAGGATTTGCGCCATTCAAAAATAGTTGTATTTTTGCATCCGCATTTGAAAATAAAAATGGTCCGTTCGTCTAGGGGTTAGGACGCCAGGTTTTCATCCTGGTAACAGGGGTTCGATTCCCCTACGGACTACAAGAACAGATTTTAACAAGAATAAAATGGCAAATCACAAGTCAGCATTAAAGAGAATTAGAAGTAACGAGGCAAAGCGCTTGCGCAACCGTTATCAGCATAAAACTGCCCGTAACGCAATGAAGCGTTTTCAGGAACTTACGGACAAGACAGAAGCTGAATCCATGTTTCCAACTGTTGTTTCTATGATCGATAAATTGGCAAAGAAAAATATAATTCACAGAAACAAAGCTTCGAATTTAAAATCCAACATGGCGAAGCACGTTGCCGCACTTTAATTCTTTTATGAAAAAACAAAAAACCCTTTCAGGAAACTGGAAGGGTTTTTTGTTTTGGGGCTTCCGGTCCTTTTTACAAAAGATTCACCGAGGTAGGGACCAAAGCGGAAAAATCACCTTGGTTCCGCATAATATCCCTGACAATTGTGGAGGATATGTTTGAAACTTCGGGCGAGCAGATGAAAAAAATGGTCTCAACCTTCGCAATTTTATAATTGGTCTGTGCAATGGGCTGTTCAAAATTTAAATCGGTAGAATTGCGAATGCCCCGTATTATAAAAGGAGCCTTTTCCGAAATACAGAATGTTGCAGTCAATCCGGAATAGTTTTTCACCATAATCCTGGATTCTTCCCCAAAAGCATTTTTAATAAATTCCATTCTTTTTTTCAATGGGAACATCGTGCTTTTTGCGGCATTTTCCCCTATGGCAATTATAATTTCATCAAACAGGGGAAGCGCACGTTTTAGAATATCTACGTGCCCAAGGGTAATAGGATCGAAAGTTCCTGGAAAGATTGCGCGTTTCATTTTTGCTAATATTCCACTAAGATAACAAGTTGGGCAATAAATTAAGTTTTCCTTTTAGAAAAATTTCAGGGCCAGAATGGCCAATGCCGCCACAACAGTTGCCAAAACCACGCCGCGGGCACGGTAATATTGATTCTTTTTTAGATAGATGAAAAACACCCCCAAGTTCAGAATTGCCCCCAACGCTATCAAACTGCCCAGGATATCCTTTTCTAACGCAACTTTCAATGTAGATTCCAGGCTTAGGTCCGAAAAAAAGAAAATATAGAGATAGGTACCCGCTAAGTTCGCGGCGATCCCACTGATGCTACCGATGATAATTTCCTTAAAATGTGGTTTCATTGAATTGATTATGGAGTGGTTAATGGTCCTTGAAGGAATCCTAAAAATCCCAAGAGTTTAGTTCTTTGATGGCATGATGGGCGGTAAGATCAAATTGTACAGGAACCACCGAGATGTAACCGTTGCTTAAGGCCCATTCGTCTGTGTCCTCGCCTTTATCTTCGTTTATAAACTCTCCGGTAAGCCAATAATAATCACGACCGAGTGGATTGGTACGCTTGTCAAATTTTTCCTCCCAATGTGCATTCGCCTGGCGGCAAACCTTAATTCCCTTAATGTCGCTTTGGTTCAGCTTGGGAATATTTACGTTCAGCACCACTCCCTTTGGAAGTCCGTTTTTTAAGGTCTGCAGCGCAATGGTTTTCACAAATTTTTCGGCCGGACCGAAATCGGCGTCGAGCGAATAATCCAATAATGAAAAACCAATGGACGGAATTCCGAGAGTTCCTGCCTCTACCGCTGCGCTCATAGTGCCACTGTAAATAACGTTGATGGACGAGTTGCTTCCATGATTAATGCCGCTAACGCACAAATCCGGCTTTCGTTTTAGGATTTCATTTACGGCCAATTTCACACAATCTACCGGCGTACCGCTGCAACTGTATTCTTTTTGGGGCTCGCCCTTTGCAATTTTTAAACTATCGCAGTACAAGGTATCATTTATGGTGATGGCATGCCCCATTCCACTTTGGGGAGAATCGGGGGCCACTACACAAACATCGCCTAGTGAGTTCATAATTCTAATCAAAGAACGGATTCCCGGGGCATTGATGCCGTCATCATTGGTGACCAATATCAAAGGTCTTTTTTTGGACATAACAGAATTCAATTTTGAAACGTGCAAAAATACATTTATTAATTTTTAAATAAGAATCTACCTTTGGATTAGAAAAACGGCGTTTAACAAAAAATTAGTACCGCTTTGCTTCCATGGCACAGTTTTTTATATAATTTAGACCATTCAAAAAATTAAAATAAGCACCTATGCGGATAATGAAGAAAAATTTTAAAGTTCTATTATTGGCTGTATTTGTTTCAGTTGCTTCTTGCAGTTTCACCACTAAGGAATTTAACGATCCGGATAAAGACAAATTACTTTTGGACCTGATAACCTACGTAATGCAAAAAGGCCATTACGACCCCAAAAATATTGACGATGCATTTTCGGAAGATGTATATAACAACTTTCTAAAAGGACTGGATCCATTGAAGCGATATTTCCTTGCCTCGGACATCGCCGACTTTGACCAATATAAAACGGAGATTGACGATCAGATAAAAAACAAGGAGCTAACGTTTTTCAATTTGGTGTACGAACGTTTTCAGGAGCGAATGAAGGATGTGCAACAAATTTATCCGATGGTGTTGGAAAAACCTTTCGATTTTAACAAAAAGGAAACCATCAATGTGGATTACGACAACTTGGCCTACGCCCAATCCAAAAAGGAGTTGAAGTCACGTTGGGAACAACAATTAAAATTTTCCACCCTTTCCGGTTATTACGATTTGGTGGAAGAACAAAAAAATAATGAAAAAAAAGGCGTTTCTTCCAATAAGAACAGCGAAGATACCGAAGAAAACGAGGTTCCGAAATCCGAAGTTGAAAAGAGCGCAGCCCAAGAGCCCTTTCAGCCCAAGCCTTTAAGCGAACTCGAAAAAAAGGCCCGCGAAACCACAAAAACTTCGTTGGATGAGTATTTTGATTTTGCAAAGGATCTGGAGCGAAAGGATTATTTCTCCATTTATCTCAATTCAATCGTAGAAGAATACGATCCGCACAGCAATTATTTCGCACCGCCGGACAAAGATCGGTTTGATCTACAAATGTCCGGAAAGCTGGAGGGAATAGGGGCCAGGCTCCAGAAAAAAAACGATTACATTACCGTAATAGAGATAATCAGCGGTGGCCCGGCCTGGCGAAGCGAAAAAATTGAAGTTGGCGATGCCATTTTAAAGGTAAAACAGGAAAACGAAAAAGATCCAGTAAGCATTGTGGGCATGCGGATTGACGACGCCGTTAAACTAATAAAGGGGCCAAAGGGAACGAAGGTTACCCTAACCATTAAAAATGTAGATGGAACCATTTCAGACAAAGTCCTGACACGCGATGTGGTAGAACTCGAGGAGACCTACGCAAAATCTTCCTTTATTGAAAAGGACGACCGCAAGTTCGGGCTGATAAATCTTCCCCAATTCTATTTTGACATGGAAAACTATAAGGAGCGCAACGCTGCCACCGATGTTAAAAAGGAGATAATCCGCTTAAAGGAACAAGGAATGGAAGGGCTCATTTTGGACCTTCGCGACAATGGCGGTGGCTCTTTGCGAACGGCGGTGGATATTGCCGGATTGTTCATTAAAAAAGGCCCTGTCGTGCAGGTGGCCTCCACAGGAAACAAGGAAGTGCTCGAGGATAAGGACAGTGAGGTAGTATGGGATGGGCCATTGGTTATTTTGGTCAACGAGCTTTCGGCCTCCGCCTCCGAAATTTTAGCCGCGGCCATGCAGGATTACAAACGCGCCATAATTTTGGGAAGCAAACAAACCTATGGAAAAGGAACGGTCCAAAATGTAATTGACCTCAATCAATGGCTTCGCAAAAATGATATGGGCGATTTGGGCGCTCTCAAGATCACATCCCAAAAATTCTATCGCGTTACCGGCGGCAGTACCCAATTGGAAGGTGTGAAAAGCGATGTGGTAATGCCCGATCGGTACAGCTATATTGACGTTGGTGAACGCGATTATCCCAACCCGCTGCCCTATGATAAAATTGACGCCGCCAAGTACAACGTGTGGGACGGATATATTGATTATGAAGAAACCATTAAACAAAGTCAGGAGCGGATGGCACAGAACGAGCAATTAAAGTTGATCGATGAAAATGCAAAATGGATCAAAGAGAAAAGAGATGAAAAAGTGGTGAACCTTAATTTTGATGCATACAGCGCCGAAATTGAACAGCGCAAACTCGAAACAAAACGATTTGAGTCCATAGATGAGTATGACAACCATTTAAACTTTCAATCCTTACCCTATGAAATTGCCCTGATGAAACAAGACACCACCCTCTCGGCAAAGCGAAAAAGATGGCACAAAAACCTTAGCAAGGACATATATGTGGAAGAGGCAGTACACGTGCTGGAAGATTTAAAATTGAACAATATAAAGGCAGGTAAGGTTGCGGACATAAAAAATTGATTTCAATGGCCAACCCAGCGGCATTGTAAATTTTAGTAATTTTGAAGGGTGAAAAATTCCACTTCATTATCCAAAATTGCGCTCCAAAAGTTCAAAAAAAACTTTTGGGGCGTTTTTAGTTTTGGATTTCTCGCTATTTGCACCCTGATTGCGGTCTTTGCCTACGCTCTGGCGCCGGACAATTCCCGTAACGCAAACCAAATGCACCTCTCAGTACATTCCAAGAATCCGGGGTTTACCGTACAAATGCTCACCATTCCTGCAGAAACCGAGGTCCAAAACCCACTATCGATTTTCTTTATTGGTAAAAGCAATGCCGATACGGAAATTCCCATTTCCAATTATACCATAAAACAAAATTCCATAGAGATTACGGAATACACCCAGGACGGTGTGGACGGACTTCAAAAAAACTATCCGCTTTCTCTTTTTCCTGCAGCCGCTTCGGCTAAGGAAATTCCAGAAAAATATATATCAGAAAAAAAATTCCTGCTCGGAACCGATAAATACGGCCGAGATCTTTTGAGCCGAATGTTAGTAGGAATCCGCATTTCGTTGGCCATCGGTTTTGTTGCGGTTTTTATTTCTTTGGTAATAGGAATTGCCCTGGGTGCCATTGCCGGGTATTTTGGCGGCAAAATGGATGCCGCAATTATGTGGCTCATTAACGTTACCTGGTCCATTCCAACCCTGCTTTTGGTTATTGCCATTACGCTGGCACTGGGCAAAGGGTTTTGGCAGGTCTTTATTGCCGTTGGCCTGACCATGTGGGTAGAGGTGGCCCGCGTAGTTCGTGGACAGGTGATGGGCGTAAAACAAATGCAATATATTACTGCCGCAAGAGCGTTGGGATATTCCAATTTCAGAATTATTGTGAAACATATCCTTCCCAATAGTATGGCCCCGGTCATTATTATTTCGGCGGCCAATTTTGCCAGTGCCATTTTGATAGAAAGCGGCCTTTCTTTTTTAGGAATCGGGGCGCAACCGCCAACGCCGAGCTGGGGGGGCATAATCAAAGATCATTACGCCTACATTATTTTGGGAAAACCCTATCTTGCCCTAATTCCCGGGCTGGCCATTATGGCTTTGGTAACCGCTTTTATGTTGATTGGCAACGCGCTGCGTGACGCCATGGATGTGCGCAGCGCCTAATTAAACTACAATGAACCGAAAATACATCTATCCGCTTGTAATCATTTTTGTTACCGTACTTCTTTATTACGCCGAAGATTTTTTTGAATCCCAAACTGCCCCAGTTTCAGATAATGCCCTAAAAAGCCAGAAGAATTCAGAAGTTTTTGAGGATGCGCTCTTGCCCGTTTCTACTACCGGAGCCATCGTTAAACATACCTATTTTACCCTTTCCTATTCCGAGGAACATGAGCAGGCCGAGTGGGTAGCTTACGAATTGAAAAAAAGCGAGCTTTCCAAAAACGAATATGATCGACCTTTTTTTGTTGAAGATAAAAAGGTAAAATCCAAATCTGCAGATTGGCGCAACTATAAAAATTCGGGCTACGACCGGGGCCATCTTTGTCCGGCGGGCGACCGCAGGTTTTCCTTTGAAGCCTATAACGAAACGTTCCTAACCAGTAATATTAGTCCACAGGACCACGACTTCAACGCGGGAATTTGGAACCGTTTGGAACAAAAAGTACGCTATTGGGCTGAAAAAAAGAATGGTGTTTATGTGATAACCGGGGGTGTACTAACAGGAAAAATGAAAACCATAGGCGAAGAAAAAGTATCGGTTCCCAATGCATTTTATAAAATTGTTTTGGCTACTTCCGAAGGAACCTTTAATGCCATCGCATTTTTGATCCCAAACAGGGCGTCCAGCGATTCTTTTTATGAATATGCCGTTTCCATCGATGAGGTGGAAGCCAAAACCGGGATCGATTTTTTTCCAAAGCTGCCCGATTCTGTAGAAATCCAATTAGAAGCTACCATAGACTTGAAGGCCTGGGGAAGGCGATAGTTTTTGGGTTGCTTTTTTATGGAGAATGATTCTCGGAACCTACTTCTACTTTATTTTTGTTCAAGAATAATGAAAATTGGCACCGTCCAATTTCACAAAAATAAAAAGCAGGATGGTGAAGCCCCAAAGCGCGGATCCTCCATAACTAAAAAAGGGCAGTGGGATCCCCACGGTGGGAAAAATACCGGATACCATTCCTATATTCACAAAAAAGTGAAAAAATATAATCGCTGCCACGCTGTAGCCATATACGCGGCCAAATTGCGATTTCTGCTTCTCCGCCCTAAAAATTATTCTTAAAATGAGCCCCACGAAAAGCAGGATAACTACCATGCTGCCGGCAAATCCCCATTCTTCGCCAACAGTGCTGAAAATATAATCAGTGTGCTGTTCGGGAACGAAATTGCCCTTTGTTTGCGTTCCCTGCGTCCAACCTTTGCCTAGCCAGCCCCCGTTGGCAATGGCTATTTCACTCTGCCGGGTGTTGTAGCCAATTCCTCGCGCATCTACTTCTTTGCCCAAAACAATATTGAAACGGTCTCGGTGGCGCTGGTCAAAAACATTGTTGAAAATAAAGCTTACAGAAAAAGCAAACCCAATACATCCGGCAGCAACCACTAAATATTTTATGATATTTGGACGTTTTCTTCTATTTCGAAAGAAAATAAATCCGCCCACCAAAAGAATGGCCGCAGCAACCCAGACCGCACCAAAAGCCAGGGTGGAAACGAACAACATCACGGCAAAAAGCCCCAGCAACAGATATACCCCATGGAGACCTTCGCGGTACAACGGAAACACAAAGGCAGCATATATAAGCGCGCTTCCCGGGTCAGGCTGTGGCACAATAAGAACGGCAGGCACCGCAATTATGGTGAATGCAGCAATTTGATGCTTTAGCTCTTGCATGTTGGTTTGAATATCGCTTACGTATTTTGCCAATGCCAATGCTGTGGCGGCTTTGGCAAACTCGCTGGGTTGGAGGCTGAAGCTACCAAAGGCATACCAAGAGGTCGCCCCCGAAATATTCTTTCCGAAGATGAAAAGCCCCAGCAACGACACCAATGAAATAATATAAAACAAACTTGCGAATTTCTCGTAAAATTTTGATTCAATTGCCAGTAAGAAGATAATAAGGATTGCACTGAAGCAGATAAAAATAAACTGCCTCGCATAAATCTGGTCAAAATCCCAAAACCCTTTTGCGGCCTCGTTTAGGGATGCCGAATAAATGTTGATCCACCCCATAAAAACCAAGGCGATGTACATAAAAATGAGCAGCCAATCAAAACGGACGTAACTTTTTCCTGGTGCCATCAACGGTTGATTGTAAAAGGTTGTCCGCTGTAGGGCTTGGCGTATTCGGCTTCCAAGCTTCCTTCCAGCACAAATTTTTCCATATCGGTTCGGGTTATTTCGCCTTTCAGATATTTTTCGATCATTAAACCCGCAATCCGGCCTGCCCATCGGGAGCCCCAATATCCATTTTCAACAAACACGGCAATGGCAATTTTTGGATTATCCTTTGGTGCAAAGGCCACAAAAATGGAATGGTCCGTAAGCTGTACCCGCTTTCCGTTTATTTTGGTGAAATTTTCCGCCGTTCCTGTCTTGCCACAAATCTCGATTCCGGGAATCTGGATGGAAGAAGCTGTTCCGCGTTTGTAAACCTGGTACATTCCTTCCACAACGGGACGGAAATTTTCAGGCTCAATGGTAGTGTGGTGCTTTTCCTTGAATTTATGCGGAATGGTATCTGGACCGATAATATTTTTAATGATGTGTGGGGTATAATAATAGCCTCGGTTCGCTATGGCGGCGGTAAAATTGGCCATCTGCATCGGGGTTAACAGAACCTCTCCTTGCCCAATTGCGTTTGAAATGGTTGCCAAGGAGGACCAATTGTGGGCCGGATAGTCGTGGATTTTGTTGTAATATTCTGAAGTGGGAATATTTCCCCTTTTCCCACTGGGAAGATCATAGCCCAAAAAGTCGCCAAGGCCAAAACTCATCAAGTCGTTTCGCCAGGCGTCAATTCCTTCCTGGGGTGTGGGGTATTTGTCTATAATTCGTTTGTAAACATTGCAGAAATAGGCATTGCAACTGTTGGCAATTCCACCCACCATGGAAAGCGGGGAAGGATGGCTGTGGCAGCCCAAAGTCCGGTTGCCGTAGCGATAGCCGCGATAGCACGCAAAAGCATCTAGAGTATCCACGGCTTTTTCGTGCAGTCCTACTAAGGCTGTTAGGGTTTTAAATGGCGAGCCTGGCGGATACTCCCCCATCAAAACGCGGTCATATAATGGTTTTCCTATGGTGTCGTACCAAAGTTTTGTGAAATTCTTGGAGCGGTCTCGACCCACCAGGAGGGAAGGGTCGTAACTTGGGGCTGTTATAAGCGCCAGGATTTCTCCCGTTTGGGGTTCAATGGCCACAATACCGCCCCTTTTGTGGATCATCAATTCCTCTCCATATTTTTGTAGGTTGGCATCAATGGTCAATTGAACATCGTGGCCCCGTTCGGGCAATGTGTCAAATATTCCTTCTTTATAGGGTCCAATATCGCGATTGAATCGGTCCTTTTGAATGTATTTCACTCCCTTCACGCCGCGCAGCACTGCTTCGTATTCCTTTTCCACTCCCGCGGTACCAATGAGTTCTCCCATTTGATAATAGGGGTTTTTCTCAATAGTTGCATTGTTCACTTCTGCAATGTAGCCCATTACGTTTGCGGAATGGTCCACTTGATATTCCCTTAAGGATCGACGCTGAATGTAGAAACCTTGATATTTATACATTTTCTCAGAAAGCGAAGCATAGTCTGCCTTGTTCAACTGTGGAATTACAACCGATGGCAATCTTGGGGAATAGGTTCTGGCTTTCTCAAGAATTTCGATGAAATCTTTTTTGGTAATTTTCAAAAGACTACAGAATTCCAACGTGTCCAAAGGTTTTACATCGCGGGGAACGACCATAACATCATAGGAAGGCTGGTTGGATACCAAGAGCTTCATATTTCTGTCAAACATATAGCCACGTTGCGGATAGTCATACATAACCTTTATGGCGCTGTTTTGCGAAAGGGAATCCGGGGAAGCGTCATATACCTGCAAATAGAACAGGCGGGCAGTAAAGAGCAAGCCCGTTAACAAAACCAATGCTATAAGAATCATTTTCCTCATGCTGCCTTTCTATTGAAAATAATCATGGTGCAAACAACAACAACAATAGTGAACAGCCCTGAAAAAACAGTAGATTTCAATAAAAGGGCAACGTGTTTAAAACTGAATATTTCCAAGGAAAACATCACAAAATGGTGCATAAAAACCAATGAGGAAATATAGGTTAGCCTTTCCATTGGATCGGCTTTTTTTATTTTCACACTGTTGTATTCATAACTCACGCCGAAAGAATATTTTAAAACCACGGGGCGGATGTACGCAATAAAGGCGCAGGCCGCGGCATGGACACCGCCCGAATCCTCAAAAATATCTATGGAAAGGCCTAACAGGAAACTCAAGAAAATCAACAGCCCTTTATTGCCGTCCAAAGGATACATCAAAATGAAAAAAATGTACAAATATGGATTTATATAGCCCCAAAGGTTGATGTTGTTCAGCATCAGCACTTGAAGAAACACGAGGACCAAAAATCGGACTATATTTAAAATTATATCATTGTTCTTCATCGGTCACCCTTTTCTCGAGTTCCAGAATTTCCGGAGCTTCCGTGTTTTCAATTAAATAAACATTTTCCAGTGCGGTCATGTCGTTGAACAGTTGTACGTTCACGTAGTAATAATTGTCATCCTTGTCCAAATGAAAATCCTTCACCGTGCCAATCAACAGGCCTTCCGGAAAAATGGTGGATCTTCCTCCGGTGACTATGGTGTCGCCCTTGGAAAGCGTTGCAAGTCGCGGAATGTCCACCAGTTGCGCCACATTGGGATCTGCAGTGTCCCATTTTAAGGAACCAAAATGGCCGGAGTTTTTATGTTTTGCATTAATTCTGCTTTTTGTGTTGAGAATGGATTGCACGGTAGCGTAGTTTTTGGAAACATCGCTAACAATCCCCACTACGCCTTTGGAGGAAATCACCCCCAAGTCTATTTTGATGCTATCGCGTTCACCCTTGTCCAGCGTTAACTGGTTTTTGGTATTTGAATAATTATTATTGATAACCCTCGCCGTAAAGTATCTAAATTTACTGGGCAGAACGGCCGTGTCTAATTTTTCAACGATATTTTTTTCCTTAAAATGCTCCAGTTTTCTTCGAAGCATTAGGTTTTCCTCCAATAATTGGCGGTTTTCCCTCCCAAGGTTAAAATAATCGGTGATATTGTTTCTGAATGTATATACCCCGCCCGTTATAAAATTGGCAGAGCTAATAAATTTATCGTTGTGATAATTGTGGGTTTGGATCGTTAGCGCTACGGAAAAGGTAAAGAGCACGGCAAACAACAGGAAATTTTTATTCCGAATGAAAAAAAATATTATCTGCTGCATTGCCTTGTGGGGTTAAAATTTTTAAGTTTCTAAGGGAGCAACGCCATAAAAGGGTAACTATTCTCTTTGAAATTTCAATAAAATGGGTGGCCGAAAAAATTATTTAATCAACACGCTCTTGTACATGTTGAGGTTTTTCAGGCAGATTCCGGTGCCGCGCACCACAGCCCGCAACGGATCTTCGGCAATATAGACCGGCAGATCTGTTTTTTGCGAAAGCCTTTTGTCCAGCCCCCGAAGCATGGATCCGCCGCCGGCAAGGTAAATTCCGGTATTGTAAATGTCTGCTGCCAGTTCCGGAGGGGTTTGCGATAGCGTTTCCATTACGGCATCCTCAATGCGAAGTATGGATTTGTCCAGCGCCTTTGCTATTTCACGATATGAAGTTTGAACCTGTTTTGGCTTTCCTGTAAGCAAGTCTCGGCCTTGAACATCCATTTCGTCGGGCGGAAGTTCCAAATCCTCGGTGGCCGCGCCGATTTGAATTTTTATTTTTTCGGCCGTTCGCTCCCCTACGTATAGGTTGTGCTGGGTGCGCATATAATAGACAATGTCATTGGTGAAAACGTCTCCGGCAATTTTTATGGATTTGTCGCAAACTATTCCGCCAAGGGCAATTACAGCAATTTCGGTAGTTCCACCGCCTATGTCCACGACCATATTTCCTTTGGGTTGCATAATGTCCACACCAATTCCAATGGCGGCTGCCATGGGTTCATGGATCAAATAGACCTCCTTTCCGTTCACGCGTTCGGCACTTTCCTTCACCGCTCTCATTTCTACTTCGGTAATTCCGCTTGGAATACAGACCACCATTCGCAATGAAGGTTTCAGCCATTTTTTCTTTAACGCCGGAATGTCGCTAATGAACATATTGATCATCTTTTCACTTGCATCAAAATCGGCAATTACTCCATCTTTCAGCGGGCGGATGGTTTTAATGTTTTCGTGTGTTTTTCCCTGCATCATTGCGGCCTCGCGGCCCACTGCAATAATCTTTCCAGAGCTTCGGTCGCGGGCTACAATAGAGGGAGCATCCACAACGACCTTATCGTTATGGATTATCAATGTGTTTGCGGTACCCAGGTCAATGGCTATTTCTTCTGTCAGGAAGTCAAAAAATCCCATAGTGTAAGTCGGTGGTGTTGATAGTTAACGTGTTAAGTTTGGTTAGTAACAAATGTACTAAATTTTAATGCTTAAAATGGCGCGTTCCGGTAAATACCATCGCCATTCCGTTTTGGTTGCAGTAATCGATACTCAGTTGGTCCTTGATGGACCCTCCGGGTTGAATAACCGCCGTTATGCCTGCCTTGTCAGCAATTTCCACGCAATCCGGAAATGGAAAAAAAGCATCGCTCGCCATTACGGCTCCTTCCAGATTGAAATTAAAGGATTTTGCTTTTTCAATAGCCTGCCGCAGGGCATCCACTCGGCTGGTTTGGCCCGTGCCACTGGCGCAGAGTTGTTTTCCCTTTGCCAATACAATGGTGTTGCTCTTGGTGTGCTTGCAAATTTTTGAAGCGAACAACAAGTCTTCTAACTCTTGTGGTTTTGGATTATTGTTTGTGGCCTGCGTTAAAATTTCTGGCCGGTCCGTAGCGTTGTCCTTGTCCTGCACCAAAATACCGTTCAAACAGGTTCTTAAGGTCGTTGTGGGCAGTTCCGTTTCTTTTTGTTTCAGCAAAATTCGGTTCTTTTTTCCTGCCAGAATTTCCTGTGCCTGGCCTGAAAAAGAAGGAGCGATGACCACTTCGCAAAAAAGATCGTTGATTTCGGTGGCGGTTGATTCGTCAATTTCAACATTGCTGATCAAAATTCCGCCGAAAGCTGAAACCGGATCGCCCGCCAAAGCGGCCAAATAGGCCTGTTGAACCGTTTCCCGCTGTGCTATGCCACAGGCGTTGTTGTGTTTTAAGATTGCAAATGTTGGCGCTTCGCCCTTAAATTCGCCCATCAAATTCACCGCGGCGTCTACGTCCAACAGATTGTTGTAGCTCAGCTCCTTGCCGTGGAGCTTGGTGAACATAGCATCAAAATTGCCGAAGAAATACCCTTTTTGGTGCGGATTCTCGCCGTAGCGCAGCTCCTGTCCATTGGTTTCACTCAATTTTAAAATAGGCAATTTTTCTTCATTGTTGAAATAATTAAAAATCGCAGTATCGTAATTTGAAGAAACGTTGAAGGATTTTGCTGCAAAACGCTTGCGGTCTTTCAAGAAAGTTTCGCCATTATTTGCTGAAATCAATTCCAAAAATTCCGCATAATCGGCAACAGAGGAGACGCAAATGGTATCCTTAAAATTCTTTGCAGCGGCGCGGATCAATGAAATGCCGCCAATGTCAATCTTTTCAATTATTTCTTCTTCCGAAGCGCCCGATGCAACCGTCTTTTCAAAAGGGTACAAGTCCACTATCACGGCATCAATCTGCGGAATGTTGTATTGTTCCATTTCGGCCACATCGCCCTGGTGGTCCTGACGGTTCAAAATTCCGCCAAAAATCTTTGGGTGAAGGGTCTTTACCCGACCGCCCAAAATGGAGGGATAGTCAGTTATGGATTCTACCGCAATTACTTCAATTCCAAGGTCTTTTATAAATTTTTCGGTACCCCCTGTGGAGTAGATTTTTACGTTCTGTTGGTGCAGTTTTTGTACAACTGGGGCCAAGCCGTCTTTGCTGAAAACGGAAATAAGGGCAGTGTTAATTTTTTTGGAATGGTTCATTTTCGAAAATTAAGGTGCAAAAGTACACAATTGAAGAGTAAATTTGTAACATAGGCAAGGTGAAAACGTCATACGTTTCATAATTTTATCAACCTTTGTTGAAATCAATCCCGATAGCAATCGGGATGAAATCGAAATTGAAATTGAAATCACCTTTCGACAATCGTAAATCGTAAATCCAAAATCATAAATGCTGATCTATCTTCGTGTTTTAAAGGAAAGTTTCAATTTTGCGCTCAATGCGCTGCGGAACAACAAATTGCGTACTTTTCTTTCATTGGTTGGGGTCACTATTGGTATTTTTTCCATAATTGCCGTCCTGGCGGCGGTGGATTCCCTAAAACGTGAAATTGAGGGTAGCATCAGTGGTCTGGACAACAGCACCATTATCATTATGCGGTTCAATTTTGGGCCCACCGACATTCCGAGGTGGAAATGGCAGCAGTTTCCAGACGTTTCTTATGATGAATACCAATATTTGGAACGGAACATGCCGAATGTAGAAGCAGCAACCTTCACGCTGAACGTTCCCAACGAGAGTATAAAATATGAAGACAAACAGGTGGACAATGTGCCGATTGGTGCGGTTACCGATAGCTATTACAATATTGAGGCCTTAAAACTATCGGAAGGGCGATTTTTTAATGCGGCAGAATCCAATAGCGGTTCCATGGTCGTGGTCCTTGGAGATGAAATTGCCAATCAATTGTTTGGCGCCGCTGCGGCCGCCATAGGCAAGGAAGTTCGGATTTATGGAAGAAAATTCAGCGTAATCGGGGTTTTGAAAAAGGAAGGGGCTGGACTTTTTGGGAATTCCAAAGATACCTCTGTTTGGTTGCCGGTAAATGTGGTAAGAAGGCTTTACGGCGACAACAACAAGCAAACCTTTCCGCAAATTGTTATTAAACCGGAAAAAGGGGTGGATGAAGGAGAATTTAAAGCGGTGCTGACTCAAAAAATGAGGACCAAACGGGGCTTGAAACCCGACGAAACCAGTAATTTTTTTGTAAACCAGATGCAAGGTTTTGCCGATTTTATCGATAATATAACCGGAAGTATGAACGTAATTGGATTAATTATCAGCGGGTTTTCGTTGCTGGTCGGGGGGTTCGGAATTGCCAATATTATGTTCGTGAGCGTCAAGGAACGCACCAATTTAATAGGAATTCAAAAATCCTTGGGCGCCAAAAATAAATTTATCTTGTTTCAATTTCTTTTCGAAGCCGTCATCCTGGCCATTATTGGAGGATTGATAGGGTTGGTGTTGGTGTTTGTTGTTTCGATTCTTGCCTCACAATTTACGGGCGATTTTGAATTTGTACTTTCTCCGTGGAATATGTTTATCGGTACGGCCATTTCCGCCGCCATCGGCTTAATTTCCGGAATTCTGCCAGCTATTTCGGCCTCGAAACTGGATCCGGTAGAGGCGATCCGGACGGGAATGTAAAAGCCCGCAAACCCCCGAAGGGGGAATTCCCACCGTTGTAGGTAAAAAACTTCAACAAACATTTTTGCGGAGCACACGCATGAGTTCCCCCTTCGGGGGTTAGAGGGCTACTATTTTAGAAACTTCTTCATTTACCCATTCCAAAAACCGCTCGTCTTCGGCAGAAAATGGATCTTCCACGTGTGAATCAATGTCTATCTGCCCAATATTTTTTCCGTTCTTGAAAAGGGGAATCACGATTTCCGATTTCACAGTTAAGCTACAGGCAATATAGTTCTCCTGCGCCTTTACATCCGGAACCACAAAATTTTGATTGCTAACGGCCACTTGTCCGCAAATGCCTTTTCCAAATGGAATTACCGTGTGTTCCGTGGGTTCGCCTGCAAATGCCTTTAAATGAAGTGTTTTTTCGTCTGGGTTTGCAAAATAGAACCCAACCCAGTCATAGTAGCCTATTTCTCCTTGAAGCAGTTCACAGACCTCCGTCATTCGTTGTTCAACAGATTCCTTTTTGTTTGAAAGGATGGTTTTGATCTTTGGTTTTAAAAGGGAAAAGGACATAGTGTTTTTTAGGATTGATTTATTTTCGCAAAAGTATTTTAAAACCCGTACAATCTAACAATTGCAAATCCTTTATTTTTGTTAAACTCAAATTGTTTAAAGAAACGGCGGGCCTTCTTTTAGGGTACCGAAATATAGCATTAAACCCATTTTTTGGATTGAAACAACTTTTAAAAAAATATAAAGCCGTAATCCGCTTTGTTGTGCTCTTTTTGGGAACTTATTTAGTATTAGGTACAAGCTATGGCCTTTATCTGCATTACTCCTTTAATGGGCCCTATTTTCCAGATTTTGCCACCCATTTGGTGGCTCGCCAAACGGCGGCTTTACTAGAGACTTTCGGCTATGGCACGTCGTTGGTTCCGGATGAAATGACCCAGGGTGTGTTGCTGACCATCAATAATGCCTACACCGTTAATGTCGTGGAAGGTTGCAATGCTATTAGCGTTATCATTCTGTTCGTTGCCTTTGTCATCGCATTTGCGGAAAATTTTAAAAAAACCGCCCTTTTCCTGATGGCGGGAGCGGTTTTAATCTACACGATCAACCTGATTCGAATTGCTATTTTGACCGTTGCAATGTATAAATATCCCGATTATGAAAAATTGCTCCATTCCGTTATATTCCCCGGAATAATCTACGGCTTCGTATTTCTTTTATGGATGGTTTGGGTACAAATGATTATGCCAGCTTCAACGAAATGAAGAAAACCATTACCATATTTGGAATTTTAGTTTTTTTGGGACTTTTGGTGCTGGTCCGTGCTTTCGAAGGCCAATTATTCTATGATCCATTGCTCCACTTTTTTGAAATGGATTACAAATCCCTGCCGCTTCCAAAAATGAAAATTGGGGCGCTACTTACGTCAGTCGGAATCCGTTATCTGCTGAATACCCTATTTTCATTGGCTATTCTATGGCTCGTTTTTAAGGATTTTGGCATATTGAAAGTATCCTTATGGCTTTATTTTATTCTTTTTGCGGTGCTTTTTTGCGCCTTTGTTTTCATAATTGTTTTTTCGGATACCTCCAACGGACATTTTTTATTGTTCTATGTTAGAAGGTTTTTGATCCAACCACTATTGCTGCTCGTTTTGGTTCCCGCATTTTATTTTCAGAAATACAAAAGCGGTTGAAATTTTAATACCTTTGTAATTGTAAACCTGAAATTCATTATGAAAAAATTATCACTATTCTTCTTGGCTTCTTTTGCACTCGCCATTAGTTCCTGTAAAGATAATTCGGCAAAGACCGAACCCGAAATTGTGACCGTTGATAACACCCAAGCTGAAACCAAAGTGTATGAGATTGCACAAGTTGAAGCAGAATTTAATGATCCAAAAATGGAGGCTGTGTTCAATCAATATTTACAGGTACAAGCTGCATTGGTAAATACCGATGTCACAAAAACCTCCGCTGAGGCTTCAAAACTGGAAATTCTTTTAAAGGAAATGAAGGCCGAGGAAACTACCCTAAATGCCGTGGCTGCAATTGCAGGTTCTGAGGATATAAAGGTGCAGCGCGAAAATTTTGAACCCTTGAGCATGGGAATGGAAAAAATGCTGCAGGGCACCCTAAAATCGGGCATGTTGTACAAACAATTTTGTCCCATGGCCTTCAACAACAAGGGAGCCTATTGGATTAGCAGCAGTCGTGATATCCTAAATCCCTATTTTGGCGACAAAATGCTGAAATGCGGCAGGGTAGATGCAGAGATTAAATAGCGGCGAGCCAAGAAACGAGAGCCGACAAATTCAGAATTCAGAATTAATAATTATAAAAACCGTATTTTTGCGGTGTGATGAAAAAAGCCATCTCCATATTCCTCTCCCTTTTGATGCTTGCCAGCAGCTCGGGAATTGCCTATGCCCAGCATTTTTGCGGAGGAATGGAAATGATGGCAGAAATTACCTTAGGCGAAAAAATGCTTTCCTGCGGGATGGATCTCCATCAAAATGACGACAATGCCGATTGTGCAGACGAAACCTTGGCGCCCGAGAAGCATGACTGTTGTTCCAATCATTTCACAAAAATAAAGACCGACGAAAATTTCGCCAAGGCCTCGTTCGATAGTAAGTTGAACAAAACCTTCGTTGCTACATTCGTTTCGGTTTTTGTTCTTCAGGAAATTGAAATTCCAATTGCGGCACAATCTTTCTTCGCGGATTACAGTCCGCCACCACTCGAACGGGATCTAAATATTCTGTACGAGACTTTCCTGATTTGATTTTAATCGTTTTTTTAAATGTACGTTTCACTGTCTGAAACGGAAACTGCTATGGCCATAGTTGAAAGGCGCATAGTTTCACTGAAAAAACGATTAAAATTAAAATTCAATTGAAAAGCACATATAAAATACACGGAATGACCTGCAATGGCTGCCGAGGTCACGTAGAGCAGACATTGAGTGAGGTTGAAGGCGTTACCAACGCATCGGTAAACCTTGAAAAAGCCGAAGCTGTTATTGAAATGGAAAAACATATTCCATTGAAAATTTTTGAAAAAGCTTTGGAAGACGAAGGTGGGAGGTACAGCATTTCCCTTCCCGAAGATGTTGACGCGGCGCAAAGGCATCAAAAGAAAAAGGAAGCTATACGGGCGAAACAGCCTGCCGAAAGAGCAATTTTTTATTGCCCAATGCATTGTGAAGGCGATAAAACCTACGACAAGCCCGGTGATTGCCCCGTATGTGGAATGGATTTAGTGGAAGAGGCAAAAACTTCAACAAGTTCGGCAACGGAATATACCTGCCCAATGCATCCCGAAGTAATTCGCGACGAACCGGGTTCTTGCCCCATCTGCGGAATGGATTTGGTGCCAAAAGAAGCCGACGAATCTGCCGAAAACAAATCGTATAAAAAGTTGCTGAAAAAGTTTTGTATTGCCGTAGCCTTTACGCTTCCCATATTCATAATCGCAATGTCCGAAATGATTCCCAACAATCCATTGTATGATTGGATGCCAATGGGCACTTGGAATTGGATTCAATTTTGTCTTTCAATTCCAGTGGTTTTTTACGCCACGTGGCTATTTTTTGAACGCGCCTATCGCTCCATCAAAACCTGGAATCTCAATATGTTTACCCTCATTGGGATAGGTGCTGGCGTGGCTTGGCTTTTCAGTGTTTTCGGGATGTTGTTTCCAGATTTTTTTCCAGACCAATTCAAAACCGAAATGGGGACGGTGCATGTATATTTTGAAGCAGCAACGGTAATTCTCACTCTGGTTTTGATGGGGCAAGTTTTGGAAGCACGCGCCCACAATAGAACCAATTCCGCCGTAAAGGAATTGCTGAAATTGGCGCCAAACAAAGCCGTGAGAATCGTTGACGGAAAAGAGGAAACCATCGAAATCGATAAAATTGAGGTTGGCGACAAACTCCGCGTAAAACCGGGCGAAAAAATTCCCGTTGACGGAAGTATTTTAGATGGCGAAAGCTCCGTTGACGAGTCGATGATTACTGGCGAACCCGTGCCCGTTTCAAAAACCGAGGGCGATAAAGTAAGTTCGGGAACCATCAACGGGAAACAGACTTTTGTAATGAAAGCCGAAAAAGTAGGTAGCGACACTCTGCTTTCGCAAATAATCGAAATGGTAAACAAAGCCAGCAGAAGCCGTGCGCCGATCCAAAAACTGGCCGATAAAATTTCGGGCTGGTTTGTGCCTATTGTGGTTTTGGTTTCAATAATCACCTTTATCGTTTGGGCAATTTTTGGTCCCGAGCCAAAATACGTTTATGCCTTGGTGAACGCGATTGCGGTTTTGATAATCGCTTGCCCTTGCGCGCTTGGTCTCGCCACGCCAATGTCCGTTATGGTTGGAGTAGGGAAGGGCGCCCAAAATGGCGTACTGATCAAAAATGCCGAAGCACTTGAAACGCTAAATAAAATCGATGTTTTGATTATAGACAAAACAGGAACAATTACCGAAGGAAAACCGTCTGTTGAAAAAGTAGGTTTTTCGGAAGATTTTTCGGAAGAGGAAGTGCTTCAATATATCGTTTCGCTCAATCAGAACAGCGAACATCCGCTGGCTGATGCTACGGTTAAATACGGAAAAGAAAAGAATTCCGACCCTGAAGCTTCGGGGATAAAAACTACC
>JBLXCF010000023.1:0-18542 GCA_048265145.1 Aequorivita sp.
TCCAGAGCACTAAAATCCTCTATGCCAGTTAGGTCAGAAATTCCTAAACTTGAAAGAGTGAGAACTGTTATATTTTCAATATTGGCAGTGGGCACATAATTGTCCAGAGGAGGATTGTCATATCCCATATCTATTAACGCTTGTTCAAAAATATCATCAGGAACAAAAGTGGTTTGTGCATTGAAACTTATACTTAGAAGAAAGATTGCAACTAGTAATTTTTTAATCATAGCAATAGAGATTAATATCAACAGGTTATTGATATCTACGGTTAAAATATTAAAATGAGATGGAGAGTTAGTCTTTTGCAAATGTAGGAAAATTACCTAATACAATATCAATTGACTCATATAGTGTATGCTAAGTAAGTATGCGGGCATTATGATATATAAATTGGAAATATAAAATATTGACTTTCAGTAATTTATTTAAGATTGTTGTTTATTTAACAATTATTTTATGCAATGAATTATACGACTTATTGATTTATTTCCGTTCTTTATAATATACAAATTCAGAGTATTCGATTTTGTATAACTAAATAACTCCCCTTTTATAAGTTTTTGTTTGCACAAGAACTTTCTAATTTGTCAACCAAAAAATTGGTGATATTAAATTGTCACTATTTGTGACTTTTGAAATTACAGGCTTGAAATAATCTGGTATTTAATTGATTGGATTTATCAATAGCATATAAATATTTATAAATCTAATTCATTTCTTGATTGAATTAAATTTTAATGATTTGTGTTTTTTAAATTTTAATTAAAATAATATGCATTTCTTTCTTGACGTCGATAATTTAACTAATCAAAATCAAATTGATGGTTTTGGACCTGATATAGGGAATCCTTCTAATGTTTATAATGTTTCTTCAAGGTTTCAATTGAACAACAATTCGAAGGCATTTGCTTGTGTTAATGGAGATATAATTGTTCAACAATCATCAAAGGATTCTTCATTAGTAAATGTAATTTTAAAACCTTTGCATCCATCAAGTCAACCTACTGACGTACAATATTTCATTTATAGGGGAATATTAAAAAGCACTTTGATAGATGGTATTAATATTGCCCAAGCAACCAACGAGATGACCACTCGATTCTACGACCAAAGTCCCACTGAAGTAGGTGCGAATTTTTTGGGTTTTAGTAATATCTCGGGCGATACAAATGTAAAGGATTTATTTGATCAAAATGTTCCAAATGTTTATACTATGCCCATTCTAGAAGGGGAATGGTTCGGTGATTTTGGACATAGTATCGTTGTTGGAGCAAATAATGAAAGTTATAAAATTGGCTTTGAAACCATTTTGGAGTCGGATAGACTTCAAATTGATCTGAATTATTTGCGCCAGCATAATCCACGAGTTGATGTAACTGGATTAACTGGTTATCAGCTGAGAGCTAAAAGAGATGAAATAATTTCATATATAGATCCCGTTGCATTTTTTGGATTGTACTATAATACTGGAATTAAGACATCAACCTTTCCTGGAGGTGTAAAAAATACTGTAAGTAAAAACAAAACTACATTATATAATGAAGTGCTAAATAAATTCTCAACTAAGAATAAGGTTTATCTGGACATTCGAAGTGAAAAAGGATATTCATATAATTATTATATTAATTATGGAGACGTGACTAATAATAACAATATTCAGATTGGATATAGAGGGTCAGCACCCTCTCCACAAGAATATCACACCAATAATTGGCCAATAATTTCTATTGAGGCATCACAATCATCTGGAACCGTCAATACAATAAGATTTAAACTGCGAATTGATGACAACAGAGTTCCGATTATCTTTTTACCAAATAAAAATGTTTTAAGCAAACCAAAAAGTTTTATTGACAAAAGAAGTATATTGAGTGGCACTAACATTGATTGGAGTCAAGAAATAACCTTCCAGTTTCCAAATATTGTAAATGGTTCCAATAGGGATAATTACCCCTATTATATTAAAATCTATTATTATCGACAGTATAATGACAATCCTGTTCCTCAAACAGTGTTGGATTATAATTCATTTTATAATGGTGCATTTTGCCCCATTGATTTTGTAGGGAAAACATTTCGAAGTTCTTTTCCACTTTTTGTTAGAGAAAAAATGAATGATGATGGAACAGGGAATTTTGCATACTTAGCTTCTAATGGTGCTTATTTAGATGATACTCGTGTAATATTTTATGCTAACTGCAAACTGGATGAAAAAATATTAAGATCTGAAAAAAATTATCTGCCGACATATTACACAGATCAATTAGAAATTGAAAATGCAGATTTTAATAATGCGTCCATTAATTGTAATCTTTATACCATTAAAAGGGATTACCCCATAGGTCAAACTAATAAAAGGATTCCAGGAATAAATGCATATAAAAATAACGCAGGTATTCTCCAAGAAAAGGAGGATGCTCTTATGTTAGGGTTAACAATTGCGGAATTGGATACTCTAAGAAATACAACAGGTCTCGATCTTGCTCATGATCGCTATATCTATCTAAATCCTCACCAAAACAATCCTCGAACTGATAATGGCGGAATTCGTTATCTTGAATTTAGTTTACAATTACAAGGTATAGATAATAATGGAAACGCCCATACCGTCTCTACTCCATTGGTAGTGTATAGCCGTGATAAAATGTTTTTCGCTTCTGAAGCTTTCGGTGCACTTGAAGAAATTACTGAAGGTGAAAATCGAATAGAGTTTCATATTTATCATAATAATTGTATAAAAATTAACGACAATATTGACTTAAGTTTGCTGTCAGGAGAAGGATTGACATACAATCAAGTCATACTCAATTCCACCCAAGAACTTGTCCAAAATTTATACTATGTCTATATAGATGAAAATAATATAAGACAAAATGTTGGTGCTTTAATTGGAGTACAAATTAATAAAGTTGAAAGAGGGGTTCGTAGGTATGACTTATTAAGAAACGCACAGCCTCCAGCTGGAGTACAAACCTTTTTTCATGATGCAAGCAATGGGGTCGATGCATATTTAACTTGGATATACAACAATGGCAATATCGTAACTTTTGGTAAAAGTTCTAAGGGTTACAATAATAATTACTCCAAGTTATATGCAAATTCTGGAAAAAAGACTTTTTTAGTCATGTTTAATGATACAGAAATTATAAATTCAAATTTATTGAATTTTAGTTTTATTGATAATCCTTCCAGTGCTACTAGAAGATATTATTTTGATCAGGCTCAGGCAGCTGCTGTATTGGGAGGTCTTATTAAATTTCATAATTTCTATAATAATATATCTTTAAATTCGGGAGGTGCATCTTTTCCTACTGGCGGTTGCTTCCCAAGTAATACTCATGCTAGTGGACTAGCTTGGGACCTGAGTTATATAAATATAGTTTCTGGTCAATCCTATCCACCGGCCACTTATGCGGCGGATAAAAGAATTATTGATGAAATGGAAAATTATGGTTTTGGCAACAATAATGGCTTATATGTCGGTGACAATGCAACTTTTAATTATTTAGTGCAAAACACAATTGCAGTCAGCTATCCAAAACATAATGATCACATTCATTTCGGTGGGTTTATTTTAAATAATAATTGCGATGAATAAAAGGAGTTTTTTAGTAAAATATTTAGGGACCTTTTTCATTCTGTTTAACTCTATGAATATGTTTTCTATTCAAAAAGT
Source organism: Aequorivita sp. (assembly GCA_048265145.1). GTDB lineage: Bacteria > Bacteroidota > Bacteroidia > Flavobacteriales > Flavobacteriaceae > Aequorivita. The sequence goes on from JBLXCF010000023.1 coordinate 3,680, forward strand.
TGATTCTTTAAATATCAAAAAAAAATCCAATTCTACAGTTTTAAATAGAAGTTATGAGTTTCCTTTTGGATACAGTGGATTAGATAACAATCTACTACCTCCGACTTGGGAAAGTAATCCTGACAAATTTTCGGAAAATGATTCTATTGTTTCGGAAATTATAAATTATTATGATAAAATAAATCATTATAATTTGGAGAATAATTTAATTTATCCAAATTGGAAAATCAATACCATTAATTATATTAAAAATGGTTATAGTTATGAACCTTTTATTAATTCAAGGAAATTAGAGCATTTAGGAGATATAAGATATAGACTCCCAAATATTGAAAAATACCAAATTTATTATTCTACATATCAAAAATCAAAAGAAGATTTTGATTCTGTAGATTTATTGGGTAATTTAATATTTTATGACTCTTTATCAAAAACTGCGAATGTTATAAATGTATATTTTCACAAGTATGACAGTGCAAATTGGAACGAACATTATTTATTTTTCAAAATAGACAAGGATTTAAAACTTGAACTTTACACCTATAGATCGATTGCTGAGGACTATAATCAATTCGAAAAAGTTTCTGAAATTCAATTAATAAACGACAAGAGAATTCTTATAAATAATGTTGGAAACACTGTAAATAGTATACCCAATAAAGGAGGACTCGACTCTTTAACTGCCCCAAATCAAATTATAAGTATTAAGGACTTAAAATTTGGTTGCGAATACATTAATAAAATTCCTATAGAATGGAAAAAAAAATGGCTTGGGGATGATAGTATAGTGGAAAAATCCTATTTATGTTTCGATAGAATAAACTCTAAAGAGAATATTGAAACTCCTAGTATTAAAACATTTGAAGTTATAGGAATAGGCAAGTATGATTTATGTTCCTGCAATGTTGCCGAAGAGAATCCTTCATTAGAAATAAAATATAGATTACCAGATCTTGGAAAGTTTGAAGTTTATTATTCTTACCGGAATATTCAATACAATAATAATCTTTCGCAAAAAGATTGTTCTTTTCGTTGTTTAGAATATGGTAATCTAATATTATTTGATACCTCCAACTCACACGCTAAAATAATTCCTATTTATTTTGATGCAAGACCTAAAGAAGCTGTAAGTGTATATAATCGTTTTTTTTATATAACTTCTTATAAAAGTATAGAATTATGGGATATAGATTCAGGTGAACTAGAAGGTAATTTACAAGCTAAACATAATATTGAGATTTCCAAGGATGGGGACATAAAGATCGAAGAACTTTTTAATTATCCTGAATATAAGACGAATGAATATCAATTAAAGAAAAATAATAGATGATGAGCCGATATATCCCACCCCTTTCATTTTACATAAATGTTGAACAGATCCCTGGTAATTATGGAAGTTTCGAAACTGGAATATCTAATATATTCTCCAAACTTTTTGTTCAGGATCTTATATCGGATGGTAATGGGCTAGGTGAAGATATTTTTTATTCATTTCTACTGGTGAGTAAAGAAAGGCTTGCCATTAATTTTGGAGGGATAGATGATTTCTCGTTGGTTTTCAACCCAGGTTTTACTCCTGGCAGTTCGAGCGAATTTCCGGTGCATCTCAGATATTCCTGGAGAATTCTTCAAATACTCCATGATTTTCAAATAGAAAATTTCGATTATTCCGCACTTGCATTTTATGACATATTGTTAAATATCACTGGAATTTCTGATTTTGACCTTTTTAGTGAATTAATGAAAATTAACAATAATGAAGATGATGAACAGGATCCATTTGAGGATTTTGTGGTGGCTTTTAATTTGGAATATAATCCTCCTACTGCCTTAATTATTCCAAATGCAATTGAATTTGAGGAAAAAGTTGAGGATATTCTAAATCAGCTTCAATTGGGGGGCAATGATTATCAGATTTCAGAAGCTATTTTTATCATTGACTTAAATCCTACTGGAAATTTTGACGATTTTCTTTCCAAATCCGCTTTGTTATTTAAAAATTTTATAGGCTCATTTGATACAACAACTCTTAAAAACCTATTACTTCCAGATTTTTCAATTTCATTTAATAGTTTAACTATAGCCCTAGAATTCCCTAGAACATGGCTTAAGCCTGTTGATGAACAAGGGAATGTTATTGAGGGAATAAAATCAAAATTGACATATAATGTAGGCATTCTGACATTAAATTCATTACAAGGATTTGATTTTAAAAATGCTGACAGCTTTGATCTAACCCCTTCCCAAATAGGAGATACCGGTTTACTTATAGATATAGATACTCTTAAATTTGATTTTAGAACAGATAGGAACATCCCGGAAGCTGATGCTGATGGTCGCCCAAATACTTTTCAAGGAATTTTTGCCGAATCAGTATCAATTACATTGCCTAAAAAATGGTTTAACAATGTTGACAATACAACACTTCAAATTGCAGGAAGAAATTTACTGATTGGCACAGGCGGTATATCTGGCACAATAGCTCTGGAAACAGTTGGCGGATTGCCCAATAACGGCCAATCCCAATTGAAAGTCAATATTGGCAATTGGGAAATTGGGTTCAGTTATTTTGATTTAAATTTTCACCAAAATGTAATTACAGAGTCCAATATTGCTGGAACCCTAAAAATACCCAAACTAAAGGATGCAAATGGAGACCCCGCTGAAGTAGGGATAAAGGGTCATATTAACGAGTCAGGCGATTTTAACCTTACAGCCTCAGAGCCAGATGGCATCCCACTTACCTTATTCAATTTTGTGACTATTAACTTTTTGACCCTAGAGCTTGGGCGGGAAGATGATAATTTTTACATAGGGACATCGTGCCAAATTTGGTTTGATAATGCCTTAATGAATAAAATACTCAATGGTCAGAAAATTGAGATTTCCCAACTTCGTGTTTATGACAATGGAAGTATTGAAATCGTAGGTGGGAACTCTTTTATTCCAACCAATATTTCTCTGGATTTGGGACCTGTGGAAATAGCCGTGACTGGTATTCACTTTGGTTCTACCCAATTAGAATACCGTGGTGAAATGCGTAAATATAATTATTGGGGTTTTGACGGAGCAATGAGTTTAGATCCACTGGGTATTGATGCCCGTGGGGAAGGAATGAAATATTATTACACTGTTGACAATGACGAACACAATGGTTCTGGTGATTCATTCCTACATATCCAAACCATTGAAGTTGATTTAATTATCCCGGGTAGCGCCAGTCCAGAAAGTGCTATTGCAATTATCCATGGTATGCTTTCATTACCGGAACCTGGAGAAACACCTGAATATATAGGTGAAATATCACTTAAATTACCTAAAGCTAAAATAGCGGGTGGTGCAGCGATGAAGATGCAACCGAGGTATCCAGCTTTTGTTATTGACGCCTTTATAGATCTTCCAGCCCCTATTCCAATTGGACCCTTGGGAATATACGGTTTTAGAGGTTTGCTTGGTTTTAGGTATGTTGCCGAAAAAGAGGCAATAGGTCTCGTTTCGGGGGAGGATACATGGTACGAATATTATACCTATCCGCCGCGAGGAATTCACGTTTCCAAATTCAGCGGACCTGAACGAACCAAAGATTATGATTTTCCATTCTCCATTGGTGCAGGCGCTGTTCTGGGAACAAGCTTTGATAGCGGAACCATTATTTCATTAAGGGTAATGATTTTGCTTTCTCTGCCCACATTATTTATGGTAGAGGGAAGAGCCAGTATATTAAGTGCCCGTCTTGGTTTGGATGACTCTGGCGAACCGCCATTTTTTGCTTTTATCGCTTGGGGAGACAACTCCATAGAATCAGGTATGGGCGCAGACTTTCAAATTCCTAAAAGCGGGTGGATAATTGATTTGTATGCAGAAGTACAAGCAGGATTTTTCTTTGATTATCCATCGGCTTGGTATGTCAATTTCGGCACAAGGGAAGTTCCAATTTCTGCAAGGGTTTTGACAATTATAACTGCCCAATCGTATCTCATGCTTTCTGCTCAAGGTATTGAAGCGGGTGCTAGAGTGGATTTTGAACTCAAGAAACAGTTCGGCCCCGCTAAAGTCCATCTCGCTGCTTATGTTGAAGTAGGAGGATATATAAGTTTTGAAAGGCCCCAGATTGGTGGTTACATTGCTGCTGGAGGTATAATTGATATTGATATTTGGATTGTTGCCGTTAGTTTGTCGTTGGATGCAATTTTTTCAGCTGAGGCACCAAAACCTTTTCTTATATATGCGGAATTAAAATTACGCGTATGTGTAAAAATTCTATTTGCCAAAGTTTGTAAAAGTTTCACCGTTGAACTTAAATGGGAGAAAGATAAAACGATTGATAGAAAAGCGATTTCACCACTTCCCTATGGTAATAATAGCATTGACAGGACTGACGAGTTGGTAAAAGGTATTCATATGCTGACAAACGAATCCTTCGATTTACATTATTCACCATCTCCACCAACTTTAAATGAAATAGATAAGATAATACCTTTGGATACTTATATTGAATTTAAGGTTGAAAAAGGTCTTGTCCCGAGTTCAGTTTCAGATAAAATCGGTGGCTACACATTTCCTCCAGAAAAACATGTGGATTTAATTCCACCTCAAAAGGTTATTCGCGGAGGTCGGGAAGTTAGACAGGTTAAGCATAAATATTCCATTGAGGATATTGAAGTAAAAGCATGGAATGGAAACAATTGGGTAGATTACCATCCCTTTGAAGCTGTGGTTCCCGCTAGTGAGCGGCCAAACGTATCACACCTACGTATAGGGTATTGGCAAATAAAAGAAAAACAATATGATACCATTAGGCTTTTGGCCACTACCCCATTCACTTATATGGAGGCTGGAGAACCTGGATGGATAATACCCGAGATTTATGGCATTACACCTTCTACATTATTTTGTTCCGAAGAAATTAAAACTGAAGACTGCTCGAATGTTTTGAACAAAATTTTAGGAACCAAATATTACCCTCCTACTCAATTTGTTGGGCATTTTATAAATGGAGCTTATTATACACTCTCCAATATTTCAGGATACGAACTTATAGATGGAAATATCATTTTAGTAGAGAATGAATATTTGGAAGTAACAGATGATGATAATGTGTTCGATTTTGAACAATCACTCTCCTTCAATAATTATAACCACATGGTTATTATTCTGCCTGAAAAATCAGTAGAGATTAAATTAAAATTAACAACAAAAGCTCAAGGCGCAACCATCAAATATTATAAATCAATTATTAATGATCTGACAAGTATCGTAGAATATGAACTTGTAGCTGAAGAATACAAAACAAAAACCCAGCTTAATACTGAAGTTTCTTATCTAAATTATGATGACGCAATTACAAAAATCATTATCCAACCAGATGATCCAGATGTTGAAGCTATTATTTCCATTCTTGAACAAATAGCAGAGCTTTTTGAAATCACTTATGAAGGCGGCGAAGGAGGAATTACGGTTTCTGAACCAAGTAATAGTGAATTGTATCATGCATTATTGGAACAACTGGCATTGCTTAAGGGAGTGGCCTGTTCGGATAAACAAGGCGGAGATCCTAATTGTAACCCCCATCCTGTAATATGCCCTTTATATCAACAATTATTGCAACTCTTCAATGATTGCTTTGTCCCAGTTGAAACCAGTGAACAGGTAGATGAAAACATCGATTGTTTTGAACAATTTAATTTTATTTTAAAACAAATAGCCTTTTATATTGAAACTGACGAATATTTAGAGGAATATGAAAATTTTGTATCCATATTAAATCAAATTGAATCTCTTGTAGGTCATCACGAACAAATAATCCGGTTTTTAAGATTAAAAGCGTCAGCTCAACTTTTATTGGACATTATAAACAATTTTGCAGATTGTGATTGTATGTCTGTTGAAAATAAATGTAATACATCATTACAGGAAATTTGTTGGTTGACTTTAGAGAATTACGAATACAATCAAACTATTCCAGGATCAGGAGCAATTGAAGAGGAATTTCAGGATATGATTGAAGGAGTTCAAAGTATTGTCCAGCCTATATGGCGCCCCAATACAGCGTATTATGTTAAGTATAGATTAAAAGATGAAGTAGATAATGGAGAAAGTAATCCTGGTATCTATGACTACTATTATAGTTTCAAAACAGTAGGCCCGTTAGGTCATTATCATAAAAATCCGGACGTGGATTATATTAAACCAAATACAAAACCCGATCAATATGCTCTTACCTCGCTTCGTTCCTATATAGATTATAATCGTTCTTATCCAAATGCCGATGGTAGTTTGCTTAGGGCAAAACCTATATTTTATGGCAATGAACAGTGCGAAATAAAATTGTTTTTTATAAAACCAATGACCTCCCATTTATTGAAAGGTTGGAATGATTATTTAGGGATGTCCAAATTGGATGGAGCCTTGCATATTGCTATAAAAGACCCCATTACGGATGTGATAATTCCATATCCATTACCGATAGATTATAATGAAGAAACGGTTCCTGTGCCTGCTGAAGGAGATAATTGGGTGGATGATGATGACCCAAGAATACCAGTTCACATTCAAGTATTAATCAATATGATAGAAAATGGAGAGATACCCTGTGAGATAGAATTAGGAGAACTTATAGCACCGGCTAGCCAAGCATTTACAGTCACTTTAACAAATTTAAAGCCGCGCAAACTATACACTGCACTTTTGTATAATGCATTTGAAGTTACCAATAACAATATTGTGAGTGAGCCTATCCATGAATTTGTATTTCAAACTTCCCGGTATTTGAACTTTGAATCGCAAGTAAATAGTTATTTATTGAATGATGGAGAATCCCTTGAGGTAAAACAAGCCGTTTATGATATAGATATAGCGATAGACAACATTGCAGTCGAAAAGGCATATGATATTATCGTAAATCCAGAAAGCCAAGTAGGAGATCCGTTGGAAAATTTATATCAACATCTATTTGATAGGGTTATTGAAGGTGTTTTTGGAATTACTCCTTTGGATCCACCGGGAACCACTGAATTCAATAAAATAACAAATATTAACACTGGAAATATTATAGCTATTTTAATAAGAAACCCAGAGCCGTTTAATAATCCTAAAATTCCATTGGAACTTGCCCAGAATATGATTCAAGTGACCCTTACCAACGGAAATGTTGATAATTCTTATACCGTTTTGCACAGTAATGATTATTCCCAAACAATTGTAATGAATAATACCAACAACATCACTACATCTATTATGAATTTTAGTTTTAAATATATGAAGTGGAATGATATGGGAGGTGTTGAGGAAGAAACTGTTGAAGTAAAAAATATATTAATTAACGCTTAAATATTAAAAAAGATGGGATTTGTAAACGAGTATACTGATAGTTCAAATTCATATATTAATATCAAAGGGGCAAAAGTATCGAGTAATGGGTATTATTATTATGGTTCACGATCATTAAATGCATATGTTGAAAGATTTGATGATAATGGTAATTTAGTTTGGGCGAAAGCATATAACATAGATAATTCGAATGTAGAAATAAAAGGAATTATTGAAGCTAACGGAAAACTTTTTTGTCACTTTGAGAGCAAGAATAATACAAATTATATCGCAGGTGTAATTGCACTTGATTTTGAAGGACAATATTTTTGGTGTAAAACTTTTTTTAAACTTTCCAATCACCCCCACCCTATACAAAATCAGAATTCCCGTACATTCCTCTCAAATATAAATTTGATTAATCAAAACATCATTCTTGGAGTTCGGGATTATGATAGTGATAATGATTCTGTCGATTTATACTTTTACAAAATATCATTGGTTGGTGCTGTTCTCTCACAAAAAACCATCAATGATGTATCCCATCAATCTTCATATTTTTATAAATTAGAATCCAATCTTATAATTACTTATAATAATGGATCTTTTATAAAGTTAGATGAAAACTTCAATGTAATTGCTTCTAAAAAGATTAATTATGGGAGCAGTGGAGTTACATCTTTCAGAATATTGGGAATAAGTGAAAACACTTCAAATGGGTATTTTTTTGTTCACGGTGAATTTCTTAAAAATAATTCAAAACAAAATTTCTTTGCGCAGATAAATGTTTTAACTTTTCAGATACAAAAGTTAACATACTTTCCTGCACTTACTAATCCTTTCTTTGGTGTTTTTATTCAGGGAAACAATGTTTATTATTCAAATGTTGCAATTGGATTAATAAAGCTTTCATCCTCACTAAACTTAGTATATTGTAAAAATATTGAACTTTGGAATGTTATTGCAGATTTATCATCCATTGCAGTCCTAGGGTATGGAACCTCTACTAATACACGTAAATTAAGATATGCGACTAACTTAGAATTAGATTCCTGTAAAACTATAAATACAACTCCACCTTCATTTCAAGTTCAAACCGGACTAACTTTTATTAACAATTCTAATCCCTCACTTCTTTCATTTTCTGAAATATCTGGTAATAGCCAAGTTGCCATTTCGGATATTAATTTATCTAAAGAAATTATTTGCGGCCCAACGAATCCCCTACCTAGTCTTAGTGAAAGCACCATTGAAGCAAATCCTACATCAATTCCCGCCAATGGGAGTTCGCAATCTTTAATTACAGTTACATTAAGGGATTCCAATGGTGATCTAATAATTCCTAGCACTTCATATACCGTTGTGATAAATACAACTAAAGGAACTTTATTAGGGCCTGGTGTAGCCAATAATGGTTCTGGAGTTTATACAAGAAATTTGGCTTCTTCATTAGTAGAAGAAACTGCAGTTTTGGGGTTTACTATTGTTGGAATAGGACAAGGTGCAGATTCTGCAACAGTAGAATTTGTGGATGAAGGGGAAGTTATTGATATTGATGAAAGTACTTCATTGCAATCACCCCATATCTATTTACAAGCCGCAGGATCAAATGGGGAGGATAGCACAAAAGGAAGACATCTTCGCTGGGCTTTTCGTGGTGCGTTAGGTGAAAAACATCTACCCAAAGGCGATAATGCAGTAGGAACAGCAAATTTTAATAAACCACAAGATTTCGTGACAATTTATCGAGCCGGATATAAGAAAAAAACAATCCGATTAAATTTTGCCCAGGCATTACCAGCGGTGGTCGATCATTCAAATTATTTGTGGATATATCGCATTTCAGGGAAAGAATTTTATATCCGATTTGGAAATTCCACCAAATATGACTTTGTAAAAAATAGTTTTAATCCATTAAGTCAGCCCTACCAATTTTTAAATGCTTATGGCAATGAATTGGTTGAAATAGAGAATATCAAGGAATTATTTTTTGCAGTGACCTGTAATTTTTCTGCCTCTTTTATCGGTGAAAGTGCGGGAGCATCCTTTAAGGTTGAGACTCTTTCTGTTGAAAAGAATACCCTTACCAGTAATAAAATTATTTCAAACAGGAGAATTGTGGAAGGTAATGCATTAAACGTACCATTAAAATTATTATGTGAGAATGGAAGATCAATAAGATGGAAAAGAAATAACTTAAATCTTACTTCTTTAGATTTCGAATTCTATTTAGATACCATCACTGAAATAAATGCAACTACAGGGTGGGAAACATTAGGGGATTTCGCACTATCATTAAATGATGAAACAGTATTCCAACAATTGGAACCCACTTCTGGCGATGTCCATGGAGCATGGCAACGCTTCAATGACGATGCCTTTGTCAACATTCTTAATTATCATAATAAATGGAACGGCGCACCTAACAGAGGAGACCGGAACCTTAAAGAAGTCGTTACCAACTATATAAATTTAAGTAATAGCGCAAATAATCCTGCAGCAATCGAAGAAGTACCTCTGGGAAATGATCCAAATGACCCCAATGATTTCGTCTCAATTTCAAATCTTGATTTATTAAATCTGGCGGCAAACGATTATCACGTATCAAGACTACTTGGTTTAGGCATTCTTGATATCGACAGCCAGTTGAGGGTAGTTATTAAAAAAGGTGATAAGGAAACAGAAACAATTTATGTAGATCCAAAACCAAATTATGTCTATATCGCCGAATATTTTACAACTGCTGATTTGGAAGATGGTTTGGGTGCCAGAAATGTGCATCATTTATTTATGAGTTTACCTACCACGAATTCTGATGATAGGTTGCCAATTCCGTTGAATCTCTCCCATCTTACACCTGGCGTATTTTTAGGAGGGATGGGTGGTGAACTATCCCCATTGACGGATGTAGACGGTTATACGCACGATGGCCTTTCGAGGTATATAAGTATATATTCCCAAGATTTACCATCTGATGAAATAAACCCTCCCTTTTTAAATTCATTGGATGAATTGAATTTAAGCACTGTTACTACTCCGGTTTATGGTGGGTTGGAGCATAGAATAGGTATAGGGGACTGGGACAAACCTGAATTGTCAAATGATCCTGAATATTATAATGTGGTTTCTTCTGGCACTCCCCATTTTGAAACCCGTTTTATTCTCATACCAGATCCTCAGCAACCTTTTTATGTTCATCGCCAAACTTCAAATGGGCTCCATTCATATAGTTCTTATGGTATTAATTGGTTTTCCCGTGCCTCAGCCCGTCCGATCCAAATTTCAATAAATACCTTATTAACCCCTACAAATCCTTTAAAGGCGCCTGTAAATACACAAAGTTTATTAATCAGGTCCGAAAGCCCGCTGTTTTTGACTTCAAGAACGGAACAGGATAGATTGGAGTCTATTACGGATGAAGATAAAACTTTAATACGGCTTTTTTTCAATTACCACCACTTTAATGAGTTGAAAAGCTATAAGGTTCCATTAAATTCTTCCTTATCAAATACTGATCTAATTACAGATACAACCACAATATATGATGATAATGATGAAATTTTCGCTGATAAAGTGGAGATCTTATTTAGGGATCAAATACCTCAGAACATTCGCGGAAAGGTTCTTTCTGTCGATGATCACCCTACTTATGAAATACTATCCGTATTAACCACTGGCGAATATTATATTGCCAGCACGGGAGAAACAATTATTCCCATTATACCATCAGGAAGTGAGTCAAACTTTATTGGTGGGGTTATCGTCCTTGGGAACGAAAAATTTATAATTCATCAAATTGCTACAGGGACGAATGGTCCAAATATTACAGTTTACAAGAAACAGATAAGTGATTCCATTACTGGTGGAAATGGGCCGACAAATGAGGAAGGATACACTATTGACCTACCAATTACCAATGGAGATTTTCCAGTAATGCAAACTGGAACCGAACTTATATCACCTACTATTGAGGGTGACGGTTATTTTATGGCGATTGAGAATATGCAAAATTTAGATAGTTGGGGAACTCCTAACCCATTAGATTATTTCGTAAACATTGGAATAGGATGGAATATTCACCGTGAAGTTCTTCAAATCTCTGATGAGGATGGAAATGTTGAAAGGTATTTGGAAAAATCCAGAGGTATCTGGGAAAATGCTACAATTTCTAAAGTTTTGGAGCCAACAGAGGTAGATGAATTTGGAAATGTGATTTCGACAAGTCATTTAGGAAAATATAGGCTTACTTTCGAAGGCTACACATTATTTGAACATTCCACATCTTTATTGAATACAAATACTACAGAATACTACCAAGGAATAGTGAGGATTTTTACTGAAAATTCCATTCAAAATGGGGTTGCAGTACAAAGACGAAAAATTTTGCCAGTACTAAAAATACAAAATATTATACCTTTTGGAGAGCCTGATGAGGATTTAGTTTTAATTGTGGAGGATCCCACATTTGATGAAAATCAAAATTATGATGGCATTCCGACCGGAAATAATATAAGCGTTAATTTTTATCCAGGATATAAAGTATATTTATACAACAATCCGGAATATGGTCTGACTGAGAATGATTTATTGCCAGATTTAGGTGAGGGAATGCGTTATTCCATCTTTGGTTTCCGTAGTATAGATTTGAATGACAATTATATCTCCAAAATTAGTGCCCCTGCTGTAATGTTTGCACAGGAAATAATTTCAGCCGAACCTCCGTTACAGCCTCAAGGCCCCTTATATGCTACACGACCTGATTTTTTTGGAAGATCCACCTATACCTTTGAAACTGAATACACCCACCAACCGCACGGTGTGCTCTTTTATCGTTCCAACGATGAAGCATTGCTTAATGCAATATATGAAAAATCAACTATTTTACAAATACGTACAGCTCTTAAATCTTTAGGAGGAAACGATGAGGAATGGCTTACCGATCGTTGGGCAAATTTTATTGATTTCAATACATTACAATCATCAGGTTTTCAAGAATTTCCCCCGACAGATGGGTATAAATTTCCCAACCCTGATAAACAGGCATTCTTTGATTGGGCAAATAAAATATTAACTGACTTGGATCAAAGCCCAATTACCGATCCTCCAGGTTCCTTGCCAGTAAATGATCCGAAGATTTTTGAATTTTTCAGAGGTGCGATATACAGTGCATTTGTACCATTGACAGAACTTCCTATATTGTACCAATACCTCAACGGACCAAAATATCAACAAATTAATAAAAAGCAGGTTGTTAAGGATGGCAATGGGTATGTAATACCTCCAGTAGATCCAAAAATTTCACCTCCTGTGGAAACGGAATTTGATATGGCTCCAATGATGAAAATCATTAATGACAATCCAAATCAAACTTTGTTTACAGATTTTAATCTGGATGGGACTTCGAACAATCTATATTTTTACGGTGCGAGGGAGTTAGGCACCAAAATGAAAATGAGTGATTTTAGCCCATTTTTAGGTCCCATTAAATTGGTAAATACCAATGCGCCAGAAGCACCAGCAATAAAAAGGATTATACCTGTTTTAGAAAATGCAATTTTGGGTACTTCACCAGAAATCCGGTTAGAAGTTAATGCCTACCCGGAAGTACAGAAAATTAGAAAGCTCACAATTTACCGAGGATATAGTAAATTGGAGGCGCAGTCAATACGGAACATGGAATTAGTCAATGTAATAGATTTAGTGGCCGAAAATCAAATTGACGAACCAATTTATACAGTTAAGGATGACTTTAACGATCTATTGGAAGTACCTTATGGCGATCCATTATTTTATAGAGTTACAGTTTTAAGAGAAGTAGAATATGCTGATGCGGATGGCAACATTATAACAGAGTATGCTCCCTCCCAGCCCTCAAAGATTGTAGCAAGTTTAATAGTGGAAGTCTCAGCACCACCCTCTCCTACCTTGAAGTTTTTATCGACTGCACCGGATTCAAATGATGAGATTCACTCGGTAACCTTAAAATGGACCAAGACGGCATATAAAGCAAAATATCACATTTATAAAATGAACAATCAGGGCAATTGGTATAAAATATATCAATTTCAGACAAATGAAAATGATATACAGGTTTCATTAAACGACACCGAATTGCAAAATGATACACTTGTTTTGAGCGAAGCCGGTCAGAAAAAGTACCATCATTTTAAAGTTATTGCAGAAAATACTGCCGGAATGCTAAGTAAGGAAGAAAAAATCTTGACGATTTTTAATGAGGATGATTGGATTCAAATTTGAAATTAACAAGTCTTAGAATTGACTTTTAGCTATTTGACTAACTAAAGAATAATGGGATTAAAAAGAATTTCCCTTAGGGTTCTTATACTCAAATACTATCATCAAATCCGTTAATATGTATGGAGCTTTTCTAAAATTTTCTTCTCGATCTTTACCTTTACACTCAATATATTTGTGAACTCGAAAAGGTAGCTGCTTTTCAAATTATATCATTTTTAAGAATATATTGTACAAATTCTGCACTAATATTTGCAGCTGGTTTTTTATAGCCGTCTACTTTATTGCTTGTTTTATCCATTACAGATTTACATATTATAAATTTTGTCTTTCCACCATTAGCAAGTTTGACTGCTCTAGCTACGCCATAACTTTCCATTTCAACAGCTTTGGTTTTTCTATCTACTGATTTTATATTACATTCAAAATAATCTTCTTTATCAATAACTGAAAGACTGCAAGCCATTTGTAAGCTTCCCCTAATTAGAACTGTTCATTCTTCCAATACTTCTACAAACTTATTGTTTTTAATTCTCTTGGGGCTAGCCCCAAGAGAATTAAGTTCCGCATATTTTACCGGCGGTATTTTACCCAGCCCGTCGTGCGGGCGGTAATGGTTGTAATCGTGCATCCATATCTGTGTCTGCTCCCTTACCTGATCTATATCCTCAAAGATATATTTGTTGAGCACCCCTCTTCTGTAACTCCCATTGAACCTTTCCACAAACGCATTTTGTGTGGGTTTCCCCGGCTGTATATACTTGAACTCGATATCGTGCATCTCGCTCCATTCCGAGGCGATCTTGGCGATAAACTCAGGGCCGTTGTCCATCCGTATTTTTTTTGGTTTGCCTTTTTTATTGATAAGGTGGTTGAGCACCCAGACCACGCGGTTGCTCCTCAGGGAGAAGTCTACCTCAATATGGAGCGCCTCTCTGTTAAAGTCATCAATTATATTAAATGCCCTAAAGCGTCTTTTGTTTTCCAGGACGTCTGTTACAAAATCCATGCTCCAGGTATGGTTGAGCTCGCTTGGAACCTCCAGGGGTTCTTTTGTTCTGGCAGGCAAACGTTTCTTCACCTTTCTGCGCAAGGGGAGCCCCAGTGCCACATAGACCCTGTGCATACGCTTATGGTTCCAGGGTTTTCCCTCTTCGCGCAACCGGTCATAGGCCTTCCAAAAACCTTCCTCTGAATGTTCCTTTGCCTTTTGTTGCAAGGCCTGTTCTATCTCGCTGTCATCCTTGGGCAACGGCCTATAATAATAGACGCTCTTACTCATGTTGAGTACACGGCACGC
>JBLXCF010000024.1:0-18490 GCA_048265145.1 Aequorivita sp.
ATTGCATATCCCAAAAACAGGCCATTGCCATAGAAAAGCATATAAAGAAAATGAAAAGCGCCGTTTATATTCAGAATCTTAAAAAATATCCTGAAATGATCGCAAAGCTTCGCGAAAAATACAGGCAGTAGACCAACGCAATATCAGAGCCCCGATAGCTATCGGGGTTGGTTCGAGCCCAAGAGGAGGAGCAAAATGAATACAAGCCTTCACAGAAATGTGGGGGCTTTTCTGTTTTTCAATTCCACATAGGTTAAAATTTTCCAAATTCTATTCGCTATAAATTCAGGCGTAGTCCATAAAAGTGAATTTTGTTCTACTTTTAAAGGAAAAAGAGCTATGTATCAACGAAAAAAACAGGGCAAAGGCTTTTCCTATAAAGACAAAAATGGCAAAACCTTGCAAGATGAAGAAATTAAAAATTGGATTAAATCCTTGGTAATCCCTCCGGCTTGGACCGAGGTTGAGATCAGTGAAAACCGCAAGGCCGACCTTTTGGTTACTGGCCGTGACGACAAAAACCGGAAACAATACATTTACAATCCCAAATTCACCGAAAAACAGAATGCCAAGAAATTCGATCGGATCGTTCATTTTGCAGACACTTTGGAACATATGCGGCGGGTAACCGGCCAACATTTACGCAAGCGAAAATTAAATCGTGAAAAGGTAATGGCAACCATGGTCCGCCTTTTGGAATCTGCCTTTTTCAGACCGGGAAGCGAGACCTATTCAAAACAAAACTCCAGTTATGGCCTAACAACCCTGCGCAGCAAACACCTGACTATTCAAGGGGATGAACTCATATTTCACTATAACGGGAAGTCCGGACAGGAGCAGGAAAAACATATTGTTGATAAAAAACTGGCGAAAATTGTCCGGGAAATTGATGCCATGCCAGGCTATGAAATTTTTAAATATTTGGACGAAAACGACCAAATAATCGATGTGAAAAGCGAAGACTTGAACCATTATATCCAAGAGGTAATGGGCCCTGAATTTTCAGCCAAGGATTTTAGGACCTGGGCCGGTACCATGATTGCAGCCATCGCCCTTGATGAACTCGGGGCGGTGAGCGAAACCGACCAAAAATTAATGGACAAAAACATAAAAGAGGCTGTGAACACCGTTTCGGAAAAACTTGGCAATACCCCATCGGTTGCACGCGGTTCCTATATTGATCCGCGCATTATTGAAAACTACACCAACGGCCGCACCCTGAAATATTTTGAAAAGGAAATTACCCAATTGCTCAAAAAATCCGAAAATCTATCAAAGGAAGAAATCGGGGTGCTCTGCATGCTTCGAAAACGACTGAAAAAATAGCGATCCGCTTTTTTTGAAAAACATTGCCCAAATTGTTGATGAATTTCTTTGGCCACACCATAATAAATTCCATCGGGCTTTTTGGGTTGGCCCCTTGCCGTATTTTACCCCCCTTTTTTTGAATTGTTGATAAACGTTGGACAACAATTTTTGGCCTCTATTTAATCTTGTGGAATATATTTTAATATTTATAGCTCGAATTTATTCCTAATTTTTAGTACCCATTGCCATGGAAATTACCCACGTTATTAAAAGAGATGCAACCACCAAACTATTTCATTTACAAAAGATTACGGACGCAATCCAAAAAGCGATGACCGCCGCAAAACTCGGTGGCGAATCAGACGCGGCACTGATTTCAAAAAACGTTTACAGCGCGCTCTTGGAACGAAGAGCGTTGAACGACAAATACATTCCCACGGTAGAGGAAATTCAGGATTTGGTTGAAACCAAATTGATGGAAAGCGGGTTTTTTGATGTGGCGAAAAGATACATTCTCTACCGAAACCAGCAAACACAAAAACGCAAACTGAACATCTTTGAAAAGCGCATCAATTTAAAACCGTATGAATATCCGGCCCTCTATGAATATGTTCCAGCCATTCGACATTCCTATTGGATCCATACCGAATTCAATTTTACCAGCGATATCCAGGATTTTAAAACCCGGCTCTCGGATATAGAACGCAGCGCCATAAAAAACACTATGCTCGCCATTTCGCAAATTGAGGTGGCGGTAAAAAATTTTTGGGGCGATATCTATCACCGCATGCCCAAACCGGAAATTGGCTCTGTGGGTGCCACCTTTGCCGAAAGTGAAGTACGCCACCACGACGCCTATTCGCACCTGCTCGAAATTTTGGGCCTCAACGAGGAGTTTCAAAATCTTAAGAAAAAACCCGTAATTATGATGCGGGTCCACTATTTGGAAACTGCCCTGAAAAATGCAAAAAGCGACGACAATAAGGAATATGCCGAGTCCATTTTGCTGTTTTCATTGTTTATTGAGCACGTTTCGCTGTTCTCGCAGTTTCTGATCATTATGGCCTTCAACAAATACAAAAACATGCTGAAGGGAATCTCGAACGTCGTGGAGGCAACTTCAAAAGAAGAACAAATACACGGCGATTTTGGAATAGATGTAATTAAAATAATAAAAGAAGAAAATCCCGAATGGTTTGACGAAGGCTACAACAGCATGATCCAAGAAATTTGCAGGGAGGCCTTTACCGCTGAAAGCCGAATCGTGGACTGGATTTTCGAAAACGGCGAATTGGACTTTTTGCCAAAGGCCGTAGTGAATGAATTTATCAAAAACCGTTTCAACAATTCCCTTGAAAGCATCGGTATCGAGAAAATATTCAACGTGGACCAGAAGCTGCTCGCCCAGACCGAATGGTTTGATGATGAAATTATCGGCACCAAACACGGCGATTTCTTCGTAAAACGCTCCATCAATTACAGCAAAAGAACCCAAAGTATAACCAGTGATGACCTTTTCTAAATGAACAATCAACCGCTACACCCAGACACACAGACCGCACATGCAAAATTGGAAACCAGCAATCTTGTAAACGCCCGAAAGGAAGCCCTGCACCAAACCGAGCAAAAACAGAACTCGGGATTTGAATGGCTAACGGAACACAGCCGCAATTTTTTGGCCTCAGGCTATATTGCCCCGGGCGTTAGCGCAGAAGAACGCATCCGCGAAATTGCCGATAGGGCCGAGCAGATCCTGAATATTCCGGGCTATTCGGATAAATTCTACCACTATATGTCTGAGGGTTTTTTCTCTCTCGCATCGCCCGTTTGGTCCAATTTCGGAAAGAAAAGAGGCTTGCCCATTAGCTGTTTCGGTTCGCATATTGATGACGATATGGGCAATATTCTATACACCCAGGCCGAGGTGGGAATGATGAGCAAACTTGGTGGCGGCACCTCTGGTTATTTCGGCAAAATAAGGCATCGCGGCGCCGAGGTAAAAAACAACGGACAGGCCTCGGGTGCAGTCCATATTATGCAGTTGTTCGAATCCATGGTTGATGTTGTTAGCCAAGGTTCGGTGCGGCGGGGTCGATTTTCGCCCTATTTGCCCGTGGAACATCCCGATATTATGGAGTTTTTGGAAATAGGAACCGAAGGCAATCCAATTCAAGAATTGACCCACGGCGTTACGGTTACAAACCAATGGATGCAGCAAATGGTAGATGGCGACGAAGAAAAACGCGCCATTTGGGCAAAAGTGTTGCAGCGCCGGGGCGAAATGGGCTATCCTTATATTTTCTTTAAGGACAATGCCAACAATTTTGCCGCAGATGTGTATAAAGACAAAAAGCTACCTATCTATGCAAGCAACCTTTGCACGGAAATCATGCTGCCGTCCGGAGAAAACTGGTCGTTCGTGTGCGTGCTTTCCTCGGTAAACCTGCTACATTATGACAAATGGAAAGAAACCGACGCGGTAGAAACCATGGTCTATTTCCTGGACGCGGTAATTACTGAATTCATTGAAAAACTGGAAGCCTATCGCGACTCCGACAATCGCGACGATCGGCAAACCTTCCTATTTATGGAACGCGCCTACAACTTCGCCAAGGACAACCGCGCCTTGGGACTTGGGGTTCTGGGCTGGCATTCGCTGCTTCAATCAAAAATGCTCCCTCTGAACAGCCAAAAAGCGTATGATTTGAACAGTGAGATTTTTAGGGTCATAAAAGAAAAATCCTATAAAGCATCGGCCGAATTGGCCCAAATGTTTGGCGAACCCGAAGTGCTGAAAGGCTATGGAAGGCGAAACACTACCCTGAATGCCATTGCCCCGACCACTTCTTCGGCCTTTATATTGGGGCAGGTATCACAGGGAATTGAGCCCATTTGGTCCAATGTTTATGTGAAGGATATTGCCAAGATTAAAACCACCATCAAAAATCCATTTTTGGAAAAATTGTTGGAGGAAAAAGGAATGAACACCCTTGAAGTATGGCGCAATATCCGCGATTACGACGGCTCGGTCCAACACCTTGACTTTTTGACCGATGAAGAAAAGGATGTTTTCAAAACCTATTCTGAAATTGACCAAATGGATTTGATATATCAAGCTGCAAACCGCCAGAACCATATAGACCAAGGCCAATCGGTAAACATTATTGTGCACCCGGAAATGCCGGTAAAAGACATTAACAAAATTCACGTTACAGCTTGGAAGTTGGGCCTTAAATCGCTCTATTACCAGCACAGTATGAACGCGGCCCAAAAATTTGCGCAGAAAAAAGACTGTGCAAGTTGTGAAGCCTAACCGCCGTTAGGATTGCCTTTAATTTTTGACAAATTTTAAAAAGACCGGAGGAATGCCAAAAAAATGCACGCTTCCGGTTTTTACATCAAATGCCGTAAAGGCAAAAGATTAAATTTATTTAAATTTGAACCCGCAATTCGGCCTCATAGTTCAATGGATAGAATAGAAGTTTCCTAAACTTTAGATCCAAGTTCGATTCTTGGTGAGGCTACAAAATATAAATCTTCCCTCCCGCCGCCCGAGGTTTTGAAAACTTGGGATGGGCGTAATAAGAAAAGGAGTTTTTAAACAAACTAAAAAAAACCGTGCCTCCCTGGCAACGGTTTTTTATGCTAAATGGATCAATACTTCGATTTTAAGTTTTCCAGCATTATTTCGGTCATCTCGTCCAAGGAAACGTTGCTTTCCCAACCCCAGTCCTCTCTTGCGCTGCTGTCGTTTATACTTTGGGGCCAACTGTCTGCAATGGCCTGCCGGAAATCCGGCTCATAGGAAATTTTAAATTCGGGGATGTGTTTTTGAATGCTCTTTGCAATTTCGGCAGGGTCAAAACTCATGGCGGAAAGATTATAGGAACTGCGAATTTTTATCTTTTCGGGGGAGGCTTCCATAATACTCACCGTAGCATTAATGGCATCGTCCATGAACATCATTGGCAAAAAGGTTCCCGCCTTTAAAAAGCAAACATATTTTTTGTGCTTTAGGGCCTTGTGGTAAATATCCACGGCATAATCAGTAGTACCTCCGCCCGGAAGGGTTTTGTAGCTTATGAGTCCCGGATACCGAATGCTGCGAACATCCACGCCATAGCGATTATAATAATATTCACACCACCGCTCGCCCGTTTGCTTACTGATGCCATACACCGTGCTGGGTTCCATTATGGTATGCTGAGGCGTATCGGCTTTGGGGGTAGTTGGGCCAAAAACGGCAATACTGGAAGGCCAGAAGATTTTTTCTATCTTTTTGTCCTTCGCCAAATTCAAGACATGGAAAAGCGAATTCATATTCAGGTTCCAGCCCTTCATCGGAAACTTTTCCGCGGTTGCCGAGAGCATGGCCGCCATTAAATATACCTCGGTAATTTCGTGTCGGATCACCACTTCCTCCACGGCGTCATAATCCATTGCATCGAAAATTTCAAAAGGGCCGCTTTGCATCAATTCCGCATCACCCTCGCGAATGTCGCTGGCTATCACTTTGTTGTTCCCAAATTTCTTCCGAAGGTACAGCGTCAATTCCGTACCGATCTGCCCGCAGGCACCAATTATCAAAATTCGCTTTTTCATTGTTTAAGTTTCCAAAAATGCTTTGTAAATATACATAAACTCGATGCTTTGGGAGGCTAAATTTTTTACGTGCCATTTGGTTAATTACCAGTATCTTTGTGCCTCTTTTAAATTTTATGAAATTTATACTACCAATCGTTTTGGCCCTTGGGCTGTTTTTTTCCTGCAACAATTCCTCTGAAAACAATCAGCCGCCATCCAATACCATTGACGAATCCGTCATTTTTGGAAAAAAGGATTTTCAATTCCCCCAGCTTTCGGCACCAGCAATGGAACAGGCAGTGCATTGGGGGGTGCTGGAAGATTTTCTATCGGAAGCAAAAAACCTGAACGGAAGCAACTATCAACAAGTGCGCAATAGTTCTGAACTTTTGCGGCAGTATTCCGATTCGCTTTTTAAGAAAATTCCTGACACCCTAAATACGCGGCCCATCAACAGCAGGCTTATTGTTCTTAAAACCCGCTCGACCATGCTTTATCAGGCCGCGCACCTGCCATCGATGGATTCTGCCAAAGTGCAAAATTCGATGAACGAACTCAATCAGGCCATTGTGAATTTTATAATTCAACTGAATGAAAAATTTCAAAAAGACAATATTGATTTCCAAAGAAAGGAAGACGAACAGACCGAACTGAAAAAGCAGCAACGGTATAAAGATTCCATTCTAAACTTGGAACTTCAGGATAAAAAGAACAAAAAAGTGTAACATTCCGGCTTAAAATTCAACTTATAAATTCCCAGAAACGCAAACTCTTAAAAATCAAAATAAAACCCATAAAATGAAGACCAATTTTTTAAAACCCGTTGTGGCTTTCACCCTTGTTGCCGTGGCCACGACCGCCTGTAAGGAAAAAACCGAAGTAGCTGCGACCGACAATGAGCCGCACGGAATCATCCTTGCAAACATGGACACCACCGTAAGTCCGAAAGTAGATTTTTATAACTACGTGAACGGTAACTGGATGAAAAACAACGAAATTCCTGACGACCAAACCAGTTGGGCCGGTTTCACCATCCTCCGAAAAAAGACAGATGCCGATATGCTGAACATTTTGGCAAAGGCCAAAGAAAGCGGCAAATATGCACCCGATACCGATCAGGCGAAAGCTTTGATGATCTATGAATCAAAGTTGGACACCGTAGCGCGGAACAAGGCTGGAATTGACCCCATAAAGCCTACCCTTGAAAAGATTGCCGCAATCCAAAGCATGGAAGACTTTCAAAAAGTGATCAGCGAAGACGCCGTTTCGGTTTCGCAACCCTTTTTGGGGCTTGCTGCCTTCTCAAACCCTACCAATAGCGCGATGAATTCGGCATACATTACCCCAGGGGGATTGGGACTTCCCGATCGCGATTTTTACACCAATACCGATCCGGCTTCCAAAAAAATAAGGGAGCAATATGTGGACTACATAACCCGGATGTTACAGTTTTTGGGCGATACTGAAGAAGTTGCGCGCAAACAAGCTGAAACCATTCTTGCCTTTGAAACCAAACTTGCAACCCCAAGATTGGACAAAGTGGCCAGCCGCGATTTCCGAAACTTCAACAATCCGAGAAGTATAGCGGAATTGCAAAAGATGGTGCCACAATTGGAATGGAAAACCATGTTCAAGGACATGGGCGTTTCCAAAAATATGGATACGGTTATCGTGATGCAGCCAAAATATATGGAAACATTGAAACAAATATTTTCCAAACCAGATTTGGAAACTTGGAAAACCGTAATGCGCTGGTCCACTTTGAACAGTTCCGCCGGAATGTTGACCACGGATATTGATAAGGCCAGTTTTGATTTTTACGAAACAACATTAAAAGGAACCAAAAAACAGAAACCTGCGAACGAGCGCGCTCTGGCCACTGTAAACGGCAGTGTGGGTGAAGCCTTGGGCAAGTTGTATGTAGATGAAATGTTTCCGCCCGAAGCCAAAAAGAAGGCCGAAGCCATGATCGCCAATGTTATTGAGGCCTACAAGGATCGGATCAACGCCTTGACTTGGATGAGCGATAGCACGAAATTGAAAGCAATCGAAAAACTGGATAAATTCACCGTAAAAATTGGCTATCCAGACAAATGGAAGGATTATTCGGCCATGGAGGTGAAGCCGGGCAATACGTTTTATGACAATATGGTGGCCGTTCAAACCTGGAATTTCCGCGACAATCTGGACAAAATTGATGAGCCCGTGGACCGGACCGAATGGGGAATGAGTCCCCAAACGGTGAATGCCTACTTCAACCCATTTAACAATGAAATCGTTTTCCCGGCAGCTATTCTGCAGCCTCCTTTCTATGATTACAAGGCAGACGAAGCTGTGAATTATGGCGGCATCGGTGCTGTTATCGGCCACGAAATTTCCCACGCCTTTGACGACAGCGGCTCCCGCTTTGACGCCAACGGAAATTTGGTGAACTGGTGGACGGAAAAAGACTTAGAAAACTTTACGGAACGCGGCAACAAGCTGGCCGACCAGTATAGCAACATTGAGGTTTTGGACAGTGTGTACATCAATGGAAAATTCACCTTGGGCGAAAACATTGGCGATCTTGGTGGCGTTCTCGGCGCCTATGACGGCCTGCAGCGTTTTTATAAAGAAAACGGACGGCCTGAAAATATTGATGGCTTTACTCCAGAACAGCGATTCTTTATGAGTTGGGCAACCGTATGGCGAACCAAATCGCGCGAGGAAGCGTTGCGCAACCAAGTAAAAACCGATCCACATTCGCCCGGAATAGTACGCGCCACCCAACCTTTGTTGAATGTTGACGCCTTCTATGAAGCGTTCGATATTAAGGAAGGCGACCCCATGTATCTTGCCCCAGAGGAAAGGGTGCGTATTTGGTAGTTTTTTGAAATGAAGTTTAAAAATAAAAGGAGCTGGAATAGGCTCCTTTTTTTATATCGAAGTTTTAAACGTATAATTTAATACCGCACGCAAATTTATAGAATCCACCTGCTTAAAAATTTCACTGGCCACGGGCTTTGCAAAGATTGGTGGTTCCAACCCCAGCTCAGTAGCCTTTTGAATATAATAGTCCGATTTTTTGGGGTGGTGGGGATTTACAGCGTTAAAAACATTCCCGAAGGCCCTTTGTTTAATGATTTCAACCAAAATAGCTATACAATCCTCACGGTGAATTAGATTGACGGGCGCATTGCTGTCTGCCAAATCCCTTCGGCCAGCTAAATAGCGTACCGGCTGCCTGCGTCCGCCCAGCAACCCGCCAAAACGGACCACTGTGCTTTGTATCTTTTTTGAATTTAAAAATAATTTCTCCGCAAGCCGCAATTGTTTGCCCGAGAGGGTTTCTGGTTCAGGCTCATCTCTTTCCGTTACTTTCCCCTGTATATCGTCATAGACCGAGGTACTACTGACAAAAATAATTTGTGCAATCGCGGTGTGCTCAATGGCTTCAAGCAACCGCTCCATTTTTAGAACATAACTATTGGATGTTCCCGCCTGCCGAAGGCTATTCCGAAGGCCGGGCGGAACCATGATTATTAAACAATCTGTGTTTTCGAACACAGCGTCCGTTTCACCTTCAATACCAGTTTCAAATATTTCCACGGCATAGGCCTTATAACCCATTTGCCGAAGCGTATGGGCCCTATCTGTGGTAGTTACAGATCCCTTCACCGGGTAGCCCGCGGTAGCCAAGGTATTGTAAAGTGGCAGACCGAGCCATCCCAGCCCGATAATCGCAACTGATGTTTTCATAGTTTCAGGGAGTATTTGTGTTAAGAACGGGAATGACTTTTTTGAGTGAATCGACAATTACGGTTTGTTTAACGGCTATGGCATCTGTAATTACAAACGGTTTCGGCATGGTATTGTGGGGTCTTTCGGAAATTTGGAAAATAGGATTGGTCATTAAATCAAAAGAATATTCAATTACTTTAAAGGAAATAGATTCCTCTTTTTCTACGGAAAAATCAATTTTCAGGGAATCGCCCCTAGATACATAATAGTTAATAAGTGCACCGTTTTTTGTGCCACGATACTTATTTGAAATTTGTGAGGCGGGCATATCCTTCCCATTAAAACTTAAGGATTGAAAATTGGTGTTCATGGCGTAGAGGTCAATTTTGTTTACCGGTCGCTTTGGAACGATAGTGAGTGTTACACTTCGAATATTTTCCACCACCGTGTCATTTTCCAGAAGAACCTCAAACGCCGGAATGGTTTTGAGGGGCGCGGGGTTGGCAAAGGTATAGTTTGTTCCGTATTTATTGTATGCCGCATCCTCCATAACGAGAGAAGCGTTTTGGGCGTTTTCACCAAGGAAAGGCTTTGTCCATGGATCAATTTGGGAATCATAGGTAAGCCAATACGCTTTATGTGTATCGGCATCATTAAAGTAAACGAGACTATTGGGTTTTTTCCTTTCCGGGGAAAAACCACTTTTGGAATGTGCCCGTACAAAACAAAATATGGCAAGCAAAAGACAGACAACCGCAAGGACTCCCTTCAATTTATAGTATCCAAAAACCGGCCACAAAAGCCCGAACAGCAATACCGTAAAAATACAGCTAATCAGAAGCATTTTCAGGCCAAGCCCAACAGGAAAGAACTGAATTAATGGCGAAAAAAGCAATAGGGCCGGAGCAGCGAGCAAGGCCATGGCCAAGAGATTCGGGCGTTCTTGGCGCAGCATAACCAACCAGGACATTAATCCAAAAAATACTGGAAGGATAAAGTAAGCTGCTCCTTTCAAAAAGATGAAAACCGCCACATTTATCAATAACCAAAAAACCAACGGAGCCACCATATAGGAAGGCTGCTGGAGCGGGCTTGAAAATTTTTTATAAATGGCAAAGGTGATGGCCAGCGACAGAAAAACAAAAAAAGCAATGTACCAATGCCCGTTATAAGGAAAGCCTTGTTGTATTTCCAGATAGTGCGGATAGAGGGCCAAAATTAATTTCCACCCAAAATATCCAAGAAGTCCGCAACTAACTAATGAAAGCAAGAGTGGAAGAAATCCTTTGGCTATGCCCTTTCCGGTTAGTTTTCTTTGGCGCAGACCGTAAATTACGAACAAAAGAAAGAAGAGCGCGGCCACGATCAACATTGGCAATATCCACGAAAATGGATAACTGATCATTTTTAGAAAGGGAAAATTGACATAAACATGGTCCGTTTCCGATTTTAAATTTGAAAGATCTGCGTCGGCAAAATATTTTAAAAGCGGCAATAAATAGCTGCCTTGGTGGGCCAAGCTATTTCGGCTAAGGTTTTCAAATGTATCGTTGGCCGTGTGGTAATTGAAGTGGCTGTCAATAAAAGCAAAGAAAAAACTGGGAATGTCGCCATCTTCCCTAAAAATGGTAGAATCGGTATCGTTGGGAAGCATTTTATAGACGCTGTACATCAATGATGATGCCACTGGAAAATCGGGGCCGGCGGCAATAAATTCCTGCACCAATTTCGCATTTCCACCGTTGGTTTCCAAAATCATATTGCTCGGGCCACTGCTGCCTCGGGCCTCAAAATTTAGAACGAGCCCCACGTTTTTTGCCCATGGATGCTCGTTTACAAAAAGCTTGGCACCGTCCAGCCCAATTTCCTCGGCATCGCTAAAAAGAATTATAATATCGTTTTGGGGCTGCTGGCGCGTGGCCAGATAGGCACGGACACTTTCCAGTATGGTAACCACTCCACTACCCGCGTCGCTGGCGCCGAAAGAGGGAACAAGGGCGCTGTCGTAATGAGCGAGAAGCAGCAGCGCCTTGCCGCTTTCAGTGCCCTTTATGCGCGCCACGATATTGATGGGCCTATCCAAGGTTTTGGATTCAGTATTTAAACTGAATCCATTTTGTACGTGGGGCTCCAGTCCTAATTTTCGCAACTCCATAAGTAAAAATTCCCGTACCTCGGCGTGGGCATCGGAGCCCAAAAAATGTGGTTTTTTTGAAATCGCTGCCAGAGGCTGCAGGGCCCTATCTACCGAAAACGCAGGGGCCGGAGCAGTAAAATCGCTCGTGTATTTGGGCATTAGCGAGTGAAAGGAATAGTATATAAAGGCAACCACCAGCAAAAGCGAAAAAATTGCGGCAATTTTTTTCATGGTCGGGAAGTTTAGGTCGATAAAAATACAATATAAATCTGGACGATCGTTTTTGGGCCCAAACGTATATTTTTTCGGAAACAAAAAATTGGTTATCTTAGAAGTTCGCAAAATTTTGATACTATGGGAATTAAAAGTTTTATTGGCAGAAGGGCCAAGGCCCAAAAAGGTTCTTCGGAAAAAATCAAGGTTTCCGATTATATGACGCGCAACCTCACCACGTTCAGGCCGGAACAATCCATTCTTGAAGTAATGGAAGTCCTTTTGAAAAAGAGAATTTCGGGCGGTCCGGTGGTAAATGGAAAAAATGAATTGGTAGGTATTATTTCCGAAGGCGATTGTATGAAACAGTTGAGTGATGCCCGCTATCACAACCACCCTATGGAAGATGTGAAGGTAGCTGAACATATGATTAAAAATGTGGATACCATCGACGGGGATATGCACGTTCTGGATGCCGCCAATAAATTTTTGGAATCAAAACATCGTCGGTTTCCTATTTTAGAAAATGGCAAACTTGTGGGCCAGATCAGCCAAAGCGATGTTTTGCGTGCAGCCATGGCTTTAAAGGGACAAACTTGGTAACTATTCCTTTTCCTTAAAAATTATTTCAATCCGCTTATCTGGAATCAACCACATTAGAGCCACCAGAACATAGAGCGAGCCCGCAATCCACGGGTAAAAAAAGGAAGCAAGAATTGCTAGAGTATACAGTATTGGTGAAGCTTTTCCCTTCAAGTCCTTGCCCAACGCCCTAGCCAATCTGGACTCCTTTCCTTGGATGGCCAAAATTCTATTCTGAAGAATAAAATAGGCAATTGCTGCCATTAAAAGAACAAATCCATAGAGCGCCAAGGGCAATTCTGCAAACTGATTTTCTCCAAGCCATCCCGTGGCGAATGGTATTAAAGACAACCAGAACAAAAGATGCAGGTTGGCCCATAATATGCCGCCGTTAACCCTTGTAACTAAATGCATCATGTGGTGGTGGTTGTTCCAATAAATTCCCACATAAATAAAACTTAACACATAACTCAGAAATACGGGAAGCAGGTGCAGCAATGCTTCCAGGCTACTTTCTTCGGGCACTTCCATTTCCAATACCATAATGGTTATAATAATGGCCAGCACTCCATCGCTAAATGCTTCCAAACGGCTACTATTCATAAAATATTTTTTACGGTTAATGCAACTTTTTCTCTGAAATGCCCAAATCTTTACACCTAAATTAAAGACCGGCACACAAATCTATAACAAAACTTTAACCTAATTGAAAAAACCATACCCCTTAATTCCTCGTAAGTTTTGTAATTAACCGTAAAAATAAAACCGCTATGAAAAACAAAATCAAAGTTCACCTTGTAAAACCTATTCGAAATGATAGGAGAAGATTCTTAAAGTTAAGCGGGGCCGCGCTGGTCAGTTCGGGCCTACTATTTATGACCGGATGTAGCGATGATGATGATGGTCCTGCGCCCGACCCAGGAAAGTTCGATTTGGGCACCGGCGACCTCGGCGTTTTGAACTATGCCTATGCGCTGGAACAATTGGAAGCTGATTTTTATACTCGAGTTGTAAATAATGCCAATTTTTCCTCTGTTTTCAGCTCAAACGAGCAACAGCTTTTGATTGATCTCTACAACCACGAGGTTATTCATAGAGATTTTTTTAACGTAGCCATCAATGCTGCCGTTGGGAACAACACCAGGAAGGTGTTGCCAACCCTGGAATTTAACTATGGCAATTTGGATTTTGGGAATCGCGAAATGGTGCTTGCAACTTCCCAAACCTTGGAAGACACCGGTGTGGCAGCCTATAACGGTGCAGGAAAACTTATTTCGGACCCTGGATATCTGTTGGTTGCTGGAAAAATTGTTTCGGTTGAAGCACGGCATGCCTCCGCCATACGCAATCTAATTGCTACCGGTAGTATAAACGGGAGTGGTAGCGCCGCTTTCGCCGGCGATGATTCCGTAGATCCGGCTTCGGGACTTGGAAAAGCGCTACCTCCAAGCGATATTATTGCCGCCGCCGGTGGTTTTATTGTTACCCCTTTTACCTATTTGGAACAAGGAATTGGGTAGATAAGAAAAATTAGTCAATTAACTTTAAAAAACATATTATGAATATCCTAAAAATATTAGAGCATCTTTCCGATCAAGAATTATTGACAAAAAAAGGCTCCCGACGCGAATCCTTCGACCATATCAGAACAATGGGAAAAAATTTGGCGATTGCCTCCATTCCCTTCGGTTTGGCCGCTACAAGTGCAAAAACCCGAGCCGCAAGCATGGCCATGGCCTACGCGCCCGTAATGGCAACTCCGACCGAAATATTGAATTTCGCACTGAAATTGGAATATTTGGAAAGAAATTTTTACCAAATGGGCTTAGATACCGCAGGACTTATTCCCGAGGATGACAAGATTGTATTCGCCCAGATCGCAAAGCACGAAACCTCTCACGTTGATTTTCTATTGAGTGCCCTGGGCGGCGATGCCGAACCTGAGCCAACATTTGATTTTACCGGCGGAAGTTTGAATTTGGACACATTTTCAAATTATCAAACCTACATGGCCTTGGCTCAGGGATTTGAAGATACCGGTGTTCGAGCCTATAAAGGACAGGCTGGCGCGCTCATAGATGACAATGCTCTGTTGACCTACGCGCTGCAGATCCATTCCGTCGAGGCCCAACATGCATCACAAGTAAGACGAATGCGCGGTGAAAAGGGCTGGATCATTAAATCTGAAAATACCCTGCCCCCTGATTTTAGCGCTATATATGGCGGTGCCACGCCAGAAAGCAATACCGCACAAGGAGGCGTTAACTTAAGCGGAATGTTCGGAAGCAATGGTGGCGACAATGCGGTAACTGCATCCTTTGATGAACCTTTGACCATGGAGGAAGTGCTGGCAATAGCGAGCATTTTTATCGTTTGATATAAATTTTTCCAATTGTTTTATAAATCCCGGTCCATCCGGGATTTTTTTGTGAAACTTCCTACAACCCCCGCAATCACTTCGATATCAGTTTTCAAAGGATAATTTTCCATGCAAGTTTAAACGTTTGCAAACGTTTACAAACGACTATAAACGAAAGTAAATGCTTAATTACCAATTAAAATTTGTTCGCTGAACTAAGTTTGTCCTGTCGAATAAAATGAACTTCGATAGTATCAATTGTTAAACATTAAAATTTAGAAATCATGAACGCACTTAGAAACAAAGTACAGTTGATTGGAAGATTGGGTCAAGACCCAGAAATTGTAACCTTCGCCGACGGCAATAAAATGGCAAAATTCTCTATGGCCACAGATGACAGCTACAAAGACAAAAACGGACAGAAAGTGGAACGCACCTATTGGCACAATATAGTGGTGAAAGGAGGCTTGGTAAAAGTGGTGGAAAATTACATCACTAAAGGACAGGAAATTGTTGTTGAAGGAAAACTTACCAATCGTTCCTGGGACGACAAGGAGGGCAACAAACATTATATAACCGAAATATTTTGCAACGAGCTGGTCATGCTGGGGAGTAAATAAATGACTGGCTAACCAAGCCCCTGCCATTTGGTGGGGGCTTATTTTTTAAGTATCAATATCTATTTTTACAAAATGGAAACTATTGCCCAGCCCACCATTTTCGAACTGCTAAAGAAGCATTTCGGATACGACAGCTTTCTTCCGAACCAAGAAGAAATAATCAACAATGTATTGGACCAAAACGATACCATCGCCATAATGCCCACGGGCGGCGGAAAGTCGTTGTGTTTTCAATTGCCGGCCTTGGCTTTGGAAGGTACGACCATCGTAATTTCGCCATTGATCGCTCTGATGAAAGACCAAGTGGATGCTCTAAAAGCAAACGGCATTCCGGCGCAGTTTTTCAACAGTTCGCAACCGTACGGGGAACAACAGCAAGTTTTAAGGGAATTACAAAGCGGAAATTTAAAATTGCTATATGTAGCGCCCGAGAGTCTTCCGCAATTGAATTTTATTCTGAAGACAATAAAAATCGGTCTTTTTGCGGTTGATGAAGCACACTGTATTTCCAGTTGGGGCCACGATTTCCGGCCCGCCTACACACAACTTAAAAGGTTAAAAGAACAATTTCCAAACGTTCCCTTGATAGCCCTAACAGCCACGGCAGACCGAGCCACCCGGGAAGATATTGCCCTGCAGCTCGCCATTGCCAACGCCAAAATATTTATAGCTTCCTTTGATAGGCCCAACCTTTATTTAGACGTCCGCCCCGGCCAAAACCGAAACAAACAGATTTTCGATTTCCTTAAAAACCATCGGGACGAAAGCGGAATCATTTATTGCCTAAGCCGAAAGGGAACCGAAAAGTTGGCCGCCACCCTTACGGCCAAAGGCTACAAAGCAGAGGCTTACCACGCCGGTTTGACTTCCGAAGAACGGACGCAGATCCAAGAAAATTTCATCAACGATGTTTCGCCCATCATTGTCGCCACCATCGCCTTCGGAATGGGCATCGACAAGAGCAACGTACGCTGGGTGATCCATTACAATATGCCCAAAAACATCGATGGCTATTATCAGGAAATTGGTCGGAGTGGCCGCGATGGACAGCCCGCCCATACCATCCTCTTCCACAGTTTTGGCGATATTGTAATGTTGCGGAAATTTGCCGAAGGCGCCGATAACGAAGCATACCAATTGGCAAAACTGGAACGCATGCAACAATATGCCGAAGCCTTGAGTTGCCGCAGAAAGGCGCTGCTCGGTTATTTTGGGGAGCACGTTTCCGAAGATTGCGGCAATTGCGATATCTGCAAGGCACCTCCCAACTATTTTGACGGAACGCTGATCGCCCAAAAAGTTTGTTCAGCAGTGGCCCGTTTGCAGGAAGAGGAAGCCCTCGGAATGGTTTTGGACGTGCTGCGCGGATCCCAAAATGCCCAAGTGTTCGACAAAGGATATCAAAAAATAAAGACCTACGGCGCCGCAAAAGACGTTCCCTGGCGCGACCTGCAGCACTACGTAATCCAACTGCTGAACCAAGGAGTCCTCGAAGTTTACTTCCACGAAAACGGCCGGTTGGTGCTCACGCCGCAGGCCAAAAGGGTATTGTTTGAAGGGAAAAAAGTCCGTTTGGCAAACTTCGTTCAGGAAATTGAAACAGTAAAGACCGAACGGGCGCCACGGAAACGTGCCGAACTTTTTGATAAACTTAGGGCACTCCGGTTAAAATTGGCACAGGAAATAAACAAACCTGCTTTTGTAGTTTTCAGCGACGCCACTTTGGAAGATATGGAACAGAAAAAGCCGCGCACACGAGAGGATTTTGCCGAAGTATCCGGTGTGGGTACGGCGAAACTCGAAAAATATGCCGACGATTTCCTAAAAGTGATCAATCGGCATTTGGACGGACTTGAAAATGAGTTGCCTACGCATGAAAAGAGCTTTAAAATGTTTACGGAGAAAAATCTTTTACCTTCGGAAATAGCTGAAAGACGGGGAATTTTAGAAGATTCGGTATATGGCCATTTGCTGAAAATGCACGAAGCCGGAGCGACAATCGACCTGTATCAACTTATTTCTTCCGAAGAGATTCAGCAAATAAAAGATGCCAAAATTAAACTGGAAAACCCCGATGCTCTAAAACCGTATTTTGAATATTTTGAAGAGCGTTTGCCTTATTGGAAAATAAAGATGGCCCTATATTTAGAAATGCAATCTTAAAATATTGAACCGCTGTTGGCGCTTCTCTTCCGGAAAATCAAAACAAGGGCAGCGCCGGCAGCGTTTATGCTCGCCTTTTTTTAAGCACTTTTCGCAGCACTCTTCTTTGAGAGTCCGCTTCTTTTCCTTTTTCTTCTTTCCCATTTTTCCTTAATAACTGCTAAGTTGCAATTAAAGCCTTAAAAAAACCTAACAAATATCATATTTTATAAAGAAGCGATGCCCGACTTTTGTGGCAATTTTCAATTTTTAAAGCAGATGACCTCTTCCGGAAAAATAGAACTGATGGCCCCAGCGGGCAATTTTGAATCGTTACAGGCCGCGTTGGACAATGGCGCAGACTCCGTCTATTTTGGTGTTGAACAACTCAATATGAGGGCACGTGCCAGTATTAACTTCTCCATTGCCGACCTGCCCGAGATTGGTAAACGTTGCAAAAAGAAAGGCGTGCGCACCTATCTTACGCTGAACACCATCATATACGACCACGATCTGTCGCTGATAAAAACCCTTTTGGATGCCGCCAAAGCCGCGGATTTGACGGCTGTTATCGCGATGGATCAGGCCGTGATCGCCTATGCCCGGCAAATTGGGATGGAAATTCACATTTCAACCCAAATAAATATCACCAACATTGAAACCGTAAAATTCTATGCCCTCTTTGCCGATACTATGGTGATGAGTCGCGAGTTGAGCCTGCGGCAAATAAAGAAAATTACCGAACAGATTGAAAAAGAACAGGTAAAAGGACCTTCCGGCAATTTGGTGGAAGTGGAAATTTTCGGCCACGGCGCGCTTTGTATG
>JBLXCF010000025.1:0-18208 GCA_048265145.1 Aequorivita sp.
AAGTAGAAATTGTGTTTGTCGTCCAAAAGAAATTCCACCGTTCCCGCGCCCACATAATCGCAGGCTTTTGCAACTTTTACGGCAGCTTCGCCCATTTGGTTGCGCAGTTCCGGTGTCAAAACCGAAGAAGGCGCCTCCTCCACTACTTTTTGGTGGCGGCGCTGAATACTGCATTCGCGCTCAAACACATGGACGGTATTCCCGAAATTATCGGCCAAAACCTGGATTTCAATATGCCGTGGCGAGGTAACAAATTTTTCAATAAACACCGAACCATCCCCAAAAGCGTTTTCGGCCTCACTGATGGCGCGCTTCATCTGTTCCTCAAATTCTTCTGCTTTTTCAACGATGCGCATCCCCTTCCCGCCCCCGCCAGCGGAAGCTTTTATAAGAATTGGAAAACCAATCTCTTTTGCGATTTCCTTTGCTGCGGAAACATCGGTAATGGCCTCCTCGGTGCCGGGAACCATCGGAATGTCGTATTTTTTCACGGCGTCCTTTGCGGCCAGCTTGCTTCCCATCACGCGAATTGCATGCGATTTTGGCCCGATAAATATCATCCCGCTTTTTTCAACGCTTTCCGCAAATTCGGCATTTTCACTTAAAAACCCGTAGCCGGGATGGATGGCTTCCACCTTCAATTCCTTGGCAACCTTTATGATTTTATCACCCAAAAGATAGGATTCGTTGGAAGGTGGCGGTCCGATGCAAACTGCCTCATCGGCAAATTTTACGTGGGGCGCATTTCTATCTGCTTCGGAAAACACGGCAACTGTTTTAATGCCCATATTTCGGGCAGTTTTCATTATTCGCAAAGCAATTTCGCCTCGATTGGCGACCAATATTTTCTTAATCATTTTTTTCCAATTCTAGTAGCAATTTTCCCTTATCGACCGTTTCGCCTTTGGAAATATTTACTGATTTAATAATCCCATCGCGGGGAGCGCTGAGCGTGTTCTCCATTTTCATCGCTTCGAGAACGCAAAGGAAATCGCCTTTTTTTACTTCATCTCCCTCGGCAACGTTCACCTCCAATATCATGCCCGGCATGGGCGCGTGGATTTCGTCGTGAATTGAATCGTTCCCAAGGGAAAGCCCCATGTTGGCAATGAGCGCATCCAACCCATTCTCAATTTTAACCTCATAACGATTGCCATTTACCGCCACCGTGTAATTCCGATTATTAAAATCGGCTGCAAGGGTTTCAATTGAAAGGGATTTATGGTTGAAAATCGCGTTGTGTTTCCGGTGGTCCGCAATCACATCAAAATGTTCCAGATCGTTGGTTTGCAATGAAAACTCAAACGTTCCATTGACAATGGTTTTGAATTTTTGGTCCATACATTGAAATTTCGATAAAGATACTATATGTGGAAAGATTATGCCACCGCAAATACCGGGGAAAATTGACAAAAGGTTTCCCTATTGCTGTCTGAAATGCCTACACGTAAAATGGAAAGGCTCCTATGGACAATATTTTAATAATCACGCATACGATTATTTCTTGGTCCTTGGTTTTGGTTTCGGTTTAACTTTTCTTGTTTTTGAAGGGGATTTCATCACTCGGCCTGCTTTTGCAGCTTTTCGCATACGGTTCAGCGAATTTCTCAACTCGTTCAACCACCCTTGCAGATCCATTTTGGCTTTTGGTTTTGGGGCTATGGAACCGGTTATTGCATTTAATGAAACCGTCAAAAACTCAAGATGTTCCAGTTCTGCAGTCTTTTTTGCCTCGGAACCGGCCTTGCGCCAAATTTCGTTGAAATTCTGCCCAATTTCGGTCCATTTGGATTCTATTTTTTCGTCTTCTATAAGTAAAAGCAAACACAAATCAATATTCAACATGGCAATCAAATCCCAGTAATCCAAATCTGCAGCATCGACTTTTTCCCGTAGCCCATTTTGAAGGCTTTCCAGAATTTGTTGTGCCTCGGACACGGATCTGATACTGTATTTTTTACCGTCAACCGTAAATTTGGTGCCGTGGCCAAGGGCGCCGCTAAAAACCAAAAGGCAGGCGAGTTCTATCGAATTGGCGATAGAATAGATTTTGTTGGAATTGGATGCCGTATGGTAGGCTCTTTCATAATGTGAAATTGCCAATTTATAGGCATTGGTGCGTGTTTTTAGATCTGGTGCCAAAAGCGCCAATCGCTTGTACGTACTGCCCAAAAGATTGTGGCGTTCGGCGGTTTCACCGGCAAAAAGCAAGACAGAAAGATCGCTGATAACGCGTTCCATTTTTTTGTAGGTTTCCTTTTTCAATGCTGGGCTGGCATGTTCATTGTCTATAATCTCACGGATGTATTGCTTGGCGCGCGTGTTGCAATATTTTTCCATACAGGAGAAGGAAAAATCGGCATTCTCCATTTTTAGTAGCTCTTCATAGTTGGTTGAAGCTTCCGCGTACAACGCCAATTCCTGATAGATCTTTGCCACCCGTTCCATTATTTGTGGGGTTCGGAAAACATCTCTGTCCACTGCGTTCATAATGGTACCCAATTCCGACAAATGGTCCTTCTCATTGCCCGAGGCCATCTGCAATTGGTTGAGCAGATTGTCCAAATGGATCTCGGCCTCCTGCGGAACGATATAGCTGGGTGACCAGGTGCTTCTGGTGGAGGCAATTCCCTTCAATTTAAAAAATGGATCGCCATAACATTGGTAGGCGCCCCAAGTGTTGTTGCCGGGGTGCTTTTCAAAAATGAAATTGCGCGCATTTTTAACCGCATCGCCAAAATTTTCGCCGGCAAACATACTGTTGTAAAAAACCTGTGCAAATTCAAGGGCGGCGGCATCATTCACCGCCCAACCCGCCGCAATTACGGCCTTCACTCCAATGCTGATAAGTTGGGTGCCTATGTTTGCGGCAAGTTTATACCTATCGCGGTAAAATCTTTCCTCCGGTGCATTGCTGTAGCCAAGGTGGCAACAATTCACAAAAACGAGTTCGGGCACTACTGGCATCTGCTGTATTTCAAAAACCGTCAGGAATATATCCTTGCCGATAACCATCCCGGATTTTTTTGGGGATTTCGGATTGAAAACCCCGTGGCCCGCCAAATGGATTATGGAATAGTCATTGCAGAAAAAATTCTTCACTATGCCCTCTGCTTCGGTACCTATAAGGCTGGTGGTTGGATAACCAACGTTTTCCAACGTGTCCTTCACCAACATTCCTTCCTCTTTGGCGCCGGGAAGCTGGGGAATGAATCCGCCCAAAATGGGGTCGGCAATAATCAAGGCCCCTTTTTCCGCCACTCGTTTAATGTTCAGTCTGTAGTCCTTTGTGGACAATTGCCTGATCATCCCGGCGTTTATGCACAAGGGTTTGGCATTGGTGGTGTTGTCCTGTAGCAATTCCCACGGATAGGAAGCCGTTTTTGTGTCCAAAATCCAGGAAATATTTCCCTTGCGTTTCAGTTTTTCCTTTAAATTATTCGGAATCAAAAGCTCAAAAAGGGTTTTCGCAGTGCACGCAGACCACTGATTGCTGCTGGAAGCCTCGGAGATGAAAAGGTCTATCAAGGGCGTACTGCTGTACAATTCGTTTTCCTCTTCCCGCGAATCGCCGGTGGAAGAACCAAACACCATGCTGGACGGTTCGCCGGATTGTTCATTGGCTTCCTTGTATTTAATGGTAATCCGGTTCCACCAATCTTCAGCGGTGTCCAATGGGGTTCTTTTTTGAACTCCCATTAAGGTCTTGATCCGCTTATTGCCAATAATGATGTTGTAGGTGGCATTTTCCCTATTGGCAATTTTGTTGAGCACATACATACAATTTAGGGCGCGATCGGCATATAATTCAATAATTTCTATGTGCTGAATGGTTCTATAGCCCTCATCGGCAAGCATTTTAACTTTTTCGTTGGCGCGGTTCACCCCTTCTATTATGGCTTTTAACGAACCTTCCACAGTAAGCCCTCCATAACCGGATGCTACAATAAGGGAAGAAATTCCTATTCCCCTTTTAGGAACCGCGGCCCCTCGAATGATCAATAAATAATTCAACACGCCCTGTTCCACGGATTTTGAAAGTTGATAGGAAGTAAGTTGGTCCGGTTCGCCAAGGCCAACGATGAGGCCGCCCTCAAAATCACTTCCCTTCATTTTGCCGAAGTAGGCGCTGGTACCTATTTCGCCGGGGTAAAGCCCCAACCTGTGCTTGGCCGTCAGACTTCCATTGGTGTAATTATCAATGGCTCTTTCGGCGTATAGCACCCCATCGTTCAAAAAATGTCCTGCAATGATGGGATAGGACGCATATCGCAAATCGCCATTGCTAACGCTGACCGTTACCGGAATCTGGCTTCCGATAGGTTCCTTTTCATCCGAAAGGCCCAAAATGGTTTTTTCCAGCCCCGTTTCAGATAAATCAAAATCGATATCGGGTTCTGCCCTGAAAATAGTCTCTTCCCCGCGCAACAAGGGCTTGGTGTTGCGTAGCAAATTGGTTTGGCCGGTGGCAAGAATTTCCTCAATGGCATTGAACAGTTCGGGTTCATTGGCCAATGCGCCATGGGTAACCCTGGAATAGTAAACGGCATTGGCCTCGCTCAGCTGCTTCGGGATTCCGGAAGCCCAGGTTACACTTTGGTCCCCTTCGCTGGTGTAGAGAAAATAGAGCTGCTTTTTTGGGGGAATTTCATCAAGGTAATAGCCACAGGGCGTCATTTTGTCCTTCCCGGCTATATAAACCATACTTGAATAATCAATGCTATCGCGCTTCGTTAATATATTATCGCGGTAGTTTTTAAAGTAGTCCAAATCGGTTTGCATAGGTAAGGGCCAATCTGGTTTTCCAAAGTATTTGCGCATATTTTCCCAAGTTTCCATCTTGGCGAAATCGTTCTTCGGGTCGGTAGTCAAGGGAAGCAATGCCAAGATACCCGGAAATTTTGAAAACATTTTTAGCAAGGTTTCCTTAGTGTGGAAAAGATCGAGTTTGCTGAGTTTCTGGATAATGCCATCCATACCAAAAAGCACGGAGGGAATGCGGAACGAACCGCCCAGCGGCGAGCCGAGGAACAAGAGGCGGAACCCTTTTGACGCCTTTAGCTGCTGCCAAGTGTCATCGTGGTTCAAAATAAAATCGCGCACCAAAAGACCGCCCATGGAGTGGCCAATTATTTTAATGGGCTGCCCGATTTTAAGCAAACTCTTGATCTTTAAGTTAAATTCCGAAGCACTTTCCGGAAGGGGTTTGCGCCAATCGAAAGGATAGACCACCACATCATATTTTCCCGAAAGCCATTTGTAAAGTTTGTAATAGGAAGTTTTGACTACCGAGTCTGCAACTATCTTGTTTACCCCAGAATAATTGAGATTCATTAGCCCACCCGAGAGAATCCTGCCGTAATGAAGCCATATTTCCTTGTCCTTTTGGGAAAGGTTGGAGCCCATAATTCCGGGAAGCATAACCACAATGGGCTTTGTTCCCGAAGGCGGCACGGGAGACGGATAGAGCTCTCCAGATTCCACAAGCGCCCGATCGGTGCCTGGAATTTCCGTTTGGGAAATACATTTAAACCCGGGAATGGTCTTTCCCTCAGGGGTAACTAACACCAGATTAATGGCCTCGCGGGTTTTGTCGTTGGCAAAATAGTTCACGTGGTTCACCTCCGGGCCCTGGGCAAAGAAATATTGTATATTATTTTTTCGTTTGGCGCCCAAATACATCGAATCGGTATTCACCACCAAATCATTGCGCTGCCAGTAGAACAATTTCCCCAGAATTACAAACAGTCCCTGCCCTGAAAAACTTACCCTTCCATTTCCCGAAATTATCGCCAAAGGTTCCCCATTGATCGCGGTGCTTGGCGAAGGGTCGTTCAAAATTTTAATGAATGGCGATTCGGGCCGTTGGGCCTCCAATCCGGGAAGCACGGAAACATCATCCTTACTCTCCACGGCAGCGGAAAGTAATTCCCTTAAAACATCAACAAACGGACCGCCAACCAAGCTTATTAAATTAAAAAATACATTCAGAATATGATCCAACCTTTTGGAGGCCAACTTGGTGCCCGCGGCGGGACAGCCCACCCTGATAAATTTGGCCACGGTTATTCTTTTGTCCTTAAAAATACTGTTGAGCGCTTCTATGTTTTCAATATCCTCCGCCCTGTCTCCTTCCTTTTCCAGCAGTGCGATATGCTCATTCGTAAACCCTATGGCTTCCACCTCATTGCCGCTGCTGTATTTGTTGAGGATATCGCCAACAATTCCTCCGCGGGAATGGGTCAACAGGTGCACGACAGCATTGTCCGGAAGCAGCTCTGCCAATTTCACCACGTTACGCAACGGACTTTCCGTTAGGGTTCTATGCTGGAAGGCGAGCACGTTTTTGCCGTATAATTGGTGGAGCGTGTTCCAAACCGAGGAACCTTTCAAATCCTGAAAGGCCCCCAAAGTATCGGAGTTGGTGCCATGGATAAATAGAAAAAATGGACTGTTGGAGGGTTTGCCGTCAAAAGCTTGCAACCCAAAATTGCGATCCACGGTAAAAAGGCCCGCCCCGGAATCCAATAAATTTTTTG
The DNA here is from genome assembly GCA_048265145.1 of Aequorivita sp. Taxonomy (GTDB): domain Bacteria; phylum Bacteroidota; class Bacteroidia; order Flavobacteriales; family Flavobacteriaceae; genus Aequorivita. Next base: position 6,540 of record JBLXCF010000025.1, read on the forward strand.
GCAGTTGGGCCGGGTCAATTCCGTTTTGCAAATGTTTGTCCTCCAGCTTTTTTGCCAAGGCCGCAACCCCACTTTCTACAGCTTTTTTGGCAAACACCTTTAAAAGCTTAACAGCAATTTTTCCGATAATTCCCCGCTCGGTGGCGGGCGCGTCCACAGCCTCAGGCATCACGAATACCTCCGGTTGAAGATCGCGGCTGCCGGGCGGTTTCAAGGCAGGATCAATTTCTGGGAAAATCTCGTGCAGGGTGGAGGCATCACACATCCAGGTGGTGCCGTCTTCCAGCACCAAATGCAACAACTTGTCATTGGCCGCAAGTGGAATTTCGTGCTGGTTGGCAACATCGCGATTGCTGCCCTGCAAATTATAGATAACGCCTCCATCTGCCGCAGTTTCCTTTTCGCCGTAAACCACTAATTTTTTAATTGGTTCCATACTTTAAAAGTTGATAGTTTGAAAAAAATGAAAACCCCTTTTTCAAAAAAATAAATTTGGCACTACAATACTCTATAACAGCGGTTTAAATTTTCATTAAAAATAAGATTAAAATTGAAAATCTAAATTTAAAATACTGGTTTTGAGAAAACTATAATAAAAAAAGCGGTTGTTTTTGAGGAGATGAAAAAGGTAAGCTATTTTTTCAAATCTGAAAAAATTTTTTATTATTCCGTTCTGAAATTATTTTTGAGTATCTTTTTCAAAAATAAGCTGTTATGAAATTCCATCTTTTCCTTCCCCTTTTCCTGTCGTTGGCGGTTTCCTGTGCCCAAAAAAAAGAGAACGATGTGGCCCTGCAGACCCAGGCGCCTTCCTATAAAATAGAAAAGGTGGTGCCGGATCTTACCAATCCGTGGGGAATGGCGTGGTTACCCGACGGCAGCATGCTGATCACGGAAAAGGACGGGCGTTTGGTCCATTTTAAGGACGGTGTGAAAACCGAAATAGCAAACGTTCCAAAGGTTTATAACAACGGACAAGGCGGCCTGCTCGATATTGAACTGCATCCAAAGTATGCGGAAAATGGCTGGATATATATGTCCTACGCTTCGGAAGAAGGTGAGGGAACTGGCGGCCATACGGCATTGATGCGCTGCAAACTTGAAGGCAGCTCGCTCCGCAATATTGAAACGCTCTACAAAGCAACGCCCAACACCACGGCCGGACAGCATTTTGGTTCCCGGATTGAATTTGACAATCAAGGGTTTTTATATTTTTCCATCGGCGAACGCGGCGAACGCGACGTAAATCCGCAGGACATAACCCGCGACGGCGGAAAAATTTATAGATTGAACGATGATGGAAGCATCCCAACCGATAATCCTTTTTACAATGAACCGAACGCAAAAAAAGCTATTTTCACCTATGGCAACCGAAACCCGCAGGGGATGGCGAAGCATCCTGAGACCGGAAAAATCTGGATCCACGAACACGGCCCAAAAGGTGGCGATGAAATAAATATTGTTAAAAAAGGGGCCAATTATGGTTGGCCTATTGTTACCTACGGCATCAATTACAGCGGCACGAAAATTACCGATACAACCGAAAAACCGGGGTTGGAACAGCCCATTTATTATTGGGTTCCGTCCATTGCGCCCTGCGGCATGGCGTTTGTTACCGGCAATAAATTTCCGCAGTGGAAAGGAAAACTCTTGGTGGGTTCCCTAAAATTTGCCTACGTGGAACTGCTTTCTTTGGAAGGCGAAAAGGTGGTTGGCCGGGAAAAAATAGCGCAGGATATCGGGCGCGTCCGCAACGTAAAAATGGGTCCGGACGGCTTGATCTATATTGGCGTTGAAGGTCAGGGAATTTTTAGATTGGTTCCTGAATAACCAATTAGCTGTTGTCAGGTTGAGGGCGCAGCCGAAACCTTCACATTTCTCGACTGCGCTTCAAAGGACATAGTACTTATCTCTTCGTTGCTTTTTTTCTCTTTCTATAAAAATCGAAAGCAAACCAGCCTATTACGGCAATCACGAAGTACATTAAATAGGAAACCGGTTTCCCGCTGCCGCCCACGGTGGTGAACAAGCGCTCCCAACGCACTTTTTTGTTTACGCCGTCCCAGCTCATCCAAACAAATACGGGTTTGCCTACCACGTGGTTGAACGGCACAAACCCCCACGTACGGGCGTCCTCACTATTGTTGCGGTTGTCGCCCATCATCCAATAATAATCCATTTTGAAAGTGTAGTCGGTGATGGGATTTCCGTTCAAAAGCACCTCGGTACCGGATTGGGAAATTTTGTTGGCAACGCCCATCTCACTGCCTTCATAAACTTCGATAATTCTTCGGTAGAGCGGAATGGTTTGGGCATTGATGGCAACCGTTGCCCCTTTTTTCGGAATATAGAGCGGACCGAAGAAATCGTTGTTCCAAGGATAATTTTGACTGTTCGGGAATATACCCTGGTCCCAAACGCCCTTTTCTCCGCGAAAACGAGACACGCTCACCACGTTTGGATTGTTTTTCAACATTTTAAGGGATTCGTCAGAAATACCCCCGAACCGATAGGTATTGCCTCCAAATCCATAACGATCGGTGATGTCGTAGCGATTGTATAACATTTCCGGATTTAAAGGGCCGCTTACCTCCACGTCGTAACTAAACTGCAACTTCGCCCTGTCCGGCAACACGTTTTGCTTCCCATTTATAAAAACGTAGCCATCGCGCACCTCCAATGAATCGCCCGGAAGCCCCACGCAGCGCTTCACATAGTTCGATTTTTTATCGATGGGCTTGTAGTAATACTTACCATCGCCGTATTGCTGGAAGGCGTTCACGGTATCTACCGGCCAATTGAACACCACAATATCATTGCGTTTTATATCCTGAAAACCCGGAAAGCGAAAATAGGGAATCTGTGGCTCGGAAAGATAGGATTTGGTCTTTAGTACCGGAATTGTATCGTGCACCATCGGGAACGCTATTGGCGTCATGGGTGCTCGGGCGCCGTAATGGAACTTGCTCACAAAGAGAAAATCGCCAACCAATAGGGTCTTTTCCAAAGAAGAAGTGGGGATGGTAAACGGCTGCATAATGTAGGTGTGCACAATGGTGGCTGCCACAACCGCAAAAAGAATGGAGCTCACCCACTCACCCGTTGAAGTTCGGGGCTTCAGGCTTCTATCTTTTATATTGGTTACTTTTTGGGTATAATTGATATAATAAATATAGAAACCCAAGGTCACAATTCCCAGAATCGTATCTGTGGTGGAGTTGCGTCCAAAACTGCGAAGGGTTTCCACCCAAACCACCGGAAACATAATTAAATTCACAATGGGCACAAACAAAAGAATGGTCCACCACCACGGGCGATTGATGATTCTCATCAGCACTACCGCATTATAAACCGGCACGGCAGCTTCCCAAGCCTTTCTACCCGCAATTTGGTATAACTTCCAGGTTCCGGCAAAATGGATTACCTGAACTATCAAAAAAAATAAAAACCAGCCTGTCCAACTCATTGCTTATTGTTTATTGTTTATTGTTATTCTTTATTGTTTATTCTTTGATGTTGTTATTTCTATAAAGGCATTTATCGTCCAAATCGTGAGTCGTGAGTCGTGAATCGTGAGTCGTGAATCGTGAGTCGTGAGCCGTGAGTCGTGAGCCGTGAGTCGTGAGCCGTGAGCCGTGAGCCGTGAATCGTGAGCCGTGAATCGTGAGCCGTGAATCGTGAGCCGTGAGTCGTGAGCCGTGAATCGTGAGTCGTGAGTCGTGAGTCGTGAATCGTGAGTCTTCCAACTTCAATCAACTATCAACTATCAACAATCAACAATCTTCAATCAACAATCTTCAATCTTCCTTCGTCAATCCCAAAACATCTTTCATTGTAAATATACCTTTTTTATCTTTTATAAATTCAGCGGCCAAAATGGCTCCCAGCGCAAAACCATCGCGGCTGTGGGCCTCGTGTTTCAGCGAAATGGTATCGATGGAAGATTCGTAAAAAATCTCGTGCGTGCCCTTTACTTCCGCTTCCCTTTTCGCGGTGATTTTCAAACTGTTTTCTTCGGAAGCGTTCAGTTTCCAATCGGTTTTATCGCTGTGTCTTAAAATTCCTTCGGCAAGGGTGATGGCCGTTCCGCTGGGCGCGTCCTTCTTTTGAAGGTGGTGGATTTCTGCTACGGAAACGGTGTACTCCTTCCACGGGGCCATCAATCGCGCGGCATAGTTATTAATGCTGAAAAAAAGGTTTACGCCCACGCTGAAATTGGACGCTGAAATAAAGCTTCCGTTACGTTCCTTACAGAGATGGACCATTTCAGCATAGTGCTTTAACCATCCGGTAGTGCCAGAAACAATGGGAAGTCCAGCTTCCAATGCCATCGAAATGTTCGAAACGGCCGCTTCCGGCGAGGAAAATTCAATGGCAACCTCGGCCTCCTTTAAATTTCCCTCAGAATTTTCACTCGTACTTTTAAAAACAACAGTATGTCCTTTTTCCAAAGACAACTTCTCAATGGTCTTGCCCATTTTTCCGTAACCGAGTAATGCTATTTTCATAATTATTGGGTGTTGGGTGCTGGGTGCTGGGCACAACTACTGACCCATTCCAAAATCGCCCTAAATTCCTGCTTAATATTTCCTTATTTCTTCATCTTATTAAATTGTCTAACTACCAACTAATAACTAACAACTAACAACTACCTAAACCGATACGTCAGCGACATTCCATATTGCGGTCTTGCATTTAGTTGGTTGAATTCAAAATTGGGTTGCAACGACAGGTCCTCGCTCACTTCATACTGCCGCAAGTGGGCATCCACATTGGCATCTACCACGTTCAACAAATAAAAGGCCACGGTAACGATCAGGCTGATGCTTTTGTTTTTTTGGGCCGATTTCTGGGCATTGATCAACCGGTCATTACTAATCAAGGGTTCTGTGCCGTTGCCGTAAAATTCATCGTCGGTATAACCGGCAAGTCTTCGTTTGTATGCATCTCGAAATCGATCGTAATCCTCGTCCTGCTGCTTGTAAAAGTAGATGCCAGCAGCCATCCCCGCATAAATAATGGGAATTTTCCAATATTTTTTGTTGTAAACTTGACCCAAACCGGGCACAACGGCAGAATAAAACGCGGCTTTTGACGGAGCCAAAGGGTCGTATTCGTCCTTTGGCAAAAGGGTGTCATTTACAACGATTGCCCTTTCCTCCTTTTGCACCACCAAAGAATCAGAGGTCTGCGCAAAAAGGGAAGCGGAGAAGAGTAAAAAAAAAATATGTAGGCGTTTACCTTTCACTTCTTATCAGCTTCAAGATACGTTCAAAATCTTCCTTGTTTTTAAAGGGAACCACCAGCTGGCCCTTGCCCGATTTTGAAACTTTCACCTCAACGGAAGTTTCAAAAAGATCCGTCAATTCCTTTTTCGCCTTTTTGGCGAAAGGGGGCGCAGCCGCTTTTAGCGGTGTGGCCTTTTCATTGGGGTTTTTATAGGCTCTAACTAATGCTTCGGTGTCGCGAACCGAAAGATTTTGGCCCAAGATTTTTTCATAAATATCCAATTGATCGCCAAGGTCCTCAACATTTATCAACGCGCGCCCGTGGCCCATGGTAATAAACCCGTCGCGCATACCGGTTTGGATAATGGGGTCCAGTTTCAGCAGCCGCAGGTAATTGGCTATGGTGGAACGGTTCTTCCCAACGCGGTCGCTCAATTCTTCTTGGGTAACGTTAATTTCCTCGATCAGCCGTTGGTAGGAAAGCGCAATTTCAATAGGGTCCAGGTCCTGGCGTTGGATGTTTTCCACCAAGGCCATCTCCAGCGATTCCTGATCGTTGGCGATGCGGATATAGGCGGGAATGGTTTCCAGACCCACCAATTTGGAAGCGCGAAAACGGCGCTCGCCGCTCACCAATTGGTATTTGTTGAAATCGAGTTTTCGGACCGTGATAGGCTGTATTACGCCCAATTCCTTAATGGAAGAGGCCAATTCGCGCAGCGATTCCTCATTAAAGCTGGTTCTGGGCTGAAAAGGGTTTACTTCAATACTGCCCAAATCCAGTTCCACGATGCTGCCCACAACCTTATCGGCATTCTTGTCGGCTACCGATTTTATATCGTTGGAAGGGTCTTTCAACAATGCTGAAAGCCCTCTGCCCAGAGCTTGTTTTTTGGTCGCTTTCGCCATTTATTCTTTTTCGTTTTTCTGAATTAATTCGTGTGCAAGGCTCAAATAATTATCGGCTCCCTTGCTCGCAGCATCATAACTGATGATGCTTTCCCCATAGCTGGGTGCCTCACTTAAACGCACATTCCGCTGGATGATTGTGTCAAAAACCATTTCGTCAAAATGCTTCTTCACCTCGTCCACTACCTGATTGGAAAGCCGCAGGCGCTGATCGTACATCGTTAATAGCAAGCCCTCAATATCGAGGTTTTGGTTGTGGATTTTCTGTACGCTCTTAATGGTGTTCAACAGTTTGCCGAGCCCTTCCAACGCAAAATATTCGCACTGAATCGGGATAATTACGGAATCTGCCGCAGTAAGTGCGTTCAGCGTCAGCAATCCCAACGAGGGCGCACAATCAATCAGAATGTAGTCATATTTTTCCCGCAGCCCGTCAATGGCCTTTTTCAGCATATATTCCCGGTTTTCCACATCTACCAATTCAATTTCGATGGCCACCAAATCAATGTGGGAAGGAATTAAATCCAAATTCGGCGAATTGGTTGAAAGAATGGCCTCTTCGGGATTTGCGCTGTGCTCCAGCAATTGGTAGGTTCCCAATTCCACCGACTCCACATCGATCCCCAAACCAGAGGTCGCGTTTGCCTGCGGATCTGCATCAATAAGTAAAACTTTTTTCTCCAAAACGCCCAACGAGGCCGCCAAATTTACCGAGGTCGTGGTCTTGCCCACACCTCCCTTTTGGTTTGCAATTGCAATAATTTTACCCATTAATTTGCTTGAAATTTTAGTGGTTAAAAGTACGATTTATTATGTGGATAGAAAATTGAATTTGTTAACAGAAAGTAAATATTGGATTCTAGGAGGCGGATGGCTTACAGTTTTAAGTTTAAAGTTTAAAGTATACAGTTTATAGCTTACTGCTTACAGATTAAAATCCTACAGCCTACCTAAAGCCTACAGCCTACAGCCTAAAGCATAAAGCTTACAGCTTTTTCCTTTCCCGTATCATAGCTTCCAGCATATCCCACATTTGTTGCGGCACGGCTTCCAATTGGTTCATCTGCCCTGCTCCCTTCAACCACTCGCCGCCATCTATTACGATGACCTCGCCATTGATATAGGCCGAAAAATCTGAAACCAGATAGGCCGCGAGATTGGCCAACTCTTGATGTTCGCCCACACGCTGTACGGGCACTTTTTTTGCCGGATCGAATTTTTCCTTTAAATCGCCCGGAAGCAACCGATCCCAAGCACCTTTCGTTGGGAAAGGTCCGGGAGCAATAGCATTAAAACGAATTCCGTATTTTGCCCACTCCACCGCCAACGATCGGGTGAGCGCCAACACGCCCGCCTTTGCCGTAGCGCTTGGCACTACATAGGCCGAACCTGTGAAGGCATAGGTAGTAACGATATTCAAAACGGTTTTATTGGTTTCCTTTTTATCGATCCAATGTTTTCCGAAGGCTAGGGTGCAGTTTTTTGTTCCCTTCAAAACAATGTCGATAATAGTATCAAAAGCATTCGCGGAAAGCCTTTCCGTAGGAGAAATAAAGTTACCAGCAGCATTGTTCAAAAGCACATCCACTTTTCCAAATTCCTTTACCGACGCTTGCACCATGGCTTCCACTTCGTCATAATTTCGGACATCGCATTGCACGGGCAGGACGTTGCCGCCGGTTGCGGCTTCCAGTTCTTCTTTTACGGTTTGCAATTTTTCCAGGTTTCGCGAAGTGATGACCACATTGGCGCCCAGTTCCAAAAAATAGGTGGTCATTGCCTTTCCGAGGCCGCTGCCACCTCCGGTTACTACTATTGTTTTTCCTTTTAAAGCGTCGTCGCGCAACATTTTTGCTGAATGATCCATAAGTGTATGTTTAGGTGCAAATATAAACAGAGAAAGCCAGCAATGCACGGAGATTTTATGCGAATTGGTTACCGGAAAAAGAACGCGGACTTTAATTGGATTTCCAAAATAATTTTTGTGCAGTGCCATAATCGCCCAATTGATACACAGCCAAGGCGGTCGCCTTGAAATGCAATGGCTCAAATGGTTCGGTGGCAAGACTATCCAGCACGGTGGTTCTGGCCACGCCCAGGCTTATGTGCGGATCATAATTTTTGTGGCTGTATTGGTCCACAAACAAGGGAACATAATTCACGGTGAAAGGATCGATGGGGCTGCCATCCGGATTTTGTACGAAGGCTGCTTCGGAACCTTCATTTTTTATAAAAGGTTTTAACACCGCGATGGCTTTTTCGTGAAGGTTCAATAAAGGTTGGCTTTTTGCAATGGAAATCATCGCGAAACTTTCTGCTTTGGACCTGTCGTAAGATAATTTGGTAGCCTTTAGACTGTCCGCGGCAATGGTTTGGAACAGTCCGTCCAGATTTTGTATAATTTCGGGCAGATCGGTTTCCTTCACAAAACATTGCAATAGGGTTATGTGCGGCACATGGTTTTGGTCCAGCTTTAGGGTCTTCGGATTGTGTTGATGGATGACCTCGTTCAAGGCCAGGCTTTGGGCATATATTTCTTCCGAAGGAATTAAAAGTACGTCTATGGCAATCAATTTTTCATTTTTTGGACCGCACGAAATTATTCCGAAAAAGAAGGCTGTAAAAAGTAACAATGGTTTAGGGTCCACCATGTTATTCCACGATCATTTTAAGGGTTTGGCGCACACCGCCACTTTCCACGGTTAAAAAGTACAGTCCCCCGCCCAGGTTCTGCTCCCATTCCAAAACGCCCCTCGCCTGCTTCCATTCCTTGCGCAACAGCTGTTGCCCGGTAATACTGCTTACGGTGGTGGTTATGGTTTCGTTTGAAAAGTTTTTCGGCAACAAAACAGCAATGGATTCCCGAACCGGATTCTGCATAAGAAGAAAACGCCCCGCAACTTCGCTTTCAGCAATGGAAATCGTTCCATTCCTAATTTCATCCAAGGCAAACTGCGCGCTTGCGGCGGTGACCGTTACGTGGTCCTCATTTTCATCGGGAATATAAAAATTAACGAAAGGAGAATCATTTAAATCTGGCGTATCGAACCAGTCCGGATTATTAATCGCCAACGAGCTCATCGTGGGAATGAAGGAATATAAATCCTGTTGCAGGGCATTTATAAAATCGATCAGCACGGGATTGCCGCCGCCGTCGCCCAAGGCATCGCTGATACTTCCCGTACCGCCCGGGGCGCTATCCACGCCTGCGGAGAAGTTTGGCGATTGGGCAATAGTCTGATAGGAATTGATCGGGAAACCTAAAAAATTTACGGTAACATCCGTTACGGTGTTGGTTTGGCCGGCCACTGGAGTAAACTTTAGGGCGACGTCCACATCGGTGGTGGCGTCAATCTGAAGGTTGGTGTCCACTATGATTATACCCGGACTTCCGGTGGTGGTACCGTTTCCGGCACCATTGATCATAGTTACGTTGCGCACATTGTTGGGAAACCCCAGCGCATCGAGTTCGGCCTGAAATTCATTCCTAAATCCCGGAGCGCCGAAGGGCAGCAGCTTTGTTGGATCCTGTTCATACTCGGAGCCAGCCAGCAAATGGCCTTGCAAATGGTCTATCAACATTTCCTTGGCGGCCGGGCAGTTCAGCAACTGGTCCACCACTTGTTGGGCCGTTGGGTCGCCCACCTGCACGGCAAAATAGTTGATAAGATATTGAAGACTGATGGGGATATTGGCACCGCGGTGGGGCGCATCAAAGGAAATATAGAGACGCGTTTCAGAATCCAAACTGTTATCTTCCATATAGGCAAGGGCATAACGCGCAATTAACCCGCCCATACTCGGACCCAGTACCACTAATTTTTCATCGCCTATTTTATCATTATTTAATTTTTGGATAAGGGTTATCAAAACCATTGCGTTCCGCTGAATGTAATCGCCGCCACCGTCTATTTGTTTCCCACCGGAAGTGTACAAGGGCGCATTTAGAATGACGATATCAAATCCTTCATCGCGAAGAATATCGGCCAGGTTCTGACCCCCGAAGCTCAAACTGGCATACAGGCCCGGTATGTCGCGCGAATCGCCCGGGTCAAAACCGTCAAGCACAATGATGGGTTTGTCGAGAATGCCATCCACATTGTCTAAATAGATTTCATATTCGCCTTGGCCGAAATAGGCTTGGGATTCGCCATAGCCTTGGTAAGCAATGTTGGCGGTTATGGTTTCAACCAGCCGACTTTCGGGATAGCGCGCATTTTCGGGAATGTTTTGGAAACGGATTTGGCCAATGCCGATTTGGGTTGCAAAGACAAACAGAAAAAGGTAGAAGTTTTTCATATAGGATTGAAATTGGCGGTTTTATCTTGGGAAGATACTAAAAATTTTTAGGGCCCCTTCACTCCTTAAACTACGATCTTCCAATTTAATTTGAATCGGGCAGCTTCCCATTAAAACCTAAACCCTGCACCGAGCTTAAACTGGTTGAAATTGGTACTGTAGCGATCGTCGCCAATTTTGTTATAGGTTTGAATGTAATGGAAATTGGCCTGCAAAAAGAAACTGCTACTCAGGTCATATTGGGCGCCGAGTTTAAAGTTAAATCCCGGATCGCTTTCCTTTGCTTTTTTAATCGTGCCAAAATACTCGTAGGTATAATAATATTCATAATCAATAGCGGCATAGGTGAATCCGAGCGCTAGGTAGGGATGCAGTTTGGGCACCGAAGCAATGTTCAATTCCACAAGGCCATCCAAATGGTGGAAAAAATAATTTCTGTTCAAGTCGTCGTAATATCCCTTAAAATTGCTGCGGGCATAGGTGAAGGTGTAGCCAACGCCATAGTTCAACAATTCGGTTTGAAGAAATCGAAATTTTACATTGGCATCGGCTATACCTGTAAAACGCTGAATTCCGTTTGAAAACCCGAAGGGATAATTCACCTCAACGCTAAATTTTTTTGATTGGGAAAAGGTGGTTGCTGAAAAAATTAGGAACAACAAAAAAAGAAGGTAGCTTTTTTTCATCTATGGAATATGTTTAGGTTGGCGGAAGATGGAATAACCACATTTTTCATCTTCGGCGGATTTGCAATATGTTAACGAGGACAGCATTGGTTTTTTCTGTCTTTGGTAAATATAGCGTAATAAAATAAATGTACCAATATTCTATTTGAGAGCCTTGCAATTGGTTCACTTCGAAGTTGCTTCATAAAAACTTTTATTAAATTCATAAAACTTCAAAATCACTGAAATAAATGAAGATGGTGATGTTGTACCAAAAATAATAGAACTATGTTTTGTAAGAAAATACGTGTTTACACTTATATTGTTATAGTGTTTAAAATTTAACTTGAATAGGATTGAAAAAGCTTTCATTTGTGAAATAAATGGGGAAATAGTCGAAATAATTAGAACTAGCATCACACGGCAATCAATATTTTATATATTTAGTAAATGAAATATCTATTATACATATTCTTATTCATTTACTTTAATGGATATACACAATTTGGACCCCAACAAATTATCACTACCGAAGCAAATTTGCCAGCAAGAGTAGTATGCGGAGATA
>JBLXCF010000026.1:0-14382 GCA_048265145.1 Aequorivita sp.
GGCATCCCGATTTTTAAACTGCCGTCGTTTTTTACCGTTACCTTTACCGCATAAACCAAATTTACCCGCTCCTCTTTGGTTTGGATTATTTTGGGGGTGAACTCTGCCGAAGCCGAAATCCAACTTATGGTTCCCTTGTAATCTTTCATTTCTTCACCGGAATCAATTTTTACGGTTACTTCTTGTCCAATTTTAATGTTTGGGAGCTGCGTTTCACTTACATAAACGCGCAGGGTCATTTCTTCCAAATCGGCGATTTTGTACAGCGGTTTTCCAAAGGAGACAATTTCGCCCGGCTCGGCATATTTGGTCAGGACCGTGCCTTTTATCGGGTTTGTGATTTTGCTTTTAGCAATCTGCTCTTCAATTTGCGCCACTTTGGCGTCTATGGATTTTACCTCATTCACGATAGGCGCATTTTGGGTTTCCACGTTTTGTATTTGCTTTTTCAAAACGTCCACTTGGCTGTTGGCCTGGTCCAATTGGCGCTTGGTGGCAGCGTTTTCGGCAAACATATTTTGGATGCGTTCCTGTTCGGTTTTGGCGGTCTGCAATTGCTGGTTCAAAACGCTTACTTGCGACCAAACGCCTCCCGATTTTGATGCCACCGTTTCTTTTTGGGCAAGCAGTTGTTGCTTGTTCAAATAAAGTTGAAGGGTATCAACAAGGCCTACCGCGGTTCCTTTTTCGAGAACCTGTCCGTCCTCCACGTTCAGGTATTCCAGTTTTCCGTTTGCTTCGGAAGAGATTGTGATTTCCGTAGCTTCAAAATTGCCGTATCCATCGGCTTTTTCGCCGTTGGAGCAAGAGAATAAACTTCCGACCAAGCCTGCCAAAACCATTGTTTTTATATTTTTCATCCTAAATATTTATTTAAAATCCCCTTTTATTATTCTATAATTTGCCTTCGCCAGCGCCAGTTGTAACTCGTGCAATTGTTGGTCGATTTTTGCTTCGAATAGATTGTTCAGTTCCGTGATATATTCCGAAGAAGTGATGGTGCCATTTTGTAATTGTGAAGTGGTAGCCTGTAAAACTTTTTCGCGCAGTTCAATAATTTCTGAGTCTTTCCGAAGCATCGCTACATATTTATTCATATCACTTTCGGCCTCTTTCTGCTGCATTTCATTGTTCAGCAAAAAGGTTTCTTTTTCGGTGGAAACAATTTCCTTTGAAATATCGACGGCTTTTTTTTGTTCCTTGGTTTTTCCCCAATCAAAAATGTTCCAGTTCAGTTTCAACCCGATCATATAAAAATCCTGAAAGGAATTGTCCAACATATTCAGTCCCGGATTGCCGTAGCCAGCCTGTGCAAACCCCAACAATTTTGGATAATTGCTTTTGGAAATAACTTCTTTTGAAGTTTCCAGTTGCGTTTCCTGTAAATTGAAAAGTTCCAGTTCGGGTCGCTGCGACTCGATTTCGGGAGCTATGAAAATGGCTGGCTTGGCCAAGATTGTGTTGCTGTCCAAATCCTGAAAGACCAGTAGCGATAGGTTTTTCAGCGCTTTCTGCTTATCGAAAGTAATCTGCGAAAGTTGCTGTTCCAGCTTCAGTTGCTCCGCTTTCAATACTTCTTCGGAAGCGGGGAGGACCGCGCCATATTTCACTCCAGCACTTACTTCTTTTATGCGTGCATCGAGCTGTTCCATTTTTGAAATCAGCATTTTTTCCTGTTCCTGAAAAAGTAAAACGCTGAAATAGCTTTGGTTTATTCGGTTTTTTAAAGTGTAAAGATTTACCGCTACCTGCTGTTGCTGTGCCGCGAGTTCTGCGGTTTTTAGTTTTGTGTTTGCCGCGATATTTCCGCCGTTATAAATCAATTGGTTGGCGTCCAGCGTGGCGCGATATTGGTCTTTGTTTGGAGGCACAACGGTTGAATTTGGAATTTCAAAAGGAAATTTAATCACATCAGATTGATAGGTTGCCTGCGCGTTAAAATCCAATTTGGGAAGTTTTCCTTTCTCCAAGATTGCAATTTCAGACTGTGTTTTTTCTTCCAATAAAACCGTCTGTTTTGCCAACGGATAATTTTTTTCCGCTAGAACGTAGCACTCTTGCAGGGTGAGTGTTTGCTGAGCAAATGCCACAAGGGGAGTGATAGCAAAAAATAAAAATAGAAAGTTTTTCATTTTTTAATTGAATTGATAATAAACTCTGAAACCGCAGTTTTGCGCTGCTCCATCAATTGTTTAAAGCCTTTATCGTCAATTTTTAAAAATCCTTTTATCAAAGGAGTAGCCACAAAAGGAAAAATATTCAACGATATAATATTGATGAAAAGTTGCTCTCCATTTATTGGTTTCAAAATGTCCTTTTCCACTTCTTCGTTCACTTGATTTTTAAATTTTTCCAGTGTTGGAAAAGCAGCGTTTTGTTGAATTTTTTCAAAAAACTTTGGGTTTCGGTTTAATTCCTGAATTATAAAATTTGGTAGATAAGGATGCTTTATTATAAAAGAAATGTAATTGTGCGTGAAGTTTTTCACCTTCTCTTCAATCGAGGAATCATCGTTCAGAATTTTATTGAGCTGTGGTGCCAAAAGGGAAAAGGCATTGCTGAAAACCGCTTCAAAAAGCAATTGTTTGCTTCGGTAGTAATAATGCAGCATCGCTTTGTTAATGCCCGCCTCGTCCGCAATTTCCTGCATACGTGCGCCATCCATTCCTTTTTTCTGAAAAACATTTTTGGCGGCATTTAAGATTTGCCCTTCGGTGTCTTGATTTTTATTTGTCTTTCCCATTTTTTAACTTTATGGTTTAACCATTTGGTTAACAAAAGTACATAATATATATTTACACAAGTTGTTTTCTGAAAAAAATTAAAATTATTCGTTCGAGATTGATGAATGTCATATCTGAATTTTCTGAAGTACTTTAAGTTTATAGCTTCTTTTGGGAATATTTCAAAATTTGACAAAAGAGAAAAGTATATTTACGAATAGGGTATTAATAGGGTGTATAATCCTGTTTATTAAATAATTAAATAAAATATCATGAATAAATTATTGGCCACAGCATTTTTTATTTTTTCTTTATACGGTTGTTCCAGCAGCCGTTTGGTTGATGAATATAGAAATGCAGAAACTCCAAATTTTCAAGCCAATAAAGTGTTGGTGGTTGGTTTAACATCAGACCCGGTATTGCAGCGGCAATTTGAGTACAGCTTGCAACAAGCCTTGGAAACGGAAGATGTGATTGCGGTAAAAAGCGTTGATTATTTTGAAAGTACCTTTTCTGAAAATAATCAAACTGAAGAAAATTTAAAAAACATTGAAAATGAACTTCTCACCGCGGGGTTTGATGCTGTGCTCTTTTCAAAAGTTACCGGGCAGGAAAGCAAGGTAACCATTGGGCAATCCTACCGAAATCTTACAAAGTCATTTGAATCTTTCAGTGATTATTATACTGAAAATAGGCCCGTTTACGGTAATGAACAGATTGAGGATTACCCTGTTTATAATACGGAAACATCATTGTATTGTCTCTGCCCCGGCAAGGAGCGCGATTTAATATGGCGCGGAAAGATAGACATTGTGAATCCGCCCGGAGCTTCTTCCACCATTTGCGATTATGTAAAAACACTCGTGAAAACGCTTAAAAAGAATAATCTTTTGATTATGAAATAACTACTCATGAAGTACCAAAAGCGGTACAAGCGAACCGTAATTTATTTTTGAAGTCTCTGAACCAAAGATAAAGCGGTCAAAAAAACTTTTGCGCTCCACAATCAAGGCGTGAAGTTGAACGGGAATTAACTGCTCAAAAGCATTGATGGCCATTGAGGCAGGAATATTTTTAATGGAATAACGTTCAAAACCTATTTCTTTAAAAACTTCCTCGGTATGGTTTCGTTGTGAGGATAGTTCCATATCTTCTTCCTCAATTTCAAGAATTTTCAACGAGGCGTTGTTTTTCTTTAATATTTCAGAAATAATGTTGAACGATTTATTCGCTACATCATATTGATAGTTTAACGAGAGCAAGATTGCATTAATTTTTTCAAATGTATAGGCTTCGGGAACTATGAGAACGGGACAATCAACGTTTTGTATGATTTTTAAGGTGTTACTTCCAAAAATAACTTCTGCAGCACCTGTGGCACCGTTAGAGCCCATCAGTATTAATTCAATATTGTTTAGCGCTACGGCTTGGTTAACAGCATCAACGATATTGTCAAAATCTATTTTAGGTATAAATGTGAAATCCTCTCCTTTAGAAATTGATTTACAAAATTGGACCAATTTTTCAAGTTCCTTTTTATTGTCGTTCAAAATACCTTCATAGACAGAAATCGTAGGCGCGCCAACGAGAACATCGGCGGTGAGGAAGCCCGTGGGTTTTTCAGAATTGAGTACATAAAAGGTGCAGGTTTCCCCTTCAAAAAACCGCAGTGCATAGGCTATGGCGTTTTTGGAGTTTTTGGAAAAATCTGTGGGAAGAAGGATGTGCTTCATCACTAATATATTTTTTCAAAACTACAAGCCATAGAGGTATTTAAAAATGATTTTCATCATACTCTAAAAAATATATTTTTTGAAATTTCAAAAAGCTACTTGGCTGTATCGCTTCGGATTACGAAGGAGAACCAAAGAAGATTAAATCATCCCGTTTATGATAAAAGTCATATTCTATTTGGTAGCTCGATTCTAAATTTGTCCTGTAAAATAATTCAAACCACTATGAAAACTATCACAAAAACACTAACTGCCTTGTCCATATTAATGCTATTGGGTTGTGGCGGGAAGGAAGAAAAGAAAAACAACGATATCCAGATTGGCCAAACGCCGGCGGCCACCGAAGCGCCTGCCGAAACCACCTCTAGCCCCGCCTCTGATGTTAAGCCTTCAGAAACCGTGGACTTGACCAACAAGGGAATTGGGCCCGTTAAAAGCTTGGAGCTTTCCCCTGAAATTGATCAGGCCATGGCGGCCAAGGGAATGGAGGTTTACAAAACAAAATGTATGGCCTGCCACAAGCCCGATAAAAAGTTCATCGGTCCGGCTCCGAAGGGAATTTTGGAAAGACGGACCCCGGAATGGATTATGAATATGATTTTGAACCCCGAGGAAATGACCCAAAAAGATCCCTTGGCACACGCGCTGCTCAAGGAATTCAACGGATCTCCAATGGCCAACCAGGGCTTGACCGAAGAAGAGGCCAGACAAGTATTGGAATATTTTAGGACACTTTAAAAATAAACTTAAACAACCAACCCCCTTGCAGGGCCGCAAGCCCTGCAAGGTTAAAAACCTAAACCAATGAAAACAACCTTGAAACTTATGTTCCTTTCGGCTGCGATCTTAGTGTTTTCAGCCTGCAAGAACGAAACCGAAACAGCCGCACCCACCACTGCCGGTGAAAATTCCCCATCATCTGAAAATACATCCGGAAAGCAAGGTCAGGCCTTTATTGAGAACGACCAGTCGCAGCCCAATGTGTTGCAGATTGCTATTAAATCTGCGGATCACAGCACGCTAGTTGCCGCAGTTCAGGCTGCCCAATTGGAAAACGCGCTGGTAAACGCCGGTCCCTTAATGGTGTTTGCTCCCACCAACGCGGCTTTTGAGGCGCTGCCCGCAGGTACCGTTGAGGATCTATTGAAACCCGAAAACAAGGAAAAGCTGGCCTATATTCTCAAACACCACGTAACGCCTGGAAATTACTCCAAGGATTTTTTGAAGAAATTCAAAAAATTGGGGCAGGCCAGTGGGGAGGATGTTAGCGTAGCGGTAAATGGAGACGATGTGCTTATTGGCGGAGCCAAAATCATTGCCAGCGTGCCCGCCGGAAACGGCATCGTTCACGTGGTGGACAAAGTGATATTGCCAGCAAATTAAAATTATCTGAACTAATATAAAATAAACAATAGAACCATGAGAAAAACAATTAATATTTTGGTTTCCCTAATTATGGTTGCCGGATTGGTAAGCTGTAATAACGGTGGGGACAAAAAGACCAACAAAGGGCAGGGTGGCCTCGCTACCAATGCCGCCGAAAAAGTGTACGTCGCTCCCGGAGAGCACGATGAATTCTACGCCTTCATTTCTGGAGGATTTAGCGGACAACTTTCTGTATATGGATTGCCTTCTGGACGTTTGTTCAAGGTAATCCCCGTATTTTCCCAAGATGCCGAAAAGGCCTGGGGTTACAATGAGGAAACCAAACCCATGTTGGAAACTTCCTTTGGGTTTGTGCCTTGGGACGACAGCCACCACCCGGATATTTCACAAACCAACGGAGAGTTGGACGGCCGGTGGGTGTTTATTAATGGAAACAATACCCCGCGGATTGCCCGGGTGGATCTAACCACTTTTGAGACCGCGGAAATCATAGAAATTCCCAACAGTGCCGGTAACCACAGTTCCTCCTTTATTACTGAAAACACAGAATATGTAGTGGCCGGTACGCGTTTCTCCGTGCCAATTCCGCAGCGCGATATGCCCATTAAGGAATATAAGGGCAATTTTAAAGGGGCGCTTTCCTTTATTAGCGTAGATCAGGAAACAGGACGTATGGCCATTAAATTCCAATTAATGATGCCCGGTTTTGACTATGACCTTTCCCACCCAGGCCGGGACAAATCGCACGGTTGGTTCTTCTTCACCACCTATAATACAGAGGAGGCAAGCACGCTGCTTGAAGTAAACGCCTCACAAAATGACAAGGATTTCATTGCCGCGGTCAATTGGAAGAAAATTGAAGAATATGTAAACAATGGAGGTGGTACCAAAGTTCCTGCAAAATATGCACACAACGTCTATAACGATGAAACCCATACCGCTACCTCCACGATGATGAATGAGGTTTTAACCGTTAACCCATTGGATGTTCCGGGTGCGGTCTATTTCCTTCCAACCCCAAAATCGCCCCATGGTTGTGATGTTGACCCAACCGGCGAATATATTGTTGGAAATGGAAAACTATCTGCAGACTTGACTGTTCACTCTTTCACCAAAATGCTGGATGCTATCGAAAACAAAAAATTTGACGGGGAAGCCTATGGAATTCCAATCCTAAAATTCGAGGAAGTTTTGGCAGGCACCGTAAAACAGCCCGGCTTGGGCCCATTGCATACCGAATTTGACGGCAAGGGAAATGCCTACACCACTTTCTTTATTTCTTCAGAAGTGGTTAAATGGAAAGTAGGTACCTGGGAAGTTGTGGACCGCCAACCCGCGTACTATTCCGTGGGCCACGGGATGATTCCAGGAGGGAACTCGCGCAAGCCTTTCGGTAAATATTTTGTTTCTATGAACAAAATTACAAAAGACCGTTACCTTCCTACCGGACCCGAGGTTACCCAGTCTGCCCAACTCTATGATATCAGTGGCGATAAAATGGAACTGTTGTTGGATTTCCCAACCATCGGTGAGCCCCACTACGCTGCCGGAATACCTGCTGAGATTGTAGCAAAAAATTCGCGCCAGATATTCAAATTGGCCGAGAACAAACACCCTTATGCCACACTATCTGATGGCGATGCAAGGGTAGAGCGCAAAGGCAATGAAGTCCATATTTATATGACGATGATCCGTAGCCACTTCAATCCGGACAATATTGAAGGAGTAAAAGTAGGCGACAAGGTGTACTTCCACGTTACAAACCACGAACAGGATTATGATGTACCTCATGGTATAAGTATGATAGGCGCTAATACTTCAGAATTGCTTATTATGCCAGGCCAGACAGAAACCTTTGTTTGGGAACCTAAACAACCTGGTGTGTGGCCATTCTATTGTACAGACTTCTGTTCTGCATTGCACCAAGAAATGCAGGGTTATGTTCGCGTAAGCCCAGCAGGTTCTAGCACGGAGCTTAAATGGTCATTAGGAGAAGATTAATAAAGATGTTTTTAGTTGTGAAAATACTTGATTAGTGATTGATGGTATTTTCAAAGGAAAGACGGGGGTTCGTTGATTTTCCCCCGTCTTTTAAAAGAAGCGAAGCCATTAAGTTCTTCGTAAAAAAAATCAATGATCAAAATATCCGCACCTATTCTTAAACCAAAAACCAACTACACTGAAGTTTAAGAACTTAAATTAAAACAAAATGAAAAAAGCAGGAATATTAATGATCGTAGGCTCCCTATTACTTTTGGGGCTCTTTAAATTCCCGTTGTGGAACATCATGTTAGGAGCCCCCCAATATCCAGATCCGCTGGGAATGGATATTTACATTGAAGGAATCCAGGGCGTGCAGGAATTCGATATTCAGAATATTGATGGCCTCAACCACTATATTGGAATGAAAACCATTCCAAAACCGGCCGATATGTGGGAGTTTGATGTTTTTCCAATGGTAATTGGCCTTATGGTAGCTTTGGGCGTTATTGTGGGCTTGCTCGGGTTTTTCGGAAAAGTGAACTACTATTGGTTTATTGGCTGGTTTCTACTAATGTCGGTTTTGGGAATAATGGGAATGTACGATTTCAATGCCTGGCTGGTAGAATATGGAACCGATCTTGATCCCAAAGCCATTATGAAGCTTCTTAATCCGGACGGAACGCCCATGACCTATAAACCGCCGCTCATCGGTTACCAAAAAATGCTCAATTTTGATGTTGACTCATGGCCGGCTACCGGAGCTTATCTTATGGCATTAGGAATGGCCATGACCGTGGTCGCTTTTTTTGTGGGAAAAATGGAATGGAGAAAAGTACGGTTGCGAAATAACAAAACCTCAAAACTTAAAACAGTTAGCGCATCATGAAAAATAGCATCCTTATAGCCCTACTTTCGGTTTTCCTTTTTTCGTGCAATGTGGCACCACAACCAATAACCTATGGAACGGATGCCTGCCACTTCTGCAATATGACCATTGTAGATAGGCAACACGCCTCACAGCTCGTAAATTCCAAAGGAAAAGCCTATAAATTTGACGCTATTGAATGTATGGTCCATTCCCTGCAGGACGAATTCAAACCGGAGGAAATAGCACTATTTCTGGTGGCCGATTTCAATAAGCCCGGCGAGTGGCTGGATGCCAACAGTGCTTCCTTTTTGGTAAGCGAACAGATAGCGAGCCCGATGGGCGCCAATCTTTCGGCGTTTGAAAATCAGGATGATGCCCAAAAGATGCTCGAAAAATTTACCGGAAAACGGTACAGTTGGAAAGAAATACAGGAACACTTAAAGCAAGAATAGGTTTCTGAAGAAACAAGCCGTCGGCAAATTGCGGATGTAGCATCCATTTCATGGGCCTGCCGATGGCTTTTTCAAATTTCACCTTTTAGGAATAACAGCCCTCCATTTTAATTGTAGATTTGGCTAAATTTAAAGCTATTTTGAAAAAATATCTATACATATTCTCCTTTGTCCTGGCCTTTTGCAGTACTCTGAACGCTGTTGCAAAAACCATTACCGTCTGTCCCAACTGTCCGGTAAAAACCATACAGCAGGGCATTGACCTGGCGGAAGATGGCGATACCGTTTTGGTGCAAAAAGGTATTTATAAGGAAGTGAATATTACCGTTAACAAAGCCATTCGGCTGTTGGGGGAAAACCAGCCGGTGATTGATGGGCAGGACAAGGGTGAAATCCTGAAGATCGTTGCGGATGGAGTAACCGTGGACGGCTTTAAAATCTTGAATGTTGGCACGAGTTACACCTCAGATTATGCCGCGGTTCGGGTTATAAAACGAAAGGATTTCATAATCCAAAACCTGGAAATGGAAAAGCTTTTTTTCGGCATCTATCTTGAAAAAGCCAATCACGGCAAAGTGCTCAACAATAAAATATTGGGCGATGCCGTAAACGAATACAATTCCGGCAACGGAATACAGCTTTGGTACTGCAAAAACGTAGAGGTGAGGGGCAACACCGTTCAGAACGTTCGGGACGGCATTTATTTGGAATTTT
Source organism: Aequorivita sp. (assembly GCA_048265145.1). Classification (GTDB taxonomy): domain Bacteria; phylum Bacteroidota; class Bacteroidia; order Flavobacteriales; family Flavobacteriaceae; genus Aequorivita. The sequence goes on from JBLXCF010000026.1 coordinate 9,860, forward strand.
CGGATAACGTCCAGATAAGCCACAACCGTAGCAGGAACAATTTGCGCTACGGGCTCCATTTTATGTTCAGCAATCACGACGTGTATGAACACAATATTTTTGAAAACAATGGAGCCGGAGTAGCTGTTATGTTTTCCAAGTTTATCGAAATGCGTAAGAACACCTTTAAAAACAATTGGGGAACCGCCTCGTTCGGACTCTTGCTAAAGGAAATAAACGACGCCACCATTTCAGGCAACATCTTTCTGGAAAATACCGTAGGCATTAACATTGAAGGCAGCAATCGCATTCAATATGTAAACAACGACTTTAAGGGCAACGGATGGGCCATCAAGGTTCGCGGGGCCTGCTACGGAAATATTTTTGAGAAGAATAATTTTCTGTACAATTCTTTCGATATTTCATACAACAGCCATTTGAACGACAATAAGTTCAACCATAATTTCTGGAGCAACTACACTGGTTATGACCTTGACAAAAACGGTATTGGCGATGTGCCTTACCGACCGGTAAAACTGTTTTCATACATCGTAAACCGCACGCCCGAGACTATTATTTTATTGCGCAGCCTGTTTATAGATATTATTGATTTTTCTGAAAAAGTCTCCCCTGTATTTACACCGGACAATTTAATGGACAACAACCCAAAAATGAAGCCCATAAACCATGATAGAAGTTAAGCAATTGCACAAAAAATTCGGAAAAAACGAAGTGTTGAAGGGAATTGATCTGGCCATCAGCCAAGGAGGCATCTTTAGTATTCTGGGCCCCAACGGTTCCGGAAAGACCACTTTGATAAAATCCATCCTAGGAATGGTAATTCCAGATGGGGGTGAAATTTTTGTGAATGGCAAGCCGTTAAAAAACAACTACAAATACCGGAATGAAATTGACTATTTACCCCAAATAGCCAATTTCCCAGGCAACCTGAAAGTGAATGAGCTTATCGCGATGATCAAGGATCTGCGCGATTCAAAAGCCGCCAAAGATCAGGAATTGATCGAGCTTTTTAAACTGCAGCCTTTTCTCAATAAAAAATTGGCCAACCTTTCGGGCGGCACAAAACAGAAAGTAAATTTGGTGCTTACATTTATGTTTGACAGTCCTTTGATCATTCTGGATGAACCCACAAGCGGCCTCGATCCCATCTCGCATCTGCGGTTGAAGAACTTGATTTTTTCGGAAAGGGAAAAGGGAAAAACCATTTTGGTCACCTCGCACATTTTGAGTTTTGTTGAAGAAATTGCCGACGAGATAGTTTTTCTTTTGGAAGGAAAAATCTACTTTAAGGGAACCATTACGGAACTGAAAACCAAGACCGAACAGCCTGATTTTGAACACGCCATAGCCTCCATTTTATCCTCAAGTTATGCTTAAGATACTAAAATACAGTTTTTACGATTTAATGCGAAGCCGCTGGAGCTACGTATATTTTCTGTTCTATTTACTGCTCGGGGTTGTTTTACTATTTTTGAACAACGACCTTTCAAAGGCGGTAATAACCCTAATGAACGTCATCATTATTTTGGTGCCGCTCATCGGCACTATTTTCGGGGTGATGTACTATTACAACTCCCGTGAATTTACTGAACTGCTTTTGGCACAACCCGTAAAACGGAGCTCCATCTTTTTGGGGCAATATTTTGGCGTGGCCACCTCCCTTTCCATGAGTTTGGTAATAGGCCTGGGATTGCCCTTTGTTTTCTACGGAATTTTTAACAGCAATGCCATTTGGGACTTTACGCTACTACTGGTTACAGGCGGATTCCTGACCTTTATTTTCACTGCGCTCGCTTTTGTTATTGCGCTTCGCAATGAAAATAAAATAAAAGGGTTTGGGTATGCCATCTTGCTTTGGTTGTTTATGGCGGTGATTTATGACGGCATCTTTTTGATGTCGCTGTTATATTTTGAGGATTATCCACTGGACAAATTTTCGTTGGCGGCCACACTTTTTAATCCGGTAGACCTTTCGCGGGTTTTGATACTTTTAAAACTCGACATTTCGGCATTATTGGGCTATACCGGCGCAGTTTTCCAAAAATTCTTTGGAACCAGTTTCGGTCTGTTGCTATCTTCCGCAATGCTGGTGATTTGGGTAGTTGTGCCAACCTTCTTTATTTGGCGCATAGCGAAGCGGAAGGATTTTTAAGAAGAGCGATAAATTTAGTTTGGCTTAGATAGCCGTCATTATTTTGGTATTGTAATTTTTAAATTTATTGGCGTGGCATTCTTTTTTATGGAGCTTAAAAAGGCGAATGCTTTTGGGAAGATACTGCTCGTGACGTTTTTGACGCTATTGCTTGTTGTGGTGTGGGCGGTTTAGAAATTATTATCCATTAAAATGCCATCTTATTGAACCGGATTAATCTGTATCTGTCCTCCAATCGCTTTTAATACTTTCATAACCGTTGCAAACTGTGGTTTGGCTCCATCTGATAACGCCTTGTACAGGCTGGGTCTGCTCAGGCCAGTTTCCTCGGCTATTTTTGTCATTCCAATAGCTTTTGCAATTTGTCCGATCGCGGTAATCATATCGTCTGTATCTCCTTCTTCCAATACAGTATTGAGATATTCCGCAATCATCTCGTTATTGTCTAAATAATCTGCAATGTCAAATCGTGAAGTGTCCATTGTGCTACTGGTTTAATTTTTTCCAAATTGTTTTTGCCTTTGCAATATCTCTTTGTTGGGTTGATTTACTGCCACCGATAAGTAAAAGAATTATTTTGCCATCGACTTCTTTGAAATAGACCCTGTAGCCTTTCGCGTAATTTATCCGCATTTCCATTATTCCTTCGCCCACAGATTTACAATCGCCAAAATGGCCATCGCTTTCAATTTTTTGAATTCGGAAAAGTATTTTTGACTTAGCTTTAAGGTCTTTCAACTATCCAAGCCATTTATCAAATTCAATAGTCTTTTCAATAAAATACATCTTGAAAACAGTGTATCTATTCGGATACAAAACTACAAAATTTTTATTGAATAATTTGCTGAATTTATTTAATGACCCACCCGCACCCGCGCATCCACGGCAACAATATTTTTCCGGGTGCCAATCAACGGATTGATGTCCATCTCCATGATTTCCGGGGCGGCCTCTACCAAAGCTGAAAGCCGTTGGATGATTTCCACAAACTGGTTTTCGTCAACGCCCTCTCGGCCCCGCGCACCCTGAATGAGTTTATACCCGCGAAGCGATTGTACCATTTGCTGGGCTTCGTTTTTTGAAATAGGGCTTAAACCCGCCGAAACATCGTTTAGCACTTCTATAAAAATCCCGCCCAAACCGCATAGAATGGTGTGGTTGAAACCCGGCTCCTTCATTACGCCCACAAACAGTTCCAGTCCCGCCAGTTGGGGCTGCAACATCACCGCCGTTGCGGAATCTATTTGCATCAGCCTATCAAAAGTTTTCGAAACTTCTTCTTTTGAAGTGATATTCAGTACCACGCCCTTTGCGTCGCTTTTGTGGAGCGGGCCCACGACCTTCATCACCACAGGAAATTCCAGGGAATCCATCGCGGCGAGCAGTTTTTCTTTTGAGTTTTCCACCAGTTCCGTAACCCGTGGAATTCCCGCCGCATCCAATAGCTTCTGCGTTTGGGCGGCATCCAAATAACCTTCGGAAGCCGTATCGACAACGCTTCGTATTTTTTCGATGTCAATTTTCGGGAGTGAAATTGCTTCGGAAACAGGTTCTGGCGTATTGAAAACCTGGGAGAGCGCTTTCCCCAAAACCACTTCATCGGGGAAGTTGATGTGCCCTTTCTTCAAAAATGATTGAATTTCACGTTGCGCATTCACCACGGAAGGCAGCACAGGAAAAATGGGCTTGTTACAGATTTCGAGTTTGACGCTCAACACATTATAAACATTTTCCACATCAAAAAGCCCGGGACTGCCAAAGACCACTGCCATCGCGTCTATGTTTTCAAATTTGTGTTCGCAGTAATCGATGATGATGCCCAATTGTTCGGCAGTGCCCGTGGCCAAAAAATCGATGGGGTTGGCTACGGAAGAGCCGGGGTAAAGGAAGGTTTTCAGCTTTTCGGCATCGGGCCCGGATATTTCGGGAACTTTTAGGCCGCCTTTGGAAAGCTCATCTGCCAGCATCACCGCTGACCCTCCGGCGTGGGTGATAATGGCGATGTTTTTTCCCTCCAGTTTTTTGTAGTTGAAAATGGAGGCCACGCTCAGGAGTTCCTCGCGGCTGCTGCAATACACAATGCCGGCTTTGTGGAACAGCGCACGCACGGTCATATCGCTACTGGCAATGGCACCCGTGTGCGAAGTGGCGGCACGGCTGCCCTCGGCGGTGCTTCCTGCTTTGATGGCCGCTATTTTCGCACCTTTTTTTATGAGGGACGAAGCGTGTTTAAGCAGCTTTTGCGGGTTGGAAATGGTTTCGAGATACAGCAATTTAATCAACGGGTCTTTTTCGGCATCGAAGTTTTCGTCCATATATTCCAAAATATCCTCAACGCCCGTCTGGGCTGTATTTCCAACGGAAAATACGT
>JBLXCF010000027.1:0-12290 GCA_048265145.1 Aequorivita sp.
CGACAATTACAGAATTGTGCCAAAATCCGGCAATTGCAATCGTTAAAACCGGCATCTTCAATGACGAAAACCAGGACCAGTGTTCGGATGTTGGGGAGACCATCAGTTATACCTTTACCGTGACCAATGAGGGGAATGTTACATTGAGCTTTGTGGAAATAACAGATCCTTTAATTGCGGTTATTAATGGTCCAACTGGTGATACAAACGGGGATGGCAAACTTGATCTGGATGAAACCTGGGTATTTACTGGAACATATTCAATTACTCAAGATGATATTGATACTGGTGAAGTAATTAATCAGGCGACCGTTAAGGCGTTAGCTCCTTCAGGTGATGCCATTACGGATTTATCTGACGATACCAGCGTAATGGAAAACGATCCAACCGTGATAGAACTTTGCCAAAATCCGGTTATTGCACTTGTGAAGACGGGTGTCATAAATGATGAAAACCAGAATGGCTGTTCCGATGTGGGTGAAACCATTACCTATAATTTCACTGTAACCAATGAAGGCAATGTTAGTTTGGCTACCATTTCGTTAACCGATCCATTAATAGCAACTATAAACGGTCCTACCGGAGATGCGAATGGCAACGGAAAACTGGATGTTACTGAAACTTGGATTTATACTGGAAGTTATACTATTTCCCAGGCCGATATAGATAATGGCCAGGTTGTCAATCAAGCTACTGCAGAGGGTATTGCGCCAGATTCAACGGTAGTTTCCGATCTTTCAGATGAAAGTAGTGTTTTGGAAAACGATCCAACTGTAATTGAGTTGTGCCAAAATCCAATTATCGCCCTGATAAAAACTGGCGTGGTAAATGATAGCAACGGAAACGGTTGTGCCGATGTCGATGAAACAATATCCTATAGCTTCAAAGTATTCAACTTAGGAAATGTAACCTTGTCTAATATTACCATAACCGATCCAATTGTTACCGTCAACGGTGGTCCAATAGTGTTGGCCCCCGGAGCTACCGATGCAACAAGTTTCACAGCCGTTTATACCATTACACAAACAGACATAGACGCTGGATTTGTCCAAAACCAAGCAACAGTTATGGGTACTGATGCTTCAGGAGCCACGGTGAGTGATCTATCGGACGACAATAGTGAATTGGAGAATGATCCAACCATTACGCCGCTTTGTCAGAATCCGTTGATTGCGCTCATTAAAACAGGTGAGGCAACAGATGAAAACGGTAATGGATGCGCAGATCTTGGTGAGACTATTGTATATAGTTTCAGCGTAAAAAACACCGGAAACGTAGCGCTGAATAATGTTATGGTTTCTGATCCGATGGTTGCTGTAATGGGAGGTCCTATCAGTTTGGCCGCAGGTCAGGAGGATACAACAACTTTCACTGCCATTTATACCATTACCCAAGAAGATGTGGACGCCGGTTTAATTATAAACCAAGCAACGGCAGAAGGGACCGCCCTTGATGGAACTACTGTTTATGATGAGTCCGATGATAACAGTTATGTTGAAAATGATCCAACAACCACTGTTCTTTGCGATAGCAATCCGTCGATTTCATTAGAAAAAACAGGTGTTTTTAACGATACTAATGGAAATGGCGCGGCCGATGAGGGTGAAACAATTACATATACCTTCGCCGTAACAAATACGGGCAATGTAACCTTATATAATATCATGATCAGCGATCCGTTGCCTGGAATCCAAATTACTGGTGGCCCTATCGCTCAACTATTACCGGGTGAGACCGACAATACTACCTTTACAGCAATTTATGTTATAAATGATCAGGACATAGAAAATGGTGAAGTGGTAAACCAAGCCACCGTAACTGCGGAAGATGAAGATGGCACCATAGTGAACGATGATTCTGATGACCCAACAGATCCGACCAATACGGACAACAACGGCGATGGTGATCCGGATGATCCGACGGTAGTAGTTCTGCCCAATGTGGAGGATACCACTTTTGAGATCTTCAACGGTATTACGCCAAATGGAGACGGCTATAACGATTATTTCTGGATCAAAGGAATACATAATTGGCCAAACAATAATGTGAAGATTTTCAACAGGTGGGGAGTACTAGTTTACGAAACGGACGGGTATGGCCGCGGCGATGACGACAGTGAAAATACCTTCAGGGGCGTTTCAGAAGGACGTGTAACCGTTCAGAAAAATGAGGAACTACCCACGGGAACGTACTTCTACATTCTTACTTTCAACGGTGAAAACCCCGGTAAGGAAAGCTATAATGGATATTTATATATTAACAGATAGAAAAATCAAAAAATATTCCAGGGAGGGATATCCCTCCCTGGATAAAACTACATAACTATGAAACACAGTTATCTAACGCTACTAATTTTGATTTTACTTGGCACGTTTTCAAGTAAAGCGCAGCAGGATCCGCAGTACACTCAATATATGTACAATACGGAAGTGGTTAACCCTGCCTATGCGGGAAACCGTGAAGCCTTAAGTTTCGGCCTGCTCTATAGGACCCAATGGGTGAATTTTGGCGACGGTGCGCCCAATACCGGCACATTTACCGTAAATTCGCCGGTTGGATACAATATGGGACTGGGGCTATCTGTTGTTAGCGACAGAATTGGTCCGGCTGTTGAAACGAATCTTAACATAGATTATTCCTATAGTATTCCGACTTCGGAAACCTCTAAACTGTCCTTCGGCTTAAAGGCCGGTTTGGATATTCTTGACGTGGATTTCAACAAATTGAATTTGCCAGAATACCCCACCGGACAAGACCCCTATTTTGCCAACAACAACATTGACAATAAACTGCAGCCCCAAATTGGTGCGGGTATTTATTTTAATACGGATAAGTTCTATGCAGGTTTATCGGTTCCCAATTTTTTGACCACCAAACATTTTGATAAGAGCAGTCTGGCGAACACAGCCGTGGAAACGACGGCTGCGGAACGGATGCATTATTTTTTGATTGCGGGCTATGTTTTCGACCTGAGCGACAACCTTAAATTTAAGCCGGCTACCTTGTTCAAAATGGTAAGTGGATCGCCATTGCAGGCCGATGTTTCCGCCAATTTTCTGCTCTATGATAAATTCACCGTAGGTGCCGCCTACAGATGGAGCGCAGCAATGAGCGGGTTGGTCGGGTTTCAGGCCACTGACCAAATATTTATTGGCTTTGCTTATGATTATCAAACAACCGATATTGAAGCATACAGTGATGGTTCCTATGAAGTGATGCTCCGTTTTGAATTGTTTAATAGACCGGAACGAGTTTTAACTCCTAGATTCTTCTAAAAATTTACAGACTATGAACACATTAGTACGAAACAGTATACTTCTCGCATTGGTGGTTTTAACTGCCGGTAATTCTTTTTCCCAAAAAAAGGATATCAGGAAAGCAAATAAGGAATTTGATAAATATGCCTATATCGATGCCCGTGAAATTTATTTAAAAGTAGTTGCCGACGGCTATGAATCTGCAGAAATATTCAAAAAGTTAGGAGATACCTACTATTATAACGGCGACTATACGAATGCCGCCACCTGGTATGAGAAACTGGTTACCCAATTTCCCGAACAAACCGAGCCTGAATATTACTACCGGGCGGCACAATCTTTAAAAAGTATTGGCAAATTTGAGAAATCGGATGCGCTATTAAAGGACTACGTGGCCAATGGAGGTACCGGAATGGTAATTAAAACCTATGAAAATGATCCGGACTATCTTAAAAGTACCGTTTTTAAGACCAGAGATTTTTCCATCGAGAAAACGCAAATAAATTCCAGTTCCTCGGATTTTGGCCCGGCTTTTTACGGCACGCAGAAAATAGTTTTTGCATCGGCCGGAAATACTACCGGAACGAAAATTAACGAATGGACACAAGAACCGTTTTTGGACCTGTTCATAGCCGATAGGGCAGCCGATGGAGCTTTGAGCAACCCCGTAAAATTGGGTGGCGATATCAACACGGAGTATAATGAATCTACTGCCGTTTTTACAAAAGATGGTGCTACGGTCTATTTCACCAGAAATACCTATTTGGATGGAAAAAAAGGGCTGGACAAATCCAAGAAATACAAAACGTTGCGGCTCTCTCTTTACAAAGCGACGAAAGCCGGCGATAATACATGGACCAATGTGGTAGCATTACCTTTCAATGGTAAGGATTTCTCTGTGGCGCACCCCGCATTGAGTGTGGACGAAAAGCGATTGTATTTTTCCTCAGATATGCCGGGCACTATTGGGATGTCTGACCTATGGTATGTGGACATTCTGGGCAATGATAGTTATGGCACCCCTGTAAATTTGGGGCCAAATATCAATACGGATGCACGAGAATCCTTTCCTTTCATTAGCGAAAAAAATAAACTGTATTTTTCTGCCGATGGCCGTTCCGGAATGGGGGGTTATGATATTTTCGTAACGCCTTTGGACAAAGATGGAATGCCGGGTGCCATAACCAATTTAGGCGCTCCCACCAATAGCGTAAAAGACGATTTCGGTTTTATTATCAACGAAGATACTAGAATAGGCTACCTTTCCTCAAATCGCGATGGTGAAGCCGGAAGTGTGGATGATGAAATTTATCTGGTAAAGGAATCATGTGTTATCGCCATTACCGGCAAAGTCTTTGACGAGGAAACCAAAGACCCGCTTCCCGGAGCCACGGTATCATTGCTCGACCAAAACAACCAACTGATCAGCCAAACTACCGCCAAGGAGGATGGAAGTTATGATTTTGATGCAGATTGTGGAAAGCAATACACGGTCAGAGGCGTAATGGAAGGCTACAAACCATATGAAAAAATGATTGAAACTCCGCTATTGTCCGGCAAAATTGAGGTGCCGTTACCATTAAAGAGAATCGACCCCTGTCCGCCCAACGATCTGGGTTGTAAATTGAGTTTGCAGCCAATTTATTTTGATTTCGACAAATCGAACATACGGCCCGATGCGGAAATTGAACTGGCAAAAATATTGGCGGCAATGCGCGAGTATCCCGAACTCATTATCCATATAGAATCACACACCGATTCGCGAGGAAACGATAGTTACAACGAAGCCCTATCAGAGCGTCGGGCACAGAGTACGCTCAAGTGGCTGGTAAGTAAGGGAATTGATGCAAAACGACTGACTGCCAAAGGGTATGGCGAAACACAGTTGGTAAACCAATGTTCCAACGGTGTACCTTGTTCGGCCGAAGAGCATCAGTTGAACAGGCGATCCATGTTCATCATAAAAAATTAAATTAACCGAATAAAGTTTGCCAGAAGCGTCCGATAAAATCCATTGGGCGCTTTTAGCTTTTAAAACAGTTTCCCTTTTTGTATTTTTGATGAAAAAGGGCAATATCATGAAAGAAGAAAAAGTAATCCTGGTGAATGAGCGCGATGAGCCATTAGGATTAATGGGAAAACAAGAAGCCCATATCAAAGGGGTGCTGCACAGAGCATTTTCTGTATTCATATTTAACTCCAATCGGGAACTAATGCTGCAACAACGGGCCCTTCATAAATACCATTCCCCAGGACTCTGGACCAATACTTGTTGTAGCCACCAACGCAATGGAGAAACTACAATCGAGGCAGGCACACGAAGGCTATTGGAAGAAATGGGATTTACCGCATCCTTGACCGAAACCACGTCGTTTATATATAAAGCGCCTTTTGACAATGGATTAACGGAACATGAATTCGATCATATTTTGGTGGGCCACTATAATTCCGCACCGAAGATCAACAAAGAAGAAGTAGCCAATTGGAAATGGATGGATCTGGACTCAGTTAGAAAAGACATTCAAGACAGGCCAGAGCAATACACTGCTTGGTTCAAAATTATTTTCCAAAAATTTTATAACCATTTATTGGTATGAGCTTAACCGTTTATAGAAAGGCGCACTTCAATGCGGCACACAGATTGTTCAAAAAGGAATGGGACGACACCAAAAATTTTGAAGTATTTGGCAAATGCAGCAATCCGCTCTACCACGGCCATAATTATGAACTTGAGGTGGGAATTTCTGGCGAAATAGATCCAGAAACGGGATTTTTGATTGACCTAAAAATAGTCAGTGATATCGTTAAGGAAGAAATTGAAGACCACTTCGACCATAAAAACCTTAATCTGGAAGTTCCGGAATTTAAAAACCTCAATCCAACAGTGGAGAATATAGCCATTGTAATTTGGAAAAAATTAAGAATGCGGATCGACAGCCAATTCCAAATTACCATTAAACTTTACGAAACCCCCCGAAATTTTGTTGTTTACAATGGCGAATCATGAATAACAGCATAAACATTTATCCATTAAAATTTGATCCCATTGTAAAGCAAAAGGTTTGGGGAGGGGATAAATTAAAGGAGTTTTTCGGAAAATCCACCTTGTCCAACATAGGCGAGAGCTGGGAAATTTCGGGCGTAGAAGGTTCAATTTCCATTATAAGGAATGGTCCACTTAAAAATAGAAGTCTGCAATGGGCCCTCGAGAATTTCAACCAAGCCCTGGTTGGCGATCGGGTTTACCAACAATTCGGGAATAAATTTCCGCTGCTCTTCAAATTCATTGATGCCCGCGAAGATCTATCCGTCCAGGTGCATCCGAATGATGCCCTGGCATTAAAACGGCACAAGTCCTTCGGGAAAACGGAAATGTGGTATATTATGGATGCCGAAAGGGCCGCGCGCATCATTCTGGGCTTTAAGGATTCCGTGAATCAGCAAGTTTACACGAAGGCGCTTGAAACAAAATCCATTACCGAAATTTTAAACTTCGTTCCTGTAAACAAAGGAGATGCCTTCATATTAAACCCTGGCACTATTCACGCCATTGGTGGGGGAATTTTGCTCGCTGAAATACAACAGACCTCAGACATAACCTATAGAATTTACGATTGGGACCGGCCCGATACCGATGGAAAATTTCGGCAATTGCACACCAATTTGGCTATGGAAGCAATTGATTTTTCTCCCTCCAGGGCAAAAATGGAGTATAAGGACCAAAAAAATGCACCAGTGCCTATTGGTGCCACCGCCTATTTTGAAGTGAACAAAATTGTGCTTTCGGAATCTTATTTGCGCGATTTGGGCACCATTCATTCTTTTGTAGTCTATATGTGTCTAGACGGGACTTCCCAAATTGAAGTCAATGGATATTTAGAAAGCATAAACAAAGGAGAAACCCTCCTGATTCCTGCTGTTTTTTCCGAAGTAAAATTCCACACCACATCCGCCACTTTTTTGGAAGTGTACATTCCGTAAATGTTTGTACCTTTGCCCGATTCAAATATTTAGATAGAAATCAAAATTCCAATTTTAAGACAGAATAAAATGGCAAACGTTAGAAATTTAAAGAAGGACATTAACTATGTTTTGGGCGACATCATTGAGGCGGTATATATCTGGGAACTCACCAATGCGGGGAAGGACACAAAAAAGGCCGAAGAAATTATAGATGAGGCCATAGTTACTTTTGACGAGCTGATCACAAAAGTAAACCAGAAGGAGGTTGAAAGCAAAAAGAAACATTATAACGCCATCAAGTCCGAACTTGAAACCCGTGGCAGAAAGCTGATTGATAGGATTAATGCCCTATAGAAGCGTATCCGCTTTTTTTCGATTTTTAATGAAAGACTCCAATTCCTTACCATATTTGGAGTCTTTTATTTTTGGTTGCAGTGCGTTGTAAACCGTATCGAGATATTTAACGTTGGCATCAAACACCTCACTCAGCATTAAATAGGGCGCTACTTCCAAATTGTTATTATTAATGGCAAAATTGATGGTTGCCAAATATTTATTGGAAATAAGGGCGCGCTGTTGTTCTTCAATTTTAAGGAAGGTTGAATCTTCAGTGCTTTCACCCAGTTGCAACTTCGCTTCAAGCAGGGATAAATTTCTGTTTATAAAGCGGTTTTTCAGCTTAAGATATTCACGAAATACGCTGTCGTTTTTGGAACCCGAAACCACGGCCGCGCTCCCAAAATTTTTCAGATTCGTTTGAATGGTTATATCGCCATTTTCAGCAAAAAATGTAATGCGGTCATCCCGAAGCGAGCCATCTTTCGGGCGGACATAGAGATAATAAATTTGCGGACTTTCTATGTTCTCCGAAAACGTAAATGCCGAATTTCCATCCACCACAACCGAATCGACAGTGGTAAGAATGGTGTCCTTAAATGTCTGAAGCAAAAGGGTTCCTTTTTTCAAACCCTTCACGGAGCCGGTAAGCTCCATACGGTCGGTTTCTTTTTTGGAGCAGGCGAAAAAAGTGATTATCGTTAGTGCGATTAAAAATATTTGGCGCATTTTCTATTTTTTAAGTTTAAAAAAGCGGGTGATAGCCCCCCAAATTTAGCGTCCGCAAAGATGGATATTTTTTCTGAGAAATTTAGGAGGCCGAGGCCAATTGCATTAAAACGGTACAAACAATGGCGCCCACTGTACCGATAGCATAACCGAAAACCGCCAGTAAAACCCCCACTGTGGCCAAGGACGGGTGAAAGGCCGATGCCACAATGGGTGCGGATGCAGCACCGCCAACATTGGCCTGGCTGCCAACAGCCAGAAAAAAATAGGGCGCACGGATCAATTTTGCTATAAGGATCATCAATCCTGCGTGAACGGCCATCCAAACCAAGCCAATAACGATCAGCCACATATTGTCGAAAATTAGCGTGAGGTCCATTTTCATTCCAATACTGGCAACCAGAATATAAATAAAAACACTTCCAAATTTGCTGGCCCCTGCACCCTCATAGATCTTCGCTTTGGTAAACGATAGCAGCACGCCAATAATGGTAGTTATGGTAATCATCCAAAAGAAACTTGAATCTAAAAACGTAAAGATGTTTCGGGTAATTCCCTTGGGAATCTCTGCAACGGCAGCAGTGAAAAAGCTGCTTAGAAAATCTGCCCCAAAATGTGCAAAACTTACTGTTCCAAAAGCTATGGCGGCAATAATCATCAAATCTGTTAAGGTTGGATTTCTGTCCACCTTTTTGGCATAATCTGAAACCTTTTCTTTCAAATTTTCAATTGCCGAGGTATCCGCTTTTAGCCATTTATCAATTTTGGCCGATTTTCCAATGCCAAAAAGGATAACTGCCATCCATATATTTGCAACCACAATATCTACAAAAACCATCCCTCCATACAGTTTTTGGTTGAATCCATAAATCTCCAACATGGCAGTTTGGTTTGCACCGCCACCTATCCAGCTTCCGGCCAGAGTTGAAAGGCCTCGCCAAACCGCATCTGCGCCTTCCCCGCCAACCGCTTCTGGATGAATGGTGCCCACAATCAGTACCGCCAGTGGGCCACCAATAATTATCCCCGCCGTTCCTGCCAGAAACATGATCAACGCTTTGGGTCCTAAATTGAAAACACCTTTTAAATCAATACTCAAGGTCATGAGTACCAATGCGGCGGGCAACAAATATCGGCTGGACATATAATACAAACCCGTGCTGCCGGCAGCAACCTCGCCGTTTTCTGAAACAGTTGTCCATTCCGGAGCTATGACTCCGGCTGTTGTTAACAGTGCGGGCAGAAAATAGGCCATAAACAGCGCGGGAACCACACCATAAAATTGGTTCCAGAAGCCATCTTTCTTTGCCGCGGTATAAAAAATGAATCCCAATACCACCATCAGAATACCAAAAACAATGGTATCATTGGTAAAAAGGGGAGTGGTGTCCTTAATTAAATCGGTAGTTGTTTCTTGCATTTCAACGGTTTTGCCGCAAAATACAATTATTTTTTAATTTGGATTATTTTTTAATGAATGTGCTGACAATAGTAATTAATTCTGGCATTACCGGAAGATTGTAGATGTTGTAGGATTTGCTGTTTTCCAAATCATTGCCATCAATTTCCTTGAAGATATGGTTCATTTTTGAAATAATTTTAAACTGCGCATCCGGTTTGGCGGCAAGCAACAATTCTGCCTCGGAAATTTGTACTTGAATATCCTTATCGCCATTAATGATTAAAACCGGACACCGAAGTTTTGGCAATTCCTCTTTAGGGTCGAACTGCATCCAACTTAAAATGAAGGGCTGAATTTCCTTTCGGAAAATAGAAGCCAAACCGGGACTGTAATTGTATGCTGCTCCATTGGCCCGAAGATCGTCAAAAGCAGTTCGGGCACTATCGGCCAAACCCGGGGCCTGTTTTAACAATTGGTCAACAATTACATCATCAATTTCCTGCCCCGTCCCGGCAATGGAGATAAAACCATCAACCCCTTGCTGCGCAGCCACCATACCAACCAAGGAACCCTGGCTGTGGCCAATAATAAATAGTTTTGAAAACCGCTGATCGTTTTTAAAATGGTGCACCACCGCTATGGCGTCGTCTATAAAATCTTCGAACCGAATGTTTCTTTCCTGCAAGGTCCTTTGCTTCATCTGTTTCACGATTCTTTTATCATACCTGAAAGTAGCAATACCATGTTCATATAGACCTTCAGCCAAAAACCTTAAACTGTTGTTCACCACCATTTGTTGGTTTCCGTTTCGATCGGTTGGGCCGCTACCGCCAATAATTATGGCCAAGGGCAATTTTGCTTGCCCCTCAGGAACTAGCAACGTTCCATCAACAAGAGGGGTGATGCTCAGTTCTTCAGCATTGAATTTTTTTTCTTGGCCCAATGAAATAAGGGAATGCAAAAAGATGGAAATTAGCAGCAGTGGTTTCATATAATATCCTTGTTGGTGGGTGTTGAAATTTGAATTAAAACAAAATTTGGCGAAATATATTGTTTGGCCAAAGGTCCATTATACAAAGTGATCCATAAAATTAAAACCATTTTTATTCTTAAAATCCGAAAATTTGAATCTAAATTGAAATTGGGGAGACTATCTTTGCAGGTCAAGAAATACACTTTTAACACAAAAAGCATTTTCAAGATGAAGCATTTTTTTATTGGGTTGGTTTTTTTGTATTCATTATCTATTTCCGCGGCTGACGACTGGGGAAAAACAGGGCATCGGGCAGTTGGTGAAATTGCTGAAAAGTATCTCTCCAAAAAGGCGGAAAAACAAATATCAAGGTTGCTCGCGGGCCATAGCCTGGCCTTTGTGGCGAACTATGGCGATGACATAAAAAGCGATCATGCCTTTGATGCTTACGGTCCTTGGCATTATGTTAATTTTCCATTCGGGGAGCGTTATGAAACCTATCCAAAAAGTGAAAAAGGTGATATCATCCAAGGAATTGAGCAATGCATTAGCATTTTAAAAGGCAAGCATAGCGCTCCCGATGAAAAAATCTTTTATTTAAAAATGCTGATCCATTTTATGGGAGATCTGCATCAACCCCTTCACATTGGCTTGGCGGAGGACAAGGGTGGAAATGATTTTCAGGTGCGCTGGTTTGGCGATGGAACCAATCTCCATTCGGTATGGGATTATAAAATGTTGGATTTTTATGAAATGTCCTACACGGAATTGGCCGCAAATACGGATGTGCTTTCAAAAGAAGAAATTGAAGCGATTAAAAAGGGCACCGTGCTGGACTGGATGTACGAAAGCCGAGAACTGTGCGAAAATATTTATGCCAATACCGAAGTAGGTGAAAAGTTGAGTTACAATTATATGTATGAATTTATGAATCCTTTAAGAAAGCAACTTCAAAAAGGCGGAATCCGATTGGCAAAACTGTTGAATGATATTTTTCAATAAATTCACACAACCCAGCTTTGTATGCTTGGTTTTTTTTGATATTTAATACTACGCTTTCTTTACAATTACGTATAAATAAAAGCCCAGTACATAATCCCGAATTGAAGTGGTATTCGCAAAATGAGTATCCAGAAGGGCAACTTTAGGGAGGCTTCTTTATTTTGGAGCATAAAAATATGCACTGGAAGAAAAAGAACCATCAGGACGAGTATGCCCCAGGCCGCTTCTGTTTGCGTATTCTTGTTCATTAGCATAAAACCCAAAATCATTTCCACAATTCCACTAAGCAACACCATGGAGCTGGGGGCCGGTATGTAGGGAGGAATTATTTTTTCATACAATTTTGGTTTTCGAAAGTGGTTGATTCCTGCAATTACGAATATCACTCCCAATATATATTGATGCCAAGGTATCATATTTAATAATTTTTTTAAAAGTAATCCTTTTGAACTTTTCTTTATAATGTAAATCCTTAAAAATTAAAAGCCTCCCTGCTTTCACAGGAAGGCCTTTTCTTAACTAATTATGGATATGAAAAAAATTACTCTTTAATCAAGCGCTTCACAGTGCTTGCGTTGTCACCAGTTATCTGTACCATATAAACTCCAGAGGCGAGGGCTGAAACATC
>JBLXCF010000028.1:0-10577 GCA_048265145.1 Aequorivita sp.
CCAGCCGCTAACAAGGTATTGCCAAAAGCGGGGCTGAACGGCTTCGATTGGACATTTGTGCAAGGTTCAGCTTTCGTTCTTCGATTGAACTTTAGTACTAAATATCCCCGCCTTCGGCAATACCCAAACCGTTACCCACAAGCTAAAATAACGCCCCCTACACCAAAAATATTTCCTTTTCCAAAAAACCTTTTCCAAAAAACCATTTCCAATAAAATATTATCAATTTCTATCAACACTTTAAAAAAGATTTGCTAACTCAAACATTAATCGTATTATTGCAATTAAACAATGAGTAGATAAAAATATGTACACAGATCAGCAAAAAGAAATTGCGTTAATTGCAAAAGTTTTTGGACATCCTGCCAGAGTGGCTATTTTACAACAGTTATTTAAGATAGATGCTTGTTATTGTGGAGATTTATCCGAAGAAATTGGTCTTGCCCAGCCTACTATATCACAACATTTAAAAGAATTAAAAACCTTAGGACTAATTAAAGGAACAGTGGAAGGTGTCAAAGTCTGCTATTGTATAGACATTGAAAACTGGACTAAAATGAAAATGTTAATGCATCAATTTTTAGATCAGGACATTCCTAAAGCAGATTGTTGCTAAATTTTTTCATCTAATTCATCGTTAAATCGCAATAAACAAATCATAAAGAAATGAAGTTATCAGAAATTAAAAACAAATTGAATAAACTGGACAGAATTGCATTCCAATTGCCAAATGGGGAACTAGTACCCAGCCACTTTCACGTAACAGAAGTTGGAAAAATCACAAAGCATTTCATTGATTGTGGCGGAACCGTGAGAAACGAGGAGGTAGTAAACTTTCAACTTTGGAATGCCAATGACTATGACCATAGATTGCATCCGGAAAAATTAGTAAGCATCATTGAACTATCCGAACGCGTTTTAGGAATTGAAGATTTGGAAATCGAAGTGGAATATCAAGGCGATACGATTGGGAAATTCGGACTTGATTTTGACGGTAAAAACTTTTTGTTGACTAATAAACAAACCGATTGTTTGGCGAAAGATAAATGCGGCATACCAAGTGAAAAACCAAAAGTTAAATTATCTGAATTTAATAATGGATCTTCTTGTACACCAGGCAGTGGCTGTTGCTAAAATAATAATTTAACATTAAGAAAATGTCAATAACAAAATCAACAATGTTTTCAGAAATTGAACAAGTAATCAAGGCCTTAAATCCTCAAACAATTTCAACTGAACGTAAGGCAATTTTACAACCACTAACGGAATTTATACAGTCTAAAGTTTCAAATCAGCAAGATATCAGAATCAACTTCATCTGTACTCACAATTCACGAAGAAGTCATTTATCACAGGTTTGGGCACAAACTTTAGCTTATCATTTCAATATCAAAAATGTATTCTGTTATTCAGGTGGAACAGAAAGTACGGCACTTTTTCCAATCGTTGCAGAAACTTTGCAAAATTCAGGTTTTCAAATTAAAACTATTTCAAAAAACAAGAACTCAATTTACAGTATTAAATATGCGTACAACCAGCATCCAATAATCGGATTTTCAAAAAGATTGAATGATGATTTTAACCCGAAATCTGAATTTGCTGCAATTATGACTTGCGATTCAGCAAACGAAGCCTGTCCATTTGTTAGCGGAGCAGAAAAACGAATTCCTATAACTTTTGAAGACCCAAAAGCATTTGACAATACACCACAACAGGCAGAAAAGTATAATGAAAGAAGTCTGCAAATTGCAACAGAACTGTTTTACGTTTTCTCTCAAATAAAAACCTCCTAAATGTTTTCAAAACCTTTTAATTCAAAATAGAACTAATTATGGAATACCAAATTAAAGGATTAGCCATTTCAAATAAAGACGCTGCTATTCAAATAAAGCAAAGCGATATAGTTTTCGGAACAACATCAAAGTCTGCTGAAATTTTACCTAATCCTGCCGAGTTGTTTTTAGGAGCTTTTGCTTCGTGTATGTTGAAAAATGTCGAGCGTTTTTCTTCGATGATGAAGTTCACTTATTCAAAAGCCACAGTAGATGTGTCAGCTATACGAACGGAAAAACCATTGAAAATGGATCATATAGCTTATAAACTAATTATTTACAGTTCTGATGAAAATTTAAATATCCCATTGCTAAAAAAGAATATTGAAAAATTTGGCACAATATACAATACGGTAAAGTTATCGTGCAATATAGACGGAGCCATTGAACAGGAAAAAGACTTATTAAATAATTAGAAAAAAGAGGTTATGAAAAAAATGAGTTTTCTCAATAATTATTTAACGCTATGGATATTTCTTGCTATGCTCTTGGGCGTAGCAATTGGGTTTTTCTATCCTTCCTTTCCAAGCATTATTGATTCAATGAGTAGAGGCACTACAAACATTCCCATAGCAATAGGATTAATTTTAATGATGTATCCACCTTTGGCTAAAGTGAACTATGCTCTTTTGCCAAAAGTTTTTAGAAACACTAAAATTCTTTCCATCTCACTTTTTCTAAACTGGATAATTGCTCCCGTTTTAATGTTTGTTTTGGCAATTACTTTTTTACGTGATTATCCAGAATATATGGTAGGTGTTATTTTAATCGGATTGGCTCGCTGTATCGCAATGGTTTTAGTTTGGAACGACCTTGCTGAAGGAGATAGCGAATATGGAGCAGGTTTGGTCGCTTTAAATAGTATTTTCCAAGTTTTTGCCTATAGTTTCTATGCTTGGATTTTTATAACGGTGCTTCCACCATATTTCGGATTTGAAGGAGCTATTGTCGATATCTCAATTGGTACGGTGGCAGAAAGTGTAGCAATCTATTTGGGACTACCCTTTTTAATGGGAATTTTAAGTAGAGTGATTTTGGTAAGGTTAAAAGGAGA
This sequence comes from Aequorivita sp., assembly GCA_048265145.1. Taxonomy (GTDB): domain Bacteria; phylum Bacteroidota; class Bacteroidia; order Flavobacteriales; family Flavobacteriaceae; genus Aequorivita. Next base: position 2,887 of record JBLXCF010000028.1, read on the forward strand.
TAAGTGGTACACAGAAAAGTTTATACCTGCCATTTCACCAATAACGCTAATTGCGTTATTATTTACCATTGTCATTATGTTCTCGCTCAAAGGAGAGTTAATTGTTGAAATTCCAATGGACGTTTTAATTATTGCAGTTCCTTTAATTTTGTATTTTAGTTTAATGTTTGTCATCAGTTTTTTCTTTACTAAAGCACTGGGAGCTTCCTATAAGGAAAATGCAGCCGTCTCATTTACGGCAGCAGGAAACAACTTTGAATTGGCGATTGCTGTTGCTATAGCAGTATTTGGACTAAATTCCGGACAGGCTTTTGCGGGTGTAGTTGGACCATTAGTTGAAGTTCCTGTTCTTATCTTTTTAGTTCGAGTTTCATTTTGGTTAAAGAAAAAATATTATCCCAATGAAAGTATAAGATGTCATAATAAATAGAAAGAAAGCCAGTGGGTAACATTGTATAAGCGTAATGCGGGATTTATTGCTAAATTGAACATTTCGCCACGTAATAAAAATTCGTATAAAATGAAAGTATCATCTTCGAAAACCCGCACTACGCTTATACTTGACCGTTATAGGGCATTATGACCCGTCCTGAATAAAGGCTACATAATTTTAAACATTATGTACAAAAATGACAAAGTAATCAGACGGTATTCAGAACCATTCAAACTCAAAATTTTAGACGAACTTACAACCGGAAAACTGAACAAGTATCAATTGGGCAAGGCCTATGGCATTAATCCAACAACCATCAATGAATGGATCAAGAAATACAACCGTAAGGACCTTATGAATACCCGTGTAACCGTGAAAACAAAGGATGAAATAACTCGCATCAAAGAACTTCAAAAGGAGATTGAACAACTTAAAAAGCTACTCTTGAAAAAAGATATGGATGCCCTCATCGATGAATCCTATCTTGAGGTGGCTGCAGAACAGCTGGGCTATAAATCTGTCCTGGAGCTAAAAAAAAAGCTAAGTATCAAGCCCTGATAAAGGCCAAGGAAAAAGCAAAAGGATTTGCTTCTCTAACGACTATAACAGCCTGTTTCGGTCTAAAACGTGATGCCTACTACAAGTATAAACGCAGGGAGGACAAACGTTTAGAAATAGAAAAAAAGGTTTTGCCCATAGTCCAGAACAGGCGCAAATCCCTTCCTAGAGAAGGCGTTAGAAAACTCAAAAAATCCTTGAAAGATGATTTTGATAAAGCCAACCTTAAAGTAGGCAGAGACACGCTTTTTAATATTCTTAGAAAACACAATATGCTAACACTTAGAAAGAAACCAAGCTATAGAACAACTAACTCTTTACATAGGTTTTACAAGTACAAAAACAGCATCAAAGATTTAGAAGTTAACAGGGCTAACCAAGTTTGGGTAAGCGATATCACATACATCAGAACCGTAAAAGGCTTCTGTTACCTGGCATTGATAACCGATATGTATTCTCGTAAAATCGTTGGATGGGACCTGAGCAATAGTTTAGAGTTGTCTGGCTGTGTAAGAGCTTTAAATAAAGCCCTATACCAAGCCAAAGGCATTGAACAGCTTATTCATCATTCCGATAGGGGAATACAATACTGTAGTAATGTCTACACACAAATACTAAAGAGAAAAAACATCGGAATAAGTATGACAGAAGAGAACCACTGCTACGAGAACGCTCTTGCCGAGCGTGTAAACGGCATCCTAAAAGATGAGTTCTACCTCGACCAAACCTTTGATAGTCTCACGTACGCAAAGCGTGCAGCAAAAAATGCAATCAAATTATACAATGAGATAAGATTACACTTATCTTTAGACTATAAAACACCGAATATGGTATATTTAAAAACAGCGTTAATCAATTTTTAACCTGTAGCCATATTTCAGGACGAGACATGGCAGAACAACCGTACCCCTGAAATTAAACGGCTGAAAAATAACAACCTGACACAGAAAAAAATAATAAAAATCTACCACACAGGATTTTTTTGCAGTACAAAATTCAACCTTGCTTCAACACCTTTTTCCTTTTAAAATACAAAGCCACATAAGACAAAACCGCACAAACAAGTCCAATCCAAATCATAGCCCAAATTGCACCCGAACATTGGGACAACGTTCCTTCTTCTATCAGCAAAATTCTGAATGCCTGTAAGAAATGCGTAAGCGGAATTACATTGGCAACAGCCACAACCCAATCGGGCATTTGCGAAAGCGGCCACGTAAATCCGCTCAAAATAAAACTCGGAGTGGCTATTACCATCAATATTTCGGTTGCTTTGAGCTGACTCGGAATCAATATGCTTACCAATATCCCGATAAAGCATACCGACAACACGAAAATTCCCGCTACAAAAGTCAAAGCACCTAGATTTTCATAAAACGGAATCCTGAACCAAAACGTAAACAGATAATACAAGATCCAAATACCGAAGCTCATTATCAGATACGGAATTATCTTAACTGCCATTATTTTAAGTAGGGATTTGTTTTCCGAAACCAATGTTCTGAAAGTTCCGTTTTCGTATTCGGAAGCAAAGGACAAAGCCAAGCCTAACAGCAAAACCTGTTGTAAAACCGTTGCCAAAATGCCAGGCCACAAAAAGTACATATAGTTCGTGCTTCGGTTGTATTTTTTAATAAATGTGGTTTTGAACGGCTCATATTGCGACATAGCCACACTTTCGGGCATTCCCTGTTTTTTGAGGGCTTCAATCTGAACTCCCGCTTTGAATGTTCCCAAACAAACCTGAATGGCTGTCGAAGCATAATTGGCAGTCAAAACATTCGAAGTATTCACAATCGTAAGCACTTCGGGATATTTTTTGGTCATTACCTGTTTCTCAAAATCTTTCGGAATAATCACAACCGCAGGAATATTATCGTTTTCCGCTACGATTTTAGCTAAATCGTTCTGGTCGTACCGGATAAAAGCCACGTTCAGAACCTCGTTGTCATTCATCATTTCGATGGCTTTTCGGCTCATCTGACTTTGGTCTTCATCAACCACCACAACAGGCAAATCGGTAACTTTTCCTTTCTGATAAACAAAGCCTAAAAGTATTCCGTACATAATCGGAGCCCCGATAAAAAGCAACCGAAGCACACTGTTATCCCAAAACAAACGGAATTCCCTTTTTATAAGCAAAAAAAAGTTTTTCATTTGATTTTTATTTTAACAGTTCTAAAGTAACCGTAGTTTTCGTAAACAAATCTTTGGCCTGACTGATATCAATCGGACTGATTTTTATCTCAAAAAGACTCTCCTGAATTTCATAATCGGGATAAGCCGTTGCGATGTTTGCATAAGCTCCCAAAGCCTTAACCGAAGTTATTTTTCCCTTAACCTGACTTTTGTTATAGACTATATTGACGGTTACTTCCTGTCCTTTCTGAACCTTTGAAAGCCGGCTTTCGGGAATCGTAAAACGGAAATAAGTCGATTCCGAAATCGTTCCGCTAATCAACGTATAACCGGGAAGTGCCAATTCTCCTGCTTTAAGCGTAATGGACTCTACCGTCATATCCTGTGGAGCAATGATATACCGCTCGGAATCCGCAACCGAAACCTCCTGCAAAGCTCCCAAAGCTCTTTCCTGTTGTCCCAAAGCCATTTTTTGCTGTTCGATTCTCGCTCCGTATTTCACATCCGAAATTTCAGCCTGAACAGCCAGATACTGCGATTGAGCTCCCTGATATTTGGCAAAAGCCTCGTCATACATCTGTTGCGAAACCAAAGAATCTTTAAGCATATTGGCTAATCGGTTAATGGATTTTTGAGCCAGTTCGTACTGTTCTTTGAGTGCTTTTTGTTTGGCATCAAGCTGTTTCAACTGATTATCGGTTGCTCCTTTCAAAGTCATATCATATTGGGCTTTTGCCGACTGAACAGCACCCTCTGCCTGACTTTTTTTGGCATCGACTTCGGGAATGTCCAAAATAGCAAGCGTATCGCCTTTTCTCACAAAATCTCCTTCCTGAATACGGATTTCAATGATTTTTCCGGGAATTTTCGATACGATTCCGATTTGCTCTCGTTCGATTTTTCCCTGAATAACCTCGGTTTTCGGCTTACCGCAACCGATAACGGAAATCACTACAACTAATAATATATATATCTTTTTCATTACTTTTGATAATTTAGTTTAAAATGGTTTTGGTTAATTCTCCTGTTACGGAAAGTGTTTCTAAAGCGGACAGCCTTTGCTCTACTAAAATCTGAATTTTATTGGCTGATGCTTTAAACAAATCGTTTTCTGCTTCCAATCTTTCGGAAATGTTGATAAGCCCTTCCTGATATTGCCTTACAGCCATATTCAGATTGTTTGAAGCCACTTTTTCCTGCTCCAGACCGATTTGGTATTTCTGATTCTGAATCCTGTAATTCGCCAGGTTATTTTCCAAAAGCAAAGCAAATTTCTCTTTCGCGTCATCTAATTGATTTTGCACCTGTTCCGCATTTATCTTGGCTTCGTGGATTTTGTGCTTACGTTCAAATCCGCTGAAAATTTCCCATTTCATCGAAAGCCCTACCATCCAATTCGGACTCATCGTAAATTCGTTAATTCTTCCGTAAAGTCGGGAATTGACCATTGGAATTTCAGGTGTAATCATCGTAGCGTCAAAAAGGCTCGTATAAGTAACACCTCCGAATGCTCCCAAAACGGGAAGATAACTCCCTTTTTCTTTTTTAATCATATAATCCGATGCTTTTTTGAACGATTCCAAAGCCTTAAGCTCCTGTTTGTTCTCAACCGACAAATCCTCCGAAATCACATAAGGAGCAAGCAAGTATTCCACTTCTTTGATTTGGTTTTCTGAATATCCCGTAAGGTAATTTATCTTTTGGTAAAGAACTTTTCGTTTTCCCTGAAGTTCTATTTTTTTGGATTGTAATTCAAGATTCGCCAATTTGATTTTGTCCCTGTCATACGGAATGGCAAGTCCTTCTTCGATAGCTCTTTCTACTCTTTTGGTTTCTGTAGCCAAGCGTTTTTCGCTGTCATTCAGTAATTTTTCGACTTCGTTCAGCAAATGGACCTGGTCAAACGAATGAATCACTTCTTTAATTAAATTTTCTTTTTCAGCCTCGGAAAGATAAGCCGTTCCGATTCGTTTTTGCTCCAAAGCCTTTGCTCCGTTTTCGATTTGAAAGCCACTGAACAAAACCGTTTTTGCCGTCAGGCTTCCCATCAGTACGTTTCCGTAACTGTCAAACGATTGCTTTCCGTCAAAAATCGGCTGATTGATAACCGGAATGTTCCCTGTTGGTAAATCGAGCGTTATGTTCGTATCGAAATACATATAATTAGCCGAACCTTCTACTTTCGGAATGTATTTGTTCCAAACACTTTTCTTTTCCGTGCTGATTTTTTCCACTTCCAAATCTTTGTTGCGGATAGAAGCGTTTTTGTCGATTGCTTTCTGAATCGCTTCCTGCAAAGACGGACTCACATCAATTTGAGCCTTTCCTTCAAAAGCCAAGAGGCAGGCAAGTATAGGCAGTAATTTTTTAATTCTCATTTTACCTCTAAATTTTGATATATTTTATAAAACACTTCTTTTACTGTCACTATATTTTCTACACTGATTCCTTTAATAGATTCTTCTACGGTAGCATTGACAAGATTCATAACTTTTTCCTGTATTTGCTTCCCTTTTTTTGTCAGAAAAATCAAATTAGATCTTCTGTCGTTTACATCGGGTTTTCGCTTGACCAAACCGTCTTTTTCCATATTGTCAATCAAACGGGTTACGCTTGGTCTGTCCCGAAAGCTCTTGTCTGCCAAATACTGTTGCGAGCAACCGTCATTTTCCCACAAAACAGCCAAAATAGACCATTGTTCCTTGGTTAATTCTACTCCGTTCTGTCTGAAATTCTTATTCAAAACACGATTAAATGCCTGTGGTGTCCTGCCCGTAAGCAGATTGTAAAAATCCTGATATTCTAAAATTGATTGCATAAACAATTGTTGTTATGACAACAAAAGTAAAAAATATTTTTATCCTGAAAATATTTTTTGGAAAAATTAATATTTCGAGAAAATGCAAAAGTTTTTTAATCTTTTGATTTACAGATAAATGTATCAAATAAAGAGTAAACAAAAAGCCACAGCCACTAACAAGGGTTTTGCAAGAGAGCGGGTTAAGTGCTAAATTCAACTTTTGTGCTTCTATTCCGCAAAAACCATTTTTTATTTGCTTGAAAAGTGTAAATTAGAAAATAAAAAAATGGTTTTGCTACGTTGGTGCTAAATTGAAAGTTTGTGCTTTCTAATCCTCTCCCTCGCAAAGCCCCGAACCGTTAGGTGCAAGCAGGACAAAAAACCGTCAAAAATGGGACACATAAGAGAATACTATGAAAGAATCGTAAAGCTACAAGAATCGGAATGGGAATTTATAGCTTCACATTTTGACAGAAAAGTGTTTGCCAAAAACCAAATCATCACACGGCAGGGCGAAACGGAAAATTACCTTTCATTCGTTGAAACGGGCATCGTTCGGTTTTACATTCCCGATGATGAAAACGAACTGACTTTTAATTTCAGTTTCGACAAAGAATTTACCTGTGCTTACGACTCTTTTCTCACGCAAACACCGTCCGCATACGAATTACAGGCATTGACGGAAACCGTTGTTTGGCAAATTTCCTTTGACGATTTGCAAAAAGTGTATGCCCAGACCAAAGTTGGGAATTATTTAGGACGCTTCGCTTCCGAAAAATTGTTTTTGGCTAAAAGCAAACGTGAACTGTCCTTGCTTAAATACAATGCGAAAGAGCGTTATTTAAGACTGTTCAGCGAACAGCCCGACATTTTAAAATTCATTCCGCTAAAATACGTGGCTTCCTACATCGGAATAACGCCACAGGGCTTGAGCCGTATTCGCAGACAGATTACTTAACTTAGGTTCATTGCCAACCTTGTTCATTCTTTGGAACTTTGCGATAAAAAGCAAAGGAATGAAACGACCTATTTTAGCATACGGACACAGCATTTTAAAACAAAAGTGCAACGACATCGAAAAGAATTATCCCGAGTTGGACAAGCTAATAGCCGATATGTGGGAAACAATGAAAAGCGCCAATGGTTGCGGATTGGCTTCGCCACAAATCGGACTTCCGATAAGACTTTTTGTAGTGGACAGTAAAACAACTTTTGAAAATCTTGACGAAGCGGACAGGGAAATCTATTTTGACAAAGACGACAAAGGAATAATGGAAACTTTTATCAACGCAAAAATCATTGAACGTTCCGCAGAGCTTTGGGAAGACGAAGAAGGCTGTTTAAGTATCCCAAATTTATCGCAAAAAGTAAAAAGACCTTGGACGATTAGCATAGAATATTACAACAAAGATTTTGACTTTCAAACAAAGACATTTAGCGGAACGACCGCAAGAATGATACAGCACGAATACGACCACACAGAAGGAATTTTGTATCTTGACTATCTAAAACCATTGACCAGAAGGCTGATGGAATCCAAACTTAAAAAGATTGCAAAAGGACAGATAAAGACGAAATATCCAATGAAATTCGTGTGAAAATGCCAGCACCTAACAATGGTAACCGTTGCACAACCCCTTAATTTTTTTAGACCTGAACCAATATAAGCCGTTTTAAGCGGCCATGCTTTTTTGGTCAGGCTTGAGTAGGAACCAGATTTGGTGCTCTTAAAAAATGCCATGCTACATTCTGGAGCACTGT
>JBLXCF010000029.1:0-8674 GCA_048265145.1 Aequorivita sp.
CATCTTGCTGATTAGGAAAATCCTCCAAATATTCGTGCAGCCAAACCGCCCAGTTTTTACTGGTTGATATTTTGTTGCCTTCAAGGTTCAAAAATTCATTTGCTGGAACATTATCAGGAAGAATGTAACTTCCCTCTGCTTTCAGCATCGCAGGGAAAATAATGCAATGGAAAACAATGTTGTCTTTCCCAATAAAATGAAGGAGTTTGGTGTTTTCATCTTTCCAATAATCTTCCCAATTTTTGCCTTCTCTTTCCGCCCATTCCTTGGTTGAGGAAATATAACCGATGGGCGCATCAAACCAAACGTAAAGTACTTTTCCGTCTGCTCCTTCCACCGGAACGGGAATGCCCCAATCGAGATCGCGGGTAACGGCACGCGGACGTAAACCGTCATCAATCCAGCTTTTACATTGACCGAGCACGTTCGTTTTCCAATCTTTCTTATGGTCAACTAAAATCCATTCCCTTAAAAAATCTTCGTAACGATCCAACGGTAAAAACCAATGTTTTGTTTCTTTTAAAACAGGTTTGTTTCCGGAAATTACGCTTCGCGGATTTATCAAATCGGTCGCGTTTAAACTTGTTCCGCAGTTTTCGCATTGGTCGCCGTAGGCTTCCTCGTGGCCACATTTTGGGCAAGTTCCCACAACAAAACGGTCTGCCAAAAACTGGTTGGCTTCTTCGTCGTAAAGTTGTTCGGTTACTTCTTCAATAAACTGGCCTGCGGCATACATTTTCTTAAAAAACTCGGAAGCCGTTTGATGGTGGATTTCTGCAGAAGTGCGCGAATAGTTATCAAAGGAAATCCCGAAATCCTCAAAACTTTTTTTGATGATATTGTGATATTTATCAACTACTTCTTGAGGTGAAATACCTTCTTTTTTCGCTTTCAGCGTAATGGCCACGCCGTGCTCGTCGCTTCCGCAGATAAAGGCTACATCCTTATTTTGAAGCCGTTGATAACGTGCATAAATATCGGCCGGAACATAAACGCCCGCCAAATGACCAATGTGGATGGGGCCGTTTGTATAAGGCAATGCAGCAGTAATGGTATATCGTTTTGGTTCTTGGTACATACTTTTTATTTAGATGGTCCAAAACGATGGACCGCCACAAAAATAAGTATTTTATCTTCGGGAACCGTGGGCGGATGGGGAGTAAATGACATGCAATACGGGATTTTCCAAATTGAAAAAGCTCCCAAAAGATAGGAAGCTTTTTAAGAAATTCACTTCAACAATTACCTAATTTGAATGGACTTGCTGTAAAATTGTCCGCCGGTGGAAATTCGGTAAATATATTGTCCATAAGACAGTCGGGCGTTTGTTTTTTCTTTAACATCAATGCTGTACTTTCCGGGCGATAGAATTTTATTCTCCAAGGTTCCTACTTCCCTGCCCATCATGTCGTACAATTTAATATCGACATTGGCGGTATTAGGCATAGTGATCTGAATAAGGGTACGATTGTTCTGATAAATAGGGATATGGACAAACCGTGTTGTATTGGAAAAATCTGGATTCGATAGTCCTTGGCAGGCAATCCCCATATCCAAGGTTTGATAGTTTTGGTTCAGCAAAATAGTACTGACGATGGATGGATCCAAACAAAACCATTCGGTTAACACGGTTGAATAAATATCGCGAAAATCGGTTGTTGGTATCAAATTGTCATCTGCATCCCATTCAGTGAGGTTAGGATGGTTGCCCACGAAACCATTCCCATTCAAACCGGCGCCGAAGAGCATTACCGGAGAGGCGGCTCCGTGATCGGTGCCATTTGAACCGTTTTCATAGGGTCTGCGTCCAAATTCGGAAATAGTCATGGTAAGGACTTTATCGTCAATTCCGATAGCGCCCAAGTCATCATAAAAATCTTTTAGGGAATCTGAAAGATCCTCGAGCAGGGCCCTTTGATCATCCGTTTGATTGGCGTGGGTATCAAAACCGTCCAAAGTAACCATATAAACTTTTGTTCCCAAATTTCCTTTTATCAATCTTGCGACGATGGCCAATTGTTTGGCCAAGGGTTCATCGCTATAAGCCGCGCTATTATTTGAAGCCAAATAAGCATTGTTGATTACTCCCGAATAACGTACCGTGGTATTTGTAGTTGCGCGCATAAACAATAGTTTATCGCCATATACGCAGTCTGGAAGATTGGTTACATCGTGTTGAACACCATTTTGGGCAACATTTGCCAATTGATCCGTATTTGCTACGGAAAACGCATAATTGCTATCGCTCCCTTCAAAGATAAGATCTCCAATGCTACCTATTTGTATTGCAGGGGGAATTTGCGGAGGATTTATCAAGTAATCGGGATATAAATCTTCAAAATATCTGCCCCACCACCCAGTATTTTCTATATTGACATCATCGGTAGAAGCCCAAATGGCTGCGGAACGGAAATGCGATAGGTTTTGTTGGGGATACCCAACGCCGTGAACCACTTTCATTTTGCCATCACCCCACACAGATTCAAGAGCGCCCATATAATCGGGAATGGCAAAATCTGAATTGAGGTTGATGAGGTTGCTTTGTTGGTGGCGAATGGTTGGTCTTAAATTGGCGTACGTTGCGTAATCGTATATAGGAACAATGGTATTTAGGCCATCATTTCCTCCTTTCAATCTGATAATTACCAAAATATTCTCGTTTTCACTGGCTGCCAGGGCCACGGAAAGGGGCGATGGTTTTGAGGCAGCAACAGAAGCATGGCCCAACATAATGCCGCCGGCACCAGCCAACCCCAATGCTTGGATGAAGGACCGTCTGCTCCACGTAGCGTGTTCTTTATCGTGGACATTCGTTTTACTATTGATCGGATCCTTTGCTGTTGATGTATGATTTTTACACATTTTGGAACTTATTTTAATTGAAATTCGGGCATTCGGGCAATATGCTTCAAAAGGATCTGCACTTGGTAGGGCGCACTGTTAGAGTCCAAACTCCAAAGACCTTGATCGTAGTAATTCTGAGGCACTTCCCATTTAAAAATATCGGTTGCAATGTCATAATCCGAAACAGTATATAACTCGCGGCTCATAAAATAATCTACCAGTGTTTTGGTGATAAAATGAGGATCTTTACTGTTATTGGTAAGTGCTTTGGCCAGATCTACAAAAATACTGTCAAAGCCATTTTGGTCTAAATAGTCTAAATATTCATCGATCAGCGCCCATCGGCCGGTGAGGGTGGAAGAGTTGATCCAAGATTCATCGCGTTGCCAACCTGCTACATCTATTGGATCATAAATTTCCTGTCCTACTAAACCGATATAATAAATTAGGGCATCAATAATCTGATCATCATAGTAAAAATCAGTTTCCTTTAGGAAATTAAGCACAACATCAAAAGGGCTTTTGATAACCACGCCAACGGAGTGTTCATCAAAAAAATGCTGGCTCTTGAAAAGCTTTTTCAGCATTGGAACCATTTCAAAATTGTTTGAAAGAAGGGTCTGCGCCAATTCCTGAATTATGGTTGATTCAATATTATCCGTGGCTGGACTAACGAAAAATTTATATAATTTTTTGCAAATAAAAAAGGCTATTTGTGGGCCTCTTTGCTGAAATAGAATGTCCACAACCTCATCATAGCCCCAGTTTCCGGTTTGTCCGAAAATAGTTTTTGTGCCATTATCAAAGGTTTGCGGATCAAAATAGATGTTGCCATTGGGCTCATCCCACTCGTTGTAGCCTGTGAGCGCACGCGCGGTCTCGGTAATATCGTTCTGCGTATAGCCGTTACCTTCGCCTAGGGTAAAAAGTTCAAACAGTTCCCGGGCATAATTTTCATTTGGGCTGTATTTGGTATTTTCAAAGCCGTTCAAAAAGATCAACATCGCCGGGGTCAGACCAACGGCCCGGGTAAATTCCTTGAAATTGCCCAGCGCATGCACCTGCATTATGTGATAATATTGATAGGCATAGGGTGCGTGAAAATAGACCCCAAAACGGGTCACAAAATGGTTCATCCAAAAAAAGGCAAGCCTTCCGCGCAGGTTTTCAGCCAATAAATCGCGCGTGGTCTGCATGCGCCATTCTGAAAAAAACTGAAAATTTTCCGTTTCATAGTCAGAAAAATCATTTGTGGAATAATTCCCCCAATAGGGCGCCGGAGTGGGCGGCAGGTTATGGGCGGAATCTACCAAGGAATTTATAAACTGTCCGGGGGACATTGTGAGTGCGGCATCCACAGCATCTTGTGAAGCCCCAAAACCAAGACGGCGATACACGTGGTTAATTTTTCGTGTATTCCAAGGGTCTTGGGAGGAAGGCTCAAAAGGTGCAAGCGTGGAAAAATTGCAGGTTGGGGTAGCAATGATTTCCATTAGCAAAGTTTAAATATTAGGTTTGGCGCCAAAGGTATGCGTTTAATCTGATAAAGCATACCGTTTAACTGATATTTTTAACTCAATAATTTGATTCTTAGTATTTTGAATACGGCGAATTTTTTGAGAGTTTTTACCTACTTGAGCGATTAAATTCTTTATCATTTCAACCCAATCTATTCATTGTTGTACCTTTCAGCATTGTAAATCCAACCCCATCGAAATTACAAAGTATAAAAAAAACTTCCCAAAACATTTTGTACCCGCTATGCACACCCCTCACAATTTAAGAAAAGGCGATACGGTTGGCATCGTTTCCACCGCGCGGAAAATTTCCGAAGAAGAATTACGACCAGCACTACAATTGTTGGAACAATGGGGCTTAAAAGCTGTTTTAGGAAAAACCATCGGGGCCGAGGAAAACCAATTCGCCGGAAGCGACGCACTGCGCGCAGCAGACTTACAAGAAATGATGGACGACCCAAAAATAAGGGCCATTTGGTGTGCGCGCGGCGGGTACGGCACTGTACGGATTATTGACCGATTGGATTTTTCAACATTTAAAAAAAATCCGAAATGGATCGTAGGCTACAGCGATGTTACAGTTTTGCACTCGCACATTCATAATTTTGGGATAGAAACCTTGCACGCGCAGATGTGCCTGGAAATTGAAAATAAGACTAAAGAGGCTCGTGAATCCATTCGGAAGGTTCTGTTTGGGGAAACACATAGTATTGAAATTGAACGAACAGGTTCCTTTGCTCCGCTCGGAATTTTGAAAGGAGAATTGATTGGTGGAAATCTTTCGGTGCTGTATTCGCTTGTGGGAAGTCCTTCGGAAATGAAAACCGATGGCAAAATTCTCTTTATTGAAGACTTGGACGAAATGCTTTATCACGTGGATAGAATGATGATGAATTTAAAGCGAAGTGGATATCTGAAAAACCTGAAAGCCCTAATCATTGGTGGAATGACCGAGATGAAAGACAATAAGGTTTACTTTGGAAAAACCGCTGAGGAAATAATCGTGGATTTGGTGAAAGAATACGAGTATCCCGTGATTCTGAATTTCCCCGCTGGGCATATCGCGGATAATCGGGCATTGATTATGGGAAGGGAAGTTGAAATAAATGTTCAATCTTCAACTATCAATATTCAATTTTCAACCTCAAAAAAAGTAAATCGGCAATCATAAATCGTAAATCAAAAATGGCATCGCACAACGAACTCGGAAAAATAGGCGAAGAAATGGCCGCGCAATACCTGCTCCGAAGCGGCTATAAAATTCTTTGTAGAAATTTCATTTTCAACAAGGCCGAGATAGACATCATTGCCCAAAAAGATGAACACACGGTTGTGATGGTAGAAGTAAAGACCCGCAACAGTGATTTTTTCGGAGATCCGCAAAGTTTCGTCACTCCAAAAAAAATCAAGCTGTTGGTGAAAGCCGCCAATGAATATATCATTTCAAACGAGCTGAATGCGGAAGTTCGCTTTGATATAATAGCTATCCTAAAAAACCAAAAAGTTGAAAAACTGGAGCATTTTGAAAATGCCTTTTATCATTTTTAGTCCTGTTTCAACCCCAGCTTTGACAAAGTTTTAAACTTTGTCAAAGTTAATGCGCCTTATGCGCCGAAGAAATCCCTTCAAAATCTAAATCACGTTATTTCTCTCGTGCTTTCCCTTTTCAAAAACTCCTCAATTTTATAGAGCAAAATTATCTGCAAAATCATAGCGGGAATCAAAAAGGCAAGCCCCAACCATGCCATAAAAACCAATACAAACAATATCCCGCTCACAACTTCAAAACCACCGGCTATTCCCGGGATTTTACCAAAGGGATTTTCCAATCGCATCACGGCCAAGCCAAAAATAATACTGCCTATTCCACAGAAAATGGATTGTATGGTTATAACATATTCAGTATAAAATGGTTCAAAGTAGAGTGAAGCCATATCGTAACCGTAAAACAAAATGGTTGTGCCAATTAAAAAGAAAGTACCTATTTTCAACAAATAATTATTGAAAATTTTGCCGCTCAAAACAAAGCCCCATAAAAAATAAATATACGCCAGCATCACAATAAATTTCATACTGATGTATGCGGCCTTTGGAATTATCAATTCATCTTCCTGAAATCGGGCATAGTCCACGGCAAATTCCACGAAACCGGAAAGGAAATAAATGATACCGCAAATCCAAGCCAGTTTTATATAAAAAATAGAAAATCCAATTTCTTTTAAATTGAAATTTTCAAAAGGGGAAGTTTCGGATTCTTGCAGATTTTCCAAATCTTCGCCCAAAACATTTAAAATCGTTTTCAACGTAAAACTTCGGGGTGTAACTTCGCCAGCTTCAATACGCTGGATGGTCCGCACATTTATGTTGCATTGCTCAACAAGTTCTTCCTGTGTTAATCCTTTTTGCTTTCGGAGTTCTAAAATTTTTCGACCGAGTTCTGGTTGTTTCATTTTTTCTAAATTGATGAAGCAATAGTACGATGGTAGTAAAGATACTGCAATATTTTCAAGTGAATTTCACCCGACATTTGCCCGACATCCGTTGATTTTAAAGAAGATAAGGTTATTTTCGGATAATCGTGAATTTGTTTTCCGGATTCATATTTGTTGGAAAAACCCGATATATCTTTACGATATCTGAATCAATTTTATAAAGAATAACAAAGGGAAAGTTTTTGACCGGTACTTGCCGAAAATCCTTATAAACAATTTGGAAAAGAAATGGATTATCAATTAAATAATGCAATGTTCCTTTAATTTCGGCAAGAAATGAGGCGCTTATTTTTTCTGAAATTTTTAAATACCAATCATACCCTTCGGCAATATCGAATTTTGCGTCTTCTTCTATCAAAATTCGATACTTTCCCTTCAAGGCCTATTTTTTACATAGTTTTCAACTTCATCCCAAGTGTGAAAAACAGCTCTTCCTTCGTTTTCTTTTTCCAAAGCAAAATCCAAAGCCTGTTTTTGGTTTTCGGTCAATTCATTTGAATTTTCAAACCAGTTTTCAGGCAGAAGCGATGCAAGTTTTGCTCTGTCAGAAATACTTAATTCCTGAAAAGCCTCAGCGAGTTGTTCAACGGTAAAATTATTTGTTGTGGCCATAAACCAAAGGTACAAAAGTTATGACCTTTTATTCCGAAAAAGGTTCCAAAGCCCGAAGCGCTTTTTCAACAGAAGAAATACCTTCAAAAGTAAGCAACAACCGCAAGCCGTTACGGGTTTGTTTTTCCTTCATCGTTACTTTTTGGGGATGGGTTTGTACGTATTGCAGCACTTTGGTAAAAGCTGCGCTTTGGTAAAATGCACTCTGCTGGTCTGCCACAAAATAACCGACCATTTTTTTCTGTTTCATCACAAGGCGTTCAAGGCCCATTGAAATTGCAATCCATTTTATGCGAACGCTGTTCAGCAAATCTTCCGCTTCTTTTGGCATTTCTCCAAAACGATCCAGCAATTCCTTTTCAAATTTCTGAAGCTCAGCTTCGGTTTTCAATTCGTTAAGTTTAGTGTACAGATTGAGCCTTTCGGTAATATTGTTTACGTAATCATCCGGAAACAACAATTCGAAATCGGTGTCGATGGTCATTTCCTTTACGAAATTTTTCTTTGGGCCTTCGGTTTCTTCGTAAAGATTCTTGAATTCTTTTTCTTTCAGTTCCTCAATGGCTTCGGCAAGAATTTTTTGATAGGTCTCAAACCCAATTTCATTTATAAATCCACTCTGTTCGCCGCCCAGCAAATCGCCGGCACCACGAATTTCCAAATCTTTCATCGCAATGTTGATACCGCTTCCCAATTCTGAAAATTGCTCCAAAGCAGTGATTCGTTTTCGGGCCTCATCCGTCATTGCGGAATATTCGGGCGTGATAAAATAGCAGAACGCTTTTTTATTGCTCCGGCCCACCCGGCCGCGCATTTGGTGCAGATCGGAAAGTCCGAAATTATTGGCGTTGTTGATGAAAATGGTGTTCGCATTCGGCACATCGAGTCCACTTTCGATAATGGTTGTGGAAACCAAAACGTCAAATTCATTGTTCATAAACCGAAGCATCAACTCTTCCAGTTTTTTGCCGTCCATTTGTCCGTGCCCAATACCTATTTTCGCATCGGGCACCAAACGTTGGAGCATTCCGGCGACTTCTTTTATATTTTCTATTCTATTGTGAACAAAGAAAACTTGTCCGCCGCGCGAAATTTCATAACGCACCGCATCGCGAATGCTTTCCTCCCCAAAACGAATCACGTGTGTTTCCACAGGATAACGGTTGGGCGGCGGAGTGGTTATTACTGAAAGGTCGCGCGCGGCCATCA
>JBLXCF010000030.1:0-8363 GCA_048265145.1 Aequorivita sp.
CCTTTCAATTCGTGCATAAGTACGTTGAAAGATTCCGGTAATCCTGGTTCTGGCATGGTTTCCCCTTTTACGATTGCTTCGTAGGTTTTCGCCCTTCCAATAACATCATCAGATTTAACAGTCAATATTTCTCTAAGCGTGCTGGACGCACCGTATGCTTCCAAAGCCCAAACTTCCATCTCTCCAAAACGCTGACCACCAAATTGTGCTTTACCACCAAGCGGTTGTTGCGTAATAAGTGAGTACGGACCAATGGAACGTGCGTGCATCTTGTCATCTACCATGTGGCCTAGTTTCAGCATATAGATTATACCTACGGTTGCAGGTTGGTCAAAACGCTTCCCGGTTCCACCATCAAATAGATAGGTGTGTCCAAATCTCGGAATTCCAGCTTCATCGGTCAATTCATTAATCTGGTCTATAGTTGCACCGTCAAAAATTGGGGTTGCATACTTGCGACCTAACTTTTGTCCAGCCCATCCAAGAACTGTTTCATAAATCTGCCCAATGTTCATACGCGATGGTACCCCAAGTGGGTTCAACACGATATCTACAGGAGTTCCGTCTTCAAGGAAAGGCATATCTTCCTCACGTACAATACGTGCAACAATACCTTTGTTTCCGTGACGTCCCGCCATCTTGTCTCCTACTTTCAGTTTACGCTTTTTAGCGATGTAAACTTTGGCAAGTTTCAAAATTCCGGAAGGAAGTTCATCCCCAACAGAGATAGTAAACTTCTCACGACGCAAGTTACCTTGAAGGTCGTTTTCCTTAATTTTATAGTTGTGCATCAAATCTGCAACCAACACGTTGGTTTCATCATCAGTTGACCAAGTACCTCCCGTTAAGTGGGTGTAATCATCAACAGCGTGAAGCATTTTTAATGTGAACTTTTTACCTTTTGGGAATACTACTTCACCAAGGTCATTATTAACACCTTGAGCCGTTTTTCCACCTACAATTGCGAAAAGTTTTTCAACCAATACTTCTTGAAGTTCATCAAATTTAGCATAGTATTTTGCTTCAAGTTCTGCGATGTCTTCTTTGTCTTTTGCACGTTTGCGTTTATCTTTTACAGCACGGGCAAACAATTTCTTGTCTATTACCACACCGTTCAAAGATGGCGAAGCTTTAAGCGAAGCATCCTTAACATCACCTGCTTTGTCACCAAAAATGGCACGAAGCAGTTTTTCTTCAGGCGTTGGATCGCTTTCTCCTTTTGGAGTGATTTTCCCGATAAGGATATCGCCAGGTTTTACCTCGGCGCCAATTCGGATCATACCGAATTCATCCAAATCTTTTGTAGCCTCTTCAGATACGTTTGGAATATCGTTGGTCAATTCCTCGTTACCAAGTTTGGTATCACGAACTTCCAAAGAGTATTCATCTATATGTATAGAAGTGAAAATATCTTCGCGAACTACTTTTTCAGAAATTACGATCGCATCCTCAAAGTTATACCCTTTCCAAGGCATGAAGGCAACCTTCATGTTTCGGCCTAAGGCCAATTCTCCTTTTTCGGTTGCGTAACCTTGACAAAGCACCTGTCCTTTTTTCACTCTATCGCCTTTGCGAACAATTGGCTTCAAGTTAATGGAAGTACTCTGGTTTGTCTTTCTGAATTTTACAAGTTGATATGTTTTTTCATCAGAATCAAAACTAACCATACGTTCGTTCTCGGTACGGTCATATTTGATTGTAATTTCATTAGCATCAACATATTCTACCACACCGTCTCCTTCAGCATTTATCAATACACGACTATCGGAAGCAACTTGTCTTTCAAGACCAGTTCCCACGATTGGTGAATCTGCAATCAACAAAGGTACCGCCTGGCGCATCATGTTTGACCCCATCAGTGCACGGTTCGCATCATCGTGTTCCAAGAAAGGAATCAAAGATGCAGAAATAGATGCAATCTGGTTTGGCGCAACATCAGCATAATTCACTACTGTTGGCTCAACTAATGGGAAGTCACCTTCCATACGTGCAATTACCTTATCGGTTTCAATTACACCTTTATCAGACAATGGAATGTTAGCTTGGGCGATGTGTTTTTCTTCTTCTTCTTCAGCAGAAAGATAAACAGGCTCATGTTTCAAGTCTAATTTTCCATCGGTAACTTTACGATATGGTGTTTCAATGAAACCAAGATTGTTCACTTTTGCATAAACGGCAAGTGAAGAGATAAGACCAATGTTTGGTCCTTCAGGAGTTTCAATCGGGCAAAGACGTCCGTAATGCGTATAGTGAACGTCACGAACCTCAAAACCTGCTCTTTCACGGGAAAGACCACCTGGCCCAAGTGCAGAAAGACGACGCTTGTGCGTAATCTCTGCCAATGGGTTTGTTTGGTCCATAAACTGTGAAAGCTGGTTTGTACCAAAGAACGAGTTGATAACAGAAGACAAAGTCTTCGCATTAATCAAATCGATAGGTGTAAACACCTCGTTGTCACGAACGTTCATCCGTTCGCGGATGGTACGCGCCATACGGGCAAGACCAACACCAAACTGTTGACTCAATTGCTCACCCACAGTACGTACACGACGGTTGCTAAGGTGGTCAATATCATCAATCTCAGCTTTAGAGTTGATAAGCTCAATCAAATATTTAACGATGGTGATAATATCTTCTTTGGTAAGCACTTGCTTATCCATTGCGATATCAAGACCAAGTTTTTTGTTCATTCTGTAACGGCCTACTTCACCAAGGTTATATCTCTGATCGCTGAAGAAAAGTTTGTGGATTATGCCACGAGCTGTTTCCTCATCGGGTGGTTCAGCGTTACGAAGTTGTCTATAATATTTCACTGCTTCTTTTCAGAGTTGGTAGGGTCTTTTTGCAGTGTTGTGATATTGCGTAATCTGCCTGAAGTTATCCTCTTTGTGCAAAAGATTGTTTTTGTTCAGAATCAAAATTTCGTCAATATGTTCTTTTTCCAGAACAGTATCACGGTCTGAAATAATCTCATTACGCTCGATGGAAACAACCTCACCTGTATCTTCATCTACGAAATCCTCGTGCCAAGTTTTTAACACACGAGCAGCAGTTTACGCCAATATATTTTTTAAGTCCTGTTTTGAAGCTTACTCTTCCGCAAGGTCGAATATTTCAGATATCTTATCTCTTTCAAAACCAATGGCAGGAAAGTGTATTACAGGTAACTTTTTCTTACGGTCAATGTACGCGTACATTACGCTGTTGATATCTGTGGCAAACTCAATCCAGAACCTTTGAAAGGAATTACACGGCAAGTAAAGTTTGTTCCATTTGCGTGGAACGATTGGCCAAAGAACACCCTGGCGAACGGTAAGCTGAGAAACAACAACACGCTCGGCCGTTGATGCAGAAAGTTCCGCGGGGTCATATGGGATGGTACCTAATAAACATCTTGCACGATGGTTCAAAATCTCGTGCTCGGCGTCGTACAGTAAGTTTCAATCGCGCTTTTAGAGGGACGCTATAGGTAGTCCCGCTCAATACATTCTGTATGGAATATCTTATGGATCTACGAAATAGTCTAAAAACTCTAAAACAATTGGTTGCAGTATCGGTAATCAGAAATTTTCCAAAAGGTTTTATACAATCCTTCTTGGCCTCTTTCTTCTGATTTGGTTTCCAACTGGAAAAAATCCTGAAGGTTTATTGAATGTCAAAAGTCGGGATAATCCGGCTTATTTCTTAAGAGAAAAATTCAATCTTTCAGTTTGCGTTGCTGACATCTATGGACGGAATTTTAATTAAAATAAAATGAAATAATCGTATAAAAGGCATTAACCATTATATACGCAAAATGGTTTAGGTCTTTCCCGAGCTATCGGGAAGACCTAAACCTTAAGGTTTGAAACGTAAGGAGCTTACTTAAGCTCAACCTCAGCTCCAGCTTCTTCTAATTGAGCTTTTAAAGCTTCAGCTTCGTCTTTAGAAACGCCTTCTTTAATTGGAGAAGGAGCGTTGTCTACCATTTCTTTTGCTTCTTTAAGACCAGCACCAGTTAATTCTTTAACTAGTTTTACAACTGCAAGTTTAGATGCACCAGCAGCTTTCAACATTACTGTGAATTCTGATTGCTCATCAGCGGCTTCGCCACCTGCAGCAGCACCACCAGCAGCAACAGCAACAGCTGCAGCAGCAGGCTCAATGCCATACTCATCTTTTAATATTGTAGCTAACTCATTAACTTCTTTTACTGTTAGGTTAACCAATTTTTCTGCGAAATCTTTCAAATCTGCCATTTCTATCGTTTTTAAAAATAATTGTGTTTATATAAATTAATTAGTGCAATATTTATTTTATCCTTCTCTTTCGGATAAGGTCTTAACAAGTCCTGCAATTGTGCTACCACCACTCTTAAGAGCCGAAATAACATTTTTAGCAGGTGATTGCAACAACCCGATGATTTCTCCAATAAGTTCGTCTTTCGATTTAAGTTCAACCAGACTATCCAATTGATTGTCGCCAACGTAAATTGACTCTTGGATGTAGGCTCCTTTTAAAAGAGGCTTATCAGATTTTTTTCTGAATTCCTTGATTACTTTGGCTGGTGCATTACCTGTTTCAGAAAACATTAAAGAAGTATTTCCTTTAAGTATTCCTGTTAATTCACCAAAGTCTTTATCTGAACTCTCCATTGCTTTTTTAAGCAATGTGTTCTTAACAACTGCTAACTGAACACCTGCTTTAAAACAAGCACGGCGAAGGTTAGAAGTATTCCCTGCGTCAAGGCCTGAAATGTCTGCCAAATAGATATTGGCATTATCAGACAACTGCGCAGTCAACGTTTCAATTACTTGTGATTTTTCTTCTCTTGTCATAATTTCCAGTTTTTACTGCTCAGTAAACCTTTTAGTGTCAACCTGTACGCCCGGGCTCATGGTGCTGGACATGAAGATGCTCTTAATGTACACACCTTTGGCGGCCTGAGGTTTCAGTTTAACGAGGGTTGTTAATAATACTCTTGCGTTTCCTGCAATTTTTTCGGCATCAAAAGATGCTTTCCCGATTGCTGCGTGTACAATACCAGTCTTGTCAACTTTAAAGTCAATTTTACCGGCTTTTACATCTGAAACTGCTTTAGCAACGTCCATTGTTACTGTACCTGTTTTTGGGTTTGGCATAAGGCCACGAGGACCTAACACACGTCCTAAAGGACCTAATTTACCCATAACGCTTGGCATAGTTACAATTACGTCAACATCTGTCCATCCTCCTTTAATTTTATCGAGGTACTCATCAAGACCTACGTAGTCTGCTCCTGCTTCTTTGGCTTCGGCTTCCTTATCTGGAGTTACCAATGCCAATACTTTTACGTCCTTACCTGTTCCGTGTGGAAGGGTAACAACGCCTCTAACCATCTGGTTTGCTTTTCGTGGTTCCACGTTAAGACGTACCGCGATGTCTACAGAAGCATCAAACTTTACGCTGGTGATTTCTTTTATTAAAGCAGAAGCCTCAGCTACTGAATAGGCCTTGTTAGGCTCTATTTTTGAAGCGGCTTCCTTTGCTTTTTAGTTAATCGTGCCATTTTATAGATTCTTTTTCAGATTAAAAAGGTGCGTCACCTTTTACTTTAACTCCCATAGAACGTGCAGTACCAGCTACCATTTTCATAGCAGACTCAACGGTAAATGCATTAAGATCGGGCATTTTATCTTCCGCGATCATTTTAATTTGGTCCCAAGAGATTGTGGCTACTTTTTTTGCGTGTGGTTCACCGGAGCCTTTTTCACTTTCGCAGCTTCAAGTATTTGTACTGCAGCGGGTGGAGTTTAATAACGAAGTCAAAAGACTTGTCTTTATAAACCGTGATCGCTACTGGCAATACTTTTCCTGCTTATCTTGGGTTCTAGCATTGAATTGCTTACAGAACTCCATGATGTTAACACCGGCAGCACCAAGAGTAGGTCCAACTGGTGGTGATGGGTTAGCAGCACCTCCACGAACTTGCAACTTAACTACTTTACTGATTTCTTTTGCCATTTCTAGTTTTTAATGTGGTCATTCAAAAGTGGAAGCCTCTGAAAACCTATTAAGCGTAACAATTAAACTTTTTCAACTTGCATATAGCTCAATTCCAATGGTGTTTTTCTTCCGAAAATCTTCACCATAACCTCAAGCTTGCGTTTTTCTTTCATTTATTTTTTCTACAGTACCATTAAACCCATTGAATGGTCCGTCTATTACTTTTACTGTTTCACCAATAGTGAAAGGGATGTTTACCTATCATCTTTTACCGAAAGCTCATCTGCCTACCTAACATTCTGTTTACTCAGACTGTCTATGGCACGGGGTCTCCACCTTGTTTCACCCAAAAAGCCAATAACACCGTTTATTGATTTTATAATGTGAGGAATTTCACCACCCAAATTTGCTTGTATCATTATGTAACCGGGAAAGTAAACGCGTTCTTTGTTCACTTTTTTACCGTTACGTATTTGTATTACTTTTTCAGTGGGTACTAGCACCTGGATCAATATAGTCTTCAAGACCAATCTTTTTTATATCATTTCTCGATATAGGATTTGATCTTGTTTTCCTGTCCACTAACTGAACGGACTACGTACCACTTTTTTGTACTTGTTGTTTCGGTCATTTACGACTTGATCCAGATAAAATATTGATCCACCAACCAGTGGAACACGGTATCAATTCCCCAAACCGCCAAAGCCAAAAGGACTGAAAATACTGCAACTATTACAGTAAGTTTTTGTGCTTCCGCCCAAGTAGGCCAGGTAACATGATTTTTAAGTTCTTTGTATGATTCTGTTATATAATTTGTCATGTGTCAACCGTATTAAATTCTGGTTATCCTGAAGTATTTCATTTAAAAAAACATTTCAGAATTTATATTTTGCACGGGTTGAGAGGCTCGAACTCCCGACACCTGGTTTTGGAGACCAGTGCTCTACCAACTGAGCTAAACCCGTTTCTTAGGATTAGCACCTATTTAATGATATTACGCTAAACCCGCTATAAAAGCCAAGGTATCCCGAAGTAAATTCGGGACACCCAGCGCTTTCAATTATATGATAATTAGTCTAAAATTTCAGTTACCTGACCCGCACCAACAGTACGTCCACCTTCACGGATAGCGAAACGAAGACCTACGTTCATTGCGATTGCTTGAAGCAACTCAACATGGATAGTCAAGTTATCACCAGGCATTACCATTTCAACACCATCAGGAAGCATAATTGTTCCAGTTACGTCAGTTGTACGAACGTAAAACTGTGGACGGTAGTTGTTGTGGAATGGAGTGTGACGTCCACCTTCTTCTTTTTTAAGGATATAAACCTCAGCTTTAAATTTAGCGTGTGGAGTTACAGAACCTTTTTTACAGATAACCATACCACGACGGATATCAGATTTTTCGATACCTCTTAAAAGGATACCAACGTTATCTCCAGCTTCACCTCTATCAAGAATTTTACGGAACATTTCAACTCCAGTAATTGTAGAAGTCAATTTCTCAGCACCCATACCGATAATATCAACAACATCACCTGTGTTTGCTACACTGTTTCGATACGTCCTGTTGCAACAGTACCACGACCAGTAATAGAGAATACATCTTCTATAGGCATTAGGAAAGGCTTATCAACATCACGAGTTGGAAGCTCAATCCAAGCATCAACCTCTTCCATCAATTTCAACACAGTGTCAACCCATTTTTGCTCTCCATTAAGAGCTCCAAGAGCTGAACCTTGAACTACAGGTCCATTATCACCATCATACTCATAAAAGTTAAGAAGGTCACGGATCTCCATTTCAACTAGCTCAAGTAATTCCTCATCATCAACCATATCCACCTTATTCATGAATACAACGATACGTGGAATACCTACCTGACGACCAAGAAGGATGTGCTCACGTGTTTGTGGCATTGGTCCGTCTGTAGCAGCAACAACTAGAATAGCACCGTCCATTTGGGCAGCACCAGTAACCATGTTCTTCACATAATCCGCGTGACCAGGACAGTCAACGTGTGCGTAGTGACGGTTAGCTGTTTGGTACTCTACGTGTGAAGAGTTGATTGTTATACCTCTTTCTTTCTCCTCTGGAGCGTTATCAATTTGGTCGAATGATCTGGCTTCCGAATAACCCGCATCGGCCATTACTTTGGTAATAGCTGCGGTTAACGTTGTTTTACCGTGATCTACGTGTCCAATTGTACCTACATTTAAGTGGGGTTTTGACCGATCGAATGTTTCTTTTGCCATTTTGTATTAATTTTAATCTTAGTTATAAATATATTAGTGTTACTTGTAATCAAATTTGAGCCAATGATGGGAATTGAACCCATGACCTCTTCCTTACCAAGGAAACGCTCTACCCCTGAGCTACACCGGCGTAAAGTATTT
>JBLXCF010000031.1:0-6854 GCA_048265145.1 Aequorivita sp.
TTCTCTTCCAAGCCGAGTGCTTTGAATGCTGTCATTTTTTTAAGAATAAGTTTTTATACGCGTGCTAATGGGAAGCGACTGGACATATAAAAAACGGACAGCTTCACTATAACACTCCTCACCCTGAGGATTTTTTTAAGGGCGCAAAGATAGTTTTTTTATTCAGATATTTGGTAGCAACTGATTGTTAAGAAAAACCTAACGCAATTCAACAATCTTTTTATATTTACCGTTTTTTACAAAAAGTATGAAAAGATTTTTACTTACATTTTTATTTATTAAGTGTTCGATATTTGGTTTTTCCCAAACAATTGAGTTTGGACCGTTATCCCAATACCATCGAACCCTGTTTAAATCAAAGGGAGAAACCACAAAGGAATATAGCCAAACTATGGGCCAGGTTGTTAATTCAACCGAGATAAACTTTACCGAAAGTGCCGAAAACTATGCATTCGGAATCTATGCTGCATATTATACTGAGAAATCACTTTCCTACAGTATCGACGTCTTTTATGTTAGTACTTCATCACCAAATTATGGCGATATAAAATTCAACAGCGTTAATTTTATTCCCAATGCGGGCATTGAACTTGGCAACAGTAATATCCATTTTAGCATCGGTTTTGGCGCGGGCTTTATCCTGAACAAGCCAAGTTTTAACACCGTGAAAGATGTGGAATCAAAAAAATACAAGGCAATTGATGGACTTGCGCAAATGGCATTTCATTACAGAATAAAGAAAGTTCTAACTTTGGATTTAGGGGCGCTATACGGAGTAAACAATATTGTGGATAAACACAGTAGAATTCATTTCTATTTTGGAGCCAGGGTGCCGGTCAACCTCTTTTTTAAATAGCCATTTTTATTTAATTAAATATTCAATCAACTGCCGCATCGCTTTTCCGCGATGGCCAATTTCGCTTTTTTCCGTTAAGGTCATTTCGGCAAATGTTCTGTCGAAACCTTTTGGCTGAAAGATGGGATCGTAGCCGAAACCGGCATCGCCACGTGGCGTTTCGGTGATTTCACCTTCACAGATTCCCAAAAACATTACCTCCTCGTGCTCCAAATGCAGGGCGATCGCAGTTTTGAAACGGGCATTCCGGTCGTGCTTTCCCTTTAAATTTTTCAGCAGTTTTTCCATATTTGCCTGTGCGTTGTTTGAAGTTCCCGCATAACGCGCGCTGTACACGCCCGGCTCGTTGTTCAATGATTTTACCTCCAATCCGGTATCATCGGCAAAACAGTTTAAATTGTATTTATCGCGAACGTAATTGGCTTTTAAAACTGCGTTGCCCTCTATGGTATCTGCTGTTTCCGGAATGTCCTCATCACAGCCAATATCGGTCAGGCTAAGCAATTCAATATAATGCGGCAGCATGGTTTTTACTTCGGTGAATTTGTTTTGGTTGTGGGTGGCGAAGACGAGTTTCATTTTAAATGTGAGATTTTAGACGTGAGACGTGAGATGAAATATCTTGAATTTTGAATATTTCATTTTGATTTGTGATTGGTGATTGGTGATTGTTATCGTTGATTTTCTCTTCTGTATTCTCTAATCCCTAATCCCTAATCCCTATTCGCTATTCGCTATTCGCTTTTCAAGATAGTATCTTTCAATGATTTCCTTGGAAGACTTGACGGTTTTCTGCATCCATTCCATTTCAATTTCCAGTTTTTCGGATTCGGAGAGTTGCCAATTCATTTTTGATTGTTTCATTTTTGAAACCACACTCTGTAAAATGATGGCCACAGAAACAGAAATATTCAAACTCTCCGTAAACCCGTACATCGGGATTTTTAAAAACCCGTCGGCCGCGTCCATTACGGTGTCGCTCAGTCCGTCGCTCTCCTTTCCGAAGAAAAAGGCGCTCTTTTTTGAAACGTCAAATTCGTGAAGCAAGGTAGAATTGTCATGCGGAGTGGTGGCGATGATTTGATAGCCGGAATTCTTCAAGTTTTCGATACAGTCGCTGATGGCATGGTACCGCTTCAAACTAACCCATTTTTGCGCGCCCATGGCTATTTCCTTATCCACCCGCTTGCCCAACCGCTCCTCCACCACGTGCAGATCCTGAATGCCAAAAACATCGCAAGTACGCATTACGGCGCTGGTGTTGTGCAGTTGGTAAACGTCTTCGGTGGC
The DNA here is from genome assembly GCA_048265145.1 of Aequorivita sp. Classification (GTDB taxonomy): domain Bacteria; phylum Bacteroidota; class Bacteroidia; order Flavobacteriales; family Flavobacteriaceae; genus Aequorivita. Next base: position 2,147 of record JBLXCF010000031.1, read on the forward strand.
CACCGTAACATGGCGGGTACGCTGGGCGAGTATTTTTTGAAAAAGACTTTTCCGGCGGTCGGTTAGATAGGTTTGGAGATATTTGTAAAGTTCAATATCCAAAGTTATTGGGTTTTGGGTTAAGTTATTTAATTATTTGTATAAATATCAAAATCAGGTTCAAGTTCAAGTTCGATTTCGATTTCGATTTCGATTTCGCTAAGATAAAAGTTATATGTTTAATGGTTTGATTCTAAAATCGCCATTTTTAAATAACTTAGTAATCCAATAACTTTAAAATGAAAATAGCAGTCTTAACAGGAGCGGGCATTAGCGCCGAAAGCGGCATAAAAACCTTTCGCGATAGCGATGGCCTTTGGGAAGGGCACGACGTAATGGAGGTTGCCTCGCCCGAAGGTTTTAAACGGAATCCGGCCTTGGTGCTGGATTTCTATAACCAACGCAGAAGACAATTGTTGAGGGTGAAACCAAATGATGCCCATTTCGCATTGGCGGAACTCGAAAAAACCCACGACGTAAGCATCGTTACCCAAAACGTGGACGACCTGCACGAACGCGCCGGCAGCACAAAGGTTATTCACCTTCACGGCGAATTATTGAAAGTTAGAAGCACTTTTGATGAGGAATTGGTTTTGGAATGGAAGGAAGATCTGAATTTGGGCGATCGCTGTGAAAAGAACCACCAGCTCCGCCCGCATATTGTTTGGTTTGGCGAAATGGTTCCTATGATCGAAATTGCTGCTGAAATAGTTGAAAATGCCGATGTCATAATTATTGTTGGAACCTCAATGAAAGTATATCCCGCGGCCGGTTTGGTGCAATATGCAAAAGAAAGTGCAAAAATATATTTTGTCGATCCCAAACCTTCCATTTCCGAAACAAAACGAATTACCGTTTTTGCTGAAAATGCCGCTACGGGCGTTCCGAAAGTTGTTGAACTTTTAAAATAGTGGATTATGCTGCCCGAAGATTTAAAGGAAAAATTGATGGAGGTTGACAGTAGCCGAAAAAAAAGGGAGGAAATAGCCTATTGGATTACCAAAAAGCCGCATTACGTTCGGGAAACTCTGCAATGGTGCTTCAATGAGGAAAGTGAGCTTTTGGTCCAGTCGGCCTGGGTTATGGAAATTATCTGTGAGCGCAAATCGAGCAATTTCTTTAAATATATGCATCTTTTCTTCAAGGAACTTCCCAATATCAAAAATGATTCAGCGCTTCGGTCCTGCGCAAAAATATGTGAAATGATCTGCCATTTCCATTTTATGAAAACATTCGGAATATTTTCAAATATATTAAGTAAACAAGAACGGAAAATAATAACGGAATGCTGTTTTGATTGGCTCATTACCGATCAAAAAGTGGCCTGCCAAGCGCCCGCAATGCAAGCGCTCTATTATTTGGGGCACAACCGCAATAAAGGGTGGATCCATACAGAACTTAAAAACATACTTCTAAAAAACACCCCCGTTAAAAGTGCGGGCTACCAAGCAAGGGCACGCAAAATTTTGGCCCGACTCCAATGAGCTGGGGCAAGCCTCTGTTACTATTTTTTAAAATAGTTATTTCCAAAAAGCGCCAAAAGATTATCTTTAATTTAAATGAATATATTCTTAAAATTTAAAAAATCGCTGTATGAAAAAACCTCTTGCCATTGCTACCACTCTTGCCGCTTTGTTTCTGATTTCCTGTAAAAATGAAACCAAAGTGCAGCACCCTGAAGTGGAGGATCCAACGGAACTACAAATGGGCGAAACTCCAAAAGAAACGCCCGAAATTGCTTGTTATCGCTATGTTTCAGCTCAGGATACCATTGTGCTCCAAATGGAAAAAATGGAGAATGATGTGGCGGGCACCTTAAGCTATAACTATTTTGAAAAAGACAAAAACGACGGCACCTTTGAAGGCCAAATGGCGGGCGACACCCTTTTTGCTACTTACACCTATGGAGCCGAAGGCCGGACCTCCGTGCGGGAAGTAATGTTTCTGAAAATGAAGGACCGCCTTATTGAGGGTTTTGGGGAGGTAGAACAGGTTGACGGAAGAATGCGATTCAAGAAAAACACCAAATTTACGTTCAATACTTTAATGCCACTGCAACAAATGGATTGTGATGCTATGTGAAATTAGCCCAAACAATGGCTGCCCGATTATTTTTGATCGGGCTTTTTTTGTCGCAAGTTCCCCATGGGATTGGCGTAGATACACCCCGATTTACCGCACCAATCCCCGTAACTTTGTAATAGACCCTTAATATCCAAATAGATGTGCCGACTTCAATTCAGGAAAAATAAACCTTTAGCAGGCAAAACCAAAAAAATAGCCAAAACCATATTGTGGACGGGACTTTTGTGGGAAGGTTGGCTATAGCAGCGGCGGGATACCGAATTTTCACTGAAAAAAAACACTATCGATTAAATTTATAATATTCCAAAAAAGGATGCGGAGTTCCATTGACGGAATGAACCACAGCCTCCATTCCCATAACACTAAAGGTGATACCATTTCCGCCAAAACCCAGAATATAATGTTCGTTCTTCTCGGGATCGGGTTTGCCAAAATAGGGCAAACCGTCTTTCGTTTCGCCAAAAGTACCCGCCCACGAATAATCGGTTTTAAAGGGTATGTCGGGGAAGCATTTCTTAAAGCGTTTTTGCAAGTCCTTTTCCTTTTTCGGGAGCAAGGCGTCGCGGCGCAATGCATTTTTAAAATCGCGGTCTCCGCCGCCCATCACGATCCGCTGGTCGTCTGTGCTCCTAAAATACAAATAGGGCGAATCGGTGTTCCAGTAAATTCTATCCTTAAAGGGTTCGGGCATTTTTTCATAAGCTTCCGAAGCCAATGCGAAGGTACTCTTCAGTTTAACAATAGATTCATTCAGCATTTCAGTGCTTTCATAACCCGTGCAGTTCACCACATCGCCAACCTCAATGGTGTGGCCCGATTTCGTTTCCGCGGAGATTTTTTCCTTCTTAAATTTTAAATCGTGAATTTCCGTTCGGTCATAAATTTCCAATCCCCGCTCGCTGCAATATTTCAAGATATCATTTGCCAAAACATACACATCCATCACCGCGCCGGATTTGGATTCAATGGCGCCGTACGCTTTCAATCCCAGTTTTTTAAGATCATCGCCCGATAGCCACTTCACATCAAAACCGTGCGCTTTTCTGGCTTCAAATTCTTCCTTTAAAAAATGTAAATCCCTTTTGGAAGAAGTAAAATAAACACTCTTTTTGTATTTAAACCCACAGTCGCTACCCACGGTTTTGGCAATTTTTTTTAGCTCCCGAATGGCCTTTTCACAATTTTGATAACTCGAAACTGCACACGTTAGCCCCACCTCCTCAATAAGCCTGTGCAACGGAACGTCAATTTCATACTGAAGCATGGAGGTACTTGCCGCGGTACTTCCGTTGCAGACATCCCTTCGGTCCACCATCACTATGCGCCTCCCCTCGCCTATCAGTTTATAGGCAATGAGTGCTCCAGTAATACCGGCGCCGATTATTAAAATTTCCGAAGAAATGGATTGTTTAAGGGAAGGGTAGCTTTGCGGAAGAGAATTCTTGATTAACCAATAGGGTTCATTCGAGCGAATATCCATACAATTTTTATTGAAAGTTAGTGAAATCCGGAGATTGGGGCGCGCTTGTTAATAAAAATTTAGAATCTTTTTTATACCTCGGAAATCTTTAACAACTAACGTTAAACACTTCTCAATTGGGAAAGTGATAGGTTTATTTTGAATTTGATCTTTTTAATTTTAAATAAAAATTTCTAAAACAAAAAAATTATGGAAACTACAAAAGAAAGAGCCGATCACAACATTCACAAGGAAGTAGTCAAAAGTCTGCAGGCCTTGCTCGAAAAGAATTATGATGCCGAAAAAGGTTTTACGAAGGCAATGAAGGATGCCAAGAACCAAAATTTAAAACGTTTTCTTCAACAACAGGCCGCCCAGCGTAACCGATTCGCCACGGAATTGGACCATCAATTGCGTCAATTGAACGAAAAACCAAAGGAAAGCGGCAGTTTTACGGGCGATATGCACCGCGCCTGGATTGATATTAAAAGTGCAGTGGCAGGAAACACCGATGAAGCTGTTTTGGAAGAATGTATTCGCGGCGAAAAAGCTAGTTGGAAAGAGTATGAGGAACAGCTAAAAAACAATCCATTTCCAACCCATATTGCCGGAGTGCTTCAAAACCAGGCTACTGAAATACACAATACGCTCAATCGGGTAAAAACGCTGGAAGATTTGGCGGAACGCGAATAAAAAGTGAATACCCAAAAAAGTAGCAAAGCCCTGCACCTAATACTATGCAGGGCTTTTCAGTTTAACCAACCCTAACACTAATCAGTTTTTTACAAATTTTTTGGTGGTCAAAATTTTGTTGTTTTGCAACAAAGTGATGGTAGAAAAAATTGTCAAAATCGGTTGAAAAATATAATTGAAAAATTTAGTATTCTAATGTAACTAAAAAAAGCCGGCCCCAGTTTAGTACCGAGGCCGGCTTGTTTCATCCTGAAAATTCAAGACGAAAGTTAACGGGTGTTATTCTTTAATCAAGCGCTTCACAGTGCTTGCGTTGTCACCAGTTATCTGTACCATATAAACTCCAGAGGCGAGCGCTGAAACATCCACGGCCTTTTCGCCCTGCATGCTGCGCAGGTCTGTCTGGCCCACCAGTTTTCCGTTTATATCATA
>JBLXCF010000032.1:0-6216 GCA_048265145.1 Aequorivita sp.
TCTATCTCTGCGGAAATTCCCTTGGTTTACAGCCAAAAATCACTTCCGAATATATAAAAGAAGAATTGACGGATTGGGCAAATCTCGGCGTTGAAGGCCACGTGGAAGGCAAGCATCCGTGGCTTCCGTACCACGAATTTCTTACGGAAAACATGGCAAAAATCGTTGGCGCAAAACCTTCGGAAGTTGTTGTGATGAACACGCTTACAACCAATCTTCATTTAATGATGGTTTCCTTTTTTCAACCCACAAAAACAAAATATAAAATTGTGGTTGAAAGCGATGCTTTCCCCAGTGATAAATATGCCGTTGAAAGTCAGTTGAAATTTCACGGAATTGATCCAAAAGACGGATTGATTCTTTGGAAACCCCGAAAAGGCGAAGAACTTTGCCGTTTTGAGGATTTGGAAGAAATTATGAAAACCCATGGCAACGAAATCGCTTTGTTGATGATTGGCAGCACCAATTATTACACCGGGCAATCCTTTCCGCTGAAGAAAATTACTGAATTAGGTCATAAATACAACTGTATGGTTGGTTTCGATTTAGCGCACGGCGCAGGAAATATTCAGCCAAATCTGCACGAAACTGGAGCCGATTTTGCCGTTTGGTGTACCTATAAATATTTAAACAGCGGCCCGGGAAGTCTTGGCGGATGTTTTGTTCACGAACGCCACGCAAACAATGAAAACCTCAACCGTTTTGCAGGCTGGTGGGGCCACAACAAAAAAACGCGTTTCAATATGCGGCAAGATTTTGATGCGCTTCCCGGCGCGAAGGTTGGCAACTTAGCAATCCGCAATTTTATCGATGGCGGCCATTCGTGCGTCTTTGGACACTTTTGCGGAAGCAGGTTTGAAAACCTTCGGAAGAAATCTGAAAAACTCACGGGCTATTTGGAGTTTTTGTTGGACGAAATGAAAAATGATGCAATCAACGTAATCACGCCAGAAACCCGAAGAACGCGGCTGCCAACTTTCAATTCAAGTGAAAAATGCCGATAAAAATTTACACAAAATTGACCGAAGCTGGCGTAATTAGTGATTGGCGAGCCCGACGTAATCCGTGCTCCCCACTCTATAATAGTTTTGAGGATGTGTTTTAGATTTTCAGAAAAATTGAAAGAAGTTTTAAAATAACTAAGTGTTCCTTCCCCTTTTTCAGGAAGGTGGTTTAAAATCGCCAAAAGCGATTTTAAAGACGGAAGGAGTAAAAAACCTGACAGGTCTGAAATAAAAAATAAATAATGAACAATATATTAATCATCGGCGCTGGTCTCTGTGGAAGCTTCTCGCTTTGCGAATGGCACAGCGCGGCTACGAAATAACCTTGGTTGAAAAACGCCCCGATTTGCGCAAAGTAACCCAAGACGCGGACGTTCCATAAACTTAGCGTTGAGCGATCGCGGATTGCGCGGACTGCGTTTAGCAGGGTTGAGGAAGAAGCCAAAAAACTCTGTATCCCAATGAACGGCCGGATGATTCACGACAAAGCGGGAAATACTTTTTTGAGTCCTTATAGCGGTAGAAAAGACGAATACATAAACTCTATTTCACGTCCCGGACTTAATATGCTGTTATTGGATGAAGCTGAAAAAATGCCGAACGTCAATATAATTTTCAACCACGCTTGCGAAGAAGTTGATTTGGAAAATGCTTCGGCTACTTTTAGGGATTTCAATTCAAAAAAAGAAATAAAAATAGAAGCTGATGTAATTTTCGGCACCGACGGCGCAGGTTCAGCGGTTCGCAAAAGTATGTTTGAGAGCCATAAATTTCTCTTTAGTTTTTCGCAACAATGGCTCAGCCACGGCTACAAAGAACTTCAAATTCCAGCTGCCGAAAATAACGGATATAGAACCTATAAAAACGCCTTGCACATTTGGCCGCGTGGCGAAGATATGCTGATTGCGCTTCCAAATCTCGATGGAAGTTTTACCGTTACATTGTTTCTTCCGTATGAAAACAGCGAATACTGTTTCGCAAATTTGACTTCGCCAGAAATGGTTCACGAATATTTCAACAAAGAATTTCCCGATGTGGTAGAAATGATTCCAAACCTTGCCGAGGAGTTTTTCGGAAACCCAACTGGTATTTCGGAACCTGTAAAATATTCGCCATGGAATGTTTCGGAAAAGTGCTGTTAATGGGCGATGCCGCACACGCAATCGTTCCTTTTTACGGACAGGGAATGAATGCATCCTTTGAAGACGTGGTGGTTTTGGATGAAATTCTTGAGAAATATGTCCCCTCCCGACCTCCCCAAAGGGAAGGAGTTGATTGGGATACTATTTTTAAAGAATACGAAACGCTTCGGAAAAAAGATACGGACGCAATTGCAGATTTGGCGGTTGATAATTTCCACGAAATGAAAGAGCACACCGCAATGGAAATTTTCCAAAGGAAAAGAAAGCTGGAAACTGCTTTTGAAGCAGAATTTCCCGAGGAATATTACAGCAAATATTCTTTGGTTACCTTTAAGGAATCAATTACCTACTCCGAAGCATTAAAACGCGGAAGGGCTCAGGACAAAGCAATTTTGAACCTTTTAGATGATGGAAAACTCACAGAAGAAATGCTTTAAAGAAAAACTGGAACTAGTAAAAAAAAGAAACCGAAACCATCCTTCACGATGATGGCTTTTGGGTAATAAATAAAATTAATGTCAGGCTGAGCGCATTCGAAGCCCGATGAATACCGTAACATTAAAGCACTTCGTGCGCTCAGTGTGACAAAATAAATTATTAAAATGAGTAACAAAAGCAGATTAGTAGAAGGAAAAGCAACGCCACGAGGCGCATATCCACGTAAACGTGGGCGATTTTATGTTATTAGCGGAACAAGTTCGCGTTTGCCCGACAATACCTTTGCGGGCGTTCACAAAGTGGACGAAATGGGCACGATGCATTTTGACATTCGGGAACAAACCCGTGCCGTGCTGGAAAACAAAGATTACCTCGCTGAAGTTAACTATGGCAGATGTGGTGGACGTAACCAGCTTTTGGTAAATATGAACGATTTTGCTGGCTATAACAAGTGGCGCAGAATATTTCAATAAGGAAACTGGGCCGCGCGCACTACGGTAGCGGTCATCAATTGCCACATCCTTATTTGGTGGTGGAGATTAAAGCGATGGCTTATAAACCGTTATAAAATGCAAAAATCCCAACTACATAAACGGCGAATACGTTGAACCACTTTCACAAAAATGGTTGAACAATTACAATCCTTCAATGGTGAATTTATTCACAGATTGCAGATTCAAATGCCGAAAATTGAAACTGCGCCCAAACCGCAAAGGCATTTCAAAATGGAGCAACACAACCATTGACAACGTAGAGATTCTTTAAAAATTGCAGATTTAATTGAAGAAAAACTAGTCGATTTGGCCGAAGCCGGGCAAGGACAACGGCAAACCATTGATTTGGCTTTGGCAGTTGATATTTAAGCCCTGCAAATTTTCGATTTTCGGAAATGCAATTACCCAATTTTCAGCGAGCCCACGAGGTGTGGGGTTGAATACGATGAATTTTACTTTGCGCCAGCCGCGGCATTGTGGGCTGTATTTCGCCGTGGAACCTTCCGTTATATTTATTTACTTGGAAAATCGCCGGCAATCATGCTGGAAACACGTTATTGCAAAACCCAGTAGGTAACGCCTTGACGGCTTTTCTTTGGGTGAAATATGCTCCGAAACCGGTTTGCCAAAAGGAGTTTTAAATATCGTTCACGGCCTGGGACCTTCCGCAGGGCAAGCGATTGTGGAGCATAAAAACATAAAAGCAATTTCCTTTACCGGCGGAACCAAAACCGGTGAACACATTGCGAACCGCCGCACAATGTTCAAAAAACTTTCTTTGGACTCGGTGGAAAAAAATCCAAACCTCATCTTCCGTTGCGATTATGAAAAAATACTGGAAGTTACCGTGCGCTCTTCCTTTGCAAACCAAGGCCAAATTTGCCTTTGCGGAAGCAAGTTTTGTGGAGAAACCACTCTTTGAAAAATTCAAAAAGATTTTGTTGAAAAAGTAAAGCAACTAAAAGTGGGAATCCCTTTGATGCCGAAACCAATTTGGGTGCTTTATAAACCACATCTTGAAAAGGTAGAATCGTATATAAAAATCGCTGAAAAAGAAGGTGGGAAAATCCTTTGCGGCGGAAATAGGATTACCGTGAAAAATTTCGAAAACGGTTATTATTTGGAACCCACGGTAATTGAGGTTTTTGACGACCAATGTCGTGTAAACCAAGAAGAAATCTTCGGTCCCGTGGTAACCATCATGCCTTTTGAAACTGAGGAAGAAGCTTTACAAATGGCTAACTCCGTGAAATACGGTTTGTCGTCAACACTTTGGACTTCAGATTTGAACCGCACGATGCGCATTTCAAAAGAAATTGAAGCGGGCATTGTTTGGGTAAACACTTGGCTAAACCGTGATTTACGTACGCCTTTCGGCGGAATGAAAGACAGTGGCGTGGGTCGCGAAGGCGGTTTTGAAGCACTTCGATTTTTTACGGAGGCGAAGAATGTTTGTATTAGGTATGAGGATGAGGGATGAGGATGGGGATGAGGATGAGGAAAAATATTGAGAATTGAAAATTGAACTATTGAACTATTGAATATTGAATATTGAATATTAACTATGAATTTCAGACTTAACAGATAAAAACGCATTAGTCTGCGGAAGCACCGCTGGCATTGGAAAGCGCAGCAACCGAATCTGGATTGGAGATAGCAAGGATTTGACTGACATCAAAAAAAAACTTGGAGGTTCAAAACCAAAAAATGATAGCTTTGGTTGCAGGCGTTGCCCATCGAAGCAAAGGTTAAAAAAAAGCACAGCTGGTCGCTTGAATGCCGAGACATCTTCATACTTTTGGGGAAAAAGGCCAAACTGGGATATCCTTGCGGACAAAAGAATTACAAAAAAACAACAATCGTTCAAATTTTGTGAGCCGTAGATTTGAGCCGACAACAATACCCATGTAACAGACATTATTACGTTTTATTAGGAACCAGTTGCTGGTCTTGGCCATGCAAGCAATATTTCACATTTATGGCCCTGAGTGAAAACGATAAACCTAGCGAAGAGGAAGCAATGGTCATAAAGGCGGTCAATTTTTTGCCTTTGCAACAGACATAGAAGAAGAATACTGACGAAGCCCAGGACTTTGAAAAGAAGAAGACGCAAGCGTTTCAATGCACAACTTGACAGAATGGTTTGCCCAACACCAAAGAAAATTTTGCTATTTTGCCCAAGCTCTAAGGTTCATAAAAATATAAATTGAGATGAGTGAGAGAGAATTGGCTTTAATATTGACGACTTATTTAGGATAAAAACGCTTAGATTAAAGAACCCTCAATATTGGAATTTTGCCACTTCATGTAAAACAACTATTGAAGATGGCCGCAACAATTGGCAAAGTGAAGTAACAAAAATATTTCAATGAATAATACGCCAAAGGTGCAAAGGCGACGAATTGCTTTTCAGTTAGCCTTAACCAGATAACTCTGGTTCAGAATGAGTTGGGGATTATCAATAATTCAGGTATAAAACGGTGAGAATCAATTCGTTTGCGAGTTTTACGAATGATTGGGACAATTATAACTGAACAATGTGGACGCTGACATTGACATTGGAAATGCTGCAAAACGCATGAATAAAACCGAAAAGAAAGCCAGCGAGTTTATGAAAAGTCTTGTTCCCGCAAAACGTTTTGCTCAACCAGGAAATTGCAAATGCCGTGGCTTTCTTGGCAAGTGAAGCCGCCAGCTATATCAACGGAATAAATCTTCCCGTAGATGGCGGACGCACCAAAGTTTGTAACTTTAGCATTCGCTAAATTTTCATATGAGACGAAAACTCCGCATTAACGGCCATTCACATTTGCTTCCTTATCCTGAGGAAATTCCGCAGTTTATGCAGGATAAAGGCATTTTTTGGGTTGATAAAGACCGAAAATTCATGCTTCAAAAAGATTGGAGCCGTCCGGTTACCGATTCCAGTTTCTTTTTAAATGAAAAACTGGAATGGATGGAGCGTTTCAAAATAGATCACGCCGTTGTTTTGAACCTTTCCCAACTCTACGGAAACGGTTTACGTGTGGAAGAAATGAAGCAGGCATTGCGTTTTCAGAATGATTTCAACGCAAAAATTCAGCATAACCATCCTTCAAAATTTACCTGCGGTTTTGTGGTGCATCCCGGTTTTGTTCG
>JBLXCF010000033.1:0-5195 GCA_048265145.1 Aequorivita sp.
GCGGTAACATAATTTTCGTCGTATTTGTGAAAAGGAACGAGGCCTTTGGGCGTGTTGCTGAAATTGAGACCGATTTCTTCCAGCATTTCCTTTACAAAGAAATAGTAGCGTTTTCCTTTTTCGAAATTTTCGAAATCGGGAAATTTCGCTTCCAATTTCTCTTTCACCAAAGAAGAAAAAGCAAATTGTTCGATTGAATCAAAAAAGATTTTTAAGTTCTTGTTTTCTTCCTTTTGAAGAAACACATCGATGTCTTCATTTTTAAAATCATAACTCTCCAAAAACTGATGCAAAAACTTAAACATTCGCGTAGCAGCGCCCGAAGCTGGCACAAATTTCAGCAAATCGAGTTTATCTTTTTCAGTTTCAAAAAGCGCTACAAAATGGTTTTGTTCCGATTCTGAAAATACCGCAATGCCATTATCCGCCGAAGCTGGTTCAACTACATTTGCGAAGGGGATTCCTTCCTTAAAAATTTCGAGTTGTCGCGTGACTTTAGCTTCGGAAAGCCCGTGGTTTTTTATTTGTTGTATGTTTTTTTCTGTAAACATTTTATTCAATGTAATTGCAAGTTTCTTCGCGACCTTTGCGACTTTGCGGTAAATTATCACCGCAGAGGCGCAGAGAACGCAAAGGTTTTTACCTATTTAATAATGCGTCAATTATTTCGGTTGCTTTTTTAAACCGCTCTTCCTCGTTTCCCTTTAAAATTTTATACGGGAAATTTTGTTTTTTCAATTCGGCCTCGAAAATACGAAACATTTCTTCGCGGTTGTTTGGACGGTCGCGCAAAATATCCGGCTCCCAAGGCGTGTCAACATAGGTCAAAAGGTAGATGCTGTAATTGTCTTTGGTTTTTGGTTTTATTTCCGAAGGACAAAATCCGTCGTAATAATATTCGGAATAGACTTTAGTTCGAGCAGATTGTATCGCAAATCAGCAGATTTTCAGCCTTTGCGAAGCTTCTTTTTCAAGTTGCAATTGCCCTTTTGCGATGGGAATTAAATCTTCTTTTCAACCAATTTCTTTCAATATCCCACTTTTTTGAAGGTATTCCCGCATATATTCGGGTACCCAATGCGTTTTGTAGTGTTCCGCCAACTGTTTTGCCAAGGTAGTTTTCCAGTAGATTCGGGGCCGTATAAAACTACTTTTATCAATTCAGCAGACTGGTTTCGGGTATGTTCAAATTTTTCTTCCAAGCGCGGTATCCGTAAATGGCAATAATAGTAAATAAAAGGTATTGGAACGAAGTAAACACGAGTCCTTTATAAAGGTATAGTGGCACGGAAATTAGGTCGCCAATAATCCAATAGATCCAGTTTTCGAGTTTCTTTTCGCCATAAGCCACATTCCCACGAAGAAAATTGCGGTCGTAATCGTGTCAACATAAGCTGTCCAACTGTTCCATTTATCATAAAATTCATAGACTGCAAAAACGAAAATAAGCGTTGCGATAAAAATGTAAATAGATTGTTTGTTTTCGGTTTTTGTAGCTTTTGTGATGGGTGTATAATGGGTCGCATCCACTTTTCGGGTCCAAATATACCAGCCGTAAATGCTCATTGCGAAGTAATAGGCGTTTATCATCATATCGCCCAAAAGCCCATAAACAGCCAAAATATAAACGAAAATAGCCGTGCTGATAATCCCCGTGGGATATACGAGAATATTATCCTGCTTGCTGAACCACACGCTCAAAAAGCCAAAGAAAACGCCGATGAGTTCCAGCACTATTAAATGTGGGGAACTTCAGCGTATTGCGCAAACCAATCAAAATGGGGCTCATAGTCGCTGCGGTCTGATTTTACTATTTTGATGTAAAGCAAACCTCTTTCCACAGCTTCCAATGCAACTTTCATTTCTTTTGAAGAAGGTTCATCACCGCATCATAATCGCCGTAAACCTGTGTGCTTGAAGTTTTCAATACATGAGCCAAATTTCGGCTTTTTATAAAATTGATTATTGCGGGTTCGTAATCGTCCTGTAAAGGCGTGAGGGTTAATTCTACTGAAATTTTCATTTTTCATTTTTTTCAAACTACGATTTTAAAAGTTTTCATTCGCAGTTTGCAGTTTTGGAATCTCGTTTTTAAGATTTGGAATTTACTCAAACGCCGTTCCATACAACCATATCCGCTCCAGCTTCGTAAGCGGTATTTTTTGTGCTTGGTTTTATTCCGCCGCCAACAATTAAAGGGATGTTGGTGCTTTTTTTCGGAAATGATTTCGGGTTTACGGGAAATCACGCCGTGCCCGCCCAATAAATAATTTTGCGCCCATAAATTGGCCTGCTGGCGCCGTGTACAATGTTTTCAATATTTTCCAGGAAGCGGTTCGGTATTCGTCACTTTGAAACTGCCAGTCGTTACCGCCGTCGATCAAATATAGCCCGTGGAAATAATTTCCAAGGACTATTTTCAATTTGAAATGGACTTTATCTGCTGGCCCACCAAATATTCCGCATTCCGCCCAGAAAGTAACAAAACAATGCATCTGCAAAGGAGTAATCTGCGAATGGTCGCCCGAAATAGAAAATTGGCAGTTTTGTTTCAGCTTTCAAAGCTTGTACGGTTGCTTCGGTTTCGCCATTGGCAACGGTACTTCCGCCAACAAAATGTGAGTTGTTTTTTGGAATTTTCTTCAGAAATGAATTTGTTTCAGAAATATCAAACTTATCTGGGTCAATCAAAATGGTGAGTTGCTTTTCTTTTCGTCAATTCGTTTCAGAAAAGATTTGTAAAAAATTCCTTCCATCTACTATTTTTCAGAAATAAGGGTTAGGCGCAATTCAAATTCAAGAAAATCCACATCGTACTGTTGCTGTTTATCTTCGTAAGTTACCGTAGCCGTGGTTTGGTTTCATCGAGCCTAAAATCTTCCACATAAATATTTTCCAAAAACTCACTCCTTTTCAGCAAAGCTTTTATAAAGTGACTCTTTTGCACCAAACAATCGTAAGTTTCGCATCATTGCATCTTCATTGGCGATGGTTCGGTATACTTCAATTGGGTGAATTTATGTGCGATTCTAAGGATTTTGCGCTGCATTTCAATATCAATCCCTTCAATATCGCTAATTATTATTGCCGAAAAGTTAAAGGAATGTGTAATGGAAATATGCATAGCCGTTAAATGGGTTTTCCGTTTTCGTCATAATACAAATCGTGATCGGTATAGCCCCCCAAAGCCAATAAATGCCGAATGCTCATAAACCCCGGCGATGTAGGTCGCTTTTCATATTTACCACTCTATTAGAGCAATTTTTTGTAAGATCAATCCCTTCGGAAAGTGCTTCAAAAGACTCTTCAATCTTCCAAATGAAGACTTTAGTGTGAGGATTTACTGTTATAGTTTTGTAAAGTGGCATAAACTTTCAAAGGATATTTCGTAGTTTTGCAGACTTAAAACTAGAAAATTTTTAATGAATGTCCGCTTTTGCGGGTATAAATAACAAATATGTCACGAAAACTGTGCCTTACACGGCGTTTAAAGTAAAGATATTTCATAGCAGACTGGGGAAGAAAGGAAATTGAGCTTGCCGAGGCCGAAATCAGGGGCTTATGTCTCTTCGTGAAGAATACGAAACGAACAGCTTTAAAGGGCGCGCGCATTGCTGGATGTCTTCACATGACCATTCAAACTGCGGTACTTATTGAAACATTAAAAGCGCTTGGAGCAAGTTACTTGGAGTTCTTGTAATATTTTTCTATGGGACCACGCTGCGCTGCAATTGCTGCTGCTGAATCCCTGTATATGCTTGAAAGGTATGAATGAGCAGGAATTTGATTGGTGTATTGAGCAAACCCTTTTCTTTGGCGAAGACCGCAAGCCGTTGAATATGATTCTTGACGATGGCGGCGATTTAACGAATATGGTTTTGGACAAATATCCAGAGCTTGCCGCTGGCGTAAAAGGTATTTCTGAAGAAACTACCACTGGCGTTCACCGTCTTTACGAGCGCGTGAAAAAAGGAACTTTACCAATGCCAGCTATCAACATTAACGATAGCGTTACCAAAAGTAAATTCGACAATAAATATGGTTGTCGTGAAAGCGCTGTGGATGCAATCCGCCGTGCTACTGATATTATGCTTGCCGGAAAACGCGTAGTAGTTTGTGGTTATGGCGATGTTGGGAAAGGAACTGCCGCTTCATTTAAAGGTGCCGGAAGTATTGTTACCGTTACTGAAATTGACCCAATTTGTGCTTTACAAGCTGCAATGGACGGTTTTGAAGTGAAAAAATTGGAAACCGTTGTGGCAATGCTGATATTGTAATTACTACAACCGGAAACAAAGATATATCGTCCTGAGCATTTTGAAGCGATGAAAGACAAAACCATCGTTTGTAACATTGGGCATTTTGACAATGAGATTGCCGTTGCTTGGTTGAAGAAACCACGGCAACACCCAGTTGAAATTAAGCCACAGGTTGATAAATATACCATCAACGGAAAGGATATCCTTTTGCCGAAGGTCGTTGGTAAAACTTGGTTGCGCACGGCACCCAAGTTTTGTGATGAGCAACAGTTTTACCACCAAACTTTGGCACAGATTGAGCTTTGAAAAATGGCGAAACTATGAAACGAAGTGTATATGCTTCCAAAGCATTTGATGAAAAGTTGCGAAACTTCACCTTGAGAAAATCGGGGTTGAACTTACCGAGCTTACTGAAACAAGCCGAACATTGGGTAACTGTTGAGGCCGTTTAAGCCTGAGTATTACAGATATTAGACGTTAGATTTGACTTAGATTGAAACCCTTGCAGATTTGTGAGGGTTTTTTTATTGAAAATATTTAACTTTTAAAAAGCAAAGATTATTCATACTTTAAGTGAATGATTTATGAAGAAGAAAAAATAAAAGTCCCGCGTTTCAATGAAGAATCCGGCTTCTATACCACAAAAAAGCGATCCAAAATGATGGGCAAAATTCGTGGGAAGAATACCAAGCCGGAATTGCTTTTCAGAAAAGCGCTCTGGAAGAAAGGCATCCGTTATCGCGTGGACAGCAAAATACTGCCGGGAAAGCCTGATGTTTCTATCCAAAAATCTAAACTTGCCATTTTTATTGACGGTGAGTTTTGGCACGGCTATAATTGGCCCGAAAGAAAGCAGACTTTAAAAAGTAACCGCGGTTTTTGGATTCCAAAGATTGAGCGCAATATGCAGCGCGACCGGGAAGTGAATCGGCAACT